>JAIYBZ010000037.1 GCA_027488255.1 Comamonadaceae bacterium | reverse complement strand
ACCGCCCGCGTGTTGGCCCAGCTCAAGACCGAGCACGAGGGCGTGCGCATCCCGCGCATCGTCTTCACCAAAGGCGGCGGCCTGTGGCTGCCCGAGATGGGCCAGCTTGACTGCGAAGTGCTGGGGCTGGACTGGACCATGAACTTGGGCAAAGCACGGGCCCAAGTGGGAGGCGGTGTAGGCGGGCCCGGCAAAGCGCTGCAAGGCAACATCGACCCGAATGTGTTGTTTGCCCCGCCCGAGCAGATTGCCAGCGAGGTGCGCCGCGTGCTCGACAGCTTTGGCACACCGCACACCGACCCGAGCACCACGGGGCCCACGCACATCTTCAACCTGGGCCATGGCATCAGCCAGTTCACCCCGCCCGAGCATGTCTCGGCGCTGGTGGAGACGGTGCACAGCCATTCGAAGGCTTTGCGTCAAAAGTAAGTTGCGGGGTCTGAAAGCCTCTGGCAGCTCAAAAAGCTTTCGGCGCTTAGCATAAAAAAACGGCAGGCAAAGTGGTTTTTTTGCAAAATAATGGTCTTCACCCCCTTGACTTATGCACAAAAAAACACTTTCCTTGTGGCTCGGGTTATGTGATTTGGATCGGCTCGCTTTGCACCGGGTGAAAACCTTAAGTCATTGATTTCATTGACTTTTTTATCTTGCACATTGCATGTGCAATTTAATGGAAGGCTTGATTTTCAAGGCTTCCAGCGCCATCCCTGTGAGTTTTCCCCAAAGTTATCCACAGTTTTCTTGGATCATGCTCAAAGTACTTTCAAATCAATGACTTACGTGTATTTTCAAGAATTGAGCTAACTTTTAATTTTCCTAATTCCACCAAAACTACCGAGAACAATGTGAGCACCCACCACTGGATCGATGTTGCCGTCCAGACCCCGGCCCACAGCCTGGTGGGGGGGCTATTGAGTTACCGCAGCCCTGAAGCATTGCAAGCAGGCCAACTGGTGCGGGTGCCGTTGGGGTGGCGCGAAGTGCTGGGCGTGGTTTGGGCCGTTCGAGAGGCCGCGCCGACCGACATGCCGGCCTCTGCCGTGCGGGATGTCTTGGGCGCCTTGGACGGATTGGCGCCGCTCGACATTCATTGGCGCCAGCTGGTGCAGTTTTCGGCACAGTATTACCAACGCTCATTGGGCGAGGTAGCCTTGTCGGCGCTGCCGCCCCAGCTGCGTGACCTGAGCTCAGAACAACTGGCACGTCGCCTCAATAAGCAAAACACCGAGCGCAGCGTGCAAAGCCAAGCCGGCCCGCCTCTGTCCGATGAGCAGCATCAGGTCTTGCACCAAATGGCCCATCACACAGGGCCCTTTTTGTTGTTTGGCAGTACGGGCAGTGGCAAAACCGAGGTGTATCTGCAAGCCGTCGAGAAAATGCTCGCTGCCGATCCCCAAGCCCAAGCCTTGCTCATGGTGCCCGAGATCAACCTCACCCCCCAACTGGAAGCTCGGGTGCAAGCGCGTTTTGGAACTGAAGCGGTGGTCTCCATGCACAGTGGCATGACCCCTGCCCAACGGCTCAAGGGCTGGTTAGCGGCCCATGCCGGACATGCCCGTATCGTGCTGGGCACGCGCATGGCGATTTTTGCTTCCATGCCGCATTTGAAACTCATCGTGGTGGATGAAGAACACGACCCCAGCTACAAGCAACAAGAGGGCGCACGCTATTCGGCGCGCGATCTGGCGGTGTACCGAGGACGCTTGCAAAATGCCTCGGTGCTTTTGGCATCGGCCACCCCTTCCCTTGAAAGCTGGCACCAGAGTCGCCCCGATGCCGAAGGCGGGCGCTATCTGCGCTTGCACATGCCGTCTCGCATTGGCACGGGGCAATTGCCCAAAGTGCGCCGGGTGGACATGAGCAAACAACCCCGACGCACGGTGCTCTCTGCCCCCTTGGTCGAAGCATTACAAGAGCGTGTCAAGCGAGGTGAGCAAAGCATGCTGCTGCTCAATCGCCGTGGCTATGCCCCTGTGTTGCATTGCGCCGACTGTGGCTGGAAAAGTGAATGCAAGCATTGCAGCGCCTATCGCGTGTTCCACAAAATTGACCGCACACTGCGCTGCCACCACTGCGGCCTGACCGAACGCGTGCCCCGGGCTTGCCCCGAATGCGGCAACCCCGACATCGCACCGATTGGTCGCGGCACTGAGCAGCTTGAAGAACACTTGGCCGAATTGTTGGCGAATGTGAAACGGCCCGATGGGACCGCTGTGCGCATTGCGCGCATTGACGCCGACACCACACGATTCAAAGGGGCACTCGAAAGCCAATTGGCCTCTGTTCATTCAGGCGAAGTCGATATCTTGGTGGGCACACAAATGATCGCCAAGGGGCATGACTTTCGCCGCATCACCTTGGTGGCGGCCGTCAATCCCGACACGGCTCTTTTCTCCAGTGATTTCAGGGCACCAGAGCGTTTGTTTGCTTTGCTCATGCAAGCCGCAGGTCGCGCCGGGCGGGACGCTGCGCACAGCGCCAGCAGTGAAATGTGGGTGCAAACCTTTCACCCCCAACATGCGCTGTTTGAGGCGCTCAAAAAACACGACTACCCTGCTTTCGCCGCCAGCGAACTGGCCGAGCGCAGTGCGGCTGAATTGCCCCCCATTAGCCACCAGGCCTTGCTGCGAGCTGATGCGCGCAGCCAAGATGCCGCACAAGCCCTGTTGAATGCGGCACGTGAGGCATTGGAGTTGCAACTGAGTGCCCACGCAGAAACAGCCGATCTGGTGTTGCAAGTGAGTGTCTACCCCGCAGTGCCCATGAGCATGCAGCGCGTGGCCGATGTCGAGCGTGCCCAAATGCTGCTGGAAAGCACCAACCGCATGGCGCTGCAAAAAATGCTGCGCCACCTGCACGACCTGTTGCACCAACTGCGCAGCCAGCCCGAGCACAAAGGCGTCATCCGCTGGCTGGTGGATGTGGACCCTCAAGCCATTTGAGCGTTCAGGGCTTGACCAAAGTCACGGCGGCGGAAAAGGTCAAAAAAGCGGCCGCTGTGGTGACCAAAATGATGCGGGCAATGCGCCCGTTGTCTGCTCCCAATCGCTCGGCCAACAACGACACATTGCTGGCGCTGGGCAAAGCAGCCACCAACACCATCACCATCCAAGCAAAGGGGCTGATGGGCACGCCCCATTGCACCGCGGTGCCCGCCACCAGAAAAACCAACACGGGGTGCAGCAACAACTTGATCAAGGCCACGGGCAAATAATCGCCCATGCGCAAAGGGCCTTGCGGGCGCTGATGGGCCAACAACTGCGAACGGGCCAGCACCGCGCCAATGGTGAAGAGCGCCACGGGGGACGCGGCATCGGCGAGCAAACCAACCGTTTTGCCCACCGGGCCAATCAACTCGTAATTCCAAAAAGAAAACGCGCCGCCCAAGGAAATGGCCCACGGCATCGGGTTGCGCACCACGCCAGCCAACGCCTTTCGGGCGGCCACGGCCGCACCATGTTCGCCGGCAGCGTCCATGCGCGAGAGGGCCACGCACAGGGACGTGGTGATCACCATGTCGACCACGATGGTGACGATGGCGGGGCCCGCAGCCTCTGGCCCCAACAAAGCCACCAACAAAGGCACCCCCATGAACCCGGTATTGGGAAAAGCCGCCACCAAAGCCCCCAAAGAGGCATCGTTCCAGCGGATGCGCGCGTTCAGACTGACGGCCACACTGAACCCCACCATGACCATGGCGCACATCAAGTAGGTGAAAAAGACCCCAGCGTCTAACAACTGCGCAATCGGTGTGCTGGCGCCAAAACGAAACAACATGCACGGCAGCGCAAAAAACAGCACGAACCCATTCAGCCCAGGAATCGCCTCCAGCGGCAAAAGCCCTTTGCGCGCCGCCAAGTAGCCGCAAAAAACCAGAGCGAAAAACGGAAACGTGACGCGCAAGACTTCAAACATTTGCCGATTGTCGCGGCAAATTTGACATCGCCAGAGAAGTGGAGAGTCGCGACTTCGACAGCCTTACCGCGTTTTCTCAATGGTTCAACGCCAACCATCAACAGAGGTCAGGTCCTGCGATTGGCGTAGTGGAGGACATTGTTTTCTGACAACTCAAGACGGCCACCTGATCCCCTCAAGTCACCGCAAAAGCACCTATTTATTGTCATTAAAGGGTAATTACTGTGATTTAAATATTACTTTTAGTTTAATTTACGCAGCCAATCAGGGAGCAAATCATGAAAAAGACAATCGTCAGCATCGCCTCAACTTTGGCGCTGTTGAGCATGGGCACTCAAGCACAGCCGGTCGAGTTTAAAAATATCTTTTCTTTGGGCGACTCTCTGTCAGATGTAGGCACCTACAGCAACGCCATGATTTTGGGTGGCGCGCCGCCCCAGTTGCAATACCGCTTCACGAACAACAACCCCGATGGCAGCAGCAAGGTTTGGGTAGAGCATTTAGCTCAGCAACTGAACTTGGACCTGCGCCCCAACCAGATCAACCCCAACAACATTGGGGGGGGTGCTTTTGCCGAGGGCGGGGCCAGGGTCAGCAATCCCATTGGCATTGGCTATGCACCGCAAAACCTCATCACCACGGTGCCACTGACCACCCAAGTGGATCGATTGCTCGCGATGAAGCCTACTTTGGACAGCGGCGATTTGATTTTTTTGTGGGCCGGTGCGAATGATGTCTTCACGCAATTTGGCACCATCTCTGCGGGTGGGGCCACGGTCACTCAAGGCCTGACCGCGATTGCGACCGAAGCGGGATCAGTTGCTGTCCAAGTCCAACGTTTGCGTGCCGCAGGCGCTAAGTTTGTCACCGTGGCTTTGTTGCCCGATTTGGCAAAGACGCCATTTGGCCAGTTGGTGGCGCAATCCAATGCGCAAGGGGGGCAATTGCTGAGTGCGATGAGCAGCACTTTCAACTCGACCGCCATGGGCACTGTCCCGCAAGCAGGTGCTGTGGTGGTGGATGTGAACAAACTGCTCAGCGATGTGATTGCCAATCCCGTCAAATACGGCTTCAATGCCAACGCGTTGGGGGGCACGGCCTGCGGCTTGAACCCCACCCCTACCGGACCCAACGATGCATTCAACTCGTCGCTTTCTTGCTTGAACAGCAATCCAGACAACTATCTTTTTGCAGATGGCGTACACCCCAGCGCCAAGGCACACCAGCTCTTTGGTCAGTTTGCTTACTCGGGGCTTCAAGCGATCGCCCAAGCTGGTGCTTTGGTGGTGGCACCCCTGGTGGCCATTCGGCAACACGCGCAATCCCTTGAAGGTCGGCTGAATATGGGTGCATTGGCTGACCACAATGGCCAGCTTCGCAAAGAGGGCGATGTGCATGTTTACATCAGTCCCGAAGTCGGGTACTTCAATGTGTCCGCCAGTCAAATTGAGCCTTCTGTAAAAGCGAACACCTTCAAAACTTCTTTCGGTGTGGACAAAATGGTGGCAAAGAATGCCTTGGTGGGTGGGGCTTTGTCCTATAGCAAAGGCGACTCGAAATTTGGCAATCAAACAGGGCATTTGCACACGACTGACACATTAGGGGTGGTCTACACCACAGTCGCGCTGTCGCAAAATTGGTATGTCAACGCAACGGCTGCTTACGGCGACATCGACCACAGCGATTTCACGCGCCAACTGGTCTTGCCCACCACAACAATCACCGCGCGCAGCAGCCCTCAAGGTTCCTACATCAGCACGCGTATCGGGGGAGGTTGGAACGGTGAAATCGCGCAAGGCTTCGGTGGCCCCTACATCAGCTTGACTCAAGAAAAAGTGTCCGTCGATGGCTTTACCGAGACCGACAGTCCGATGTCCTTGAGTGTCGGTGATCTGACTTACCGTTCCAAAAGGCTCACTGTGGGAGGCGCTTGGATTCAATCCAAGCCTGTCGGTCAATGGCGATTCTTCGGCCGTGCGGCAATTGACCGCGATCTGAACGACAAAGACCTCCGCATCTCTATCGGCCCCAATCCAGCGGCATTGGGCACGGTCGATGTGCCCAGACCCGAAAGAACCACTTGGAACGCTGCACTGGGTTTTGCACTGGCTCAACAAGATACAGGGGTGTGGACATTGCAAGTGGGATTGGGTGGACCCAAGAGCAAGCTCGAGACTTACACCTTGGGTGCTTCTTATCGGAAGACATTCTGAAGATCACCCCAGCGGCTTCAGACTGTCAAATTCATTGGCTCAGACAAGTTCTTTGATGACGCAGTCACCGCAGCCCATCACCCGCTATGATGGCCCGCTTTGCCTCGCCACTCCCTATTGCCATGTCTGCCGGACTCAACCCAGCCCAACTCGAAGCCGTGAACTATGTGTCGGGGCCTTGCTTGGTGTTGGCCGGGGCGGGTTCTGGCAAAACGCGCGTGATCACGCACAAAATTGGTCGCTTGATTGAAGCCGGTTTAGAGCCCAAGCGAATTGCCGCCATCACCTTCACCAACAAGGCGGCTGCCGAGATGCGAGAGCGTGCCAAACAATTGATTGGCCGGGCGGCGAAAGACGTGGTGATTTGCACCTTCCATGCCTTGGGCGTTCGGATCATGCGCGAAGACGGCGGGGTGCTGGGGCTCAAGCCCCAATTCAGCATCATGGACGCTGACGATGTCACCAGCATCTTGAAAGACTGCGGCGGCACCACCGATGCCGCCACCGCGCGCCAATGGCAGTGGACCATCAGTCTTTGGAAAAACATGGGCCTGAACGCCGAACAGGCTGCAGCCCAAGCGCCCGATGACAATGCCCGCGTCATCGCCCGCATCATGGGTCTGTACCAAGACCGATTGGCCGCATACCAAAGTGTGGATTTTGACGACCTGATTGGCATGCCCCTGAAGCTGTTGGCCGACTTTCCCGAAGTGCGCGCGCGCTGGCAAGCCAAGATGGGCCATGTGCTGGTCGACGAATACCAAGACACCAACGCCACGCAATACGAAGTCTTGAAACATTTGGTGGGCGAGCGGGCTCGCTTCACGGCGGTGGGTGACGATGACCAGTCCATTTATGGCTGGCGCGGCGCCACGCTGGACAATCTGAAACGCTTGCCCTTGGACTTTCCGCAACTCAAGGTGATCAAGCTGGAACAAAACTACCGTTCCACCAGCGCCATCTTGCGGGCCGCGAATCATGTGATTCAGCCCAACCCCAAGCTGTTTCCCAAAACCTTGTTTTCCGAGTTGGGCGAAGGTGAGCCGGTGCGGGTCATTGACGCGGTCAACGAAGAGCACGAGGCCGATCGGGCCGTCGCGCGCATTCAGTCCATTCGCAGCGGTCACTCTGTCGAATCTCAACACCGCGAGTTCAAGGACTTCGCCATTTTGTACCGCGCCAATCACATGGCACGGCCGTTTGAGCAAGCCCTTCGACGCGCCAACATTCCCTACAAAGTGTCTGGCGGGCAGAGCTTTTTTGACAAAGCCGAAATCAAGGACTTGTGTGCCTGGTTCAGGCTTTGGATCAACAACGACGATGACCCTGCTTTTTTGCGGGCCATCACCTCCCCCAAGCGCGGAATCGGTCACCAAACGCTGGGGCAATTGGGCACCTTTGCCACGCAATACAAACTCAGCCTGTTTGAAGCGCTTTTTGCGGGCAGTTTGCCCAGCGCGGTGAATGCACGCGCCATCACCGGCCTGCACGAGTTTGGGCGCTACATCAATGACTTGGAGCACCGCGCCCGACTCACCCTTGGCAAAGAAGATGCGCTGACCTTTTTGTTGGCATGGCTGAAAGAAATTGGGTACGAACAACACCTGTTTGACGGCGAAGACAACGAAAAAGTGGCCGCAGCCCGTTGGAGCAATGTGCTGGAGTTTTGCGAGTGGATGGCTGGACGTTGTGGCGGTGAAATCGAAGATACCACCGGCGCGCAAACCAATGAGACCAAAAATCTGCTCGATGTGGCCCAAACCATCTCCCTGATTTCGACCTTGAGCGAGCGCGAGAAAGACCAAAATGTGGTGACGCTTTCCACCCTGCACGCGTCTAAGGGGCTGGAGTGGCCACATGTCATGTTGGCGGGCGTCAATGAGGGTCTGCTGCCCTTCAAGCTGGGTGACGACGACTCGCACTCAGGTCTTGGTACAGGACCGATGAGCGAGGGTATCTTGCTGCGACTGCAAGAAGAGCGGCGACTGATGTATGTGGGCATCACGCGTGCGCAACGCACGCTGTCCGTCAGTTGGACCAAGCGCCGAAAAAAAGGCCGCGAAACCGTGGCTGCACTGCCCAGCCGGTTCATCGCAGAAATGCGCTTGGACGAGAACACCGTCAAAGAAGATCCACGAGAAAAACTCAAGGCACTTCGGGCTGAATTTGCCCAACGTGCAGCAGACGCCGCCGCAGAGGCCAAACCTTGATGGGGTGATGGTTTTGTTTTCCCACGGGCCACAAGTCAATTGACATGCCTGAGCGGCCAGCGCCGCTTTTCTCGCGCAAAATACGGCCCCATATGTGCAGGCCCTTGGACCCATGAACGCATCCACTTATCTTGAAGCCCCGCCGCGGCGAAAGCTGATGGGTTTGGCTGCGGTGCTGGCCTTGCATGCCCTGTTGTTTGCAGCGCTTCACGCGGGCCTCGACCGCACGGTCTTGCAAAACATGCCCACGGTGGTGCAAGCTTTATTGCTTGAAGACCCGCGGTCTGAACCCACCCAAAAACCAGCGACACCGCCTCGCTCGGTGCCGCCCCCACCCAGCCCGAGCCCCTCAAAGCCACCCACCTCAGTAGCTCCCGTTGTGGAGCCTCCGGTGACGCCCCCCGCAACACCATTGCCAATTCCATTGCCCCCGACGGCAGCTCCCAACGCCATCGCTGTCCCCAACTCTGCGGCAGTGCCCAACACCTCTGCCAACACCGCCTCTGCTGCACCCGCTCCCACTGCACCGGCTCCCGCCCAAGCGGCCACACGCGTTGCACCTCCGGTCAGAACCACCGCCAATGTCAACATGGCCCAATGTGACAAGCCCGAGTACCCCAGCGCCTCTCGCCGCATGGAAGAAGAAGGCACCGTCAGCCTGCGCTTTTTGGTGGGAATTGATGGCAAGATCATCCAGTCCGAAGTGGAAAAGAGCTCGGGTTACAAACGACTCGACGAAGCCGCGCGGGCCGGATTGTCAAAGTGCCAATTCAAACCCGCCACGGTGGACGGCAAGCCCGAACAAGCTTGGACCACCCTGCGCTATGTGTGGCGACTCGATTAAAACAATGACCCCAATACACCCACTCTCTGCCGAGCAGCTCCCATGACTCCGAATCAACACCCCTCTTCCAACTCTCTGTTGATGACCATTCGCAAGCCCGCCTTTTGCAGGCGAACCTTGGGCAACGCTTGGGCAGTTGCCGCGCTGTGTGCAGGTCTGCTGATGATTGGCCCGGCTTGGGCAACCCCAACAGCCGCCGTCATGCCCGCAGCATCTGATGCGGCAACATCCGTTTCAAACCCCTACGGCCTGGCGGCCTTGTGGGCACAAGGCGATGCCGTCGCCAAAGGCACGCTGTTGATTTTGGTGCTGATGAGCATGGGCAGTTGGTATGTGATTTTCAGTAAGTTTGCTGCACAAACCAAGATGATGAAATTTGCGCGTGCGGCTCAAGCCGACTTCTGGGGATCGGGTTCGTTGCAACAAGCCACTGAAGCGCTCGACCCTGCCAGCCCCTTCCGATTTATTGCCGAAAAAGGGCTTGAGGGCGCCTCCAAACACGATGGCTTGCTGGGCACTGTGGACTTCAACACTTGGGTCACGATGAGCATTCAACGGGCCATGAGCACGGTGCAAAGCCGCATGCAAGATGGCTTGGCCGTTTTGGCCACGGTAGGCTCCACCGCTCCCTTTGTCGGCTTGTTTGGCACCGTGTGGGGCATCTACCATGCGCTGGTCAAAATCGGCATGTCCGGCCAGGCCAGCATCGACAAAGTGGCCGGCCCAGTAGGAGAAGCCTTGATCATGACCGCCATTGGTTTGGCCGTGGCGGTGCCTGCGGTACTGGGCTACAACTGGTTGGTGCGCCGCAACAAGGCGGTGATGGAGGAAGTCAATGCCTTCGGCGCCGAATTGCATGCGGTGGTGTTGGCTTCGGCGAAAAAATAATGGCCATCAATCTGGGTCCCTCCTTGGGCCAGCAAGACGACGATGAGGTGATCGGCACCATCAACACCACGCCCTTGGTGGATGTGATGTTGGTGTTGTTGATCATCTTTCTCATCACCATTCCCGTGGTGACCACCTCGATCAAAGTCGACTTGCCCAAAGAACAAAATGTGGTGCGGGTGGCCAAGCCCGACACGGTGATCATTTCGGTCAACCAAGCCGGTCAAATTTTCTTGTATGACAGCCCCGTCCAAACACCCGCCGAACTGGTGGAACGCTTAGAAAAATTTGCCAACATGAAGCCCCAACCCGATGTGCAAATTCGGGGCGATGCGAAAAGCGCCTTCGAATCGGTTGGGCGGGTCATGTACGCGGCGCAACGTGCGGGCATTGTGCAGGTGGGATTTGTCACCGACCCCCAGCCTTGAGCGCTCGCATGACGAGGGATAAACACAGATGGCAATGAATTTAGGCAGCCCCAACGGCGAAGAACCCGAAGTGATGATGGACATCAACACCACGCCCTTGATCGACGTGATGTTGGTGCTGATCATCATGCTCATCATCACCATCCCCGCACAGTTGCACTCGGTGAATTTGGACCTGCCTGTGGCCAGCTCGGCCCCGCCGAAAGTCGACCCCGTGGTGGTCAAAATTGAAATCGAGGCCAATGCCCAAGTACGCTGGAATGGCCAAACGCTGGCCGACAAAGCCACTCTAGAAGCGAGGCTGGCCGAAGCAGCTTTGCAGCAACCGCAGCCCGAGTTGCACATCCGCTCGCATGCCCAATCACCTTATGAAGCCACCGCGCTGGTCTTGGCAGGAGCGCAACGTGCCGGCCTGAAAAAACTGGGGATCGTGGGCAGCGAGCGCTTCGCTTATTGAATACACAGTCTGCTAAAACCTAAGTTTTATTGCTTTTGCTAAAGACAGAGTTAGCATGACTGTCCTTATGAAACCTGCAGGACCCACGCCACTCACTCTGCTCATCGTTGATGATCATCCGGTTTACCGGGAAGCTTTGGGCGAGGCCTTGTCCAGAGATTTCAGCCCCATGGGCATCGATGTAAAAACCGCCAGCAACGCCAGCGAAGGCATGTCCTTGGTGAGTGGATCGCCCCAATCGTGGTTGGTCTTGCTGGATGTCTTAATGCCGGGCTTGAGCGGGTTGGCGGGCATCAAGGTGTTCAAAAGCATGGCGAACGTGGCGCATGTGGTGTCCATTTCTGGACTGGATGCGGATGTCTGGGAGCCCCGCGCCGTTGCCGCAGGCGCTTCCATGTTTTTGTCCAAAAACCACACCTCCGCCACCATCTTTAAGAAGCTCAAAAGCCTTTGCAACGATGGTGACAGCAACCCTCTCATTTCAACAACAGGTGTGTCCAGTGAATACCGTTTGACCCAGCGCCAATTGGAAGTATTGACGCTGATCTCATTGGGTCACCCCAACAAAGTCATTGCAGACTTGCTCGACATCAAAGAGCAAACCGTCAAGATTCACATCAATCAAATTTTCAAAGAATTGCGGGTTTTTAATCGAACACAGGCTGTCTTGAAAGCGCAAAAACTCCTGCTGACGGCACCTGCGCCTGAAGCTTGACTTCCTTATGAACCTCTCTGAGCATGGTGCTTCAGGGGTCGGCCAAAGGCAAGCTGACCCACTCCGAATTGGTGTTGAAAAATTGCGGTCCATGCGGGACCACTCCAAGTCCAGCACCCTGGCCACCGTGGTGGCCCCCCTCTTGTGTATCCCTTTGTATTGGGAATCCACCGCAGCCGTCCCCTTTGGCATCTGGCTGTTTGTCATGGCCATGGCCGTCGTTGCGCGCTATCTCTTGATCCAATCCATCGGTGCGGAACCCCAGCCCTCACGTGACTTCAAACACCTGAACATGGCCATTGGTCTGGTTACGCTCGTTTGGGGCATGGGGTGGTATGTGTTTGTACAGCCAGGCGACATCGTGAGTTATTTGCTGTATCAAATCATCAGCCTCACCGTGCTTTTTTTCGGCATGGTGGGTTATTGCATCGACTGGAAAACTTTTGCTGCTTTTGTTGTGCCGCTGAAAGCGCCCGAGCTGTTGTTCATCGGCTTGCATTTCGATCAAATCGTATGGCCGATTGCGCTCGGCTCTATGGTCGCTTTTTACATGGCTTTGAAAATGGCCTTCCTCTTCGCCAAGTCCTGGGAGAAGTCATTTGCCTTGGGTCAGAAAAACGACGCCCTCATTGCTCAGCTGGTTGAAGAAAAAAACGCCTCCATGGAGGCCAACTTGGCCAAATCAGAGTTCATTGCCACAGCCAGCCATGATCTGCGTCAACCCATGCAATCGATCAATATTTTTGTTGACTTGATTGACCCCCACCAATTAAACGAAAGCTCCCGCACCATTTTCGGTCGCATGCGAAAAAGCATCGCTGTGCTCAACAGGATGTTCAACACCCTCTTGGACATCAGCAAGCTGGACTCCAAATTCGTGGTGCGAGAAAGTCAGTTTCAACTGGTCGAAATCATTCACAACTTGCAAGACAGCTTCACCGATCTGAATACAGAAAAGAAGGTCTGCTTATCTTTCGAAGGTGGCCACTACAAGGTCTTGGGCGACCCGAATTTGGTCGAGCAAATTCTACGAAACCTGCTGGCCAATGCGATTCAATACACCGATCAAGGGCATATCCAAGTGCGCTTTGAGGCCAAGTCAGATGCGCTGAGCTTTTCGGTGACAGACACGGGTTGCGGTATCCCAGCGGCTGACTTGCCATTGATCTTCAATGAGTTTTACCGCTCTGACCACTCTCGCTCCCAATACGACGGCCTGGGCTTGGGCCTGGCCATCGTGAGCCGCATCGTCAAAAAAATCCAAGGGCAGTGCAGGGTTCAATCTGAGGTGGGCAGGGGCTCTGTCTTTACCGTAGACACACCGTTTGCAGTTGTCTCCCAACCTGTGCGAGAAAAGGGTCAAGTCTTCACTGCACAAAGTACGCTGC
Source organism: Comamonadaceae bacterium (assembly GCA_027488255.1). Classification (GTDB taxonomy): domain Bacteria; phylum Pseudomonadota; class Gammaproteobacteria; order Burkholderiales; family Burkholderiaceae_C; genus Limnohabitans_A. The sequence continues at coordinate 355,410 of JAIYBZ010000037.1, read as the reverse complement.
AGTCCACCAAACCGGAGACACACGAGAGTCAGACTGCCCAAGCGAAGCGTCAACTGGGCATCATTGAAAACGACGAGTCTCTGCAACAGGCTTATCAACAGTACTTCACGCTAGCGGGCTACAGCGTTCACATCATCCCCTATGAAGAAGACGCATTTGCGGCACACCTGGCAGTTCTTCCAAAACTCGATTTCATTTTGAGTGACTTTCGCTTGGGGTCCAAGGATGGCATTTACTTCATCACGCAATTGCGCGAAGAATTCAACCATGACATTCCTGCATGCATCGTGACGGCAGACACCTCGCCCCAACATTTGGAATTGTTCGGTCAGCACAACATCGATGTCATGTACAAGCCTATTGACATCAAAACCATTGAAAAATTCATTTCCCATCGCATGCCTTGATGGAATGAACACGTCACGGCAGTTGAATTGATGCGCGTCGGTGGGTTTTGATTCGAGGCTGGCAGTTGTTAAGACCGCAGTGCAAACCCCTGCTGCGCCTCTTAGTGGGATTGGTCTATTTTGACCATACCCATTTCAACAAAGCCATAAAAAAAGCCGCTCTGAAAAGCGGCTTTTTGGGGTGAGTCGGCCAGATCAGTCAGCGTATTTGCCGCCGGCATCCACGGCCGCCTTGATTTTGATCATCTCGGCTGCCACGAATTTCTTGTGCTCTTCGGGTTCAACGCGCTTGTCGGTCACCACCAGGGCACCCAGGCCTTCGTTCTTTTTGATGAACTCAGGGTCCTTCAAAGACTTTTTCAAAGCGTCGTTCAACACTTTGGTGATGGCAGGAGGCGTGCCTTTGGGGGCATACAGACCGTGCCAAATCGTCAGATCAAAACCCTTCAAGCCCATTTCTTGCAAGCTGGGGTAGTGCTTGAGCACCGGGTGGCCGGACAAAGGCTTGGCGGTGGTGACGGCAAACGCCTTGACGCGGCCGCTCTCAATTTGCGCGGTGGTGTTGGTGGTTTGGTCACACATCACATCGACCTGGCCGCCGATCAAAGCGGTCATGGCGGGGGCAGTACCGCCAAATGGAATGGTGGTCATGGCCTCTTTGGTCTTCAAAGTCGACTGCCAGAGCAAGCCGCAAATGTGCGAAGCCGAACCCAAACCGGCGTGGGCAATGTTCAAGTTGCCCGAGTTGGCGCGGATGTAGTTTTCAAAATCGCGGTAAGTGTTGGCTGGCAACTGGGGTTTGCCGATCAAGGTCATGGGCACATCGTTGACCATGCCCAAGAACTCAAAATCTTCCAGCGGTTTGTAGGCAATCTTGCGGTACAGCGCAGGCGTAGCGGCCATGCCGATGTGGAACAACAACAGGGTGTGGCCATCGGGGCTGGCTTTGGCGACTTTGGTCGCACCGATCGTGCCTCCGGCACCCGCAGCGTTTTCGACCACGAAGTTGCTGCCAGGGATGTGCTTGCGCATGGCTTCGGCCAAATCGCGCGCCACACGGTCGGTTGGGCCGCCCGCGGTGAACGGTACGACGATGGAAATAGGCTTAGACCCAGGAAACGCTTGGGCTTGAACCCCAGCGGAAACCGAGACCAAAGCAGCTAAAGCGAGCAGTTTTTTCATTTTCAAACCTCAAAAGTGATTCATTAGTCTAGAACCAAAGTTGTGGCTTGCCATGGCGGAAAATACTTAGTCGCTTTCCCTAATTTCCCCAGCGCTCCTAGGGCTAAAGAAGACGCTCGGCCTTCACCTATTCATTCGTAACTGCGGGCGTCCTCAATGACCTTGCCGTCATTGGCCAAGCTGCCTTGCGCCACCAATTGCACGTCGCCGCGCAATTTGGTCACATCGCGCACCACATCGGACAACTTGTTTTTGAGGGCGGCATCGGCCAGATGAGGGGTCTCCACATGCAGCGTCATCTGGTCGTTGGCCATGGCGCCGGTCACCACCAAACGGGCTTTGGTGACTTCGGGAAAACGTTTCACGATTTCAGCCACTTGGGCGGGGTGCACAAACATGCCCCGGATTTTGGTGGTCTGGTCGGCACGCCCCATCCAACCCTTGATGCGGGTACCGGTGCGTCCGGTGGGGCAGGTGCCCGGCAAGATGGCCGACAAATCACCGGTGCCAAAACGGATCAAGGGGTAGTCGGTATTGAAGGTGGTGATGACCAACTCACCCACTTCGCCCTCGGGCACCGGATCGCCCGTGCCTGGACGGACGATTTCGACCAACACCCCTTCGTCTAAAACCAAGCCTTCGCGGGCTTCGGTTTCGTAGGCAATCAAGCCCACATCGGCGGTGGCATAGCACTGGTAAGCCGCCACGCCATGGGCCGTCATCCAGTCGCGCAAGCTGGGGGGGAAGGCTTCGCCCGACACCAAGGCCTTACGCAAGCTGGGCAAGGGCTGGCCCATCTCGGCCGCTTTTTCCAAGATGATTTTCAGAAAACTGGGCGTGCCGATGTAGCCCGCAGGCTGCAACTCGGCCATGGCCGCCACCTGTTGTTCGGTCTGCCCAATGCCGCCCGGGAACACGGTGCAACCCAGCGCATGAGCGCCGGTTTCCATCATGGAGCCGGCCGGGGTGAAGTGGTAGCTGAAGCAGTTGTGGATCAATTCGCCCGGGCGAAAGCCTGCGGCAAACATCGTGCGCGCCATGCGCCAATAGTCTTTGCGTGTGCCCTCGGGCTCATAAATGGTGCCGGGGCTGGCGAACACCCGAGGCATGGCCGCGCCAAATCCCAAGGTGCTGAAGCCGCCAAAAACAGACCCACCGGCGGCCCGTGCCGCCTTTTGCCGTTCCAGCAATTCGTATTTGCGAATGACGGGCAATTGCGCCAAAGCCGCGCGGCTGGTGATGCGGGACGCGTCCACCCCTTTCAACAGCTCGGCCATGGCCGGCGCATGGGATTGGGCATGCGCCACTTGCGCGGGCAAAGCGGCCATCAAAGCGGCTTCGCGTTCGTGGGGAGCGCGCGTTTCCAAGGCATCAAAGTGCTGGGACATGGCTTTCTTTCTGGGTGACTGCAAAAACGGGGATGCGAATGGACCAGCAGGCCTCAAGCCAACCAGCGCTTGCGGCGCTTGTAGCTCTTCACATCCTTGAAGCTCTTGCGCTCGCCGCCGCCCACGCCCAAATAAAACTCTTTCACGTCTTCGTTGGTGCGCAGGTCTTCGGCAGGGCCATCCATCACGATGCGGCCCGACTCCATGATGTAGCCGTAGTCGGCGTACTTCAGGGCCATGTTGGTGTTTTGCTCGGCGATCAAAAAGGTCACTTTTTCCTTTTCGTTCAAGTCGCGCACGATGTTGAACACCTCTTCCACAATCTGCGGCGCCAAGCCCATCGAGGGCTCGTCGAGCAACATCATGTTGGGGTTGGTCATCAGCGCACGGCCAATCGCGCACATTTGCTGCTCACCGCCCGAGGTGTAAGCCGCTTGCGAGGTGCGGCGGGTTTTGAGGCGTGGGAAATAGGTGTACACCTTTTCCAAATTGGCCGCGATCTCGCCTTTGTCGGTGCGGGTGTAGCTGCCGGTCATCAGGTTTTCTTCAATCGTCAGGTGGGCAAAGCAGTGGCGGCCTTCCATGACCTGCACCACGCCGCGGTTGACCAATTCGGCGGGGGTGAGATTTTCGATGCGCTCGCCGCGCAACTCGATGCTGCCTTTGGTGACATCGCCCCGCTCGCCTTGCAGCAAGTTGGAGATGGCGCGCAAGGTGGTGGTTTTGCCCGCGCCGTTGCCGCCCAACAAGGCCACGATGCCTTGCTCAGGCACCTGCAAAGAGACGCCCTTGAGCACCAAGATGACGTGGTTGTAAATGACCTCAATGCCATTGACATTCAGAACAATGTTTTTCTCGCTCATGGACTTTGCCTTTTCAAACTTTTGGGGTTCAAGCCACATGAAACCCTTGCACGCAAAGGTTTCATGTGGCAACTGCTGGCGGGCAAATGCCCGCTGCAGTTGACCACCTGCCGCTTGCACGGCAGGTGCGGGGGTTAGATCAAGACTGGCAATCTGCAGGAGAGCGACGTGTGATCTTCTTCTCTGCAGCGTACTTGTCGGCAGCGGCCTTCACCATTGGCTTGATGATCTGCTCATCGGCCTGGTACCAATCGCTGGAGAACTCCCACTTGGTGCCGTTCCATGTGTGGATACGGGCCCAGTTGGCACCCATATGGTCAGCACATGAGGTGGAGACGGGGCGCAGCACGCCCTTGAAGCCCAAGGCGTCCAGCTTGGGCTGGGTCAAGTTCAGGTTTTCATAACCCCAACGGGCTTGCTCACCGGTCATGACTTTGCCTTTGCCGTACTTTTCTTGGGCTTGGCGAACGCCTTCAACCGCGAACATGGCGCTGAACAAACCGCGCATGTACAGCACTTCGCCCACCTCGTCCTTAGGACCTGTGCCTTGGCCTTTGGCGTGCAATTTCTCCAACACTTCTTTCACCACAGCAGAGCCTTTTTCAGTGCCGTGCTGCATGGTGATGGCGTTGTAACCTTTAGCGCCCATGCCGATGTCTTTCACATCGGGTTCAGCGCCGGCCCACCACACGCCATAAATGTTTTCACGGGGATAGCCCGTGGCTTGGGCTTCTTTCAGCAGCGTCGAGTTCATCACGCCCCAGCCCCAGTTGACAACGTAGTCAGGGCGGTCACGGCGAATTTGCAGCCAAGTGGACTTTTGCTCCACACCGGGGTGGGTGACGGGCAACAGGCTCAGCTTGAAGCCGTGCATGGCTGCACGCTCTTGCAAAATGGGGATAGCTTCTTTGCCGAACGGGCTGTCGTGGTAGACCAAGGCGATGTGCTTGCCCTTGAGTTTGTCAGCGCCACCGGCTTTCTTGGCGATGTCTTGGATGATCACGTCACCGGCCACCCAGTAAGTGCCGGCCAAGGGGAAGTTCCACTTGAACACGCCACCGTCAGCCGATTCGCTGCGGCCATAGCCGGCAGTGATCAAAGGAATCTTGTCGCCAGGCGCTTTTTCGGTCAGCGCAAAAGTGATACCGGTGGACAGCGGCTGGAACACCGTGGCGCCGCCGTTCTTGCCCTTCAGGCGCTCGTAGCACTCGACGCCGCGGTCAGTGGCGTAGCCGGTTTCGCACTCTTCAAAGCTGACCTTCACGCCGTTGATGCCGCCACGTGCGTTGACCAACTTGAGGTAGTCCACATAGCCGTTGGCAAAGGGCACGCCGTTGGGGGCGTAAGCGCCGGTGCGGTACACCAGCACGGGGAAAAACTGCTCTTTGTTTTGAGCAGAAGCCACAGTACTGACCAGCGCGCTGGCGAGACCTGCAGCGGCCACGGTGGTGGCCAGAGCGAGTTGACGAAGTTTCATGGTTTGTCTCCTGTTGAAAGAAAGGGAAGCACGGGGGAAATAGAAATACTCAATGAGGGAAAGGCCAGATGCGCAGCTTTTGCTTGGCAATCGACCACAGCTTGGCCAAGCCATGGGGTTCCACGATCAAGAACCACACAATCAAGGCACCAAAAATCATGAATTCAGTGTGTGACACCGCCGCCGTGGAAATGGTGACGCCAAAAAGATCACCGACAAAGGGCAAGAATTGGTTCAAGAAAATCGGCAAGATCACAATGAACGCCGCGCCAAAAAAGCTGCCCATGATGGAGCCCATGCCGCCGATGATCACCATGAACAAGAGCTGGAAGGAACGGTCAATCGAGAACGCCGCCGGTTCCCAAGAACCCAAGTGCACAAAGCCCCACAAAGCGCCGGCCACACCCACGATGAACGAGCTGACGGCAAAGGCGCTCAACTTGGCATAAACCGGGCGAATGCCAATCACGGCCGCGGCCACGTCCATGTCGCGAATGGCCATCCACTCACGGCCAATCGCCGAGCGCACCAAGTTTTTGGCCAACAAGCCAAACACCACCAAGAAGACCAAGCAGAACAGGTATTTCTCAAGGGGCGTGTTGATGCTCATGCCCATCACATTCAAATTGGACACCGAGACCGAGCCCGAGGCGTTGTTGTTGGTGAACCAACCGACCCGCAAAAACGCCCAATCGCAGAAAAACTGCGCGGCCAAAGTGGCCACCGCCAAATACAAGCCCTTCACGCGCAAGCTGGGCACGCCGAAGAAAATGCCGACCAAAGTGGCAAAAAAACCACCGGCCAACAGCGCCAAAATCAGGGGCATGCCTTCGATGCGAATGTAGGTGTTGTAGGCCATGTAGGCGCCCACCGCCATGAACGCGCCAGAGCCCAGTGAGATCTGACCGCAGTAGCCCACCAGGATGTTCACCCCCAAGGCCGCCAAAGACAAGATCAAAAACGGGATCAAGATCGCGCGGAACATGTACTCGTCAACCAAGAAGGGCACGCCCACGAAAGCAAAGGCGAGCAGCGCCAAAATGGCCCAGCGGTCTTGCGCGATGGCAAAGATCTGTTGGTCTTTGCGGTACGAGGTTTTGAATTGACCGTTTTCTCTGTAAAACATCTTGCTACTCCTTACACGCGGTCAATGATTTTTTCGCCGAACAGACCTTGGGGCCGGAACAACAAGAAGACCAGCGCCAGCACATAGGCAAACCAAATCTCAATGCCGCCACCCACCATGGGGCCCAAATAGACCTCGGACAGTTTCTCGCCCACCCCGATGATCAAACCACCAATGATGGCGCCCGGGACCGATGTCAAGCCGCCCAAAATGATCACGGGCAGCGCGCGCAGGGCCACCGTGGTGAGCGAAAACTGCACGCCCATCTTGGAGCCCCAAATGATGCCGGCCACCAAGGCGGTGATGCCCGCCACAAACCAAACAATCACCCAGATGCGGTTCAAGGGAATACCAATCGACTGCGCCGCTTGGTGGTCATCGGCCACCGCGCGCAAAGCGCGTCCGGTGCTGGTCTTTTGGAAGAACAGCGACAACACCACCACCAACAAAGCGGCAATGCAGGCGGCATAAACGTCTTCCAAGTTGACCAAAACGCCGCCTGGGAAGACCGAGTCCAACAAGAAGATCGGGTCTTTGGGCATGCCCACATCGATCTTGTAAATGTCGCTGCCGAAAATGGTTTGGCCCAAACCGTCCAAGAAATAAGTGATGCCCAAAGTGGCCATCAACAAGGTCACGCCTTCTTGGTTGACCAAGTGGCGCAACACCAAGCGTTCGATCAGCCAAGCCAGCAACAGCATGATGGCGGCCGAGATCACAAACGCCAAGAAGTTGCCCACCAGTTTGTCTTCAATACCCAACCAGCCGGGAATCCACTCTGAAAAACGCGCCATCGCCAAGGCGGCAAACAGCACCATGGCGCCTTGCGCAAAGTTGAACACGCCAGACGCTTTGAAAATCAGCACAAAGCCCAACGCCACCAGCGCGTAGAGCATGCCGGCCATCAGACCGCCAAAAAGAGCTTCCAAGAAAAATGCCATGTCGTTTTCTCCTCAGTGACTGGTGCCCAAATAGGCACTGATCACTTCTTCGTTGTTGCGCACTTCTTCGGGAGTCCCGTCGCCGATTTTTTTGCCGTAGTCGAGCACCACCACGCGGTCCGAAATGTCCATCACCACGCCCATATCGTGCTCGATCAGCACGATGGTCGAGCCGAATTCGTCGTTCACATCCAGAATGAAGCGGCACATGTCCTGCTTTTCTTCCATGTTCATGCCGGCCATGGGTTCGTCCAGCAACAGCACCTGCGGCTCCATGGCCAAAGCGCGACCCAAGTCGACCCGCTTTTGCAAGCCATAGGGCAACTGCCCCACTGGGGTTTTGCGGTAAGCCTGAATTTCAAGAAAGTCGATGATGTGCTCGACAAATTCGCGGTGCTCTTCTTCCTCGCGCTGGGCGGGGCCAATGCGCAAAGCCTGCATGAACAGGTTGCTCTTGATGCGCAAATTGCGCCCGGTCATGATGTTGTCGATCACGCTCATGCCCTTGAACAAAGCCAAGTTTTGGAAGGTCCGCGCAATGCCCATCTCGGCCACTTGGCGGCTGTTCATGTGGTCAAACTTTTGGCCGCGGAAGGTGATGCTGCCCTCTTGCGGCTGGTAAACGCCGTTGATGCAGTTCAGCATCGAACTCTTACCCGCGCCGTTGGGGCCAATGATGGCGCGCACCTCATGCTCGCGCACGTTGAACGAAATGTCGGTCAGCGCCTTCACGCCGCCAAACCGCAAACTGATGTTGTTGACGTCCAGAATGACGTCACCGATTTTCTTGGTCATGCTGCTGCCTTCACGGGTGTGAATGTCTTGGCGTCCGAAATTTTGAGCGTGGCGCTCACACTGCCGGTGCGGCCGTCTTCAAACTTGACGACGGTTTCAATGAACTGCTCGGTCTTGCCTTCGTACAAGCCATCGACCAGCGGTTTGTATTTCTCGGCGATGAAGCCGCGGCGGACTTTGTTGGTACGGGTCAATTCACCATCGTCGGCATCCAACTCTTTGTGCAAGACCAAGAAGCGGCTGACCTGGCTGCCGGCCAACAAAGCATCTTCGGCCAAGTCGGCGTTGACTTTTTCGACGCACGACTGGATCAAGTCATAGACCTCGGGCTTTTGCGCCAAATCGGTGTAACCGGCGTAGGGCAAGTTGCGGCGCTCGGCCCAGTTGCCCACCGCGTCGAAGTCGATGTTGATCATCACGCACACTTTTTCGCGCTGGTCGCCGTAGGCCACCACTTCTTTGATGTGCGGGAAAAACTTGAGTTTGTTTTCAACATATTTAGGCGCAAACATGGCGCCATCGTTTTGGCCTCCTTGGATGCGGCCCACGTCTTTCACGCGGTCAATGATCTTGAGGTGACCATGCGTGTCAATAAAGCCCGCATCGCTGGTGTGGTACCAGCCATCTGCCGTCAACACTTCGGCTGTGGCCTCGGGATTTTTGTAATAGCCCTTGAGCAAGCCGGGCGACTTGACCAAGATTTCGCCGTTCTCCGCGACCTTGATTTCCACCCCTTTGCACGGCACGCCCACGGTGTCGGCACGGGCCTCGTTGTCGGGCTGCAAGCAGACAAACACAGCGGTCTCGGTCGAGCCGTAGAGTTGCTTGATGTTCACGCCAATCGAGCGGAAGAAGGTGAACAAATCGGGGCCAATTGCTTCACCCGCGGTGTAGGCCACGCGCACACGGCTAAAGCCCATGCTGTTGCGCAAGGGGCCATAGACCATCATGTTGCCCACAGCGTAGAGCAAGCGGTCGAGCAGGCCGACGGACTGCCCGTCCATCAATGCTGGGCCCACTTTTTTGGCCACCGCCATGAAGGTGTGGAACATCTTCCGCTTAAATGCGCCGGCGTCTTCCATACGAATCATCACGCTGGTCAACATGCCCTCAAACACCCGGGGCGGCGCAAAGTAATAGGTGGGACCGATTTCTTTCAAATCGATGGTGATGGTCGCGCCCGACTCGGGGCAATTGACCACATAGCCGCACACCAACCATTGCGCGTAACTGAAGATGTTTTGGCCAATCCAAGCCGGTGGCATGTAGGCCAACACGTCTTCGTTGCTGGTCAACTTGTCAAACTCGGCGCCCGCATCGGCGCGGTCAATCAGCGAGCTGTGGGTGTGCACCACGCCCTTGGGGTTGCCAGTGGTGCCCGAGGTGAAGAACATCGCCGCGACATCGGTGTGCGTGGCTTTTTCAATTTCTTCAGCCAAGAATTGAGGGTGCTGTTTGGCGAACACGGCGCCCGAAGCCATCAATTCTTCGAGCGAGCCCAAGCCCTCTTCGTCGTATTTGCGCAGGCCGCGAGGATCGTCGTAATAAATGTGGCTGAGTTGCGGGCACTTTTCGCGCACCTCGAGCATCTTGTCGACTTGCTCTTGGTCTTCCACCACACAAAACCGCACCTCGGCGTTGGTGATCGGAAAGACACATTCCGCAGCAGCCGCGTCTTGGTAAAGCGGCACAGGAATAGCGCCCAGCGATTGCGCGGCCAACATGGTGGCGTACAGGCGTGGGCGGTTCGAGCCCACCACCACCAAATGTTCGCCACGACGCAAGCCCGCTTGGTGCAGACCGCAAGCAACAGACTCGGCCAAACGGGCCAAATCAGACCATGTGGTGGTCTGCCAAATGCCATATTCTTTTTCGCGCAGTGCAGGCGCTGCAGGGCGCTCGGCAGCGTGCTTGAGCATCAATCGGGGAAACGTAGTTTGCATGACCGGACCTGTCTCCAAAAAACGGGGCACCGAAGGCGGTGCGCCTTGAATTTTTTGGGATAGTAGGCAGTCATTTGACGCCAAGTTGTCGTTTGGACGACAATTCAGGGAAGACCCCTAGCCCAGCTGACCTGCTGCTGACAACCGCCCCACACCGTGCCCAAAGAAAACACCGTTCACCAGCGGCGCCGGGCGCCCACCGAGGCCGAGCTCCGAGAAATCCCTTGGTTTGACCTCTTGTTGCCCGAAGAACGCGCCCAAATCGTGCCGCAATTGGTGGTGAGTGACCCACAGGCCGGCGACTATGTCTGCCGTGTCGGGCGACCCGTGACGTATTGGTTTGGCGTGATTTCAGGCTTGCTCAAAATGAGCACCGACAACGAAAGCGGCCAGACCATGACCTTCACCGGTGTGCCTCCCGGCGGCTGGTTTGGCGAGGGCACGGCGCTGAAACGCGAGATTTACCGCTACAACATTCAGGCCCTGCGGCCGAGCGTGGTGGCCGGCATGCCGCTGGACACTTTTCATTGGCTGATCGACCACTCGCTGGGCTTCAACCGTTTCATCATGAACCAACTCAATGAACGCTTGGGGCAATTCATTGCCGCGCGTGAAATGGACCGCATGACCAACCCCGAATTGCGCTTGGCCCGGCACTTGGCGGCGCTGTTCAACCCCGTGCTTTTCTCGGGCGTGGGCGAGGTGCTGCGCATCACCCAACAAGAGCTGGCTTATTTGGTGGGGCTGTCACGGCAACGCGTGAACGAGGCGCTGCGCGTGCTGGAAGCCCGGCAACTGATCCGGGTGGAATACGGCGGCTTGCGCATTTTGGACATGCAGGGCCTGCGAACTGCCCAATTTTTGTGACGCACGCCCCCTCAAAAACAGCCGACAATCGTTCAACTTCTTTTGTCCCCGCATCCCATGACCCAGCCCCCGGCATTTAAACGCGCTCCCCGACCCGAAGGCAAAGGCGAATCCGCCGCTCCCAGCGGCACGTCCCGCCTGAACAAACGCATGGCCGAATTGCGCATGTGCTCGCGCCGCGAAGCCGATGCCTGGATCGAGCAAGGCTGGGTCAAGGTGAATGGTTTGCCGGCCAGCATGGGCCAGCAAGTTTCTTTGTCGGACCGCATCACGGTGGACCGCGCGGCTGAGCAACAGCAAGAACGACAAGTGACCATCTTGTTGCACAAACCCATGGGCTATGTGAGCGGCCAAGCCGAAGACGGCCACGAACCGGCCATCACGCTGATCAACCCACGCAGCCATTGGCTGGGCGACCCCAGCAAAATGCGTTTCACACCGCCACATTTGCGCGGCTTGGCACCGGCGGGGCGATTGGACATCGACTCCACCGGCTTGTTGGTGCTGACCCAAGACGGCCGGGTGGCGCGCCAATTGATCGGCGAAGACACCGAGATGGAAAAAGAATACCTGGTGCGCGTGGCCTACACCGGGCACGAAAACACCGCCGCCGCCTCGGCCGCTTCGGCCACATATGGTGGCAAAGCCAACGCACTGACCGCGATCGGCGACTTCGACCGGGTCAGTGCCAATGTGCAAGCCGTTTTCCCCGCCGCGCAATTGCAACGGCTGCGCCACGGCCTGAGTTTGGACGGCAAGCCCCTCAAACCCGCCAAGGTCGAATGGCAAAACCCCGAGCAATTGCGCTTTGTGCTGACCGAAGGCAAAAAGCGCCAAATTCGGCGCATGTGCGAGCAAGTCGGCCTGAAAGTGGTGGGGCTCAAGCGCATCCGCATGGGCGGCGTGCAACTGGGCCAATTGCCGGCAGGGCAATGGCGCTATTTGGGCCCCCATGAATCGTTTTGAGGGTGCCGGCCCAGCGCTGGGCTGCTGATTTAGCCCACTTTATCTCTTGAAATCCTGTTGGACGCCCTTACTTCAACAGGTGTTCTGACATTTCTTCTCTCGTTCCATTTCACTTTCCAAAAAACATGAGCAAGCAAACCCACGCCTTTCAGGCCGAAGTCGCACAACTTTTGCACTTGGTCACGCACTCGCTGTATTCCAACCAAGAGATCTTTCTGCGCGAATTGATCTCGAACGCCTCTGACGCCTGCGACAAATTGCGCTTTGAGGCGCTGAACAACAATGCCCTTTACGAAGACGCGCCCGAACTTCAGGTGCGCTTGTCTTTCGACAAAGCCGCCAAGACTTTGACGATCACCGACAACGGCATCGGCATGAGCGCGCAAGAAGCGATTGACCACTTGGGCACGATCGCCAAAAGCGGCACGAAAGACTTCATGAGCAAGTTGAGTGGCGATCAAAAATCAGACGCGCAACTGATTGGCCAATTTGGCGTGGGCTTTTATTCGGGCTTCATCGTGGCCGACAAAATCACGGTAGAGACCCGCCGTGCCGGGGCCCAAGCCGAAGAAGGTGTGCGCTGGATCAGCGGCGGCACCGGCGACTTTGAGGTCGAAACCATCCACCGCGCACAACGCGGCACCAGCGTGATTTTGCATTTGCGCGAAGAAGCTCTGGAGTACGCCAACAGCTGGAAACTCAAAGAAATCGTGGGCAAATACTCCGACCACATCAGCTTGCCCATCTTGATGGAAAAAGAAGAGTGGAAAGACGGTGAACTGATCGATCCCAAGGATGAAAACGGCGGCCGCCAACCCGGCGCCATGGTCAAGACCGCTGAGTGGGAAACCATCAACAAAGCCAGCGCTTTGTGGACCCGCCCCAAGAAAGACATCAGCGACGAGCAGTACGCTGATTTTTACAAACAAATCAGCCGCGACTTTGAGGCCCCACTGACCTGGACGCACAACCGCGTGGAGGGCAGCACCGAGTACACCCAGCTGCTTTACATCCCCAGCAAAGCCCCGCATGACTTGTGGAACCGCGACAAAAAAGCCGGCATCAAGTTGTACGTGAAGCGCGTCTTCATCATGGACGAAGCCGAGGCCTTGATGCCCAACTACCTGCGCTTTGTGAAAGGCGTGGTGGACTCCGCCGATTTGCCGCTGAATGTGAGCCGCGAGCTGCTGCAAGAAAGCCGCGATGTGAAAGCCATTCGCGAAGGCTGCACCAAGCGCGTGCTGTCTATGTTGGAAGACTTGGCCAAACACGACAAAGCGCCCGAAGCCACCGAAGGTGTGACCGATGTGCTGAGCGAGGAAGACAAAGCCAAGCAAGGCCAATACACCCGCTTTTATGCCGAGTTTGGCGCGGTGCTGAAAGAGGGCTTGGGTGAAGACTTTGGCAACCAAGGCCGCTTGGCCAAATTGATGCGCTTTGCTTCGACCACCAGCGACACCGTGAGCGTGGGTTTTGCCGACTACAAAGCCCGCATGAAAGAGGGCCAAGACGCGATTTACTACATCACCGCCGACACCTTGGCGGCTGCGAAAAACAGCCCCCAACTCGAAGTCTTCAAGAAAAAAGGCATCGAAGTTTTGTTGATGACCGACCGCGTGGACGAGTGGGCGCTGAACTTTGTGCACGAGTTCGAGGGCACCCCCTTGCAAAGCGTGGCCAAAGGCGCGTTTGATCTGGGCAAACTGCAAGACGAAGAAGAGAAAAAAGCCGCCGAAACCGCCGCCGAAACCTTCAAGCCCGTGCTGGCCAAACTGAAAGAAGCCCTGAAAGACAAAGCCGAAGACGTGCGCGTGACCAGCCGCTTGGTCGACAGCCCCGCCTGCTTGGTCGTCACCGACGACGGCATGAGCATGCAATTGGCCCGCATGCTCAAGCAAGCCGGGCAACAAGCGCCCGAAGTCAAACCGGTGTTGGAGGTCAACCCCGATCACGCCTTGGTGAAAAAACTCGATGGCTCGGTGCACTTTCACGATTTGGCGCACATCTTGTTTGACCAAGCCTTGCTGGCCGAAGGCGGCTTGCCTGCCGATCCTGCGGCTTATGTGAAACGGGTCAATGCCTTGTTGAGCTGAACGCTGTTTCACCGCTCAAGAGCCCCGCTGGACTTGCGTCTGGCGGGGCTTTTTTCTAGCTCCTCGGGCTGGTCGGGGGATGATTTAAAAATATGATGAAGCCCATGCCCGATCTGTCCCTGAACGCGCCCAACACGCCGGCCTCTCGCCTCGCCACCCGACTGGCTTTTTGGATCTCGGGCGTTGAGGCTTCGGCCTGGGCCCCGATGGTTCCTTTTGTGAAGCAACGCTTGCAGGTGGACGACCGTTCGCTTGGCTTGTTGCTGTTGTGCATGGGCATCGGTTCCGTGGCAGCGATGGTGCGCACCGGGTCTTTGTGTGCCCGTTATGGATGCAAGCCGGTCGTTCTCATGGGTGGCCTGGGCATGGCGATGCTGCTGCCCGTGCTGGCGCTGGCCGCTTTGATGGTCTTGGTGCCGCTGTTGGCCCATCGGGTCAAGCAGGCCACCGGTCTGCCCCAGTAACGCACAAGACATGTGCACCCCCAGCCATCGGCTAAATTGCCTGCAATGAACACCACGCCCGCCGACCCCTCGCTGATCGATTCTCGCCAGGCCGCTTGGCGCTTGCTGTTCACCTTGGGCTTGGTGGTGTTGGGCAACAGCAGCATGTACATCGTCTCGGTGGTGCTGCCCGAGGTGCAAAACGAATTTGGCGTGGGCCGCGCCGATGCCTCGCTGCCTTACACCTTGATGATGGTCAGTCTGGGCTTGGGGGGTCTGATCACGGGCCGCATGGCCGACCGCCACGGCCTGACGCCCGTGCTGTGGGTCGGCGCCTTGGCGGTGTGTGGTGGCTTTGTGTGGGCCGGCTTGTCGGGGAGCATCTGGGCCTTTGGGTTGGCGCATGCGCTCATGGGCTTTGTCGGCAGTTCGTCCACCTTTGCACCGCTGATGGCCGATACCGCATTGTGGTGGAACCGTCGGCGCGGGATAGCGGTGGCCATTTGCGCCAGTGGCAACTACATTGCAGGCACCATTTGGCCGCCCTTGGTCCAGCGGGGTGTCGAGACCATCGGCTGGCGGCACACCTATATTGCACTGGGTATTTTTTGTGGCGTGGGCATGTTTTTGTTGGCCATGCGCATGCGACAACGCCCGCCCCTGGTGACACAGCCGCATGCCAGTAACGCCGCCCATGCCCCGGTGCTGGACCGCAGTCGCCCGTTTGGCCTCAAGCCGTCTCAAGCACAAGGCCTGTTGTGTGTTGCGGGTGTGGCGTGTTGTGTGGCCATGTCGATGCCGCAAGTGCACATCGTGGCGTATTGCACCGACTTGGGTTTTGGTGCGGCGCGTGGCGCTGAAATGCTCTCGCTCATGTTGGCCAGTGGCATTGTCAGCCGATTGGTCTTTGGCCTGATCAGCGACCGCATCGGCGGCATTCGCACGCTGCTGCTGGGCTCATTTTTACAAGGGGTCGCGCTGCTGATGTTCCTGCCCTTTGATGGCATGGTGCCGCTCTATTTGGTGTCCGCACTGTTTGGACTTTTTCAAGGCGGTATCGTGCCGGCTTACGCGATCATCGTGCGCGAGCACTTCAAGCCCGAAGAAGCCGGCGGCCGTGTTGGCGCCGTGATCATGGCCACCTTGCTGGGCATGGCTTTGGGCGGCTGGATGTCCGGCTGGGTCTTTGATGTGACGGGCAGTTACCACGCGGCCTTTTTGAACGGCATCGCTTGGAACCTGCTGAATTTGCTCATTGCCAGCGGTTTGTTCTGGCGCCTGCGTCAACTTCAACGCAGCGCTGCTCACTGAGCTTGGGCTTGCTCAGCCTTCAGCCCACCCGGTTGCCACTGGTCCGGTCGAACACATGCGCGCTGTCGGCCGACCACTGCAAGTGCACCGCATCGCCCACCACGGCTTGCAACAACCCCGGCACGCGGGCGGTCAACTTACCGGCGGCAGTTTCGACGGTGGCATAAGTTTCTGGCCCGGTGGGTTCGATCATGCTGAGTTTGCCCGGCACGCCATGGCTGGCAAAGCTGATGCTTTCAGGCCGCAAGCCATACACACATTCGGCTTGGCCGTGGGCTTGCAAGGCGGCGCGTTGCGCATCGTTGATGGGCAACTCGACACCTTGGGCTGAGAGTGCCAGGCCCGAAGTGGTGGCGTCCACCATGTTCATCGCCGGTGAGCCGATGAACTCGGCGACAAAGCGGTTGGCCGGTCGGTTGTAAATCTCATGTGGGGTTCCAAACTGTTGCACCAAGCCGTCTTTCATCACGGCAATGCGGTCACCCAGTGTCATGGCCTCGACTTGGTCATGCGTCACATACACAGTGGTGGTTTGGGTGCGCTGGTGCAGCAGCTTGATCTCGGCCCGCATTTCCACGCGCAATTTGGCGTCGAGGTTAGACAAGGGTTCGTCAAATAAAAACAGTTTCGGGTCACGCGCCAGCGCACGCCCCATCGCCACCCGTTGGCGCTGTCCGCCCGAGAGTTGCCCGGGCTTGCGGTCCAGCAAATGGCCAATCTGCAACATGGCCGAGACCCGCTCCACCGCGGCTTTGCGCACGGGCTTGGGCACCTTGCGGATTTCTAAACCAAAGGCGATGTTTTCGGCGACCGTCATGTTGGGGTACAGCGCGTAGCTTTGGAACACCATGGCAATGTCGCGGTCCTTGCTGGGCAACTGGGTGACATCGCGCTCACCAATGTGGATGCTGCCGCTGGTAGGCTGGTCCAGCCCGGCGATCATCGACAACAAGGTGGATTTGCCGCAGCCCGAAGGGCCCACCAAGATCAAGAATTCGCCGGCCTCGATTTCTAAATCGATGCCCTTGAGAATGTGGACCGTCTCGTTGTAGGTCTTGTGAATGTTGCGAATGGCGAGTGCGCCCATGATGTTTCCCTTTAACCTTTGACAGCGCCAGCCGTCAGGCCACGCACAAAATATTTACCTGCCACCACATACACAAACAAGGTGGGTAAAGCGGCGATCAATGCTGCCGCCATGTCGACGTTGTATTCCTTCACGGCACTGGAGGTGTTGGCCAAGTTGTTCAAACCCACGGTGATCGGCTTGCTGTCAGCCCCCGAGAACACCACGCCATACAAAAAGTCGTTCCAGATGTTGGTGAACTGCCAGATGAGCGTGACCACCAGAATTGGCAGGGACAGCGGCAACACGATGCGGCGGAAGATCAACCAAAAGCCAGCGCCATCGAGTTGCGCCGCTTTGATCAACTCGTCGGGCAAGCCCACGTAATAGTTGCGGAAAAACAGCGTGGTCGAGGGAATGCCCGCCACCACGTGCACCAGCATCAAGCCCCAAATCGAGCTGGCCACGCCCAACCAGCCCAGCACCTGACTCATGGGCAAGAGCACCACTTGCATCGGCATGAACACGCCAAACAACATGAAGGCAAACAGCGTCTCGCTGCCGCGAAACTTCCACTTGGACAGCACATAGCCATTCACCGAGCCGATCAAGGTCGAGATCAGCACCGCGGGCACCACCATCAACACCGAGTTCCAGAAAAACGGCTTCAGGCCTTCGCACTGCACGCCCGTGCACGCGCTGCCCCAGGCTTTGAACCAAGCGTCCAGAGTGGGTGCGGTGGGCAGACTCAACAGGTTGCCGTTGCGCAACTGTTCGGCGTCTTTCAGCGAGGTGGTCAGCATCACATACAGCGGCACCAAAAACCACAGCGCGAACAACAGCAGCACGGCCCACAAAATGAGGCGATGAAAATTCAAGCGGTTCATCGTTTGCTCCGCAATTCAGAATACAAGTAGGGCACCACAATGGCCGCCACCGTGGCCAACATCACCGTGGCACTGGCCGCGCCCACGCCAATCTGGCCGCGGGTGAATGCGGTGGCGTACATGAAGGTGGCCGGCAAATCGGTGGCATAACCGGGGCCCCCTGCCGTGAGCGCCATCACCAAGTCAAAGCTCTTGATGGCCAAGTGTGAGACCACCATCAAGGTGCTGAAAAAGACCGGTCCCAAACTGGGCAAGATGATGCTCCAGTAAATGCGCGGCAAACTGGCGCCATCCACTTGGGCGGCCTTGATGATCGAGTCGTCAATGCCGCGCAGTGCCGCTAAAAACAAGGCCATGACAAAACCCGCGCTTTGCCAAACTCCGGCAATCACCACGCAGTAGATGGCCATGTCTTGGTCCACCAACCACTCAAATTTAAAGTCGGTGAAACCCCAGCTGTGCATGAGGTGCTGCAAGCCCAGGCCTGGGTTCAAAATCCATTTCCAGGCCGTGCCCGTGACGATGAAAGAAATCGCCATGGGATAAAGATAAATGGTGCGCAACACCCCTTCACCGCGCACTTTTTGGTCCAGCAAAATCGCCAGCACCACGCCGAGCGCCATCGCGCCGCCAATGAAAAAGAAACCAAACACCGCCATGTTGCGCATGGCCACATAGAAACGGTCACTGTCCATCAAGGCCACGTAATGCTGCAGCCCCACAAAGTCGTAATTGGGCAAGATCCGCGAAGCAGACATCGACAAATAGCCGTTCCAGGCCATCAGGCCGTAGATGAACAGCAGGGACAGCACAAAGCTGGGGGCGATGACCAGCTTGGGCAGCCAAGCGGCTTGCTGTGGTGATGATGAAGACATGGGTGATCCAATCGGGTGCACACCAGCGGTGCACACAGGGGCTGCAAGCTCGTGACCTGCAGCCCCATGGCTAAAGAAAGCACAAACCCGAAGGTTTGATCAAGCCGACCCGCCGGGCCGGCCTGGGGTCTTACTTGACCTTGGCGGCCGAAGCAATCTTGGCTTGAGCGTCTTTGGTGCTCATCTTGTCGTCATTCCAGAATTGGCTGACGGCGTCTTGGATCGCGCCCGAAGTGGCAGAACCGATGGCCATGCCGTGCGCCACGGAAGGCACCAGACCGCCATTTTTGGCTGTCGCCACGAAGTCCTTCGAGCTCAGCTTGGCGCAATCGTCAAACTTGGCCAAGTTCATGTTCAGTCGAACAGGGATCGAGCCTTTGTTCAGGTTGAACACTTCTTGGAAGTCGGTCGACATGATGGCGGAAGCCAGGTCTTTTTGGGCCTTGGTGTTGTCGTCGTTCTTCAGCTTGAACATCGCGAACGAGTCCACGTTGAAGGTGAAGGCAGAAGCAGTGCCAGGCGCTGCAGCGCAGCTGAAATCAGCACCGGGCTTTTTACCAGCAGCAACAAATTCGCCCTTGGCCCAGTCACCCATCAGTTGCATACCGGCTTCGCCCTTGATCACCATGGCGGTGGCCAAGTTCCAGTCACGGCCTGGGGCATTCTTATCGGTATAAGACTTGACCTTTTTGAAGGTGTCGAGCACCTTGGTCATGGTCGCGCCGGTCAATGCCGATTGGTCGAGTTGCACCAAAGCCTTTTTGTAGAAGTCGGCACCGCCCACACCCAAAGCCACGCTTTCAAAGGTGGTGAAGTCTTGCCAGTTTTGGCCACCGTGGGCCACGGGAATGATGCCGGCCTTTTTCAGGGCTTCGGCAGCCACAAAGAACTCATCCCAGTTGGTCGGCACTTTGGCGCCGGCCTTCTTGAAAGCGGCGTTGCTGGCCCACAACCAGTTCACGCGGTGCACGTTCACTGGGGCAGCGATGTAGTTGCCTTTGTGCTTCATGACGTTGGCCACCACGGGCGGCAACAAGGTGTCCCATTTTTCGGCTTTGGCCACATCGTCGATGTTGGCCAACACGCCTTCAGAAGCCCACTCTTGCAGTGCGGGGCCTTTGATTTGTGCAGCAGCGGGGGCATTGCCCGAGACCACGCGCGACTTCAAGACAGTCATGGCGTTGTCGCCACCACCACCGGCCACGGCAAAGTCTTTCCAGACGTGACCTTTGCTTTGCAAAGTGGCTTTCAGGGCCGCCGCCGATTTGGCTTCGCCACCGCTGGTCCAGTAGTGCAGCACTTCGACTTCACCGGCATGCGCGGACAAAGTCACGACGGCCGCCGTAGCCAACAATGTGCGCTGGAACGTTTTCAATGTTTTCAAGGGTGTCTCCTGGTTGAGGCCGAGGGCCTGAGTTGATGTTCGAGGGGGGCGGAATGGCCCGTATAAATCCCCGACCAGCAAATATTAATATTTCGTTAATTTATTAACACTAGGTTAAACCCTAAGCAGAATCCCAGCCCAACACCCACCCGAGACCCCACTTTCTATTAAGCTTGCCGCCATGAAATTGCTGCTTGCCGAAGACGACGCCATGCTGGCCGACGCCCTGCAAACCCAACTGGGGGGTGCAGGTTTTGCAGTCGAGCATGCGCCCAATGGCGCGGTGGCCGACTATTTGTTGCAAAAACAAAGCTTTGACATTGCCGTGCTCGACTTGGGCTTGCCCATGATGGATGGCTTGGCGGTGCTGCAGCACGTGCGCCAATCCCAGCCCGGCTTGCCGGTGCTGTTGCTGACGGCGCGCGATTCCCTCGACGACCGTGTGGCCGGGTTTCAGGCGGGTGCCGATGACTACGTCACCAAACCCTTTGATTTCCCAGAACTGCTGGCCCGTTTGCAGGCCTTGCTGCGCCGCAGCCAACCGGCCAACACCCCCGCCCTGCTGGGTCGCCTGACCCTCGACCACACCTCGCGCCGAGCCATGGTGGGGGGTGAACCGCTGGACCTGAGTGGCCGCGAGTGGGTCTTGTTAGAGCTGCTGGTGCAGCACCGTGACAAAGTAGTCACGAAAGACCAAATCAACCAAACCTGGGAAGCCGATGGCGGTGAGGTGGGGGCGGGCAACTCGATCGAGGTGTACATCCACCGCTTGCGCCGCAAATTGGAAGACGCCGGTCTGGTGATTCGCACCGTGCGGGGCTTGGGCTACTTGCTCGAAACCAGCAGCTGAAACGCGGGCTGGTCAACACCCCACCGCTTTTTTAATTCCTTCATGAACGGCACACGCCCCCCCCTTTCAGCCCCATTTGGGCAGGCCGGCGTCTCGTTGGCGCGCCAGTTGTTGCTGTGGTTGTTGTTGCCCCAATTGGTGCTGTGGATGGCGGGCGGTGTGGCCACCTACCGCTTTGCAGCGGGTTATGCGAACGAAGCCATTGATGCCAGTTTGTTGCAAGCCAGCCGCTCTTTGGCGCGCCAACTCAAGCCCATTGGCAATGGCCTTTTGATCGATTTTCCACGCGCCGCGCAAGACGTCTTGGAGGCCGATCCTGCCGACAAATTGCTGTACATGGTCAGCTCGCCACCGGGCCAGTTCATTTTGGGCAACCAGTCGCTGCCACCGCCCCCTGCGCCCAGCGGCAACCATGCGCCTGCCTTGAACACGCCGCTGTATTACGACGGCACCATGCCGGTCAATGGCCGCGCGGCACTCAATGCCCCTGCGGGCCAGCCGCTGCGCTTGGTGGCCTTGTATTTGCGTTTTGGCGATGAAGCCAACGCCCCGCAAACCATGCTGGTGCAAGTGGCACGCAGCAGCACCAACCGCGAAGAATTGGCGCGCAGCATTTTGGTGGACATGTTGTTGCCCATGTCGAGCCTGGTGCTCTTGATGACCTTGATCGTGTGGCTGGGCATTCGTGCGGGCTTGTCGCCTTTGGCGCGATTGCGCTTGCAAGTGGAAGGGCGTGCGCCAACCGACTTGGCGCCCTTGCAACTGGCCTCGGCCCCCCGCGAATTGTGGTCACTGGCGACCGCCATCAACACCTTGCTGGCCGCTGTACAAAACACCGTGGCCACGCAAAAACGTTTCATTGGCGATGCGGCGCACCAACTGCGCACGCCCTTGGCCGGACTCAAAAGTCAAACTGAAATTGCCTTGCAATCCACGGCCGACCCCGAACTGCGCGCCCGCTTACAACGCGTGCACGACAGCGCCACGCGAAGTGCGCACTTGGTCAACCAGCTGCTGACCTTGGCCCGCGCCGAGCCCGAATCGGTGATGGCGCACGACCGCCAGCGCTTTGATCTGCGGCGCATGGCCCAAGCGGTCACCGCCGAATGGGTGCCCCGCGCGTTGCGCCTGCACATCGACTTGGGCATGGGGCAAGACAGCCCCGAGGAGCCATCAACCACCACCGCCCCACCGGTGTGGATCGAGGCCAACGAGTTGCTCATGCGTGAAGCCCTGAGCAACTTGATTGACAACGCCCTGCACTACGCGGGCACCGGCAGCCAAGTCACAGTGCATGTGGGGCTCTCGCCGTTGAAAGCCGACACCGCCGTGCTGGAGGTGACTGACAACGGCCCCGGCATTCCCGCCAGCGACCATGCGCGGGTTTTTGAGCGGTTTGTCCGCGGCACCGATTCGGGTGAAGGCTGCGGACTGGGTCTGGCCATCGTGCGCGAAATCGTCGAGCGCAGTGCCGGCCAAGTAGCGCTGATTCCCGCGCAGCCTCAGGGTCTGTGTGTGCGCATTGAACTGCCCCTGGCCAGTGCCACCTTGCCCCATTGAACGCTGAAGGCACTGGCTCAGCGATGAGCTTGGCCCATCATCTCGGAACACATTGGTAACTCAAGGCCCGCGATTCACCCCCTGCGGCTGATACGCTTAGACTCGCCCCACCGTTTGACCCGCCACTCATGAACACACCGCAGACTACTCACACCGCGCCCCGCTTGCTGGGGGACATTGGTGGCACCAATGCCCGTTTTGCTTTAGCCCATGGTGACCACCAAGCGCTTTCGCATGAGGTGACCTTGCCCACAGGCCAGTTCCCCGACTTGGCGGCGGCAGCACAAGCCTACTTGCAGCAAGTGGGTCGCCCTCCCGTGCAGCAAGCCTGCATTGCGATTGCCAATCCGATTGATGACGATGTGCTGAAGATGACCAACAACCATTGGCAATTTTCAATCGAAGCCACCCGCAACGCCTTGCAGCTAGACCAGTTGCTGATGCTCAACGACTGGGAGGCCATGGCCATGGCGGCGCCCGCGTTAATGGGCAAGGACTTGCATCAAATTGGTTTGGGCGAGCCGCTGCCCAACGCCCCCAAAGGCCTGATCGGGCCTGGCACTGGGCTGGGCGTGTCCTCGCTGGTGCGCTCACGCAGCGGCGAGTGGGTGCCGATTGCGGGCGAAGGGGGGCATGTGAGCATGTCCCCCACCGGCGAACGCGAAGCCGATATTTTGCGAATTTTGTGGCGCAGTTTTTCGCATGTATCGGTCGAGCGCGTGGTCTCAGGCATGGGCCTCGAAAACCTGTACCGCGCCATCAGCGAACTCAATGGCACCGAGGCCGAGCCCTTGGTCGCCGCGCAAGTGACCGAACGCGCCTTGGCAGCCACCGATGTGGCCTGCGAAGAAGCGCTGGCATGCATGTGCCGTTTGTTGGGCAATGCGGCGGCCAATTTGGCTGTGACCGTGGGCGCGCGCGGCGGCATCTACATCGGCGGTGGCGTGATTGGACGATTGGGCGATTACTTTGAACACTCGGGCTTCCGTGCGGCTTTTGAAGACAAAGGCCGCTTCACCCCATACATGAAGCGCATTCCCACTTATGTGATCCGCGCCGAGCAACCGGCTTTGATCGGTTGCGCGATGGCGCTGGGGGTGCAGCCCGGGCGCGGCTAAGCGCCCAAGCGAGGCCTCATGCGCTGAGGGGCGCTTCCTGCATTTGCTCGACTTGCTCTTGCAGCATGAGCACTTGTCCGCGCCAATAATCGGGCGTGCCAAACCACGGAAAGTTGATCGGGAAAATCGGGTCTTCCCAACGCCGCGCCAACCAAGCGCTGTAATGGACCAAGCGCAGCGCCCGCAGTGCCTCAATGAGGGACAACTCGGCACGGTCAAAGTCTCTGACTTGCTCGTACCCATCGAGCAAGGCCGACAGTTGCTGTGTGCGCTGCCGGCGGTCACCCGACAACAGCATCCACAGGTCTTGCACCGCAGGCCCCATGCGGGCGTCGTCCAGATCGACAAAGTGCGGCCCACCGCCGGGCAATTCGGCAGGCGTCCACAAAATATTGCCCGGATGACAATCCCCGTGCAGCCGCAAAATGCGGCACTCATCGGCCGCTTGGCGAAAGGCCTCTTCCATCAATTGAAGCGCAGGCACCAAGGCCTCGCGCCATTCGCGCTCGACCTCGAGGGGAATCATCTGGTGTGTCGCCAACCACTCGGCCGGCTCTAGCGCAAAGGTGCGGACATCCAGCTGAGGGCGGTGCACAAAAGGCTGGGCGGCACCCACCGTATGAATGCGCGCCAAAAAGCGCCCAATCCATTCCAGCACTTCGGCATCGTCCAACTCAGGCGCGCGGCCACCGCGCAGGGGACTGATAGAAAAATCAAATCCCTCGGTGATGTGCAAGGTCTTGCCATTCAGGACCATCGGAGCAACCACCGGCACTTCGGCGGCCACCAACTCGGCCGCGAAATCGTGTTCTTCTTGAATCTGTGCACGGCTCCAACGGCCGGGCCGGTAAAACTTCAAAACCACCGCTGTGGCACCCTGCACAGGTTCATCCAAATGCGCGCGATAGACCCGATTTTCGTAAGAGCTGAGCGCCAACAAACGGCCATCGGGCCAGAGCCCCAGCTCGGTCAAGGCATCCATCACCCGGTCAGGGGTGAGTGCGGCATAGGGGTGCAAAGCGTTCGAGTCGTTCATGCGCCGATTGTGGCGCACGCCACCCCAACACGGGGCCAGCGCAGGTCAGTAGGTGTAAACGCCTTGACCGGTTTTGCGCCCCAGACGACCCGCCGCCACCATTTCTTTCAGCAAGGGGCAGGGGCGGTATTTGCTGTCGCCAAACTCTTTGAGGTAAACCTCCATCACGGCCAGGCACACATCGAGGCCAATCATGTCGGCCAGCGCCAGCGGGCCAATCGGTTGGTTGCAACCGAGCTTCATGCCGGCATCGATGTCTTCGGCAGTGGCCAGCCCTTCGGAGAGCACAAACAAGGCCTCGTTGATCATGGGCACCAAGATGCGGTTGACCACAAAACCCGGTGCATTCTTCACGGTGATCGGGGTCTTGCCCAAGGCGGTGGCCAAGGCGTGCACGGCACTGTGCGTGGCATCGCTGGTTTGCAAACCCCGGATGATTTCCACCAAGGCCATCATGGGCACCGGGTTGAAAAAGTGCATGCCAATGAAACGGTCGGCACGTTGCGTGGCCGCCGCCAACTGGGTGATCGAGATCGACGAGGTGTTGGACGCGATGATCACCTCGGGCGCCAGCAGAGCGTCAAGTTGCTTGAGAATTTTGACCTTCAAGTCTTGGTTTTCGGTGGCCGCCTCAATCACCAGCTGGGTCGACTTCAGGTCGTCATACGAGGTACTGCCTCGGATCAAAGCCAAAGCTTGGGCCTTGGCGGCTTCGGTGATTTTTTCTTTTTTCACCAAGCGGTCCAGACTGCCCGAAACCGTGGCGATGCCCTTGGCCACAGCCGCTTCGGAAATGTCCACCATCACCACGGGAATGCCAGAAACTGCACACGCCTGTGCAATGCCATTGCCCATGGTGCCCGCGCCAATGATGCCAACGGTTTGAATGCTCATGCTCAATCCTTGAAATTAAAAACGGAGAAAAATCAATCTTAGCGGCGACTCCGGGTCAATTTGCTGACAAGGAGCCGCCCCAAACCACACCCCACTGTCCACGCCCAACTGGCCACATACCCACAACCACCTGCCCACACACACATCGCAAATCACTCAACTCCGGGTTCCACCTCTCAGCTGCGGAACCTTTTTCGGGTCAACGCCAAGGCCACCCAAAACGACACACACGCCACGCCCGCCAGCACCAACACCAAGCGCAGCGGCGACTCGGGCCAACGGTCTAAAAACAAGGGGCGCACCAGGTCCACGGCCACCGACAGAGGCAACCAATCGGCAATGGCGCGAACAAATTCTGGCAGTTGCTCGCGCGGGAAAAAGATGCCGGAGAGAAACATCATCGGCGTGAGAAACAGCGTGAAGTAGTAGGTGAAAAAATCGTAGCCCTTGGCCAAGGCGTTGAAAATCAAGGCCATGCAACTGAAGGTGATGCCCACCCCTAACAGCACCGGCCAAGCCGCCAATAACTTCCAGCTGTGGCTGATGCCCAAAGCCAACATGACGAGCAAAATGGCAGTCACAGTGAACAAGGCTTTGAACGCGGCCCACAGCATTTCGGCCAACACCACGTCGTCCAAGCGCACCGGGGCATTCATGATGCCGTCCCAAGTTTTCTGCACATGCATGCGAGAAAACGCCGAGTAAAGGGCCTCAAAAGTGGCCGCATTCATGGCGCTCATGCAAATGCTGCCGCTGGCCAAATACAAGATGTAGGGCACTTTTTCGCCCCCCAACTCGATTTCGCCAACCAGTGAACCCAAGCCATAACCAAAGGCGACCAACCACATCAAGGGCTCGGCAATATTGCCCACCAAGCTGGGGATGGCCAGCTTTTTCCAGACCAGCCAATTGCGTTGAAAGACGGGCCACCAGCGCATGGACAAGCGGGGCGCCGCCCACAGGTTGTTTTGTATTTGGCTCATGGCTTAAGCGTCCTCGCGGATCTGACGTCCGGTTAATTTCAAAAACAAATCTTCCAAATTAGAAGGGCGGTGCAAGGTGCGCAGTGCAGGCCAGGCCTCCAGCGCGTGCATCAGCGTCCGGCTGTTCTGGGTGTAGAAGAAAACAGTTTCACCACTCACTTCGACCCGCCCGGCCAAGGTTTTCAGGCCAGCGTTTTGAGCCAAGGCCACGGCCCCTTGTCCGAACACCTCGACCACCTCGGGCTCCAAGTGCTCGGCAATCAGATCGCGCGGCTTGCCTACGGCAATTTTTCGACCTTGATCCAACACCAACAGGCGCGAGCACAAGCGCTCGGCCTCGTCCATGAAATGGGTGGTCAACAAGATCGATTTGCCTTCTTGCAGCAAGACCTGCAAGCGCTCCCACATCAAATGCCGGGCCTGCGGGTCGAGCCCGGTGGTGGGTTCATCGAGCATCAGCAACTGGGGATGGTTGATGAGGGCGCGCGCCAAACTCAACCGTCTTTTCATGCCACCTGACAGCTCGCCCGGCTTGGCATGGGCCTTGTGGGTGAGCGATGCAAATTCGAGCAATTTGGGAATCCGCTCCCGAATCGTCGTCTCGGGCATGCCAAAGTAACGGCCAAAGACCAACAGGTTTTCAGCCGCTGTGAAATCGGGGTCCAAGGTGTCCATTTGCGCGACCACGCCCAAACGGGCCTTGATGGCCAGCGCATCGCGCGGCATGCGCAGATCGTCGAAATATCGAATTTCGCCATCGTCAGGCTCCGACAAACCCAAGCACATGCGCAGCGTGGTGGTTTTTCCCGCGCCATTGGGGCCAATCACGCCCAAGCACTCGCCGGGTTCAATGTGGAAGGTCAGGTCATTGACCACGGTGGCATCGCCGTAGCGCTTGATCAGGTGTTCGACCGAAAGCAAAGGGGTATTCATGGCTGAATTGTGCCTGCTCTGACACGGGGAAACCCGCAGCCAAGGACCGATAAAATTGCGGCTTCCTTCTGTACCGCCTTGGCGGCCGCTTCATGTCCAGTTTTTTTTCTGACCGCTTGGCGGTTTTGCCGCAATACCTGATCCCCAAACAAGCCTTGACGGTTTTTGCAGGTTGGGTGGCCAGCGGTCAATGGGGCAGCGTGACGACCGCGATCATCAATCGGTTTGTCAAACGCTACAACGTCAACATGGCCGAAGCGGCCAATCCCGACACAGCCAGCTACACCAGCTTCAACACCTTTTTCACCCGCCCATTGCGCGCCGATGCTCGGCCCTTGGCGGCGGCCGGTTTGGTGAGCCCCGTGGACGGCGCCATCAGCCAGTGCGGCCCCATCGCGGGAGACCAGGTGTTTCAGGCCAAAGGGCACAGCTACAGCACACAGGCTTTGCTGGGAGGCGATGCGGCATTGGCGGCCGAGTTTCAAGACGGCCAATTTGCCACGCTGTATTTGAGTCCGCGTGACTACCACCGCATTCACATGCCTTGTGCCGGGCAGTTGCGGCGCATGGTCTATGTGCCGGGAGATTTGTTTTCAGTGAACCCCACCACCGCCCGCGGTGTGCCCGGCTTGTTTGCCCGCAACGAGCGTGTGGTGTGCGTGTTTGACGGCGAGTGGGGGCCCTTTGCCATGGTGCTGGTCGGGGCCACCATTGTCGGCAGCATGGCCACGGTGTGGCATGGCGTGGTCAATCCCCCGCGCCCGGGCGCTGTGCGCGAATGGACTTATGAGATGGGGAACATCGCCTTGGCACAAGGCGAAGAAATGGGCCGGTTTTTGTTGGGCTCGACCGTGGTAATGCTGTTCCCGAAAGGCGCCATGGGGTTCAACCCCGACTGGACGCCCACCCGCCCCATCGTGATGGGCGAGGCGATGGGCGACTGGCAGTGACACTCCCCCCGGAGCCACCCATCCGGGGGCTCACAAGTTCAAAAAGCCTTTGAGTGCCGCACTGGGTTGGTGGGCGATCACTTGTTCTTGCAGCGCCGACGGTTTGACTTCAAACACCCGCTCGATCACTTTGGCGTAGACCGCCGCCACATCGATGGTGGGAGGCAAATCACGGCCTTCAAACAATTGCTCTTTTTTCAGGCCGCGCCAATCCGAATAAACCTGCGCGCGGTCGATCAATCCACCGGCCAGCAAGCAACAGGTGCCCACGCCGTGATCGGTGCCAGTGGTGCCATTTTCTGCGGCGGTTCGACCAAACTCGGTCACCGTCACCACCAAAGTGTTGGACCACTGGGGCCCGATGGCGGCCTGAAAGTTTTGCACCAAACGGTCCAGTTGTGCCAATTGATCGGCATGCCCGCCTTGGTCGCCGCCTTGGCTAGCGTGGGTGTCAAAACCGTGGGTGAAATCAATCAGCCCCACACGCGGCCCCTGCGCATGCGCCATTTCTTGCCCCGCCAAACGACCCAGTTCGGGCAGTGAGCGGGCCGTGCCAAAGTCTTGCCGCACCATGCCCGCTTGCCGCTGGGTGGCAGCTTCGGCGCGGATGATCGGCGCGTAGGGAGAGATCAAGGCATCTTGGGCCCAAAGGGCTTCGAGCGATTCAGCCACCGAGCTCGAAAGAGGCGGCATCCAATTGGGGAACTGCGTGGACGCATCGGGGTTGCCGCGCAAGATCAAGGGCATGGGAATCGAAATGGACACCCCATCCCCCACTCGCGCCACTTGCATGGCCCGGCCCAACCACCCCGAAGCCGAGGTGTAAGGTTTGGCCATGCCCGATTGCATCAGGTCTTGTCCTTCAAAGTGTGAGCGGCCTGAATAGGCAAATCCAGTGCTGTGCACCACCGCCAATTGGCCTTGACCCCACAGTTGATGCAAATGCTTGAAGGCCGGGTGCAGCCCAAAAGAGCCGTCTAAGCGCAAACTGTTTTGCACGGCGATGGTGGGGCGTATCGCGGCGTAAGTGACATCGCCAATGGGCGGCACTGCGGCCAAGCCGTCCATGCCGCCACGCAACAACACCACCAGCAGCTTGGGCGTTGAGGTGTTGCTGCTGGCCCATGCGGATGGGATGCCGGCAAAACTCAAGGCGGTTGCACCCGCGGTTTTCAGCCATTGTCTTCTTTGCATAAAAGTCAACTCCAAAGCAGCGTGGGGCTGGCATGAAACAAGGAATGGGCCGAGCGCCAATCGTTCTTGGCCATCTGCTGGCGAATCAGCGCGAGCTCAGGGCTGCTGGCAATGAAATGTTGCTCACACAACTGGTTCAAAACTTGGCGCGGCCGCGATTCCTTTTGCAGCCAATCGCGGGTGACCACGGCCATAAAGCGCACCCGACGGTCGAGCATTTCCTTGGAGATCCAATCGACGGAGCGAATAGGCCAGCCATTGGGTTGCGGGCAACGCGGCAAGGGCTGACCCAAGTCACCCATCACATTCATGGTCTTCAGCCCGCCGCGATCGTCCAATGGCGCAGTGCGGGGGGGCGCAACCCCCATCAATGTCCAAGTTTGCAACAACCATGTCTCCGGCGACATGAATTTGCGTGTGCTCCCTAGGTGCTCCCAGCACATCTCGAGCACCGCCTCGTGCACCGAAGGCAAATGCCCTTTGGTCTGTAAAAAAACTTGCTCCACATGGCGCACCGCTGCCGCGGGCGGCTCATCGTCCATGAAATACACACACAACTTGCGCGCCAGGTGTTTGGCCGTGGCAGGGTGCACCGCCAAATCGGCAATCAGGTCTTCCAGCTTGGCCGACGGACGGAACAAAGCCGAATAGGTTTTTCCCAGCACCACTTGCGAGCCGGGCTCGTGGTGGTTGAAGTCAAAGTAAGTGCCCAAGGGCACGCCCGGCTTGTGGTGTTTGTCCGGTCGCATCTCACGCCAGCCCGTCAAGATGAGGGTGACCGCTTCGACGTCTTTTTGGCTGTAACCCCCTTCTGGGCTCAGCGAGAACAACTCTAAAAGCTCACGCCCCAGGTTTTCATTGATGCTGTTGGTGGTCCACTTTTGCAGGGCCGCGCGAGAACGGGGCCCGGTGTTGGTGTTGTTGTCCAAATAAACCAACATGGCCGGATGGGTCGTGGCATGCCAAAGCAAGGCATGAAAGTCACCGGTCATTTTTTCGCGCAAACTGCGTTGGTAGGGTCCAATCAAGGTGTCGTTGTTTTGATTGCCCGGAGCCACCATGAAATGGTTGGTCCAAAAATGCCAGAACCTTTCAAACACTGGCGCTTCACCATACAAAGCCGTGGTGGCACGCGCCTGCACTTCTTTCCAATGCTCCATTTGCCAAATTGGAATACCAATGTCGCGCTTGCGTTCTGCGAGGTACTGCTCTTTTGAAAGGGTCTTGGCTTTGTTGAAGGATTCGGCTTCGAGTTTGCGGTGCTTCTCGAAGGCATGCATCACATCGTCCATCTGCGAAAGCAGTTTGACCCAATCGGGAAGGTCAGTGCGGCGAGTGCCATCGGGCTCAAAAATATCAATCGGCGGAGCGCGCTTGAGTTGGGCTTTGGCCCAAGCCAGCGGGTCATCGGGCATGGCCGCACCTTGGCGCAGGCCAAACCCCACTCGCCTCATGAATTGATGGTGGTTTTGCACTGATCGTTGCATAGCGCCCCTTCACACGGCCGTGCAGCGCTGGGCCGTCAAAAGTCCAAGGCCGACAAGGACAAGGTGGGCCCGTGCGTGGCCGACATTCCCAGCCTTGCGGCGGTTCAAATTTCGATTTTAGAACCCAATTCCACCACCGCGTTGGTCGGCAAGTTCAAGAACTCGGCGGCGGCGCTGGCATTGTGGTGCATCTGTGCGAAAAGTTTTTCTCGCCAAGGCGCCATGCCTCCGCCAATGGTCGGAATCACAATGTCGCGCGACAAAAAGTAGCTGGTCATCATGGGGTCGAGCTTGCAACCTCGGCCCTCAATGGCGGCCAAAGCCGATGGCAAATCGGGGTTGTCTTTGAAGCCGTAATTGACAATCACCTGCCAGCATTCGTGCCCAAGGGGAGTCACCTCCAGCCGTTGGCTGGCGTCCATGCGGGGCACCTCGTGGCTGCGCACGGTGACAAAGAGGTTGTGTTGGTGCAGCACTTTGTTGTGCTTCAAGTTGTGCAGCAAGGCGTTGGGCACAGCACCGGTTTCTGCGGTCAAAAACACCGCCGTTCCCTCCACGCGGGTGGGCGGGGTCACAAAGACAGCTTCCAGAAAATCACTCAGCTTCAGGGCGTCTGAGCGCAGCGACTCATTGAGCAAGCGCCGACCATCGTGCCAAGTGACCATGAGGATGAAGACCCCCGCGCCAATGACCAAGGGGAACCAGCCCCCTTCGAACAGCTTGAGCAAGTTCGAGGCCCAGAAAGCCAAGTCCACCAGAAAGAAGAAACCGGTCGCACCAATGCACAAAAACAAAGGCATCTTCCACGCGTAACGAATCACAAAGAAGGTCAAGATGGTGGTGATCAGCATGTCGGTGCACACAGCAATGCCATAGGCCGCGGCCAGATTGCTGGACGACTTGAACATCACCACCGCCAACACGATGGCCACAAACAAGCCCCAATTGACAAACGGCATGTAGATTTGGCCGGTGTCTGTTTCGCTGGTGTGCTGCACCTGCAAACGCGGCAAATAGCCCAGCTGAATCACTTGCTTGGTCACGCTGAATGCGCCCGAAATCAAGGCCTGCGATGCAATGACGGTGGCCATGGTGGCCAAGCCCACCAAGGGCAACAAGGCCCAATCGGGGGCCATCATGTAAAACGGGTTTTTGACGGCTTCAGGGGTGCTCAACAGCAAAGCGCCTTGGCCAAAATAATTCAAGGTCAAGGCGGGCATGACCACGCTGAACCAAGCCAAACGAATCGGCTTTTTACCGAAGTGCCCCATGTCGGCGTACAAGGCTTCGCCCCCCGTGACGCACAACACCACCGCGCCCAAAATGATGAAGGTGGTGCCCGGTTCTTGCCAGATGAAATTCAAAGCGTAGTGGGGGCTGACGGCCAACAAAATTTCAGGGTGCTGCACGATGTGCGACACGCCCAACACCGCGATGGTCAAAAACCAAACCAGCGTGATCGGACCAAAGAATTTGCCAATACCAGCGGTGCCTCGTTTTTGCACCCAAAACAGCAAAAACAAAATCAGCAAAGTGAGCGGGATGACCCATTTTTTGAAGGTGGGCGAGATGATCTCGAGGCCTTCAACCGCCGACAGCACCGAAATCGCCGGGGTGATGACGCCATCGCCATAAAACAAGCAGGTGCCAAAAATACCCACCACCAACAAGATTTTGCGCAGCCGCGGTTGGTCTTTCACCGACTGCGAGGCCAGCGCCAACATGGCCACCAAACCGCCTTCACCGTGGTTGTCGGCACGCAGCACCAAGACCACGTATTTGACCGACACAATGGTCGTCAGGGTCCAGAAGAAAATCGAGAGGATGCCGTACACGTTCTCATGTGTGAACGGCACATGGCCAGAGCCAAAGACCTCTTTCATCGCATACAGCACACTGGTGCCGATGTCGCCATAAACCACGCCAATGGCGCCCAAAGTCAGTGCGACGAGTGAAGAACGGTTGGAAGACACAGGAAGGGACCTGACCGAAATCAAGCCAAGTGAATGACAAGGTGGCTATTTTGCGCCTGATTCAGACGCTGTGTCACCGATATTGAAGCCATTTTGTTGCAGTGCAACAACTTTAATCGTAAACCTCAGCTTCGGGGTCGGTTGCTTCCAGTTCATAACTGGCTGCGAGCATGGCCAGGCGGCCAATCACGCCGTACATATAAAAGCGGTTGGGCACGCTGGCACCGGGTTTGACACCCGGCTGAGGCAGATGGGGCGTGTCGGCAAAGGCCAAAGGCACAAAACTGGCGCCCGGGGCGTTCAGGTTTTCGTCCACCCCGCGCTCGGCGTGCACACGGTAAAACCCACCCACCACATAGCGGTCCATCATGTAGACCACGGGTTCGGCTACCGCGTCGTTGATACGCTCATGGGTCAGCACGCCTTCTTGAATGATCACATCGTTGACGGTCTGACCGTCTTTGATGACATTCATCTTGTTGCGTGTTTTGCGGTTCAGCACATCCAGATCGGCCACATCGCGCACCGTCATGATGCCCATGCCATAGGTGCCGTTGTCGGCCTTGACCACGACAAAGGGCTTTTCGTTGATGCCGTACTCTTTGTATTTGCGCTTGATTTTGGTCAGCAAAGCATCCACATTGCTGCGCAAACAGTCCATGCCGGTGCCTTCGGCAAAGTTGACATCGCCGCACTGGCTGAACATCGGGTTGATGAGCCAAGGGTCAATGCCCAACAGTTTGCCAAAGCGCTTGGCCACCTCTTCGTAGCTTTGAAAGTGCTTGGTCTTGCGGCGCACGCTCCAGCCTGCGTGCAAAGGCGGCAGCAAATACTGTTCGTGCAAATCTTCCAGAATGCCTGGGGCGCCGGCTGACAAGT
Source organism: Comamonadaceae bacterium (assembly GCA_027488255.1). Lineage (GTDB taxonomy): Bacteria > Pseudomonadota > Gammaproteobacteria > Burkholderiales > Burkholderiaceae_C > Limnohabitans_A. The sequence continues at coordinate 321,539 of JAIYBZ010000037.1, read as the reverse complement.
CGTTGTTCAGCAAGATGGTGCAGGGGTCAAAATCTTTCAGCCCCAAGCGATGCTTGCTGCGCACCACTGGCTCAAGGGTGATGCTTTCGCCGTTGGGCAGCTCAATGGTGGTGGACTCTTTGATCTCGGGGTTGATCGAGCCAATGCGCACGTTCAGCCCGGCCATGTGGAAGATGCGCTGCAACTGCATCACATTCGCCAAATAGAAGGTGTTGCGGGTGTGATTTTCAGGAATGATCAGCAGGTTTTTGGCCTCGGGGCAGATCTTTTCCACGGCCGCTTGTGCCGATTGCACCGCCAAAGGCAGCATTTCGGGCGTCAGGTTGTTCCATCCCCCGGGGTACAGATTGGTATCGACCGGGGCCAGTTTGAAACCGGCGTTGCGAATGTCCACCGAGGTGTAGAACGGGGGCGTGTGCTCCATCCACTCCAGCCGAAACCAACGCTCAATCGCGGGCATGGAGTCAAGAATGCGCTGCTCTAGCTCATTGATGGGGCCGGTCAGGGCAGTGACAAGATGGGGAACCATGGGCGACCTTTATACGGCTAAAGAGACAAACACAAGGAAAATCATATGGGGCGGGACGGCCCCATTGCAAGATCAGGCTCGGATTTCACCCTCGCCCAACACCACATATTTGAGTGACGTCAGCCCTTCAATGCCCACCGGACCACGGGCATGAAATTTGTCGGTGCTGATGCCGATTTCGGCGCCCAAGCCATATTCAAAACCATCCGCAAAGCGGGTGCTGGCGTTGACCATGACGCTGGACGAGTCGACCTCGCGCAAAAAGCGCTGCGCATGCATATGGTCGCGGGTGAGGATGGCATCGGTGTGGTGGCTGCTGTAGTGGTTGATGTGCGCGATGGCTTCATCCAGACCGGCCACCACCTTGACGCTGATGATCGGCGCCAAATACTCCTCAAACCAGTCTTGCTCGGTGGCGTCTTTCAATTGGGCACCGGCGACCTGACTGAGAATGGCCTTGGCTTTGGGACAGCAGCGCATTTCCACGCCTTTGGCGGCGTAAATCGCGCCAATTTTCGGCAAAAACGCACTCGCCACACCCTGCGCCACCAGCAAACCTTCGCTGGCGTTGCAGGGACTGTACTTGTTGGTTTTGGCGTTATCGGCCACTTTGACGGCCATTTCGATGTCGCAAGGATCGTCCACATAAGTGTGGCAATTGCCGTCCAAGTGCTTGATGACCGGCACTTTGGCTTCGGCACTGATGCGCTCAATCAGACTCTTGCCGCCGCGTGGAATGATCACATCCACAAATTGGGGCATGCTGATCAATTGGCCGACGGCTGCGCGGTCGGTGGTTTGCACCAACTGCACCGCGTCGGTGGGCAAGCCACTGCTGTGCAAGGCCTGTTGCACCAATTTGGCCAAGGCCTTGTTCGACTCGATGGCCTCAGACCCGCCGCGCAAAATACAGGCGTTACCGCTCTTGATCGACAGGCTCGCCGCCTCAATGGTCACATTGGGACGACTCTCGAAAATCATGCCAAAGACCCCGATGGGCACCCGCATCTGGCCGACGCGGATCCCGCTGGGCACTTGCTTCATGCCGATGATTTCACCGATCACATCGGGCATGGCCGCCAACTGCTCGCAGCCTTGGGCGCAGGTCTCGAGCACTTTGGGGCTGAGTTTCAGGCGGTCCACCAACGGCTCTGCCAGTCCTGCCGCGCGGGCACGCGCCAAGTCTTTGGCGTTGTCGATTTGCAAAGCTTCGGTGTTCTCGCGCAACAAGGCCGCCAAATGACGCAGGGCCTTGTTTTTCGTCGCAGCCGTGGCCTTGGCCATCAGGGCCGAGGCCACCTTGGCTTGCTGGCCGAGCGCTTGGACATGTTCAGCGGTGTTCAATTCAGTCATAAGGTCATTTTCGCAGAAGCGGACAGCCATTGGACAGGACGGTCATCGCGTCAACGCACGATGCAAAAGCGCGACAAACGCACGGCCAAACGTTGCAAGGCCTGCCAAGGATCGGTGGGCCAATCTGCGACTTTCAGCCCTTTGACAATGCCATCCACGTGGTGCGCCGATTGCAACAAGCCGTTCAAACGCGACTCGTTCAAGCGAGGCAACACCCGCTCAAAAAGACGTTCTTTAGGGCCCCACACCCGCTGCTCTCGCAAGGCCATGGGCATGGGCTTGCCGCCCGCCATCGCGTCTTTCACGCGCTTCAGGGCGCGAATGTCTTCGGCCAAGGTGTAGTGCACCAAAACGGCCGCCTCACCCTCGGCCTGCAATCCCTCGAGCATGCGCTGCACCCGGGCCACCTGCCCGGACAACACCGCCTCTGAGAGTTTGAAGACGTCATAGCGGGCCACATTGACCACCGCCGACTCGACCTGGGCCTGCGTGAGTTCACCCTGCGGATGAAGCAAGCCAAGTTTTTGAATTTCTTGGTGCGCTGCCAACAAGTTGCCTTCAACCCGGTCGGCAAAAAATTGCAGGGTCCGCTGTCCCTCTTCACCGGCCACCACGCGCTGCCCTTGCAACTGCAAGCGTTGCGCAATCCATTGCGGCAAGGCACTGCGCTCGACCGCATCGACTGAGATCGACACGCCGGTGTTTTCCAGCGCACCAAACCAAGCCCCTTTGCGCGTCGCCGCATCCAAGCGCGGCAGCACAAACAGCGTCAAGGTGCTGTCGTTGCCCTCGGCGGAAGCGGCCAATTGCTGAATCGCCACGCTGCCCTCTTTGCCGGGCTTGCCCGAGGGCACACGCACTTCGACAATTTGCTTGTCGGCAAACAAGCTGAGCGAGCCCCCGGCCGCCAGCACTTCGCTCCAGTCAAAGTGCGCGCCCGAGACGGTGTGCACACTGCGCTCGGTGAAACCCTGGGCGCGGGCTGTGGCGCGAATGGCGTCTGCGGCTTCCTGAACCAACAGCGCTTCGTCGCCGTGCAACACATACAAACTGCGCAAACCCTTTTGCAGGTGCGCCGTCAATTGTGAAAGGGCGAGTTGCATGCGCCCGCTCAGCCTGACTTGGCTGCAGAACGCGGCTTGACGGCCGCCAATCGGCGCATGATTTGCTGCACGATATCGGTCTGCATGTCGCGGTACAACATGCCTTGCTCGATCTCTTTCGACAAGGCGGCCGATTCGGTAAAACTCAAATCGCGTTGTTGAAACAATTCAACAGGCTCAATCAACTCGACGCCTTGCGCCGTGCGCAGGCGAAAGCTCACACGCAAACGCAGTTGCAATTCGCGCACCTGACCGGTCGCACTGACGCCCACCGCCACTTGTTGGGTTTGCTCACTCAAGATATCCAAGATGGCATCGGCATTGAGCATGTCTTTGGGGTCGGTCAGCAACTCCAGCCGGCCTGTACCCAACAAATTGCGCCGCAACTCCACCCCCAAAGGCGATGTGACCGAGAAGTTGGGATACAGGGTTTTGAACGCAAACTCGGTGTTTTGTCGCAGCTGAAACCCGCAACCCAGCAAGCCAAGCGGCACCACGCCGAGCGTCAGCGCACGGATACAAAGTCGTCGTGAGGGTGTCATAGCGCGATTGGGCTTAAAGCACCACATTGACCAAGCGGCCAGGCACCACGATGACTTTTTTGGGGGCAGCGCCTTCGGCTTGTTTCTGCACCGCGTCACTGGCCAAAGCCGTCGCTTCAATTTGGCCCTTGTCGGCATTGGCCGCCACCCAGATGGCGCCGCGCAATTTGCCGTTGATCTGCAACATCAACTCTATTTGGTCGCGCTCGAGTGCCGATTCATCCAACTCTGGCCACGGCGTGTCCAACAGTTCGCCAGCGGCTTGGGCATAACCCAACTGCTGCCAAATTTCGTCGGTGATGTGCGGGCAAGCGGGGTACAACATGCGCATCAACAGCGAGACCCCCTCGCACAGCACGGCCTTATCGCCGTCTGAGCCATCGGGCTTGAAGTCTTCCAGCGCATTCAAGAGCTTCATGCAACCCGAGACCACGGTGTTGTATTGCATGCGCTCGTAGTCATAACCCACCTGCTTGAGCACCAAGTGCATCTCGCGGCGCAGGGTTTTGGCCGCATCGCCCAAGGGAGCTTGGCTCAGGTCTTGACGGGTGGCTGCGCGCAACAGGGCGTGGTGTTTGAATGCAAAGTTCCAAACCCGGCGCAAAAAGCGGTAGCTGCCCTCCACGGCCGAATCGTTCCACTCCAGCGTCACCTCGGGTGGCGCGGTGAACATGGTGTACAGGCGTGCGGTGTCGGCGCCGTATTTTTCGATCAGGTCTTGCGGATCAACGCCGTTGTTTTTGGACTTGGACATGGTGCCCACGCCCTCGTAATCAATGGCTGTACCCACGGGCAAGCGACCATCGCCGCTGTCGGCTTCGTTTTTGAGTTTTGCGCCGACAATTTTGCCGCCATCGTCCAATACATGCTCGACGTCGTGTGGCCAGAAATAATCCTTGCCCCCTTTGGCCGTGCGGCGCGAATAAATGTGGTTCAACACCATGCCCTGCGTCAGCAGTTTGGTGAACGGCTCATCGACTTTGACCAGCCCCAAATCACGCATCACCTTGGTCCAAAAGCGCGCATACAAGAGGTGCAAGATGGCGTGCTCAATGCCGCCGATGTACTGGTCCATCGGCATCCAATAATCCGCCCCCTCGGCCACCATCTTCTCGGTGTTGGTCGGGTCGCAATAGCGCATGAAGTACCAAGACGAGTCCACAAAGGTGTCCATGGTGTCGGTCTCGCGGCGCGCCGGCTTGCCGCAGACCGGGCAAGTCACGCCAGCATGAAAACCTTCGTGCTTGAGCAAGGGGTTACCCGAGCCATCGGGAATGCAGTCTTGCGGCAACACCACGGGCAGGTCTTTCTCGGGCACCGGCACCGCACCATGTTCTTCGCAATGGATGATGGGAATGGGCGTGCCCCAATACCGCTGGCGGCTGACGCCCCAGTCACGCAAACGCCAAGTGGTTTTTTTCTCACCAAGGCCTTTGGCAGCGAGCAACTCGGCCACCTTGGTGACGGCGGCTTTTTGGTTCAGGCCATCGAGGTCGCCCGAGTGGATGCAGACACAGCTTTGCTTGTCGCCGTACCACTCTTGCCAAACGCTGGCATCAAACGCTTTGTTGCCGACCGCCACCACTTGCCGAATGGGCAATTGGTACTTGAGGGCAAACGCAAAGTCGCGCTCGTCGTGCGCGGGCACGCCCATCACGGCACCATCGCCATAACTCATGAGCACATAGTTGCCCACCCACACGTCGACCTCGGCACCGGTGATCGGATGGGTCACAGACAAGCCCGTGCGCATGCCCTTCTTTTCTTGTGTGGCCAACTCGGCTTCCGTCGTGCCACCCGTTTTGCATTCTTCCAAAAATGCAGCCAGTGCAGGGTTGTGGGCCGCCGCGTGCAGCGCCAGCGGGTGCTCGGCCGCGACCGCACAAAAGGTCACCCCCATGATGGTGTCGGCGCGGGTGGTGAAGACATACATCTTCCCATCGCCGATCAATTGGCCTTCAGCGTTCCGAATCGAATGGGTGAACGCAAAACGCACCCCTTCAGACTTGCCAATCCAGTTCTCTTGCATCAGCCGCACCTTGTCGGGCCAGCCGTTCAAAGTGGCTTTGTCATGGCCGATTTGCACATGCTCCAAGAGTTCTTGCGCATAGGACGTGATGTTCAGGTAATAGCCCGGAATCTCGCGCTTTTCGACCACCGCGCCGGTGCGCCAACCTTTGCCGTCGATCACCTGCTCGTTGGCCAACACGGTTTGGTCCACCGGGTCCCAATTGACCACCTGGGTTTTGCGGTAGGCGATGCCTTTTTCCAGCATCTTGAGGAACAGCCATTGGTTCCACTTGTAATAAGTAGGGTCGCAGGTGGCCACTTCACGAGACCAGTCCACCGCCAAACCCATCGCTTGCATCTGCTTTTTCATGTAAGCGATGTTTTCGTAGGTCCATTTGGCCGGCGGCACGCCGTTCTTCAAGGCGGCGTTTTCCGCAGGCAATCCAAAAGCGTCCCAACCCATGGGCATCAAGACATTGAAGCCCTTCATGCGCAGGCTGCGCGTCAGCATGTCGTTGATGGTGTAGTTGCGCACATGGCCCATGTGCAATTTGCCGCTGGGGTAAGGCAACATGGAACAGGCGTAATACTTCTTTTTGCCCGCATCTTCAGTGACGCGGTAAGCATCGCGAGCCGTCCAACGGGCCTGGGCTGCGGGTTCGACTTCGAGGTGGTTGTACTTGTCTTGCATAGCCTGCAATTGTAGAGGGGGGAACCCGGCTGGGCAGCTCCCAGATTTCTCAAAAGCAAGCGCCTCAGCACCCCCCGGAATCATGCCCAGAGGCGACAGCGCCCCAGTGCAGAACGCTCAGCGCGGGCCGGCGGCGGGCGTCTGTGCGACGAAACCAATGCGCGTCAAACCCGCTTTTTGGGCCAAGCCCATGGCCTCGACCACCCGGCCATAAGGCACCGACTGATCGGCACGCAACTCCAACTCGGTCAAAGGATTGCGTTGGGCCGCCTCGGTCAGTCTCAAGCGCAGAACTTCGGTAGAAACAGGTCGGTCGTTCAAAAACAGGCCGCCTTGGGCGTCGACCACCAAAGTCACGGCCGGGCCCGATGCCCCAGCCACGACGCTCTCGCTTTGGGGCAAATCCAGCCGAATGGCGCTGCTCATCAAGGGGGCTGTGAGGATAAAGATCACCAGCAACACCAGCATCACGTCCACCATGGGCGTGACGTTGATCTCGCTCATGGGTGCGTCGGGCTTGCGGGACTCTAGGCGACCAAAAGCCATGGCTCAGCTCTGCGCGCCCGCCAGCAAGTCGCGCAAATCGTGCGCAAATCCCTCCAGCTCGGCCTCGATTTGGTTCACTTTTCGGCCCAAAATGTTGTAACCCAACACCGCTGGAATGGCCACCGCCAAGCCGGCCGCCGTCATGATCAGGGCTTCGCCAACCGGCCCTGCAACCTGGTCAATGGTCAATTGACCGCCTTCGGCCATGCCGGTGAGGGCATTGAAAATGCCCCAAACCGTGCCCAACAGGCCCACAAAAGGCGAGATCGATCCGGCCGTGGCCAGCCACACTTGGCCCCATTGCAATCGCCGCACCACGCCTTGCAAAGCATCACGCAGCACACGGGTCAGCTGAGAGTGCCGCTCCCCCGCCGAGGCCAAGGTGCCGTTCAAAGGCAACAAGGTGGCCTGCAGCAAAGGCGCCAAACAGGCGTCACGGTCGAACTGCGCGACGCGTTGCCGGGCCTCTTCAAAAGCAGGCGCCTGCCAAAAAGCCGCAATGCTGCGGTGCAGGTCGTGGCCCACGCGGGACAGCAAACGCCACTTCCAAGCGATCACCACCCAACTGCCCACCGACAAGACCAGCAGGACCAAGGCCAAGGCACGGCTGACGCCGTCACTGTGCAATAAATAGGCATTCAGGCTCATGGTGCGGGGTGCCGAATGTTCAACGCAAGTTCAACACGTCAAACATGTCAAACAGGCCCCGCGGTTGCGTGGCCAGATAGCGCACAGCGCGCAGGCTGCCCTGCGCATAGGTGGAACGGCTGGACGACTTGTGGGTGACTTCGATGCGCTCACCAATGCCTGCAAACAAAACCGTGTGATCCCCCACGATGTCGCCGCCGCGAATGGTGGCAAAACCAATGCTGGAAGGGTCGCGCTCGCCGGTGTGGCCGTAACGTTCATAGACGGCGCAGTCTTTCAGATCACGGCCCATGGCCTCGGCGATCACCTCGCCCATTTTGAGCGCCGTGCCCGATGGCGCGTCGACTTTGTGCCGATGATGGGCCTCGATGATTTCGATGTCATAGCCTGTTGACATGGCTTGCGCGGCCATTTGCAACAGTTTGAGCGTGACATTGACCCCAACGCTCATATTGGGGGCCATGACGATGGCAATGTCTTGGGCTATTTCGGCAATTTCTGCTTTTTGAGCCTCTGAAAAGCCGGTGGTGCCGATCACGGCTTTTACGCCCAACTCGCGACACACCTTGAGGTGGGCCATGGTGCCTTCTGGCCGGGTGAAATCGATCAGGCAACCGGCATTTTTGAGGCCGGCTTGTAAATCTGCCGTGACCAAAATGCCGCTGGTTTTGCCCAAAGGCGCGGCGGCATCTTGCCCTTGTGCGGGGCTGGCTGCGATATCCAGTGCGCCCGCCAAACGGCAATCGTCAGAGGCCAAAATGGCTTCGATGAGCATGTGCCCCATGCGGCCCGAGGCTCCGGCGACAGTGATGGGCAAATCGGTCAATTGAGTCATGTGATTTTCAAATGGGATAGACGCACACCGTTCAGCACGCGGTGCAAAAATCACCCCTTAGCGGGGCGCGGGTTCCAATGGGGGATAGCTGGCAGGCAATGGGGCTTTGCGTTCTTCAATGGGCGCGCCAGACTGGCTTGGGAACTTTTTCAGCTCTTCTTCAGAGGCCTGAAGATTGGGCACACGAACGCCTTTTCGCTGAACTTCCAAGCGCCCGACAAACTCGGACTCGCTGGGCAGATCACCGCCCTCCACCGATTGCAAAACGTCCCCTTTGAAAAACAAAGTCAGCTGGAAATTTTGTTGCGGCACCCCTTGCCGGCGAATGCTGAACGCATAGTCCCAACGGTCCGCATGGAACAAGCTGGTGACCAAAGGGGTCCCCAAGATATCGCGAACCTGCGCGCGGGACATGCCCGGGCTCAGGGCTTGGCGCTGTTCTTTTGAGACAAAGTTGCCTTGCACGACTTCCGGCACATAGGGCTTAAAAGTGTCGTTGTTGAACTTGGACATCCCGCCACAACCCGCCAAACTGGCGCACACGATGAGCATGGCCAGGCGACGGCCTGTCAGGGAAGAAGTCAGGAAAGCTGTCATGTTTTTGGGCGGGCCGATATGATCGGGTCATTGTAGCGGCAGCTTTTCATTCCACCCGGTTCTGCAAACCCCGACGGCCTTTCCCATGACCCAAATTGACGAACTGAAAAACAACGGTCTTAAAGCCACCTTGCCCCGGCTGAAAATCTTAGATGTTTTTCAAAGCGGTGTGCAGCGCCACATGACCGCCGAAGACGTGTTTCGCCATTTGCTGTTGGAAAACTCGGACATTGGTTTGGCCACCGTCTACCGCGTCCTGACGCAGTTTGAGCAGGCCGGCATCTTGAGCCGTAACCACTTTGAAAGTGGCAAGGCCGTTTATGAACTCAATGAAGGCCAGCACCACGACCACATGGTGTGCCTCGATTGCGGCAGAGTTGAAGAGTTTTATGACCCGGAAATCGAGTCACGACAACAAGCGGTGGCCGAATCCAAGGGTTTTGTGATCGCCGACCACGCCCTGAGTTTGTACGCCCATTGCATACAAAAACCCTGCCCGCATCGCCAGGGCTGAACCCGGCAGAGGCTAGCTCATGGCCCGACGCTGTCGGTCGATGAATTCTTGGTAAGTGTCAATTCCGCGCATCTGCAAAATCGAATTGCGCACAGCCGCTTCGACCAAGACCGCGATGTTTCGCCCGGCCACCACTTGCAGCGCCACTTTGCGCACCGGGATGCCCAGCACATCTTGCACCAAAGGCTCTGAGGGCAAGCGTTCGTAATCTCGCTCCAACGTTTCCTTGCGTACCAAGTGAACAATGAGCTTCAAACGCATTTTTCGGCGGACCGCAGTTTCACCAAAAATGGCCCGAATGTCCAACAAACCAATGCCGCGCACTTCGAGCAAGTTTTGCAGCAAATCTGGGCAGCGGGCCTCAATGGTGGTTTGGTTGATGCGGTACAAATCGACCGCATCGTCCGCCACCAGGCCATTGCCCCGAGAGATCAGCTCCAAGCCCAACTCACTTTTACCCAGCCCCGATTCGCCGGTGATCAACACGCCCATGCCCAAAATGTCCATGAATACACCGTGCATGGTGGTGCGATCGGCGAAGTGCTTGGACAAATAGGCACGCAGCACATCAATCACAAATGCCGACGATTGGTCGGTCGAAAACATGGGGATTTGTGCGCGCTCACACATGGACAACAGCGCTTCAGGGGCCACCTGCCCATCGGCCAACACCAACACCGGCGGTTCCAGGGTGACGATGCGCGCGATGCGACGTGCGCAGTCATCGGCCGTTGAGTTGGTGAGGTAAGCCACTTCGCGTGGCCCCAAAATCTGAACCCGGTAAGGGTGGATGTAGTTCAAATACCCAACCAAGTCAGCGCCAGAACGGGCCTCGCGCACAGCCACTTCGTCAAAGCGGCGTTCCGAGGCCCCCAAACCGGCGACCCATTGCCATTTCAGCTTACTGCGGTGGTCTTCAAACAGAACATCGGCGCTGATGACGGTGGGTTTCATCGCAGGGTTCCGGCCAGAACAAGGTCAAGCGGTCTGGGCCGATTGCCATTGGGCAATCAGTTGGTGCAAATGGGTTTGGACCGTGCTGTTTTTGATGTTTTCACGCAAGGCGGTGTCACTCAGCAATTCGGCGATTTCCGACAAGATTTCGAGGTGCTTTTGGGTAGCCGCCTCAGGCACCAACAAGAAGATCAGCAGGCTGACCGGCTGCTCGTCGGGGGCATCAAAGCCAATCGGCTGGGCCAATTGAAACACCGCAGCCATGGGCGCCTTGAGGCCCTTGATGCGGCCATGCGGAATGGCCACGCCATGACCCAAGCCCGTCGAGCCCAGGCGCTCGCGCGCAAAAAGGCTGTCGGTGACCAGCGCACGAGAAAGGCCGTGCAGGTTCTCAAAGAGAAGTCCGGCTTCTTCGAATGCGCGTTTCTTGCTGGTGGCTTCCACCCCCACAAGAACTTGGGCAACAGGCAATATGGATGAAAGACGATTCATGGTCGAGGCCGGATTATGCACCTCCCGGCCACGCGCCACCGGATGTTGTTGTGATTCGGCGAAAAAAAGGGCCGCTGATGACGGCCCTAGTTTCCCCTTAATGATGAAGTCATCACATCATGCGCTTGGGCGCACTGTGGTGGTGGTCGGTGATGCGGTCTTTGTGCTTCACCACTTGGCGGTCCAGTTTGTCTACCAAATCATCCACCGCAGCGTACAAATCTTCATGGGCGCTCTCTGCAAACAGATCGTTGCCCTTGACGTGGATATTGCATTCAGCACGTTGGCGTTTTTCCTTTTCTTTCTGTTTCTCGACAGTCAGCAGCACTTTGACATCCACCACTTGGTCGAAATGTCGGGTAATGCGATCAAGTTTCCCCGTGACGTACTGGCGCAAAGCCGGGGTCACTTCAAGATGGTGCCCGCTGATGGTTAAATTCATAGTCGTCGCCTCCATGGATCTAGGGTGATGAAGCCCCGCCGAGGCGGGGCTGCTAAACCACCGGTTCGGGTGGTTCAACCCCACTATGCGCGCGCCAGTATTGAAAAGCAAGGTGACGCAAGGTACACCCCAAAAACGCTCAACAATTGCCCACAGAGGCGCTTTTCAGTGCTATCGTCCGACTTGAAGCCAGACTTCTTCAGCTCAAGAAGAGGCCCCCGGAACTCCCGGGGCACCATGCAAACGCAAGCGCCCTGCCAACCAGGCGCTCAGCAAACTGGCCGACACACCCAACAAGCCCGCGACCCAATAATGGGTGAGATGCCCTTGTGCATCGCGCCCAATGATCAATCCGGCCACCAAGGCGGCCAAGCCCATAGAGCCCGATTGCACCGCCGAGTTGAGGGTCATGAAGGTCCCGCGCAGTCGAGGCTCTGCGGCCGAAGAAATCATGGCCATGCCCGGAATCATGCGGCCGCTCATCACCGTGAAGAGCAAGGTCGAAATGGCCAACATACCCCACAGCGGCAAACCTTCTGACAAGGTGGTGGCCACCAGCGGCACCGCCACCGCCACCGCCAATCGCTGGAACACACGCACTTTGCCCACGCGGTCCGTCAAACGACCAAAATAGCGCGCCGTCAGCAAGGTGGCCACGCCCCCGCACAAATAAATCCACGGCACCTCGGCCGTTTGCATGCCGGCATTGGACTGCAGGTAAATGGTGATGTAGGGGATGACCGTGAACCCCGCGAACATCATCAGGCCCGAGACCCCAAACGCTTTCAAATGATTGGCTTCGGCCAAGACTTGCCCAATACCGCGCCAGACACTGACCCGCTCTGGATGGTGCAGATGGGCATCTAAGCGCGGCAAGGTTTGCCAGGCGCCCAAGGCCAGCAGACCGACCAGCAAGGCAATTCCAAAAAATGGCGCGTGCCAGCTCAAGTGGGCCGCCAGAAACAGGCCCAAGGGAACACCTGCGACCGTGGACACAGAAAAAGAGGTCATGACCACGCTCATGGCGCGTCCGCGGCGCTCAAAAGGCACCACATCGGCCACGATGGTTTGCGACAAAGCCGACAACACCCCGCCAAACAAACCTGCCGCCACTCGGGCCACCATGAGCCACAGGTAATCAGGGGCCAAGCCACAAGCCAAAGTAGCCAGGCCAAAGAGGGTGTACATGGTGAGCAGCAATTGCTTTCGGCTGAAGCGGTCAATGTAGGTGGAGGCCAACAAGCCAGAAAAGCCGGCCGACAAGGTGTAAGCCGAGACCAGCAAACCAAACTGCGCATTGCTGATGCCAAACAAGGCCGTGAACTGGGGCCCCAGCGGCATCATGATCATGAAATCCAGGATGTGCGTGAACTGGATCCCGGCCAGCGTGAACAAAAGCCAGCGCTCGCGCCGAGGAGACAAGTGAGGGGTCATGAAGATTGCTTTGAAGTTGACTGAATCTAACACTCCACAGGTTCGCCATGCCGCATCCAGTGCGATAATCCGCCGATTCACATTGGAGACACACTGCCGTGGAAGCTACCCCGAGTCGGTAGCTTTCGAACGCACTGAGCACCCCGCCCATCGTTCGAAAGCTGCTAAACCCCTTCGCCGCCCCTTTGAACCATTGGCAACTGGCCATTTTTCGGATTCGCCATGCTCAACATCTTCACACTCGCCAACGGCCGCCTCTTTCAAGAAGAGATCGAATCGTTGGAAGAACTCTCCCGTTTTCAGCCTATCTGGGTCGACTTGGAATCGCCGACGCTGGAGGAAAAGCGCTGGATCAAACAGTACTACGGCCTGTCCATTCCGGAAGACGCGATGGACGAGGACATCGAAGAGTCGGCGCGTTTTTATGCGGAAGACAATGGCGAATTGCACATTCGCTCAGACTTCTTGATTGCCGATGAAGACGAACCCCGCACCGTGCGCTGCGCGTTCATCTTGAACCAACACAATGTCGAGCTGAAAAGCCAAGGCGTGCTGTTTTCGATTCACGACGAAGACGTGCCGGTGTTTCGCTTGCTGCGCATGCGTGCGCGCCGCGCGCCCGGCTTGATCGAAGACGCCAAAGAAGTGCTGCTCAAGTTGTTTGATGCCGATGCCGAGTATTCCGCGGACACACTGGAAAACATCTACGACAAGCTGGAAACCGCGGGCAAAAAAGTGCTGTCGGGTGATGTGACCGACGCCATGGCCAGCGAAGTGCTGGGGGCCATCGCGCGGCAAGAAGATTTGAATGGACGCATCCGCCGCAACGTCATGGACACGCGCCGCGCGGTGAGCTTCATGATGCGTTCGAAAATGCTCAATGCCGAACAATTTGAAGAGGCACGGCAAATTTTGCGCGACATCGATTCGCTCGATTCGCACACCGCTTTTTTGTTCGACAAGATCAACTTTTTGATGGATGCCACGGTCGGTTTCATCAACATCAACCAGAACAAAATCATCAAGATTTTTTCGGTGGCCAGCGTGGCGCTGTTGCCCCCCACACTCATCGCCAGTTTGTACGGCATGAACTTCCAGTACATGCCCGAACTGTCGCAAAAATGGGGCTACCCCTTTGCGCTGGCTTTGATGGTGGCCAGTGCGGTGGTGCCCATGTGGTACTTCCGTCGTCGCGGTTGGCTCAAATAATCAGGCCTTCACTGGGCGCGTCTGACCCAGCCAACCGGACAAGATGGCCAAGCTGTAACGGCTGGCCACGGCACCGATGAATTGGTTGAAATCGGCATGGGCCGTGTCATCGGCCCGGTCTGAAATGGTCCGCAATGCGGCAAAGGGCACGCCGAAATCAAAGCACACCTGGGCCACCGCCGCGCCCTCCATCTCCACCGCCATGGCGGCAGGAAAGCGCTGGCGCAATGCTTGGCTTTCTGCGCTGGTGGAAACAAATCGATCTCCACTGAGCACCAAACCCTGGTGCACTTGCGGTGCCTTCAAAGCAAACTCGGCCATGGCCGCTTGGCCCAGATGCTGTTCAGCGTGTTGCAACACCGCTTCACTGGCCTGCGCCAACTGGACCGACAACGGCAAATCTGTATCAAAGAAAGCACGGCCATACAGCGGCACTTCATGCGGCGCAAACAAGGGCGATGCATCCATGTCATGCTGCACACACTTTGTAGCCACCACCACATCGCCCACCCGCACATCGGCCCCCAAACCGCCAGCCACGCCAGTGAACACCAACTGGTCGACACCAAAGCGCTCAAGCAAGACCGTGGCCGTGGTGGCCGCCGCCACTTTGCCGATGCGCGACAACACGGCCACCAGCGCATGACCGTGCCAATGGCCGACAAAAAAATCTCGTCCGGCCACTGAAACCCGTTGCTCATCGGGCATGTGTGCCAACACCGCCGCCAACTCTTCGTGCATGGCACTCATGATGCCGATCACCGCCATGCGGGTCCCCTTTGTCGCGAAATGAACAATTTACAAATGAAAAAAGCGGCCACTCGGGCCGCTTTGAAGTGTATCGGTCAAGAGGCCGCTGACGACCTCCCCGATCTCAGGTTTTGTTGCGCAACTCACGGCGCAAAATTTTGCCCACTGGGGTCTTGGGCAATTCAGCGCGAAACTCAATCACACGAGGTTGCTTGTAACCCGTCATGTTGTCGCGGCAATAGGCCAAGATCTGTTCTTCGGTGAGTGCAGGGTCTTTTTTGACCACCACCAGTTTCACCGCCTCACCCGTTTTTTCATCGGGAATGCCGATGGCAGCGCACTCCATCACGCCGGGACATGCCGAGGCGACTTCTTCGACCTCGTTGGGATAGACGTTGAAGCCACTGACCAAAATCATGTCTTTCTTGCGGTCCACGATCTTGAAGAAGCCGCGCTCATCGATGATGCCCACATCACCCGACTTGAAGTAGCCGTCTGCGGTCATGACCTTGGCGGTTTCATCGGGGCGTTGCCAATAACCGGCCATCACTTGAGGGCCTTTGATGGCAATTTCACCCGGCTGTCCTGGGGTGGTCACTTCATGGCCATCGTCGTCCAACAGCTTCATCCAAGTGCCTGGGATAGGCACGCCAATGGTGCCCGTAAATTCGGTGCTGGTGGTGGGATTGCAACTGGCCGAAGGACTGGTTTCAGACAGTCCGTAACCTTCACAAATGGGGCAACCGGTTTTCTCGAGCCAAAGTTTGGCCACATTGGGTGTGACGGCCATACCGCCGCCCAAGGACACCTTGAGGTTGGACCAGTTGACGGTGTTGAAGTCCGGGTGATTGGCCAGCCCGTTGAACAAAGTGTTCACCGCCGGAAAACTGTGGAAGGTGTGCTTGGCCAGCTCTTTGAGCACGGCAGGCAAATCACGCGGATTGGGAATCAAGATGGTTTTGCCACCGTAACGCATGGACAACATCATGTTCACCGTGAAAGCGAAGATGTGGTACAGCGGCAAAGCGCACACCGAGGTGGGTTGTTCCCCCGCCGGAATGCGCTTCATCACGGGCGAGTTCCAAGCCTCAGATTGCAAAACGTTGGCAATCAAGTTGCGGTGCAACAAGACCGCGCCCTTAGACACCCCGGTGGTGCCCCCGGTGTACTGCAAGACGGCAATGTCGTCCGCCTGCAAGTCGGGCTTTTGGAAGGGCAGTTGTTGCCCTTTAGACAAGGCATCGTTGAATCGCACGGCTTGCGGCAAATTGAAGGGCGGCACCATCTTCTTGACGTTGCGCACCACATAGTTCACCAAGCTGCCCTTGAGCAAGCCCAGTCGGTCGCCCATCGAGGCCAACACCACGTGCTGAACTGGCGTTTGGGCGATGCATTTCTCGAGTGTGGCCGCAAAGTTTTCGATGATCACAATGGCTTTGGCGCCAGAGTCTTTGAGTTGGTGCTCGAGTTCGCGCGCGGTGTAGAGCGGGTTGACATTGACCACCACATAACCCGCACGCAAGATGGCCGCCACCACCACCGGGTATTGCGGCACGTTGGGCATCATGATGGCAATGCGGTCACCCTTGTTGAGGCCCAAGGATTGAAAGTAACCGGCCATGGCCAGGCTTTCTCGGTCTGTCTGGGCATAACTGATGTCTTTGCCCAAAAAACTGTAGGCGGTGCGGTTCGCATACTTGGCAAAGCTCTCATCAAGCAAGCCAACCAACGAGTTGTATTGCCGAACATCGATGTCTGCGGGGACACCTTCGGGGTAACTTTTTAGCCAAACGGGATTCAAGTTCATGTCGGGTTCTCCTGCGGTTCAGTCTACCGCAGATCTGACAGAAAACTGACAGGCTTGACTCAGGGTTTACGCCAAAAAAAAGCGGAAGAAATCATTCTTCCGCTTTCGATTTGGCCCCCAAAAGAGCCTGCTGTGCGCTCAGGCTTTCAAAGCCGCCAGGACCTCGTCCAACATCTTCTTGGCATCGCCAAAAAGCATGCGGTTGTTGTCTTTGTAAAACAGCGGGTTGTCCACCCCGGCGTAGCCACTGGCCATGGAGCGTTTCATCACGATGCTGGTACGGCCTTTCCAAACTTCGAGCACCGGCATGCCGGCAATCGGGCTGGTCGGGTCTTCTTGTGCGGCCGGGTTGACGATGTCGTTGGCGCCAATGACCATGACCACATCGGTGTCTGGAAAATCGTCGTTGATTTCGTCCATCTCCAAAACGATGTCGTAGGGCACTTTGGCCTCAGCCAACAACACGTTCATGTGGCCCGGCATGCGGCCGGCCACTGGGTGAATGCCAAAGCGCACATTCACACCGCGATCGCGCAAGGTCTTGGTGATGTCGTTCACCGTGTGTTGGGCTTGAGCCACCGCCATGCCGTAGCCCGGCACGATGATCACGCTCTTGGCATCGCGCAGCAACTCGGCGGTCTCGCTGGCACTGACGGGCACCACTTCACCTTGGGGTTCGGCTGCAGCGCCGCTGGCGGCAGCCGGTTTGTCCGCCCCCCCGCCAAAGCCGCCGGCGATGACGCTGATGAAGTTGCGGTTCATGGCATTGCACATGATGTACGACAAGATGGCGCCCGAGGAACCCACCAAGGCGCCGGTCACGATCAGCAAGTCGTTGCTCAACATGAAGCCCGTGGCAGCTGCGGCCCAGCCCGAATAGCTGTTCAACATGGAGACCACCACCGGCATGTCGGCACCGCCGATGGCCATCACCATGTGGATGCCAAAAAGGAGCGCGATCACCGTCATGACGATCAAGGGTGTCATACCGCTTTGCACATCAGGGGCGTTGACAAATTCGCGGCCAAACCAGATCACCACCAACAGACCCAACAGGTTGAGCCAATGGCGCGCGGGCAACAACAGGGGCTTGCCACCGATCTTGCCGTTGAGTTTGCCGAAGGCGATCAAAGAGCCCGAAAAAGTCACCGCGCCGATGAGAATACCGATGTAAATCTCAACTTCGTGGATGGTTTTTTCAGCGCCGGTGTACTGGACGGAGGTGTCCACATAACTGGCAAAACCCACCAAGCAAGCCGCCAAACCCACCAAGCTGTGCATCAAAGCGACCAGCTCGGGCATTTGGGTCATCTTGACGGTCTTGGCGGCATACAAGCCAACACTGCCGCCAATCAACAAGGCCCCCACGATCCAGGGGATGCCAGCCGCAGCGACCCGCGGGCCCAAAATGGTGGCCAGCACCGCCAGCGCCATGCCGATGATGCCGTAGAGGTTGCCGCGACGCGACGTTTCGGGGTTGGACAAGCCCCCCAAGCTGAGAATGAAGAGAATTGCGGCGCCTAGGTAAGCGACGGTAGCCAGACTGAAGGACATGGGTAGCTCTTTTCTCGATTACTTTCGGAACATGGCGAGCATGCGACGGGTCACAGCAAAGCCACCAAACATATTGACCGCGGTGAGCACAATGCCGACAAAAGCCAGCCACTGAATCAGCTGGTCAGGTCGGCCATTGGTGCCGGCTTCAGGTGGCAATATTTGCACCAGCGCCCCGATGACGATGATGCTGGAGATCGCATTGGTCACACTCATCAAAGGCGTGTGCAAAGCAGGGGTAACGTTCCACACCACCATGTTGCCGATGAAGCAAGCCAACACAAAAACCGTGAAGTGGCCCAAAAAGGCGGGCGGCGCATAGGCGCCAATGGCCCAGAAGGCCAAGGCCCCCAAACCAAACACCACCGCCAAAGTTTTTGTTGGCATGGGGCCGCTGCTGCCATGGCCGTGCCCGCCCTTTTTCTCTGTGACCGCGACCACGGCCTTCGGAGCGGGTTTGGGCGCTGCAGCCAGGGGCGGCGCAGGCCAGGTGATCTCGCCCTCTTTGATGACGGTCAGGCCGCGGATGGCATCGTCCGCCATGTTGACGTGGATGACACCGTCTTTCGTCTTGCACAACTCTTCCGTCAAGCGGAACAAGTTGGTGCCATACAGCGTGGAGGATTGGCGGGCCATGCGCGAGGCCAGATCGGTGTAGCCCACGATCGTCACGCCATGGTGGACCACGGCTTTGCCGGGCTCGGTGAGCTCGCAGTTGCCGCCTTGCTCGGCGGCCATGTCCACGATCACACTGCCGGGCTTCATGCTTTTCACCATGTCGGCGGTGATCAACTTGGGCGCGGGCTTGCCGGGAATCAAGGCGGTGGTGATGATGATGTCGACCTCACGCGCCTGTTGGGCATACATCTCACGCTGCGCGGCTTGGAAGCCTTCGCTCATGACTTTGGCATAGCCCCCGCCGCCAGAACCCTCTTCTTCGTAGTCCACCTTGACGAACTCGCCGCCGAGTGAGACCACTTGATCGGCCACTTCGGCACGGGTGTCATTGGCCCGCACGATGGCGCCCAAACTGGCTGCGGCACCGATGGCCGCCAGACCCGCGACGCCAGCGCCAGCGATGAACACTTTGGCCGGTGGCACTTTGCCTGCGGCTGTGATTTGGCCATTGAAAAAACGACCAAATGCATTGGCCGCTTCCACCACCGCGCGGTATCCACTGACCCCGGCCATCGAGGTCAAGGCGTCCATTTTTTGGGCGCGGCTCAGCGTGCGTGGCAGTGCATCGATCGAGAGGGCCGTGACCTTTTTGGCCGCCAACTGTTGCATCAATTCAGGGTTTTGAGCCGGCCACAAAAAGCCCACCAGCGTCTGCCCGGCGTGCATCAAGGCGACTTCTTCGGCCACAGGCGCGCGCACTTTAAAGACGATATCGCTGCCGCTCCAGAGTGCCGCCGCATTGGGGGCAATGGTGGCGCCGGCTTGCACGTAGGCATCGTCGGACAAATCGGCCAGAGCGCCGGCCCCTTGCTCCACCACCACCGCGAAGCCCAGTTTGACCAGTTTGGTCACCACATCCGGCACCGTGGCCACCCGCTTTTCACCGGGGAAAATTTCTCGCGGCACGCCAATGCGTTGCGGCGTTGGGGCGTTTTCGCCTGTTTGCATGGAGGTCTCCTCGCTCAGTTCATCAATGATTGCCAATGTGTCAGCTTAACCCAAGTCCTTGCTTTGCAGACGCGTGCAAGTCTTGTGGAGAGCCGGGCCACCTGTTCAGCCGCCTTCATATTGGCAAGCTCTTATTTTTAACCCGTTCTGGCCTTTTGTCTGCCACCGGGCTCCAACTTGGGGCCCACAGAAACGTCCGCACGATAATAACGAGTATGGACACGCGCTGGAAACCCAATGTCACTGTCGCTGCAATCATCGAAAAACAGGGCCGCTACCTGTTGGTCGAAGAGCACACCTTGGAAGGCTTGCGGCTGAACAACCCTGCCGGCCATCTGGACCCTGGCGAGTCGCCGGCCGAGGGTTGCGCTCGCGAAACCTTAGAAGAAACGGCGCACAGCTTCAAGCCCACGGCCTTGGTCGGCATTTATCTGTCGCGCTTTCAGCGCCCGGCGACTGGCGAAGACATCACTTATGTGCGCATGGCTTTTTGCGGCGAGCTGGGCGACTTGCAAGCCCGCCGCAGCTTGGACGAGGGGATTGTTCGCACGGTTTGGATGACCCCCGAAGAGGTCCGCGCCAGCGCCGCACGCCACCGAAGCCCCCTCGTTTTGCGCTGCATAGAAGACCATCTGAAAGGCCAGCGTTATCCGCTGGAGGTGATTTACACCGACCCCGCCGTGCACCACCCCTTGGCCTGAACCCAGTGACCGCCGTGACTCCATTTTGCCCGCCGGCCTCGATGACCCCACGGGCTTCGCTTGATCGCATGGCCACAAAAGGGCGCGCCCCACACCGGGTTGGGAACGGGAACGGGAGTGGGGGCGGAAGTTGGGGCAGGAGTGGGCGCGAGCATGGCCGCGTGCGGGGCTGGAAACACTTTCTTGTGAAGACTTTCGTGCAGCCCGCACTGGTTTTGCCTGCTCTGGTTTTGCCTGCTTTTGTGCTGCCCGCTTTTTTGCTGCCCACTTTTGTGCTGTTTACGCCCCTGCCCGCCAACGCAGCCCCCACTCAGCCCTTGGGCAAAATCGACCAAGACTTGGTGGCGTCGGTTTTTGCAGAAATTTGCCGACTCAACATTCAGCATCCCGAGATGGTCATGCGGCAGGCCATTTTGGAAACCGGGTGGATGCGCGCGCCCTTTCTGATGAAGCGGCAAAACCTCTTCGGCTTTCGCAACACCCGCTATCTGGTGTTTGACGATTGGAAAGACAGCGTGGTTTATTACAAGGCCTGGCAAGACAAACATTACCGCGCCAGCCAGCACAAAGATTACAACGCGTTCTTGATCAGCATCCGTTACGCCAGCGCGGGTTACACCGATCATTTGCGCAAGATTCGGTGGGAACAATCTTGTCCTGAGCCCAGCCCCGATGCGGTCGAGCCGCCCACTCAGGCCATTCCCTTACAGCCGTAATTGCCACAAAGTCATTACGACCGTGACTTCATTGCGGCTTGACTGGCTTGGCGGTCTTGTTCGAGGAGGGCTTGGCCTTGGTCGTTTTGCTGTTGGCCGCCTTGGCTGAAGATTTGGCTTTGCTCTGTGCCGCTTTACTGGGCTTTCGAAGGGCCGCTTTGGCCGCAGTGGCGGTCCCTTTGCCCTTCGCAGATGCACTCACTCGAATCAAATCGGGACGGCTCTGAAAAGGCTTCAAGGCCTTGAGCCAAGCCGAAACCGATCGGGGCAACTCGCCTTGCTGCGCGTCTGTCCACAAACTGGATTTATCGGGGTTGCTCTTTTGCCAATTCAGGGCATTGAGCATGGCTTGAGCCAACAAATCACCCTTGATGGCATAACCGGTCGCACTCAAATGGACATGGTCCGGTTGGGCCAAGCCATAGGCATACCAAGTGCGCATGGCATCGGCCCCGCCCGCCACCCGGTACCAGTCGTACAACAGGCAGTCGTTTTCTTTGGCCAGTCGGCGAATCAATTGGGCAAATTCCCAAGTGGCTGTGATGGCTTGTTTGCGAAAGTAAGTGTCTTGCACGCTGGTCAACAAGATGAGCGCATCGGGGTGCTCGGCGCGCACTTTGCGAATGGTCTCGACAATGGTGGCCTCTAATTGCTCAGGCACCTTGTTTTTGTAAATCAAGTCGTTGGTTCCCCAATCCAAGATCACCAGATCGGGCGCCAACACTTTGGACTGCGACTCAAAATAAGCCTGCGAACGCAAGGCCGCAAATGCCGCCCCCCCCACGCCCAGGTTGTGATACAGCACACCGGGCGTCTTGTTTTCAATGCTCACCCCATACAACTCAAAAGCATCGTCCGCTTGGGGCTCGGTGTTCACAAGATCAAATCGCAGCGTGTCGGACAACTGCGGCACATCGATCTCCACGCGTTGCGTGCCCCCCATCGCGCCGGCATCACTTTGCAGCTCACTTTCCCACAGCACATCACCCGATTGCAGGCGCAAACGGTAGTTGGCCGAGGAAGTTCGGTAAAGAAACTTGAGCACCTTGGCTCCCGGCTCAAACTGCTGATTGAATTGCAGTGTGAACGCCGCTTGCGCGCTGGCGGTGCGCGCCACAAAGCCCGACACCCCCAACGGCATTTTGGGATTGACCTGAATGCTGTTGGCGGTGACCCACTCACCTTCAAACGTCGACCGGTAATCGTTTTGCGAATACGTTTTGGCGATGGCATAGGGAAACACCATGCCTCGCCCAGCGCTGCCCATCATCGACTGCCATTTGTGCCGAGAAATTTGCGCCCCAAAACCGCCTTGAACATGCGAGTCCCCAAAATGCAGCACCGTGAAGCGCCCTTGAGCGGCGGCCTCCCACTTGCTTTTCAGGCGCTGCAACAACTGCACATTGCTTGCTTCAAAAGTGTTGACCTCGGGCGTGATGAAAGTGTTCATCAGCTGCGCCTTTTCGGCGCCAATGAGGTCGGGCAATGTTCGCCAAGCGAAGGGAGGCTTGGCGGGTCCTTCTTGCGCCAAGGGCAAGGGGTTGCGTTGCCACTGCGGGGCAGCTGATACCGCTTTGGCCCCTTGAGCGGGCGGGGACACCCCCGTAGCCGAAGAAGCGGCCGAGGCGGATGGCGTTGCGGTCCCTGATGAGTTCCCTGATGCGGTCCCTGGTGCGGTGCCCTTTGCGGCTCCTGCAGTGGGGCCAGCACCCGGCAAAGCCGCGTCTGCCGACGCGGCCTGATCGACGCCGGGCAGGGTCGCACAGGCGGTCAGCAAGCCGCACAAAACAACGCAGGGCAGCACACGGAGCGTCGCCCGCGAAGCTTGAAATGACATGGAAAAACTCCTCTTCATGGCGCCGCCTCAGAGGCCGCCGACTTGCGTGCTGTGGGCAGAGGACCCGTCAGGAATCCCCGTTCTCGCTGTACCGTGTAGCCGCTGAGAAACACATAGGAATTGTGCGCAAACAGCAACTCTTGAATGCCTTCTTGCTGAATCAAGGTTTTGATGTTGCCATTGAAATAGCGGTAATCCAGCACGTACACCTCTTCATAGTGCGAGGCCAAATAAGGGGCAAACGCATTGCCATACGAGTCTTTGATCATCGCGATCTTGCGGCCATTTTTCACATCGCTGGTGATCTTCATCAGGGGGTAATCGCCGCCTAAAAACACCCCGTAAGCGCTGGCACCGCGGGCATATTCTGCATACAGCTGAGTGCTCTGGCCCTGTCGCGAACCGGCTGAAAAATATTTCACACTGGTCTGCACCGGCACCTTGAAATATTCCACCGTATCGCCTTTGCTCTTGAGTGCCGGCGAAAGTGTGCGGTGATACAGCGTGCCTAGAAAATTGGGAATCTCTTTTTTGGTGAAGGCACTGAGAGGCAAGGGCGCAAATCGGGCCGCCTCTGCAAAGGCCGTGTAGGCGTAATAGGCCCCCAAACCGGTCCAATGGTGGTCGGTGTTGAAGTAAAGGTACTCGGAGCTGTGTTGCGCGAGTTTGGCGTAAGTGTTCACCGCGCGCACTTGTGGCGGCAGCAAACTCACGGCATGGTCAATCACCCCTTTTTCACGCAACAGCCCCTTGGTGACTTTTTGCGGCAGGTAATAGTCGGCCCCGATTGGAATGGGCATGAAATACAAGGTGGTTTGCGGCAGTTCTTGCTGATAGCGCGCGAGCATGTTGGCGAAGGGCACCGCCATGCCCGGTGAGCCCCCAAACATTTGTACCGCCCGGTTTTTGTAGATGATCACCGACTCGATGTTTTGATACGGCGCGTCTTCGGTAGTGCCTGCGGCGGCAGTTCCCCCGGCGCCCGCACGGGCAGCGTCTGTGCGGGGTGTGGGGCTCGAACCTTG
Organism: Comamonadaceae bacterium; assembly: GCA_027488255.1. Taxonomy (GTDB): domain Bacteria; phylum Pseudomonadota; class Gammaproteobacteria; order Burkholderiales; family Burkholderiaceae_C; genus Limnohabitans_A. The sequence goes on along the minus strand of JAIYBZ010000037.1, from coordinate 297,624 downwards.
ACCTTGACCTTGACCTTGGCCTTGGTTTTGGCTGATGCCTTCGGTGGTTGCAAAAGCCCCCGTGACGCTGTCGCGGGCCGTGCCTCGGGCCTGGCCCTGCGCCTCACCCTGCGCGGGGTCTTGCTCTGTACCCGACACCGTGTTGGCCGCCCCCCCTGCCAACGAACCGGCAGCATCCGACTGCGCCTTAGGGGCCTTAGGCGGTGAGGCCGTCCCGGCAGCATGACTGCCTTTGTCTGAGAACACCTGGATATCGTCATGTGCCCAGCCGCGCCATTGTTTGATTTGGCCCGCCACATCGGACAAGGTGTATCGGAAAACAAAGTTGTCGGCGACAAAATCGTCTATCCGCTGCATGAAAGTGCCTTGCCCAATGGCCGACCACGAAAACTCGGGAAAGTGAGCCAGTTCTCGCTTCTCACCTTCAGAAACGGTGTCCTTGGGCAAGGCCACGAACAAAGCCCCCAAGCCCACCAACAAGCCTGCAAACAAGAGCGTTTGGAGCCAGTCCATGAACGGGGTGGAGTGGTTCTTCTGCATGGTCAGAATCGGAAATAAATGAAGGGGTTGTAGGTCTTGCCCACCAGCAGCACCACGCTGACCCCCAGAAACAACAAGTTTTGCGACACCACAGTCCATTGGTAGGCGACCGCACTCAGGCGGTGCTGGAGATGGGTGTGTGCACGCGCGTACAACGGAGCGCACATGACGAGCGCAAAAACCAGCCAAAACGCATTGGCCCAAATGGCCACGTCCAACTCAAAGTCGTACAGCGGGACATCGGTGAAACCAAACATCACCTGGAGGGTGCTGCCCAGACGGCTCAAGTCGGTGAAATAAAAGATGGACCAACCCAGCACAATGAAGAACACCGCATACGCATGTTGGATGAGTGGGTGCATGCGCTGCAACAGCCGCAAGCCAACGGTTTTTTCGAACCAAAGAATCACACCGAAATACAAGCCCCAAAGCACAAAGTTCCAACTGGCGCCATGCCAAATGCCGGTGAGCCCCCAAACAATAAAGATGTTGCGCACAGGGTGGTGGCGGTTGCCGCCCAGCGGGATGTACACATAGTCCCTGAAAAATGTGCCCAGCGAAATATGCCAACGGCGCCAAAAGTCGGTGATTGAATTGGCGGTGTAGGGGTGCTTGAAATTCTCGTGGTAGTGAAAGCCAAACATCATGCCCAAACCAATGGCCATGTCGGAGTAGCCCGAAAAATCAAAATAAATCTGAAGAGTGAACATCAACAGGCCAAACCACTCCCCTGCGACGGTGGTCTGGCTCACGTCTTGGCCTAAGAATTGCAAACACAGCTCACCCGCCGTGTTGGCGATGAACACTTTTTTGAACAAGCCTTTGCAAAAGCGGGTCACGCCATTGCTGAAGTCAGACACACTAAAAACACGCTCTTCAATTTCGCGCGCAATGTGCGAGTAGCGCACGATGGGCCCGGCCACCAGCTGATGGAAGCACACCACAAACAACATGAAGTTGAAGAAATTCTTTTGCGCCGAGACCTCCCCTCGGTACACATCAATCGTGTACGAAATGGTTTGGAAGGTGTAAAACGAAATGCCGATGGGCAGCAAAATGCCCGGGGCCTTGAAACCCAGACCTGTCAAGGCGTTGACAGTTTCAACAATGAAATCTGCATATTTGAAAGACGCCAACAATCCCAAGTTGACGATCAAGGAGCTGATCACCCCCAAACGCGCAATCGCCCTCTTGTTTTTGAAATGGTCGATGAACAAGCCATTCAAATAATCCCAGATACAGGAAATGATCAGCAAGCTGACCCAAATTGGCTCGCCCCATGCGTAAAAAATGAGCGAGAAACCCGTCAGTATCAGATTGCGTACCTGCCTTTGCGGAAAGGCGTAGTAACAAATCAGGCAAGCAGGAAGAAAGAAGAAAAGAAACGTGAGGCTCGAGAAAACCATGTCACTGCACTATGGATATGGCGGAGCAGTCAACAATTCCTGTTCCACGAAATGTTCTTAATATGACTAGTGTAGTCGGGACTGCCGTACTGAATCTGATCCAAAAACAGGTAATAGTCGGGCACTTCCTTGGGCATATTGCGGTCTTGCCAGGCTTTGTAAAACTGGACGCTGTGCTCAAAATGGTCAAAGCGAAGGTAATTTCCGCGCCTGAACGCAAATAAGTTGTTGCGTGTCATGAGGAAGGGACTGCGAAACCAGCCGGTTTCCAAAATGGCTTGGCGCATGACGATTGTCGGATTTCGGATGCCCGCTTGGCAGATGGCCTGAAATACCTGCTCTACAAATGCCTCATCCACTGGGCCGCGGGCATCAAATTCATCAGAAACCACATCGACGCGACCAGGAACCTCGCCATCCAGCGTGTCGATCCAAGCCGATGGCTGGTGCATCAGGCTCAAGGCCACAAAGAGGGTCAGCAAGAAGAGCCGACGCACCCAGGTCAAGAAAACAGGGTCTCGGAACATTTCTCATCGCAAAAAGAACCCGCCACACAACAAACCGTCGTTTTGCGGTCGGAGGGCTAGTGTAAGTGGCCCAAGCGGCTTGCGCTAAAAAAAACAGCTTGGCGCAAAAGTCACAGGCACAAAAATTGCTTTTTTGGTTGAAATGTCGGGAAACCGATGGCCTTGTCTTCAGCCAACCGTGAGTGTCATTGCATGAACCCCGTGGGACCTTTTCAAACTGCAAGCCCCGCTTTGACCGAATCGGGCCGTTCGGCGCGCGCGCTTCATGCCAACGCCCCTGCTGGCCAAGGCTCTGGCTCTGGCGCAGGCGCTGTCGCGTCGCTGCATTTTCAAGAGGCCCTGGCCCAGGCGCGCCCGACCAGCCCGCAAACTGGCCGCCCCGTGCGGGTGCAAGCGGGAGAGACCCTGATTGGCATCACCCGCAGAGTCTTGCAAGAGCAAGGCCAAACGCCCAAAGAGGCGGAGGTGCACCGTGTGGCCATGGCGGTGGCGAAAAGCAACGCACTGGCCAACCCCAATTTGATCCGCGCGGGACAAACCCTCTCCTTCCCGGCGCTGGCGCTCTCGCGCACCGCCCCCGAACTGGCACCTTCTGAAAAACTGGCCGCCCCTGAAAAAATGGCCATTCCAGAGAAACTGGCGCCGCCAGAAACCGTCAGCAAACTCAGCCCAGAGCCGACTTCGGTCGCGCCGCGCGCCCCGGTGACGCCGGGCACGGGCCCCAAAATTGCCATCGTGGGCGACAGCATTGCGGTGGGCATTGGCGGTGCTTTGCTCAAACAAAGCGGCATCACACCCGAATTTGCGCCCGGACGAAAGTTTTTAAACCAGCACCAAGGTGTTTTTGCGGTCAACGCCGTCGGCGGCCACAGCAGCCCGCAAATCTTGTCGCAATTGAACAAAGATGCGGGGGTCAAAAACGCCGATCTGGCCATCATCTCTGTCGGCACCAATGACTTGGTCAACAGCACGGTTAACAAGTACTACACCCCCGAACGCATCACGCAAAACCTGCAACGCATTCGCGCCGATCTCAATGCCAAAGACCGCATTTGGGTGCTGCCGTATGACCCCAAGGCGCGTGAGTTGGTGGAGTCGGTGGCGAAAGAGCGCGGTGACAAAACCATTGATTTGGCCCAGTTTCAGCCCGCAGACCGTTACCACCCGCGAAATTACGCGGCCATTGCTAGCAGCCTGACACCTTGGGTCAATCCACTTCAGGTGGCGCAGACCGCAGTGGCAGCGCCCGGTCAGCAGGCTTGGGTCTCCACACAAAACGCCTTACTGGCCCGAGGCGCCAAGTTCTGAGCGCACGGCTCAGGCGTCAACCTTTTACGCCGCCCCTATTTACGCAGGCCCGCATCGCGCCACAACCCTGATGGCCTCGCCCAGCCTCATTGCAGGGGCACGTTTTTCACGCCACTGTCCACCAGCGTCAGTCTTTCTTGCTCGAGCAAAACCTTGGCCACGTAACCGCCATCGTCGGTGTGCTCTGAAGCGCCCAAGTAATAACGCAGACCCTCTTCCATCACGCCGCCTTTGGTCTTGATGCAATAAGCCAAAACATCGGCACCGACACGGAGGTTCGCAATCGGATCAAACGCAGCCATGGTGCCCCCATGCACGGCATACCGCTGCTGATGAATGTCGGTCATGACCTGCATCAGGCCTTGGGCCCCCGCCGAACTGTGGGCGTAGGGGTTGAAGCCCGATTCAACCGCCATCACCGAAAGAATGAGGTAGGGTGACATCTTGTACTTCTTGGCCAAGATGTGCGCCTCGGCGACCAAGGCCGCCAAAGGCTCGGGTGCCACTTTGTATTTGCGCCCCAGCCACTCGGCCACCGCCGCTTGGGACGGGGGCAATGCTTGCAAGGGGGTGGCGGTCACGCGTTCAGCCGTGTTTTCAGGCAACCACGAAAACAAGGCCTGACGCTCACGCAACCAGTTGAGGGCGGCGTTCTCGGCGCTGTTCATCCAGGAAGGACTGAGCCAAAAAGCCAACACCAAACTGGTCGCGCCCAAGCCCACCATGGCCAAACCACTGTGGGTGATGATGAAAAAACCATGCGCCACATCACGCAACATGGTTCTGAAGATTGGGCACCACGTGCACGCCAGATTCATGAAGGAAGACCCGTTGGACTTTGTCAATTTTGACCCAAAACTCGGACCGCCGGCAGTCACGGGATAATCGCACCATGTCCCAACTTTCTCGCGTGGTCGTCGGCTTGTCCGGCGGCGTTGACTCTGCAGTGACCGCCTATTTGCTCAAGCAGCAAGGCCATGAGGTGGTCGGCATCTTCATGAAAAACTGGGAAGATGACGACGACAGTGAATACTGCTCCTCGAACATTGACTTTGTCGATGCGGCCGCCGTAGCCGATGTTTTAGGCATCGAGATCGAGCATGTCAATTTTGCCGCCGACTACAAAGACCGGGTCTTTTCTGAATTTCTGCGCGAATACGAGGCGGGTCGCACGCCCAACCCGGACATCTTGTGCAACGCCGAGATCAAGTTCAAGTCGTTCTTGGACCATGCGATGCGCTTGGGCGCTGAAAAAATCGCCACCGGCCACTATGCCCGCGTGCGGCTGAATGCCCAAACCGGTCGCCACGAGTTGCTCAAAGGGCTAGACCCCAGCAAAGACCAAAGTTATTTCTTGCACCGCCTGAACCAAGCCCAGCTGTCGAAGACGCTGTTTCCGGTGGGCGAATTGCACAAAACCGAAGTGCGCCGCATGGCCCTGGAGTTGGGACTGCCCAACGCCAAAAAGAAAGACTCCACGGGCATTTGCTTCATCGGCGAGCGTCCCTTCCGGGATTTTTTGAACCGCTACATCTCCAAAGAACCCGGCCCCATCAAAGACCCCAGTGGCCGCACCATTGGCCAACACGTGGGGTTGAGCTTTTACACCTTGGGGCAACGCCAAGGTTTGGGCATTGGCGGCATCAAGGCCCAAGGCGCGCAGCGCGGCGGCGGCGCACACACGCCTTGGTTTGTGGCCCGCAAAGACATGGAAAAAAACACCTTGTGGGTGGTGCAGGGCCACGACCACCCGTGGTTGCAATCGCCGAGTTTGCAGGCAACCGACCTGAGTTGGTGTGCCGGCTCAACGCCCCCGGCGGGACGCTATGCCGCCAAAACGCGATACCGCCAAGCCGATGCGCCTTGTGACTTGCTCAACATCGAAATGCCGCAAGGGCAAGCGGGCATGGCACTCCATTTCAGCGAACACCAATGGGCCGTCACGCCCGGGCAGAGCGCGGTGCTGTACGACGGTGAAGTGTGTTTGGGTGGCGGGGTGATCCACGCTGCACCCACATTGGCGATGGCCTGAACAGCCCGCCGCAGCCCGTCACTCGCCGCCCAAACCCAAACGATTGGGCTGGCGCTTTTCTACGGCAAAACGCAACAAGGCGGCGGTGCGAAAAATGCCGTGGGCAAATTTTCCGTAAGGCAGCGTGAGGAACAAAGCCATCACCGTGCCCAAATGAATCGCCAGCATCAGCGGCATGGCCGCGGTGCTGCCCAACAGCCACAGCAACAGGCCCGTGGCACTGATCAGCGCCAGCAGCGTGATGAAGCCCAGGTCCATGGGCCTTTGCGCGCGGTCGCCATGATCCGGGTGTCGATGCAGATGCAACCACGCCAAACCGCAAGACCCCACCAACAAACTCACGCCGCCCACCACGCCCAGCAATTTGGGCAAGCTGGGCAAGGCGTAGGGCGCTGTCCAGCCCAACGCGTAGTGGTAAACCGTGGCCACACTGGTGGCGGCAAAGCACAACATAAAGCCGTAAAAAGTCAGGTGGTGACAACGCCGGCGGGCATGCGTCCAGGCATCGTCTTCGTTGTGGCAACCCTCGCCATGCCCCCCGTCCAAATACTTCAAACGCAAGGCGGCATCGGTGGCTTCTAAAGCGGCTGGCGTTGTCAGCCCGGCCCCACTGGTGGCCGGCGTGACGTCGCGCCAGAAGCGCGTGACCCCTAAGCCAAGAGCCAACACCGCAAAAAGAAAGATGGGCGCAAACAGACTGACCATCAGGTTGTGTGGAAACACCGCATAAAAACCCCCGGCCACAGGCGCGCCCCACAGGGTGCCTTGCTGGAGCATGGCCAAAACCAAAAACAAACCCAGCCCAGCCGCCAGCGCCAGCGAGACGGCCAAGCCGTTGCGCTGGTAAAGCAGTCCCAAGGCAGGCGGCCATGCGTAATCGGCGTAGGTTTGTCCCCGCACTTGCGCCATGGCTTTGGGCACATTGATGGCAAATTCGTGCGGCGGTGCGTACTGGCAGGCATGCAAGCAGGCGCCGCAGTTGTGGCACAAATTGGCCATGTAGTGGATGTCGGCTTTGCCAAACTCGAGTCGCCGGGTCATCGCCGGAAACACCGCGCAAAACCCTTCGCAATACCGACAGCCATTGCAAATGTGCATCTGGCGAGACACCTCGGCCTCGGGTGCCGAGAGCGCGCCTTCGGCCAACGCTTTGGCTTGCTGCGTCAATGACTCAAGCGACTGCATGGCCCTGCTCCTTCAAGGCGGCTTGAGCAGCCTGTGTGCCCGCAATACGGCCAAAGGCCGTGCCGATCGTCATGCCCACGCCTGCGGTATAGCCCTTGCCCAGCACGTTGCCGGCCATCATTTCACCCGCCACAAACAGGTTGGGGCTGGCCACTTGGTTGAAGTGCACCGCGGCGGTCTCGTCGGTTTTCAAGCCAAGGTAGGTGAAGGTCACGCCGGGGCGCACAGCGTAGGCATAAAACGGACCGGTATCAATGGGTCGCGCCCAGTGCGTTTTGGCCGGGGTCACGCCTTCGGTGTGGCAATCGTCCAAAGCCGTGTGGTCAAACGTGCCGACACGGCAAGCTTGGTTGTAGTCGTTCAGGGTTTGCATGAAGACGTTCTCGTCCAGACCTAACTTTTGGGCCAACTCTGGCAAGGTGTTGGCTTTTGTGCCTTCGAAAACGGGCGGCATGAAGCGGCCCACGGCCTTGGCATCGATGATGGAATACGCCACCTGCCCGGGCTGCTGCGCCACCAAGCGGCCCCAGATGGCATAGCGCTTGGGCCAAAAATCTTCACCTTCGTCATAAAAGCGACGGGCCTCGCGGTTCACCACCACGCCCAAAGACACGCAGTCAATGCGGGTGCAAATGCCGCCGTCGTACAAAGGGGCGCGGGCGTCAATGGCCACCATGTGGGCCTGAGTGGGGTCGCCAATGCGGTCTGCGCCTTGCGCCAACAGGTGCTTCAGCAGCACCCCTTGGTTGTAGCGCGTGCCGCGAATCAAAAACTGGTCTGCGGGATATTCGCCGCGCTCGTTTTGCCCCCAGGCCTCGCGCAGCCACTCGCGGTTGGACTCGAAGCCACCGGCCGCCAAGACACAGGCCTTGGCTTCGATGCGCTCACGCCGCACCGACCCATCGGGCAGTTTGTGCTTGACCCCAGCGGCGACAAACCGGCCTTGGTCCAACTCCACCTCATCGACCTCGGCGTTGTAGTCGATCTGCACCCCCAGCTTTTCGGCGCTGCGGTAGTAAGCGTTCATCAACGCTTTGCCGCCCCCCATAAAAAAAGCGTTGGTCCGCGCCGTGTGCAATGCGCCCGACAAAGAGGGCTGAAAACGCACCCCATGTTTGACCATCCACGGCCGGCAAGTGGCCGAGTGGCGAATCACCAGCCGCGCCAAATGCTCGTCGGTCAGACCGCCGGTGACTTTCAGCAAGTCTTGCCAAAACTCTTCTTCGGGATAGGCGTCCACCAAGACATCTTGGGGGGCATCGTGCATGCAACGCAGGTTGCGGGTGTGGCTTGAATTGCCGCCCCGCCACGCCTTGGGAGCAGACTCCAAGACGCGAACACTGGCCCCGGCCTCGCGCGCCATGAGGGCAGCGCACAAGGCGGCGTTGCCGCCGCCAATCACCAAAACATCGAGGGCCATGTTCACTCCGAAAAAATCAAGCCATCAATCGGGTTTGATGCCTGCGCGCTTGACGATGTCGCTCCAAATGCGCTGCTCGTTCTTGATGAAGGCCGCGTATTCGCTGGCAGGGCCGCCGCCGCCAACCGCGTTGTCGGTGGCAAAGCGCTCAGTCACGGCGCTGGATTTCAGCGCCTTCAGCGACTCTTCTTGCAAGCGCTTCACGATCTCGGGCGGCGTGCCGGCAGGCACATGGATGCCGTACCACTGCGAGGTTTCAAAATCTTTGAAACCCAATTCGGCCACGGTGGGCACATCGGGCATGGCGGGAATGCGCTGCTGCGTGCCCACGGCAATCGCGCGCAATTTGCCACTGCGGATGTGGGCGCCCAAAGCGGGCATGCCGGCGGATGACGCCTGGGTGCGACCGGCCAACAAATCGGTCAGCTGCGGGCCCGTGCCCCGATAAGGAATGTGCGTGATGTACATGCCGGTGACCAACTTCAGGTACTCCATGGCCAAGTGGCCCGCGCTGGCATTGCCTGCCGAGCCGTAGTTGAGTTTGCCGGGGTTGGCCTTGGCGTAATCCACAAACTCTTTGAAGTTCTTGGCTGGCACCTCGGGGTGGATGACGAAGACGTTGGGCACTTTGGCCAACAGCGTGACGGGCACAAAGTCTTTGTTCACGTCATAGGGTTGGCTTTTGAGCATGTAGGGGTTGACCGCCATCGTGCCCACATGCGTCAGGATGAGCGTGTAGCCATCAGGGGCGGCCTTGGCCACGTCTTGCATGGCGGTCACGCCTGCACCACCCGGCTTGTTTTCCACATACACACTTTGGCCCAGTTGTTTGGTCAACTCGGCGGCGACCGAACGGGCCACAATTTCACTGGTGCCCCCCGGCGCAAATGGCACCACAAAGCGGATGGCCTTGTTGGGCCACGGGGCCGCTTGGGCCTGTGCCACGGCGGGCAACAAGGCCGATGCGGCCACAGTCAGGCAGGTGCCCAGCATCCATCGACGAGCGTTGGTTTTCATGGTTGTCTCCTTTGAATTTTTGGAAGGGTCAATATGCCAGAAGGCACGCCGCATCAGAATTGGTACTTACGCAGGCCACCGTCCACCGGGATCACCGCGCCAGTGATGTAACTGGCCAATGGCGATGACAAAAAGGTCACCAAGTTGGCCATGTCTTCGGGCTCACCGTAACGGCCCATGGGGATTTCGTTCTCGCACTGCCACTGGCGGTATTCAGGGGTGTAGTTGCGGAAAATCTGCTCAGAATGGATGCGGCCTGGGGGCACGCAATTCACCGTGACCCCGTGCTTGCCCACCATGCGCGACAAGCCTTTGGCCCAGCTGTGGATGCCGGCCTTGGCACAAAAGGCGCCGTTGGTGTGCTCGGGCTCACTCTTGCCGGTGATGTTGATGATGCGGCCCCACTTGCGCGCAATCATTTGGTCGATCAGGGCATCGGCCACTTGGCGCGGGCGATGAAAATTCAGCGTGATGGCTTCCTGCCAAGCCTCTTCGCTCACATGCAGGTCTTTGAAGCTGCGCGAACCGCCCGCGTTGTTGACCAAAATGTCCACATGCCCCAAACCGGCGATGGCCGCTTGCGACAACTTGGCCGCCGCGTCTTCGGCGTACAAGTCAGATTCGATGATCACCGGCATGGCCCCACCCGCAGCCACGATCTCCTCCGCCAGCTCTTTGAGTTTGTCCACGCGTCGAGCCGAAACCGCCACGCGCACACCTTCTGCGGCCAAAGCCTTGGCGATGCCGCGGCCAATGCCCACGCTGGCGCCGGTCACCAGTGCTGTTTTGTTTTTGAGTTGCAAGTCCATGGGGGTCTCCTTTGTCGGTATCAGAAAACCCCCACTGTAGTCATGACCAAGCCCGTCAAACAGCCGGGTCGAGGCATGGGGGTATCACTTTTTGTGATGCCCAATCTACAGCGCGTTCAGGACGCCACCGGGCTGATGCTCACGCCTTGCCAAGCCCCGCTTTGCACCAAGTCCCGCACACAATCGGCCATCACCACCCGCGTGGCCAAAGCGGCAGGCGACAACTCATCGTCTGACAAGCCACACAACAAGTTCACCCGCGTCACTTGGTGGTCGGTGATGCGGGCCATGTACAACTGCTCGTGCTGCTTCATGCGCGCCACCGCGGCCCAGGGTTGCAATGTGCCGCCTAAGCCGGCGCTGACCGCGTCCATCAGCATGGCCAGCGAATCAATTTCCAGCGTCACTTGCGGCGTGATGTTGGCCCGGGCAAAGGCCGCATTCAGGGTGCTGCGCAAGCCGTGCGGCCCGGTCGGCAAGATCAAGGGCTCGTCTTTCAATTGCGCCATGCGCAAACTGTCTGGGGCGTTTTTCTTGCGCGTTTGCCGCGCGGCGATCAAGAAAATATCTTCCTCAATCAAAGGCAAGACTCGCCAGCGGCGAGCGGACTGAAGGTGTTGACTTGCACGAATCGGCGAATCAAACAAGATGGCCAAATCCAGTTGCCGCGCATTCAGCATGGCCGACAAGTGGCCCGACAAACTCTCCACCATGTGCAAGCGCACATCGGGGTAACGCTCGCGCATGGCCCGCATCAGCGGCAAGCCCAACACCGCGGCCGTGGTGGGCGCCAGACCCACACTCACCGTGCCGGTGAGGCGAGACTGTTGGGCCGAGCGCACCGCCTGTTCGGCGTGCCGCAAGGTCAGTTGCGCTTCTCTAAAAAAGGCCACACCCGCTTCGGTGGGGGTGACGCCTTGCGGGGTGCGCTGCAGCAAGCGCGTGGACAACTCGCTTTCGAGGCGCGTGATTTGTTGGCTGAGCGCCGATTGCACCAAGTCAAGGTCCATCGCCGCCCGGCTGATGCTGCCCAACTCGACCACCTTCACAAAATAGCGCAGTTGCCGCAATTCCATGCGTTCAAGGCTCCGATTGGCGCAATTTTTCGTGCACGCGGCGTGTCAATCGCCAGACCGCCCACAAGATCAATGGGATAGACAAGCCCGTCACCGTCTCGGGGTGCACCGGCAAACCCAATTTGTTCAAGGCCTTGGTGAGATACATCACCAAGCTCACCACGTAATACGAGATGGCGGCAATGGACAAGCCTTCCACCGTGGACTGCAGCTTGAGTTGCAATTCTTGGCCGCGCGTGAGTTTTTCGAGCAAGACCTGGTTTTGGGTTTCGGTGGCAATGTCCACCCGCGTGCGCAACAAGGCGCTGGCGCGGGACACCCTCTCAGACAAGGATGTCAAGCGCTGCGAGGTGGCTTCGACCGTGGCCATGGCCGGAGACAAACGGCGTTGCATAAACTCGCCCACCGTCTGGGTGCCGGCAATGGGCCGCTCGCGCAACTCGGCAATGCGTTGCCTGACCAGCGTGTCATAGGCCCGCGTGGCAGAAAACCGATAGCCATGCTCCGCCGTGGCGCGCTCAATGCGCGCGGCCAAGGACACCAGCACATCCAGCAGGGCTTGGTCACTGTCGTCTTTGCGCTCGAGTCGGGCCGTGATGTCGGCCAACTGGGCTTCGGCTTGTGACAAAACTGGCGACAAAGCTTTGGCCACCGGCAAGCCGCGCAAGGCCATCAGGCGGTAGGTTTCTAACTCGAGCAAGCGCTGTGAAATGCGTCCCGCACGGGCTTCGCTGGTGTCTGCGGGGGCCAGCACCAAGATGCGCTCAAAGCCGTCTTCGCCCATCCTGAAATGGGTCAACACGCTCGAGTGCGGCAAGCCTTCGGTGGTGTTGCCCATGCGCGAACCGACCACCGCACCCTCGCCCAACCAGGCCTGTGCCAAAGCCACTTGTTGGGGATCGGCAGGGTCTGCCTTCAACATGCCCAAATGCACGGCGGCCACCGTTTTGCCGGGCAAGTGGCGCAACCACTCGGTGCCCGTCACCACGTGCGAGGCCAATTCGGGCGAGTTGGCGCCCAAAGTTGCATGCGCCGGCAAGGGTTGAACAATCGAGTAACGGGTGAACTCGGTGTGGCGCTCCCACTTGACGGTGAACCCATCACAGCGCAAACGCAAAAAATTGCCATTCAGTTGATCCAGCGCCAAGTCGGCATGGCCAGGCAAACGCTTCAGGTGCTGCCACTCTTGCTCGCGGCCAATGCCTTCATTCAGCACCGCCACATACACCACCAAGGCCGGCAAGCGCACGCGGGCCGAGGGTCGGGCATGGACTTCGTTGTGCAGTTGTCGCCGCTGTTCGTCGTCCAGGGGCAGGTAACGGGCATTCATTTCATTCATAAGCGCCTTGTGAATCAATTAGCCATGAAAAAAGCCCACGGCACGGGTGCGGTGGGCTGCATTTTTGGACATTTCGGGGCACTCAGAACGGAATGTCGTCGTCCATGTCGTCAAAACTGCTGGCCGCAGGTTTGGCGGCAGCGGCAGGTCGCTGAGCGGGGGCCGAGGCCGGGCGTTGCGCAGGGGCCGCTTGGCGTGGCGCGTAACCGCCACCGGCGCCTTCGTCAGCGGGGCCGCCCATGCCTTGACGGCCGCCCAACATTTGCATGGTCTCGCCACGAATTTCGGTGGCGAACTTTTCGATGCCGTCTTTGTCGGTGTACTTGCGGGTGCGCAAGCTGCCTTCCACATACACCTGGCTGCCTTTTTTCAGGTACTGCCCCGCAATTTCGGCCAGCTTGCCAAAAAAGCTGATGCGGTGCCACTCGGTGGCTTCTTTCATTTCGCCGGTCGCTTTGTCTTTGTAACGGTCGGTGGTGGCCACGTTGATGTTGCTCACAGCATCGCCCGAGGGCAGGTAGCGGGTTTCGGGATCGCGGCCCAAGTTGCCGACGATGATGACTTTGTTGACGGATGCCATGAAAACTCCTCGATAAGATTCAGATTATGCGGCTTTTAGACGCCCGCTTGAACAGCCGACGCCCGCCCCGGCGCTTGCATGGGCAAAGCCACCAACCACCACACGCCCATGGCGGCACAGCAGCACGCAAACAGGGCCGGACTGCCCCAATTTTTCACCAACACGCCGCCCAACCAAGCGCCAGCAAAGAAGCCCAAAGACTGCAAGGTGTTGTAAACACCCAAGGCCGTGCCGCGCAAGGCCGGGGGCGCCATGCGTGAGGCCATGCTGGGTTGAGTGGCTTCCAACACATTGAAACCGCAGAAAAATGCAAACAAAAGTCCCGCCAAGGCCAGCACACTGCTTGCCCCGGTCGACTCCACCAGCAAGCCCAGCTGAACCAACGCGATCACGCCAATGGCCGCCAAAAACGCTTTTTTCAGGTGGCCCCGCCGCTCCATCGCAAAAACCCCGCCCATCACGACAAAAGAGCCCAGCACTGCCGGCAAATACACCTGCCAATGCGCCTGTTTGGGCAAGCCGGCTTGCACCAACATGGCCGGCACGGCCACCCACATGGCCAATTGCACCGCGTGCAAAACAAACACCCCAAAATTGAGCCGCATCAAGCCCGCATGGCGCAGCACATCCCAGAGACGGCCTTGAGCGGCCTGTTTCATGTGGGCCGGCGCTGGGGGAGCCCCCCAAATCACCACCGCTATGCCCACCAAGGCCAACAGACCGGTCAAGACAAACAAACCCGACAAGCCCACCAACGCGGTCAGCGCAGGTGCGGCCACCAAAGACAAGGCAAACATCAGGCCAATGCTGGCGCCCACCATGGCCATGGCTTTGGTGCGGACCTCGTCGCGGGTCAAGTCGGCCAACAAGGCCGTGACGGCCGCCGACACCGCGCCAGCGCCCTGCAAACTGCGGCCCCACAGCAAGCCCGTCAAATCGGTGGCGGCGGCGGCCCAAAAACTGCCCACGGCAAAAATAAGCAGCCCAAGCACAATCACGCGCTTGCGGCCAAATTTGTCCGAGGCCATGCCAAACGGCAACTGCAAAACGGCTTGCGTCAGGCCATAAATGCCCATGGCCAAGCCCAGCAAAGCGGGGTCTTCACCACCGGGGTATTTGCGTGCCTCAAGAGCAAACACCGGCAACACCAAAAACAAACCCAGCATGCGCAGGGCAAAAATGCCCGCCAAGGACGTGCTGGCGCGCCGCTCGGTCGGGGTCATGGCAAGCGACGCAAGAGTCGCTTGCTGATTTGGGGATTCGGTCACTCGGAACAGCCAAAAAGTGAGATCAGGGAAAGGGAGATTGTCCCCGATTGAGCCGGCCAGTTGGCCCCCCAGTTGGCCCCCCACTGCGCCGACGGGGATAATCAAAGGTTTTGCTGATTTGGCCGCCCAACGTGAACCCCATTGCCCCCTCTCCTTTGTCCGATGAAGCCCGTCCAGACCCTGACGCGCGGTATTTGGCGACGGCCCTGCGACAAAGCCACATCAGCGTGCGGGGCGCTCGCACCCACAACCTGAAAAACATCGACCTCGACATTCCGCGCAACCAACTGGTGGTGATCACGGGGCTGTCGGGTTCGGGCAAATCCAGCTTGGCGTTTGACACGCTGTATGCCGAAGGCCAGCGCCGTTATGTGGAAAGTTTGTCGGCCTATGCGCGGCAGTTTTTGCAACTGATGGACAAACCCGATGTCGACTTGATTGAAGGGCTGTCGCCCGCCATCAGCATCGAGCAAAAAGCCACCAGCCACAACCCGCGCTCGACCGTGGGCACGGTGACCGAGATTCACGACTATTTGCGTTTGCTCTATGCCCGCGCCGGCACCCCCTATTGCCCCGACCACAATTTGGCGCTGCAGGCCCAAACCGTGAGCCAAATGGTCGATGCCGTATTGGCCTTGCCCGAGGACACCAAGCTGATGATCTTGGCGCCCATTGCGCGCGAGAAAAAAGGCGAGTTTGAAAAAGTTTTTGAGCAGATGCAGGCGCTGGGCTATGTGCGCTTTCGCATCAACGGACAGATCGTCGAGGTGGACCAGTTGCCCACCCTTAAAAAGACGGAAAAACACAACATCGATGTGGTGGTCGACCGCATCAAAGTCCGCGCAGAAGAAGACGAGAAAGTGACAGGCAGTGCCCGCGATGCGCTGCGCCAGCGCTTGGCCGAAAGCTTTGAAGCCGCACTGCAATTGGCCGAACACCGCGCCGTGGCCTTGGAGATGGACAGTGGCACCGAGCATTTGTTCAATGCCAAATTTTCTTGCCCGGTGTGCACCTATTCCATCAGCGAATTAGAGCCCCGCCTGTTTTCA
Source organism: Comamonadaceae bacterium (assembly GCA_027488255.1). Classification (GTDB taxonomy): domain Bacteria; phylum Pseudomonadota; class Gammaproteobacteria; order Burkholderiales; family Burkholderiaceae_C; genus Limnohabitans_A. The sequence goes on along the minus strand of JAIYBZ010000037.1, from coordinate 282,068 downwards.
TTCAACTCACCCATGGGGGCTTGCCCTTCGTGCGATGGCATCGGCACGATGGCGTTTTTTGATCCTGAGCGCGTGGTGGCGTTCCCCTCGCTCAGTTTGGCCAGTGGCGCGATCAAAGGCTGGGACCGGCGCAATGGGTTTTATTTCAGCATGCTCGAAAGCTTGGCCAAGCATTACCAATTCGACATAGAAACCCCTTTCGAAAAACTCGCTCCCATCCACCAACAGGTGTTGTTGCACGGCTCTGGGCTGGAAGACATCAAGTTCAGTTATGTCATGGAGTCGGGCGCGTCGCAGGGCAAAAAGATCAGCAAAAAACACCCCTTCGAAGGCATCATCCCCAACATGACTCGGCGCTACCGCGAGACCGACTCGGCGGTGGTGCGCGAAGACTTGGCGCGCTATCGCAACACCCAAGCGTGCACCGATTGCCAAGGCACGCGTTTGCGGCGGGAGGCGCGTCATGTGCGGATTGGCGAGGGCCCGCAGTCGCGGGCCATTTACGAGATCAGCCACATCACCTTGGGCGAATCGCAGCAGTATTTTCAGAGCCTGAAGATGTCCGGCGCAAAAGCCGAAATCGCCGACAAAGTGGTGCGCGAAATCGCCCTGCGTCTGAAGTTTTTGAACGATGTAGGCTTGAACTACCTCAGCCTGGACCGCAGCGCCGACACCCTGTCGGGCGGTGAGTCGCAGCGCATCCGACTTGCCAGCCAAATTGGCTCGGGCCTGACGGGCGTGATGTATGTGCTGGACGAACCCAGCATCGGCTTGCACCAACGCGACAACGACCGCCTGATTGGCACGCTGCAGCACCTGCGCGACATTGGCAACAGCGTGCTGGTGGTCGAGCACGACGAAGACATGATCCGCGTGGCCGACCACATCATCGACATGGGGCCCGGCGCTGGCGTGCATGGCGGCCGCGTGATGGCGCAAGGCAACTGCGCCGACATCTTGGCGGCCCCCGACTCAGTGACGGGCCAATACATGTCAGGCCGCAAAAAAATCGACATTCCCAAACGCCACAAGCCGGGCAAAGACTGCATCGAAATCATCGGTGCCACCGGCAACAATTTGAAGCGTGTGAACGTGAAATTCCCCGTGGGCCTGCTGACCTGCGTGACCGGGGTGTCGGGCTCGGGCAAATCCACCTTGGTGAACGACACGCTCTACGCCGCCGCCGCGCACCAGATTCACCGCGCCCACGACGAGGCCGCCCCGCACCAAGACATCCATGGCTTGGAACATTTCGACAAAGTGATCAACGTTGACCAATCGCCGATTGGCCGCACCCCCCGCAGCAACCCCGCCACCTACACCGGGCTGTTCACGCACATCCGCGAGCTGATGGCCGAAGTGCCCGCCGCACGCGAACGCGGCTATGGCCCGGGCCGCTTCAGCTTTAACGTGGCGGGTGGCCGCTGCGAAGCCTGCCAAGGCGATGGCATGGTGAAAGTGGAGATGCACTTTTTGCCCGATGTGTACGTGCCCTGCGATGTGTGCCACGGCATGCGCTACAACCGCGAAACTTTGGAAGTGCAATACAAAGGGCAAAACATTGCACAAATCTTGAACATGACGGTGGAAGTCGCGCACCAGTTTTTCAGTGCCGTGCCCAACATTGCCCGCAAACTGCAAACCCTGCTGGACGTGGGCCTGACCTACATTCGATTGGGGCAAAGCGCCACCACCTTGTCGGGGGGCGAGGCCCAGCGCGTCAAGCTGGCGCTAGAGCTCTCCAAACGCGACACCGGTCGCACGCTCTACATCTTGGACGAACCCACCACCGGCTTGCACTTTGCAGACATCGCCTTGCTGTTGAAAGTGCTGCACCAATTGCGCGATGCGGGCAACACCATCGTGATCATCGAACACAACCTGGACGTCATCAAAACCGCCGACTGGTTGATTGACATGGGGCCCGAGGGTGGCGCAGGGGGCGGCACGGTCTTGGGTGAGGGCACGCCCGAGCAATTGGCGAAAAATAAAGCGAGTTTTACCGGGCACTATTTGGCCCGGATGCTTGGGTGACAGCCTGAATTGGTCATTGGTGTAAAAACTCCTTTTTGAAGGAGCGCCCCATGACCCGCCACACCCCGTTGCCCACCCGCCCCCCGGCCGAAATGGGCCTGTGCCCTGAGCGCACGCAGCGGTTGATGGCGGCACTGCAGCGCGAGGTGGACAGCGGTCGGCTGCCGGGCGCGGTGGCCCTGATTGCGCGGCGCGGCCAAATTGGATTGCTCGACGCCGTGGGCGTGCAAGACCCCGCCACGGGCGCGCCCATGCGCACCGACAGCATCTTTCGCATTTACTCGATGACCAAGCCCGTGGTGTCGGTCGCCATCATGATGTTGGTCGAGCGTGGTCAGCTGTTGATCAGCGACCCGGTCAGCCGTTGGTTGCCCGAATACGCGCACCCGCAAGTGGCCACCCCAGAAGGCTTGGTGCCGGCGCAACAAGCCGCCACCGTGCAAGACTTGCTGCGCCACACGGCCGGTTTGACCTACGAGTTTTTGGGTGACTCGGAGGTGCAGCAGCAATACAGCCAGCACAAATTGGCCTCGCGTGAACGCAACAACGAAGAGTTTTCACACACCCTGGCATCCATTCCACTGATGTTCCAGCCCGGCCGTGTGTGGGCCTACAGCCGCGCCACCGATGTGCTGGGGCGGCTGATCGAAGTGGTCAGCGGGCAATCTCTGGGCGACTTTTTGCATGCAGAAATCTTCGAGCCCTTGGGCATGGTCGACACCGGTTTTTGGGTGCTGCCCGAAGAAGAACACCGCATTGCCGAACCCTTTGCACACGACCCCGATGGCGGCATTCCCATGGCCGTGATCGAGCCCCGCCATGTGCCCGCCTTAGAAAGCGGTGGCGGCGGGCTGATGTCCACGGCCTTGGACTACGCGCGCTTTTTGCAATGCCTGCGCAACAAGGGTGAGCTGAACGGGGTACGCCTGTTGAGCCCGCACATGGTGGACTACATGACCAGTGACCACTTGGGCGACATCCCCGCCGATGGCACCTTGTTGCCGCCGGGCCATGGCTTTGGCTTGGGGTTTGCCGTGCGCACGCACCTGGGCTTGTCGCCTGTGCCCGGCTCGGTCGGTCTTTACTACTGGGGCGGCATTGCGGGCACCACGTTTTTTGTCGACCCGGCGCTGGACATGTACGCCATGCTGCTCATTCAAGCGCCAAACCAACGCGACTACTATCGGCCCTTGTTTCGCAACCTCGTGTACGCGGCGCTGCAGGCTTAAAACAACACCCACTGGAGACACACCCATGCCCCAAACCGGCCTCATGATGAACCGCCCCTTGTTGATCTCGGGCATTCTTGAACACGCTGCCGCCCAGTTCGGCGAGCAAGAAATCGTCTCGCGTGAAACCCACGGCCCGCTGCACCGCACCACCTACGCCCAAGCTGCCCAGCGCGCGCGCCAATTGGCCAACGCCTTGGCCCAGTTGGGCCTGAAAGCGGGCAGCGCGGTGGGCTCGATTGCCTGGAACAACCACCGCCACTTGGAAGCCTATTACGCTGTCTCGGGCAGTGGCATGGTGATGCACACCTGCAACCCCCGCCTGCACCCGCAACAGTTGATTTATGTGATCAACCACGCCGAAGACGAGGTGGTGCTGTTTGACGCCACCTTCGCACCGTTGATCAAAGGCATTGCGGCGCACTGCCCCCAAGTGCGCGCCTGGGTGTGTTTGGCCGATGCCGCCAACACCCCGGCCATCGAAGGCGTGTCCTCGGTGCTGAACTACGAAGACCTGATTCATGGCCACAGTGCGCACTTCGATTGGCCCGATCTGGATGAAACCAGCGGCGCTGCGCTGTGCTACACCTCGGGCACCACGGGCAACCCCAAGGGCGTGCTGTACTCGCACCGCGCCATCGTGATGAACGCCACGACCGCCTGCTTGCCCGATGTGCTGGCCCTGTCCACGCAAGAAACAGTTCTGCCGGTGGTGCCGATGTTTCACATCAATGCCTGGTGCATCCCATATGCCGCCTTGCTGTCGGGCACCAAATTGGTTTTTCCAGGACCCAAGCTAGATGGCCCCAGCTTGTACGAACTGATGGAGTCCGAACAAGTGACCATCAGCGCCGGTGTGCCCACCATCTGGATGGGCTTGATTCAACACGTTGAACAAAACAATTTGCGCTTTGCCACCATGAAGCGCACCGCCGTGGGGGGCTCGGCCATGCCGATGGCCTTGGTTGCGAAATTCATGGACACCTACGGCGTGGAAGTGCGGCATGGCTGGGGCATGACCGAGACCACCGCAGTGGCCACCATGAGCAACCTGAGCCGCACCGATCGGCAAAAACCAGCGGCCGAGCAACACGCCATCGTGGCCAAACAAGGCAAAACCGTGTCGGGCATCGAGATCAAAGTGGTCGATGAAAACGGCCAAACACTGCCGCGCGACGGCAGCTCGCAAGGCGAGTTGATGGTGCGCGGCCAGTGGATTGTGGAGCGCTATTACAAGTCAGACACCAGCGCTTTGGTGAACGGCTGGTTTCCGACTGGCGACATCGCCACCATCGACACGCAAGGCACGATGCAAATCCGCGACCGCACCAAAGACGTCATCAAGACCGGGGGCGAGTGGATCAGCTCGATTGATTTAGAAAACGCCGCCATCGCTCACCCCGCCGTGGCCATGGCCGCCGTGATCGGCATCAAGCACCCCAAGTGGGACGAGCGGCCGCTGTTGTTCATCGTACGCAAACCAGGTCAAAGCCTGGAGAAGGCCGACATTCTTGAGTTCTTGGCCACCAAGGTTGCCAAATGGTGGGTGCCGGACGACGTGGTGTTTTTGGAATCCTTGCCCGTGGGCGGCACCGGCAAAGTGCAAAAGAACGAACTGCGCAAAACCTACGGCGGCGTCTTCAGCTGATCACGCCTTGGCGCTTGGCCGATCGTTCATGCGGTCGCGCCAAGCTTGCAAGGCGTGCATGCCTTCATCGCCGGGCACAAACTTCATCAAGCCGCGCGCAAACTCCAACGCGCAAAACGCGGTGATGTCGGCGATGGTGAAGCGTTCACCCGCGATCCACGGCTGCGCTTGCAGCGACTGGTCAAACCAACGCGCCACCTCGCGCACCTTGTCGGCCTGCGAACGGCCAAACTCTGGAAACTGGGGTTTTTCAAGGGCCGCCAAACCGGGGTGGCCGTGGCGAATCGCATTGGCAATGCCGCCCAACAAATAAAGCTCGACACGGCGGTCGGCCATCTCAATAAAACCCCGCTCGTCACCGTCGACCCCCATCAAGTTGGGCTCGGGGAAGCGCCCTTCCAGCAAGGTGCAAATGGCCCGGGTTTCGGTGATCACACGGCCATCGTCCAGTTCCAGCGCGGGCACTTTGGCCAGCGGGCTTTTAGCCAAATATGCCGGCTTTCGGTGCTCGCCGCCATTCAAATCCATGTTCACCATTTCAATGCCGGTGATGTTTTTCTCGACCAAAAACATCAACACCCGACGAGGGCTGGGGGCGCGGTGGGCGGTGTAGAGCTTCATGGGGTGTTCAGCCTTTGGCCGCTTCCAACATGTCACGTGTCTGCATCGCCACTTGGCGTGCTGCCGCTGCAAAGTCTTCACCGCTCGAGGCATACAGCACGGCGCGTGACGAGTTGACAATGATGGGGCCCGCGCTGCTGCCATCGGCCTGCGCGCGCCAGCCGGCTTTGACGGTGGCGACCGCATCCCCGCCTTGTGCGCCCACACCGGGAATCAGCAGGGGCAGGGTGGGCGCAATCTCGCGCACACGCTCGATTTCTGCGGGGTAGGTGGCGCCCACCACCAAGCCCAGCTGGCCATTCAAATTCCACGGACCTTGAGCGAGTCCTGCGATGTGTTCGTACACGCGGGGTTGGCCGTCCACCGAGGCCAGGTGCTGGTTTTGCAGATCGTCACCGCCCGGGTTGGAGGTGCGGCACAACAAGAAAGCGCCTTTGCCTTCGTACTTGAGGTAGGGTGCCACCGAGTCCCAACCCATGAAGGGCGAGAGCGTGACGGCGTCGGCGCCATAACGCTCAAAAGCTTCTTTGGCGTATTGCTCGGCTGTCGAGCCGATGTCGCCGCGCTTGGCATCCAGAATGATCGGCACATGCGGGGCCACACGGCGCATGTGTTCCATCAGACGCTCAAGTTGGCCTTCGGCGCGGTGGGCTGCAAAGTAAGCGATTTGGGGTTTGAAGCTGCTGACCAAATCGGCGGTGGCATCGACGATGCGGGCGCAAAAGTCATAAATCTTGTTGGCGTCGCCCTTCAGGCCCGCCGGAAATTTGGCGGGCTCGGGGTCCAGGCCCACACACAGCATGGAGCCGTTTTGGCGCTCGGCGTTGCGCAACATGTCGAGAAAGGTCATGCGGGCATTTTAAGCGGCGGTCATGCCGTCCCAGAGGGCGCTGGGGCGACACCCTGTGGCGCATGGCCAAAGCTAAGATGCGGCCATGCACCAACTTTCATCGCGCCAGTGGACCGTTTTGATTTTGCTGACCTTGGTCTGGGGCATCAACTGGCCGATCATGAAAATCGGGGTGACGGGCTTTCCCCCTTTGACTTTTCGCACCCTGTGCATGTGGCTGGGCACGCCCATCTTGGCTTTGGTGTTGGTGGTGCAACGGGTGCCGTTTCGCATTGAGCGCGCGCATTGGCGCGAGTTGCTGCTGCTGGCCACCTTCAATATGTTTTTTTGGCACGGCCTGATCATCGTGGCGGTGCAGTCTTTGTCCAGTGGTCGGGCGGCTATTTTGGGCTACACCATGCCGATGTTTTCGGCCGTTTTGGGTGGCTTGGTCTTTGGCGAGCGTTTGTCCAAACGGGCTTGGGGCGGTGTGGCGGCAGCCACGTTGGGGGTGGTGTTGTTGCTTTGGCACGAGCTGTCCAATTTGAGCGGCAAACCCGTGGGGGTGTTGTTGGCCTTGGGGGCTGCCAGCACCTGGGCCTTGGGCACGCAGCTGTTGCGCCGCACAAAGATGCCGGTGCCCACATTGACCATCTCATTTTGGATGGCTTTTTTAACCACTGGCGTGATGACCGTGCTGGCCCTGCTGTTGGAGCGCGACCAATGGCACCCCCCTTCTGAAGCCACGTGGGGTGCGATTGTTTTCAATGCCGTGCTGGTCTTTGGCTTTGCCCAAGCCGCGTGGTTTTACTTGGCCCGCAGCCTGCCCCCAGTGGCGTCCACATTGAGTGTGATGCTGATCCCGGTGTTGGGGGTGTTCAGTGGCGCGGTGGGTTTGGGCGAAGTCTTGCATTGGCAAGACTGGGCCGCGGTGCTGTTGATGATGGTGTCGATCGCGGCAGTGCTCTGGCCGAAACGCCAAGGTCAGGCTTAGGCTTGGCCCTGAACTGTCTGGAGTGCCAGCACCAAGTCGGCCCAGGCCTTGGCTTTGTCGGGCGCGCTGCGCAGCAGGGATTCAGGGTGGTAGGTCACCACCACCGGGACGCCGCGGTAGTGATGCACTCGGCCGCGCAATTTGCCCAAAGGCTCTTGGGTTTGCAGCAAAGACTGCATTGAAAAACGGCCCATCAACACAATGACTTTGGGCTGAACCAGCGCCACCTGTCTTGCCAAATAAGGCTCGCAAGTGGCCAACTCTTGCGCACTGGGATTGCGGTTGGCCGGCAAGCGGCATTTGAGGCTGCTGGTGATGTACACCCCCGACGAGCCCGCGCCCTCGCGGCTCAAACCGACAGCCTTGAGCATGTTGTTCAGCAAGTGTTGAGAGGGGCCGACAAACGGCTCGCCATGTTGCCCTTCTGCCTCGGGCACCGGGTCGCCAATGACCATCCAGTCGGCTTGCACATCGCCCACGCCCACCACCGGCTGTTGTCGATGGCCGCACAACGAACACGCTTGGCAAGTGGCGATGGTGCTTTGCAGCTCGGGCCACTCCATGCGCTCCACCCCTTCGGCCAAGGCTTGTGCCGCCGGCACCGAATGGGGCGGCGCAACAGGCGCTTTGGGTGTGGATGTAGGTGTGGATGTAGGTGTGGATGTAGGTGTGGGTGCCTGCGCAGGGTGTGGCACAGCGGTGTTTTGTTCGTTGAGCACCGGCGACTCGCCTGGCGTTGACGCCGGCCACCAGACGCGCACGCCCATCTCGGCCAAGATGGCGCGTTGGCGTTCGTCCAGGTCAAATCGGGTGGGGTCGCTCATGTTTGGGCTCACAGTTTCAAACTCATCACCACCGCATGCTCACGCTGCTGGCGGTCTGCCGGATAGTAATCCTTGCGGATGCTGATTTGCCGAAAGCCATAGCGCTCATACACCTGCAAAGCGCGCAGATTGCTCTGCCGCACTTCTAGCCACAGCCATTGCGCCCCGGCATGGCGCGACATGAGCGTCAAGGCGTCCAACATCATGTGGCCCCAGCCTTGGCCTTGCCGTGCGGGGGCGACCGTGATGTTGAGCAAATGCATTTCTTCAAAGCCACGCATGGCCCAAAAATACCCCAGCAATTCATCGCCCAGCCACAGGCCTTGGGCTTCAAATTGCGAGTTGAGCGAATCGCGAAAATGACCCCGAGACCACGGGTGGCTGTAGGCCGTTTGCTCAATGGCCATGACCGCATCCAACTGCTCAGGGGTGATGCTGCGGAGCATCACGGCATTGCGCTCGGCTTCGGTGGGCCGGGCCGTCGCGGCTGGCTGGGTGCGGGGATGCGATGCGGTCATGACGAGGGGGTGGCCTTGAGCCCGGCCGCTTGGGCTTTCAACACCTCGCGCTCGGCGGTGGTGTGGGCGACTTTGTCTCGGATGTACAGCGGCATGGCTTGCTCAGCCGGCACCGCCTGGCCTTGCGCCCACAGCGCAGGCGCCAAGCGCAACAGGGCGGCTGCGGTGGGCAAAGCGGGGCAGCGTTCACCCGCGGGCAAGCGGTCGCCATAGGCTGCAAACGCATTGCCCGCGAGCAACACCGGCGCATCTTGGGGCCACTCCACTTGTTCGGGCGCGCCCACTTTGAGGGGCGAGAGGGCTTGCCAGCCGGCCAACGGCGCGGCTTGCCAGCGGTAGGCCGCGCTGTAGACCTCGTCCATGCGCGCATCCAAAAGGGTGAGTACCGTCAAGTCCTCACCCGCTGGGGTTTTGCCGGCTTGGGTTTTGGCCGCTGGGGTTTTGGCCGCGAGCTCTTGCAGCCAACGCGCTTCTTCGGCCACTGCCAGCAAAGTGTCGACCGGCAGCACCGGCACATTGGCGCCAAAAGCCAAGCCTTGCGCCACGGCGCAGGCGGTGCGCAAACCCGTAAACGAGCCCGGCCCGCGACCGAACACGATGGCGGTCAGGCTGTGCAGTGGCAAATCAGCTTCGGCCAGCAGCGCCAGCACCGCAGGAATCAAACCACTGGAGGCCTGCGCGCCGCCGGGCAAAGTTTGTGTCCAAACCCGATCGCCCCGGGCCACCGCCAACGACAGCACATCGGTGCTGGTGTCAAAGGCCAACCAACGGTGTTCGTGTGCAGGGCGACTCATGATTTGCTCTCGGCAGCAACGCCGCTGGGCAAAGCCACTGGGGGCTTGACCTGACGCACGCCAAACAAAATGCCACAGGTCACCAGCGCCAGCCCCACCAGCAAATTCCAGTGCAGGGGTTCACCCAACAACCAGACGGCGCCCAAGGCCGACAAGCCGGGCACCAGCGCGGTGATCATGGTGGAGCGCACCGGGCCAAAGTGGCGCACCATTTGCGTGAAGGTGATGCCCGAAATCACCACCGAGCCCATGCCTTGAAAGACCGCCTGAAAGGCGACTTCGGTCCAGGGCGCTTGTAGCAAATGGGTCTGCATCAGGCCCAAGCTGGTCAAGCCCAAAAACACCGGCACATAGACCACAAAAGCAAAGGCCGTGATGGCCATGGTGGCACGCACCGCATCCAGGCCATAACGGCGCACGGTGACGCTGTAACCCGCCCAACAGCACGAGGCGGCCATGAACAACAAGTCGCCCTTCCAGACTTCGCCGCCCTGAAAAGCCATGAGCAAACTGGCGCCGCCCACCAGCACATCGCCCAAGACAATGAAGCCCAGACCCACCGCGCGCACCGAAGATACTTTTTCGCGCAACACCAGCCAAGCCAGCAACGTGGTCCACAACGGCAAGCTGCCCGGCAACAAGACCGAGGCGTGTGATGCGGGGGCAAAAAAGAAACCGTTGTAAGCCAATACCGCATACAACAAGCCGCCCAAAAACCCCGCCTGCAAGGTGGGCGCCAAAGGCAATGGCGACAAGCCCCACAAAGAGCCCACTGTTTGCCCCGCTTGTCGTGCCTGTCGCATCATCCACCAGGCCCACGGCAGCAAGATGCTGCTGGCGCCCACAATCCGGGCCAGCACGATGTCCATGGGCAACAAGCCTCTGGAAGTCGAGGCCCTGGCGATGACGATGAAGCCCGTCCAAATCAGGACCGTGATGACCGCTGAGGCGATGCCCACGGTTTTTGAAGAAAATCGCATGGCCCGAATCATACGGCCCCGCCGCAGCCAGATCTGCCGATTAGACTCACCGCATGACTTTGAAACGCGCTCATTGCCCCTTGTTTTCGCTCTGTGGGATTGCCCTCTTGACCGCTTTGTGGGGAGCCGCCCTGCTGCCGGCTTCGGCCCTGGCGCAAACAAAAAACACCTTGCCCCCGGCTGTGATGAAGTCGCTGCGGCAAGCGCAAATCCCGCCCTCGGCGGTGAGTGTGCTGATTGCCCCGCTGCCCAACGCGCCCACCAACGGGCAGGCTGCGCCTGCGCTGACTGCGCGTTTGTCGCACCAGGCCCAAATGGCCAGCAACCCGGCCTCGGTGATGAAGCTGTTCACCACCGCGGCGGGCTTGCATTTGTTGGGGCCCGACTATGTGTGGCGCAACCGCGTGTACACCGAGGGGACCCTCCGCGAGGGTGTTTTGTATGGTTCGTTGGTGGTGCGCGGCAGTGGTGACCCCAAGCTGGTGCTCGAGCGCTTGCAAGACTTGTTGGCCCAAGTGATGGCGGCCGGTGTGCGCGAGGTGCGCGGCGACATCGTGCTGGACCGCAGCGTGTTCGATGTGCGCGAACGCAGCGAGCCCTTTGATGACGAACCGCTGCGGCCTTACAACGTGGCGCCTGACGGTTTGTTGCTCAACTTCAAAACCGTGATCTACAAGTTCACACCGCCAGCCTCCGGCGGCTCCGTGTCGGTGCGCTTCGAGCCGCCCTTGGCCGGCTTGGATGTGCCCACCCAAGTGCCCGCCAGCGCTGCCACGTGCAGCGACTGGCGCGCCCAACTCAAGGCCGATTTCAGCCAACCCTTGTCGGTGCGTTTTGCCGGCGCCTATCCGGTGCGTTGTGGCGAGCGCGAATGGCCCGTGGCCTTTCCTGACCCTGAGCAATACGCTTTGCGCATGGTGCAAGCGATGTGGCTGGCCGCTGGCGGCCAATTGACGGGGCAAGTGCGGTATGGCCTGCGCGCCCCCACGGCCAAACTGCTGGTGGAGGCGCCCTCGTTGCCGCTGGCAGACATCATTCAAGACATCAACAAGTTTTCAAACAACGTGATGGCGCAGCAGTTGTTTTTGACCTTGTCCAGCGAGCTCGGTGCACCGGGCCGCATGGAAGCTTCGCGGCTGCGCATGTCGCGCTGGTGGCGAGCCGGCTTCCCGACTTTTGAAGAACCCATTTTGGACAACGGCTCGGGCCTGTCGCGCACCGAACGCAGCACCGCCACCGCTCTGACGGCCTTGCTGCAAGCGGCCCATGCCGGCCCCCACGCCCGCGCGTTCACACAATCGCTGTCGATTGCAGGGGTTGATGGCACCACCGCGCGCCTGAAAGAGCGCAACCCACAGTCGCCCGTGATTGGCAACGCTTGGCTCAAGACCGGCTCGTTGCGCGATGTCATCTCGGTCGCCGGTTATGTGCAAGGCCAAAGCGGCAAGCGATACACCGTGGTCGCCATCGTGAACCATGCCAACGCCAACCAAGCCCGCACCGCGCTGGACCAGTTGTTGGAGTGGACGGTACGTGACCAAAACAATTCTGAAAATAAAGCCGCCGCCGCCCGATCTGGCCCCGCAGAAGCCCGACAATCCACCCATGAATCTGATTGACTGGATCGGCACATTTGCCGCACTGATCACCACGGTGAGCTTTATTCCGCAGGCTTGGCAAACCTTTCGCACGCGCGATGTGAGTGGCATCTCGCTAGGCATGTACAGCCTGTTCACCGTAGGGGTGGCGCTGTGGCTGGTCTACGGCATTTTGTTGATGGCTTGGCCCATCATCATCGCCAACAGCATCACCACCACCTTGGCGCTGGGCATCCTGGTGATGAAGCTGCGCTACCGCTAAAGCGCAGGCTCAGGCCGCCGCCCGTTGCAAACGGTCGCGCACGCCTTCCCACTCGGGGGTCTCGGGTGGGCATTGCACCCAAATTTGTTGAACACCGCGCGCGTCCAATTCGCGCAACACGCCAAACAAATCGTGCGCGGCTTGTTCGGCATTCGAGGCTTGTTCACGCCACAAAACCCCCGCACCCCAGCCTGCACCGGCCTCTGCACCAGCATGTGGCGGCTCGGCCGACCACACTCCCAAATTGTTGGCGTGGGGTCCCAAGGCGTGCAATTTGTCAGCGATGTCTTGTACCGACATCAGACGCACTTTGGCACGCGGGGCATAGTGCGACTCGAGGGTGCCCGAGGCACGCGGCGCCGGTTGGCTCACCGCGTCTTTGTCCAGCAGGGCGCGGCCACAAGCGGCCTCAATTTGCGGGCGGGTGATGTGCCCAGGTCGCAACAACACCGGCTGGCCCCGAGTGCAATCGACGATGGTGGATTCGATGCCCACATCGCAGGCGCCCCCGTCCAAGATCAACAAGTCGGAGCCCAATTCAGACTGCACATGCGCGGCCGTGGTCGGGCTGACACGGCCAAATCGGTTGGCACTGGGTGCCGACAGCCCCGTCACTCCCAAGGCCAAACAGGCCTGCAACAAAGCTTGCGCGACCGGGTGCGATGGGCAACGCAAACCAATCGAGTCTTGCCCTCCCGCAGAGGCGGTGGCCACACCCGGGCGGCGCGGCACGATGAGCGTCAACGGGCCCGGCCAAAAAGCGTCTATCAAGCGCTGGGCAAAGTCGGGCAACTCGGCGGCAAACTCGGCCACTTGGGCCTGTCCCGCCACATGCACGATCAAGGGATGGTCTGCCGGACGGCCCTTGGCCACAAAGATCTTGGCCACCGCCCCATCGTCGGTGGCGTTGGCCGCCAAGCCGTACACCGTTTCGGTGGGCAGGCCCACCAACTGGCCGTCATGCAGCGCTTGCGCCGCTTGTGCCAAGGTGCCTTCGTCGGCCACAAGAATCATGCTGGGCCTTTAAAAAGCGTCAATGCCCAGCACCGCCGCCGCTTGCAAGGCGGTGGCGCGCACCGCTGCAACGCTGTCGCCCGTGAGGGTCAAGTGCCCCATCTTGCGGCCTGGACGTGCCGACAACTTGCCATACAAGTGCAAATGCGCGCCCGGCAATGCCAGCACACGGTCCCAAGCGGGGCTTTGGCCTTCGCGCCACAGGTCGCCCAACAGATTGAGCATGATGGCCGGCGAGTGCTGGCGTGGAGGCGTCAAAGGCAGGCCCGTCAGGGTGCGCACTTGCAAATCAAACTGCGATTGGTCGCAAGCGTCCAAGGTGTAGTGGCCGCTGTTGTGCGGACGTGGCGCCATTTCATTGACGACCAGTTGGCCGTCTTGCAACACAAAAAACTCGACGCACAACACCCCGACATAGCCCAAGCCTTCCGCAATGGCGCGCGTGGCGGCCACGGCCTGCTCGGCCAGGGGCGCGGGCAAGGCGCCGTCGTACACACTGGTCACCGCCAAAATGCCCTCGCGGTGCAGGTTGAGTTGCACGGGGAAGTGGACCATTTGCCCCCCCGCAGCACGGGCCACAATGACCGAACACTCGGCCTGCAAAGGCAGCATTTTTTCCAGCACACAGGGCACGTTTTTCAACTGCGCCCAAGCGTCCAACAACGCCGCGCGGGTGCTGACACGAATCTGCCCTTTGCCGTCATACCCCATGCGGGCGGTTTTCAAGATACCGGGCAACAAATCGTCCGAGACGGCGTCCAATTGCGCGGCCGTTTCAATAACCGCGTGCGGGGCCACAGGCACACCACAGCGCACAAAGTGGGCCTTTTCTGCGGCGCGGTCTTGCGCGATGGCCACCGCTTCGGCGCTGGGCGCCACCGGACGGTGCGCGCCCAACGTGGTCAGGGCGGGCGCGGGCACATTTTCAAACTCGGTGGTGATGGCGGCGCAGCGCTGCATCAACTGGGCCAAGCCCTGCTGGTCCAAATAATCGGTCTGGATATGGTGGTGGCTGACGCGCCCGGCTGGGCTGGCCGTGTCGAGGTCGAGGACGGCGGTGAAATACCCCATGGCCTGCGCCGCGTGCACAAACATGCGGCCCAATTGGCCGCCGCCCATCACCCCCAGCGTGGCAGGTTGGCCATTGACCATGGCGCCCGGCAAGATGACGCGGCTCATGCGTGACCCGCGGGTGAAACGGCAGGCAAAGTCATGGCCCGCGCGGCTTCGGTTTGTTCGGCCCGAAATGCCTCCAATTTTTGTCGCAGCACAGGATCGTGTTGGGCCAGCATGGCCACCGCAAACAAGGCCGCATTGGCCGCACCGGCCGGCCCAATGGCAAAGGTCGCCACCGGAATCCCCTTGGGCATTTGCACAATGCTGTGCAAAGAATCGACCCCCGACAAAGCCTTGCTTTGCACCGGCACCCCCAACACCGGCACCACGGTTTTGGCCGCCAGCATGCCCGGCAAATGGGCCGCGCCACCCGCGCCCGCAATGATGGCCTGCAAGCCCCGCTCTGCCGCGCTTTCGGCATAGGCAAACATGTCATCTGGCATGCGGTGGGCCGAAACGACCCGAGCATCGTGAGGGATGCCAAACTGTTGGAGAATCTGGACTGCGTGCTGCATGGTGTCCCAGTCAGAGCTGGAACCCATGACGACGCCGATGAGCGCTTGAGTCATTGGGTGCTTTTCGTGATCAATGTTGAATTTTAAGGTTTCGCCCTGCAACTGGCCGAAACCCAACCCGGAAACTGCCCGCCATGATGGATGTCACGATACAAAACTTTGAAGCCGAGGTGATTGAAGCCTCCATGACAACGCCCGTGTTGGTGGATTTTTGGGCGCCTTGGTGTGGCCCCTGCAAGTCGCTTGGCCCGATTCTCGAAAAAGTGGAAGTGGCCTACGAAGGCCGTTTCAAGTTGGTCAAAATCAATTCCGACAATGAACAGCAACTGGCCCAAGCCTTTGGCATCAAAAGCATTCCAACCTGCGTCTTGCTGAAAAACGGCCAACCGGTCGATGGCTTCATGGGCGCTTTGCCTGAAGGCCAGATCAAACAATTCCTCGACAAACACCTGCCTGCGGCCGATGCCTTGCAGGCCCAAGAAGCGCAGCAGCATCTCGCGGCAGGGGACGCCCAGAGTGCCCGCGCTGCGCTAGAAAATGCGTTGGCCACCGACCCCGGTAACGACGATGCGCGCTTCGATTTGGTGAAACTGCTGATTGGGCTGGGCGAGTTGGCCGAAGCCGCCGCCTTGCTGGCCCCGGCCATGAGCCGCATTCCAGTGCCTTTGCGATTTGAAGCCCAAACCCAATGGCTCAATGCCCTCGAATTTGTCACGCACGACCCGCGCGGCCAATGGGACTTGGCCAAGTTTGACGAGCTGATCGGTCAGAACAAGCGCGACTTTGAAACCCGTTTCGCCAAAAGTCGTCTGCTGATTGCGATGGGCCAATGGGAAGCGGCCATGGACGAGTTGCTGGAGATCATCATGCGCGACAAAAAATGGGACGACGAAGCCCCGCGCAAAACCTTTGTGGCCCTGCTGGAGCTGATGACGCCGCCGAAACCCAAATCGCCAGAGGCCACCGGCAAATCGAGCGGCGGCATTGAGCTGATGGGCAAATCGGCGCTGCCCGAAGACCCCTTGCTGACCCTGATCTCTGCTTACCGACGCAAGTTGAGCATGGCCCTGAACTGAGCCGGCTCAGTGGGTGGGGCCGGCCTGACGCTCGATGTCACGGCGCATTTTTTTCAACAGCCCCATCGCAATCAGCACCTCGCCCACGACAAACATCGGGCCCACCAACAGCCCGACCACATCGTCGACAAACGCCGGTTTGCGGCCCTCTAAATAGTGGCCGACAAACTGGAACAACCAACCTATCACAAACAATGCCACACCGATCTGCCATACCGGCAGGCCCCAAATGGCTGACCATTCTGGAACTTGGTGCGCCAACGCGATCAAGGCCGCATTGACCAGCGTGGTGGCCAAGCCCAGCAAAAGATCGCCACGCGTCAGGTACCAAACACTGGTGACTGCCCAAGCCCACCAAGCCAGCGACACGTCATGGCCATCGATGTGCCAACTCGGCTGAAGCAAGAACACGCCGATGGCCAGAAAAATCAAGGGAATCCCCACCAAATGGGTGGCGATGTTGCGGCGGTCCCGGTGGTAATGCGCGTACTGCACCATCAAGAAGGTGGCCGGTCGAAAAAGAGTCATGCAGGTCTCCGTGCACAGTGTGGGCAGTGGCCATGCGCACACTGAACCTCGCCAAATTTTGGCAAACCGCATTTTGGAGAAGTCTGCCGCCCCGTCAAGGGTGTTTTCCAGCATCGGCGACAGGGGCCTTGCCAGCCCAAACCGGGCTTAACCAATCAAGCGCTGCAGGGCTTCTTGGTATTTGGCCGAGGTTTTTTCGATCACTTCCTGTGGCAAGCGGGGGGCGGGCGGGGTTTTGTCCCAAGGCTTGCCATTGACCCGCGCTGTTTCAAGCCAGTCGCGCAAAAACTGCTTGTCGTAGCTGGGCGGATTGGCCCCTTCCACATAACTTTGGGCCGGCCAATAACGCGATGAGTCGGGCGTCAAGACCTCGTCCATCAACACCAAGGTGCCCTCTGCGTCCAGACCAAACTCAAACTTGGTGTCGGCAATGATGATGCCCTTTGTGGCGGCAATGTCGCGCGCGGCTTTGTACAAGCGGATGCTGATGTCGCGGATGCGGGTCGCCAGGTCGGCACCGATCATCGCCACGGTTTGCTCGAAGGTGATGTTTTCGTCGTGCTCACCCACCGCCGCTTTGGCCGCTGGCGTGTAAATGGGCTCGGGCAAGAGGCTGGCGTTTTTCAAGCCGGCCGGCAAGGGCACGCCGCACACCGCTTGGTTTTCTTGGTATTCCTTCCAGCCGCTGCCTGCCAAATAGCCCCGCACCACCGCCTCAACAGGAATCGGTTGCAGGCGCTTGACCAACATCGATCGGCCTTGCACCTGGGCCACTTCAGACGCCGACACCACGCTTTCAGGCGCTTCACCGGTCAGGTGATTAGGGCAAATGTTCAAGCCATTGGGGCCGAGTTGTTCAAACCAAAACAGCGCCATTTGGGTGAGCAACACGCCTTTGCCCGGAATGGGCTCGCCCATGATCACATCGAAAGCACTGATGCGGTCCGAAGCCACCATCAAAATGCGGTCGTCCCCCACGGCGTAGTTGTCACGCACCTTGCCACGGGCCAACAGGGGCAAAGAGTGCAGGGCCGAAGTGTGAAGCGCAGAAGTCATGAAGCAAACAGTCCATCTATCCAAAAAAAAGGCCCGTTGAACAGGCAACGGGCCATTCCGCTCAATTATCGCAGGGCCAAGCCCCGCGGAGGTCAGTGCACCTCTTGTGCGAGTTCGCCGCGCGCGTACTGGCCGGCCACCACCTGCAAGCTGTGCCCTTTGATCTTGGGCGCTTGGCCCTCGCAACCAAACTGGAGGTAACGCTGTTTGCACAGCTGTTTGGCCGCTTCGCGGGCAGGCTTGAGCCATTCACGGGCGTCAAACTTGTCGGGGTTTTCAAATAAAAATTGGCGCACCGCGGCGGTCATGGCCAATCGAATGTCGGTGTCGATGTTGATCTTGCGCACGCCAAATTTGATGGCTTCTTGAATTTCCTCCACCGGCACGCCGAAGGTTTGCTTCATCTGACCGCCATATTGGTTGATCATGGCCAACAGCTCTTGCGGCACGCTGGACGAGCCGTGCATCACCAAATGGGTGTTGGGAATGCGGGCGTTGATTTCTTTCACACGGCTGATGGCCAAGATGTCGCCCGTGGGCTTGCGGCTGAACTTGTATGCACCATGGCTGGTGCCAATCGCGATGGCCAAGGCATCCAGGCCGGTGGCCTTGACAAACTGCGCGGCTTCTTCGGGGTCGGTGAGCATTTGGCTGTGGTCCAGTTTGCCCACCGCACCAATGCCGTCTTCTTCGCCGGCCTCACCCGTTTCCAAGTTGCCCAAGCAGCCCAATTCACCCTCAACCGAAACGCCTTGCAAGTGGGCCATCTCGACCACGCGGCGAGTCACCTCGACGTTGTAGGCAAAGTCGGCCGGGGTTTTGCCGTCTTCCAGCAAAGAGCCGTCCATCATGACCGAAGAAAAACCCAAGTTGATCGCGCCTTGGCACACCGCCGGGCTTTGGCCGTGGTCTTGGTGCATGACCAAGGGGATGTGCGGCCACTGCTCGGTAGCGGCCTGAATCAGGTGCTTGATGAAGGGCTCGCCGGCGTATTTGCGAGCCCCTGCACTGGCTTGCAAAATGACCGGAGCGCCCACCTCGTCGGCCGCGGTCATGACGGCCTGCACTTGCTCCAGGTTGTTGACGTTGAAAGCTGGAATGCCGTAGCCATTGACGGCGGCATGGTCCAGCAGCTCGCGCATTGAAACGAGTGCCATGGTGATTTCTCGGGAAGTTAAAAATTCGGGCAAACCGGCTTGTAACCGGTTGGTAACTGGTCAGAATTTTATCGCTTAAGGCCTGACTCCTGCCTGAATCCTTGGGGTTCCCAAAACGCCAGAGGGGCCACACAGGGCCCCTCAAGGATCGCTTTAAATCAAGCGACTTTACAAATTTTGAGCATGTTGGTGCCGCCGGGTGAGCCCATGGGCTCGCCGCAGGTGATGGCATACACGTCACCGGTGCTCACGATGTTGCGATTTTTCAGGTGCGCCTCGGCATCCAGCAGGGCCGTATCGCGGTCGGCGCTGGTGTCCATCAACAAGGGACGCACGTTGCGGAACAAGGCCATTTTGCGTTGCGAGGCCAGCTTGGTGGTCAGCGCATAAATTGGGATGTGCACGCGGTGACGGCTCATCCACAAAGCCGTAGAGCCCGACTCGGTCATGGCCACAATGGCTTTGGCGCCCAAATGGTGGGCGGTGAACAAAGCGCCCATGGCAATCGATTGGTCGATGCGGCTGAAGGTTTGCCCCTTGAAGTCGGCGTCCAGCGTGGGGTCTTCTGCACTTTCGGCGGCCAGACAAATCTTGGCCATTTCTTCCACGGTTTCGAGCGGAAATTTGCCAGCAGCGGTCTCGGCGCTCAACATCACCGCGTCGGTGCCGTCCAGCACGGCGTTGGCCACGTCCGACACCTCGGCGCGCGTGGGCACCGGGTTGGTGATCATGCTCTCCATCATCTGGGTGGCGGTGATGACCACTTTGTCGTGCACCTTGGCCAATTTGATCATGCGTTTTTGCAAAGCCGGCACGGCGGCGTTGCCCACTTCAACAGCCAAATCGCCACGCGCCACCATGATGCCGTCGCTGGCTTTCAAAATGGCTTCCAAGTGAGGAATGGCTTCGGCGCGCTCAATTTTGGCAATCAGGCCGGGCTTGTGGCCGTACTCGGCGCCCGCCACATTGCACAACTGGCGTGCCATTTCCATGTCGGTGGCGTTCTTGGGAAAGCTCACGGCCACGTAGTCGGCGTGCAAACTCATGGCGGTTTTGATGTCGTCCATGTCTTTGGCCGTCAGGGCCGGGGCGGTCAGGCCACCGCCTTGTTTGTTGATGCCTTTGTTGTTGGACAACTCGCCACCCAACTTCACGGTGGTGTGCACCTGCTCGCCCCTGACGGCATTCACGGTGAGCACGATCAGGCCGTCGTTAAGCAACAAAACATCGCCGGCTTTGACATCGCGTGGCAGTTCTTTGTAGTCCAAGCCCACCCCCTGCAGGTCCCCCAACTCGGTGCGAGAGGCGTCCAAAATGAAGGGCATGCCGGGTTCGAGCATGACTTTGCCCTCGGCAAACTTGCCCACCCGAATCTTGGGGCCCTGCAAGTCGGCCATGATGGCCACTTCGCGACCGGCCCGTTGCGAGGCTTCGCGCACCAAACGGGCGCGGTCCACGTGGTCTTGCGCCTTGCCGTGGCTGAAGTTCAGGCGCACCACATTGACGCCCGCCCGGATCATGGCCTCAAGCAAAGCAGGATCGCTGGAAGCAGGGCCTAAGGTGGCAACAATCTTGGTGGCGCGACGGGGCATTGTGGAATCTCCATGTAATTTGGTTTCAATTTTCACACGAAATTGGTTACAAGGCAGGTTCTTTCGGTGACACCCGCCCGTCTGTCATCTCCCTGTCAAGTCGCTGAATTAAGCTGAATGGCCTCGCAAAGTCGCATTCACCTTTGGATGTCCCATGAATTGATCTTGGTCAGCCCACGGTGTCTGATGGGCGACTAAACTTGAGGCCAAGCGAAAACCCTCAAGCGTTATGACTGCATTGCACACCCCGACCGAACACCAGCCCATCGACTTGGACCAGCCTTTGCCACACCGCAAAACTTTGCGCGAGTGGCTGATTCCTTTGTCTGACCGCAGCACTTTCCGTGCGTTTGTCCTGCTGATCGTGGACTACGCCCTGTTCTTCTCGTTGATTGCCGGCACCATCGCTTTAGAGTCCGTCTGGCTCAAGGTGCTGTGCGCTTTGGCGGCCGGTTTTGTGATTGGCCGTTTGTTCATCATCGGCCACGATGCTTGCCACCAAAGCCTGACACCCCACCGCGAACTCAACAAAGTGTTGGGCCGTATCGCGTTTTTGCCTTCGCTCACGCCTTACAGCTTGTGGGACACCGGCCACAACGTGGTGCACCACGGCTACACCAACCTCAAGGGCGTCGATTTTGTGTGGACGCCCCTCACAGCGGCAGAGTTTGAAGCCCTCTCGCCGATGCAGCGTTTGCTGGAGCGCGCTTACCGCAGCGGCTGGGCACCGGGCTTGTATTACATGATCGAAATCTGGTGGAAACGCGAGTTCTTCCCCAACAAAACCCACATGCCCACGCGCCGGCCCATTTTCTTCAAGGACAGCCTGTTGGTGACCGTGTTTGCGGTGCTGTGGATCGCCGCCATCGTTGCCGCGGCCGTGCTCACCGAACAGTCGGTGGCCCTGTCTTTGCTGCTGGGTTTTGCTGTGCCCTTCTTCTTTTGGAACAGCATGATCGGCTTTGTGGTCTATGTGCACCACACCCACGTCAAGGTGTCTTGGCACGACAACAAAGCCGCTTGGACCAAGGCGGCACCTTTTGTCTCGACCACCGTGCACCTGACCTTCCCATTCAAGATTGGCGCACTGATGCACCACATCATGGAGCACACCGCACACCATGTGGACATGAGCATTCCCTTGTACCGCCTGAAACAAGCCCAAGCCAAGCTCGAAGAAATGCTGCCCGGCCGCATCATCGTGCAGCCCTTTTCTTGGAAGTGGTATTTCGAGACCGCCAAGAACTGCAAGATGTACGACTTCACACGCGAGTGCTGGACCGACTTCAAGGGCAACATGACCAGCCCGGTGCGCGCCAACTTGCCACCTGCAGCGCAAGCCTGAACATCACGGGCTTGAGCCACAAAAAAACCCCGCGATGCGGGGTTTTTTGTTGGCCACTCGGGCCGCCCTGAACAGGTGACGCACCAGAATCACCCGCGCCGAAAGGGCTTAGCCAGCGGCGCGCTGGGTCAAAATCTCAAAAGCGGGCAAGGTCTTGCCTTCCAAGATTTCAAGGAAAGCGCCGCCCCCAGTCGAGATGTAGCCCACCTGCTTTTCGATGCCGTATTTGGCAATGGCGGCCAAGGTGTCGCCGCCACCGGCAAGGCTGAATGCGCTGGATTCGGCAATCGCTTGGGCGATCACTTTGGTGCCGTTTTCAAAGGGCGCAAACTCAAACACCCCTACCGGGCCATTCCAAACAATCGTGCCGGCTTTTTTCAGCTGGGCCGCCAAGTGCGCCGCGGTCTCAGGGCCAATGTCCAAGATCAGGTCATCGTCGGCTACATCGGTGGCTTTTTTGACGGTGGCCACCGCGTCGGCGGCAAAGGTTTTGGCCACCACCACATCGGTGGGAATCGGCACTTCGGCACCGCGGGCCTTCATGGCCTCGATCACCGCTTTGGCCTCGCCCACCAAGTCGGATTCGGCCAGGCTTTTGCCAATCTTCAGACCCGCTGCCAACATGAAGGTGTTGGCGATGCCCCCACCCACAATCAACTGGTCCACGTTTTGTGACAGGCTTTTCAAGATGGTCAGCTTGGTGCTGACTTTGCTGCCGGCCACGATGGCGGCCAGCGGGCGTTGTGGTTTGGCCAAGGCCTTGCCAATGGCATCGATCTCGGCCGCCAACAAAGGGCCGGCACAAGCGATGGGGGCAAACTGGGCAATACCATAGGTGGTGCCTTCGGCACGGTGGGCGGTGCCAAAGGCGTCGTTCACAAAGATATCGCACAGCGCGGCCATCTTGCGGGCCAAGACTTCGTCGTTCTTTTTCTCACCTTTGTTGACTCGGCAGTTTTCCAGCAGCACCACTTGGCCGGGAGCCACTTGCACGCCATCGACCCAATTGGCCACCAGCGGCACTTCGCGGCCAAGCAATTCGCCCAGACGCTTGGCCACGGGGGCCAATGAATCTTCGGGCTTGAACTCGCCTTCAGTAGGGCGGCCCAAGTGGCTGGTCACCATGACGGTCGCACCGGCAGCCAAGGCCATCTGAATGCAGGGCACGCTGGCGCGCACGCGGGTGTCTTCGGTGATGCTGCCGTCATCGGCTTGCGGCACGTTCAGGTCAGCACGGATAAACACACGTTGTCCAGCGGCTTGGCCATTGGCACACAAATCAGAAAAGCGAATGACATTCATGATGAAGCTCGGTAAATGAAAGGATTGCCACCGATTTTAAAAGCCCGCAGGTTCATCGACCGGCCATCAAGCCGGTACGAACGCGAAACAACGCCTCACGGGTGGCCGCAGCCCGACTCACCAGCCCAAGCCGAGATGCAATGGCAAATACACCGCCATGCCGGCGATGATGGTGAACAGCACGTCGCGCCGCCAAAAATAAACCGCTGCGCCGACCCCGGCTGAAAACAAGCGCGCGTCTTGCCAAGTGCTGATCCACTCGCCTTGCACGGTGACGATCTCGGGCACCACCACCGCCGACAAGGCCGCAATCGGGGCGTATTGCAAACCGCGTTGCGCCCAGTGCGGCAACTGCCAGCTCTTGCTCGAGATAAAAAAGAAACTGCGCGTCAGCACCGTCACCAGCGCCAGGCCGACGATGACCGCCAATGTCCAGAGGTCTGTGCCTGCCAGAGTCATGTGGCGGCTCCTGGCGCAGGGCGCAGTTTCTCAACGGTCAAACACAAGATCACGGCCGCCGCAATCGCCACGACAATGTTGAGTTTGAGCGGCAAGCTGTAAGCCACCACCGCCGCCACGCCCGCCACCACGGCCGACAAGATGCGCATGCGCGAGCTGGCCAACGAACACTGGATGCCCAACAAACACAAAATGCCTGCAAAGCCCAACCCCCAGCTGGTCGGGATGAAGTTGGCCAAGGCAATGCCGACAAAACTGGCCACGATCCAAGACAGCCAGTTCAAGAAATCGTTGCCCGCCAAATAGGCTTCTTGCTCGTGCCGCTCGGCGTCGTTTTGCCCCGGATGCGCGTATTTTCGGGTGAACAAAACATAGCTGATGTCGGCCGTGAGGTAAGCGTGAAACAGGCGCTGCCAACGCGGCAAGTGGATCAGGTAAGGCCGCAAATGCAGGCTGAACACCACAAAGCGCAAGTTGACACAAAAGCCGGTGGCCAAGATCACCCACGCCGGCGCACCGGCCACGATCAGGGGAATGGCGGCCAGTTGTGAACTGCCCGCAAACACCAGCAAAGTCATGGCGCTGGCCTCGAACACACTCATGCCCGACTTGACCATGGCCACGCCGGTCATGAGGCCCCAAGCCGCAATGCCAGGGGCTTGCGGTGACACTTCGCGCATGCCCTGTACAAATGCCGGATGGCGGTACAGGCGAGACAGAAAAAACATCAGGCCCCCACCAAGCGCTGACCGGCTTGCAGCGGACAGCCGCGCAAAAAGTCAGCGGCGCTCAAGCGTTTGCCGCCCGGGCGTTGCAACTGCGTCAAACACAACTGGCCTTGGCCACAAGCCACCCGAATACCACTTGCATCGGCGCTGATGACCGTCCCCGGTTCGGTGGGTGCGGCCAAGCGCTCGGCCTCGGCGCGCCACAGCTTGAGGGTTTCGACACCCGACGCCAAGGCCAAGGGCACGGTCATGCCCGGAAAGGGATCGAAGGCGCGAAGGCGTCGGGCCAATACGTCGGCGGGCAAGGCCCAGTCCAATGCGGCTTCGGATTTTTCGATTTTGTGGGCATAAGTGATGCCCTCGGTCGCTTGCTTGCGTCGGGGCAAATCATGCAGCGTGGCCAAGGCCTGCACGATGGCTTCGCCCCCCAAGGTGGCCAGTCGGTCGTGCAGCGCAGCGGTGGTATCAGTGCCCAAAATGGGCTCGTCTCGCACCCACAACATGTCGCCCGTGTCCAGCCCCGCGTCCATTTGCATGATGGTGATGCCGGTTTGGGTGTCCCCCGCCTCGATCGCGCGGTGAATGGGCGCGGCCCCGCGCCAGCGCGGCAAGAGAGATGCATGGATGTTCAAGCAGCCGTAGCGCGGCAAGTCCAAGGTCCACTGCGGCAAGATCAGCCCATAAGCGGCCACGACCATGGCATCGGCTTGCGCCGCCAACAGCCAGTCGCGGGCAGCCGCAGCGTCTTCTGGAAACTTGCCGTCCAGACGCAGGCTGCGCGGTTGGGCCACGGGCACTTGGTGCGCCTCGGCCCACTGCTTGACGGGGGAAGGTTGCAGTTTCATGCCCCGTCCAGCAGGCCGGTCGGGTTGGGTCAAGACGCCCACAAGCTCATGCCCCGCCGCATGCAAGGCCGCCATGGCGACTTGGGCAAATTCGGGCGTGCCCGCAAAGATCAATCGCATGCCGTCTTCAGCGTTCGGCTTTTTGAGCTTTGACCAGCTTGGTTTTGATGCGCCCTTGTTTGAGTGGCGACAGGTATTCCACGAACACTTTGCCTTTCAAATGGTCCATTTCGTGTTGAATGCAAATGGCCAACAAACCTTCGGCTTCGATC
Organism: Comamonadaceae bacterium; assembly: GCA_027488255.1. Taxonomy (GTDB): domain Bacteria; phylum Pseudomonadota; class Gammaproteobacteria; order Burkholderiales; family Burkholderiaceae_C; genus Limnohabitans_A. Next base: position 256,732 of record JAIYBZ010000037.1, on the reverse strand, counting down.
GTTTGCGACTGACCTTGCCGGTCTAACGCCGTGACCTTCACGGCCGTGGCGCGCTCCACGCCGTCATAAATGCCGGGCACCGACAGACAACCTTCATCGCCCTTGACCCGCTCGTCCCCCATCCAGGTGATTTCTGGGTTGATCAGCACCAGAGGCTGGTTTCGTTCTTCAGAGACATCGATCACCACCAAGCGCTCATGCACGTCAATTTGGGTGGCTGCCAAGCCAATGCCATTGGCGTTGTACATGGTCTCCAACATGTCATCGATCAGGGTTTGGATGCGCTCGTCTACCGCCGTGATGGGCTTGGCCACCTTGTGCAGGCGGGCATCGGGATAACAAAGAATGGAAAGCAAGGCCATGGCTTCAAAACGATAAGGAAATCAGGGCCATATTGTCCCTATTTTCCAAAGCGCCTGCCAAGACCGGTGCGTCTTGGGCTGGCCCCGGAGGCTCAACGGGCCGTGGTGCAGGCAGAAAAGAGGTCCAACTCGGGCTTGAGCAAACTGGTTTTTACTTGGTTCAAGGTCAAGACCGAGTGAAACATGTGGTCGTGCGAGAGCGCTTTGGTGCTTTGGGCTTGCAGGCAAGACATGTTCCAGCCGCGCTGCTTTTGCATCGACTTGGACAACCACACCAGCATAGGCACATGGGTTTGAACCTTGGGCGCAATGCTGAAAGGCATGCCATGCAAATAAATGCCGTTTTCACCCAAGGACTCGCCGTGGTCAGACAGGTACATCAGGGCGGTGGGTCGGCCTTGTTTTTGCAGCCACTGCACCGTCTTGGCGACAAAGTGGTCGGTGTACAAAATCGAGTTGTCGTAGGCATTCACGATCTGCTCAGGCGGGCAATTTTGCAAGGCATGGCTGCTGCATTCGGGCAAAAACTGCTTCATGGCCGCAGGGGAACGCTTGTAATAAGCGGGGCCGTGGCTGCCCATTTGGTGCATCACCACCACCGTGCCTTTGGCGCGCTTGGCCGGATCGAGTGCCGCCAAATGCTTGGGCATTTCGTGCAACATGATTTCGTCCAGACATTCGCCGGTGCTGCAATATTCGGGCACCTTCAGCGTGGTGGTCATGACATTGCTGACGCGGTCGCACACGCCTTTGCAACCCGATTGGTTGTCCAGCCACAAGACCGCCAAGCCTGCCCGCTGCAACACGTCCAGCAAGCCTTCAAACCGCTGGTTGCTGGCTTCGTAGGCCGTCTTGCCCATGTGAGAGAACATGCAGGGCACCGAGGCTTGGGTGCTGGTGCCGCAAGAGGTGACATTGGAAAAATAAGCCAGATCGCCTTGCGCTTTCAGTTGGCGCAACTGCGGCGTGGTGTCACGGGCATACCCCCCCAAACCAAAATTGGCCGCGCGTGCCGTCTCACCCAAAACCAAGACCATCAGCGGGGCATTGCTTTCGGCGGTGGCCGTGCCGGTCCATTGCGCGTCTTCACCAATGGCCTGCAGCGGCTGATTGGCCAGGCTCGCCTTGTCGACAAACAAATGTGCAATGGCATACACGCTGTTGAACGGGTTGATCATGTAGCGCAAATGTTTGTGCGAGCGGGTGAGCGAGGCAATGTCTTGAAACGCTGTCCAAAAAAAGCCCACCGCGAGCAACAAAGCCAACACCGAGACCGCCAGTTGCCGCCCAATGAGCGAGAGGGTTTTGACCTTGCGCACAGGTTGTCGCCACAGCCACAGCCCCGGCAAGACGACCCCCAACACCAATGCAGCCAGCATGCTCCATGACAAGAGGTCACGCACCTCGCGCACGTCGGTTTGCACCACGTTGGCCAGCATGCTGGGGTCGATCACCACGCCATAGGTCAGCATGAAGTAGCTGCTGGAGGTGACCGTGATCAGCATCAATACCGCTGCGGGTTTGAGCCAGCGCGGCCAGACCCAGAGGCACAAAAACCAGACCAACAAAAATACCAAAATGAGCCACAAACTGCCCATTGTGGTCAGCGCACGCAGCCCCTGCGTTTCAGGCAGCTTCCAAATGGCCATCCAAAAAGGGGTGTTGCCGAAGGTGCCGATCCAGAGGGACAAAACCGCCAACAACGAGGTGGGGTGCCAAGCAGAGCGCGCGATAAAAAACTTCATGGAAACGGCCAAACAGTAAGGGGGACAAACGGCAAATGCGCTCGATTCTAGACACCGCCGATGAAGCGCCGCTGAGCCCGGAAAAAAAGTCATGAGAAAAAAACGGCTGACGGGCGCCCCCATCGGCAAACCCGATTACATTTTGGGCACCCGATTGAATGCCCCTCGAGTTTCATGAACCCTGCACCTGCCTACGCCACTTTGGGCGACCTTAGCCCCGCCAAGCGCATCGGACTTTTCACCTGCATCGCATTTTTAGGTTTGTTGATCTGGGATTTTTCGGGTCTCGATTTGTGGGTGGTGCATGGCCTGGCCGATGGCAGCGGGTTTTATTCACGCGGCAATTGGTGGCTCGACACGGTCTTGCACTTGCGCGCGAAGCAGTTGGCCATCGTGATCTATCTGGCTTTGTGGGTGATGGTCTGGTGGCCGCAATCTTTTTTGCGCCAACTCAGCCGATTGCAGCGCGCAGAAATCATGGTGGGCATCACCGTGGGCCTCATCACCATCAGCACCTTGAAGCATTTCAGCCTGACCAGCTGCCCTTGGAGCTTGCAAGCCTTTGGCGGCCCCGCGGTGTATGTGTCGCACTGGAGTTGGGGCGTGGCCGACGGGGGTCCGGGCAATTGCTTTCCCGGCGGACACGTGTCATCGGCGCTGGCTTTTGTGGGCTTGTCTTTGCCTTGGCTGGCCTCGGGCTTGGCCGCGCAGCGCCGCATCGGGCTGCGCATCTTGATGGTGGTTTTGCTGTGTGGTCTGGTGTTGGGCACCACCCAAACCCTGCGCGGCGCGCATTACCCAAGCCACACTTTTTGGACGGGCTTCATCTGCTGGATGGTGGCGCTGGGCAACCATCTGCTGTTTGGCTGGCTGTCGCAACGCCAGCGCTGACCGCCAAGCGGCGCGGCATTGGCATTGGCATTGGCATTGGCATTGGCATTGGCAGGCCGCCGCATTTGACCCACAATGCCCTGACAGACCGCCACCCAGGCGGCACAGGGAGAAAACATGTTGAACACCCGCGAAACGCTGGGCGCTTGGTTGCGTTTGTCACTCACCGAGGGCGTGGGCCCCGACAGTGCCCGGCGTTTGTTGGCGGCTTTTGGGCCGCCTGAAGCCATCTTCCAACAGTCCGAAGTGGCTTTGCGCCAATGTGTCTCGGCGCAGCAGGCCAAAGCTTTGCAGACCGTCCCGCAAGAGGCCGCTGCCTTGACCGACACCACTTGGCAATGGTTGCAAGATGGTGCCAACAGCAACACCAACACCAAAAACAACTCCGAATCCTACTCCGAAAGCGGCATGGGCCGCGCTGTCGTGACCTTGGGCGAGCGCGACTACCCGGCCGCACTGTTGCAGATTCCAGATCCGCCGCTGATGCTCTATGCGTTGGGCCAAACCCACGCCCTGCAACTTTTGCTCGCCGAGCACACGGTGGCGATTGTGGGCAGTCGCAATCCGACACCACAGGGGCACAGCAATGCCCGTGAGTTTGCCCGCAGCCTCAGTGCCAGCGGGCTGACCATCGTCTCGGGTCTGGCGCTGGGCATCGATGGTGCCGCGCACGAAGGAGCGCTGCTGGGTGCCCCTGATCGCCCAACTTCAGCCCACCCTTTGGCCACCATCGCCGTCGTGGGCACGGGACTTGACCGGGTCTATCCGCGCCAACACCTTGGCTTGGCTCATCAGATCGCGCTGCGCGGCCTCATCCTCAGCGAATACCCCTTGGGCACGCCCCCGCTGCGGGCGCATTTTCCCCAACGCAACCGATTGATCTCCGGCTTGTCGCAAGCCACGCTGGTGGTCGAGGCCGCATTGCCTTCGGGCTCTCTCATCACCGCCAAGCAAGCACTCGAGCAAGGCCGTGATGTGTTGGCCATTCCGGGCTCGATCCATGCAGCCCAGTCCAAGGGCTGCCATTGGCTGATCAAGCAGGGCGGCAAATTGGTGGAGTCGGCGCAAGACGTTTTGGAAGAAATGCCCAACATGACCAAGCGCCCAGACGGGTTGGCGCGGTCTGAAGAAAGCGCAGACCCTGAGACTGACAACGACCTTTTCAGCCCGCCCGACGAGTCCGCATTGCTGCGCGCCCTGGGCCATGACCCGGTCAGCCTGGACGCTTTGCAAGCGCGCTCTGGCCTGAGCACGGCGACGCTGCAGGCGCAACTGATGGAACTTGAACTGATGGGGCAAGTGGGCCGATTGCCGGGTGGCCTGTTTCAGCGCGTGAGCCGAGGCTGATGCCAAAACAAAGGCGCCACGAGGGCGCCTTGGTCAAGAGAGTCTCAAGAAACGAGAGGTGACTAAACCACCGCTCCAGAGTTTTCATCGCCAGGATCGTTGTCTTTCTTGATCGGCTTGATCAGGTCTTCGCGCTCAATGCCCAACCACATCGCAATGGCCGCGGCGACGAACACCGACGAGTAGATGCCGAACAAAATGCCAATGGTCAGGGCCATGGCGAAGTAGTGCAAGGTCTCACCGCCGAACAACAACATGGACAACACCATGATCTGGGTCGAGCCGTGCGTGATGATGGTGCGGCTGATGGTGGAGGTGATCGCGTTGTCGATGATCTCCACTGTGTTCATCTTGCGGTAACGGCGGAAGTTTTCGCGGATACGGTCAAAAATCACCACCGATTCGTTCACCGAGTAGCCCAACACCGCCAACACCGCGGCCAACACCGCCAGTGAAAACTCCCACTGGAAATAGGCAAAAAAGCCCAAGATGATGATGACGTCGTGCAAGTTGGCAATGATGGCCGAAACCGCAAACTTCCACTCGAAGCGCACGGCCAAATAAATCATGATGCCCAGCACCACAAAGCCCAAAGCCTTGAGGCCGTCTTCGGCCAATTCGTCACCCACCTGAGGACCGACAAATTCGGTGCGGCGCAAGGTGACATCAGGGCTGTCGGCCTTTAGCGCCGTCAACACTTTTTCACTTTGCTGCGCTGAGCTGACACCCTTTTGTGCCGGCAAGCGGATCATCACATCACGTGCCGAACCAAAGTTTTGCACCTGTACTTCCGAGAAGCCCAGCGTGGCCACGGTGCTGCGCACTTTTTGCACATCCGCTGGCTGGCTGTAGCTGACTTCCATCAGCGTGCCACCCGTGAATTCGACCGACAAATGCAAGCCGCGGGTGATCAAGAAGAACACCGCCAAAGCAAAGGTGATGAAGGAAATGGCGTTGAAGATCAACGCATGCTTCATGAACGGGATGTCTTTTTTAATCTTGAATAATTCCATGGTCCGCTCCTGTTAGTCGGCTTTCACCGCAGTGCCAGCGTCGGGGCGCCACACCGTGCCAATGGACACGGACTTGAGTTTTTTCTGGCCGCCGTACCACAGGTTGACCAAGCCGCGTGAGAAGAACACGGCTGAGAACATGCTGGTCAAAATGCCAATGCAATGCACCACAGCAAAGCCACGCACCGGGCCAGAGCCAAAGGCCAGCAAGGCCACGCCAGCAATCAGGGTGGTGATGTTGGAGTCCAAAATCGTGGCCCACGCACGGTCATAACCGGCATGGATGGCCGCTTGCGGGCTGACCCCGTTGCGCAATTCTTCACGCACCCGCTCGTTGATCAGCACGTTGGAGTCAATCGCCATGCCCAGCGCCAGCGCCATCGCGGCCATACCGGGCAAGGTCAAGGTGGCTTGCAGCATGGACAAAATGGCCACCAAGAACAGCAAGTTCACCCCCAGCGCAATGCCCGAGAACAAGCCGAACATGGCGTAATAAACCACCATGAAGGCCACGATGACCAAGAAGCCCCAGGTCACGCTGTTGAAGCCCTTGGCAATGTTTTCAGCACCCAAGCTGGGGCCAATCGTGCGCTCTTCGATGATCTCCATCGGCGCGGCCAAAGAGCCCGCGCGCAGCAGCAAAGCCGTGTCGTTGGCTTCGGCGGTGGTCATGCGGCCAGAAATCTGCACCCGCCCGCCACCGATCTCGGCGCGAATCACTGGCGCAGTCACCACTTCGCCCTTGCCCTTTTCGAACAAGATGATGGCCATGCGTTTGCCCACGTTGTCGCGCGTCACATCTTTGAAGATGCGCGCGCCCTTGGCGTCGAGTGTCAAGTTGACCACGGGCTCTTGGGTTTGGCTGTCAAAGCCGGGCTGCGCATCGGTGAGGTTGTCACCGGTCAAGACCACTTGTTTTTTGACAATCAAGGGGCGACCATCGCGCTCCAGATAACGCTCGGCGCCAAAAGGCACCACACCACCGGCTTGTTCAGCGGCGCGGGCTTCGGTGCTCTCGTCCACCATGCGCACTTCCAGCGTAGCGGTGCGGCCCAAAATGTCTTTGGCTTTGGCCGTGTCTTGCACACCGGGCAACTGCACCACGATGCGGTCGAGGCCTTGTTGCTGAATCACCGGCTCGGCCACGCCCAGTTCGTTGATGCGGTTGTGCAGCGTGGTGATGTTTTGCTTGAGCGCTTGGTCTTGCACTTTGCGCGATGCCTCGGGCTTGATGCGGGCGATCAAACGAAACTCATTGCCGGCCGACACTTCTTGAATTTGCAGATCTGCAAACTGGTCCGCCAACACCCGCTTGGCCGCGGCGACTTGCTGCTCGTCGCGCAAGCGGATTTCAAGGGTCTCACCATTGCGACTGATCCCGCCATGGCGCACATCTTTTTCACGCAACAAGCTGCGCAGATCGCCGCCAATAGACTCGACCTTTTGTGTCAGCGCCGCTTGCATGTCCACTTCCAACATGAAGTGCACGCCGCCGCGCAAATCCAGCCCCAAGTACATGGGCGAGGCGTGCAGGGCGGTCAACCAAGCTGGTGAACGCGAGACCAAATTCAAGGCCACGACAAACTGTGGGTCGGCACCCTCGGGTGTCAGTGCTCTTTGAATCGCGTCTTTGGCTTTCAGTTGCTGGTCGGTGCTGCCAAACCGAGCACGGACCGAACCCCCCTCCAATGCAATGCTGTCGGCATTTAAGTCAGCGGCCTTGAGGGCTTCTTCGACTTTTTGCAGCACTTGGGTGTCCACCTTGATGGTGGCTTTGCCCGAGGAGACCTGCACCGCAGGCGCTTCACCATAAAAATTGGGCAGCGTGTAGATGACACCCAGCAATGTGGCGATCACGATGATCGCGTACTTCCAGACCGGATAACGGTTCATAGTGACTCGCGTACAGAAAAAAGAAACGGGGCCAGCGGTGACAGCGGCCCCTCAAGGACGCCCCGGTTGAATTACTTCAAAGTTCCTTTGGGCAACACCTGAATCACAGCGCTGCGCTGCAATTGCACTTCGACCCCTGCGGTCAGTTCAACACCAATGTAGGCATCGCCAATTTTGCTGACCTTGCCCAACATGCCACCGGCGGTGACGACTTCGTCGCCCTTGGCCAAGGCATCGATCATGGCGCGGTGCTCTTTTTGCTTTTTCATCTGAGGGCGAATCATGACGAAATACAAAACGGCGAACATCAACAACAAAGGCAACATGCTCATCAATGTGGACTGCATGTCGCCACCAGCGGCAGCGGCAGGAGCGGTCTGGGCAAAAGCGGAAGAAATGAACATGAAAGCTCCACAAAAAGGCTAATTGGATGTGTATCGGGGCACCCAGTTGTGCCCCAAAGACGAAGCCGCCATTGTATGCGGCGCTATGATGCCGCTAAAAAGCCTTTTGACTTGACGGAATGCCTCTGCAAACCGTGCCCCACCGAGAGAAAATCCCCTTTGAATTTGCGTTTATGGGCCATGCTGGCCTTGATGTGCAGCCTGGTGTCTTTGGCCGTTGGCACCTCGTTTGCCAAAAGCCTGTTTCCTGCTTTGGGCGCTGAGGGCACCACGGCCTATCGCCTCTTTTTCGCCATGCTGATGCTGATGGCCGTGTTTCGTCCATGGCGCCGCAAATGGGTTTGGGCCGATGCCCTGCCGCTGGGTTTGTATGGCGTCACTTTGGGCGTCATGAACCTTTTGTTTTACAGCGCCATCAAAACCATCCCTTTTGGCGTCGCCATCGCCATTGAATTCACCGGCCCCTTGGCTGTTGCCGTTTGGACCTCTAAAAAAGCCAGCGACTGGCTGTGGGTGGTGCTGGCGGTTTTGGGTTTGGGCTTGCTCCTGCCCTGGCCATGGACACAGCAGACCACGGCACTCGACCCGCAAGGCATGGCCTTGGCCTTGGCGGCGGGTATTTGTTGGGCGCTGTACATCGTTTTTGGGCAACGCGTGGCCCTGCGTTATGGCGGCATGGCCACCCCGATGGGCATGTTGGCCGCGGCTCTTGTGGTGGTCCCGATCGGGGTGGGGCATGCGGGCAGTGCCTTGCTCAATCCGCAGTGGCTAGTCGCCGGCTTGGCCGTGGCCCTGCTGTCCAGCGCCATTCCCTATGCGCTGGAAATGTTTGCACTGAACCACCTGCCTAAAAACACCTTCAGTATTTTGCTCAGCCTCGAGCCCGCTGTTGGCGCTTTGGCCGGCTGGCTCGTGTTGGCCGAACACTTGAGCCTGCTTCAGGGTTTGGCCATTGCCTTGGTCATGGTCGCTTCGATGGGCACGGCATGGTCTGCCGGGCGATCGGCCCCAACTTCGGCCTAGGCCTAGGCCAGAGACCAGCGCCGATTCGGGTTAACGACCCACAAACACCGGCTTGCGACGCTCAGCAAACGCTGCGCGCCCTTCGGCAAAGTCGGCACTGCGGCTGGTTATGTGCTCGCGTTCGCGCACCACCGCTTCGTCAAACTGCCCGGTCTCCAGCTCTTGCAACGACCGCTTGGTGGCCTGCACCGCCAAGGGCGCCAAAGCCAAAACATCGGAGACCAAAGCCTGCACCGTGTTGTCCCAATCTTCGGCCGTGACCAGCGCCTCAAACAAGCCCATTGCCTCGAGCTGTCGGTCGGTAAATGGGCGTGCTGTCAAAAACGCCCGCCGCGCGCCGGCCATGCCGAAGCGACTCACATAGCGCTGTAAGCCGCTGGGGTAATAGTGCAGGCCGAGTGCCGTTGCCGGCATGCGCCACTCGAGGCCTTGCAAACCCACGCGCAAATCACAGGCCAACACCAAATCGGTGGCGCCGCCATAGACACTGCCGTTCAACGCACACACCGTGACAGGGCGCAGGGCGGCCAAGGCGTTGGGAATTGTTTCAAAAAAGCTCGCGCCATGCCCCGGCTCGTCAAAACCCCCAATGTCATAACCCGCGCAAAACACCGGTTGGGGTTGGCCAGTTGTTTGGGCGGTGATCACCAGCACCCGCACATCGGTTTGTTGGTTGACCACCTCAAAGTGCGCCAGCAAAGCCTTGAGGTCGGCGTTCTCCAGCCGATTGCGCTGGGCAGGGCGGTTCAAGGTGATGGTGGCCACGCCCCCAGAAATGTGCAAAACAGGAGCAGAAGCGGGTGCCATATCAACGGTCATGGGGTTATCCAAAAACAAAAAGGGCGTCCTAAGACGCCCTGATTGTAGAAAGCCGACCCTTCAGGCCCGCTTTTGTATCGGCAAATTAGGCCTTGGCTTTGGCCTTGGACATGGCGGCCTTGACCGAAGCTTCGGCTTGGGCTGTGGCGGCCTTGATGTTGGACTCGGCGGTGTCAGCGGCTTGCTTGGCCACTTTTTTCAGGGTTTCGGCAGCAGTTTGGCTGGCTTCGAAAGCGGTCTTGAGCACGGCCACAGCAGCGTCAGAACCTGCAGGAGCGTTTTTCAGGCTGTTTTCCACCAAGCTTTTGACGGCTTTCTCAGACTCGGCCACTTTGCTTTCGACAGCTTTGGTGAACACGGCGCCGGTGCTGTTGGCGATTTCAGCCAAGTGACGGCCGTAAGACACCGACTTTTCGAAAGCAGGCTGCACCAAAGCGGCTTGCACAGCCATCAGGTCTTGAGGCGACTTGGCAGCCATCATGGCTTGCACGTTGGCGAAAGACTCGCCCACGGCGGCTTTGCCAGCGGCCATGTTCAGCTCGACCAAACGCTCAAAACCGGCGAAAGCGGTTTGAGACAGGTCAGCAGCAGCAGCCAGGTTGGCTTGTTGGGCGGCGGAGAATTGTTCGGCGCTGAAGTTCATGGTGAGGTCCTTTTGAAATTTGTTGCAATGCAGCAATTTGAACACCGCCCACGGACCGAGGCAAGGGATTACCCTCACTTTAGAGTGCCCTCTCCATATTAGTGCTCAAAAGAGCGTAGCGGCCAAGCCCCTACACTCGGCGCATCGGCCATCCCGGCCAGACACGCATGCCGTTATGGAATTTTTCAGTCTTTTGTTGATCTTGGCCGTGGGTATCCACTGGCTCAACACCCAAGGTCGGCGCCAACGCACCGCTTTGCTGGCCGAGTATTTGCGCCCGTACCACATCGAAAAACACATGGAACAACTCACCAGCGCCTACATGCGTGCGTTGGGCGAAACCGACTCAGAAAGACAGCACCAAATCTTGCAATTGCAAGAAAGCACCGAACAACAACTGGCCACCGAATTTCAAAACCTGGCGCGCGAATTTGCAAAATTACCCGCGCCAGTGACTCGGGCCTTCAAAATTTCTCTGCCCTATATTGACCAACTCTCTCCCAAAGCCACCTTTGACATGCGCCGCATGCTGGAAGTGCATGCGCGAGGCATTGACCAAGTGGTTAACCATTCACACGGCATGGGGGCCAAAGAGCGTTCATTTCGCATGATGGGCGAGATGTTTTTGATGCAACACAGCTGTCACTGGTTTTGCAAATCCAAAACCATCGCTTCGGCCCGCATGCTGGCCCAGCACCAAACCCACTACGAACAGGCCCTGGACGCGGTCAGCCCAGAGACACGGCAGGCCTATTGGGAAGTGGTGCAGGGCTAACAGTGGCCGCTCTCTGCTTTAAATAGCCGCCCACCATGTGACGGCTGGTGCGCTGCAGCCCCATCAGCAAGGCATGGTCAACATGGGCACAGCCGTAGCGGGTTTTTAAATCGTGCTGCATCTGTGCCAGCAATTGCGCAGCCATCTCAGCATCGGCCAAGGCCCGGTGGGCGCGACCTGAAGCAGGCAAATGGTGCAGCGCCGCCAATGTGCCCAGCTTGTGGTTCGGCGCTTGCGGATACAGACGGCGCGACAACAAGACCGTGCAAGCAAAAGGATGTGCCGCCGCTTGCCCGCATCGGGCCAGTTCGGCCTGCCAAAACTTTTTGTCAAACGACGCGTTGTGCGCCACCATGGGCAGATCGCCGACAAAGCGCGCCGCCTCGCGCATCACCTGCTCGGCGGGCGGAGCGGCTTGCACCATGTCGTTGGTGATGCCGGTGAGCTGGGTGATGAAACTGTTGACGCGCACCCCGGCATTCATCAGGCTCTGAAATCGGTCGACCACTTGCCCGTCTTGCAACAACACAATGGCCACCTCGGTGGCGCGGTCGCCCATGTTCGGAGAAATGCCGGTGGTTTCGAAGTCGATGATGGCGATGCAAGACATGGGCAATCAAACTCGGTTGCAAGTGGGCTGGGCTCATGCCCCAAAAGAACGCTGATTAAACCCTGCTTTCACAGGCTTGCTTCGAATTAAAGAATTCTTTAATTTGGAACCCGTTTGCATGGGTGGTCTTGCAAAAATCGCTGCATGCGTGACTGGAAAACCATCAATACAAACAAGCTGAGCGAGCGCGCGACCGACTAGAGTGCTGCCGCGACCCCTCGTCATCAGCTGCTTAAATATCGATATTCCCCGCCCGCAGCGCGTTGTTCTCGATGAAGTGGCGGCGGGGCTCGACCTCGTCGCCCATCAGCATGGTGAACACGCGATCGGCTTCGATGGCGTCGTCGATTTGTACGCGCAGCAGGCGGCGCACGGTGGGGTCCATGGTGGTTTCCCACAGCTGAGCGGGGTTCATCTCGCCCAGACCTTTGTAGCGCTGGCGGCTGGTGGTGCGTTCGGCTTCGCTGATCAGCCAGTGCATGGCTTGGCGGAAGTCGCCCACTTTTTCTTCTTTCTGGCGCTCGCCTTCGCCGCGCGTGGCTTTGGCACCTTCGCTCAGCAAGCCGCGGAAGGTCTCGGCCGCTTCGGCCAGTGCGCCATAGTCGGCGCCGTGCACAAAGTCTTGCGTGATGATGCTGCTCTTGATGTTGCCGTGGTGGCGGCGGCTGATGCGCAAAATGGGTTTGTCACTGCGCACGTCAAACTCGGCCGTCACTTCAGCAGGGATGCCCGTGGTGTTGAGTTCGCGCAACTTGGCTTGCAGTGCCGGGGCGCAGGCGGCGGCTTGCTCCAGCGTGTCCAAGTTCAATGACACGCCATCGGCCATGGCGCGCAGGGCTTCGGCGTCCATGAAGTTCGACAAACGTGCAATGACCGACTCGGCCACTTGGTGCTTGCGCGCCAAGGCCTCCAAGGTGTCGCCCGTCAACACTTGCGGAGCGGCGCCACCGGTGGAAATGCTGGCGTCTTTGAGCGCGATGCGCAACAAAAAGCCATCGAGTGCCGGGCCATCTTTGAGGTACAGCTCTTCTTTGCCAGCCTTGACTTTGTAGAGCGGTGGCTGGGCAATGTAGATGTGTCCGCGCTCGACCAACTCGGGCATTTGGCGATAAAAGAAGGTCAGCAACAAAGTGCGAATGTGCGCGCCGTCCACGTCGGCGTCGGTCATGATGATGATGCGGTGGTAGCGCAGTTTGTCGACGTTGAAGTCGTCGGTGCCGCTCTTGCCTGACTCTGCCGTGGCTTTGCCGATGCCGGTGCCCAAGGCGGTGATGAGTGTGACGATTTCGTTGCTGGTGAGCAGTTTTTCGTAACGGGCTTTTTCGACGTTCAAGATCTTGCCGCGCAGGGGCAAGATGGCTTGGAATTTGCGGTCACGCCCTTGCTTGGCCGAGCCGCCGGCGGAGTCACCCTCGACGATGTAAATTTCGCACAGCGCTGGGTCTTTTTCTTGGCAGTCGGCCAATTTGCCGGGCAGGCCCATGCCGTCGAGCACGCCTTTGCGACGGGTCATTTCGCGGGCCTTGCGGGCCGCTTCGCGGGCACGTGCGGCCTCGACGATCTTGCCGCAAATGATCTTGGCGTCGTTCGGGCGCTCTTCTAAAAACTCGGTCAAAGCCTTGGCCACGATGTCTTCCACCGGGGCGCGCACCTCGCTCGAGACCAGCTTGTCTTTGGTCTGGCTAGAAAATTTGGGCTCAGGCACTTTGACGCTCAAGACGCAGCACAGGCCTTCGCGCATGTCGTCGCCGCTGACTTCTACTTTTTGCTTCTTGGCGATTTCATTCGCCTCGATGTACTTGCTGATGACGCGGGTCATTGCGGCACGCAAACCGGTCAGATGGGTACCGCCATCGCGCTGGGGAATGTTGTTGGTGAAGCACAGCACCGATTCGTTGTAGCCGTCGTTCCACTGCATCGCCACTTCGACACCAATGCTGGTGCCGGGAATGCCGCCATAGCTGTCAGCCGGACGCTCGCCCATGGCGTGGAAGGCGTTGGGGTGCAACACTTTTTTGTTGGCGTTGATGAAGTCCACAAACCCCTTCACACCGCCAGCGCCAGAAAAATCGTCTTCTTTGCCGCTGCGCTCGTCTTTCAAACGGATGCGCACACCGTTGTTCAAGAAAGAGAGTTCACGCAAACGCTTGGCCAAAATTTCGTAATGGAAATCGGTGTTTTGCGTGAAGATTTCGGTGTCGGGCAAAAAGTGCACTTCGGTGCCGCGCTTGTCGGTGGCGCCCGTGACGCGCATGGGCGAGACTTCGATGCCGTCGACGGTTTCGAGCAAACGGTTTTGCACAAAGCCTTTGGCAAAGTCGATTTGGTGCACTTTGCCTTCGCGGCGCACCGTCAGGCGCAGCCACTTGGACAGCGCGTTGACGCAAGACACACCCACACCGTGCAAACCGCCCGAGACCTTGTAGCTGTTTTGGTTGAACTTGCCGCCCGCGTGCAATTCGGTCAGCGCAATTTCTGAGGCGCTGCGCTTGGGCTCGTGCTTGTCGTCCATCTTCACGCCGGTCGGGATGCCGCGGCCGTTGTCGGTCACGCTGATGGAGTTGTCGCTGTGGATGGTGACCACGATGTCATCGCAATGGCCGGCCAGCGCTTCGTCGATCGAGTTGTCCACGACTTCAAACACCAAGTGGTGCAAGCCGGTGCCATCCGAGGTGTCGCCGATGTACATGCCCGGGCGTTTGCGCACCGCCTCCAGGCCTTCCAAAATTTGGATAGAGCCCTCGCCGTAGCCTTCAGAAGCACCCGCTTGGTTGGCATCGATCTTGGGTTGCGCGGTGGTGAAAGCGTCTTCGCTGGGCTTGATGTCGTCGGTCATGTTCAATTTTCTCTGTCGCTTGAATGGCCGAAACCCGCGAGAGGTCGCGGGTTTCGATAAGGTCTATCGCCTGTTAATGAGCGCCTCAAATGCGCATGGGCATCACCACGTATTTGAAGTTGTCGTTTTCGGGAATGGTGATCAGTGCGGAGCTGTTGGCATCGGCCAGGTCGATGCGCACCATGTCTTGGCCCATGTTGCTGAGCACGTCGATGATGTAAGTGACATTGAAGCCAATCTCGATGCTGTCACCGGAGTAATCAATATCGAGCTCGTCCACGGCTTCTTCTTGCTCGGCGTTGGTCGAGGCGACGCGCAGGCTGCCGGGGTCGAGGTTCAGGCGCACGCCTTTGAACTTGTCGCTGGTCAGGATGGCGGTGCGCTGCAAGCAAGACAACAAGGCTTGGCGGCCCAGTGTGAGGTTGTTGCTGTGGCCTTTGGGGATGACGCGGTTGTAGTCGGGGAATTTGCCTTCGACCAACTTGGTCACAAACTCCATGCCGTCAAAGCTGAACTTGGCTTGGTTGTTGGCAAATTGCATCTCGATAGCGCCGTCGTTCTCAGACAGCAAACGCTGCAATTCGAGCACCGTCTTGCGCGGCAAGATGACTTCTTGTTTGGTGGGCACAGCGACGTCGAGCGTGGCCGCCGTGAACGCCAAGCGGTGGCCGTCGGTGGCCACCAAGCTCAGGCGGTTGCCCTCGGCCACAAACAAAATGCCGTTCAGGTAGTAACGAATGTCGTGCACCGCCATGGCAAACGACACCTGCCCCAGCAATTGCTTGAGCGTTTTTTGGGGCACGCTGAACGCTGGGCCAAACGAGGCCGCTTCTTGCACCAGCGGGAAGTCTTCTGCGGGCAAGGTTTGCAAGGTGAACTTGGACTTGCCGCCCTTCAAAATCAACTTGGCTTGCGACGACTCGAGGCTGACGGTTTGGTCGGCCGGCATGGTGCGCAGAATGTCGATCAGCTTGCGCGCGCCCACAGTGGTGGTGAAGTCGCCGGGATCGCCTTCCATTTCAGCCGTGGTGCGGATCTGGATTTCAAGATCGCTGGTGGTCAGTTGCACCGCGTGGCCAGATTTGCGAATCAAGACATTGGCCAGCACCGGCAGGGTGTGACGGCGCTCGACAATGCCGGACACGGATTGCAGGACCGACAACAATTTGTCTTGGGTGGCCTTCAGGACGATCATGGGTGTCTACCTCTGGTGATTTTCACGCGACAGCCAGGGGCTGTGTACGACTTTGACGATAAGCAGCATTTTCGCTGTTTTTTGGCCTCAAAACAGCCTCCAAACGGGTCAACGCACTTAAAAACGGGGAACATATTCGGACTCATGGGGCTTTAGCCTTTCAGCGTCTGCTCCAGCACATGCAGCTGCTGGTTGAGTTCGGTCAACTGCTGCCGCTCGGCATTGATTTTGCGCACGGCATGCAGCACGGTGGTGTGGTCACGCCCACCAAACAGCTCGCCAATTTCGGGCAGAGACTTTTGGGTCATTTCTTTGGCCAAATACATGGCAATTTGGCGCGGCCGGGCAATGCTGGCAGGGCGCTTCTTGCTGTACATGTCGGCCACCTTGATCTTGTAGTAGTCGGCCACCGTTTTTTGGATGTTTTCGACACTGATTTGGCGGTTTTGAATGGACAGCAAATCACGCAGCGCATCGCGGGCGAGCTGGATGGAGATTTCTTTTTGGTTGAAGCGCGAGTAGGCCAAGATTTTGCGCAAAGCGCCTTCCAGCTCACGCACGTTCGAGCGCACGTTTTTGGCCACAAAGAAGGCCACTTCTTCGGGCATTTCGCTGCCTTCGCTGATGGCCTTGTTGATCAGAATGGCCACCCGCATTTCGAGCTCGGGCGGCTCGATCGCCACCGTCAGGCCGGAGTCAAAGCGCGACACCAAGCGCTCGTGAATGTCAGCCAGCCCCTTGGGGTAGGTGTCGCTGGTCATCACGATGTGCGATTTTTTGGCCAACAAGGCCTCAAATGCGTTGAAAAACTCTTCTTGGGTGCGGTCTTTGTTGGCAAAGAACTGCACATCGTCAATCAGCAACAAATCCAGCGAATGGTAGTGCTGCTTGAACTCGTCAAATGTCTTGCGTTGGTAGGCTTTAACCACATCCGAGACAAATTGTTCGGCGTGGATGTAGAGAACCTTGGCCTCAGGGCGCTCGGCCAGCAATTTGTTGCCAATCGCGTGCATCAAGTGGGTCTTGCCCAAACCCACGCCGCCGTAGATGAACAGGGGGTTGTACAAGTGCCCGGGCGAGCCGGACACATGCATCGCCGCCGCGCGCGCCATGCGGTTCGCCGTGCCTTCCACCAGGTTGTCAAAAGTCAGGGCTGTGTTGAGCCGGCTTCGGAAGGTGTTGGTGCTGGGCTCTTCGGGCAAGTCGATCGGCTCAGGCCCGTTTTCCATCGACGAAGGGGTGGACTGACGCACAGCTTTGGCGCCGTCTTCACGAGGAGTGAGCACTAACTCGATTTGAACAGGATGGCCTTGAAAGCTTTCCAGCAAGGCCGCTAAACGGCCGGCGTACTGCGCCCGAATCCAGTCCAATTTGAACCGGTTGGCGACAAACAAAGTGAGGCGTTGCTGGTCTTCAGAAACTTGGGCCGTGAGGGGCTTGATCCAGGTGTTGAACTGCTGTTCGGGCAGTTCGCGGGACAGCTCATCCACGCAAGCCTGCCACAAAGCCTGGCCGGCATCCATCTGGAAATTGGGGGAGTTTCCCTCAGACATGTTGTATTTATTTTTTGTGGACAGTGGGCAGAGAAAATGGCCGTGGAAAGCAACTTATTCAGAGCTTATCCACATGCCGCAATGCATTTGTTCGGACATCATAAACCACATCTTTCCGGATTCAACTCGGGAACACCCGAAGGCATTAAAGTGGGTGAATTTGCCGAGCGCCCGAAAGTTTGCGATAATCTTGGGTTTCGCCCAAAGCTGATTCGTGGCATTGGGCACAAAGGAAGAGTTATGAAACGCACCTACCAACCGTCTAAGACACGTCGCGCCCGTACCCACGGCTTTCTGGTTCGCATGAAAACCCGTGGCGGCCGCGCTGTGATCAACGCACGCCGCGCCAAAGGCCGCAAGCGTCTGGCTGTCTAATGCCTTTTCAACCGTCTGGCGGTGGCCTGTTGCCACTTCGGGCGGTTGATTCCAGGGTTTGGCCATCGTGCAGCGTTTAAAAACACGCCCACAATTTCAGGCCGCCCTGGCGGGTGGAACAGTCTCGCGCACAGCGCATTTTGCGTTGCACCGACTGACCTTGACTCACCCCACAGACAAGCCTTTGGCACCTGCTGAACAAATTGGGCCTGCACCTTCACCGGAGCAGGCCCTTTTTGACTTGTCCGACGTGTGGCTGGGCGCCATGGTGCCCAAACGCTGGGCTCGTCGCGCCGTGACACGCAATGCCATCAAACGCCAAATCTACAACGTGAGCGAAAGCTTTTGCGACCGCTTGCCTGTGGCTGCCCATGTGGTCCGTTTGCGCACCACATTTGACCGTCAGCAATTCACCAGCGCCACCTCAGACCCCCTCAAACTGGCCGTTCGGCAAGAACTGGTGCAGTTGTTTGAGCGTGCCCTGCCTCAAGGGGCCCGCTCATGATCGTGCAGCGTTTGTTGATGGGCGTGGTGAAAGGCTACCGTTTGTTGTTGAGCCCGTGGCTGGGTTCGTCTTGTCGCTTTGAGCCCACTTGCTCGGTTTATGCCTTGCAAGCCCTGGAACAGCATGGCTCCGCCAAAGGCAGTTACTTGACCGTGCACCGCTTGGTGCGTTGCGGCCCATGGTGCCAAGGCGGCCATGACCCCGTTCCCCCACAAGCCTCGCGCTTGTTCTCTGATTTGTTTTCTCCTACTTCGTCAAAGAAGCTTCCATGAACGATATCCGTCGCACCATCCTTTGGGTGATTTTTGGTTTTTCCATGGTCCTGCTGTGGGACCAATGGCAGTTGTCTAACGGACACAAAGCCACTTTCTTCCCCAAGCCCGAAGCCGCCGCCCCTGCTTCCACTGCAGCACCGGCTGCAATGGCCAGCAACAACAGCGTTCCGACCGCCACAACCACCGCACCTGCAGCCACGCCCGCACAAGTGCCTACGTCGGGCCCCAATGCTGCGGCCAGTGCGCGCGAAACGATCGAGGTGGTCACCGATGTGCTCAAACTCAACTTTGACACCGAAGGCGGCTCTTTGGTGCGCACCGAGTTCACTCGGCATGCCGATTTTGTCGACAGCAGCAAGCCTTTTGTGTTGCTCGACCAGAGCAGCAGCCGGGTCTACAACGCACAGACGGGCTTGATTGGCGGGGACTTCCCGACCCACAAATCGCCCATGAAATTCAGCGGCGAGCGCAGCCTGAAAGACGGTCAAGACGAATTGACCTTGCGCTTCGAGTCGGATGCACAAAACGGCGTGAAGTTGGTCAAGACCTACACCCTGCAACGTGGCAGCTATGCGATTGGCGTGAAGCATGAAGTGGTCAACACCGGCAGCACCCCCGTCTCTCCGCAGCTTTATTTGCAGCTGGTGCGCGACGGCAACAAGCCTGCTGGCGAATCTGCTTTTTATTCCACCTTCACGGGCCCGGCCATTTATACCGAGGCTAAAAAATACCAAAAGGTGGAGTTCAGCGACATCGAAAAGAACAAAGCCGACATTGAAAAGTCTTCACCCAACGGCTATGTGGCCATGGTGCAGCACTACTTTGCCAGCGCTTGGTTGTTGGCCGACGGCATTCAACGCGAAAACTTCGTGCGCAAAGTCGACACCAATTTGTACGCCGTGGGCATGATCACGCCCTTGGCCGAGTTGGCGCCCGGTCAAAGCAAAACAGTGAACACCCAGTTGTTCAGTGGCCCGCAAGAAGAAAAAGTCTTGGAAGCCTTGGCCCCTGGCCTGGACTTGGTGAAAGACTACGGTTGGTTGGCCATGTTGTCCAAGCCTTTGTATTGGTTGCTGGACAAATTATTTGGCTTCATTCAGAACTGGGGCTGGGCCATTGTGGCCTTGGTGCTGTTGCTGAAGATCGCTTTTTATTGGCTCAATGCCAAGGCCTATGCCAGCATGGCCAAAATGAAAGCCATCAATCCCAAGATCATGGAAATGCGTGAGCGCCTGAAGAACGACCCGCAAAAAATGCAGCAAGAGATGATGAAGATCTACCGCGAGGAAAAGGTCAACCCCATGGGCGGCTGCTTCCCGATCATGGTGCAGATTCCGGTCTTCATTGCCTTGTATTGGGTGCTGTTGTCCAGCGTTGAGATGCGCAATGCGCCTTGGATTTTGTGGATCAAAGACCTTTCAGCGCCCGACCCTTACTTCATCTTGCCGCTGGTCATGACTTTGACCACTTTGCTGCAAACAGCGCTCAACCCCGCGCCACCAGACCCCATGCAAGCCAAGCTGATGTGGATCATGCCGCTGGTGTTCAGCGTGATGTTCTTCTTCTTCCCAGCTGGCTTGGTGCTGTACTGGATCACCAACAACATCTTGTCGATTGCCCAGCAGTGGGTCATCAACACCCGGATGGGCGTACCACCGCAATTCAACATGCCCAAGTTCAAGTAAAACCACCCCACCCAAAGGGCCGCGTAAGCGGCCTTTTTTGCTTCACCCATTCATCCATTCACCCAGGCTTCATATCCGCCACCACCGCCATGCTCGCCCGCCATCAAGAACCCATCGTTGCCATCGCCACCGCCCCCGGTCGGGGTGCGGTGGGCATTGTTCGGGTGTCGGGCAAGCACCTCGCGCCACTGATCGAAGTCTTGTGCGGCCGGCGCCTAAAGCCCCGGGAAGCCACTTACTTGCCATTTGCCGATGCCGATGGCAGCCCGATTGACCATGGTTTGGCGCTCCACTTTGCCGCGCCGCATTCGTTCACGGGTGAAGATGTGCTGGAGCTGCAAGCCCACGGGGGCCCAGTGGTGTTGCAACTGTTGTTGGCACGCTGCCTGCAAGCTGCCGCATCGCCTGACCCTGTAACGGGCTTGCCACTGTTGCCCGGTTTGCGGGTGGCGCAACCCGGTGAATTTTCTGAGCGCGCTTTTCTGAACGACAAAATAGACCTGGCGCAAGCCGAGGCCATTGCCGACCTGATTGACGCCAGCACCGAGGCCGCCGCACGCAGTGCGAGTCGCTCGCTGGCGGGCGATTTTTCCAAAGAGATTCACCAACTGCGCGACGCTTTGATCCACTTGCGCATGTTGGTGGAAGCCACTTTGGATTTTCCCGAAGAAGAAATTGACTTCTTGAAAAAAGCCGACGCGCAAGGGCAGTTGCAGCACTTGCAAACCGCCGTGTCGGCGGTGTTGGGCAAAGCCAAGCAAGGGGCCTTGTTGCGTGAGGGCATCAAAGTCGTGATTGCAGGCCAGCCAAATGCGGGCAAGAGCTCGTTGCTCAATGCGTTGGCGGGTGCCGAGTTGGCCATCGTGACGCCAATTGCCGGCACCACCCGTGATTTGGTGCAACAGACCATTCAGATCGAGGGCGTGCCCTTGCATGTGATCGACACGGCCGGCCTGCGCGAAGGTGCCGGCGTGGATGAGGTGGAGCAAATTGGCATTGCCCGCGCTTGGGGCCAAATTGAAAATGCCGATGCGGTGATTTTTTTGCACGACCTGACACGCGCAGGTCAGCCCGATTACGACAAGGCCGATGCCGACATTGCCCAATCACTGCAAGACCGATTGCCAGCCAGCGTGAGCGTGATCGAGGTGTGGAACAAAGCCGATGCAGCCGCTTTGAAGACCCTGACGGCAGGGCTCTGCTTGTCCGCCCGCACCGGCGAAGGTCTGCAAACTTTGCGACAACGCCTGTTGCAACAAGCCGGCTGGCAACAGGCCAGCGAAGGCTTGTTCATCGCACGCGAGCGGCATGTTCAAGCTTTGCGCCGGGTTGAAGAACACTTGCATACCGCCGATGCGCACTTGGCGGCACATGCGCAAAATTTAGATTTGTTGGCTGAAGAGTTGCGTTTGGGTCAAAACGCTTTGAATGAGATCACCGGCGAATTCAGCGCGGACGATTTGCTGGGCGTGATTTTTTCCAGCTTTTGCATCGGCAAATAAAAATTCAGCGGCCATCAGCCGCGCAGCAATTTTTGCTCGGCCACGGCCAAAGTCTGCGATTTTCCAGACAGCACCAAGGTGTCGCCGGACTGCAATTCGGTCTCATCGGTCACGCCCTCAGACTGGCCTTGCGCGCGGCGCAAGCTGACCACACGCACACCCATGGCATGAAACGCCAAGTCTTGCACTTGTTTGCCGAGCCAAGGCGATGCCATCGGCAAACTCACCGTGGTCAGACGCTCGTGGTCTATTTCTTCGAGCGTGTCATCGTCGGCCCCGTGGAAATAGCCACGCAACAGGTTGTATCGGGCATCGCGCTGCTCTTGCACAAGGCGAATCACGCGGCGCATGGGAACCCCCACCAGCGCCAGCGCATGGCTGGCCAGCATGAGCGAGCCCTCGAGTGCCTCGGGCACCACTTCGGTGGCCCCCGCGAGCTGCAGTTTTTCGAGGTCGAGGTCGTCTTGCGTGCGCACAATCACGGGCACTTGCGGCGCATGGCTGTGCGCGTGGTCCAGCACCTTCATGGCGGCGGGCACATCAAGGTAAGTGATGACCACGGCACTGGCGCGCGCCAGACCTGCGGCCATCAGCGATTGCAAGCGCCCGGCGTCACCAAACACCACCGAGTCCCCCGCCGCTGCCGCCTGGCGCACCCGATCGGGGTCGAGGTCGAGCGCCATGTAAGGAATGTTTTCTTTTTCCAACATGCGCGCCAAGTTTTGGCCGCAACGCCCATAGCCGCAAATGATGACGTGCTTGCTGGTGTTGATGGACTTGCGCGCGATGGTGGTCATTTGCAAAGACTGTTGCAGCCATTCACTGGCCACCACCTTCATAACAATGCGGTTGCTGTGCATGATGATGAACGGCGTGGCCATCATGGACAAAACCATGCTGGCCAGCACCGGGTTCAGCAGCTCAGGTGGAATCAAGCGACTCTGCGAGCCCAGCGACAGCAAAACAAAACCGAACTCGCCGGCTTGCGCCAAGTACAAACCCGTACGCAAGGCCACCCCATTGGGCGCCCCGGTGAACTTGGCCAATGCGGTGACCAAAAACAATTTGAACAGCACCGGCAAGGTGGTCAACAACAACACCAAATGCCATTTTTCAACCACGATGTGCCAGTCCAACATCATGCCGATGGTGATGAAGAACAAGCCCAGCAAGACATCGTGGAAGGGCCGGATGTCCAGCTCCACTTGGTGCTTGTATTCGGTTTCAGAAATCAGCATGCCGGCAATGAAGGCACCCAAGGCCAGGCTCAAACCGGCCAACTCTGTGATCCAGGCCAAGCCCAAAGTCACCAGCAACAGGTTCAAGACAAACAACTCTTCGCTCTTGCGCCGCGCCACCAAGGTCAGCCACCAGCGCATGACCCGCTGGCCTCCCGTCATGAGCAAGGTGATGAGCACCGTGGCTTTGGCAGCGGCCAGCAGCAAGGCTGAAAACAACTCATCGGCGGGCGCACTCAAGGCCGGAATCATCACAATCAACGGCACCACGGCCAAGTCTTGAAACAACAAGACGCCCACCACACGCTTGCCATGCTCCGACTCGAGCTCAAGCCGGTCCGCGAGCAACTTGATCACGATGGCCGTACTGCTCATGGCCATCGCGCTGGACAAGGCCAAAGCGGTTTGCCACTCCATCTTCCACAGCGTGGGGGCCAGGGTGGCCAAAAACAAAGACAAGGTGGTCACGATGAGCAGGGTCAACAACACCTGCAACACACCCAAACCAAAAACATGCTTGCGCATGGAGCGCAATTTGGCCAAATTGAATTCAAGCCCGATCACGAACATCAGAAACACCACGCCAAATTCAGCCAAGTGCTTCACGCCCTCTGAGTTTTGCGCCAGCGCCAGCGCGTTGGGGCCAATGACCACGCCCACCGCCAGATAGCCCAACATCGGGGGCAATTTGAGCATGCGGCACCCCACGACCCCCAACACGGCGGCCAGCAAATACAACAGGGTCAACTCCAATGCGCTCATGCGTCGATAGTATCAAGCCGATGTGAAAATGGTTTCAGATCTCCCGCCAACAAGGACATTAAAAAACAGCGCAGGGCCCCAGACCCTCTTGGGCCATGCCCGATAAAATGCAGTCCATGCTCGCCCAAACCGCCCCCACCCTTCAACTTGCTCGGGAGACGCTCGACATCGAGGCTTCGGCCTTGTTGCAAATCAAATCTCGCTTGGATGATCGGTTTGTGCAAGCCGTCAATATGGTGCTGAATGTCCAAGGCCGTGTGGTCGTGACGGGCATGGGCAAGAGTGGGCACATTGGCCGCAAAATTGCCGCCACCTTGGCCTCTACCGGCACCCCCGCCATGTTTGTCCATCCGGGCGAGGCGAGTCACGGTGATCTGGGCATGATCCAAGCCATCGATGTCGTGCTGGCGATCTCTAACAGTGGCGAAAGCGATGAATTGGTGGCCATATTGCCCGTGCTCAAACGCTTGGGAGTGCCGCTGATTGCCATGACCGGCGGCCTGCAATCCTCGCTGGCACAGCATGCCGATGTGGTGCTCGATTGCTCGGTTGAAAAAGAAGCCTGCCCGCTCAATTTGGCCCCAACGGCCAGCACCACCGCCCAACTGGCCATGGGGGATGCATTGGCTGTGACTTTGCTGGATGCCCGAGGCTTCAAGCCAGAAGACTTTGCCCGTTCACACCCCGGCGGTTCTTTGGGTCGACGGCTGTTGACCCATGTGGCCGATGTCATGCGCAAAGGCGATGCGGTGCCGCAGGTCGCACCCGAAGTGGCTTTCACGGTTCTGATGCGCGAGATGAGCCAAAAAGGGCTGGGCGCTTCAGCGGTGGTGAACGCCAACGGCCACGTGCTGGGCATCTTTACCGATGGCGATTTGCGCCGCTTGGTTGAAAACGGTGCCGACCTGCGCAGCCTCAAAGCCAGCGATGTGATGCACGCCCAACCCCGCACGATTCGTCTGGATGCACTGGCCGTCGAGGCGGCAGAAATGATGGAGCAATGCCGCATCACAAGCCTGCTGGTGGTTGACGAAGCCGGCTGCCTGTGTGGCGCACTCAACTCCAACGACCTGATGCGGGCCAAGGTGATCTGACATGCAACCCCTGACCCCCGCCCTCCATTTCTCACCCGAGTTGTTGCTGCAAGCGCAGGGCATTCGGGTCGCTTTTTTTGATGTCGATGGCGTGCTCACCGATGGGGGTTTGTATTTCTCGGAATCGGGCGAAGCCTTGAAACGCTTTCACACCTTGGATGGACAAGGGCTCAAGTTGTTGCAGCAGGCCGGCATCACACCCGTTGTCATCTCTGGCCGCGACTCACCGGCCTTGCGCACCCGCCTGAAGGCCTTGGGCATCAACCATATGCGTTTGGGCACCGAAGACAAACGCCCCGCTGCCGAAGCGTTTTTGCAAACACTGGGGCTGTCTTGGGAGCAAGCCGCTGCCATGGGCGATGACTGGCCCGACTTGCCCGTGATGCAGCGGGTGGCCTTTGCCTGTGCGCCCGCCAACGGCCATGCGCAAGCCAAAGCCGTGGCGCACCATGTGACCACCGAGCGAGGCGGCGAAGGCGCTGCCCGTGCTTTTTGTGATGTGTTGTTGGTGGCCAGTGGTCACTATGCGCGCTTGCTGAACCAACTGGGCCAACACGCTCCAACGGGCCCGTCCGCATGAACCTGCTGCGCCAATTGCTCGACCGACTGAGCACTTACTTGCCCTTGATCGTGATGGCTTTGTTGGCTTCTGCCAGTTGGTGGTTGGTTCGAAGCGTGCCGACCCTTCTGGCGCCAGACGCGCAAAAGCCGGTGCGGCAAGAACCCGACTACCGATTGGCGCAGTTTTCCGTCAAGTCTTTTGATGCCAGTGGCCGAATGACCCGCGAAGTCAAGGGAGAAAAAGCGCAACACTACCCGGCCAGCGAAGAAATGCACATCGAGCAAATTCGAATTTTTGCCGCTAACGACGAGGGCAGCACACTGAACGCCAGCGCCCGTCAAGGTGTTGCCACAGACGATGGTCAAAAAGTCATCTTGACCGGCGAGGCTTTTGCGGTGCGGCACGCCTTCAACAACCTCCCCAAGATCGAGCTGCACAGCGAGCGCTTGGTCGCCTTGCCCGACGAAGACCGCTTGGTGTCGGATGACCCCGTGCGCATTGTGCGAGACCGCGACGTCTTCACGGCCGCCAGCATGGACTTCAACAGCCAAAGCGGCCAATACGCCTTGAATGGCCGTGTGCGTGGCACTTTGGCCCCCAAAGCCAAACCTTGAACTTGGCTCGCTTAGCCCGAGCACCCGCCGTCTGCGCGGACTACTGGTGCGATTGAGCAGCATTCAACAGGCATAAAAAAAGCCCTGCAGTGCAGGGCTTTCCGCTTCAAAGGCCCATCAAGAAGATGTGCCTTGAAAGTGAATCAGTAACCGCCACCACCGTAGCCGCCACCGCCACCTTCACGGCGACCGCCTCCTGCGCCACCGCGTGGGCCTGCACCGTAGGGGCTGCGAAAACCACCGCCGCCGCCTTCGCCGCCGCCGTAGCCGCCACCGCCTTCGCGACGACCGCCACCATAACCACCGCCGCCGCCTTCGCGACCGCCGCCGTAACCGCCGCCGCCTTCACGGCCACCACCGTAACCGCCACCGCCTTCGCGACGACCGCCACCGTAGCCACCGCCGCCACCAAAGCCGCCGCCACCGGAACGGGGAGGACGTGCTTCCATGGGACGTGCTTCGTTCACGACCACATTGCGGCCACCCAAAGGCTGACCGTTCATGCCGTTGATCGCTGCTTGCGCTTCCTCGTCGCTGCCCATTTCCACAAAGCCGAAGCCTTTGGAACGGCCAGTGTCACGCTCCATCATGACTTTGGCGCTTGTGACCGCACCAAATTCACCAAAAGCTTGTTCCAGATCGCCGTCGCGAACCGAGTAAGGCAGGTTGCCGACGTAAAGTTTGTTGCCCATGAAAGGGACTCCTCAAAACACAGAGATAAAAGCGATGTAGCTCCGAAAACGCATTCAACAAACCTGAAAACTACGGAAGGGAAGCGAAACTGATCTGGTCACCGCAAACATGACTTCGCTGCTTCAGACAGTGAAGTCTGGCAATTATGAGTGATAAAACCGCGAAAAACACAAGCCGAAAAGCCCACAAGCCCCGCAGAATGTGCTTTCCAGCGTGAATCTGTTGTTTTACCAACTCACTTCGCGGTCGGGTGTGGCGCTGATTTTGTGGACGGAAAGATCGGCACCATCGAACTCTTCTTCTTGGCTGAGCTTCAAACCCAGCGTCGATTTCAAGATGCCGTAAACCACGATGCCGCCCAGCAAGGCCCAAGCCACGCCCAAAACCGTGCCCAAAAGTTGCGCGCTCAAATTGACGCCGCCCAAGCCGCCCATCGACTGGGCACCAAAAATACCGGCCGCAATGCCGCCCCAGGCACCACAAATGCCGTGCAAGGGCCAAACCCCCAACACGTCGTCGATCTTCCATTTGTTTTGGGTCAGGGTGAACATCACGACAAACAGACCGCCAGCCACCGCCCCCACCACCAATGCACCAAATGGGTGCATCAAGTCAGAACCGGCACACACCGCCACCAACCCAGCCAAGGGGCCGTTGTGCACAAAACCGGGGTCATTTTTGCCCATCACCAAGGCGACCAAGGTGCCGCCCACCATGGCCATCAAAGAGTTCACGGCGACCAAGCCGGAAATTTTGTCCACCGTCTGGGCACTCATCACGTTGAAGCCAAACCAACCCACGATCAGAATCCACGAACCCAAGGCCAAAAAGGGGATGCTAGAAGGAGGATGGGCCGAGATCACGCCGTCTTTGCGGTAGCGGTTGTAGCGGGCTCCCAACAAAATCACGGCGGGCAAGGCAATCCAGCCGCCCATCGCATGCACCACCACCGAGCCGGCGAAATCATGAAACTCATCGCCGGTCACCGCTTTGATCCAAGCCTGCACGCCAAAATGTTGATTCCATACAATGCCCTCAAAGAAGGGATAAATGAAACCCACGATCACAGCCGTGGCGATGAGTTGTGGCCAAAACTTGGCCCTCTCGGCAATGCCGCCTGAAATGATGGCTGGAATGGCTGCTGCAAATGTCAGCAAAAAGAAGAATTTAACGAGGTCATAGCCGTTTTTAGCCGCCAATTGCTCGGCGCCCACAAAAAAGGTGGTGCCATAAGCCACGCTGTAACCGACCACAAAATAGACCACGGTGGAGACTGAAAAATCGACCAAGATCTTCACCAAGGCGTTCACTTGGTTCTTTTTGCGGACCGTGCCCAGCTCTAAAAATGCAAATCCTGCGTGCATGGCCAACACCATGATGCCGCCCAACAAAATAAATAGCGCATCCGCGCCCTGTTTCAGTGCTTCCATAGCCATCTCGAGAGGTTTTATGAATTTATTTGGTGCATAAACAGACCAAATCCGATTTTTGCACCAAACACAAGCAAGAAGCACGCCCAAATTGATGCATGTCAGCTCAGGTGCGCCAAGTCGTCCATTAAGATGGCGCTTTTCACACCTGTTCGGCGCGCGCACATGGAAGCATTCCTCGTCTCTACCGGCATCGTGGCCTTGGCCGAGATGGGGGACAAAACCCAACTTTTGTCCTTGGTGCTGGCCGCGCGCTTTCGCAAACCATGGCCCATTGTGTTGGGCATTTTGGTGGCCACACTGGCCAACCACGGACTGGCGGGCGCAGTAGGCAGTTGGGTCACCACGGTGCTGGGGCCCGACGTGTTGCGCTGGGTGTTGGGCGGTTCGTTCTTGGCCATGGCGGTCTGGATGCTGATCCCCGACAAGCTGGACGAAGAAGAAGTCGACAAGGCCCCCCGCTTTGGCGTGTTTTTGACCACGGTGGTGGCGTTCTTTCTGGCCGAAATGGGCGACAAAACCCAGATCGCAACCGTCATGCTGGCCGCGCAATACCAAGCCTGGTTCATGGTGGTGACGGGCACCACTCTGGGCATGATGCTGGCCAACGCACCGGTGGTTTGGTTGGGTGAAGCCATCACCCGCCGAGTGCCCTTGCGCTGGGTGCACCTGATCTCGGCGGCCATCTTTGCCATGCTGGGCACTGTGGCCTTGCTGGGCCTAGGCTGGGGCTGATTTATACTGGCGGCGCGCCGATTTGCTCCAGCTTGCGGGCGCAGGAATCTCACCGATCCCAAAATACAGCTAAAGAGGCAGGACCCACCCGGTATCGCTTCTTGAGCGTTATCGGGTTTTTTATTTGCACCATGAAGTTGATTGCCACGCCACAGTCGATGACCTTTGAAGCCGCCTTGCCTTTGCAAAGCGGTGCGTCCATCCGTGGCTATTCGCTCAGCTACGAAACCTATGGCACGCTGAACGCCGACAAATCCAACGCGGTGTTGATTTGCCATGCCCTGAACGCCTCGCACCATGTGGCCGGTGTGTACGCCGACCAACCCGAAAACCGGGGCTGGTGGGACAACATGATCGGGCCCGGCAAATCGGTGGACACCGACAAATTTTTTGTCATTGGCGTGAACAACTTGGGCTCGTGCTTTGGCTCTACCGGCCCCATGCACCCGCACCCTGACACGGGCCGCGTGTATGGCGCAGATTTTCCGGTGGTCACTGTAGAAGACTGGGTGAACGCGCAAGCCCGCTTGCTGGATGCCCTGGGCATCGAACAACTCGCCGCGGTGATGGGCGGCAGTTTGGGCGGCATGCAAGCCCTGAGCTGGACGCTGCAATACCCCGACCGCGTGAAACACGCGGTGGTGGTGGCCAGCGCGCCCAACCTGAACGCCGAAAACATCGCTTTCAACGAAGTGGCGCGACGCGCCATCGTGACTGACCCCGATTTTCATGACGGCCACTTTTACCAACACGGCGTGGTGCCCAAACGGGGTCTGCGCATTGCCCGCATGATTGGACACATCACATACTTGAGCGACGATGTGATGAACGAAAAGTTTGGCCGTCAGTTGCGCGAAGCCGTCACACACAACGCCACGGGCTACAAATATTCCACGCAAGAGGTGGAGTTTCAGATCGAAAGCTACCTGCGCTACCAAGGCGACAAATTCAGCGAGTACTTTGACGCCAACACCTATTTGCTGATCACCCGCGCACTGGACTACTTTGACCCTGCGCGCGCGTATGGCGGTGATTTGTCGGCGGCATTCAGCCGCGCCCGTTGCAAATTTTTGCTCGTCAGTTTCACCACCGACTGGCGGTTTTCGCCGGCCCGAAGCCGCGAAATGGTGAAAGCCTTGTTGGACAACCGCCGCGATGTCAGCTATGCCGAGATCAATGCGCCACACGGCCACGACGCCTTTTTGTTGGACGATGCGCGCTACCTGAAGGTGGTGCGCTCTTACTTCGACAACATGGCCGATGACTTGCGCGAAGGAGGTGCGGCATGAGCGACCCACTGATCATGCAAGCCATTGCCCGTCTGGTGCCCCAAGGCGCACGGGTGCTCGACTTGGGCTGCGGCGATGGTGCCTTGCTGGCCTATTTGCAGCAGCACAAGGCCTGCACCGGTTACGGGGTCGAACTGAGCGATGCCAATGTGCACGCTTGCGTGCAACGGGGCGTGAATGTCTTGCAGCTCAACCTGGACGAAGGCCTAAGCTTGTTTGCCGACCAGTCTTTCGATGTGGTGCTGCAAATCGATACCTTGCAGCACTTGCGCAATGCCGAAACCATGTTGCGCGAAACCGTGCGTGTGGGCCGTGTGGGCGTTGTGGCATTCCCCAACTTTGCGCACTGGTTCAACCGCCTGAGTGTGGTGCAAGGCCGCATGCCCGTGACCAAACGCCTGCCTTACCAGTGGTACGACACGCCCAACATCCGCGTCGGCACCTTTGCTGACTTTGGTGACTTGGCGCGCAAAAATCAGCTTCAAGTGATGGACGCATTTGGCCTGCAAAACGGCCAAGAGGTCCGCACGTGGCCCAACCTGATGGCGGGCACAGCGGTCTACAAATTGCAGCGCAGCTGAGCGCGCCGGGGCGGCTGCTTAGCCTCCAGCGCGCGCCGCCTGCAGCGCTTCGCGCAACACTTTCAAGTCGCCAATGTGGTTGGCCAACAGCAAGATCAAGCGCGCGTTGAGGGCTTCGCTTTGCTCGTCACTCAGGCCGTTGTGGGCGGCAATCAGGTGGTCATAAAACTCGTCACCTGGTGAAAAGTCTCTGAAAAAGCGACGCCCCGCTTCGTGGAAGTTGGGGTCTGTTTTCAATGCCGTGCTCATGTCATTCCTTGCTGCTGTTCAATGCGCGGGCGCATGACCGCCAATGGCGCGTTGCAACGCGGCCTGCAACAGCGGGCCATCGAATCGGCGCCAGCGCGCCACCACATGTTGGTCTGGTCGCACCAAATAGGTGGTGCCTGCTTGGCCGTCGTACCGTTGGGCCATGCGCCCTTCGGTGTCCACCAAGACCGGCCATCCCGGCACGACCAAGGCGTGAGAAGACACCAACGTGGTGTGCACCGGCACAGGGCCTTGTTGCAGGGCTTGCAATGTGGCCAGCATCTCTGCCGAGGGAGCGGCATCGACAAACAGCAAGGCCTGAAAACCCTGGCCCATGTGGTCAAGCAACCAACCGCCTTGCCCTTGCCCTTGCCCTTGCCCTTGCCCTTGCCCTTGCTCTTGCTCTTGCTCTCGCATCAGCTGCACAGGGGCGTCGTCCATCGGCGCGCCCGGCACCATCTGGCCCTGAAAGACCTCGGTGTCGGGCGTGTTGAGCACCGACTGCGTCAAAAACGAGGGCACCGACAAGCGGCCCGAGTTGACCAATTTGCGGGCAAAGGGATGGTGCTTGGCCAGCGCCAACACTTGGTTGCGAAAAGTTTTGCTGGTGCGGCTTTTTGGCGTGATGAAATCGGTCGAGCGCGTCGAGTTCAAGATGTTTTCATCGGCTGCAAATTGCCGATCCAGCGCATAACTGTCGAGCAATCTTTCATGCGCCCGGCCTTGGATCACCAAGGCCAATTTCCACATCAGGTCGTCGGCATCTTGAAAGCCCGAGTTGGCGCCGCGCGCGCCAAAGGGCGACACCTGATGCGCCGCATCGCCCACAAACAGCACGCGCCCATGCCGAAAATCGGTCATGCGGCGGCACTGAAAGGTGTAAATGCTGACCCACTCCAACTCAAAGGGACGATCGTCTCCGAGCATGGCTTGCAGGCGCGGGATGACTTTCTCGGGCTTCTTTTCTTCCTCAGGATCGGCATCCCAACCCAGCTGAAAGTCGATGCGCCACACGTTGTTGCTTTGCTTGTGCAGCAACACGCTTTGGTTGGGGTGAAAGGGCGGGTCAAACCAAAACCACCGCTCGGCAGGGTAGTCGGCTTTCATGATCACATCGGCAATCAAAAAGCGGTCTTGAAACACACGGCCCTCGATGTCCAAACCCAAATGCCGCCGCACGGGACTGCGCGCGCCATCGGCCACCACCAGCCAATTGGCTTCAATGTCAAAAGTGCCGTCGGGCGTTTCAACCCGCAGGCTGGCGTGCGTCTCGGCCGGCGTGACGGCGGTGACTTTGTGTTGCCAGCGGATATCGGCGCCCAGGGACAAGGCGCGGGCGATCAGCATTTCTTCCACGTGGTACTGCTGCAAATTGATCATGCCCGGGCGCTTGTGCCCCGCATCGGGCACCAGGTTGAACTGGTACACCTCGTCTTGCTCTAAAAACGTGCGGCCAATGTTCCAGCTCACGCCCATCTGGCACGCTTGCTCGGCGATGCCCAAACGGTCCAATATCTCGAGCGAGCGTTTGGCGTAGCACACCGCACGCGAGCCGACCGAGACGGTTTTGTCATCGTCCAACACCAACACGTCGAGGCCTTGCAGTCGCGCATCGATGGCGGCCGCCAAGCCCACGGGGCCAGCGCCAATCACGATCAAAGGCTTGCGCTGTGGCGGCGTGGACATCAAGTCGGCAGGCGACTTGTAGGGATAAATGGGGTTGATATAGGCACCCATGCGTGGTCTCCGGCCATGAGAAAAGCACCGGTCGGTGCGACAAAGCGTAATTTACTATAGATAAATGAATTTACCTATGCGTAATTTTACGTGCGCATTGCCTTTTGTGTATGCTCAAAGCCTGTCTTTTGTATGACAACTTTATGGTCCAACATTTCACCCCCGTTTCGAGTGGCGCGCGCTTGTCTGACCAAGTGGCCGAGCAACTGACCGCCGAGATCAAACAAGGCCGGCTGTTGCCCGGCGACAAATTGCCCACCGAGGCCCGATTGGTGACGCAGTTTCAGGTCAGTCGCACGGTGGTGCGTGAAGCGGTGTCGCGACTGAAATCCTTGGGCTTGGTCGACTCGCGTCAGGGCAGCGGCGTGTTTGTCAACGCAAAACTGCCCTTTGCCCCACTCAACTTTGAATCGCGGCATGCGGCATCGCAAGAGGCCGTGATCCAAATGGTGGAGGTGCGCCGCGCACTCGAAGCCGAAGTGGCCGCCTTGGCCGCGCAACGCCGCACGGCCAGCGATATCCGGGCCATCAAAAATGCCGTCAAGGCGCTGGACACCGCGGTGAAAGCGGGCAGCAATGGCGTGGCGGAAGATGTGAAGTTTCACCGGGCCATTGCAGATGCCGCGCGCAACCCCTTTTTGATTCAGACGCTCGAATATTTGGGCCAGTTTTTGCATGGCGCCACGCAAGTGACCCGCGCCAACGAGGCCCGCCGCATGGACTTTGCGGCCGAAGTGCAGACCGAACACCAAGCCATCTTGCACGCCGTGCAAGCGGGCGATGTCGAGGCGGCGCGGCACGCGGCGGCGGCGCACATGGGCAACGCCATTCGCCGCATTCAGGGCGCGCCCCCCGACTTTTGGCAGCAAGAAGGCGAGCGCCTGGCGCAACCCTTGGTCAAGGGTTTACAACACTGACAGCGACAAACCTGTACCCTCACGGGCAGCGCCCATTCACACGCCACAACCCGAGACACCCCATGATCAAGACTTTTATTCTGCTGCTCGGCTTTTGCTGGGGCGCATCAACGGCATGGGCCCAAACCCCAGCGGCACCGCCACCCCTCACCACGGTGCCCGCCGTCGATGTCGCGCGCTACATGGGCACGTGGTACGAGATCGCCAAATACCCCAACTGGTTTCAAAAAAAATGCGTCAGCAGCACCCAGGCCATCTACAGTCTGCAAGCCAATGGCCAAGTGCAAGTGCTGAACCGCTGCAAAACCGACAAAGGCGAATGGAGCGAAGCGCTGGGGGCGGCGCGCCAAATAGGCGGCCCCACATCGCCACGATTGCAAGTGCGCTTTGCACCCGAATGGTTGTCGTTCATTCCCCTGCTGTGGGGGAATTACTGGATCATTGAGCTAGACCCGAACTACCAATGGGTGGTGGTGAGCGAACCGCAACGCGAGTATTTGTGGATCTTGTCGCGCACCCCGCAATTGCCGGATGCCACCTTGCAACAACTCCGAGGCCAATTGGCCAGCGCAGGCTTTGACCTCTCGCGCCTGGAACTCAGCCGACCCTGAAACCCCAAAGACCTGAGCAACACGGCACTGGTTAAAAGACCCAAGCTCCAAGACCCAAGGCCTTTGGCCTTTGGCCTAGGGCCAGAGCCTCATCAGGCGTTGAACACCGACACCGTTTTGCTGTTCAAGTAAGCCTCTAAAGCCTCTGGGCCGCCCTCAGAGCCATAGCCCGAATCTTTCATGCCGCCAAAAGGCAACTCAGGCCACGGCGCTGCAGGTTGGTTGACCCACAACATGCCGACATCGAGACGTTGGCTCAACAGATGCAGGGTCTTCATGGCGTTGGTGAAGGCATAACCGGCCAGACCAAACGGCAGGCGGTTGGCTTCGGCAATCGCATCTTCGATGTTTTCAAAACTGCGCACCGCTGCAATCGGGCCAAAGGGCTCGTGCGTGAACACATCGGCGTTCAGCGGCACATGCGACAACACAGTGGGTGCAAAGAAATTGCCTTGCGTGCCCATGCGCTCGCCACCCGTCAACACTTTGGCGCCTTTGGCCCGCGCGTCTTGCACGATGGCCTGCATGGCTTGCAAGCGCCGCTCGTTGGCCAACGGCCCCATCTGAACACCAGCGCTCAGGCCATCGCCCACCTTCAAGGCTTGCGCTTGCTCGGCAAAACGCTGTGCAAATTCTTCGGCCAAAGTGTGGTGCACCAAAAAGCGCGTGGGCGAAATGCAAACTTGACCGGCATTGCGAAACTTGGCCGCACCGGCGGTTTTCAAGGCCAGTCCAATGTCGGCATCTTCGGCCAAGATCACCGGCGCGTGGCCGCCCAACTCCATGGTCACACGCTTCATGTGCTGCCCCGCCAAGGCCGCCAATTGCTTGCCCACTGGCGTGGACCCGGTGAAGGTGATTTTGCGAATCAAGGGATGCGCAATCAGGTAGTTCGAAATTTCGGCCGGTGTGCCATAGACCAGCCCAATGACGCCCGCAGGCACGCCTGCATCATGAAAGGCGCGGATCAACTCGGCGGGTGCCGCCGGAGTTTCTTCGGGGGCCTTGACGATGATGGAGCACCCCGTGGCCAAGGCGGCGGACATTTTGCGAACCGCTTGGTTGATCGGGAAGTTCCACGGTGTGAAAGCGGCCACAGGACCCACCGGCAACTTGAGCACTTGTTGCTGCACTTGAATGTTGCGCGGCGGCACGATGCGGCCATAAACACGCCGACCTTCCTCGGCAAACCATTCGATGATGTCGGCGGCCGACATCGCCTCCACCTTGGCTTCTGCCAAAGGCTTGCCTTGCTCTTGGGTCAACAACTCGGCAATTTGCGGCGCGCGCTCGCGCATCAGCGCCGCGGCTTTGCGCATGATCGCGCTGCGTTCATTGGCGGGCGTGTCACGCCACAACTCAAAGCCTTTTTGTGCGGCTTGGGCGGCTCGCTCGAGGTCAGGCACTCCGGCGTGGGCCAAGCGGCCAATCTCAAGGCCTGTTGCGGGATTGAAGACGGGCAAGGTGCGGCCGCTTTCGGCATCGCACCATTCGCCGTTGATGAAGAGTCGGGTGTGGGGGTAGGTCATGGCAGGTCTTCCAAGCGAAGGGCACAGAAAAAAGGGCTGTGCATTCTGTAAATTGTGTCGTACTTTGTGCAATCAGCGGTCAAGCCCGCGACAATCAAGGCTTCTTCAGCACTGTTCTTTCAGCACTGTTCTTTCAGCACTGTTCCTTCAGCACTGTCCTTTCAGCGCTTTTGCTTCAACGCTGTTCATCTTGCTCGACCCACTTGACTGACCTGACCGGTCTTACTTTTTCCTCTCCTGCAATGACTTCTTTGCGTCCCGTTCTTTTTGTCCCTCACGGCTCACCCATGTTCGCTTTGCACCCCGGTGCGGCCGGCGCGGCGATGCGCCAAGTGGCCGGCCAGATGGGAAAACCCCGGGCCATTGTGGTGGTCAGTCCGCACTGGGAAACCGCCATACCGACCGTGGGCTTTGCCACTCAGCCCGAAACGATTCACGACTTTGGTGGCTTTGACCCGCGTCTGTATGACATGCAGTACCCGGCGCCGGGCAGCCCCGATGTGGCGGCCGAGGTCGTCCAAGCGCTGCAACAAGCCGGCTTGCCGATGGCACAAGACCCAACGCGCGGACTCGACCACGGGGCTTGGATCCCTTTGCGTCAGATGTTTCCCGAAGCGGGTATTCCGGTGGTGCCCCTGTCGGTGCAAAGCCACCTGGGGCCCGACCACGCCTACCGCGTGGGCCAAGCCCTGAGCGGGCTTTCTCAGCAGGGGGTGTGGGTCATTGCTTCGGGCAACATCACGCACAACTTGCGAGATTTCATGCGCGTCAGCATGCAAGGCGGCGGCACACCGGCTTATGTGCAGACCTTTGCAGACTGGATTCACGACCATCTGACACAAAACGATGTGTCCGGCCTATTGGCCTACCGCCAACAAGCTGCGGGCCAAAGCGCGCACCCCACGGATGAACACCTGTTGCCCTTATTTACAGCCATGGGCTCAGCCGGCGAGGGCGCGCAAGCCGTGCCATTTTTCAGGGGCATCAGTGACCATGTGATTGCCATGGACGGGTACACCTTTCACTGAGCGAGGGCTGGTGCCCCGTGTTCACCCTGATGTGAAGGTCGGTCAAAATTTGTATGATGACCTGATCAATCATCAGGAGCCCCCATGCAGCGCAGACACTGGATCACCTTGGCCACCCTTGTGGTGGCGGCCACGCCCGTCTTGACAACGCCCGTTGCGGCGCAAACTTGGCCGGCACGCCCAATCAAACTGGTGGTGCCTTTTCCGCCCGGTGGTCTGGTCGACAACATGGCCCGCTTGGTTGCCCCCAAACTGGCGCAAGAGCTGGGCCAGTCGATCGTTATTGACAACAAACCCGGGGCAGGCGGCAACTTGGGGGCCGCTGAAGCCGCGCGCGCTGCCGCCGATGGTTACACCCTGTTGATGGCTTCGCCGCCCCTCACGATCAGTCCTGCGCTGTATGCCAAGTTGCCCTACAAACCCGAGCAAATCGCCCCCGTGGGCCTGCTCGGTCGGGTGCCCAATGTGCTGGTGGTGAACCCGAGTTCGGGCATCCAGTCTGTGGCCGATTTGACAGCGCGCATCAAGGCCAAACCCGGCCAACTCAATTACGCCTCCAACGGGCAGGGCACGTCCTTGCACCTGAGTGCCGAGCTGTACAAAAGCCAGTCCGGCTTGTTTGTCACCCACATTCCTTACCGCGGTGCGGCGGCGGGGCTGACCGCCGTGATGGCCGATGAAGTCAACCTGATGTTTGACAACTTGCCGTCGGCTTTGGGCTTGATCAACAGCGGCAAGCTCAAGGCGCTGGCGGTCACCACACCGCAGCGCAGCAGCGTTTTGCCCAACGTGCCCACCATGGAAGAAGCCGGCGTCAAGGGCTATCAGGTGTTTGCTTGGTTTGGCTTGGCGGCCCCCGCCGGCTTGCCCGCGCCCATTCAACAAAAGCTAGAGCAGGCCTTGGAGCGTGTGGCCAACCAAGCCGAGGTGAAGTCGGCCATGCAAAAAGCGGGCGCCGAACCAACCTGGGTGAATGCCCAAGGCATGGCCACTTTTATGCAAGCCGACACCGCGCAATGGAAGCGTGTCGCGGCCTACGCCAAGATCACTTTGGAATGAGATTTGCCACATGCGCAGCCCTGCTTGGCATGCGCGATTGATGGAGAACAAAACATGAGCACAGTGGGATTGATTGGCTTGGGCGCGATGGGCTCGGGCATGGCGCAGTCGTTGCGCCGCGCCGGGCACAAGGTGCAGGTGTTTGATGTGCGCCGCGATGTGGCCGCCGCCTTTGCCAAAGACGGTGGCGTGGCGCACGACACGCTGGCCTCGCTGGGTGCGGCCTGTGATGTGGTGATCTCGGTGGTGGTGAACGCCGCGCAAACCGAGAGCGTTTTGTTTGGCGATGGCCAGACGCCGGGTTGCGCCGCCAGCATGAAGCCGGGCAGTGTG
The DNA here is from genome assembly GCA_027488255.1 of Comamonadaceae bacterium. Lineage (GTDB taxonomy): Bacteria > Pseudomonadota > Gammaproteobacteria > Burkholderiales > Burkholderiaceae_C > Limnohabitans_A. The sequence continues at coordinate 218,820 of JAIYBZ010000037.1, read as the reverse complement.
TTTGTGATGTGCTCCACCGTTGATCCCAATTGGTCGGTGGCGCTGGAGTCGCGCCTAGAGTCGATGGGTTTGCGCTACATCGATGCGCCGATTTCGGGCGGCGCCGCCAAAGCGGCCAGCGGCCAGATGACCATGATGACCGCCGGCAAGCCCGAGGCTTATGCCTTGGCCGAGTCTTTTTTGAACGCCATGGCCGCCAAGGTCTACAAGCTGGGCGACAGCGCTGGAGCGGGCAGCAAAGTGAAAATCATCAACCAGTTGCTGGCGGGCGTGCACATCGCCGCTGCGGCCGAGGCCATGGCGCTGGGCCTGCGTGAGGGCGTGGACCCTGCGGCCTTGTACGAAGTCATCACACACAGCGCGGGCAACAGCTGGATGTTTGAAAACCGCATGGCCCATGTGCTGGCGGCCGACTACACGCCCTTGTCGGCGGTGGATATTTTTGTGAAAGATTTGGGCATCGTGTTGGACATGGCCCGCGCCAGCAAGTTTCCGCTGCCACTGTCGAGCACGGCCCACCAAATGTTCATGCAAGCCAGCACCGCCGGCTTTGCCAAAGAAGACGACAGCGCGGTCATCAAAATCTTTCCGGGCATTGAACTGCCCAAGGGGAATGCATGAGCGCTTTGAAACTCGGTTGCATTGCCGACGACTTCACAGGCGCCACCGACCTGGCCAACAACTTGGTGCGCGCGGGCATGCGGGTGGTGCAAACCATTGGGGTCCCCGATGCGCCCTTGGCCGCCGAGGTCGATGCCGTGGTGGTGGCGCTGAAGTCGCGCACCATCGCGCCCGCGGAAGCGATTGAGCAATCGCTCAACGCCCTCCAGTGGCTGCAAGCGCAAGGGGCCACACAAATTTATTTCAAATATTGCTCAACCTTTGACAGCACACCCGAAGGCAATATCGGCCCGGTGACCGAAGCGCTGATGGACGCCTTGGGCACCGACTTCACCATCGCCACGCCGGCTTTTCCTGACAACGGTCGCACCGTTTTCAAGGGCTATCTTTTTGCAGGCCCCGTGCTGTTGCACGAAAGCGGCATGCAAAACCACCCGCTCACGCCCATGACCGATTCGAACTTGGTGCGCGTGATGCAAGCCCAGACACGGCGCAAGGTCGGTTTGATCGACCACACCACCGTGAGCCAAGGGCCACCGGCGATTGAAGCACGCATCCAAGCACTGCGCGCCGAGGGCGTGGGGGTGGCGGTGGTGGATGCCACCAGCAACGCCGACCTGCACCGGCTCGGACCCGCTTTGCAAGACCTGCCCTTGGTCACCGCCGGTTCGGGCGTGGCGATTGGGCTGCCGGCCAATTTTGGCTTGTCGCCCTCAGCGCAAGCCAGCCAATTGCCCCCCGCCAAGGGCTTGCAAGCGGTGGTCTCGGGCAGTTGCTCGGTGGCCACCAATGCCCAAGTGGCGCACTTCATTGCCAGCGGTCGGCCCGCCCGCTCGATCGATCCCACGAGCCTGATGCAGGGGCAAACAGCCTCGGTGGTGCAGCAGGTGTTGGCCTGGGCTGCACCGCACCTGAAAGAGGGTCCGGTGCTGGTGTATTCCACGGCCGAGCCTGCATCGGTCAAGCAAGTGCAAGACCAACTGGGCGTGGCGCAAGCCGGTGCGTTGGTTGAACACGCCCTGGCCGAAGTGGCGCGTGGCTTGGTTGCTTTAGGGGTGCAACAGTTGGTGGTGGCCGGCGGCGAGACCTCGGGCGCGTGCGTGCAAGCGCTGTCGCTGCTGCAATTGCAAATTGGCCCCCAGATCGATCCTGGCGTGCCTTGGTGTTACGCCCCCACCGCATCGGGTGGCGTGCACATTGCGCTGAAATCGGGCAACTTTGGCAGCGAAGATTTTTTCACCAAAGCCTTTAAAGTGATGGCATGAACCTGACCGAACACCAAGCCCGTGAAGAAATTTGCCGTGTCGGCCGCAGCCTGTTTGAGCGCGGCTATGTGCACGCCACAGCGGGCAACATCAGCGTGCGGCTGGACGATGGTTTTTTGATCACGCCCACCGATGCCTGCCTGGGCTTTTTGCAAGCCGAAAGTCTGGCTAAACTGGACTTGCAGGGCCAACAGATCAGTGGCGACAAAGCCAGCAAAACCTTGGCTTTGCATCGGCAAATTTATTCAGCCGCCTGCGAGCACGACACCGACACCCGCTGCGTGATCCACACCCACAGCACGCATTGCGTGGCGCTCAGCTTGCAAGCGCATGGCCCCGAATTGCTGCCGCCCATCACGCCTTACTTTGTCATGAAAGTGGGCCATGTGCCGCTGCTCCGCTACCACCGCCCCGGCAGCCCTGATGCCGCCAAAGAGGTGGCCGCGCTGATTCGACAACACGCCGCGCAAGGCACCCCGATCCGCGCCGTGATGCTGCCGCGCTTGGGCCCCAATGTCTGGCACGACAGCCCGCAAGCGGCCATGGCCACGCTGGAAGAGTTAGAAGAAACCGCTCGGCTGATGCTGCTGCAGCCCGGCGCTGCGCCGCTGAAGGCGAGTGATTTGGATGAACTGCGGCAGACCTTTGGCGCGCGTTGGTAAAGGCCGTTTGCCCCTCGTTTCTAGAAAGAAAACCGATGCCTCGTTTTGCCGCCAACCTCAGCATGATGTACCCCGACTTGCCGTTTTTGGACCGCTTTGAAGCGGCGGCCAAAGACGGCTTCAAGGCCGTGGAGTATTTGTTTCCTTATGCTTATCCCGCTGCAGAATTGGCCGCCCGTTTGCGCACCCATGGTTTGCAGCAGGTGTTGTTCAACACCCCCTCGGGGGGCACCGACACCGCCGGCTTTGCGCAGGCCTGGGAGAGCGGCAGCCGGGGCACCGCGAGTGTGCCCGGACGTGAAGCCGAGTTCCGCACCGGCTTTGCGCAGGCCTTAGCCTATGCCGAAGTGCTGGACTGCCCACGCATTCACGCCATGGTGGGTCTGCGGGCCGAAGGTGCCAGCGCCGAAGTCGCCGACGCCACTTTGGTGGCCAACTTGAAATGGGCCGCTGGCGAAGCGGCCAAGGCCGGGCGCGAGGTGTTGATCGAGCCCATCAACCCCCGCAGCGTGCCCGGCTTTCACGTGAACCGACAAGACCATGCCCACCGCATCGTGCAGGTCGTGGGTGCTGCGCATGTGAAAGTACAAATGGATTTGTTCCACTGCCAAATTGTGGAAGGCGACTTGAGCAGCAAAATTGCACAGTACTTGCCGACAGGCCGGGTGGGGCATTTCCAAATCGCCGAAGTGCCACACCGCCACGAACCTGGCACGGGCGAAGTGAACTGGGCACACATTTTTAAGACCATCGACAAGGTCTCGGCCGAATGTGGCTGGCATGGCTGGATCGGCTGCGAGTACAACCCGGCCGATGCCTCCGCAGGCGGCACATCACGGGGCCTGGACTGGATACGTCCTTATCAGTGAATCAGGTTGACTGGGGCCAAGGCTGTAGCCCGCCTGACGCATGAACCCAGACACCAGACGCCAAGGCCAAGATAATCACCTTGGCCTTGACGTGAGCGCGCTCACACCATTGGCAACGGCAAGGCCCGCAAGCGTTTGCCATTGATCGACGCGATCGCGTTGGCAATAGCGGGTGCCAAGGGGGGCAGGCCCACTTCACCAATGCCGCCGGGGTGGTTGTCGGTGGGCATCACCTTGACAAACACTTCGGGGGCTTCGTGGGCACGCAGCACTTGGTATTTGTTCAGGTTGGTTTGCAGAGGCTCGCCCGCGCGGAAGTCCATGTGCTCGTGCAAAGCCGCTGACAAACCATAGATCACCGAGCCTTCAATTTGCACCTGCACATTTTGCGGTTGCAAGGCGTGGCCGCAATCCACCGCAGACCAGACCTTGTGCACCTTGGGACGGCCATTGACGATAGACACCTGCACCACCATGCCGCAGTAGGTGTTCCAGGCATCTGAGAACGCCAGACCCAGCGCGTGGCCTTTGGGCAACTTGGCCTTGCCCCATTGCGACATGTCGGCCACCGCTTTGAGCACGGCTTGACCGCGCGGGTGTTTCTTCAGCAGATCCATGCGGTAGTCCAGGGGGTCTGCTTTCACGCCACGCGCGACTTCGTCGATCAGGGTCTCGATCGCGAACTTGGTATAGCCAGGGCCCACGGCACGCCAAAAGCCGGCTTGAATGCCGCGCTCTTCGATCATGAACTGCACGCTGTGGTCGGGAATGTCGTAGGTGATTTCGGTGCCTTCCATGACGGGCGCGTCTTTGCCGCCCGAGGCTTTGAAAGCAGGCGGCACCACCCGGGCGTAAATGCCCTCAGACACCACGCGGTGCAACAGGCCGACGATCTTGCCTTGGGCGTCCACACCGGCCACCAAATGCTGTCCGGTCATCGGGCGGTACTTGTCGTGGACCATGTCGTCTTCACGGGTCCAGATCACCTGAATCGGAGTGCCGGGCATGGCCTTGGCCACCAAAGCCGCATCTGCCGAGTAGTCGGCTTCCACACGTCGACCAAAACCACCGCCCAGCAAGGTGATGTTGACGGTGATGTTTTCAGGCTTGAAGCCGGCCGCACCGGCAACGGTGCCGGTGACAAACGAGGCCGACTGGGCAGGTGCCCAAACTTCGATCTTGTCGCCATCCACACGCGCTGTGCAGTTCATGGGCTCGAGGCAAATGTGGCTGACCATTTCGCTGATGTAGGTGGCGCTGAAGGTGCGCGTCGCACCCGCCAACTGCTTGGCTGCGTCACCGTGGGCAATGAAGGCGACCCCTTTGTCGTACAAATCTTCTGCACGCTTGGTGTATTCCACGCGCATTTGATCGGTGTATTGCGTCCGGGCTTTGGATTTTTGACTCCAGACCACCTTGAGTTTGTCGCGCGCCACTTTGGCGGTGTAAAACGAATCGGCCACCACGGCCACGCCATAAGGCAAACGCACCACATTCTTCACGCCCGCCACTGCACGTGCGGCTGTGTCGTCAACGCTCTCAGGCACTTCGCCTTGCACCGGTGCGCGCAACACCGAGGCCCACAGCATGCCCGGCAAACGCTGGTCAATACCGTACTTGGCCTGTCCGCTCGACTTGGCAGGCACATCCACTCGGGGAATGTCTTTGCCGATCAAGCGGAACTGCGCCATCGGCTTGAGCATGCTCTTGTCGACTTTGGGCAACTCGGCAGGAACCGCTGCCACCTTGGCAATGTCTGCATAAGTCATGGCACGTCCACTGCTGTGGATCACGCGGCTGGCTTCGGTGCGCAGCTCGGCAGCGGGCACGCCCATGGCTTGCGCCGCGGCGTTCACCATCACCAAGCGGGCTTGGGCACCCGCCAGGCGCAGTGGTTCGTAGTAGCCTTGCACCGTGCGGGATGCGCCTGTGGTCATGCCGCCACCAAAGCGGGGATTGCCAAAGCGCTTGGGGTCGCTGGGAGACTGCACCACGCGCACTTGGCTCCAGTCCAGATCCATTTCTTCAGCCAGCAGCAGGGGCATGGCGGTCATGGTGCCTTGGCCCATTTCAGCGGCGGGCGACATCAACGTCACCACGCCATCCAAGCCAATGTTGATCCAGCTGTTGGGGCCAAAGCCGCCTGCGCCGGGTGTTTGGGCCAGTGCCAATTCGGTTTGCGTCAGGCCAAAGGACAGGCCCAAAGCCAAACCGCCAGAGCCGAGGATGAAAGAGCGGCGAGAGACGCTGGGTGTCAATGGGTTGTTCATCGTTTTCATGCCTTGCCTCCTTTGAGGGTTTTCTGGGCGTGCGAGACAGCGGTGGCGATCTGGTTGTAAGTGCCACAGCGGCAAATGTTGCCGCTCATGGCTTCCAAAATTTCGGTGCGACTCAGGTTTTTCTTGACCACGCTGATCACCTTGGCCGCCGTCATGAGCTGACCCGACTGGCAATAGCCACACTGCGGGGCTTGGGCCTTGACCCACCCGGCTTGCAGGGCTTGACCGGTGGGGGTCTTCATCAGGCCTTCGACGGTGGTGATGTTTTTGCCGTCCACAGCCGATACGGGCAGCGCACAAGAACGCACGGGTTCGCCGTTCAGGTGCACCGTGCAGGCGCCGCACTGGGCAATGCCGCAACCGAACTTGGTGCCGGTGAGGTTGAGCTTTTCGCGGATGACCCACAGCAAAGGGGTCTCTGGCGTGGCATCGACCGAGACGGCCTCGCCATTCACTTTGAATCGAACCATGCGTTTCTCCTGTTGAACGCTGACTGATGAACAGGGCTTTGCCCCACCAAACTGCACACGCAAGACAACGGCTACGGGCTGGTTTCGCCGTGCTTTAAATCTCAACCCCGCAAATTAAAGTGACCCGCCCCATCGGACTGTCACTCAAGGCTCAACATCGGGCAAACCCTGAATCAAACCGACAAACCACACACGGTTTTCGAGCCTGACCAATTGCTGAGGGCTTGGCTCAAATCGGTGCCGCGCCGCATGGCGGTCATTTCGGCCACGATGCTCATGGCGATCTCAGGCGGCGTCAAGGCGCCCAAATTCAAGCCCACCGGGCCGTGCAGCTGACGCACTTCTTCTTCTGTGACATCAAACTCGAGCAAGCGCTTGCGGCGCTGCTGGTTGTTGTGCAACGAGCCCAATGCGCCCACATAGAAGGCGGGTGTGCGCAGAGCCTCCATCAGGGCCAAATCGTCCAACTTGGGGTCGTGCGTCACCGCCACCACGGCGCTGTTGTGGTCGAGGCGCATGGCCAGCACCAAGTCGTCGGGCATTTGCGTTGACAAGGTCACGCCGGCCATGGTTTCCCAGCCCTCGTGGTATTCCACGCGCGGCTCGCACACTGTGACTTGGTAGTCCAACATGACGGCCATGGCCGCCAAGTAACGCGACAACTGACCGCCGCCAATGACCAACAAGCGCAGGCGCGGGCCGTGCACCGTGGTCAGGCAGTCTCCGTCAAATTGCAGCTTGTCGCCGTCTTGCGCGGTGGCCATGCGCACCATGCCAGTGGCCATGTCCAGACGCCTTTCAACACGCTGGTGTTGCTCGATGTGAACCAACAACTCACGCAGCTGCGATTGCGGCGACAGAGGCTCTAGCACCACTTGCACCGAGCCGCCGCAAGGCAGTCCAAAGCGGCGCACCTCTTCGGCGGTTTGGCCATAGGTGGTGGTTTCGGGCAAACGCATGGCCAGCTCGCCGGCGGCGACGCGGCGAATCAAATCGTCTTCAATGCAACCGCCCGAGACCGAGCCAGCAACCTGGCCATCACCCCGAATGATCATGAGCGAACCCGGTGGACGAGGCGCCGAGCCCCAAGTGCGAACCACGGTGCCCATCACCACGCGGTGTCCCCGACTTTGCCAATCGAGGGCGGTTCGGATCACATCGATGTCAATGCTGTTCATGCAGGGTCTCCATTCAAAAGGTCATCGTCTTCATCGGCGTGAAAGGCCGCGCTCACAGCGCGGACCACCGGGCTTGTCGCGCAGGGCTGGTCCACTGCACCACGAGCTGCAAGGCCGCCAAAGTGCCCAACAAAGCCATGGCCCATTGCACGGCCGCCGGGCCAACCACCGGACTGAGAGTGCCTACCCACAGCAACAAGCCCGGACCGAGCAGCAGCGCCGTGGCGCGGGCCAGCCATGGCGGCATCCGATGCAATAGATCGCGGCCCTCACGAGGCGCCACACAATGCAAGGCCCAAGCAAGAGAGGGCAACAACATGGCCAAGAGGCCGTGTACCGGCGACTGGCCCAACAGCATGAGCGCGCCCACGACCAACAAGGCAAGGCTTAGAAAAGTAACGTTGCGGTGCGCCAAGCGATTGGCCGCCCATGTTCCCTGCCAGCGCATGAGCCCGGCTACAAGAGGAGGTGCGCCGGCCATGAGGGCAAGGTGCACCCCCAGCATGGTTTCGGTGCGCCAGCCCAGTCCCGCACACCAAACATTGCCCAACCACAAACTGCCCATCATCAAGCCCATGGCGGAAGGTGCCAACAGCTCTGAGGCACCGCTGCGGGGCCCTGCACAAGTCAGCGAAGGCGCTGCCCCCCAACGATCTCGGGCCGAAAAGACCGCCGCCGAAAAGGCCAGCACCAGCATCACGGCCCCATGGGAAAGCCATGAGCCCTTCGACGCTTGAGCAATCAACGCGACCAACGCACCCGCCACCAAGGGGTGCCAGGCCAATTTGCCGAGTTGAAAGGTGCTGACGCGGTTGCGCGTTTCCAAACAGCCGCTCCAAACACCCCAGACCCCAGCCAGCAACAACAAGCCAAGATGCGCGCCTTCCGATTGGGTCAAGACCTCGGGCAAGCCCACACCCAAGGCCGTCAAAAAACCCAAGGTCGCCATGCGCAAGGGATGGGACTGCAAGGCCCAAGTGCTGCCGCGCACCCACAAACGGGCCGACCACCACAGCGCCACAGCCAGCACGCCACTGGCCCAACCCCAGCCCCAGCGCATGCCTTGCTCGCCCAGCCAAAGCCACGCCAGCAGGGTCACGCTCCACTGCGCCAACTCGCCCGCATGCGCCAGGGCACGCGGCACATGGGTCACTGAAGGGGCACTTTCAAACCGGGGCATAGCCATGCAGTTGGTCCGAGCCGCCGGCGGCGTGCACACTGACATTGAAGGACACGATCACCCGATCGGTCGTGCCGTGATAAGGCATGGCTTGGTGCGGCAACCACGAAGGAAACACCACCAACTGACCGGGTACAGGCGCGATGTCGAGGTGGGCATTTTGCAAATACGCATTGCCAAAATCCATCGCCGCGCCGCCTAGCCGGTTGAAGTGTGGGCCATAAAAACGGGTCACCCCATTGGCTGCGCCCAACACCGGGTGGGCACTGCGTTGCTCTGGCGGATCCACCTGCAAGCAATACACCCCCGACCAAGAACAGTTGCCGTGGGTATGCACGTCGTGGTGGCTGCCTTGGCTGGATATCTGAAACCAAATGCCACGCAGGGCGATCTGAAACCCCGGCTTGCCCTCGGGCCAAGCACCCTGGTTGGCCAACACCACCGTTTGCCGCACGCTGTCCACCAAGAAGCCCACCAACTGTTCCCATTCGGCCAATCGAATGCGCTGCAACAAATCATCGCGACTGGCATAAAAAGCCTTCGGCACAGGATGCCCGTTGTTGCCTTGCTGACCGGCAGCGAGATCGGTGGCGCGCATGGACTGAAAGACGCGTACCAACACCGCATTGACCGACTCGGCCTCTGCAAAACGGTGCACACCGATCGGCGTTTGCCAAAACTGGTGCAAAGGATCAGCGGGGATCATGGGCAGCGCGTGTTTGAATTGAGCGGGGGTCGATTCAGACCACACTCAAAAAGTCTGCTGGCCACTTGAGCCGATGCCCCGTGCGTGCCGCCAAAGCTTCGATGTCTTCGGGCGTATCGACATCGGTGCGATAGCGGCTGTTGCTGCTGCTCCAGGGGTGCACTTGTTCAGGGTTGGCCGCTTGCCATTGACGGCAGCCGATGCGGGCGTCACCCGCCAAAATTTGTTCCCGCACTTCGTTGCTGAACATCACCGGATTGCCGGGCAAACCGTCCACCGTGGGCTGCACCACTTGGGTTCCTGCGGGTCGCTTTTTGTAGGCGCCAATCAGGTCATTGATGTCCTGCGAGTGGATGAGCGGCTGGTCGGCCAATGCCACCAACACAGCATCCAGTTTTTGAGACAGGCTTTGCAAGCCCAAACGCAGAGAGGAGATTTGTCCGGCATCGGGGTCGGGGTTGCGCACCAAGGTGACCGGAAACTCTTTCACCACCTCTTCGATGCGATCGGCGTAATGGCCGAGCACCACCACCACTTCGTCCACACCCGCGCCCGACAAAGCAATCAATTGACGACGAATCAGCGGCACGCCGCCCAACTCCAACAAGCACTTGGGTCGGTGCCCCATGCGCGAGGCCGAACCGGCCGCCAACAGCACCGCGCCCACGGTGACACGGCTGTAAAGCCCGCCTCCTCCTTTAAGAATGCAACCCATGTTCAGCCTCCACAGCAAGACGGTTTGCCAGATGCTGCCACAGACACCGGCGCCTCAGTGACCACGGGCGTCCGCTTGGAGACCGGCTGGGGCTCACGGCCTCTGCGGGCGGCGACCACCGAGGTCAACACAGACAGCGCAATTTCTTCGGGGGTTTGCGCGCCAATGGATTCGCCTGCAGGTGCCACGATGCGGGCCACGGCTGCTGGGTCTTCGCCGCTGCTGACCAAGCTGTCCAACATGACTTGGGCCTTGCGTGCGCTGGAGACAAACCACAGCCCTTGTGGTTGCAAGGCCAGCGCCACCTTGAGTCCCTGCAAATCGCGGCGGCCTTGAGTGGCCACCACCACAAACGGCGTTGACGCCAATTGCGCGCCCACAGTTTCAATTTGGTCGGTGCTCTGCACGGTGTCGGCATCGGGGAAGTCCGCGGCCTGCGCGCCATGCGCCACCACCGCCACGCGCAAGCCAACGCGAGGCGCCAAGCACGCAATGGCGCGGGCCACCGGCGAGTCGCCCACCACGGTGAGCATTGCCGAGGGCATGATCGGATCAATGAACAATTCGAGCGTGCCGCCGGAGTGGCAAGCCATGCCGAACTCGAGCACTTCGCCCAAATCGCGTTCGGCACTTTCGTCAGCGGGCGCAATTCGGATGGTGCGTGGCTGGCCGTCCAACAGGGCGCGTCGCACCGTCTTGATGACCGCAGGTTGAGCGCAACCGCCACCGATCCAGCCGTGAATTTGGCCATCGGCTGTGACCACAGCTTTGTCGCCAGCTTTGCCGGAGGTGGGGGCTTGGGCACGCAGCACGGTGACCAAAGCAAAGGGCTGCTCGGCCGCTTGCAATTTGCTGGCTTGGTTGATCCATTCGTTGCGGTTCATGGCGCTCTCCTTGGGGTCCATCTTGAATTCAAATAGGGCTCAGTGCAGCACATGCCGCGCGGCCTTGAGGTCGGCCAAACTGGCCAGCGGGACGAAACGTTCGATGTGGCGGCAAGCCAGCTGCAATGCGGCCGACGCCGGCACTTGCCGAGTCGGGTAAAACCAGCTGATGCGGGCCCCCCTTGCACTCACATCTTGCAGTGCCAGGGCCAACTGGTCGGGCTCGTCGGTGTCAAAGCCATCCGAAAAAACCCACACCCGCGAGCCTCGGTTGAGTTGAGCGCGTGCATGGTGCCGCGCAAAGTCTTGCAGGCTGGCCGCGATGCGCGTGCCACCGCCAAAGCCGGCCGTCACCGCATTGACTTTTTCTTGAATGGCCGGCGTGTCTCGGTGCATATAGGGCGTGACTTCGGTCAAGCGGGTGTGAAAGACAAACACACGGGCCTCAGCTTCGAGGGCAAAAGCACGGGCCACCCGCAAAAACAGCGCGGCATGCGACTCCATCGAGCGGCTCACATCGGCCAAGATGAACAGCTGGGGCGGCTCCACGCGTTTGACTTTCCAAGCCGGCTGCATCAACTCGCCGCCCCAGCCCACGCTACGGCGCATGGTTTGACGTAAATCCAAACGCGAGCCCCTGGCGTCCATGCGCCAACGGCGGGTGGGGCGCGCTTGCAATTGGGCCGTGATCTGACGGGCAATCTGCTGCAAGGCGCTGAGTTCTTGTGGCATCCACATTTGGCCATCGCGCTGGTGCAAGGCCTCGGTTCGGCTGGCCCCACCTTGGGCACGCGGCGAGCCTGCGCCTTGCTCATCTTGCCCAATCGACGGGTTGTCGCCCGCGGTATGAGGCGCTGATTTTTGTGCGCCCGCTTGGCTCGCTGGTGTTTGGGCGGCGTCCATTTGCTCGTGCAGAGCTTGCACCTGTTGGCGCAGATTTCGGCTGGGCCGGGTCTGACCGCTGACCTTGACGCCACCACGCAGTTTTTCAGGATGCCAATAGCGCTCGTACACATCGGGCCAAAGCCGCCACTCGCGGTGGCTGTGGCAAGCAATGGCGCGCCAAGCCGCTTGCAAAGGCCGCTCTTGCAATGGCCCCCACAACAAGGCCGCTTGCATCATGGCTTGTTGTTCGGCCACACCCACAGTGAGACCATGCTCGCGCAGCAGCGCGGCAAACCCCGCCAAACGCTCCGACGGCGCGGTGGCGGGGGTTTCGATCATGGGCTCACCTGATGCAAGCCGGGCGACTTTTCGGCCACACCCACCGAGCGGCGGCCTTCGACCAATTGGCGCAGACGGTCAGGCCCCATGACAAATCGGTCTTCGCGGGTCTTGAGCAAACAGCCCAAGGTGCCCAACACGGCAGCCATGTCTTCGGGCAAGTGCTGGTGACCCAACTTGAACAAGGCGGATACCCAGTCCAAGGTCTCGGCAATGCCAGGAATTTTGCTCAGGTCTTCGCGGCGCAAGCGTTGTACAAACTCAACCGCTTCTTCCACCAAACGCGTGTCGGCTTGTGGCAAAGCGGTTTTGACGATGGCGATTTCGCGCGCCAATGAGGGATAGTCCAAGTAGTGGTAAAGGCACCGGCGGCGCAAGGCGTCGGACAATTCGCGGGTGCCATTGCTGGTCAAAATGACTTGCGGAATGTGCGTGGCACTGACCGTCCCCATCTCAGGCACGGTGATCTGGTAGTCGGCCAAGACTTCCAACAAAAAGGCCTCGAAGGCTTCATCAGCACGGTCGATTTCATCGATCAACAGCACGCAAGGGTGCGATTGACTGATGGCGCGCAACAGCGGGCGCTCCAACAAATACTCGCGGCTAAAAATGTCCGATTCACGCACCTTGCCCGCGCTGTCTTTGTCCGCCTCGTTCAAGCGAATGGCCATCAGTTGGCGGCCGTAATTCCACTCGTAAGCGGCCTGCGCCAAATCGAGCCCTTCAAAGCACTGCAAGCGCACCAAGGTCGCGCCTTGCTCGCTGCCGGCCCGCGCCAAAGCAGAAGCCAATGCGGTTTTACCCACACCGGCATCGCCTTCAATCAACAAGGGACGCTGCAATGCCGAAGCCAGCCACACGGTGGTGGCCAAATCGGCATCGGCCAGATAGCCGACACGCTGCAGACGCTCGCGCAGCAAGCGCTCTTCGGTGGCAGGGCGTGTGGGCGTATCTGGCTGGCCCATGCTCAGGCTTTCTTGCCCATCAAACCCCCGAACCAACTCTTGAGCAAAGCCCAGAAGATGGCCAGGCCGTTGATTTCGCGCGCCACCACAGGCGCCGCCGTAGCGGGGGCAGCAGCCGTGGCCGTTGCTGCAGCGGAAGACACAGCGGTCCCTTCGCCAGCAGGCAAGGTCAAGGCGGTTTGGCGGAAGTTTTCGACAAACTGCGCCAGCAACATGTCGGAAACTTGCACCATCATGCGACCGCCAAACTGCGCGAACTTGCCGTTCACGATCACCGCCGCTTGGCCGTTCAGCACGCAATGCGCCGGATTGGCCGGATCTGGGACGATGATGGCCGTCAGGTCCATCGAGGCCGAAGAGCCGCCCTTGTCGGCGCCTTTGCCGCGCAACACCATCTTGCGTTCTGCCGCCACCGATTCGATCACGTCCACTGTGCCGCCAAACTGGGCCACTGCAGGACCCACTTTGACTTTGACGCCGCCTTTGTAAGACGTGTCCGACAGTTGCTCGGTGATCTCGGCACCAGGCATGCAGCCCGCAGTGGCCTTCAGGTCGGTGAGCAAGGCCCACGCCCGTGCGGCATCCACATCGAGCGGGTATTGTTTGTCGAGTTTGACTTCCATGTGAGTTCCTGATTACAAAGCTGCGCCGTTTTCGCGCAAGGCTTTCCAAGTGCGGAAAGCGTTGTGTGGCATGTCCAGATGCGTCACACCCAAATGCGAGAACGCATCCACCACAGCCGAAGTGAAGGTGGGGATCGAGCCCACGTGCGGCGATTCGGCCACGCCCTTGGCACCCAGCGGATGGTGCGGCGAAGGGGTCACGGTGTGGTCGGTTTCCCAGTGCGGGGTTTCCACAAAGGTGGGCAAGAAATAGTCCATCAAGGTGTTGCCCAGCAAGTTGCCTTGCGCATCGAACGGCATTTGCTGGCCCATGGCCACGGCAAAACCTTCGGTCAAACCGCCATGGATCTGGCCGTCGATGATCATCGGGTTGATGCGGGTGCCGCAATCGTCCAAGGCATAGAACCGGCGGATCTTGGTCTCGCCCGTGGCGCGGTCAATGTCCACCACGCACAGGTAAATACCAAAGGGGAAGGTGAAGTTCGGTGGGTCGTAGTAGTGCACGGCCTCCAGTCCGGGCTCCAAGCCTTCGGGTGGCTGGTGGTAAGCCTGCCAAGCCACTTCGGCCATGGTTTTGAACTTGCTGTCGTCGCCCTTGACCTTGAAGCGGTCGACTTCCCAGTCGAGGTCGTTTTCGTTGACTTCGAGCATGTGGGCGGCAATCTTGCGGGCCTTTGCATGAATTTTGCGGGCGGCCAAGGCAATCGCGGCACCGGCCACGGGCGTGGAGCGTGAGCCGTATGTACCCAAGCCATAAGGCGCCGTGCTGGTGTCGCCTTCTTCCACCTGAATCACTTCAGACGGAATACCCAACTCGGTGGCAATGATCTGCGCGTAAGTGGTCTGGTGGCCCTGACCTTGCGTGATGGTGCCCATGCGCGCAATGGCGCTGCCGGTGGGGTGAATGCGGATTTCACACGAGTCGAACATGCCCACACCCAAGATGTCGCACATCTTGGAGGGGCCTGCCCCGACCACTTCGGTGAAGGTGACCAAGCCAATGCCCATCAAGGTCGGGCTGTTGGGGTCGGCGCGTTTGGCGGCTTGTTCGGCACGCAGACCTTTGTAGTCCACCGCTTCCAACACCTTGTCCAAAGCAGTGTGGTAGTCACCCGAGTCGTATTCGAAACCGAAGGCGCTGGTGTAGGGGAACTGCTCTTTCTTGACAAAGTTCTTGGCGCGGATTTCGGCTTTGTCCATGCCCAGTTTTTGCGCCAGCACATCGACCATGCGCTCGATCAGGTACACCGCTTCGGTCACGCGGAAAGAGCAGCGGTAAGCCACGCCACCGGGCGCCTTGTTGGTGTAGACCCCTTTGACGCTGGCGTGCGCCGCCGGAATGTCGTAGCTGCCCGAGACAATGTGGAACATGCCGGCAGGGAACTTGGTGGGATCGGCGCAGGCGTCAAACGCGCCGTGGTCGGCCACCACGTTCACGCGCAGGCCGGTGATCTTGCCGTCGGCGGTGGCCGCCAATTCGCCGTCCATGTGGTAGTCGCGGGCGAAGGCCGTGGACGAGATGTTTTCGATGCGGTCTTCCACCCACTTGACGGGACGACCCAACACGATCGAGGCCACGATGGCACACACATAACCCGGATAGATGCCCACTTTGTTGCCAAAGCCACCGCCAATGTCGGGGCTGACAATGCGCACCTTCGATTCAGGAATGCCCGACAACATCGACACCACCGTGCGCACCACGTGTGGCGCTTGGCTGGTGATGAAGGTGGTCAAGTCGCCTTTGATCGGATCGAACGAGGCCACGCAACCGCAAGTCTCCAGCGGGCAGGGGTGCACGCGGGGGTAATGCATGTGCTGCGAGACGGTGACTTCGGCTTTGGCAAAAGCGGCATCGGCGGCCGACTTGTCACCGGCATCCCAGGTGAAGATGTGGTTGTGGTGGTCGCGCTTGCCGTGGGCGCCTTCGGTCTTGCCCGCCAAGTCATCGCGGATCACCGGCGCACCGGGTTGCAGCGCCGCATAGGGGTCGAGCACCACGGGCAGTTCTTCGTATTCGATCTCCACCGCCTCAACCGCGTCGGCGGCGATGTAGCGGTCATCGGCAATCACGATGGCCACTTCTTGCATTTGGAAGTGGACCTTTTCATCGGCCAACACGGCCGCTACGTCACCCGCCAAGGTGGGCATCCAGTGCAGCTTGAGCGGCTTCAGGTCGTCGGCGGTCAACACCGCGTGCACGCCGGGCATGGCCAGTGCAGCTTCTTTGTTGATCTTGACAATGCGGCCATGCGCGATGGGCGAGCGCACGATGTCCATGTGCAGCATGCCGGGCATTTTGATGTCGTCGACATAATTGCCCTTGCCTTGGATAAAGCGGGCATCCTCTTTGCGCAAGCGCGAGGCGCCCATGCCCGCCAATGCGAGTTCACGGGCTTCAGCGTTTTGTACCGGTGCGTTCATGTGGGTCTCCGATCAAATGGTTTTCGCATCAAGCCGCAACGGGCTCTTGCAGTTTTTTGGCGGCGTACTGGACGGCTTTGACAATGTTTTGGTAACCGGTGCAACGGCACAGATTGCCCGCCATGCCGTGGCGAATTTCGTCTTCGCTGGGGTTGGGGTTCTCTTGCAAAAAGCGGTAGGCACGCATCAACATGCCGGGTGTGCAAAAGCCGCACTGCAGGCCGTGCTCTTTGTAAAAGCCTTCTTGCACGGCGTGCAGCACGCCCTTGTTGGCCAAGCCTTCCACGGTGAGCACTTCAGAGCCGTCACACTGCACCGCCAAGTGGGTGCATGACTTGACGGACTGGCCATCGACATCCACGGTGCAAGCGCCGCAATGGCTGGTTTCGCAACCAATGTGTGCGCCCGTCAGGTTGAGTTCTTCGCGCAGGAAATGGATCAGCAGGGTGCGGGGTTCAACGGCTTTCTCTTCTTTCTTGCCATTGACAGAAACGGTGACGAGTTTTTTAGACATGTTGATTTCCTTCCATTAAGCGCAACGCGACCAGGCTTTGGCCAGGGCACGTTTGACCATGGCACCGGCCATGGCGGTTTTGTATTCGACGTCGCCCCGCAGGTCTTCGGCGGGATCGCATATCGCAATCGCCGCTTCCGCAGCAGCTTGGATGTTGGCGGCGGTGAAGGGCTTGTTCAGCAATGCGGCTTCAGCGGCTTCCGCTCGCAAAGCGGTGGGGGCCACGTTGGTCAATGCAATGCGCACATGGCTGACTTGGTCGCCGTTTTTGCGAATAACCACGGCGCAGCCGGCCGTCGCCCAGTCGCCAGTTTTGCGCTTGAGTTTTTCGTAGGCATAACCGGTGCCTTGTGCAAAAGCGGGCACGCGGATCTCGCACATGACTTCGTTTTCTTCCAGCTGGGTCATGTAGGTGCCCAAAAAGAAGCCATCGGCCGACACCGTGCGGCGGCCGTTGGGGCCTTGCAGCACAAACGAAGCCTCCAGCACGATCGACAAAGCGGGGTGATCGTTGCCGGGGTCGCCGTGCGCAATGTCGCCGCCGATCGTGCCGCGGTTGCGCACTTGGGGATCGGCGATCAGTTTGGCGGCCTCGCACAACAAGGGCACTTTGGCTTGCAAGACTTTGGAGTTGATCAACTCGTTTTCCACCGTCATGGCGCCAATGACCACGGTGTTGCCCTCTTCGCGAATGCCCTTGAGTTCAGGAATTCGGTTGATGTCAATCAAGTGCTCGGGTTGCGCAAAACGCAACTTCATCATCGGCAACAAGCTGTGCCCGCCGGCCAGCAGCTTGGCATCTGAGCCCCATTGGCCCAGCAAGGCCACGGCCTCGCCGACTGTTTTGGGCGCGTGGTATTCAAAACGCGGTGGAATCATCAGGGTCTCCTGTGGTTTTGTGTTCAAACAGGAGAACAGTATTGGGGAGAGTCGTATTCCTACTAAAGAGTCAGGTTTTAGGCAAAATCGTCATTCATTAGTCTATTTATTGCACGAAATGCACTTTATTGAGCACGAAATGCATTGAACAGACTTTCACCCCATCGCAATCAGGGAATGTCCTAGGGCGCGAGAAGATCAGGCAAAACCCTGAGTGCAGGCCCCATAAAGAAGTGAAGCCGCCGCACTGGAGGCGGCAGAGGTTCAGCTCAAGCCCAAGGCTTTGCGCAGGTGGGCCACTTCACCCCGCGAGACAGGCACCAGCGGACTGTTTTTGCCTTTCAAGATCACGTGGGTTTTGCTGCCATCACGCCCCAGTGCTTGCACGGCTTGCAAATTGACAATGAAACACCGGTGCACCCGCATGAACTGGGCCGGATCGAGCCGCAACGCCAAATCACCAATGCTCAAGTTGCAGAAGTGATACCCCTCTCGCGTCAGCACCCGGGTGTAATGCGCTTGCGACTCCAGGCTCAACACATCGCTGGTGTCCACAAACGACACTTTTTGATCGGCCACCATGGGAATGCGTGAAAGCCGCATGTTGCGTGCCGGGGGCTCGGCGCTGGTGGACTCTTGACCGACCACTTGCGAGACGTCGTAAAACACCAAAGCAAAGCCCGTGGTCACCCCTTTGACATCGGCCAATCGGCTCACTTTGATCAACAACACCTGCTCAGGAATGTTGATGATCATGGTCATCGGCACCGCATTGGCCATGGGACAACCCGCCGCCTCGTCCAGCAAAAAATTGACTTTGGGTTTAGAGCGCTCGGGGTGAAACGAGGTGACCAGTTTGTCAAATGGCTGCTTGGCGTCCACCGGCAAAACACGGCGCGCATAGTCGTTCATGGCCAGCACATGGCGTTGCGCGTCCAGGTGGATCACTCCGGCCTCGAACTTTTCAAACACATACAGACCCGGATGGGTGGCGTTCTTGGAATCCATTAGGGTCTCCTGGACACTCAGCAAAGCGCCTGCCCGCGGCCACCTCTTGGGGCGCCCTTCGGAGCAGCCTGCTTGAAATCGACGAACCAGCAAACTTGCATTCAAGTTGCCGAAATGATCAAAATCAATTTCAAAGCCGGCCCATTCTGCCACTGAACTTTTCCAAACCCGTTACAGTGGATTTGTTGTTGACTCTTGATCGGAATTTGTCAAATGAACGCTCCTCTGCACCGTGATTTGCCTGCCAACTTGATGGACAGCGTCCGCGCCTTGACCGAGGTGACCGAACGCTGGGACCGCAGCATCCTGCCCGAGTTGAAGCAGTACATCGAGATTCCGGCCAAATCACCGGCCTTCGATGCGCAATGGTCAGAACACGGCCACATTGAAACGGTGCTGCGCCGCGCCGCGCAGTGGGTTGAGGCGCAAAAGGTGGAAGGTCTGCAACTGGAGATCATTCAGCTGCCCGGGCGCACCCCGGTCTTGTTCTTTGAAGTGGCGGCCACCCGCGCGGCCAGTGAGGGCTCGGGCCAAACCGTCTTGATGTACGGCCACTTGGACAAACAACCCGAATTCAATGGCTGGCGCAACGACTTGGGTCCGTGGACCCCCGTGCTGGAAGACGGCAAGCTGTATGGCCGGGGAGCTGCCGACGATGGCTATGCGGTCTACGCCAGCGTGGCCGCAATTCAAGCGCTGAAAAGCCAAAACACACCGCACCCCCGTATCGTGGGTTTGATCGAGACTTGCGAAGAATCTGGCTCGTATGACTTGCTGCCTTATGTGGACGCCTTGCGCACCCGATTGGGCGATGTGGGTCTGGTGATTTGCCTGGACAGCGGCGCCGGCAACTACGACCAACTGTGGCTGACCACCAGCCTGCGTGGCATGGCCAGCGGCACCCTCAAGGTGGAGGTGCTGACCGAAGGCATTCACTCGGGGGATGCCTCGGGGCTGGTGCCTTCCAGTTTTCGTATCATGCGGCAAGTGCTCGACCGACTCGAAGACAGCGCCACCGGTCGCTTGCTGCCCGCCAGCTTTCACTGCGAGGTGCCCGCCGAACGCTTGGCGCAAGCCCAAGCCACCGCGGCGATTTTGGGAGACGAGGTCTACAAGCGCTTTCCGTGGGCGCACTACGACTGCGGTGGAGCCACGGCTTTTGCTTTGCCCACCACCACCGACCCGACCCAAGCTTTGCTCAACCGCACATGGACTCCCACCTTGAGCGTGACCGGTGCCGATGGTTTTCCGGCCCTGAAAGACGCAGGCAATGTGCTGCGCCCCTACACCGCATTCAAACTGAGTCTGCGCTTGCCACCACTGGTGGATGCAGCCCAGGCGGTGGCCGAAATGAAAGCCTTGCTGGAAGACAACGCCCCTTATCAAGCCAAGGTGACCTTTGAAGCGAGCGGCGGCGCGACCGGTTGGAACGCGCCGGCCACTTTGCCTTGGTTTGAGCAAGCGCTGAACAGCGCCAGCCAAGCGCACTTTGCCGCGCCGGTTGGCTACATCGGTCAAGGCGGCACGATTCCGCTCATGAACATGTTGAGCGCCGGCTTCCCCCAAGCACAAATGATGGTGTGCGGGGTGCTGGGGCCCAAGAGCAACGCACACGGGCCCAACGAGTTTTTGCATGTGCCTTATGCCAAAAAACTCACGGCAGCTGTGGCCGAAGTCATGGCGCGGATGCCCTGAAGGCCCCCGCCATGCGCGCTGTTCAGCCCCTGTCTGCCCCTTTGTATTTGCCCGGCGAAGCCGGTCAGCTGGCCGTTTATGACTGGCCCGTGGCAAGCCCGCACCACTTGGGCACCGTGTTGCTGGTGCACGGGCTGGGCGAACACGCGGGGCGCCATGCCGGTGTGGCGCAGCACTTGAACAGTTGGGGGTTTTCAGTGCGGGCATATGACCAGCAAGGCCACGGCCATTCAGATGGGGCGCGTGGCGACCTGCTGCGGCCTGGCAGTTTGCAAGCCGATTTGTGTCGGGTCATTGACGACACCAGGCAGCACAACGCAGAGGCCAGCAGCCCGCTCATCTTGCTGGGCCACAGCATGGGTGGTTTGGTGGTGGCACGCACGCTGGCCGAAGGGCTGAGGCCGGTCGACGCGGCCATTTTGTCGTCGCCGGCTTTGGGCGCGTCGCCGAACTGGGTGCAAAAATTATTGCTGGCCACTTTGCCGCGCGTGTGGCCCCATTTGCAAGTGGACAACGGGTTAAAGCCCGAGTTTGTCGCGCGAGACCCTGAGGTGGTGATGGCCTACACCGCAGACCCGCTGGTGCATCGGCGCATTTCAGCTGGTTTGGCCGCTTGGATTTTGCAAAACGGCGCCGATACCGTGGCCCACGCCTCACAGTGGACGGTCCCCACATTGCTCTTGTATGCCGGGCAAGACCACTTGGTGGATGCGCAGGCCAGCGCCCGCTTTGCGCAAAGCGCTCCCGCCAACACGGCGCAAGCCCAGTGCTTTGCGCCCATGTACCACGAGATTTTTAACGACCCTGAAGCCGACCAGGTGTTCGCGGTCCTCAAGGACTGGTTGCTGACACGCTTTTCTGCTTGACTGCCTTCCAAATCAACGCACCCGCCGTCAAGGCCACGGGCACCAAAGAGCCCACATTGAGCCATGTCCAGCCTTGCGTGGTGACCAATGCACCGGAAGCGAATGAGGTCAAGGCCATGGTGGCAAAGACAAAAAAATTAATGGCCGCTTGACCCCGGTCTTTTTCTACGGGCGTCCAGGCCTGCAGGGCCAAGGTGGTGCTGCCGGTGAACAAAAAGTTCCAGCCCACCCCCAGCAAAAACAAGGCCACCAAAAATTGCTGCAACTCAAGCCCAGACAGGGCCAAAGCGATGCAAGCAAAGTTGAGTGCCACCCCCACTCCCATGATCGGCAAAGTGCCAAACTTTTTGATCAAGTGACCGGTGAAAAAACCGGGTGCGAACATGCCAATCACGTGCCACTCCAGCACCAGCGCGGCATCGTCGAAACTGAAGCCGCACACCTGCATGGCCAAAGGGGTGGCCGCCATCAGCAAATTCATCACGCCATAACTCAGCGCGGCGGCAGCCGCAGCCACAATGAACACCGGCTGGCGCATGATTTCGGCCAGGGGCCGTCCTGCGCTCTCGCCAGTCTTGCGGGCTGGGGCGGCAGGAAATCGGATGCAGGCCATGCACCCCATGGCCAAGAGCGCCACGATGCCCAAGGCCAAATAAGCCCCTAAAAACGGGGTGTCGTACAGCGTGCGCGTGCGCGAGGCCAAATTGGGCCCCACGATGGCCCCGATCAAACCGCCCGCCAAGACCAACGAGACGGCTTTTTCACGAAAACGGTCTGCCGCCAATTCGGCCGCAGCAAACCGGTACAACTGGCCGTTGGCACTGTAATAACCCGCGATGACCGTGGCCGCCACGAGCAACCAGAAGTTGTGACTGTAGGCCGCATAGGCGGCCAAGAGGGCAGAGAAAAAGGCCACCGCCAGACCCAGCTGAAACGACACTTTGCGGCCCCACAGCGACTGGCTTTTGGCCACCAAGCCGGTCGAAAGCGCGCCACCCACCACATAGCCCATGACGGGCAAAGTGGCCATCCAACCCAAAGGCGCCAGAGACAAACCCACCAAACCATTGATGGCGATGAAGGTCACATTGTTGGTGAAGAAAAGCCCCTGGCAGAGGGTGAGCAAGATCAAATTGGCATTCATGGAGACCAGTGTATCGCTTGCCACTTATAAAGCCAGCCACTCACTGGGGCCAAGCAGCCCTCGCGGCTTAAGAGTTCAACATCGCCAACACGGCGAGGGGCGCTGTTTCAGCGCGCAACACACGCGGGCCCAAGGTGACAGGGCTAAATCCGGCCGCCAAGGCCGCTGCTTCTTCGGCGGGGCTCAAGCCCCCCTCTGGACCGCTCAACAGCGTGACGGCGGTGGCCCCCGCTCCGACAGGCACAGGACGCGTGCCTTCCGACAGAGACAAAACCCAGCGTTCCCCAACAGCGGCTTGCTTGAGCCACTCGGCCAAGGTCACCGCAGGGTGCACCGCAGGCACACGGTTGCGGCCGCATTGCTCCGCTGCCGCCACGGCAATGCCTTGCCAATGCGCCCGTTTTTTGTCCGCCCGTTCGCCTTTGAGTTTGAGCACACTGCGCTCGGCCACCAGCGGGGTGATGCTGGCCACGCCCAACTCGGTGGCTTTTTCGACCAACCAGTCCATGCGCTCGTTGGCGGTGATGCCGGCCAATACGTGCACGGCCCGGCTCGCTTCTCTTTCCACTGCCGCGTGTGGGCCGACGGTCACCTCTACATCGCTGCGGCCCATGCGGGTCACGGTGGCGGCAAACTCACCGCCTTCGCCATTGAACAGCGTGATGCTGTCTCCAGGCTGAAGGCGCAGCACCTGCACATGCCGCGCAGCGCCCGGTGGCAACTCGAGGCTCAAGCCAGTGGCCAGCGGGGCCGGGCAATAAAAACGGGGCATGGTCACATGCGCCCGTAGGCAAATCCCACTACGGGGGTGGTGCCCTCGATCTCGTCGATCAGTTTGAGCAAGGGGCCCAGCTCACGGTAGCGGTCACAGGTCTTGCGGATGTACTGAATGAAGCGTGGCGCATCGGCCAAGTATTTGGGCTTGCCATCGCGTAAAGTGAGTCGGGCAAAAATGCCTGCGACCTTCAGGTGGCGTTGCAGCCCCATCCACTCCACCGCACGGTAAAAAGCGCCAAAGTCGCTGTGCCAATCTTCAAAGTCCATCAGCCCGGCTTTGCGGGCTTTTTCCCAATAACGGATGGTGATGTCCAACACGAAGTCTTCGTCCCACGTCAAAAAGGCATCGCGCATCAGGCTGGCGATGTCGTAGCTCAAAGGGCCGTAAACGGCGTCCTGAAAATCCAACACCCCCAAGCGATCGTGGCCCGGGCCATGGCCCGTTGGCATCATGAGGTTGCGCGGCATGAAGTCGCGGTGCACATACACCTGGGGCGTGGCCAAGTTGCGTTGCACGATCAAGGCAAAAGCGTGGTTCAGTGTCTCTTGGTCTTTTGGGGCCAGTTGGATCTGGCGGTGTTGGCCGAGATACCAGTCGGGGAACAGGCTCAGCTCGCGCTTCAACAAAGCCTCGTCATAGGGCGGCAAGACGCCGGGGCGCGAGGCCAATTGCCATTGCACCAAAGCCTCCACCGCTTGCATGTACAGCCCATGGTTGGCTTGTGGCCGCTCGGCATCGATCGCCGACATCATGGTGGCATCGCCCAGATCGGTCAGCAACATGAAGCCATGCGGCGCATCCCAGGCCAACACCTCCGGCGCGCGCAGGCCCGCTTCTTTCATCAGGGCCGCGATGCGCACAAAGGGCTCAGAATTTTCTTTCTCCGGGGGCGCATCCATGACGATGCGGCTGTCTCCTTGGGCGGTTTCGACCCGCAGGTAACGGCGAAAGCTGGCATCGGCCGAGGCGATGCGCAAGGTGTTGGGCAAAAGCCCTAGGCTGGGGGCCACGCCCGCCAACCAAGTTTGAAACAAAGCCTCACGCGCCGGGTCAGACCAAGTGACCCCCGAATGGGCTGAAGACGAAGAAATAGGGGATAAAGAGGGAGCGCTCATGGATAATCGCATTCTACAAAGCCCCTGGGTCACTTCGGTGTTGACCGCTGGGCGTTTCCTTGAAGACTGTTGTTCATTTTGGCCACCCCTTTCGACTCGCCATCTCTGCCGTTGACCCCCAAGACCCCCATAGCCCCCAGTGCGACGGCTGTGGCGGCCGCCTTGTTGACGTTGGGCCTCAGCGGCGCCCAAGCGCAACCCACAGGATTGCCCTTGCGCAGCAGCCCCCTGCTGGAAGAACGCGTCTCTGATCGGCAAAAGTCAGAGGGCGCTGTCTTTGTCAACGGCCAACAAATGACCGCCCGGCCCGACATGGACTTGGTGGTCGAGGGGCAGGCCAGCGTGCGTCGCCCAGGCCTGGCCCTGCGAGCCGACCGGGTGGACTACGACCAAACCCAAGACGTGGTGAAGGCCACAGGCCAAGTGCGGGTCAGCACGCCCACGAGTGTGTTCACCGGGCCTCGGTTGAATCTGAAAGTGGACAGCTTTCAAGGCAAATTTGAACAACCGTCGTTTGAGCTTTACAGCAGCGGGGGCTACGGACAAGCCGCCGAGGTGGAGTTCATTGACAACCAACGCTCGGTGATCCGCCAAGCGAGTTACACCACGTGCCGACGCACGCCGGGGCCTGAGTGGCTGCCGGAATGGCTGTTGAAAGCCACGCAAATGACGATCGACGAAGAGGAGTCCACCATCGAGGCCAAGGGTGTGCAGTTTCGCTTCAAAGACTTCCCCGTTTTTGCGGCGCCCTCCGTCCAGTTGCCCTTGAACGACCAACGCAAATCGGGTCTGTTGACGCCCTTGTTGAGCCTCGACACAGTGAACGGCATTGAGGTGGCGCAGCCTTATTACTTTGACATTGCACCCAACCGCGATGCCACCATCACGACCCATGTGATGAGCAAGCGCGGCATCGCGGCCGACTCCGAGTTTCGCTATTTAGAGCGTGACTACAACGGCCAGGTTCGCTTGAACTTCATGCCCTCCGACCAACTGCGCGACAGCCGGCGCTGGGGCCTCACCAGCCAACACAATGGGGGCATCGACACAGGCCTCGAGGGTGTGGGCCGCATCGGCCTGGGCCTGACCCTGAACCGGGTGAGCGACAACAACTACTGGCGAGATTTTCCGCGTTCTGGCTTGGTCTTGACACAGCGGGTCTTGCCTTCCACCGGGGTCTTGTCTTGGGGACGTGGCAACTTCAGCATGACGGCTCTAATGCAGCGTTGGCAAAACCTGCAAGAAGCCGCCCCGCCATACGACCGCGCGCCACAAATCAGCATGCGCTATGGCGAGTGGAACGCCGAGGGTCTGGACTGGTCGGTGGTGGGCGACACCACCCGATTTGAAGCCGATTTTTCACGCGTCGCCAGCCTGGTGGCCAACGGCACTTTGCCGCGCAATGGCGAGCGCAGTTTTGTGCACGCACAAGTCAGCCGCCCTTGGCTTCGCCCTTGGGGTTTCATCACGCCCAAACTGCAAATGCACGCCACCCGTTACAGCATGGACCGGGCCTTGGACAACGGCGCCATGACGGTGGATCGGGTGCTGCCCACTTTCAGCTTGAACTCGGGCTTGGTGTTCGAACGTGAAACCCGCTGGTTTGGTCGCAATGTGTTGCAAACCCTCGAGCCCCGCGCTTTCTACGCCTACACCCCCTACAAAAACCAAAGCATGCTGCCCGTTTACGACAGCGGCGCCACCGACTTCAACTTGTCCACCATTTACAGCGAAAACACCTATGTCGGACAAGACCGTTTGGCCGACAACAACGCCCTGACCCTCGGCGTGAACAGCCGGTTTTTCGACCCCGACAACGGTGCCGAAATGCTGCGCGTGGGTGTGGCGCAACGCATCCGTTTCTCTGACCAACAGGTGGTACTGCCCGGTCAAGCCGCCACCCCGACAGGACTCAGCGATATTCTCTTTGGAGCCACTGTGCGCTGGAACGACCGTTGGTCCTTGGACGCCACCCTTCAAGCCAACAACCAAACCCACGATGTGGCCCGCACCACCGTGCAAGCCCGTTACAGCCACAGCGCCTACCGCGTGCTCAACGCAGCCTACCGCGTGAACAACCAAACCAGCCCCAACTCCACCTTCATGGACGTGGGCTGGCAATGGCCCTTGAGTGACCTGGTGGGTGAAACGGATCGTCAAGCCGATGCGGCGTGGTCACGCACACCCGGCCAAGGGCTGGGGCCCAACCGTTGGTACACGGTAGGCCGCCTGAATTACAGCTTGCGAGAACGCAGCCTCGTCGATTCCTTGTTGGGCTTGGAATACGATGCAGGGTGCTGGATTGGGCGCGTGGCATTTGAGCGAAAACAAACCAACTTCTCCAACGTGATCACGGGCAGTGCTTCTAGCCGTATTTTTTTCCAGCTGGAGTACATCGGCTTGGCTCGAGTGGGCATCAGCCCCCTCAAGAGCCTGAGTGACAATATTCCGCGCTACCAATTCCTGCGTGACAACACGGTTCAACCCAGTCGGTTCCAGCACTATGAATAATTTGTTTTCTCCTGCGCGTACAGCTTGGCTGGCTTTGGCCTTGGGCACCCTCTGCCCTTGGGCCACCTGGGCACAAGCCCCTCAAACAGCTGCAGCGGCAACCGCAACGGCCGCGCCCATCCGTCAGGCCGATTTCATTGTGGCGGTGGTCAATTCAGAGCCCATCACCAACCGTGAAGTGCAGGGCTTGCGTCAGCGGATCGCCAACGACGCCAAGGCGCGCGGCGGGATCGCACCCGACGCTCAAGAACTCACACAAATCGCGCTCGAGCAACTGATCAACGAAAAAGCCCAGCTGCAGCAAGCCCGCGATGCCGGCATCAAAGTAGAGCCCGAAGCCATCGAGCAAGCCGAACTCAATGTGGCCACCAGCAACCAGCTCACCCCCGAGCAGCTACAAAAAGCCCTGGCACAAGATGGCATTTCTTTGAACGCCTTTCGCGAGCAATTGCGCACCCAAATCACCCTGACCCGTTTGCGTGAGCGGGAGGTGGAAGGCCGTGTGCGCGTCAGCGAACAAGACATCGAGCAGTATTTGCGCACGCAACTGCAAGCACAGGCGGCACAAATTCCTGGCTTGGTGAATCTGGGCATGATCTTGATTGCCGTCCCCGAAAACAGCAGCGAGGCCGACGTCAAAGCTTTCGGTGAGCGCGCCGCCAATTTGGCTCAACGCGCCCGGAGTGGTGAAAACTTTGCTGAATTGGCCAAAGCTTTTTCTCAAGCCCCCGACCGAGCCGCCAATGGGGGGGAGATGGGCTTGCGCCCTGCCGATCGCTACCCCGATTTGTTCATCGACGCCACACGCAACCTGAAGTCGGGTGAAGTGGCCGCCCCCGTTCGCTCAGGCGCGGGCTTTCATGTGTTGAAAGTTTTAGAGCGTCGTCAAATCAACACCCTGGTCGTGACGCAAACCCGCGCACGCCACATTTTGTTGCGCCCCTCGGCACAATTGTCGCAAGCCCAAGCTGTGTCCAAACTCGCCGATGTGCGCCGAGCTGTGGTGTCCGGCAAAGCAGACTTTGCCGAACAGGCCCGTCAAATGTCACAGGACGGCAGCGCCCAACAAGGCGGCGATTTGGGCTGGGCGAATCCTGGCATGTTTGTGCCCGAATTTGAAGAAGTCATGAACCGCCTGCGTCCGGGCCAAGTGGCAGAACCTTTGGTCTCTCGCTTTGGCGTGCACCTGATCGAGGTGACCGACCGACGCAATGCCCCCATGACCGACCAAGAACAGCGCAACTTGGCACGCAATGTCTTGCGTGAAAAGAAGATCGAAGAAGCCTATGGCGCTTGGGTGCAAGACATTCGCAGCCGCGCCTATGTCGAGATGCGCGAGCCGCCGCAATGAAGCACATTGCGCGCAAACGGTTTGGTCAACACTTTTTAACCGACGGCGGCATCATCGATGCCATCGTCGATGCGATCGACCCCCAAGCGGGTCAGCCCATGGTGGAGATCGGGCCTGGCTTGGCAGCGCTGACGCAACCCTTGGTCGAACGCTTAGGCCATTTGACGGTGATCGAACTGGACCGTGACTTGGCGGTTCGGCTGCGCGAACACCCCCACCTCACGGTGGTCGAGTCCGATGTGCTGAAAGTCGATTTCCGCTCGCTGGCACAACAGATGCAGCCGCCAACCGGCGCCGCCAACGCCGCCAAAATTCGAGTCGTGGGCAATTTGCCCTACAACATCTCCACGCCCATCTTGTTTCATTTGCTGGACCAAGTGGATGTGATCGAAGACCAGCACTTCATGTTGCAAAAGGAAGTGATCGACCGCATGGTGGCGCAGCCTGCGACTTCGGATTACAGCCGTTTGTCGGTGATGCTGCAGTGGCGTTATGAGATGAGCAATGTGCTGTTTGTGCCGCCAGAAAGTTTTGACCCGCCGCCGCGTGTCGACAGCGCCGTGGTGCGCATGCGCCCACTCGCCCAACCCCCTGATGTCAATGTGATAACCCTCGAGACGCTGGTGCAAGTGGCCTTCAGCCAGCGCCGCAAAATCTTGCGCAACACCCTGGGCAAGTGGCTTGAAGAAAAAAACTTTGCGGGTGAGTTTGATCTGCAACGTCGCGCTGAGGAAGTGCCGGTCGCTGAATTCATCGGCTTGGCGCAAGCGGTCTGACAGAACACTTGACACATCGGTCCATGAAAAAAGCCCGCAGATGCGGGCTTTTTTGCGGCTGGCCGAATCAACGGCTCAACGGAGATCAGGCGGCTGCGAGCCAATACCCCGCGTTAAAGGGGCTGCTCATGCGCAGCGCCAAAGGCGAGACGTCCACCAATTTGTCGGTGGGCATTTTTTCGCCTTCTTCGACCAATTCGGCCATTTCGGCGTCCTCGGTTTGTGCCTCAATCGCCCGTCCTGCTTGGCTGTTTTGTGCAGAACGGGCTACCGAAAAGAATAGAAGCATCGGAAGGGTATCTTCCGGTCTCCCCAGTAATCTGCCGTGTCACGGAAGATGTCCAGCAATTGCTCGCGGGCTTCTTTGTCAAATTTCACGTGCGCTGGAATTTGTTCCAACACCACAATGAAGCCCGGCTGTGGGCCCGACTTGTGCAGCGGGTCGGTCATGCAGTCGTACAAGGCATCAAAATTTTTGCCAAAGTGCGAAGGCAAGGTGAATTGCGCCCCAATCAAATCGAGCACATCTTGCTTGCTCTGGGCTTCAGCCAGATTGGCGTACAAAAAGTGGTGGCCCAGGCCTTGGGCGGCCTCTTGCAAATCGCTCACGCGGTAAGCGCGAATCGACTGCACGATGTTCGACCGCACGCCTTTCAAAGGCGGCTCTTGGTCATGACGAATCGGCGTGTCCATCTCCGTGGTCTTTCTCTAAAGTCTAAAAATCAACGCTTTTCAACGATCACGCGAAAACTCGCGTAATGGTCAGAGGTGTAGTAACAGGTCTGCGGATTCCGGGGAACAAGCCCACCACAAACGATGCGCCTGGCTCCTCGGTGCTTCAACCCGGGAGTTCTGACGGTGTATTCACGGTAAAACCCACGCGCTTCACGCGGCAGGAGTCGCTCTCGATTGCCAAAAACCGACCCGTCCTTTTCATAAGGAAAAGGACCCCCCTTGCGGATGAGTTGGTAAGTTTCTTGGCCTTCGCGGGGCAACTCTGTCACCGACACCGTCGGTGAAACTGGGGCGTCGGTGACGGGTTGAGAATGCACCAAAAAAGTGCAAATTGACAAAACCAACCCCAGAAACACCGAAACCCAGCGCTTTGGGGCGGCATATGCTCGCGCCACCTTCATGAAAACACCTTTCAGAAGCCCTCGGGTAAACCCGAAAACTCGAAGGCGCTAGTGTGAAGCAATTGACACAAAAAAGCAAGCGATTGCCCATTAAACAGGCAAAGCCTCATGGGCAATCGCTCGCTCAAGTGAGTACTTGCTACGGCTTTATGGCTTAACGGGCCGCGTTGGCGTCGGCAACAGTCAAAGCTGTCATGTTCACAATCCGGCGCACGGTGGTGCTGGAGGTGAGGATGTGCACCGGCTTGGCAGCGCCCAGCAGGACCGGGCCCACGGCAATGTTGCCGCCGGCCGCTGTCTTGAGCAGGTTGTAAGCGATGTTGGCCGCATCAATGTTGGGCAGCACCAACAAATTGGCATCGCCGATCAAGCTGCTGTTGGGCATCAGGGCATGGCGGGCCGCGTTGTCCAGCGCCACATCGCCGTGCATTTCTCCGTCCACCTCCAGCCAAGGGGCATCGCGGCGCAACAACTCCAAGACCTGGCGCATCTTGACGGCACTGGGCTGGTTGGACGAACCAAAGTTGGAGTGCGACAACAAAGCGGCTTTGGGCTGAATGCCAAAACGGCGCATTTCTTCGGCCGCCATGATGGTGAATTCGGCCAATTGTTCGGCCGTGGGGTCGTAGTTCACATGGGTGTCGACCATGAAAACCTGACGCCCTGGCAGCATCAAACCGTTCATGCACGCGTAGGTGGTGACGCCTTTGCGCTTGCCCACCACTTGGTCGATGTAATTCAGGTGCATCGGGTTGGTGCCCCAAGTGCCGCAAATCATGCCGTCCACATCGCCCTTGTGCAGCAACATGGCCCCAATCAGCGACAAGCGTCGGCGCATCTCGATCTTGGCGATTTGTTCGGTAACGCCCTTGCGCTCGGTCAGGCGGTGGTAGGTTTGCCAAAAATCGCGGTAACGGTGGTCCATCTCGACGTTGACCACGTCGTAGTCGAGTTCCTCTTTCAGGCGAAGGCCAAACTTCTCGATGCGCTCGGCGATCACGGCGGGGCGACCAATCAGGGTCGGCCGGGCAATGCCCTCGTCCACCACGATTTGCGCCGCACGCAACACGCGCTCTTCTTCGCCCTCGCTGTAGGCGATGCGCTTTTTCAAGGCGCGTTTGGCGGCGGTGAAGATCGGCTTCATCATGGTGCCCGAGGCGTAGACAAAGCCTTGCAGCTTTTCGCGATAAGCCTCCAGGTCTTTGATGGGGCGCAGGGCCACGCCGCTGTCCGCCGCTGCTTGCGCCACGGCAGGCGCAATCTTCATCATCAGGCGCGGATCAAACGGCTTAGGAATGAGGTACTCCGGGCCAAAGGCCAAAGGCTCACCGGCATAGGCGGCCGCCACCACTTCGCTTTGCTCGGCTTGCGCCAACTCGGCAATTGCATGCACCGCAGCAATTTCCATCTCGAGGGTGATGGTGGTGGCGCCACTGTCCAAAGCGCCCCTGAAGATGTAGGGGAAGCACAAGACGTTGTTGACTTGGTTGGGATAGTCGGTGCGGCCGGTCGCCATGATGGCGTCGTCGCGCACGGCTTTGACATCGTCCGGATCGATTTCTGGGTTGGGGTTGGCCAAGGCAAAAATCAAGGGCTTGGCGGCCATTGACTTGACCATGTCTTGCTTGAGCACACCGCCTGCCGACAAGCCCAAGAACACATCGGCGCCGGCAATCACCTGCGCCAGCGTGCGGTGGTCGGTTTTTTGCACAAACTGGATCTTGTCTTCGTCCATCAACTCGGTGCGGCCTTCGTAGACCACACCGGCCAAATCGGTGACCCAAATGTTCTCGCGAGGAATGCCCAGCTTGACCAACAAACCCAAGCAAGCCAGTGCGGCCGCACCCGCGCCGGAGGTGACCAGCTTGATCTTTTTCGGGTCTTTGCCGACGATTTTCAAGCCGTTCAAAATGGCCGCGCCCACCACGATGGCGGTGCCGTGTTGGTCATCATGGAAGACCGGAATCTTCATGCGCTCGCGCAATTTGCGCTCGATGTAGAAGCAGTCGGGCGCTTTGATGTCTTCTAAGTTGATGCCCCCAAATGTGGGCTCCAACGACGCGATGATTTCGACCAATTTGTCGGGGTCTTTTTCGTTGATCTCGATGTCGAACACGTCAATGCCCGAGAACTTCTTGAACAACACGCCCTTGCCTTCCATCACCGGCTTGCTGGCCAGTGGGCCGATGTCGCCCAACCCCAGCACGGCGGTGCCGTTGGTCACCACACCGACCAAGTTGCCGCGGCTGGTGTACTTGAAAGCATTGGAGGGGTCTTTGACGATTTCTTCGCAGGGCGCCGCAACGCCGGGGGAATAGGCCAAAGCCAAATCGTGCTGGTTGACCAACTGCTTGGTGGCAGCGATGGCCACTTTTCCGGGGGTGGGAAACTCGTGGTATTCCAAAGCCGCTTTGCGCAATTGGGCGCGTTTCACTTCGGCTTGAACCTTGTTGGTCATCTTGTGCTCCGTTATGGGAATGAAGGCTGGGCCCGCTGCAATTCAGCGACCGGCCTGATGGGACGGGTCCAAAACCCGGCTGGTGTCGATTTCATTGTAGACCCCGGCGGCAGGGCAACTGACTGCGGAAACCCACATGCAGAGTGAGGAAGCTTTTGACTTTTGTGCACAAATGTGGGCGATTTTTGGGCCGTCCATTCAGCGCAAATGCTTTCCCGCTTTGTGCTGCAAGGCTTGCACCACACCGATCGAGCGCGGCCCAGGGAGCACCTCAAAGACCGAACCGATGCGCAAAACGCCGGGCACGTCCACCGCCAAATAAAAACCGCTTCGGCCACTTTTCACCATGTCACGACCGGCTTGGCTGTAGCCCATGACCGCGTTGAATTTGCCACAAGGTTCGCGCGGCTGGGTCACGCGCAACTGCACCGACTCAAACATCAAAACATCGCCAATGTACAAATCGGCTTCACTCACGCCTTGCAGGCTCAGGTTTTCACCCAACAAACCCGGCGTCAAGGGGTCGTCAAACAAAAAGGTGCCCTGTTCTTGGCGTTGGGCCTGCCACCAAGGCAGGTGCTCGGCGGGCAGGGCGTAAACGGCTTTGCTCAAACCGCCATGCACCGTCAAGTCGGCTTGCTCATCGCCTTCTAAGCCCAAGACACCCACGGCCACCGATTCCACCGCGTGGGTTTTGCCAATGGCCGACTGGATCTTGCGCTCGCCGACCTGCAAAGGCCGAACGCGGCCTGTTTGAATAGACAGCAAACGACCCGTGAGACGGGAAGACCCAGCCCCCGAGGGGACGACAGCCGCGTGGGCCATGCCTCAGCCCTTCATCAAGGCTTCTATTTCATCGGCCTTGACGGGCACGCCCCGCGTGATCAGCTCGCAGCCGGTGGCGGTCACGATGGCGTCGTCTTCGATGCGAATGCCGATGTTGTGAAACTTTTCCGGCACGCCCGCGGCAGGACGCACATACACCCCAGGCTCGAGGGTCAAGACCATGCCCGCTTGCAAAATACGGCTGGGGCGGTCTTTGATGGTCTCGCCACTCAAAGGGTCACGGCGCTCGCTGATCTGCCCCACTTGCGAGGGCTCAACATAGCTGCCGCAATCGTGCACATCCATGCCCAACCAGTGGCCCGTGCGGTGCATGTAAAACTGAAAGTAACTGCGGTTTTCAATCACATCTTGGGCATTGCCAACTTGGTTGGCGTCGAGCAATCCCACATCGAGCATGCCCTGCGCGAGCACCGCCACAGCGGCCTCGTGCGGGCCCACAAAACGGGCGCCGGCATGGGTCGCCGCCACGGCAGCGTCTTGCGATGCCAACACCAAGTCGTACAACGCGCGCTGCGGCCCGGTGAAGCGGCCGTTGGCTGGAAAGGTGCGCGTGATGTCGCTGGCATAGCCGTCCAACTCGCACCCCGCATCGATCAACACCAAGTCGCCATCGCGAATCAGGGCCTTGTCGGCGCGGTAATGCAACACACAGGCATTGGCGCCGCCGGCGACGATGGAGCCATAGGCGGGGTATTGCGAACCGTGCTGACGGAACTCGTGCAACAACTCGGCATCGAGGTGGTACTCGCGCACCTCTTGTCCAGCGCGCAACATGGCGGCACTGCGCTGCATGGCCCGAATGTGCGCACGCGCACTGATGGCACTGGCGCGCCGCATGATGTCTTGCTCGTGCGCGTCTTTGACCAAACGCATTTCATCGAGCAGGCTGCACAAGTCGCGTTGTTGGTCGGGGCACAAAGCCCCATAGCGCACGCGTGCGCGCACCGACTGCAACCAGCCATCGATGCGCGACTCCAAGCCCGAGTGAATGGCAAATGGGTACCAGACCGTGCTGCGGTTTTCCAGCAGCTTGGGCATGTGCGTGGCCAATTCTGTGGACGAGAAAGCCCGACTCACGCCCAAGGCGGCTGGCGCGGCATCGGGGCCCAAGCGGATGCCGTCCCAAATTTCACGCTCTTTGTCTTTAGGCTGGCAAAACAAGGTGGTTTCGCCATCGGCGGTGATCACCAGCGTGGCCTGCGGCTCGCTGAATCCGGTCAGGTAATAAAAGTAACTGTCGTGCCGGTACAGGTAATCGCTGTCGCGGTTGCGCGGACGCTCGGGTGCAGTGGGAATGATGGCAATGCCGCCTGCGCCCAATTGGGCGGCAAGACGGGCGCGGCGTTGGGCGTAGAGGGTGGAATCGTTCATGGTTTCATTGTAGGAGGGGGGTTCAGTTGCGCCAAGCGTTCGGGCGTGCCCACATCGGTCCAAGCGCCCGCATAAGTCTCCCCCGAGACTTGGCCCCGATCCATGGCCGCGCGCAACAAAGGCGCCAGCGCCAGCGCCACGCCGTTGGGGTTGCCGTGGGGCAGGCCACAAGACTCAAAAAAAGCCTGTTTGTAGAGCGCGATGGTGCTGAAAGTGAAGTCGCAACCGGGCGAACCTTTGGGCAAGTTCAGCACTTGGCCTTGGGGCGAGAGCCCAAAGTCGCCGGCCGGGTTGTGTTCGGGGTTGGGCACCAGCCACAAATGGGCCAAGGTGTCGCGCTGCATAAAGCGCTGCACGGCCTCGGGTGAAAACACAAAATCAGGGGCAAACACATCACCGGCCACCACCCAAAACACTTCGGCCAATTGCGGCAAGGCGCGCACGATGCCCCCGGCCGTTTCCAAAGCCCGGCCAAAGTCACGGCCTTCGTGCGAGTAAGCCAACTGCACCGCCGGCAAACCCGGCCAATGCACCTGGTCTCCCCAATGGTCCGAAATTTTTTCACCCAGCCAAGCGGTGTTGACCAGTTGCCGGTGAAAGCCGCCGCGAGCCAGCGCCTGCATGGGCCATTGCATGAGCGGTTGGCCCTGCACCGGCAACAAAGGCTTGGGCAGTACATCGGTCAAGGGGCGCATGCGTTCGCCCCGACCCGCGGCCAACACCATGGCGTGGGCCTTGAAAGAAGCGGACGTGGTGGTTACGGAATTTGGGGCGGAATTTGGGGCGGCGTTCATGCCCGAATGTTGCCATGTAATTGCAGGCGACAGACGGCCAGCCTGGGCTCGGCTAAAGTCAACTTTGAGAAGCCTTCACCGCCCCCGATCGCCCCCTTGCACCAGGAGAACAGTCCGATGACCCGGCCCCCACAAAATGTCATTGCAGCGGCCCAAAACGCGTCCCTTCGCTTGGCTGATCGGCACACGCCGTTGGTCATGAACGAATGGTACGTGGCCGCTTTTGGCGCGGAGATCCAACGCGAGTTGTTGGCCCGGACTTTGTTGGGCAAACGCTTGGTCTTTTTCAGAACCACCGACCACCGCGTGGTGGCCCTCGAAGACCGCTGTCCGCACCGCTCGATGCCCTTGTCAGCGGGCACATTGCAAGAGGACACGGTGGTCTGCGGGTACCACGGGTTTCGCTTCAACAGCGAGGGGGATTGCATCGAAGTGCCCTCGCAAAGCAGCTGCCCCAAAAATGTCGGCGTCAAAACGTATCGCACGCTCGAGCGCGGCCCGGTGGTCTGGATCTGGATGGGCGAAGCCGATCAAGCCGATGTGTCCAAACTGCCGCCACAAGACTGGATGGAGGACGACAAGTGGGAGCGCTCACAGGGCTATTTGGCCTTGCAAGCAAGTTATGTGCGGCTGCACGAAAACCTGCTCGACCTGACGCATTTGAGCTTTTTGCATGCCAAAAGTTTTGGCACCCCCGACTACGCCAAGGCCGCCTTTGAATCCGAGATTGGCGAGGGCCAATTTGCCTTGGTGCGCCAGGTGGTGCCCACCACCTTGCCGCCGGTCTGGGCCATACCGACCGGGCTGACTGGCCCAGGGCAAGCCGCGCGCATGGTGCGCTCGGAGTTCCGCAGCTTGGGCTTGCACGAGGTCTCGGTGACTTTTTACGACTGCCATTTGCCTGAAAAAGACCGGCCTGAATTCCGCATCCGCACGGCCCACATGCCCACCCCGGAAAGCGCCACCCGCACCCACTATTTCATCGTGCATGGGCGTGACTTCGTGCAAGACGACCCGGCCACCACCCGCTTCATGCACGACCAGTTGTTTGTGGCCTTCCAAGAAGATGTGGACGGCTTGGCCCTGCAAGAACAAGCCTTGGCCGCGACACCCCCAGAAGAGTTGTACGAGTTTTCAGTGTCCGCCGATGCGCCCGCGGTGGCCATGCGCCGCTATGTGCTCAGCCGGCAACAAAAAGAGGCACAGGACTGACCGCCTCCCTGCCCGGCACAGGGCACTGACAACGCCCCCAAGGGCCCCGTCGGCTGGCCGAGTCGGCTGGCTAAACCGCTAAAATCTCGGGTTTACCAGAATACTTCCCCGGAGCTGACCCCATGGCCAATCAACAACACATGGCAAACGCCATCCGCGCCCTCGCAATGGACGCTGTTCAACAAGCCAACTCCGGTCACCCCGGCGCCCCCATGGGCATGGCCGACATGGCTGTGGCACTTTGGGGTGACCACCTGCAACACAACCCGAAAAACCCCCATTGGGCCAACCGCGACCGCTTTGTGTTGTCGAACGGTCACGCCTCGATGCTGATTTACGCGGTGTTGCACCTGACAGGCTACAAACTGCCGATCGAAGAAATCAAAAACTTCCGCACTTTGCACAGCAAAACCGCCGGCCACCCCGAAGTGGGCGTGACCCCCGGCGTGGAGACCACCACCGGTCCCTTGGGCCAAGGCATCACCAACGCCGTGGGCATGGCACTGGCTGAAAAAATGCTGGCTGCCGAGTTCAACCAACCCGGCCACACCGTGGTCGACCACCACACCTATGTGTTCTTGGGCGATGGTTGCCTGATGGAAGGCATCAGCCACGAAGCCGTGGCTTTGGCTGGCGCTTGGAAACTGAACAAGCTGATTGCTTTGTACGACGACAACGGCATTTCCATCGACGGCAAAGTGGCGCCTTGGTTCATCGACAACACCCCCCAACGCTTTGCGGCGTGCGGCTGGAACGTGATCGACGCGGTAGACGGCCACGATGCAGCGGCTGTCTCCAAAGCCATTGCCGCGGCCAAAGTCAGCGCCCACAACGGCTCGACAGGCCCGACACTGATCGTCTGCAAAACCGCCATCGGCAAAGGTTCGCCCAACCGGGCCGGCACCTCCAAAGCGCACGGCGAGCCTTTGGGCGCGGAAGAAATCAAGCTCACCCGCGCGGCCTTGGGTTGGACCGCCGAGCCCTTCAAAATCTCTAAAGAGATCTACGCCGACTGGGACGCAAAAGTCGCTGGCCAAGCCCGCGAAGAGGCATGGAACAAAAAATTTGCCGCTTACAAAGCCGCCTTCCCCGCGCAAGCCAAAGAGTTCTTGCGCCGCATGAAGGGCGAGTTGCCGAAAAACTTCAACCAAGTCGCCTTTGACGCGGTGGTGGCCGCCCACACCAAGGCCGAAACTGTGGCCAGCCGCAAAGCCAGCCAGTTGGCCCTGGAAGCCTTCACCGCCGCCTTGCCTGAAATGTTGGGTGGCTCGGCCGACCTGACCGGCTCGAACCTGACCAACACCAAGAGCACCCCCGCGTTCCGCGTCGACTTGGCTGGCGATGTGGTCAAAACCGAAGACGGCGCCATCGGCCGTCACATCAACTACGGTGTGCGCGAGTTCGGCATGGCCGCCATCATGAACGGCGTGGCCTTGCATGGCGGTTACATCCCCTACGGCGGCACGTTCTTGACCTTCAGCGATTACAGCCGCAATGCCATCCGCATGGCGGCACTCATGAAGCAGCGCGTGGTGCATGTGTTCACCCACGACTCGATTGGCTTGGGCGAAGACGGTCCCACCCACCAGTCGATTGAACACGCGGCCAGCTTGCGCTTGATCCCCGGCTTGGACGTTTGGCGCCCCGCCGACACCGCTGAAACCACGGTGGCTTGGGCTGTGGCCTTGCAAAACGCCAGCCGCCCATCGGCCCTGTTGTTGTCGCGCCAAAACCTGAGCTACGCGCCCAAGAGCGATCTGGGGGACATCAGCCGTGGCGCTTATGTGTTGGCCGAGCCCAGCGAAGTGGGCATGCAAAAAACGCACGGCGTGATCATCGCCACCGGCTCAGAAGTGCAACTGGCACTGGCGGCGCAAAAGCTCTTGGCCGACCGCAAAATTGGGGTGCGCGTGGTCTCCATGCCCAGCACCACCGTCTTTGACCGCCAAGAAGTGGCCTACAAACAGCAGGTCTTGCCCGCAGGTTTGCCCCGCGTGGCGGTGGAAATGGGCTCGACCGACGGCTGGTGGAAGTACGGCTGCGCTGCGGTGGTCGGCATTGACACCTATGGCGAGTCGGCCCCCGCACCGGTGCTGTTCAAACACTTTGGTTTCACTGCAGAAAACGTGGCCGACACGGTCCACGCCGCACTGCTCAAGGCCTAACAAGGCCCACTGACCGGATGGCCTGAATCTGCGCCTGCAGGGCGCAGATTCGGGTTCTGCGATCAGGCTCGCGCAAGGGTTCTGGTTTCAAATCCGGTTACGTAACGGTTTAGTAACTTTTCCCTGAGGCTTTCACCATGACCATCAAGTTGGGCATCAATGGATTCGGGCGCATTGGCCGCTTGGCTCTCCGTGCCGCACTCAAACACGGGTTCAACGACATTCAGATCGTTGGCATCAACGACCCCAAGCCCTCTGATTATTTGGCCTACATGCTGAAGTACGACAGCGTGCACGGCCGCTTTGACGGCACGGTGGACTTCACCGAAGACACCCTCATCGTGAACGGCAAAAAGATCAAACTCTCGCACGAGCGTGACGCGCACAACCTGCGCTGGGGCCAGATGGGCGTGGACATCGTGCTGGAGTGCACCGGCCACTACCTGACCGAGCCCACCAGCCAGATGCACTTGGCCGCAGGCGCCAAAAAAGTGGTGATCTCTGCGCCTTCAAAAGACAGCATTCCGATGTTTGTCTATGGCGTGAACCACAAAAAATACGCCGGCGAAGCGATTGTCTCGAACGCGAGTTGCACCACCAATTGCCTGGCCCCTGTGGTCAAAGTGCTGAACGACAAATGGGGCATCAAGCGCGGCCTGATGACCACCGTGCACGCCGCCACCGCCAGCCAAATGACGGTTGATGGCTCTTCGCGCAAAGACTGGCGCGGCGGCCGTGGCATTTTGGAAAACATCATCCCCAGCAGCACGGGCGCGGCCAAAGCGGTGG
This sequence comes from Comamonadaceae bacterium, assembly GCA_027488255.1. Classification (GTDB taxonomy): domain Bacteria; phylum Pseudomonadota; class Gammaproteobacteria; order Burkholderiales; family Burkholderiaceae_C; genus Limnohabitans_A. The sequence continues at coordinate 179,347 of JAIYBZ010000037.1, read as the reverse complement.
GCGTGGTGATTCCAGAGATCAAAGGCAAGATCACCGGCATGGCGTTTCGCGTGCCCACCTCGGATGTCTCGGTGGTGGACCTGACGGTGGAGCTGAATGGCGAAGCCAGTTACGCCGAGATCTGCGCCGAAATGAAAGCGCAAAGCGAAGGCGCTTTGAAAGGCGTGCTGGGCTACACCGACGAAAAGCTGGTCTCCACCGACTTCCGCGGCGAATCCTGCGCCAGCGTTTTTGACGCGACCGCCGGCATTGCGCTGGACAAGCATTTCGTCAAAATTGTGGCCTGGTACGACAACGAATGGGGCTACGCCAAGCAGTGCCTGGAGATGATTCGGGTCGTGGCCAAGAAAAAATAAACCACGCGGGCAGGGCCTGTGATGAAAGCGCCTTCGGGCGCTTTTTTTTAGGCCCGGGCCGCTTGCCGAATCAGGTCGGCCGCCTTCTCGCCAATCATGATGGTCGGTGCGTTGGTGTTGCCGCTCACAATGCGCGGCATCACCGAAGCGTCGACCACCCGCAAGCCGGGCACCCCGCGAACGCGCAGCTGCTCGTCCACCACCGCCATGTCGTCTTGGCCCATACGGCACGTGCCGACGGGGTGGTAGACCGTGTCGGCATGTTGGCGAATCCAATGCGCCAGTTGTTCATCGGTGCGGGCATTGGCCGATGCCGGCCACTCACGCCCATAGGCCGCCAAAGCGGGTTGAGCCAAGATGCTTTGGGCTTGGCGAACGCCGTTGCGCAAGCGCTCCATGTCGCGCGGATCGCTCAAAAACTGAGGGTCAATCAGGGGGGCGCTTCGGGGATCGCGGTCACGCAACAACAAGCGGCCCCGGCTGTGCGGTTGCAACAAACACACATGCAGTGAGTAGCCATGCCCCAGCGTCATTTGGCGGCCATGGTCGACCAACTTGGCGACCACAAAATGGAGCTGAATATCGGGCTCGGCCACCTCGGCACTGCTTTTGTAAAAAGCGCCACCCTCTGCAAAATTGGTGGTCAGGCGGCCCCGACGGTGTTGGCGCCATTCCCACATGGCTTTCAAGGTGTGCCAAATCCCACGGGGCGACAAGCCAATCAAATCGCTTTGACCCGGCGCATCGGCCACCAACACCACATCGGGATGGTCGTGCAGGTTCTCTCCCACGCCGGGCAAATGGTGCTGCAAGTCAATGCCCAAACGGCGCAAATGGGCGGCCGGTCCAATGCCGGAGCGCATCAAGATGGCGGGCGATTGAAAGGCGCCGGCACTCACGATGATTTCTCGGCGAGCGGTCATGGTTTTGGCCTGACCCTCCTGCAAAAAATGCACCTCTCGCGCCACGCCATCCACCAGCCCAATGCGGTCCACCGTCACATGGGTCATCACATGCAAATTGGCACGGCCCAGGTGGGGGGTCAGGTAGGCTTTGGCCGCACTGAAACGCTCGCCGGCGCGTTGCGTGACTTGGTACAAGCCGGCACCCTCTTGCGTGGGCCCATTGAAGTCCGCGTTGCGGGGCAGACCCGACTGAATCGCGGCCTCAACAAAGCGATGAGAAAAAACATTGGGGCTTTGCAAATCGGCCACATTCAAGGGGCCCTCTTGGCCATGCCATTCATTGGCGATGCGCTCGTTGTGCTCTGACTTCAAAAAATAGGGCAAGACATCGGCCCACGACCAACCCGGACAGCCCATGTCCGACCAGGTGTCGTAATCGCCCTGCTGACCCCGGATGTAGGCCATCGCATTGACGGAGCTGGAGCCGCCCAGCGTGCGCCCTCGGGGCTGAAAGCCTGTGCGGCCCAGCAGGCCACTTTGCGGCACCGTGGTCATGCCCTCGGTGACCCATTCGGTGCGCGCCATCAAGGCAATACCGGCAGGGCAATGGATCATGGCGCTGGTATCGGGGGGACCGGCCTCCAACAGCGCCACTTGCACCGTCGGGTCTTCGCTCAAGCGACCGGCCAAAACACAGCCGGCAGAACCGCCGCCAATGACCACGTAGTCAAACTCCAAACGGCCCATGTTTGTCTCCCGAATTGAAAAAGTGAAATATAAACTATTCAAAAGTGACCGATGGCGCCTTTTTGCCTCTGAGCGGCAAGTCGACCTCCCTCATTTTGTGCGATCTCCAAGACTTCACAACAGCGTTGAGTGGACGCTTTGAACAGCTGCGCTGTGCATCGTCCCAGTTACAAAACCAGAACAAACTCGGGCACCGTGCAAACCATGTAACAAAGTTACCCGAAATGCCGTAACATGGTTACAAAGTGCCGCCCCTGCGGCTTCTGACCGCCCTTTCACCCCAACCCAAAGAGACTTTCATGACCACAAAAATCGGTATCAACGGATTTGGCCGCATTGGCCGCATGGTGTTCCGCGCCGCGGTGCAGAACTTCAACGATGTGGAGATCGTTGGCATCAACGACTTGCTGGAGCCAGATTACTTGGCCTACATGCTGCAATACGACAGCGTGCACGGCCGCTTCAAGGGCAGCGTGGCGGTGGAAGGCAACACCTTGGTGGTGAATGGCAAAAAGATTCGCCTGACGCAAGAGCGCGACCCGGCCAACTTGAAATGGAACGAAGTGGGCGCCGATGTGGTGATCGAGTCCACCGGCCTCTTTTTAGACAAAGACAGCGCCGGCAAACACCTGGCCGCAGGTGCCAAAAAAGTGGTCATGTCGGCACCTTCCAAAGACGACACCCCGATGTTTGTGTATGGCGTGAACCATGCGTCTTACGCCGGCCAGAGCATCATCAGCAACGCCAGCTGCACCACCAACTGCTTGGCGCCCATCACCAAGGTGCTGAACGACAAATGGGGCATCAAGCGCGGCCTGATGACCACCGTGCACGCTGCCACCGCGACACAAAAAACCGTGGACAGCCCGAGCAACAAAGACTGGCGCGGTGGCCGTGGCATTTTGGAAAACATCATCCCCAGCAGCACCGGCGCGGCCAAAGCGGTGGGCGTGGTGATTCCTGAAATCAAGGGCAAGCTGACGGGCATGGCCTTCCGCGTGCCCACTTCGGATGTGTCGGTGGTGGACCTGACCGCCGAGCTGAACAGCCCCGCCACGTACGCCGAAATTTGCGCCGAAATGAAAGCGCAAAGCGAAGGCGCACTGAAGGGCGTGTTGGGCTACACCACCGACAAAGTGGTGTCCACCGACTTCCGTGGCGAAGTCTGCACCAGCGTGTTTGACGCCGATGCCGGCATCGCACTGGACAGCACCTTCATCAAAGTGGTGGCCTGGTACGACAACGAGTGGGGCTACTCCAACAAGTGCTTGGAGATGGCACGCGTGGTCGGGCGCTGAGCCCGGCACGGGCCATTCAGTCCAAAAAGCGCGATGCCGCTTCGGGTGGTGGCACTAGGCATGCGTCTGAGCGGCCAAACAACTTGTAGCGGTGCCGCGCCAAGGTGCGATAAATGGCATCGCGCAAGAACGAGGGCACACCCCACAGCACCCAAGCCGTGCGCCATGGCCAGCCCAGCGCGTGCAAAATTCGAAAGATCGCCGAAGTGTTTTGCCAATGCTGTGGGCCGTCCACCAGCAACAGGGTTTGCAAGCCTTCCAACGGCAAACCCGCTTGCTGCAGCAGCGCCTGTCCGGTGCGGCCTTGGATGGATGCAAAACTGAAAATGGCTTGCGTATCGTGGCGTAACAAAAACCGCACCCACGCACTGCACAGCAGGCACTGCGCGTCAAAAACCACCACCAAGCGAGCGGGCTTCATGGGCATGTTCATAGGAGCAAAGCGGTGGTGTTTTTGACTTCTTCCATCACCGCATAGGTCCAAGTTTCTCGCACCGCGGGTGGTTGCCAAAGCACGATTCCTGCAAATATCGATGTGAATTCACAAGGAGCCCGGAGCGCAAGCCCAGAATACTTCTGTGCATTCTGGTCAAATTTTGCACAGTCCCAGTTCAATCAAATAACTCCGACATGAGAGTGGGGCTCGCAAACTCGTGGTCATATTTGTTGCCATGTTCAGGCATCCATCCACTGATAAGGCAACAAAATCTCCAGAGGCGCCTCGGCGTCGAGCGCGCGCACGATGGCTTCCCCGTACTCGCCATAAGGCACCCGGATCCCCTTGAGCCAAGGCGCCACCCAAGAGTTGAGTGGGCTGTGATCAAAGCCCACCAAGCGCACCTTGTCCAACAGTTGCGGATAGTGCTCCCTCAGGCAGCGGTGAGCGCCATAGGCTATCAAGTCACTGGTGCAGAACACGGCGACGGGTGCTTTTTTCAACGCCATCAAATGGCGCATGCCTTCGAAGCCGATCTCAAGGTGCGACAGACCTGGGACGGTGCGGATGCTGGAACGCTCCAGGGGTCGGTTTAGCGCGAGACATGCTTCTAAAAATCCGTCTACGCGCGCTCGGGTCGCAGAAGAACGCACATCGCCGTGCAGCAAGGCCAGTTTGCCCGGGCCCTGGTCGGTCATCCACTTGGCCACGGTTTGAACTGCGGACAAATTGTCGATGCCCACAAAGCGCGACTTAGACAGCGGCACGGGGGAGCGTCGGTTAACAAAAACAAGCCGACCGGGTCGCTTGGCCAACCTCGACAGCTCCGGGCTTTCCACCGCGCCCAACAGCACCAAGCCCCGGGCATAGTGGGAGCTCATCTCGAGCAAATACTCGTCTTGCAGTTCGGGTTGGTCATGGGTGTCGCACAGCACCATGACATAACCCGCCTTGCGCAAGGCCACTTCCGCTGCTGCCGCAATGGCCGCCATGGAGGGGTTGGTCAGGTTGGAGGCCAATACGGCCACCAAGCGGCTTTGTCCGCTGCGCAGGGAACGCCCCGCCACCGTTGGCCGATATCCCAAGCTGGCCACAGCTTGCATCACTCGGTCTTGTGTTGCGGGAGAAAACTTGCTGGAAATCCCATTGATGACGCGTGAGACGGTGGCAATTGACACCCCCGCACGGGCGGCCACTTCTGCAATGGACACCGATCCCTTTGCAGGAGATTCTTTGTGGTTCATTGGCGTGGGGGTGCTGGGCATGGGGCAGGGTTGGCGGATCAGGGTTTCCAATTATTGCCAATCCACGAACACAATGTTGAAATAAGGTAAACGATTACCCAAATTCATCCCTTTTCCGTCACGTCAATCCAATCCAACCCAAGCAGGAGATGCTCATGAAACTGAAATCGGTATTGCAAGCGGTGGCTCTGACCACTTCATTGGTCCTTGCCGGGCCCATCAAGGCGCAAGAACTCGTGGTGTGGCACGACCTTGGAGAAAACGGCATCAAATGGTTCCAGGCCCTGAGCACGGAGTTCGCCAAAACACGGCCTGGCGTGACCATTCGCTCCATCAACTACCCCACTGACCAATGGTTCGGACGGTCCATTTCGGCCATCAACACCAACACGGCCCCGGATCTGATCTTCAACAACTATGAGCGAGTGATCCGCGTGGCCGACCAGACCAACAAACTGGTCGACATGCGCCCGGTGTTGGCCACAGTAACGGACAAAGCCTTTCTCAGCGAAGATGACCTGCGCGTCGCCACCCATGCCAACAAGATGATCATCTTGCCCATCCAGCGAGTCCAGATGGGTTTTGGTGTGCGTAAAAGCTGGCTCGACAAGGTCGGCGAAAAGTTCCCAGCCACTTGGGCCGATGTGCAACGCGTCTCCGTCAAGTTCCGTGACAACGATCCCGATGGTGATGGACGTGCCAATACTTTCGGTATGGGGTTGCAAGCGGCCAAGCCCCGCGACTTGGTACACATGATCGATCTGTTCATGTTTGGCTCGGGCCTGCGTCACACGGTCATTGACCCTCAAGGAAAAATCGTCATCGATGAGCCCGCACGGGCCAAGGTGCTTGAGGAAGTGCTGAAGGCCTACACCGAGTACCGCTACACCCCACCGGACACCATCAACCACTCTTTCCCTGAGATGTACCAAGTGATCGAGGGCAGCAAGGCAGGCATGTTCCGAGTCGGCGACTGGAACGTGAAGAAATGGGATCAAGCGTCGGTCTTGGGCGGTGACTTTTTGGTGGGCCCTTGGCCGGCTTTTGACGGGCGCAAGAACTCGGTGGTGATTGGGGGTATGCGCGGTGTGGCCGTTCCCGAAAATTCGCCCAACCGGGCCATCGCTATTGAGTTTGCCAAGTTCATGCTGACCAAGCCAGCCCAACAGGCTTCGCTGGACAACGTGGGCTCAGGTGTGCGAAAAGATCTGGATATCAGTGCCTTGTCCGAACGCCAAAAGCTGTTCGCAGCGCCGAACTGGACCCTGGCTGCTTATGATTTCCCAGAAGCCGTACACCCCTTCTACCCTGAGCTTGAGGCCGCTTACCATCGCAAGTTGATGGGCGCTTTGGCAAAGCCACCAGCCAACTGGAAGGCCTTCATCACTGAGACAGCCAATGAAATGCGCGAACTGGCCGGCCGATTGGCCAGCGCACGCAAGTAAGCAGGCTTTACACCATGGCAGATGTTCAACTCCATTCGGTCAGCAAGTCCTATGACGGCCGGCAATTGGCAGTCCAAGAGGTGTCGCTGAACATCCCGGATGGCGAGTTGGCGGTTTTTGTTGGACCCTCGGGATGTGGCAAGTCCACTTTGCTGAGGATGATTGCTGGCCTCGAAGGCATCACCGACGGAGAGGTTCGGATAGATGGCCAGCGCGTGAACGACAAGCCCGCCCGCGAGCGCGACATCGCCATGGTGTTTCAAGACTATGCCTTGTACCCCCACAAGTCGGTGTGGGACAACATGGCCTTTGGTCTAAAGCTGCGAGGCACTCCGCAGCACGAAATAAAAAAACGAGTTGGCGAGGCAGCGCAGCTGCTTCAGATCGAGCATTTGCTGGAGCGCAAGCCGGCCGGATTGTCCGGGGGCCAGCGCCAGCGGGTGGCCATTGGCCGAGCCATCGTGCGACAACCCAAGGTATTTTTATTTGATGAGCCGCTGTCCAACCTCGATGCACAACTTCGCACGGAGATGCGGGCCGAGATCAAGCGACTGCACCAGCGCTTGGGCGCGACCATCATTTATGTCACGCACGATCAAGTGGAGGCCATGACCTTGGCCGATCGCATTGCGGTGCTTCACGCTGGTCGGCTTCAGCAATACGACACGCCCACACGGATTTATCGCGAGCCCCACAACCTGTTTGTCGCGGGTTTCATGGGCTCACCCCCCATGAATCGGCTTCAGGCCAGCCTTGAGCCAAGCGCGATCAACTGGGGCAACGGAGCGGTGTGGGCACGCCCAGCCGAAAGCCTGCCCGACTGGCCCGAGGGCACACCACTGGTGCTAGGCATACGGCCAGAGCATGTCAAGCTGGGATCGGTCGCTGGTCATTCGTTGCGAGGCCATGGTCAGGTTCAAATGCTTGAGCCATTGGGCTCCGAGACCCTGGTGACGCTCACCATCGGAGAACAAGCGCTGATCTGCCGTGCCGATGCCGACTTGGAAGTGAAGCTGGGTGACCATTTGGAAATCTCCATCGACCCTCGGCAATTGCAAGCCTTTCAAGTGGGGACGGGGGAACGATGCTGATGGACGGTCGGTTCTACCGCAAAGAGTCTCTCCCGATCGGGGTGTTCTGGTGGTTCATCGCGCCCTTTGCCTTGTTGACCATGGTCTTTGGTGTCTGGCCCATCGCTCTGGCGATTCAGACTTCTTTCACCGAGTCTTCCAGTGCCTTGCAGGCCCAAGCCAAGTGGGTGGGTTGGGCCAATTACCTGTCCTTGTGGGCAGATCCGGTGTTCATGAAGTCTTTGGGCCGAACGCTGCTTTACACCGGGCTTGCGGTGGTAAGCACCATTGCCTGCGCTTTGCTTTACGCGATGCTGCTGCATTCCCAATGGCTGGGCCGCGGCAAGTTGTTTTTTAAGGTGGCCATCTTCATGCCTGTGGTGGCGCCCGATATTGCCGGCTATGTGGTCTGGCGCTGGCTGTTTGACCAAAGCTTTGGCGCCATCAACACCGCCCTTGAGGCACTGGGATTGCCCGTGTTTGGAGGCATCGCTTCGGTCTCGACCGTGTTGAGTGCTGTGCTGATTGCCGAGTTGTGGCACCACGTTGGCTTCTATGTGATTATTTTTTTGGCCAACTTGGCGCTGTGTGACAAAGGGCAAAGCGAAGCCGCTCAAATTGACGGCGCGAACGCATGGCAGCATTTTTGGCATGTGCTGTTGCCCCAACTGCGTCCCGCACTTTTGGTCAACACGGTGTATGCATTGATCCAATACCTCAAGACCTTCACAGTGGTGGCGGTGATGACCAAGGGCGGCCCCAACGAGAGTACAAATTTCATCAGCTACTACGCGTATCAACTTTTCGACCAAGGTCGCTACGGCGAGGCGACGGCCATGGCGACAGTGCTTTTTGCGCTGGTTCTGCTGTTGGCTTGGGTAGCCATGCGACTGCAATCTCAGGGGGGGCGGTGACGATGCGCCGCGAGTCGCTGTTGCTCAAAGTATTGGCCTATGCCACGGCCATCTTGGTGAGTCTGATTTGCCTCTACCCCTTCTTCTGGATGGTGGTCAGTGCATTCCGCACCAGCAAGGCCATCTTGGCATCACCGTTGCACCCTTGGCCCGAGAGTTTTTCTCTCGCCGTCTTTTCTGATTTGGCCCAAATTGGGGGGACACCGCTTTGGGTCTATGCCAGCAACTCGGTGTTGATCACCACGGCCTCCACGATGCTCAGCGTGTTGATCACCGCGCTGGGCGCCTACGCCTTGGTACGCCGGCCTGACTTTTGGCTCTTCAAGGCTCTGCGCATGGGGTTTATGGCCACGATCATGTATCCCTACATGTTGCTGGTGATCCCGGTGTACTTGGTGATGTACAAAATTGGCTTGCTGGGCAGTTATGCAGGTATCGTGCTTTTCTTGGCCGTGGGTCCGATCCAGTTTTTTTTGTTCGAGCAATTTTTCCGCACATTGCCGCGTTCGGTTTTGGAGGCGGCAGTCGTGGACGGGGCCACCGAGCGGCAGATCCTGTTTCAAGTGGTCATGCCCATGGCCGCCCCGGCGGTAGCGACGGCTTCGATCATCACCTTTCTGCTGAATTGGTCGCAATGGTTGCCCGTGCTGGTGGTCTCCAAGTCGCCAGCCACCTACACATTGCCCGTGGCGCTGATGAACCTCAACGGCGAACTGGGCGTGAACTTCCAAGGCATCATGGCCCTGTCCGCCTTGACCACTTTGCCCGTGATCTTTTTCTTCCTCTTAACCCAGCGCCGTGTGATGACCGGCATGACCGCAGGCGCAGTGAAAGGGTGATGGATGACAAGCATGAGCCCGCTTGAACGCTCCACAGCCGACCTGGCATTGCAATCTGGCATCGTCTCAGCACGCCGCCGCAGCCTGCACTGGCTGTCCAGCCTAAAAGCGCCAGGACTGCCGCTAGGCGTCAGTCGCATCAGCGCCGCACAAGACCCCCTTCGCTGGCCCGGCATGTTGTTGCCCGGCACCTACAACGCCGTGATCTTGCGCGATCTTCTGGGCGACTTGACGGGCTGGACAGAGGAACAACGGCAATCGCTGGCAAATTGGCTAGAGAGCCACCGCAGGGCGGATGGCATCTTTCGCATTCCGGGCATGTCCGACGACGCTGTCTACAAAAAACCTCTGTTGCGTGACACCTGGGAATACATCGATTTTCATGTGAGCAACTACAGTCAGGGCGCTGTGCAGGCGCTGTGCCCTGAACGGCCTGCGGTTTTGGCGTTTGCACGCCCTTTCCTTGACCCCACGCACCTCAAGGCTTGGCTGAGTGAACGCGACTTGCGCGACCCTTGGCAAGAAGGCAACAACATCGTGAACTTGGGCAGCTTCCTGTTGGGCTTGTCCGAGCAAGGTGACAAAGCCTCCGCCCAGCAGGCCTTAGAGTTGCTCTTCGCTTGGCATGACCGCTTACAAGAGCCCTCCACCGGTTTTTGGGGCGTGGGTCAGGCCCACGACGAGACAGCTTTGCTGCATGCTATGGCAGGCTCTATGCACAACTACCACCTTTGGTACGTCACGGGCCGACGCCTCAACTACCAAGAGCGTGCCATCGATTACGCACTGTCTCGCCCAGCCACCATCCACAGTGCCTGCATCGACGTCGATCTGGTCGACCTTTTGATCCATGGCCATGCTTGTTTGAACTACCGCAGAACAGAGATTGAGGCTTGGCTGCGGCAATTGCTGGTGGCATTGCTGGCCCTGCAAGCAGAAGATGGCGGCTTCCCTGATGAACCGGCACAGGCCAGCCAAGGCGTGCGCAAACAAGATGGGTGGGTCGGCGGCTATGCTGAGCCACAGGGTCTGTCGAACACTTTTTCCACTTGGTTCCGGTGGATTGCAATTGCCATGACGGCACGCTGCCTCTGGCCCCACTGGCAAGCCTTTGAGGGCAACTGGCGTTTTCGACGCATGATCGGTATCGGCTACGCCATGGCCCCTTCATCTTGTGGATCTTCAGAATGACCGACATCGCGAAACCCGACACGCCGAAAGACCCCTTCCACCACCTGCATGACGAAAGCTACAGTGCGGCATACGACACCCCCCGAATTGAGGCAAACACCCTGGTCGCGCTGGGTGAGCGGCCTCGCACCAGTCTGAACGGTGCATGGCACTTCACGCTGGATCTCTTTGATGAGGGGTTGCGGCAAAAATGGTTCAAGCTGGAACCAGCACCTCCGGGCGCGTGGACCCATCCCCAGGATTACGACCCCTACGCCGGACAGACCCTTGAGCTGCCCAGCAACTGGTCCATGCACAAGCCAGAGTGGCTGCATTTTGAGGGCGGCGGGTGGTACACCCGTGTGATTGATCATGTGCCTGATCCACAGCGTCCGGTCACGGTCCTGCGCGTTGGCGCGGCCAACTACCAATCGCGCATCTTTCTCAATGGCCAGTTTATGGGCACACACCTTGGCGGTTCAACGCCATTTTGTTTGGACCTGAGTGCTGGACTGCAAGAAGGTCCCAATCGTCTGCAAATCCAAGTCGACAATCGGCGTGAACTTGAGCGTGTGCCAATGCGGCACTTTGATTGGTTCAACCATGGCGGCATTTACCGCGAGGTCGATGTGCTGCGATTGCCGGCTGTCCATATTCGCAACACCCAAGTGGATTGGACGCCTGAGCAAGGCTTGCGCGTTCGCATCCGGCTGAGTGAAGCGGTGGACACGCAAGCGCAGTGCCACATTGAAGCCTTAAACCTGCAGGTGACGATCGCCGTGCAGGGTGGCGAGGGCGAAGCCCGTGTGGCCTGTCATCCTCGTTTGTGGTGCCCCGAAGATCCACATCTCTACAGCGTGCGTTTTGAGTGCGGCGACGACCATTTGGAAGATCGAATCGGTCTGCGCCACATTGCCGTTTCAGGGACACAGATTCTTCTGAATGGTCGCCCGCTGTTCTTGCGCGGGATCTGTGTGCATGAAGACGACCTGCATCTGGGCAAGGTGTCGACCGAGGCCGATGTTCGGCAACGCTTTGAAGACGCTCGGGCCATGGGCTGCAATTTCTTGCGGCTGTCGCACTATCCACACCATGAACACGTGGCCCGCATTGCCGATGAGGTGGGCATGCTGTTGTGGGAAGAAATCCCGGTTTATTGGGCCATTGACTTTGGCAATCCCCGCACCTTGGCCGATGCCCGCAATCAGCTTCATGAATTGATCTTGCGAGACCACAACCGCGCCAGCGTGATTTTTTGGGGCGTGGGCAACGAAAACGAAGACAGCGATGAGCGCCTGAGCTTCATGCGCACACTGGCAGAGTCAGCGCGGGCATGGGACTCGAGCCGACTCATCAGTGCCGCCTGTTTGATCAACCGAGAACACTTTCGCATTGAAGACCGATTGACGCAGTACCTGGATGTGATCGGCATCAACGAATACTTTGGCTGGTATGAGCCGGGCTTTGAAGGGCTACAACGTCTCTTGGACAACTCCAAGCCCGACCGGCCGGTGCTGATCACCGAGACCGGTGCCGATGCCCAAGCTGGACACCATGGGCGCGAAGACGAGTTGTTCACCGAAGAGTGCCAAGCCCGCATCCTGAGTGAGCAGGTGCGCATCAGTGCCAGCAAACCCTTCATTTGTGGCATTGCACCTTGGCTGCTTTACGACTTTCGCTCTGAGCGCAGACACACAGTCTTCAATGGCGGCTTCAACAGAAAAGGGGTGATTGCCGAAGACAAGCGCACCCGCAAGCTCGGCTTCCAAGCCTTGGCCGACAGTTACCGCCGCTGCAGACCTTAGGCAAGGCCTTCCTTGGGGTCCATTGGCCACGCACTCGGCCTTGCCGCCTGGGTGACAAAGTGCGGCGAAGCGCATGGCTAACATCGCGCATGCACTTGACTGTTTCATCGCCCGTTCAATCTCTGGCCGACATTCGGCGGATTGAATCTCAGCCTTTGTCCCAGGCCCTGCCCTGGGACAGCACCTACGCATTGATCGCGGCCAGCGCGCAGGTGCATGCCGATCGGCCGGCGCTGACCTATTTACACACCGCCAAGCCGGGCGGCCCTGCCACCCGCTGGACCTACCGCGCCTTGTTAAAAGGCATTCACCAAACGGCCAATCTGCTGCACAGCCTGCAGGTGGGCGCCCAAGACGTGGTGGCCATCTTGCTGCCGGGGGGACTGGCCTACCACTTGGCCTTGTGGGGCGGCGAAGCTGCAGGCATCGTGCAACCGCTGAACCCCTTGCTCAGCGAGGAAAAACTGCACGCTTTGTTGCAAGCCAGCCAAGCCAAAGTGCTGATCGCCCATGGCCTGGACGATGACAGCCACATGCGTGACAAAGCCTTGCGCTTGCAGGCCCATTTGCCACACCTCCAAACGGTATTGCTGGTGCACCCCGATGGACGGCCAATGGACCCGTTGCCCTCTTCATGGCCAGAAGGCGTGCATGATTTTCATGCCTTGCGTCATCAACAAAGAGCCGATCGCTTGCTGAGTGAGCGGGTCTTCCATGCCGATGATATCGCGGCCTACTTTCACACCGGAGGCACCACCGGCTCACCCAAGTTGGCGCGGCACAGCCACCGCGCGCAGGTGTTCACCGCTTGGGCCAATGCCACCATGCAAGGCTTTCAGCCGAGCGATGTGACGATCAATGGTTACCCCTTGTTTCATGTGGCCGGGGTGTTGCCCGGGGCCTTGTGCTCATTGGCGATCGGCATGCATGTGGTCATTCCCACTGCCGCGCTGTTTCGTGAACGAGAGGTTTTACAAAACTATTGGCGCTTGGCGGAACACCACGGGTGCACCCTGATGTCGGGCGTGCCCACGGTGCTCTCGGCTTTGGCAGGCGTGCCCCTGCAAGGCGCCGATATCTCTCGCTTGCGTGCGGTGCGCACCGGCGCTGCGCCGCTGCCACCTGAATTGGCCTTGCGTTTTGAACAGACCTTCGGCTTGCAGATTCATGAAAGCTTGGGCATGACCGAAACCGCGGGCCTCAGCACCGTCGCGCCACCGGGCCTGCGCGCGCCGGCCGGCTGTGTGGGCTGGCCGCTGCCCTATGCACGTGTGCGCATCGTGGCGTTGACTTCTGATGATCAAGCCAGCCAGCACGAATTGCCCACGCTTGAAAAAGGCATGGTGCTGTACCAAGGCCCCAACCTGTTTTCGGGTTATCTGGACGCTGAAGCCACCCAACGCAGTTTCACGCCCGACGGCTGGCTGATCACGGGCGATGTGGGCTTTGTCGACGACGAAGGCCGCTTGCACCTGTCGGGCCGCGCCAAAGACCTGATCATTCGCGGCGGTCACAACATCGACCCCAAGGTGATCGAAGACGCACTGGGCGCACACCCGGCCGTGGCACTTTGCGCGGCCGTGGGCGCACCCGATGCCTATGCCGGCGAACTGCCCGTGGCCTTTGCCACGCTCAAACCGGGCTTGCAAGTCAGCGCCGAAGACTTGTTGGCCTTCACGGCCGAGCGCGTCGACGAGGCCCCCGCCAAGCCGAAATCCATCACGCTGCTGGAGCGCATGCCAGTGACGAATGTCGGCAAGATCTATAAGCCCGAATTGCGCACACTGGCGACAGCCGCTGTGGTACAAAGCCTGACTGAGCGGGTCTTCGCCCTTTTGCCCACGCCAAAAACACAGTGGCCACTGGTGAATGCGGAAGGGGATGGGCCAGTCACGGTCGATGCCCGCCACACGCCACCCAGCGATTGGGCCCAGCTAAAGCCCCTGCTCAATGCCTTGCCGGCCCCATTGAAATTGCTTGAGCCTTGATCAGCTCAGGTGTTTCCCAATGATCCCGGCCAACTCAAACATGGTGGCTTGTTCTTTGCCAAACACGGCCTGCAACTTGGCATCGGCTTTGATGGCGCGTTTGTCCGCCGGGTCTTGCAAGTTGTTGGCCTTGATGTAGTCCCAGATTTTTTTCACCACTTCGGTGCGTGCGTACGTGCCGTCGCCAATGACAGCGGCCAATGCGGCACTGGGCTTCAAGGTGCCCACAGCCGCCTTGCGCGGGGCTTTGGGCGCAGCCACTTTGGCGGCTTTTTTGGCGGCAGGGGTTTTGGCCGCAGCTGTTTTCTTGGCAGCCACTTTGCCGAATGGGGTTTTCTTGGCGGCGGTTTTGCGCGAAGGGTACTTTTTGCCCCCCTCGCGCTGCTCAAACTCAAACGTCACTTTGCCTTCTTCGGGGTTCCATGCCAGCATGGCCTTGAAGCTGCGGCGTGTGCGGTTGCTGATGAATTTGTCGAGCAAATCGGTCTTGCCAGCGGTCAGCAGTTTCACCATTTGTTCCCGCTCCACCGATTGCTGCAAGATGATTTTGCCGGTCTTGAAATCGCAGCTGGGGGTGGCCTGGGCATGGGTGGGCACGGCTTTGCTGCAAACGTAGTTGCTGCCATGCTCGTGCACCGGGCTGCCGCACTTGGGGCAAGCGCCCAACGCCTCGTCGCTCAGCTCGACAATCTCGCCGCTGTCGTCGTTTTTCTTGTCGTCGCCAAAGTCGAATTCGAGCTTCCAGTTTTTCTCTTCTTCGTTGTACTTCAACGCCATTTCAGCCACGAAGGGCCAGCCGGCTTTGGAGCGGAAACCGTCCAAGGGACCAATCTTCTTGTCGCGCATGAATTGCTCGACTTCAGCGGGCTCAAAGGTGCGGCCGGCAGGCGATTTGCCAAACGAAAAACCACAGCCTTCGGAAGCGCCCTGCGCGCCCGTGCAAGCGTAGCGGCGGTAGTTTTCTTTGACCACGCCACCACAGTTGGGGCAAGGCGCCGCCAAGGTGGCGTAGTCGCCCGGCACCGTGTCGCGGTCGTACTCTTTGGCCTTCTTGACGATGTGCTCGGTCATGGCGGCAATTTCGGCCATGAAGGTGGCACGGCTCAATTTGCCTTGCTCCATTTGGGCCAGCTTGTACTCCCACTCCCCTGTCAATTCGGGCTTGGAGAGTTCTTCCACTTGCAAGCCGCGCAACAGCGTCATCAACTGAAAGGCCTTGGCGGTCGGGATCATCTCGCGGCCTTCGCGCAGCATGTATTTCTCGTTGATCAACCCTTCAATGATGGCGGCGCGTGTGGCGGGTGTGCCCAGCCCTTTTTCTTGCATGGCTTCACGCAATTCGTCGTCGTCCACCATCTTGCCTGCGCCTTCCATGGCGCCCAACAAGGTGGCTTCTGAGTAGCGTGCGGGCGGGCGCGTTTTCAGACCTTTGGCCTCGACGGATTCCACGCCGACCTTTTCACCCGCTTGCACAGGCACCAGGTTTTGTCCCTTGTCACCGTCTTTGGCATCGGCCACTTCTTCTGCCGCTTCTTTGCCGTAAATAGCCAGCCAACCGGGTTTCACCAAGACTTTGCCCACAGTTTTGAAGCTGTGGCCCGCCGCCACGCTGATGCGGGTGGTCACCTGGTACTCGGCGCTGGGGAAGAACACGGCCATGAAACGGCGCACCACCAAGTCGTAGAGTTTTTGCTCGGCCTCGGACAAGCCGCTGGGGGCTTGCAGTGTAGGGATGATGGCAAAGTGGTCTGAGACTTTTTTGTTGTCGAAGACGCGCGGGATTTTGCGCACGTAGCTGTTGTTCAACGCTGTCAGGGCATGGGGCGCCAAATGCTTCATGCCGCTGTCGGCCAACATTTCAAAAGTCTGCTTGGCCACCGGCACGTAGTCTTCGGGCAGGTGGCGCGAATCGGTTCGCGGATAGGTCAGGGCCTTGTGACGCTCGTAGAGACTTTGCGCCAAGGCCAAGGTGGTCTTGGCCGAAAAACCAAACTTGCTGTTGGCCTCGCGCTGCAAACTGGTCAGGTCAAACAAGCCCGGGCTGGCTTGCGTGGTGGGCGTGGCTTCTTCGGTCACGCTGGCGGTTTTGCCACGCACAGCCTCCACAATGGCTTGGGCCTCGGCGGCAGACCACTTGCGGTCGGCCTTCTTTTCACCGTCTTCTTCTTTCTTCCAAGCGGGGTCAAACCATTTGCCGGGATAAGTGCCGGCAGCGGCTGCGAACTCGGCATGGATCTCCCAATAGTCGCGGCTGACAAACTTGCGGATTTGTTCTTCGCGCTCCACCACCACCGCCAACGTGGGCGTTTGCACCCGCCCGACTGTGGTCAAGAAAAAGCCGCCGTCGCGCGAGTTAAAGGCCGTCATGGCACGGGTGCCATTGATGCCCACCAGCCAATCGGCCTCCGAGCGGCTGCGTGCCGCATCGGCCAAACCTTGCATCTGCTGGTTGCTGCGCAAGTGCTCAAAGCCGTCGCGAATGGCTTGCGGCGTCATCGACTGCAACCACAGGCGCTGCACCGGTTTGTCCAGGCCCTTGCTGCCACCCGCGTATTGTTCGATCAAGCGAAAGATCAACTCGCCCTCGCGGCCCGCGTCGCAGGCGTTGATCAAGGCGCTGACATCTTTGCGCTTGGCCTGTTTCACCACCGCACTCAGGCGGCTCTTGGTTTTGTCGACAGGTTTCAGCTCAAAGTGCGGCGGAATGACTGGCAAGTTGGCAAAGCTCCACTTGCCACGCTTCACGTCGTAGGCCTCGGGGGCTTGGATCTCGACCAAGTGCCCCACGGCGCTGGTCACGACATATTTGTCGTTCTCAAAATGGTCATCGTGTTTGTCGAATTTGCCGGAGGTCGGCGTCAATGCTTTGACGATGTCTTGAGCCACTGAAGGCTTCTCTGCAATTACCAATGTCTTCATGTCATTACAATCCGTTGTCTCGCGTGTGCGCACGCGCCCGGGCACGCTCGCGCGCACGCCCACATGAATTCACCATAACAAATTTTTTACGCTGTGGCCAAAACCTCCGTTTTTTCTCCCAACGCCGTCACCCCCATCGCCTCCGGCAAACGCATTCAAGTCAGACGCTCGGGCGTGCACGGCAAGGGCGTTTTTGCGTTGCAAGACTTGGCTGAAGGCGAGACCTTGATCGAGTACGTTGGCGAAGTGATCACTTGGGACGAAGCCCAAGATCGCCACCCGCACGACCCGAACGACCCGAACCACACCTTTTACTTCCATGTGAACGAAGACCGGGTCATTGACGCATTGCACGGCGGCAACTCGTCACGCTGGATCAACCACAGCTGCAACCCCAACTGCGAAGCCGATGAAGTGAACGACCGCATTTTCATCAAGGCCCTGCGCAACATCAAAGCGGGTGAAGAGTTGAGCTACGACTACGGCTTGATCATTGACGAGCCCTACACCAAGAAGCTGAAGGCCGAATACCCCTGCTGGTGCGGCAGCGCCAACTGCCGTGGCACCTTGTTGTCGCCGAAAGACCGCGAAGACACACCCAAAATCCCCAGCCAGAAAAAAGCCAAAGCCAAAGCCAAGGCAGAGACCCAGGCCAAGGCCGAGAAAAAAGCCGATGCGAAGGTGAAGGCCAAAAAGAAAGACAAAGCCAAGGCCGATTCAAAGACCAAGGACAAGGCCAAAGCTAAGGCCAAGGCCAAGGACAAGCAAAAGGACGGCGACAAAACCCAAGCGGATGCCATAAGCCAATCGTCCAAGGGCTCGAAGGCCCGTACCCGCTGATTCGCCCTGGCGCTGCATGAACGCCCCCACCGCTTGGCCTTCTGAAGCCGTTTGGGAGCAAATATTCCCGCTGTTGCCCCACTTCACGGTGGAGGTCTTGCCCGAGATTGACTCGAGCAACAGCGAGCTCATGCGCCGCGCGCGCGCAGGGCAAACCGAACCCACCCTGCTGGTGGCCGAGCGCCAAACCGCCGGGCGAGGCCGTATGGGGCGTGTCTGGCAAAGCCAGGCCGGGGACTCCTTGACCTTTTCACTCAGCCTGCCACTGTCACCCCGCAACTGGTCGGGCCTGTCGCTGGCCGTGGGGCTCAGCCTGGCCGAAAGCCTGCACCCACAAATTGGCCTGAAATGGCCCAATGATTTGTGGTGGGAAGACCGCAAGCTGGGGGGCATATTGATCGAAGCCGCCAGCATGGGCGAGCACAGCCAAGTGGTGGTGGGGGTGGGCCTGAACATCCGGCCTCGGCCTGCTGAGGGACTGAACACGCCGCCGGCAGCGCTGACCGAATTGCGCCCCGAACTGAGCGCGGCCTCTTGCTTGGCCGCGGTGGCTTTGCCCTTGGTTCAGACGCTTTTGGCGTTTGAGCGGCAAGGCTTTGCACCGCTGCAAAAACGATTTTCCGAGCGCGATGTGCTCAAGGGCCGGCGCGTGCACACCAGCGATGGCCGGGAGGGTTGGACCGCAGGGGTTGGCGAAAATGGCGAGTTTCAACTGCAAACCGAGGCGGGACTGCAAGCGATCAACAGCGCTGAAGTCAGCGTGCGGCCTTTTCCCACAGCAGATCAATTAGAGGATCGAATTCAATGATGCGATGGATCTTGGCTCTTTTGTTGGTGCTGAATGCGCTCACGCTGGCGTGGCAGTGGGACGCTTTTGCCTCATGGGGTTATGGGCCCAACACGGCACGCGAACCCGAACGCCTGTCGCAACAAATCCGGCCCGATGCCCTGAAAATAGAAAGCCCCGCTGTGGCCGAGCAGCGCATGGCCGCCGAGCGGGCCGCCGCCGAGGCCTCTGCCGCCGCAGCGCCGGCTGCCTCTGAAGCGTCTTCACCCGCTGCGGCCCCTGCACCCCTGCCCCGCAAACCTTGACCCTGCAACCCCACACCACCGGAGTCTTGTCCATGAGCCTGAAACTTTATTTTGCCCCTGGCGCTTGTTCGTTTGTGCCCCATGTGCTGCTTGAAATGAGCGGCGCCGAGTTTGAGCCGTGCATGGTGAAACTGCACAAAGGTGAGCAAAACAGTGCCGACTACAAAGCCATCAACCCGCGGGGTCAAGTGCCCGTGTTGGTGAACAACGGCCAAGCGGTCACGCAAATTGTGGCCATCGTTTTGCATCTGGACCAGTTGTTCCCTCAAGCGGGTTTCTTGCCCACTGAGGCGCTGGCCCGCGCCCAGGCCATCTCGACACTGGCTTGGATGAACAACACCGTGCACCCGACCTTCACGCACATCTTCATGCCGCAAAAGTTCTCGGACCAGCCCGATGTGCAAGCGGCCCTCAAGCCCTACAACGTCCAGCTCTTTCAAGGCATGTTGGGTGAACTGCAATCGTTGGTGAAGGCAGCTGCCGCGAAAGGGCAAGCTTGGCTGAGCGGCGCCCATTTTGGTCCCTTGGACGCCTATGCCCTGACCCTCACCCGTTGGGGCACCATCGCGGGCATCAAGCCAGAGGTGCACCCCGAGTTGTGGGCCTTTGTGCAAAAAGTGGCGGCAGAGCCTGCTGTGGCTCGCGTGATCGAGCGCGAGCGCTTGCAGCTCAACCTGGCGGCTTAAAGCGCAAGGTGAAACAAGTGCCCGTTGGCGTCTGGCCCGGGAAGGCCGCATCCACGTTGACCGTGGCGCCGTGCTGCTGTGCAATTTCTTTGACGATGGGCAGCCCCAAACCCGAGCCATCGACGTTGGTGCCCAAGGCCCGATAAAAAGGCTGAAACACCATGTCGCGCTCGGCCACCGGAATGCCCGGTCCGTTGTCTTCGACCTGCATCACAAGGGCTTTGCTGTAGGGGTCGACCAACACCCGCACCGTCACCACGCCTTGGTTGTCGGGCGTACTCGGGGTGTAGAGCAGGGCGTTCTCGACCAAATTGCGCAGCATTTCTTTCAGCAAGGTCGGGTTGCCTTCCACTTGGACCCCGGGTGTTCCGGCATCGACCCCTTCGTAGCCCAAGTCCAAGCCTTTGTCCATGGCCCACGGCAAGCTGTCTTGCAGCACTTCGCTGGCCAAGCTGACCATGTCACAGCGTTGCTGTGGCAAATGCGCACCGCCCCCTTCGGCCCGCGCCAAAGACAGCAACTGGTTGACGGTGTGCGTGGCCTGCACGCTGGCGCGGCCGATTTGTTTCAACGATTTTTTCAAATCGTCTTCGCTGGAGCCCGAGCGCTGCGCCAAATCGGCCTGCATGCGCAAACCCGCCAAAGGCGTTTTGAGTTGGTGCGCCGCGTCCGCTAAAAAGCGCTTTTGCGTGACGATGGAGTCTTTCAGGCGCTCGAGCAAATCATTCACCGAGACCACCAAAGGGGCCACTTCCATGGGCACCGCCTTGTCGTCCAAGGGGCTGAGGTCATCAGGTTTGCGGGCTCGGATACGGTCTTCAAGCTCTGACAAAGGCTTGATGCCCCGCACCAAAGCCAACCACACCAAGAGCACCGCCAAGGGCAACAAGGCAAACTGCGGCAACATCACGCCCTTGATGATTTCTGCGGCCAACACCGAACGCTTTTCGCGGGTCTCTGCCACTTGCACCAAGGCGGGGTTTTTGCCCTCGGCGTCCAAACGAATCCAGGTGTAGGCCACACGCACTTCAAAGCCGCGCATTTCGTCGTCGCGAATGTGCACGACGTAACTGCTGCCTTTGTCGGCTTCTTTGGGGGGCTGTGGCAAGTCCCGCTCACCGCTCAAATGCTCGCCCAGAGTCCCTTTCACTTGGTAGTAAACCAAGTCGGTTTCATCGGCACGCAACAGCTCACTGGCCGGTTGCGGCAAGCTGAACTGCACCCGCTGGTCAGGCCCCAACTTGACCTGTTGGGCCAGCGCTTGCACGTTGTAAACCAAGGCACGGTCAAACGGCTTGTTGGCCAAACCCTGCGCCACCAACCAAGTGAGGGCCAAACTGATGGGCCACAGCAAGAGCAAGGGGGTGAGCATCCAGTCGAGGATTTCCCCGAACAACGAACGCTGTTCCCGCTTGAAGATGCGCACACTCCATCCACTGGACTTCATGGTCGTGGCATCCGCTCGTGTTGGGGGCTGGGGTTCACATCACCCGCGGCTCAGCCAGGGATTTTTTCAAGGCAATAACCCAAGCCGCGCACGGTGGCGATGCGGATCGGGCCCTTCTCGATTTTTTTACGCAGGCGGTGAATGTAGACCTCAATGGCGTTGTTGCTGACTTCTTCACCCCACTCACACAGACGCTCGACCAACTGGTCTTTGCTGACCAGCCGGCCCGCGCGTTGCAACAAGACCTCGAGCAGGCCCAGCTCGCGTGCGGACAGCTCGACCATCTTGCCGTCGATGGTGGCCACTCGACCCGACTGGTCATAAATCAAAGGACCATGTTTGATCTGCGAAGTCGCACCGCCCATGCCGCGTCGCGTCAGGGCGCGCACCCGGGCTTCAAGCTCTTGCAAGCTGAAGGGTTTGGCCATGTAGTCATCGGCGCCATAGTCCAAACCTTTGACGCGCTCTTCAACGCTGTCAGCGGCCGTGAGAATCAACACCGGCAAAGTGGAGCCACGGGCACGCAACCGTTTCAGCACTTCCAGCCCGTGCATTTTGGGCAAGCCCAAATCCAGAATCAACAAGTCAAATTCGTTGTTGGTCATCAGGGCCGCGTCCGCCTCGCTGCCGCTCGCCACATGGTCCACCGCCGCACCCGCACTGCGCAAGGTGCGCAACAGGCCATCGGCCAGCACCTGGTCGTCTTCGGCAATCAGAATTCGCATGTCTGTCTCCTGTAGTTGTGCGGGCGGCTCGTCGGGTCTGACCGGTCCTGTCGATTTTAGTGTCAGGCCCAGAGTTTTCTGACGCAAGCGACGACGAGTTTTTGCCACCGCCTCAATGGGCGTAGGCCTCCAAACCCAAGGCCACCACAGTGGCCACGTCTTTGCCAACGGCCGCGCGAAACTCGGCCTCCGCTTGGGCCACCGCATCTTTGAAGGCTTGTAACCACGCCAAGCCAACGGGCGTGAACACCACACGGCGGGCCCGCGCGTCCAGCGGATCGGGCTCGCGCTGCACCAGTCCCCACGCGGTGCACTGGTCCACCAAATCGCCCATCGCTTGTTTGCTCATGCCGGCGGCACGCGCCAAATCGGTCAAGCGCGACCCTTGTAAGGCCAAATGCCGCGTGATGTGCACATGCGCAGCGCTGATTTGGTCGCGCGCAGCCAAGTTGGCCAAAGCCAACGGCACGCCTTCGTTGCCAGCCATCAAAACCAGCACACGCTCGTCAAAGCGCCGCATGGCATGGCCCAGCAGGCGACCCAAATGGGTTTGGCGCCAGCGGTCATCGGTCCAATCGCTCGCCTGAGGGCCGGTGTTGAGGGGGGTTTCAGACATGCCTAAATGATAAGGCAAACTGACCAAAATATCTGTTTACTTGTTTATACAGCTCATTTACAGTACTGTTCACACATCCAGTAAACAACACATTTTTGTTGCAGCTGATGTTCCAACCTATTGATATTCAAGGAGATTCTCATGAGCGACGACAACAGCGAAAAGTCCAAAGCCCTGCAAGCTGCCCTGGCCCAAATCGAAAAACAATTCGGCAAAGGCACCATCATGCGTCTGGGTGAGGGCGAAGTCATCGCCGACATTCAGGTCGTCTCCACCGGCTCTTTGGGCTTGGACATCGCCTTGGGCGTGGGCGGCTTGCCGCGCGGCCGGGTGATCGAGATTTACGGCCCCGAGTCTTCGGGCAAAACCACCCTGACTTTGCAAGTCATCTCTGAAATGCAACGCTTGGGCGGCACCTGCGCCTTTGTCGATGCCGAGCACGCCCTGGATGTGCAATACGCGCAAAACTTGGGGGTCAACCTGCAAGACCTGCTGGTCAGCCAGCCCGACACCGGCGAGCAGGCCTTAGAAATCGTCGACAGCTTGGTGCGCTCAGGGGCCGTGGACTTGGTGGTCATCGACTCGGTGGCCGCACTCACCCCCAAGGCCGAAATCGAGGGCGACATGGGCGACAGCCTGCCCGGCCTGCAAGCCCGCTTGATGAGCCAAGCCCTGCGCAAATTGACCGCCACCATCAAAAAGACCAACTGCACCGTCATCTTCATCAACCAAATTCGCATGAAGATCGGCGTGATGTTTGGCAGCCCCGAAACCACCACCGGCGGCAATGCGCTGAAGTTTTATGCCTCGGTCCGTTTGGACATTCGCCGCACCGGCACCATCAAAAAAGGCGACGACGCGATCGGCAACGAGACCAAAGTCAAGGTGGTGAAAAACAAAGTGGCACCGCCCTTCAAGACGGCCGAGTTCGATATCTTGTTTGGCGAGGGCATCAGTCGCGAGGGAGAAGTGATCGACATGGGGGTGACCGCCAAAATCGTCGACAAATCGGGCGCTTGGTATGCCTATCAGGGCGAAAAAATTGGCCAAGGCCGTGACAACGCCCGTGAATTTTTGCGCGAAAACCCCGCCTTGTCCCGCGAAATCGAAAACAAAGTGCGCGAATCGCTGGGCATCCGTTTGCTCGAATCGGCGATTGCCGAAGCCAAGGGCGACTGAGCCTCAGGTCCTGTCTGAGCGCATGAACAAGCCCGGTTTTCAACCCTCGCTCAAAGGGCGCGCGCTGCGCCTTTTGAGCCAGCGTGAACACTCGCGCACAGAGCTCGAGCGCAAGCTGAGCGCTCACGAGCAAGTGCCCGGCGAATTGGCCCAGGCGCTGGACGAGTTGCAAGCGCGCGACTTCATCAACGAGGGCCGCGTGGTGGAGTCGGTGGTGCACCGCCGTGCCGGCAAGTTGGGCGCCGCACGGGTCAAGCAAGAGCTGGCCGCAAAAGGCCTGTCAGGCGAGGCCGTGGAAGCCGCGATGGCGGATTTGCTGCAGACCGAGCTCAGCCGCGCTCAAGCGGTGTGGCGAAAAAAGTTTGACCGTCCCGCAGCCGATGCCCAAGAGCGGGCCAAACAGGCGCGGTTTTTGTTGACCCGCGGCTTCAAGGCCGAAGTGGTCCGCAAAATTGTGCAGGGGCTCGACGAGCCCTGACCCGGGCTTGCCGCCCTGGGCCCATCACAGCCCCAACATCAACTCGATGTTTTGTACCGCGGCGCCGCTGGCCCCTTTGCCCAAATTGTCCAGCCGCGCCACGACCACCGCTTGACGGGCTTCTTCGTTCGCAAACACCCGGATTTCAAGTTTGTTGGTGTCATTCAAGGCCATCGCATCCAGCTTGAGGTTTTCGGTTGCCGGCTCGACACTGACCCAACCGCCCGCCGCCTGACTGGCCGCGTAGTGCGCCTTCAGCGCCTCGTGCAAGTCGGCGGCTTTGGGCTGACCGGGCAGCGCATCCAAATGCAGTGGCAATTGCACCAACATGCCTTGCCGGAAGTTGCCCACCGACGGCACAAACAAAGGCCGGCGAGTCAAACCGGTGTAGCGCATGATTTCGGGAATGTGTTTGTGCTTCAGCCCCAGTGCATACAACTCAAACAAGGGGGCTTTGCCCGCCTCGTAGTCTTCAATCATGGTGCGGCCACCCCCCGAATACCCGCTGACCGAGGGCAAACAGACCGGGAAATCGCTTGGCAACAATTGCGCATCAATCAGCGGCCGCAAAATCGCAATTGCTCCTGTGGCGTAGCAACCGGGGTTGGCCACGCGCTGCGCTTGGCGCACCGCATTCAACTGGTCGGCCGCCAACTCTGGAAAGCCAAACACCCAGTCGGGGTGACAACGGTGCGCGGTCGAGGCGTCTACGATGCGGGGCTTGCGGCCGGGCAAGCTGTCGATCATGGCGACCGACTCGATCGAGGCCTCGTCGTGCAGGCACAAGACCACCAAATCGGCCTGCGCCATCAACTCTCGCTTGGCTTCGGGGTCTTTGCGCCGAGCCGGGTCGATGCTGAGCACTTGAATCTGCGGCATGCGTGCCAGCCGTTCACGAATTTGCAAGCCGGTGGTGCCCGCCTCGCCGTCAATGAATATATGAGCCATGGGTACTACTTTCTCAAGAATCCGGGGGTCCATCGTCATGTCAATGTAAGACGCAAGGATCAGGATTGTGCATTGCAGCATGATACAGTCGCACGCTGCAGTGTCCAGAGCCTGCTGGCGGGCGCCTTTTTCACGGAAGGCACCTCGGCGGACCGGTCGAATTACCACCCCTCTGAGAGAAGACCTCATGAAGATTCACGAGTACCAAGGCAAGGAAATCTTGCGTCAATTCGGTGTGCCCGTTCCCCGTGGCATTCCAGCATTTACCGTTCAAGAGGCCGTTGAAGCCGCACAAAAACTCGGCGGCCCCGTTTGGGTGGTCAAGGCCCAAATCCACGCCGGTGGCCGTGGCAAGGGCGGGGGTGTCAAAGTGGCGAAAACCATTGACGATGTGAAACGCATCGCTGGCGACATTTTGGGCATGCAACTCAAGACCCACCAAACGGGTCCAGAAGGCCAAAAAGTGCGTCGCCTCTATATTGAAGACGGCGCCGATATCAACAAAGAATATTACGTCTCGGTGGTCACCGACCGCGCGACTCAGAAAGTGGCCTTCATCGCATCCAGCGAAGGCGGCATGGACATCGAAGAAGTGGCCCACGCCACGCCCGAAAAAATCATCACCGAATTCATCGACCCCTTGACCGGTCTGGGTGATGCTCAAGCCAAGAAAATCGCTGACGCCATTGGCATGCCTGCTGATTCCACCGCGCAAGCCGTGGACATCTTCAAGAAGCTGTACCAGTGCTACATGGAAACCGACGCTTCGCTGGTGGAAATCAACCCCCTGAACCGCGACAGCAAGGGCGGCGTGATGGCTTTGGACGCCAAGTTCAACTTTGATTCCAACGCCTTGTTCCGTCATCCCGAGATCGTGGCTTACCGCGATCTGGACGAAGAAGATCCAGCCGAAGTCGAAGCCTCTAAATTTGATTTGGCCTACATCAGCTTGGACGGCAACATCGGTTGCTTGGTGAACGGCGCTGGCTTGGCCATGGCCACCATGGACACCATCAAGTTGTTCGGCGGCGAGCCTGCCAACTTCTTGGACGTGGGCGGCGGTGCAACGGCCGAAAAAGTGACCGAAGCTTTCAAGATCATGCTGGCCAACAAAAATGTCAAAGGCATTTTGGTCAACATCTTCGGCGGCATCATGAAGTGCGACACCATCGCCACCGGCGTGATCACGGCTTGTAAAGCGGTGAATTTGTCTGTCCCATTGGTGGTGCGCATGAAGGGCACCAACGACGAGCTGGGCAAGAAAATGCTGGCTGAATCGGGCCTGCCGATCATCTCAGCAGACACCATGGCCGAAGCCGCGACAGCGATTGTCGCCGCTGTCAAGTAAATGTCTTTGTGGGGCAGATCTTCAGCTCTGTCCCCAACTGATTAACTTTGCGGGACAGGTCTCAAGCGCTGCCCCCAACTGATTAGGAAAATCCATGTCGATCTACATCAACAAAGACACCAAAGTCATCACCCAAGGTATCACCGGCAAGACCGGTCAATTCCACACTGAGAAGTGCCAGGAATACGCGAACGGCAAGAACTGCTTCGTCGCGGGTGTGAACCCCAAGAAGGCGGGCGAGTCCATCTTCAATATCCCAATTTATTCCACCGTCAAGGAAGCTGCCACACAAACCGGCGCGACCGTGTCCGTGATTTACGTGCCCCCAGCAGGTGCAGCCGCTGCGATCTGGGAAGCCGTGGAAGCCGACCTCGATTTGGCGATTTGCATCACCGAAGGCATTCCCGTTCGTGACATGCTGGAAGTGCGCAACAAGATGAAGCAAAAAGAGGCCAAAGGCGGCAAGAAAACCTTGTTGCTCGGCCCCAACTGCCCAGGCTTGATCACGCCTGACGAAATCAAGATCGGCATCATGCCCGGTCACATCCACCGCAAAGGCCGCATTGGCGTGGTGTCCCGTTCGGGCACTTTGACCTATGAAGCCGTGGCGATGTTGACCGAAGTGGGTCTGGGCCAGTCCAGCGCCGTGGGCATTGGTGGCGACCCGATCAACGGTCTGAAGCACATCGATGTGATGAAAGCTTTCAACGACGATCCCGACACCGACGCCGTCATCATGATTGGCGAAATCGGCGGTCCCGACGAAGCCGAAGCGGCTCAATGGTGCAAAGCCAACATGAAGAAACCCGTGGTCGGCTTTATTGCCGGTGTGACTGCCCCTCCCGGCAAGCGCATGGGCCACGCCGGTGCCTTGATCTCTGGTGGCGCCGACACGGCCGATGCCAAGCTGGCCATCATGGAAGAGTGCGGCTTTGTCGTCACACGCAACCCCTCTGAATTGGGCAAACTGCTCAAAGCTCAGCTGAAGTAAAATGTGTGCCGCTCACTGGCGGCTGTGGTTTGCCACAATATCGAAGCCGGATGTCCTGCAGGACAATCCGGCTTTGCGCTTTTTGACCTCAAAAATGGCCGAGCCCGCTCTGGCCGCAAAGGAACACCGTGGAAGAATTTCTGACCCCCCATTTCTGGTTCGCCGTTGGCCAGATCATCATGATCGACATCTTGCTTGGCGGCGACAACGCGGTGGTGATCGCGCTGGCTTGCCGTCAACTGCCTGACCACCAACGCCGCAAAGGCATCATTTGGGGCACCGCGGGTGCCATCGTGTTGCGCGTGATCTTGATCTTCTTTGCGCTCACCTTGTTGGCCATTCCCTTCTTGAAGTTTGTCGGCGCCGTGCTGCTGATTTGGATCGGCGTGAAGCTGCTGACCCCCGATGAAGACGACGATCACAGCAACATCCAAGGCAGCGACAAGCTGTGGGGCGCTGTCAAAACCGTGATCATTGCCGACTTGGTGATGAGCGTGGACAACGTGATTGCCATCGCCGGCGCGGCCCAAACTTCGGGCAATGCCGATCACCAAATGCCATTGGTCATCTTTGGCCTGTTGGTGAGCATTCCAATCATTGTGTGGGGCAGCCAACTGGTCCTGAAATTGATGGACCGCTTCCCCATCATCATCACCGCCGGTGGCATGCTGCTGGGCTGGATTGCCGGCACCATGATGCAAACCGACCCCGGCCTGACCGCCTACATCCCGCAAGAAAAAGTGTGGGGCTACGGCTTGGGTATCGCAGGCGCTTTGCTGGTCTTGGGACTGGGCAAATTCATCATGGCGCGCCGCCAAGCGCCCGCGGAAGACGCCAGCGCCTGATGGGCGTCAAGCGGCTTTTGATGTGAATGGACTACCATCGAAGTCCATTCACAGGGAGTCACCATGAACAAGAAGCAACAAGGCTTGACGCTGATTGAGCTGATGATCGTGATCGCGATCATTGGCATTTTGGGCGCGCTGGCGCTGCCGGCCTACCAGGACTACACCATCCGGGCCAAAGTGGCAGAAATGCTGTTGGCCGCCAACGGCTGCAAAACCGCCGTGAGCGAAGCGGTCAGCGCCTCGTCGGATGCGAGCGTGGCAGCGGCTTTGCCCACGGCTTGCGCCAGCCAAGCCAGCAAATACGTGGCCAGTGTGGCGGTTGATGGCAATGGGGTGATCACGGTAGTAGGCCAGCATGAAGCCCTGCGCGGCAACACCAGTGCATCGGCCAACACGCTGGCACTGACGCCACTGCTGAGCGGCGACACCGCCCTCAATGGCAGCACCGATGGCGGCAAAACCATCACCGGATGGCGCTGCGGCCCCGCCTCCAGCAACGGCTTGCCCGCAAAGTATTTGCCGGCTTCATGCAAAGCAAGCTGAGTCACACAAGCCTCACACCACGCCCTGCTCAAGCCAGGGCGTTTTTCATGGTGCCTTGGCCATGGCGTTGAACTTCCGATCGTCCACCGCATGGGACACCGCCGGGCGTGGCCATTCGGTCTGGCTGGGCTTGCTCATGGTGCTGCCTTGGATTGCGCCTTGGTCGCCACCGCCACAAGCCAACACCGTGCCTTTGCTGATCAGTTGGGCCTGCATCGGAGGGCTGCTGGTGCTGGGCCTGCGCATCACGGCCTTGGACATCGCCCGCGCATGGGCCATCGCCGCTTTGTTGAGCAGCGTGATGGGCTTGATTCAGTATTTTGGCGCCGCTTCTTTCTTCCACGATGCGGTGCACATCGCCGCCTTGGGCGAGGCCAACGCCAACCTGCGGCAGCGCAACCAACTCGCCACCTTGCTGGCCATCGGCATCTTGGCGGTGCTGTGGTGGCAAGCCCATGGGCTAGACCGCCGTCATGCCCTGTGGATGCTGGCCTTGCTGGCCGTGGGCAACGCCGCCACCGCCTCGCGCACAGGGTTGTTGCACATGGGTTTGGTCACGGCCCTGGCGTTGTTCGGCGCCTTGTGCACACGGGAAAATCAACGGCACCGCCCCGATGCATCCCGCTTTTTGGCAATCTGGGCTTTGGCCGTTTACTTCTTGGCCAATGCGGCCTTGCCTTGGAGCTTGAGCGCTTTGTATGGACAAGACGTGGTCGACGCCTGGACCCGCATGGGCCACAACGAAGGTTGCGGCAGTCGCCGTGTGTTGTGGGCCAATGTGATCGAGTTGATCGGCCAAAAGCCTTGGACAGGTTGGGGCTGGGGTGAACTCAAATATGCCCACTACATCACCCCTTACCTCGGCGGGCCAGAGCAACGGTTTTGCGACATTTTGGGCAACGCCCACAACTTGCCTTTGCATTTGGCCGTCACGCTGGGCTTGCCCGTGGCCGTCGTTTTGCTCATCGCCCTTGCTGCCCTGCTGTGGATGGCGCGCCCGTGGCAAAACCGAAACCCCTCGTTGCCCTTGGCGGGCTCGGTGTTGCTGGTGATCGGCTTGCACAGCCTGTTGGAGTTTCCTCTTTGGTATGGCCCATTCCAAATGGCGGTGTTGTTGTGTGCTGCGATGTGGCTCACACCCGAAATCAGCCTCACCCCCCTCACTCAGAAGGCCAGGCGAATTGTGCAAGGCATCGGCATGCTGATGTTAGCGGGGGTCTGCGTGGTTGGAGTGGACTATGCGCGAGTGCATCAAATTTATTCCCCGCCCCAAGAACGTTGGGGCATTTGGCGCAAAGACCCGTTGGGCGCTGCTTACAGCAGCTGGTTTTTTGGCCGCTCGGCCACTTTTGCTGAACTGAGCATGACCCGCGTGGGCCCTGAAAATGCGGCATGGGTGTTGGACACCAGCTTGCAAATGCTGCATTACTCGCCCGAGCCGAAGGTGGTGCAACAACTGATGCTCAGCGCTCACCTGCTGGGACGACAGGATCTGGTGGACCTGCACAGAGCCCGATGGCAAGCCGCATTTCCGAATGTTCCGGTGCCGGTGATGCCATAATTTTTGAGCGCAAGCGTCTCCGCAATCTTTCCAAGAAAGACTCCCTCCTATGAAACGCCGGATGTTCATTCAAACAGGTTTGTCTTTTTCAGCACTCGGATTTTTATCTTCCGGGATGGCCAATGACTTTGGCGCCTCAAAAGGCTTTCCTGGCGGTTGGCCCCCTCTGAATGAGCGCGGCGGACAACCATTGCCATGGGTGAATCAAGATTACTTGGTCAATAACATGTCGGGCGGCATGGAGCCGCTTTTTAAACATGCGGTGGTCAAGGCTTCCAGCACACCTTCTGCCTTGAAGACCCAAAAAACCCGCTTCAAGCTCAACTTCAACACGACTTTTGAAGACTATCAAAAGCAAATGGGCAAGCCTGCGATGCTGGTCGCACGCGCTGACACCCTACATTACGAAAACTATGAGTTTGAACGCAACGCCAACATGCGTTTTTACAGCAAGTCCATGGCCAAAAGCGTGCTGGGATTGCTGACCGGTTTGGCCTTGGAAAACGGCGTCATTCAGAGTCTGGACGACCCGATTGAAAAGTACGATGACCGCCTCAAAGGCAAGCCCTTGGGAGCCGTCAAAATTCAACAAGCGCTGAACATGTCCAGCGGGGTGGATATTTGCCAACTCCAATGTGGCCAACGCAACGATTACGAGCGTTGGGAAGAAGCTTCGTTTGCCGGCCTAGGGAGGGTCGACCGGGTGCTGGGACGCCTGCGAACACTGAATACGGATGCCGACAAAACGGCCATTGAATGGCCATGGGGATTTAAAAATCCCAGCGGAACTGCTTTCAATTATTCGAGCGTTGACCCCCATTTGGTGAGCATGGCGATACGGGGCAGCGCCAAAATGTCCATCGCGGCCTTCACTGAAAAAATGCTGTGGCAACCCCTCGGCGCACAAGCCGATGCGATGTGGTTCACGGACTCCAAGTTGTCCGAAGAAGTGGCCGGAAGTTTCTGCGCCACCCTCAGAGACTGGGGACGAATTGGGCTGTTGGTCGCGCACAAAGGGGCCGCCAATGGCAAACAGATTCTTTCCGAATCTTGGTTCAGCCAATACCGAAATTTCAAACCAGATGAGACCTATCTCAAACCCGGAAACATTGCCAACAAAGAAGGCTACAAAAACTTTGTCCACATTCCCCATGACAACCCCGATTGGCTGCGTTTCGGGGGCGACTTAGGTCAAGCCATTTACATCGACCAAAAATCAGGGACCGTGCTGGTGATTCTGAGCGTCAACAACAACGCCCAAGCCTATAACGACCTCTTCAAGGCCTCGATTGCGACGCTGGGTTGATGCCCGCCGACATGGGCATCGTTCATTTCGCATCCCATTGAAATCTGGGATGTGCTCGAAGCTTAAAAATCACCCGATGGGCGGGTTTTATCGAATTAGTGGTAAAAATTGGAACTATCAAGTTTTGCCATTTTTGGAGTTTGCCCATGAAAACCCCCCGTCTTGTCTTCACTGCGGGTCTGCTTGCATTCGGCTGGGCAACTGCTTGGGCCCAAAACTGCAACCCTGCACCTGCCAACGTGGCCACTCTAAAAGAGGTGCGGCCACAGTCTTTCTCCGTGGAAGGCCCGCTGGCTGACTTTGACCCGTGCCACCGCTCAAGCCAATTTCAAATGCCGCGCAACAACCCCAAGCCGCCTTTGATGATGGTGCTGCATGGGGGTGCGGGCCTTGACGGCGCCACCCGCAATGCGGCCGAAGCGTTTCGCAGCAAGGGCTTTGCGAGCTTGATTTTTGATGCGTATGAGCACAATGGCTTTTACCAAGGCCCCCAATTTTGGGCCTCCAAGGGCACCAATGAAGCGCGCCAACGAATGATCTACAAGGTGGCTTTGAGCGCTTACGAATGGGCCCTCAAACGCACCGACATCGACTCGAGCCAGATCTACTTTCACGGGCTGTCCAATGGGGCGACGGTTCTTTTCAATATTGCGGGTGTCGTCTCACCCAACCATGTCAAAGGTATTTTTGCGGAGGGTGGACCCAGCGTTGGATTGGGCATGCCCGATAAGTTCAATGTGCCCTTGCGTCTGGTTTACGGCAAATTAGACAACTACGCCGACAAGACTGAGGACGACATGATTTGGCTTCGACAAGAGATCTGCTTGCTCAACGTGATCGAATTCAACCACCCCAGCGGCACCTCCAAGAACTGCAATGGCGCGCTGAATCCATTCGGATTGACGCAGAGTGTGTTCAGTTGGTACGAGCAGCAGAAAAGCAAAGGTGCCGACATCGACATTTGGTTTTATGACAACGCGGCACACGGCATGTTTTTGGTGCCATTACAAAAAAACATGATCACTTACGGGGTGAATCTGCGCCGCTTTGCCTGGGTAGGCGGCGATGCGAGTGCCAAAAACAAACTGCTGGATGACATCGATCGTTACCGTCAAGGACGGTGAGGGCGATCACCCCAACCAAGTCTGAACCTGAGTCCGCGAGGGCATGGCCGTGACCGCCCCACGCGCTTGTGTGGACAAGGCTGCTGCCGCATTGGCCCAGCGCAGCGCTTCAGGCCAAGCGCAAGACTGTGACAATGCCGCGGCCAAAGTGCCAGTGAAGGTATCGCCTGCACCAATGGTGTCGACCACTTTGACCGCGTGACCGGCCACATGCAGCGGCGCTTCATCGCGTCGATACAAAGCACAACCACGCTCACCCAACGTGACCACCACGGCGCCCACACCGCGCGACAACAGGGTGCGCGCGGCCGTGGCCACATCGGTGGCTTGGGCCAGCATCAACAACTCGCCTTCGTTGGGCGTGAGCACGTCAATGCAGGGCCACAAGTCTGCGGGCAATGGCATAGCTGGCGCGGGGTTCAAGAGGGTCAAAGCGCCGTGGCTTTTGGCGATTTCAAAGGCCAATCGGGTCGCCGCCAAGGGCACTTCGCACGAGGCCATGACCACGCGGGCTTGGCTCAGCAGCGATTGGGCCGCGCTCACATGCACAGGGCTCAAGCCCGCGCCGGCGCCCGGATAGACGGCAATCGAGTTGTCGCCATCGGCATAGACCAAGATGAGCGCGGTGCCATTGACCTCACCCTCGCCACGCACCACAAACTGACTGTGAATGCCCTCTTTCGCCCACAAGTCCAAGCCCATTTGTCCGAAGTCGTCACCGCCAATGCGGGCAATCAATCCCACCTGCGCCCCTTGCCGAGCCGCCGCAATCGCCGCGTTGCTGCCCTTGCCGCCAGGCAACCGCTCAAAGCCTTGGGCCAGCTGGGTTTGGCCACGCTGCAAGGGGCTGGCAATGTGGGCAATCAAGTCGACATTCCAACTGGCCACGCAGACCACTTCGACCGCCATCAACCGGCTCCGGGTGTGCCGTAACCCATGGTGCGGGGCAGCCACAAAACAATCTCAGGAAACACCGTGATGGCCACCAGCAAGCCCAACAGCATGACCAAAAACAGCCACCCCTCGCGCATCATCTCGCCAATGGGGATGCCGGTCAGCGCCTTGGTCACAAACAGCAGCATGCCAAAGGGTGGGTGAATCAGGCCGATCATCATGTTCAGCACCACCAACACGCCAAAGTGCACCAAATCCACGCCCAGCAATTTGGCCGCGGGCAAAAGCATGGGCACAAACACCAAAAGCAAAACCGAGACATCCAAGAAGCATCCCAAGATCAAAAACAAGGCGTTGACCATGAACAAAAATTGCAGCCGGCTCAGGTGCAAGTTGTCGACCCAAGCAGCCATGGCTTGCGGCACGCCTTCCGAAGTGAAGGCGTAGTTCAACATGAAGGAGCCCGCCAAGATGATGGTGATCACCGCGCTGGCGCGGGTGGACTCGAGTACCACGCCCCAAAAGGCACGCCAATTGAGCGCTCTGAACACAAACGCTGCCAGCACCAAGGCGTGCAATGCCGCCACTGCGGCGGCTTCGGTGGGGGTGAAAGCCCCCGAATAAATGCCTCCCAACAAAACAACAGGCATGGACAAGGGCAGTGCACCTCGGAACAAAATCGCTGGCCACTCTTTGAGAGGAATTGGTTCTTCGCGGGGCATGTTGCGCTTGCGCGCGATGTAGTGCACCACCACCATCATGAGCAAGGTCATGCAGACGCCAGGCATCACACCGCCCAAAAACAAGGCACCCACCGATGCACCCGAAACCAGTGCATAAATCACCATCGGGATGGACGGCGGAATGATGGGCCCCAAAGTGGCGCTGGCCACCACCACGGCACCGGCAAAGCCGCGGGAATACTCTGGTTTTTTGAGCATCTGCTTGATCGTCACCAATCCTGGTCCGGCGGCATCGGCAATGGCGCTGCCGCTCATGCCCGAGAAAATCACGCTGACCAAAATGTCCACTTGCGCCAAGCCCCCACGCATGCGTCCGACCAAGATGCGGCAAAAGTCGAAAATGCGCTCACTCACCGTGCCCGCATTCATGATGTTGGCTGCAAACACAAACAAAGGCACGGCCAACAACACATAGCTGTTGTAAAGGCCGTTGCTCACTTGTTCAGCCACCAAACCCAGGTCTTGCCCTTTGACCGACAAATAAGCCACACCGGCCACCAGCATGGAAAACCCAATGGGCATGCGCAACAACATGCCCGCCACCACCACGCCCACCAGCGTCCACAAAGCCATCGTCATGTTGGAAGTCCTTGGGCTTCAAGGCCCTGTCCGCGAATGGCCTGCCAAATGCCCCATGCACTGCGCAAAACCAATGCCACCAGCAGCAGCACAAACGGTAAAAACACCCACTGGAATGAAATGTCCAACACCGGGGACGATTCGCGCGCCATGAATTGGACATAGTCCCAACTGGCCGGAATGGCCAGCAAAGCCAAGCCTCCGACCATCAGGTTGCCCACGATGCGCATGGCGCGCCGAGTGCCTTGGCCCACGCTGTTCCAGATCAGATCGAAGACCACCTGTTCGCGCTCGGGCACCATGAAGGCCGAGGCCCACAAGATCGCCCAGAGGTACAAAATGACGGCCAACTCATCGGTCCACGGCAGCGGTTTGTTGAAAACAAACCGTGCCGCGATCTGCACCAGAAACGTCAGGAACAGGCACAGAAAAATCAGGCCGCCGAAGGTATCGGCGGCTCTTTTGAAGCCGCGCATGCTCAACGGGTGTTGTTGATGCGGTCAAGTAAACCGGCGGGCCACACTTTGGCGTAGTCGGACTTGGCATACGTGTCTTGCACCGACTTGCGGAAGGCCTCCAAATCGGGCGTGGTCACCTGCAGGCCTTGCTGCTTGAAGAAGTCGACAATCTGACCTTCTTCTTTGATGCGGTTCTCATTGTTGTATTGCGCTGCGGCTTGTGCAGCGGCCTTGACGTTTTGCTTTTGTGCAGAGGTCAGGGCATTCCAAGTTTTGTTGGAGATGGCAATGAAGATGCTGTCCACCAAGTGGTTGGTCAACACCAGTTGCTTGGTCACCTCATAGAACTTGGCCGCACGCACAGTGGGCAGCGGGTTGTCTTGGCCATCGATGGTGCCCGTCTTCAGGCCCAGATACACCTCACCAAAAGCCAGCGGCGTGGCGGTGGCGCCCAAGGCTTCACCCAAGAACAACCATTCTTTGGTGCCCGGCATGCGCAGCTTGACGCCTTTGAGGTCGGCTGGCGTTCTGACGTTGCGGGCCTCGCGCAAATTGACCTGTCGGGTGCCCAAATAGGCGGTGGCCAAAATGGTCACGTCCATTTTTTCAGAGACGCTTTTGAACAGCCCTTCACCGATGGGACCGTTGAACACTTTTTGTTGGTGTGCGGGATCTCGCACCACATAACCGGCCGTGAAGATAGAAAACTCGGGCACCAATTTGGCCATGTCAAAGGCCGAAATGGCCGACAACTCCAAGTTGCCACGGGCCATCGCGGCGGGCTCTGTGCCTTGCTTGAACAAAGAGGCGTTCAGGTTGATTTGGGTGTCAAACTGGTCAGGTGAGGCTTTGTCGAGACTGTCCTTGAAGACGGTCCACATCTTGGCGTGCCAGTCATCGGGCACCGCCGGGGTGGAAATGCGCATCGGGATTTTGGTCTGGGCCAGGGCTTGGCCGCCCACACCGCACAAAGCGATGGCGGTCACGCTGGCGGCCAGCAGGCCACGGCGCAGATGAGATACTGATTTCATGCTTGTCTCCTTGGGGTGGTGAGTGAAACGGGTTATTCGTGTTTCGGGTCGATGTTGAACTGCAGCACTTCTTTGGCAAATGCCGCATGGGCCTCGGCCGTCATGGCCACCAACGGCGCGCGAACGCGCAACCAACTGGGGTCTTGGTGCAGGGTCGCCATGACACTTTTCAGTGCAGGCATCAGAGAATGGGGTTTCAACATGTTGAGCATGCTGTCCACGCGCTGCGCATCGTGCGCGGTACCCGGGGCATGCGGATCGAGCACCATGCGGTGCACGATGCGAGGCATGAAATTGGCCAATCCGCTGATGGCGCCGGTGCTTCCCATTGGGCCCATTGTGGGCAGGTCGGGCTCGAAGCCCACATACACCGTCAGGGGCGGCATGAAGGCTTGGGCCAGAGCCACCGAATGGGCACGGTCACAACTGCTGTCTTTGATGCCCGCAATGGTGCCGGGGTAGCGTTTGAGTAATTCGGCAATCACACCATGCGTCAAGCTGACGCCGATCACTTGGGGAATGTGATACAGGTAAAGACGCCAATCTTTCCGGTTCACGCCATCAATGATGTGGCAGTAGCCATTCAAGATGCCCTCATCGCTGATGCCTTTGAAGAAAAACGGCGGCAACACCAAACAACCGTGCACACCCTGATCCACTGCGTGACGCGTCAACTCCAAAGTTTCAGTGACCGCTGCGCAACTGGTGGAGACCATGATGCGCTCAGCTGGAACGCCATGGGCGATCAGTTGCTCGACCGCTTCTTTGCGCTCTTGGAAAGAGAACGAGGGGCCTTCTCCGGTGGTGCCAAAAATCGTCACACCGCCGCAGCCCGCGGCGATCAGCGATTGCGCGTGTGCGGCCAATTTGCGATGGTCGATGTTCAGTTGTGCATCGAGCGGCGTCAACATGGCGGGCCAAATGCCCTGAAAGCCGTTGCGGCTGTTGGTGAGCGAGGCGGTCAAGTGAGCTCCGTCAAAGATGAAGAAAATTCAAAGGTGGCCGGCGTGTTGAGCACGCGACGGTCTTGCCCCAGCACCCTTTGGTGGGCGCTGTGGATGTGAAACGCCACATGCTGGGCCACCGCTTGTGCATCGCGGGCTTTCAGGGCTGCGATCAAATTCAAGTGTTCTTGCATGGCTGGCAGCAGCACTTCGGCCGACAAGGTCGAACGCTCTAAGTGAATCAATCGCACCCGCAGGCTGTTGATGCGGTAGGTCTGCGAGATGAGCTCGTTGCCCAAGGTGTCGATCATCAAATCGTGCAAGCCCCAATCAACCGAAGTGGCCTCGGTGAGCAACTCGTCGGTGATGCGCCCTTGCCGCGCGGTGTGCACGATGTGCAAATGGGCTTGTTCGATGTTGTTCAAATCGGCATCGCTCACCGACTCGACAAAATGCAACGCTGCTTCGCGCTCAAGCATGGCCCGGAGTTGAAAGGCGTTGTGGATGAGCTTCAGGTCAACATGGGCGATTTGCAAGCCGCGTTGCGGCACCGTGCGCAGCAGGCCTTCGGCCTCTAGTCGCGGAATCAACTCACGCACCGCGCCCAGCGGCATGTCCAACAATTGCATCAACTCGCGTTGTGAAACAAATTGGCCCGGCTGCACATTCGCCTGCAAAATTTGCTGTCGAAAATTTTCATACGCGCGTGCACGCAGAGACTGTGGGTTGGGCGAGAGGCTCATGGCATTAATCGGTAGAGATCACGCCTTTGCGCAACAAGATGTTGGCGTATTTGCGCAGGTCACCGGTTTGCACCACCAAGCGGGCGGTGCGGGCTTGTTCGTAAAACGCAAAGCGCTCCAAACTGCCCGGCGCCGCTTCGCCTTGGGCTTGCAGATGTTGCGCAAATTCGGCCACGGGTACTGGAACCGCTTGCGCATCGCCCACCACTTGCATGGTCCACGCGCAAGGGGTGTCAAAAGTGTCCAGAGGCAAAACGCTGAGCACCGCCTCCAGCACTTGGGTGGTGCTGATACCGGGCAAGTGCACCCGCAGGGCCTGCGCCTGCTCTGCAATGCGATCGGCCGGAAAGTTGGCGTCCACCAGCGCCACATCATCGCCGTGGCCGAGTTTGGCCAGGCCATAAAGCAACTGAGGCGTCAACAAGGGTGAGATGTTTTTAAGCATGACTTGCTAACATGTTAGGAAGAGTTGGGCTTGGATGTTCCCCGTAGTTACCCTGCCTACGTGTTTTTTCACAGCACTGGTCAGCTCAACGATTGCCCTCTACGATGCCCGTCTTGCTTGGGGTTTGCGCTTTATGACATCACCTGTTTACTTGCCATGTACCGATGGCTCCCGCTTGGGTTTGGGCGGGGCGCCGTTGGGCAATTTGTTTGAAGCCCTGAGCGACGCCGAAGCACGCGCAGTGGTCGACGCTGCCTGGGCGGACGGGTGCCGCACATTTGACACCGCACCGCACTACGGCCACGGCCTGTCTGAGCGGCGGCTGGGCGACGCATTGCGCAGTCACCCCCGCCACAGTTGGCGCTTGTCGTCCAAGGTGGGCCGCTTGCTGAGCCCGCAAGCCCAAGTGCCAGACGAACAACACAGCTATGTGCAGACGCTGCCTTTTGTGCAGCATTGGGATTTATCGGCCAGTGGCGTGCGCCGCAGCATCGAAGACAGTTTGCAGCGACTGGGCTTGGCCCAATTGGATGCGGTCTATGTGCACGATATTGACGCGCACACTCAGGGCGATCGCGCGGCGCAGGTGCTTCGGCAAGTGTTGGACGAAACCTTGCCCGAACTGGCGCGCTTAAAACAAGAGGGCTTACTCAGCCACATCGGCTTGGGGGTGAATGACCACGATGTCGTGCTGCAAGTGCTGCGGCATGCGCCGCTGGATGCCTTGATGCTGGCGGGCCGCTACACCTTGCTGGACACGGTGGCACTGCCCACATTGATGCCGCTGTTGCAAGAGAGAAAAGTGGCTTTGGCATTGGGCGGCGTTTTCAATTCTGGCATCTTGGCCACGCGCCTCACAACAGACCGACCGCTGACTTTCAACTACGCCCCTGCTGGTCCGGAATGGGTGCGCAAAGCTTGGGGGATTCAGGCGGTCTGTGACCAACACGGGGTGAGCTTGCCCGCCGCCGCCTTGGAATTTGCACTGGCGCATCCGGCCACACACATTGTCATGCTGGGGGTGCGCAGCCCCGCCCAATGGCAGGCTGCCCGAGCCGCAGAACGCGAAGTGATTCCGGATGCGTTTTGGCAACAACTGCGCCATGAAGGCTTGATTCCAGCGGAGGCCCCATGATCGACGCCCACTTTCACTGCTGGCAATTGGCGCGGGGAGACTACGGTTGGCTCACACCCGAACTGTCACCCATTTACCGCGATGTCAGCGTGGCCGAATGGCAGCGCCACGCCCAACGCTGGGGCATTCAAGGTGGGGTGCTCGTGCAGGCTGCGCCCACCGCACAAGAGACCGATTTTTTGTTGCAACAGGCGCAAGCAAAGGCACAGGAACAGGCACAGGAACAAGTACAGGCTCAGCCGCACCCCACACCCCCCGCCGTATGGGGTGTGGTGGGCTGGATCGACATGTTGGCGCCCGACGCAGTGGCGCAAGTCGAGCGCTGCGCAGAGCGACCTTTGCTCAAGGGTTTACGCCCCATGTTGCAAGACCTGCCCGATCCCGATTGGATCTTGCAGCCAGCCATCCAGCCCGTGCTCTCAGCGATAGCACGCCGCGGTTTGGTGTTTGACGCACTCATCAAGCCCGTTCACTTGCCGCGCATCTTGGCCCTGACACAGGCGCATCCTGACTTGACGGTGGTGGTGGACCACGGCGCCAAGCCCGCGATCGATACCACCGCCATGGCGCAGTGGGCGGCCGACCTCTCGGCCTTGGCCCGCGCCACATCGCCAGAGCGCGTGGTTTGCAAAATGTCGGGCTTGTTGACCGAAGTGCCTTCGACAGAGTGGGTTGCTGAAGGGGCAAGGGCAGCGGCAATGTCAGGCCTGCAAGACAGGGTGCGCCCTTGGTGCCAGCGGCTGCTGGACATCTGGGGACCACAGCGTTTGTTGTGGGGCAGCGACTGGCCCGTGCTGGATTTGGCCGCCTCGTATGACGCTTGGCGCGAATTGACTATGCAAGTCTTGGCGGGCCTGACCGCCCAAGAACAAGCCGCGATTTTGGGCGAGAACGCCCGGCGCATTTATAGGCTGTCGAACTGAACCAGCGCCTACTTCCCCGCCACAAAACTCCCCGACTTACCGCCATGTTTTTCCAGCAAGGTCACGCCGTTGATGGTCATGCCCCGGTCCACGGCTTTGCACATGTCGTAGATGGTGAGCAGGGCAACTTGCACCGCGGTCAGGGCTTCCATTTCAACGCCGGTCTGGCCGATGGTTTCGGCGGTTGCGGTGCAAACCACACTCGACTCGGCGGCTTTCACTTCAAACTCTACCGCCACGCGCGTCAAGCCAATCGGATGACACAGCGGAATGAGGTCGCTGGTTTTTTTGGCCCCTTGGATGCCGGCAATGCGGGCGATGCCCAGCACATCGCCTTTTTTGGCGGTGCCCGATTGGATGAGCGCCAGCGTGGCCGGCAGCATCTCGATGCGCCCCGTGGCCACGGCCACGCGACGGGTGCTGGATTTGCCGCCCACATCCACCATGTGGGCTTGGCCTTGGGCGTCAAAATGGGTCAAGACATCGTTAGACTGGGTCATGGTGCTGCTGGCAAATGGCCATTTACAAAAGGTTGACAAGGATGGCGCATCATACGATTCCCAAGCTTGCATCTCCGAGACTTTGATCACTTTGAAAAAGACTTTCCGCCCCTCTCGTTTGTTGTTGATGTTGCTGCTGGGCGCCACGAGTTGGCCCTCAGGCTGGACGCAAACCCAAGCGCTGCCTTCACTCGGCAATGGCGAGGGCATTTCTCTGTCTGCAGAGCGGAAATTGGGCGACCGCGTTGCCCGCGAGTTGTACCGCGACCCCGATTATTTAGAAGACCCGGTGCTGGACGAATACATCCAGCGTTTGTGGGCGCCGCTGGTCAAGTCGGCAGCGGCGCGGGGTGATTTGTCACCCGAATTGCAAGAGCGTTTTGCCTGGCGTATCTTGCTGGGCCGCGACCGATCGGTGAACGCCTTTGCCTTGCCGGGGGGTTATTTGGGGGTGCATTTGGGCTTGATTGCGGTGGTCAGCTCAAATGACGAATTGGCCTCGGTACTGGCACACGAGTTGAGTCACGTCACGCAGCGCCACATTGCGCGCTCAATGGAAGAGCAGTCCAAGATGACCCCTTGGGTCATTGGCTCGATGATTTTGGGCGCCATCGCGCTGAGCAAAAACCCGCAGGCCGCGCAGGGCCTGATTGTGGGCGGGCAAGCGGCGGCCATCCAATCGCAGCTGAGCTATTCACGCGACATGGAACGCGAGGCCGACCGGGTGGGCTATGGCGTGCTGGCCGATGCGGGGTTTGACCCCCAAGGTTTTGTCGGCATGTTTGGCAAATTACAGCAAGCCGCCGGCTTGAACGACAGCGGGGCTTTTCCTTATTTGCGAACCCACCCGCTGACCACCGAGCGCGTGGCCGACATGCAAGCGCGCTTGCAGCTGAACAACAACCCCACGCGGCCTGCCGCCGATGTGTCGCAAGCCATGCTGGCAGCGCGGGCCAAGGTCTTGTCGCAAAACAGCGTTGAGGCTTTAAAGGCTTGGACACAAGACACCAAGGCCACATCGCCTCAAGCCACGCCCGCGCAAAAAGCCGGGGCTTTGTATGCGGCCACTTTGTCGTATTTGCAATTGCGCGACATGGCTGCCGCCGAACGACAACTGCAAGCGCTCATCCTCACCGTGGCCCAAGATGCACCGGCCAAACGCTTGGCGACCTTGTTGCAGGCCGAGGTGGCGGTCAAGCAAGAGCGCTTTGAACAGGCGTTTCAGGTGCTGCAAAGCCTGAACGCTTCGCCGCTCACCGCACCACAACAGCCCCAAGCCCTGCCGCGCCCCGAACTGATGGCCACCGCCGAAGTCTTGTTGCGCCTGCCGCCTCACCCCGCACGTGTCGCCGTCACGCAGCAGCTGCGCGACCAAGTGGTGTTGGCGCCGCATGATGCACAAGCCTGGAACACCTTGGCGCGGCTTTACGTCTTGCAAGGCCAAACGCTGCTCTCGCTGCGGGCAGAGGGCGAAGCCCAAATGGCTCGACTGGACTGGACAGGGGCGGTTGACCGATTCCGGGCAGCACAAGATTGGGCCAAAAACAACCGCTTACAAGCGGGCGACCACATCGAAGCTTCGATTGTCGACACCCGCTTGCGGCAAGTCCAAGCACTGATTCGCGACTTGCAAACCGAGCGTTGAAGATCCCGTCAGCGCATCACACGGCCCCTGCGGCAGAACGGCTTTACTGAGGCGCTATGATCGCCGTCCTGCTTCTTTCACACCATGGCCGGAATACACATCACCGACATCGAAGCCGCCATCAACCACTGGCGCATCAAGAACCCCTCTCCCGATGGGGTCACGCTGCCGCGCGAGTTG
The DNA here is from genome assembly GCA_027488255.1 of Comamonadaceae bacterium. Lineage (GTDB taxonomy): Bacteria > Pseudomonadota > Gammaproteobacteria > Burkholderiales > Burkholderiaceae_C > Limnohabitans_A. Next base: position 136,259 of record JAIYBZ010000037.1, on the reverse strand, counting down.
CGCGCTTTGGCGGAGGTGTATGCGCTGATGGTCTATTACAAGCACGATTTGGCCGACGAATTCACCTTGCCCTTGGCGGCCGCCGAGGCGTGGCAAGACTGGTATGCCAGTACCCCTGACACGCCCTGCATCGCGATTTGCTCAACCAGCCAAGGCGATGAAACCTGCAAAGGCTGCGGGCGCAGTTTTGAAGAAGTGCAACTGTGGACCGAAATGACACCGGGCGAAAAACGCGCGGTGTGGCACCGCATCACGGTGGACGGCAGCTCTTGGCGCTTCAACCGATATGCTGAACGTGCGGCCGAAGACCGCCACTGGGCCAAAGCCGCCGCCGAGGCGCAAGTCAAGCTGGACTTGGGCCCCAAGTAAGGGCCATTCGCGCTTTATTTCCAGCGCGCCAGCTCGAGGTGCACGCTGCCCAAGTCGCTGCTGAAGGTGACCTCGCCCTCTTGCACGGTGGCCTGCAATTGCATGCTGCGCTCTGCCAATTTGGCCAGCTCTTGTGAGCCTTCGGTGGGCACGCGCCACACCTGCAACTTGTCCAGGCGGGTGAGCTTGGTTTCAATGCCCTTCCACCAAATTTCGGCGGCGTGGTTGAAACAGTACAACAGCACTTCATCGGCCTTTTGGCAGGCCTTCATGATCGGCTTGTCTTCCGGCTGGCCGACCTCGATCCACAGGCGGGTCTGGCCGGTGAAATCGCGCAGACTGACATCGGGGTCATCGGGGTCAGACAGCCCCGCACCAAAAGCCAGTTTGCCGTCGCCGCCGCAGACCGCCTGCAATTTGTAGGCATTGATGGCCAAGGCCAGCAAGCGAATCATCATGCGTTCGTCGGTTTCGCTGGGGTGACGCGCCAGCGTGAGGGCATGGTCTTCGTAATAGCTGTGGTCGATGTCCGCGATGGACAGGTTGGCTTTGTAAATGGTGGACTTGAGGGCCATGTCAACCCATCAGACCCGACGGGCCAGTTCAGCGGCCTTGCCAATGTAGCTGCCGGGCGTCATTGCGAGCAGTCGCTCTTTGTCGGCTTGCGGAATATCGAGGCCCTGAATCAAGCCGTGCAGATCGGCCGCGGTCACGCTTTTGCCGCGCGTGACTTCTTTCAGTTTTTCATAAGCGCCTTGCACCCCATAGCGGCGCATGACGGTTTGAATCGGCTCGGCCAAGACCTCCCAAGCCGCATCCAAATCGGCGGCCAAGGCCTCTTCATTGAGCTCAAGTTTGTTCAGGCCCGTCATCAACGAGGCATACGCCAAGGTGGTGTAGCCCAAGCCCACCCCCATGTTGCGCAGCACGGTGGAGTCGGTCAGGTCGCGCTGCCAACGGCTGATGGGCAGTTTTTCGGACAGGTGTTTGAGCACCGCATTGGCCAAGCCCAAGTTGCCTTCGGCGTTTTCAAAGTCGATCGGGTTGACCTTGTGCGGCATGGTGGACGAGCCAATTTCGCCCGCCTTGAGGCGCTGCTTGAAATAACCCAAGCTCACATAGCCCCAGATGTCGCGCGACAGGTCGATCAAGATGGTGTTGGTGCGGGCCACCGCGTCAAACAACTCGGCCATGTAATCGTGCGGCTCAATTTGGATGCTGTAGGGCTGAAAGGTCAGGCCCAGGCCCCATTGGCTGCTTTGGGTTTCACTCAGCTCAGGTGTCTCGACCACTTTCTTGGCAAACGCTTCCCAATCAAAGTCGGGCCATGCCGACAAATGGGCGTTGTAGTTGCCCACCGCGCCGTTCATCTTACCCATGAGCTTGACGCCGGCTATTTTTTCTCGGCACCCGTTCAGACGCATCACCACGTTGGCCATTTCTTTGCCCACCGTGGTGGGGCTGGCGGTCTGGCCGTGCGTGCGGCTGAGCATCGGCACCTCGGCGTAGGCGTGGGCCATGTCGCGCAGTTTGGCGATCACACCGTCCAAGGCAGGCAAGATCACTCTGGCCCGTGCGCCTTTCAATTGCAAGGCGTGGCTGGTGTTGTTGATGTCTTCGCTGGTGCAGGCAAAGTGCACAAATTCGCCGACATGCTCCAACTCGGGGCGGTCTTTGAATTTGGATTTGATCCAATACTCCACGGCCTTCACATCGTGGTTGGTGACTTTCTCAAAGGCTTTGATGGCCGCTGCATCGGCTTCGGAAAAGTTTTTCACCAAGGCCGTCAAATAACTGCGGGCACCGGGCGACAAGGGCTTGAACTCGGCAAAGCCGGCATCGGACAAGGCGATGAACCACGCGATTTCCACTTGGACCCGGCGGTGCATATAGCCTTGCTCGCTCATCAGCGGGCGCAGCTCATTGAGTTTGCTGGCGTAACGGCCATCCAGCGGCGACAGGGCGGAAAGGGGTGAGAAATTCATTCATCGATTGTAATTCCCACGGTGCCGTGACTGGCGTTCGGCAAGAGGGGTGCGGGCGGCATGGCAAAGCTCTAGAATCAAACGACCCACAGTTCTGATTCATTTTTTTATGAAACTCATCGGCTCCGTCACCAGTCCCTATGTCCGCAAGGTGCGCATCGTCATGGCCGAAAAAAAACTGGATTACCAGTTTGTGACCGAAGACGTTTGGTCCAGCAGCACCAGCATCCACGCCTCCAACCCCTTGGGCAAAGTGCCTTGCCTGATCATGGAAGGCCATGAGGCGGTGTTTGACTCGCGCGTCATCGTGGAATATTTGGACACCATGTCGCCTGTTGGCAAACTGATTCCCGCCAGTGGCCGCGAGCGCGCCGAAGTGAAAACTTGGGAAGCATTGGCCGATGGTTTGCTGGATGCCGCCTTGCTCGCCCGCATGGAAGCGGTGTGGCCCGAGCGCAAAGACAGCGAGCGCAGCCAAGCTTGGATTGACCGGCAGCTGGACAAAATTCAACATGCCCTGAAGGCCATGAGCCATGGCTTGGGCGAGAAGCCCTATTGCTCAGGCATCCACCTCAGCTTGTCCGACATCGCCGTCGGTTGTGCGGTGGGCTATTTGGATTTCAGGTTCCCCCAAATCGACTGGCGCACGCCCTGTCCCAACCTGCACAAGCTTTACGACAAGCTGTCGCAGCGGCCCAGCTTTGCGGAGAGTTTGCCCAGCTGAGGGTCACTCAAACGGTTTTGGCTCGGCCCTCAAGGCTGTCAAGGCTGAAGAGCGCGGCTTTTGAGCCAACGCATCAAGCCGCCCAAAACGGGCAGTTTTTCGTACAGCTCTTCGGCCACGTCCCAATAGTCGCGGTGCATCGTGACCCGCCCCTGGGGATTGAACTGCACATGGCTGGCCCCGCGCACGGTTTGCCAAGTGACGGTGTCAAAGCGCTTGAAGCGAAAGCGAAAGTCCCAGGTCAAAAAGGCTTGCTCCCCATCGACCACTTGAGTGATGACGACAAAGTGGGGTTGCTCCAGCGCCACATACATGTGGCGAAAAATGCGTTCAATCTCTGCCAGCCCTTTGACCTCGTTGAAGGGGTCTTTGAAGCTGGCTTGTGGGTCGTAAAGCTCACCCAAACGCGACACGCTGTCGGGCGAAAGCGATTCGTAAAACGAGGCGAGTTGTTGGGTGGCTTGACGGGTGTTCATGGCGCTTGTTTTGGGCGAGGGCGGGGCGGCTCACAGACCGGTGAATTTCCGAACCAAGGGAAAGTACAAGCGGTAGGGCAACAAGCGCAGCAGTTTCAACCAAAAAGTGAAGCGCTTGGGGAAATGGATATCAAATTCACCGCGCGCCCATCCTTTGAGCATCTCACGCGCCGCTTGCTCGGGGCTGATCAAGGCAGGCATGGTGAACTGGTTTTGCGCCGTCAGCGGCGTTGCAACAAACCCCGGGTTCACCACACTCACCCCCACGCCGTGGTCTTGCATGTCGATGTACAACGTTTCCGCCAAGTGCGTCAAAGCGGCTTTGGTGGGGCCGTAGGCCAAGCCATTGGGCAGTCCGCGCCAGCCGGCCACACTGCTGAGCACGCTGATGTGTCCGCTTTGGCGGCTCAACATGCTGGGCAACACCGCGTGGATCACCTGCAGGGCCCCTTGGTAATTGACGGTGGCGTGTTGCAACATCTCGTCCAAGTTCATGGCCGTGGCGCGTTGCGCTCGGTAATAACCGGCGGCGTAAACCACCATGTCCAACGGGCCTTGGGCCAACAGTGCGCGGGCACTGGCCTGCACTTGCAGCGGATCGCTCACATCCATTTCAAGCCACTGCACGCCCTTGTCTTGGGCGGCCCAGTCTTGCACGCTCTGCGGATGACGGGCCGACACCACCACCAGCGCGCCTGCCGCGCGCAACGCCTGCGCGCAGGCCAGTCCAATGCCGGTAGAGGCACCAACCAACCACACCCGACGGCCCTGCCATTGCGTCATCGGCGCATTCAGTTGTCCCCAACGGCGCGTCTCCACCTGCGCATACGAAGCCCCCGCGCTGACGGGTCCCACTTTGGGGATGGCCGGGTCTGCCGCAGACGAAGCCACGGCATGGGTGCCCATCAGTGGCGTGGTCATGTGGCACCCCCGGTCTGCAGGGGCAAGGGCGTGCGGCGCGTGAACGACAAAGTGACTTCACCCAACTTGACGCCCCATTTGCTCATGGTGGCTTTGTTCAACATGACGCGTTCATCCATCAGGTACATCCAGTCGTCAAAATCAACATGCCAAACCCGGCCATCGACAGGCAAAGCCAGCGTGTAGGCCCAGCGAAAAGCATTCCCGCTGACTTGGCCCGAGGCCTCGCCCACCACATCGTCTGCACGCCCGGTGTATTGGCCGTTGGGGCCCGCCTTGAGGCGCCAAATGCGTCGCTGCTGCGTGCCATCTGAATAGACAAAGGCTTCGTCCAGCACGCCTTCATCGCCCGTCCACTTGCAGTCCATGACCACGGTGAAACGCTTCACCACGTGGCCACTGCGATCGGTGAAGACGCCCCAGGCGTCCAACATGCCGTTGAAATACGTGCGCAAATCCAGCACGGGTTTTTCTTGCGCATAACTTTGCACCTGCGGCCCGGCACAACTGACCAGCGCAGGCGAAGCGGCCACCACCGACCAAGAGGCCATGCGGGTCAATGCGGTACGACGGTCGATAGTGCTCATGATGGCGTTCCGATGTGAGGTGAAGAAAGTGGGCGCATCAGCCCGAAATACAAGGCCATGCCGGCCATTAACTTGAGCAAGCAGGGCAACAGACCATAGGCCAATCCCAGTGCCATCACGGCTTGAGGGTCTTGTTGGCCCGGGGCATATCCCCAAAGACCCAACAGCGGCAAAGACAGGCCAGCGGCCAAAGCCAAGTTCAACTTGGTGGCCAAGTTCCACCAACCCATGAAGGCACCGTCAGAGCGCCCGCGCTCACCGCAGCGGTCAATCAGTTGGTTGAGCAAAGCGCCCGGCACCGTCAAGTCGGCCCCTAAGGCGATGCCCGACAAAGCGCACACCACTACAAACGCGGTGCTGTCGCCTTGCCCCAAAGCATTCACGCTGATGAATGCCAACACCGACAAGGCCATGCCCATGGCCCACGTGCGCAACAGGCCCATGCGGTCAATCACCTTGAGCCACAAAGGAAAGGACAAGGCCCCCGTCGCAAAGTACACGCCAAGAAACAGCGGCTCCATCGCCTTGGGCGCTTGCAAGCGGTCTTGCACAAAAAACAGCACCAGCGTGGCGGGCACGGCACTGGCCAGCCCATTCAACATAAAGACGCCCAACAAACGCCGAAAGCCCGCATGCTTCCAGGGTTGCCAGAGACTGGCGGTTTCTTGTGCAGAGGGAGCTGGCAGGGGCACCGACTGCGCTTGCAGGGCCGTGCGTTGCCAAGCCCACAACCCCAGCAGCAAAAACAACACCAGCAAAGCGGTGGTCATGCCCCAACCCCACAAGGCCGGCAATGCCGAAGCCAGCAACACACCGACCAGTGCAAAGCCTTCACGCCACGCCACCCATCGGCTTTGCACCAAACCGCCGCCGCCCTGTCGCGCCGCCCACGCCTGGTGCAAGATCCCCAGGCCGCTGTAGGCCAAGTGGCTGAGCGTGAGGGCCGCGGCCACCCACACCAACAAACCCGCCGAAGACAAAGCCGCAGCGGGTGGAAAAAACAAGGCCGCAAATCCCAAAGCCACCGCCAAAGCCAGCAACATGGCGGCCACCCACACAGCGCGCCAAGAGTGGCGGTACAAACGATCGCCCCAGCGCCCCAGCCAAGGATCGACCAACGCGTCAATGCTGCGACTCAGCAACAGCACGCCGCCCAAAGCCGCCAAGGGCACGGCGTATTGCTGCGCATACAGGTTGGGCAAATGCACATACACCGGCAAGGCAACAAAAGCCAAAGGCAAACCCAACAAACCATAGGCCGCAGGCGCCATGCGGGTTGCCGTGGCGTTTGGCGCGATAACGGGACGGCCCTCGAGCGTGCTCATGGCGGCATGCCCTGCAACAGTTGCGCGCGCAGTTTGGGCTCAGAGGTGCGCTCATTGAGCCAAATGCCAAAGAACAAAGTGGCAAACGCCGGGTCTTTGATTTCGCCTGAACGCTCACCATTCACCCAAAACTCAACGCCTTCGCCTGGCACGTTGATGCCGGTGATGCGATCGCCCTCATTCACCGTGGGAAAGGCCTCGCGCATGGCCTTCAGCCAGGTCTGCGCTTGCGCGTCAGAAATGGAAGCCAAGCGCCGCATCTCTTCGAGCGAACGGCTAGCAATGGCACCGCCTTCCAGGCGCCTCAAATACTGCAACTCCAAAGCAAACGGGTAGCGGGTGGCTTGGCTGTGGCGAAAACCCTGCGGCGTCCACAAGCGCGCGTCGTACACATCAAAACCCCAGAATCTCAATCGCACCGGCGCTGTGGGGATGGCACCGCGCAAGTTGGCGATTTCAGGGCGACCAGCAGCCTCTTCTATGCGGGTCAATGGCGCCTCTTTCGAGGACCCCAAAAAGCCCAAAAAAGAGGCGTGGGCCGGTACCGCGCAACACAACATCAGGGCCACACCCGCCGCACCGAAACTGCGCCAAAAGGGCACGCCACTTTGGCGTTCACACGCATGGGGCAAGCAACTTGAAGGCATGCGCATCAGACGGGTTTGACCAAAGTGAACTGAACCACGTCAATGTTTGCTTCATCGAAAGCGGCTTCGCAATAGGCCAGATAAAAAGCCCACAAGCGAATGAAGCGGTCGTCAAACTTCAGCGTGCGCACGCTGTCGAGTTGCGACATGAAGCTCTCGCGCCAACGGCGCAAGGTCTCTGCGTAATCTGGACCAAACTTCAACTCGTCGATCACTTGCAAACCCGCCGCTTGGGCTTGCTTGCGAAACTCGCTGGGGCTGGGCAAACACCCGCCCGGGAAAATGTACTGTTGGATGAAGTCGGTCGAGTGGAGGTAACGCTCAAAAAAGGCATCGTCAATGGTGATGCTTTGGATGCACGCCCGCCCGCCGGGTTTGAGCATGCGGGCAATGGTTTGGAAATAAGTCGGCCAGTATTCTTGTCCCACGGCTTCGATCATTTCAATCGAACACACCGCATCAAATGGCCCATCGTCAATGTCACGATAGTCTTGCAAACGCAAGTCGGCCTGCTCTTCCACGCTGTACCACCGCATGCGGGCCTTGGCAAAAGCCAACTGCTCGGTGGACAGGGTGACGCCCGTGATGTGGGCACCAAATTCGGTGGTGGCCGCTTCGGCCAACGCGCCCCAACCGCAACCGATCTCCAACACCCGATCGCCAGGTTGCACCTTGGCCATGCGCAGCGCCCGGCGCACTTTGGCTTTTTGCGCATCGGCCATGGGCCGCGTGTGGTCACCCTCAAACCAAGCCGATGAATAGTTCATCGTGCCGTCCAGCCACAACTCATAAAAAGCATTGCCCAAGTCGTAATGGGCGTGGATGTTTTTGCGGCTGTTGCTGCGGTTGTTGCGGTTCAACAAATGTTTGACGCGGTACACCAGTCGGCCCAACCAATGGCCGTAAATCGCCTCTTCAATCTGGTTGCGGTTGGCAATCAACAAGCGCAGCAAGGCGGCCAAATCGGGCGTGTCCCAATCGCCGGCCATGTACCCCTCGGCAAAACCAATGTCGCCCGACTTGAGCACCTGGGCACACACCTCCCAGCGGTGGATGTTCAAGGCCGCGAAAGGGGCTTCGTGTGTGCCAAAAACTTGGCTGTTGCCATCGGGCGCGTACAGCGTGAGCGTGCCGATTTTCAGCCGACCGAGCAAACCCAACAAACGGCTGGCCGCTTTGGGCAGCCGAATGGGTGACAACTTTGCAGCGGTGCTCGATGCGCCGAGGGCGTTGGCGTGTTCAATGGTTTTCATAAGGGGTCGTCCAGTAGGGCTACGGGTTCAACGGGTGACAAATTCACGGGGCGGTTCCGGCTTGCGCCAGAACGGCACTTTTTTGCACCAAAGCAAAAGGGCGTGCCAGTGGATGCGGGCCACAACCCCCAATGTCAGCAGGGGGTAACGCCACATCACTCGCCGCAAGGCCGGGGCATCGGCGGGTTCTAACACCCCGCTCCAACTGGTATCGATCAGGCGGCCCTGGTCATCGGCATGGTCCACACGCGCCACGATGCGCTCTTGCCCAGCATGAAGCGTCCGCATGAAACGGAAGCGGTATTCGCCTTGCACAGCGCAAAAAGGCGAGACATGAAACACCTTGCTGGCCAACAGCGTCTGTCCGTATTGCGGCTCGGGCAGCAGGTAGCAATGGCGTTCACCAAAGGTGTTGTTCACCTCGGCCACGATCGCCGCCAAACTGCCGTTGGGTCGGTGCGCGTACCAAAAACTCACGGGCTTGAACGCGTGGCCTAAAACCCGGGGAAAGGCCTGCAACCAAACTTCGCCCGTGGCATCTTCAATGCCCTCGCGCTGCAACAACTCGTCCAGCCAGGCCAATGCGCCACCGGCTTCAGCAGAGCGACCATCGCCATGGTCCACATCATGAAAGGCAAACCAAGCGGGTCGGTTCAGGGCCAAGGCCAGTTGCCCCTGACCGGCTTGCAAGCGGCGCATGGGCAGCATCAAAAATGCCGTGGGATAAGCAAACGCATGGTGTGCAGGCCGGTGCCGCGTGTGTCGCACCTGGCCCCAACCCACGAGTGCGGTCGATGCGTTCATGCGGCCAATTTCATCTGGCCAGCGTGGGCCTGTTCATCGATGATTTTTTGCAAAGCACGGCCCACTTGCAGTCCTGATTTCAGGCCATCTTCGTGGAAGCCATAGCCCGTCCAAGCGCCGGCAAACCAGGTGTTCTGCTGCCCTTGCAAAGCAGGCAAACGCTTTTGTGCCTCGATGGCGGCCAAATCAAAAACTGGGTGGGCGTAGTCGTATTCACCCACGATGGTGGCCGGGTCGATGGCCTGCACCGGGTTGAGCGAAACCACCACCGGTTGCTGGAAGGGAATGAGCTGCAAGCGGTTCAGCAAGTAATGCAGGCACACGCGCGCCGACTCGCGTTCGGTGCTGGCGGCGCGTTCGTAATTCCAAGCGGCCCAGGCCTTGCTTTGGCTTGGCAACACCCGCGCATCGGTGTGCAAAACCGCATGGTTGTCTTGGTAGCGAATGGCCCCAAGCACGCTGCACTCGTCTTCGGTGGGTTGACGCAACAGGCCCAAAGCTTGGTCGGTGTGCGTGGCAATCACCACTTGGTCAAATCTTTCGGCATGGCCATCGGTGATGATGCGCACCCCCATGGCATCGCGCTCAATCAAGCGCACAGGGGTGTTCAAGCGCTTGTCCGTCACCCCCGCCAAAATTTTCTCGACATAGTTTCGGGCCCCGCCCACCACACTGAACCACTGCGGCCGGTCGGTCACCTGAATCAGGCCGTGGTTGTGGCAAAACCGGATCATGGTGGCCACTGGAAATTGCAACATCTGATCGGTTGGGCAACTCCAGATGCAGCCCAACATGGGCAAAAAGTACCAATCGCGAAAGGCGTCGCTGAAGCGGTGGGTGCGCAAAAAGTCAGCCAAGGGTTGTTGCAACTCGGCTTCTGCTTGCGCTTGTGCGATGCGGGTGCACAGCGCATTGAAGCGCAACACATCAATCAACATGCGCCAAAAACGGGGGTTCACCAAATTGCCGCGCTGAGCAAACACGCTGTCCAAATCGGTGCCGCTCCACTCCAGGGTGCGGCCATTCACGGCGCCCGGCACCTTGACCGAAAACGACATGTCCGAAGGCGCTGTTTCGACTTCTAACTCGTTGAAGAGCTTGATCAAATTGGGGTAGGTGCGCTCGTTGAACACCAAAAAACCTGTGTCGACACCATGCGTCACCATGCCGTGTGGCGTGGGCAAGGTGACGTCCACCGTGTGGGTGTGACCGCCAAAATAATCACCCGCCTCAAACACCGTGATGTCGGCTTGGTGTTTCAAGGTATGGGCAACGGCCAAGCCCGAAATACCCGAGCCCACAATGGCCAGCTTCATTCGTCCGTTCATGGTTTGGCTTTCAATGCTTTGTCGATGGCGGCCAACAAGGTTTTATTGTCCGGCCCGGTGAGGCTGCTGTATTGGTCGATGACTTTGCCGTCACGGCCAATGAGGTATTTGTGAAAATTCCAACGCGGCTTTTGCCCGGTTTGTGCAGTCAGTTGTTTGAAAAAAGGCGCCGCCCCTTCTCCGGTCACTTGGGTTTTGGTGAACATCGGAAACTTCACCCCAAAGGTGCTTTCACAAAAATCGGCGATCTCTTTGTTGCTGCCTTTTTCTTGCGCGAAATCGTTGGACGGAAAGCCCAAGACCACCAAGCCGCGCTCTTTGTATTGCCCGTTCAGCGCCTCCAAGCCTTTGTATTGCGAGGTGAAACCGCAAAAACTGGCGGTGTTGACCACCAAAACCACCTTGCCGGCGTATTGGCACAAGGACTGCGGCTTTTCGTCTTGCAAGCGGTCAAAGGTGTGGTTCAACAACGGTGGACATGCCGCCTGGGCGGCAGTGGAGGCCGGGGCCACTGGTGAGTTGGCATGCGCCATCTCCATACCCAAGCCCATGGCGGCGGCAAGCAAGGCCAACAAGAGGTGGCCTAAGCGATGTTTAACTCGGGAGTGGTTCATTTGCACTTAGAAATTCATTTTGTGACTGATTAGTTTAAACTTATTTTTTTGGCTTGTCACGCTTTGCGAAAAGATGCGTAAAACCCCTTCCAAAATCCCCGGATTCAAAGGCAACAAACAAGATTTGCCGCAAAAACCCTGTTTGGTTTGCGGTCGGCCCATGTCTTGGCGCAAAAGCTGGGCCAAAAACTGGGACCAAGTCTTGTACTGCAGCGACCGCTGCCGCGCTGACAAAGCCCGCGCCACCCCCAAGCGAGACGCCCTATGACGCAAAAAATACGCCATTTGGTGCTGGTGCTGGGCGACCAACTGGGCTGGGACAGCTCGGCCCTCAGCGACTTTGACCCCCTGCAAGACCGGCTCTTGATGATCGAGGCCGACAGCGAGGCCGAAGAAGTCTGGAACCACCAAGCCCGCATTGCCCTCTTTTTGTCGGGCATGCGGCACTTTGCCAATGCCGCCCACCAACGCCGCTGGCCCTGTACATATATGCGGCTGGACGATGCCCAGTGGCCCGTGGGCTTTGCCGAACGCCTGGCGCACGCGCTCAGCCTCCATCGCCCAAGCACCCTGCAGGTGATGGAGGCGGGGGCTTGGCGCATGGAAAGGCTGATCGAAGCCGCCGCCCAACAAGCCGGCGTGCCCCTGCGCTGGACCCCCGACACCCACGCTTGGTGCAGCCGCGCCGAATTTGCGCGCTGGGCAGGGCAGAAAAAAGAACTGCGCATGGAGTTTTTTTACCGCGAGATGCGGCAACGCCACGGCGTCTTGATGGAGGGCAAAAAACCCATCGGCGGCCAGTGGAACTTTGATGCCGAAAACCGCAAAGGCTTTGGCGCCAAAGGCCCCGGCCACGTGCCCGCACCCGCTCAATTTGCGCCCGACCGCGTGACGCAAGACGTGATCGCCTTGGTGCGCACGCGCTTTGGCCAACACCCCGGCTCGCTGGATCACTTTGCTTGGCCCGTCACACGCGAAGACGCTTTGGTGGCTTTGCAGCACTTCATCGACCAGCGGTTGGAGCACTTTGGCACTTGGCAAGACGCCATGTGGACCACCTTGCCCTTTGGCTGGCACGCCTTGGTGGCCAGCAGCCTGAACCTGCACCTGTTGTCCCCACGCGAAGTGGTGGCCGCCGCCGAGCAGGCCTACCACGCGCGCCAACTGCCGCTGGCCAGTGTGGAGGGCTTTATTCGACAAGTGCTGGGGTGGCGCGAATTCATTCGCGGCGTGTATTGGCTGGACATGCCGCACATGGCCGAGGCCAACCACTACGGCCACACCCGCGATTTGCCGGCGTGGTATTGGACGGGCGAGACCCACATGGCCTGCATGCAAGCCACCATCGGGCAAAGCCTGCAACACGGTTACGCGCACCACATTCAGCGGCTCATGGTGACCGGGCAGTTTGCGGTGCTGGCGGGTTTGTCACCGCAGCAGGTCAGCGCGTGGTACCGCGCCATGTATGTCGACGCGGTGGAGTGGGTGGAGACGCCCAACACTTTGGGCATGGCCTTGCACGCCAACGGCGGGCGCTTCACCAGCAAACCCTATGTGGCCAGCGGCCAATACATCAGCCGCATGAGCAACTACTGCAAAAGCTGCCGCTACCAGCCCGAGCTGCGCACCGGCCCCAACGCCTGTCCCATGACCACGCTGTACTGGGACTTTTTGATTCGCCACGAAGCCGACTTTGCGGGCAACCCCCGCACCGCGCTCATGGTGAAACATGTGGGCCGCATGAGCGAAGCCGACAAAGCGCTGATTCGCAGGCAGGCGGACACCACACGTGAAGGGCTTGATCGGGTGTGATCAAGCCCGCCTGGTCAAGCGCTGGTACATGCGCGCCGACCACAAGCCCAAGTCATCGAGGTAAGTGAACACCACCGGAATGACCAACAAACTCAGCACCGTGCTGGTGAGCAACCCGCCAATCACCGCAATCGCCATGGGCGAGCGGAAACTGGCATCGGCCGCACCCCAACCCACGGCAATCGGCAACATGCCTGCGCCCATGGCGATGGTGGTCATGACGATGGGGCGTGCGCGTTTGTGGCACGCGTCCAGCAACGCATCCCAACGGCTCATCGGCGGGACGGCCGGCTGGTCGCCTTGCGCGGGCTTGCCGCGCCGGGCTTCGATGGCGTACTCCACCAACAAGATCGAGTTTTTGGTGGCGATGCCCATCAGCATGATCAGGCCAATCAGCGAGGGCATCGAGAAGCTCTTTTGCGCGATCAACAGGCCCACAAAAGCGCCACCCAAAGACAAAGGCAAGGCCGCCAAAATAGTCACCGGATGCAAGAACCCTTTGAACAGCAGCACCAGCACGATGTAAATGCACAGCACGCCAATCAACATGGCCAAACCAAAGCTGGCAAACAGCTCGCCCATGACTTCGGCATCGCCCACCTCAATGATCTTCACGCCCGGTGGCAAGCTCTGCAGCGAGGGTAACTTTTGTACGGCCAGCGTGACGTCGCCCAAAGGCACTCCCGACAACTCGATTTCAAAATTGATGTTGCGTTGGCGGTCATAGCGGTCAATCACAGCGGGGCCCCCGGCCACCTCGATGCTGGCCACCTGGCCCAACATCACAGGCCCACGGCTGCCCGGCACCATCAGGCGCTCAAGCACGGCCAAGTCTTTGCGCGCATCGCCTTGCAGCCGCACCACGATGGGCACTTGGCGCTCAGACAAATTGAGCTTGGGCAAGGCCGCGTCGTAATCGCCCAAGGTGGCCACACGCAAGGTGTCGCTGATGGCGGCACTGGTCACGCCCAAATCGGCGGCCTTGGCAAAGTCGGGGCGCACCGCAATCTCGGGCCGCACCAAACTGGCCGTTGAGGCGATCGAGCCCAAGCCGGGGATGGTGCGCAAATCGCGCTCCACCGCCATGGCTGCGGTTTGCAGGGCTTGCGGGTCTTCGCCGGTCAAGACCAAGATGTATTTTTCGCCAGACCCGCCGAGGCCCACTTTGGTTCGAACCCCCGGCAGGGCTTGCAAAGCGGTGCGGATGTCGTTTTCAATGACTTGCTTGCGCGGGCGGGTGCCGCGCTCGGTCAGCTGAATGGTGAGCGTGGCCTTGCGCACCTCGGCCATGCCGCCGCCTGCAAACGGATCGGTGCCAGCGCTGCCACCGCCAATGGTGGTGTAGACGCTTTTCACATCGTTCACGCTCATCAACAGGGTGCGCGCCTGTTCGGCGCTGGCCTGCGTTTGGGCCAAGGTGGAGCCGGGTGGCAATTCCACATAGACCTGCGTTTGCGAGTTGTCGTCCGGTGGAATAAAGCCCTTGGGCAAGAGTGGCACCAACATGATGGAGCCAATGAAAAAGAGCGTCGCCAAGACCATGGTGACCAAGCGGTGCTGCATGCACCATTTGGCCCACACCATGTAGCGCTTGAGCCAGCCCGGCTCGTGGGCGGCGGTGACGATCGGCTTCAAAATGTAAGCCGCCATCATGGGCGTGAGCACCCGTGCCACCACCAAAGAAGCAAACACCGCGAGTGAAGCGGTCCAACCAAACTGCTTGAAAAACTTGCCGGGAATTCCGCTCATGAAGGCGGTGGGCAAAAACACCGCAATCAAAGTGAAGGTGGTGGCGATCACCGCCAAGCCAATCTCGTCTGCCGCCTCCATGGCGGCTTGGTAGGGGGACTTGCCCATGCGCAAGTGGCGCACGATGTTTTCCACTTCCACAATCGCATCGTCCACCAGCACGCCAATCACCAAGGACAGCGCCAACAAGGTCACCACGTTGATCGAAAAACCCAAATACGCCATGCCAATAAAAGCCGGAATGACCGACAAGGGCAAAGCCACGGCCGAGACAAAAGTGGCGCGCCAATCGCGCAAAAACAGCCACACCACCAGCACCGCCAAAATCGCGCCTTCGTAAAGCAGCACCAACGAGCCGCTGTATTCCTCTTCCACCGGCGTCACAAAGTCAAAGGCCTCGGTGATTTCAATGTCGGCGTTTTGCGCGCGGTAATCGGCGATGGCCTGACGCACCAATCGGCCCACCGCCACTTCGCTCTCGCCTTTGCTGCGCACCACTTCAAAACCCACCACAGGCCGGCCATCCAAATAGGCCGCCGAACGCGCGTCTGCCAGCGTGTCAGAAACATTGGCCACTTGGTCTAAGCGAAAGCGTGTGCCCCGTGCGGTGGTCAACTCGATCTGGCCCACCTCTTGCGCAGTTTTGACAGTGGCCAAGGTGCGCACCGGCTGTTCACCCGCGCCCAAGTCCATGCGGCCGCCTGAGCCTTCTTGCTGCACCTGTTTGAGCTGACGCGAGACTTCGGCCGCCGTAGTGCCCAGCGCCTGCAAGCGGTTGACATCCAACTCCACCCGCACTTCACGCGTGACACCGCCCACCCGGTTCACCGCGCCCACCCCGCGCAGCGACAACAATTTGCGCGTGATCTCTTTGTCCACCAGCCAAGACAGCGCTTCATCGTCCAAGCGATTCGAACGCACGGTGTAGGCCAACACCGGGGTGCCCGCTAAGTTGAGCTTTTGCACCACCGGGTCGCGCAGGTCGCCGGGCAAATCGGCACGCACGCCCTGAATCGCCGAGCGCACATCGTCCACCGCTTCTTGGCTCGGCTTTTCCATGCGGAACTCTGCCGTGATGGAGACTGCGCCGTCTTGCACTTTGGTGGTGATGTGCCTGAGCCCTTGCAATGGGGCCAAGGCGTTTTCGAGTTTGCGGGCCACATCGGTTTCGAGCTGCGAGGGTGCTGCGCCCGGCAAACTGGCCGAAACGGTGATGATAGGCACATCCAGATCCGGAAAGTTTTGCACCTTCATCGAATTGAATGCAATCACGCCTGCCAGCGTGAGCAGGACAAACAGCATGACGGCCGGAATCGGGTTCCGAATCGACCAAGAAGAGACGTTCAACATGCTGTCCCTTTACTTGGCTGCGGGCACTGCGGCAGGCGCCACGGTCGCTGCAGCGGGCGCGTCCACCACGCGCACGGTATCGCCCTGGTTCAAAAAGGCACCGCCGCTGGTGACCACCCGGGCATCGGACTTGAGACCCCCTGTGACTTCCACACGATCGCCGTTTTGGCGCCCTGTTTGCACCTTGATTTGGCTCACCTTTTGGTCGGCCCCAACGCTGTAGACATAGCTGAAACCATCGCGCACCACCACCGCGGTTTGCGGCACAGTGAGGGCTTGGTTTTGGCCCAATGCAATGTCACCTTGGGCAAACATGCCTGGCCGGGCGCTGCCAATGGGGGACGTCAAATCGACATACACCAAGGCGTTGCGGGTTTGCGCATCCACCGAGGGCGCCACCATGCGCACCTTGCCTTGCAAGACCTGGCCACTGGCGGCCTTCAACTGCACCGGCAAGCCGGCCTGAATGCGACCAATCTCGGAGGCCGTGACTTCTGCGCGCCATTCAATGCGGCCCTGGCGAATCAAGCGAAACAACTCCACGCCCGCACCAACCACACTGCCCACGGTGGCTTGCCGAGCCGAAATCACGCCGGCATCGGGGGCACGCACTTGGGTTTGGGACAAGCGCACTTTTTGCAATTGCACCAAGGCGCGCGCCGACTGCACACGCGCTGCAGACGAGGCCTCGGCCGCCAAGGCTTGGCTCAATTGGGCGGCGCTGAAAAACCCTTGTTGTTGCAAATTGCGCGCACGCTCGGCCTGGGCCTGGGCCTCTTGCGCGGTGGCGATCGCTTCGGCCAAACCGGCCTCGGCTTGGGCCAACTCTGCGGCCAGCGTGTCGGACTGCAAGGTGGCCAGCACATCGCCGCGCTGAACGCGATCGCCCACATTCACACGCACTTCGGTGATCTTCAAGCCATTGGCCTCGGCCCCCACCACGGCTTCTTGCCATGCGGCCAAAGAACCATTGGCGCTGATTTTTTGCGCCATGTTCGCCACTTGGGGCGTGGCCACGGTGACCGTCAGGCTGGGTTTGGCTGTGGGCGCGGCTTTGTTGGCCTCTTGGGCCAAAGTGGCCCCACTCCAAACCATGCCCAAACCCAGGGCACAACTGGCCCAACGACGCACCCCAACATTTGCCCAAAGACCCAATTTTTTCATGACACTTCTCGATTCACTGCTCGTCGTGGACGGCACCTGGTTGACCGCAACTTGTTGTGCGGTGCAGCAAGTTTAGCGGTTGATGGTGACCCCTATGGTGCCGTGGCGCACAGTCCCCGAATCCACGGGGAATTGCCAAATTGCCAAGGCCTCGCCTCAAGCCATGACCAATTGCCACAGCTTCAGCACGGCATCGCGCTCAGCGGACAAGACATTCAAAGGCACATCGGTGGGCTCTTCGTTCAGGCGCGCGCGGTGTTGTACCCGGCGCATTTCTCGGTAAGCATTGGCCGCCGCCTCGCCCACGCCAGCGGGCAACAAGCCCACTTTTTCGGCCCTTTGCAAGAGCGCGATATTGCCCACGTTGTCGGCCAACTCGGGGTGTTGGGCGGTGTGCAGCAACACCAAATACTGCACGGCAAATTCCGCGTCCACCATGGCGCCCGGACTGTGCTTGACATCAAAACGATCGGCTTTGACGGGATGCCCCTGCCGCACGCGCTCGCGCATGGCCACAATTTCAGACTTGAGGCTTTGCGCATCGCGTGGCGCACCGATCACGGCACACCGCACGGCATCAAAACGCGGCGCCAAAGAGGACAAACCCATAACAAAACGGGCACGGGTCATGGCCTGGTGCTCCCAAGTCCAAGCGGTGTTGCTGCCGCGCTGGTTTTGGTAATCGGCATAGGCTTCAAAACGGGTGACCAACAAGCCCGAATTGCCGTTCGGGCGCAGCGCGGTGTCGATCTCGTACAGATCTCCTTCCGCGGTTTTCACCGTCATCCAGTTGATCATCTTGCGCACATAGGCGGCATAGATTTCTTGCGCGCGCTCGTCCTCGTCGTCGTACACAAACACGATGTCTAAATCGCTGCCATAGCCCAACTCTTTGCCGCCCAATTTGCCGTAGCCAATGATGGCAATCGCCGGTTCATCGCGGTGCCGGTTTTTCAAGCGGCCCCAGCACCAGCGGGCGGTCATGCGCAACACCGCATCGGCCAAAGCGCTCAGGTCGTCCGCCACTTGCTCTACCGTCAACACCCCTTCAACGTCGCGCGCCAAAGTGCGGAATTGCTCGGCATGGTGGGCCCGGCGCAGCAAATTCAACAAACTTTCTTCGTCGTCCTCTCCGGTGCGGCTCAGGGCCAACGCACGGGCCTGCAATTCGCTTTCAAACTCGGATGCATCAAAGCGGCTTTGAAACAAGTTGCCGCCCGCCAATTCGTCAATCACGCCGGGGTGCTGCAACAAATAGCGCGCGGGCCACTTGGCTGCGCCCAGCAAGCGCAACAGGCGCTCGTGCACCGAAGGGCGCTCCAGCAAGAGTGCCAAATAACTCTCGCGGCGCAACAGGGGTTCGATCCATTCGACCATGCGCAGCACCGACTCTTCACTGACACGACCGACCTCGAGCCATTGCGCGGTGCGCTGCAACAAGCGCATCAGACGGCCACGGGCATCGTCGCGCAAAGCCTGCACTTTGGGGTTCGTCGGCCAATCGGCCAAGCGCTCGCCAATGCGGCCCTTGAAGACACTGGCGATGCCATCCAACTCGGTGATTTCTCGCTGGCCGCTTTTCCCTTGGCAGGTTTTGCATTCGCGATCGCCCCCCAGCAAGGTGTCGAACTCTTGCGCCACCACTTCGCGGTGCGCGTCCAAGGCGGCCAAAAATGCACAGGTGTTTGCAAACCCCAAGGTTTGGGCGATCCAGTTCAGGTCATCGTCACGAACGGGCAAGACATGGGTTTGCTGGTCGTCTAAATACTGAATGCGGTGTTCCACTTGCCGCAAAAAAACATAGGCGGCGTGCAAGGCCTCGGCCGTGGCGACGGGCATCAGCCCCGCTTTGGCCACGCGCTGCAAAGCATCCAAGGTGGGGCGTGTGCGCAACTCTGGAAACTGTCCACCACGCACCACCTGCAAAAGCTGCACGATGAATTCAATTTCGCGAATACCGCCGCGCGACAACTTGACATCGTTGGCCCGCTCAGGATGACCCGCACTGCGTTTGGAGGCGTGGTCACGGATTTGTTGGTGCAGCGTGCGCAGCGATTCGAAAACGTTGTAGTCGAGGTAGCGGCGAAAGACAAAGGGCAAAACCACCCCGCGCAGCGCTTGCGCCGAGCCGTTTTGCACCACACTGCGCGGCGCAACAACACGGCTTTTCATCCAGGCAAAGCGCTCCCACTCGCGCCCTTGCACTTGCAAATATTCTTCCAAGGCATCCAAAGAGACCACGCTGGGTCCCGAGTTGCCATTGGGCCGCAAGGCCAAATCGACGCGGAACACAAATCCATGCTCGGTGGTGTCGCCAATCAGGGCATACATGCGCTTGACGGCGCGGGTGAAGTACTCTTGGCACGAGACCTTGTTGCGGCCTTCGCTGTTGCCACGCGTCTCGCCGTCTTGGTCGTAGACATAAATCAGGTCAATGTCGCTCGAGACATTCAGCTCGCGGGCCCCCAGCTTGCCCATGCCAATGATCCACATTTTCGCCCGATGCCCCTCGAGCGTGATGGGCGCACCATGCAAATCATCCAGGTCCGAGATGACCTGTTGCCAGGCCATGTCGAGGCTCACCTCGGCCAGCTCGGTCATGGCGTGGGTTATTGCACTCAAATCGGCCTGACGGGCACAGTCCAGTTGGGCCAAGCGCTCGAGGGTCAGGTGCCGCAACACCCGCAAAGCGGCACTGAGGTCAAGGCCCCGGGCCTGCAAAGCGGCCAAGGTGGCGGTCAGGGCGTCCCGGCGGGGCACGCCAGGAGGCAGCAGCTGCAAAACATCGGCATAGCGTCGGTGCAGGCGCTGCACAAAACGAGAATACAAAGCCCCGACTTCAGTACTGGCATTATTCAAGGCAACTGCCTCGTCCATCGGCTGGCTGCGGGTCATAATTCCTGCTGACTTTCTGATTCAAATGGATTTGCCACTTTTGCCCTCTTTTCCTGGTCTGACACGGTTGCTCTCCCGAGTTTTTCGGTGGGTGGCGTGGTTCATGCTGGTCGTGGGCATCATGATCGGCCTGGCTTGGGGCGCCTTGCATTTTTGGATTGTGCCGCGAATCGGCGATTACCGCCCTGCACTGGAACGTTTGGCCCAACAAAGCATCGGGGTTCCGGTGCGCATCGCCCACATTTCGGCCGAATCCACCGGTTGGGCCCCTTCATTTGAGCTGAATGGCATTGAGTTGCTCGACCCTGAGGGCCGCACCGCCTTGCGGCTGCCCAAGGTGCTCATCGCCATCAGCGTGCGCTCGGTGATGAGCCTGAAGCTGGAGCAACTGGTGCTGGACGCACCCGAGCTGGACATCCGACTCGGCGCCGATGGCACTTGGCATGTGGCGGGCCTGAACATGGCGCACAACACCCGAAGCGATGGGGCTGCTGCCGATTGGTTGTTATCTCAACGCGAGATCATTGTGCGGGGCGGCATCGTGCGCTGGAACAACGAGCGCGCTGCAAAAGGCCCCGCCTTGTTGGCCTTGCGCGATGTCGATATGGTGTTGCGCAATTCGGCGCGCCACCACGATGTGCGGGTCGATGCCACGCCCACCGAAGACTGGGGCCAGCGCTTTGTCAGCGTGGGGCGATTCAAGCGCGGGCTGTTGTCTATGCAAGCGGGCCATTGGGCCGACTGGTCCGGCCAGGTGTATTCGTTTTTTCCACAGGTCGATGTCGCAAAACTGGGTGCTCACTTGCCGCTGGGCGCCAAGATTGACAGCGGACAAGGCAGCTTGCGCATGTGGAACGATTTCAACCAAGGGCAATGGGCCGGTGGCGTGGCCGACGTTCAACTGACCGGCTTGCAAACCTTGTGGACCCCCAAAGGCGACCCCCTGGGTTTTGCCCAGCTGTCAGGCCGTTTTGGCGCCAAAGTCAACCCTTTGGGCTTTGAGGTGTTCACCCAAAAATTGGCCTTCGTGAGCGACCAAGGCGTCGCCTGGCCTGGTGGCAATGTGTCTTTGGCCTACACCGAAGCCGATGGCCAAAACAAAGCCCGCGGTCATTTGCAGGCCGACCAACTTGACTTGGCGGCACTGCGGGACATGGGCCTGAGCCTGCCTTTGCCCGAGAGCTGGCATGAACATTTGCAACAGCAAAGCATTGGCGGACAAATCAGCGCCCTGCAATGGCGTTGGCAAGGCGATTGGCAATCGCCCACGACTTATGACGCGCAGATCAAGCTGCAAAACTTGAACTTGCCACCCCGCCCACTGAGCGGCCCTGCCAAACAAGATCGCCTGCCATGGCCGGGTGTGCGTGGCGCCGACACACAGATCACCTTGAACCAAGATGGCGGCCAAATCGAAGTGAGCCTGCGCCAAGATGGCGCCGTGTTTTTGCCGGGCATCTTGGAAGAAGCCGAAGTGCGTGTGCAAGCGTTGAGTGCCAAAGCGGTGTTCAAACGCGAAGCCCAACAATGGCGTGTGCCGGAATGGAAGCTGCAGCTGAGCAACGCCGATTTACAAGGCGAATGGCAAGGCCAATGGACTCCGGCTGCAAATGGCGAAGGACCGGGGGTGCTCGGCTTGCAAGGCGTTATTAAACGCGCCGATGCCTCGCGGGCCCACCGCTATTTGCCCGTCAGCCTGCCGCAAAGTGTGCGGTATTACGTGCGCGATGCCTTGCGCAAAGGCACTTATTCCGACGTGCAAGTGAAGATCAAAGGCGACCTGGCCAAACTGCCATTTGCCAACCCCCAAGAAGGGGAGTTTCGCTTTGCCGGGAAGGTGCAAGACATTGAGCTCGACTACGTGCCCGCCGCCTTGCTGCCGCCCAAAAGTTTGCCTTGGCCGCGGCTGCAAAAACTGGAAGGGAAGCTGGTCATTGACCGCTTGGGCATGAAGCTCAGCAACGCTTCGGCACGCAGCGGCGATGCCCGCACCGGTCTGAACCTGAGTGCAGGGGAAGCCGAGATTGCCGACTTGGCCAACAACCCTGTGCTGGTGGTCGGCGCCGAGCACAAAGGCCCCGCTGTCCAAGTGCTGACGCTGGTTCAAAAATCACCGCTGGACGCCATGCTTTCTGGCGCCTTGCGACAAGCACAAGTGACGGGCAATTTGCAAACCCGCTTCAAGTTCAACATGCCGCTGCTGAACGTCAAGGCCACCAAGCTGCAGGGCGCCGTGGTCTTGGCCGGCAACGATGTTCGCATGACGCCCGGCTCGCCTTTGCTTGAAAAGGTACAAGGCTCGGTGCAGTTTTCCGACAGCGATTTCGGCCTGACGGGCGTACAAGCCCGCATGCTTGGCGGGCCGGTGCGCATTGAGGGCGGCCTGCGGCCCGTGCCCGGCGCCGCCACTCCCGAGAGCAGCTTGCAGTTGCGTGCCCAAGGCCGCGTCTCGGCCGAGGCATTGCGCACAGCCAAAGAGCTCTCACCCCTCAACGAGTGGGCCCTGCAGGCCTCTGGCAGCACGGCTTACAGCGCGCAATTGGGCTGGCGCCAAGGCAAGCCCGAGTTCACCCTTGAAAGCTCACTGGAGGGCTTGGCCCTGAATCTGCCGGCGCCGGTGGGCAAATCCGCCAACAGCAGCGCGCCCATCTCGGTGCGCTCGCGCATTCAAGCAGGGGGCAGCGCTTTGCGCGATCAGTTGCTCATCGATTGGGGCCCCATCGCCTCTGGCCAGTTTGTGCGCGATGTCTCAGGCGCAGAGCCTGTGGTGTTGCGCGGCACCCTGACCTTGGGTCAGGCCGCGGCACAAGCCCCAGCCATGCCGAGCGCAGGTGTTACCGCAGCGGTGGCGGTGAATCGCCTGAACATCGATGAATGGGAAAACCTCTTGCCGCCGCACGTGATGGGCAGTTTGGACAAAGCCAGCACGGCTTCGGGCGCTGGACCGTCCTACATGCCCTCGCGCATCAGTTTGCAAGCCGGCGCAATCACCGCCGATGGGCGCACCTTGAACCAAGTGGTGGCCAATGGCGTGCGCGAGGGCGCAACTTGGCGGGTCTCGGTCGATGCCCGCGAGCTCAATGGACAAGTGGTTTACCGCCAACCCAGCGGCGATCAATTGGGGCACCTCTATGCGCGCCTGACGCGGCTGAATTTGCCACCCTCCAGCGTGGTCGAAGTGGAAGGCCTGCTGGAAGCACCGCCGGCCAATTTGCCCTCACTGGACATCGTGGTTGAGCAACTCGAGTTGCGCGGCAAGAAACTGGGGCGCGTTGAAATCGAAGCCGTCAATCCTGAGCCACAAAGGTCTCGTGCCAAAGCCGCGCCCGAGTGGCAGCTGAACAAATTCAACATCATCGTGCCCGAGGCCACCTTCAAAAGCACCGGCCGTTGGTTGACGGCATCAGATGCCGGGCAACAACGCAAAACCGAAATGAATTTCAAGATGGAGGTGTCTGACGCGGGCGCCCTCTTGAAGCGCTTGGGCACACCCGACGCCTTGCGCGGCGGGACGGGCCAATTGGAGGGCACCATCGGTTGGCAAGGCTCGCCCTTGGCGCTTCACTACCCCAGCATGGGCGGCCAATTCAGCGTCAAAATGGGGCGGGGCCAATTCCTCAAGGCCGATGCCGGCGCCGCCAAATTGCTCGGCGTTCTGAGCCTGCAAGCCTTGCCGCGCCGCCTGCTGTTGGACTTTAGAGATGTGTTTTACGAAGGCTTTGCCTTTGACTCGGTGCGCGGCGATGTCACCATCGCGCAAGGCATTGCCGTCACGCGCAACTTGCAAATCAAAGGAGTGAATGCCTTGGTGCAACTGGACGGATCGGCCGATATTGCACGCGAGACACAAAAACTCCGGGTGGTCATTTTGCCGGCGCTGGACGCGGGCACGGCATCGCTGGTCGCGGGCATTGCGGTCAACCCGGTGGTCGGACTGACCGCCTTTTTGACCCAGCTTTTTTTACAAAACCCCTTGGCCAAAGCCACCGCGCAAGAGTTTTACATTGACGGCAGTTGGGCCGACCCGCGCGTCACCAAGGTGAGCAACAACAGCGGGGACGCCAAAGGCGCGCCCGCCAGCACGACTCCCCGCACCGAAGCACCATGACGCGTCAGATGGCCACCGGCATCGCGGGCACTTGGCAAAAAATCCAAAGCCGTTGGCGCGCCCAAATCGACGATGTCTTGCCCTGGGGCTCCGGTCGCCGCTCTTTGTGGGGTGCGCTGATTGCTTTGGTTTTGGCCGTGTTGGTCACCTTGGTCTGGCTGGCCGGCCGATACGAAGCCAGCCAAGTGCAAGCCGAGTTAGAGCGCGACACCGCCGATGCCGTGAGTGACTTGCGCAGCAGCCTGTCACGCCACATTCAAGCCGTGCAAGCTTTGCAAGCCAACCACTTGTCGGCTGAGGCTTGGCCGGCCGAAGCGCAGGTTTTGTTGCGCAACCACCGCGATTGGTTGCGCTTGGAGTGGCGTGCCAAAGATTGGCGTTTGTTGTCCGCCGCAGACTCGCCTTTGCGCGCGCCAGCTTTTGAACGCATTGGCCGAGCCGAAACACTGAACGAGGCCTCGCAAGCGTGCCAACGGGCGCGCCGCGTGAACGGACCGGCGTATTCGAGCACCTACTTTCTGCCGCAAGCCGATGGCCTGGGCATGGAGGTGATGGAGCTGTGTCTGCCCGTCACACAGGCCGGAGAGTTGGTCGCTTACACCGTGGTCACCTACAGCCTGCAAGAACTCTTGACCGAACGATTGGGCAACACGTTTGGGCGGCGCAACGAACTCTCTTTCATCGAGCCCGATGGCACCCGACTGGCCATTGCCGGCACACAACGCAAAGAGCGGCGCGTCTTCACCACGCAACAACTGGTGGATTTGCCAGGCAACACTTTACTGCTGCGCATGGATGGCCGGCGTGGCGAACCCGATCTGTTTCCAAACGTGCTGACCGCACTGGTCACAGGCATGTCGATTGCATTGATCACGGTCATGGTGTTGTTGACCAAAGACGCGCGCCGACGCCAAAAAGCCGAGCGCGATTTGGCCGAGGCGCTGGCATTTCGCAAAGCCATGGAAGACTCTTTGGTGACGGGCTTGCGGGCGCGCGACCTGAAAGGCAACATCACTTACGTCAACCCGGCTTTTTGTGAGATGGTGGGCTGGGACGCCGAGGCGCTGATGGGCCAAAGCACCTCCATGCCCTACTGGCCGCCTGAAATGGTCGATGAATACCAACAACGCCAAGCCATCCGCTTGGCCGGCAACGCCCCGCCACGCGAAGGCTTTGAATCGGTCTTCATGCGCAAAGACGGCACACGCTTTCCGGTGCTGATCATTGAAGCGCCGCTCATCAGTGTGCAGGGGGAACAAACCGGCTGGATGGGGGCCGTGATTGACATCAGCGAGCAACGCCGCATCGAAGAACTCTCGCGCGCCAGCCAAGAACGCTTGCAGGCCACCGCCCGCTTAGCCACGGTGGGTGAAATGGCCTCGTTGTTGAGCCATGAATTGAACCAGCCGCTGGCCGCGATTTCGAGCTACGCGAATGGGTCTTTGAACCTGCTGAAAGACCCCCAAGCTGCGACAAGCAATGTGGACGATGTGCACATGGCTTTGCGCCGCATTGCAGAACAGGCCGAACGGGCAGGGCGCGTCATCAACAGCGTGCATGACTTTGTGCGTCGGCGAGAGCAAACGCGCGAGGCCGTGGCCCCACAAACGCTGCTGGAGGCCATCTCGCCCTTGGTGAATTTGCAAGCGCGCAAATTGAATGTGCGGGTGCACACCCGCATCGAACCTCGACTGCCCTTTGTTTGGTGCGACCGCACCATGGTCGAGCAAGTGTTGTTGAATCTGGCGCGCAACGGCATGCAAGCGATGGACCTGCCCGAATGCCGCGACAGGGTGTTGGTCTTGCAGGTCAAAAACGCACCGTCCCAACCGGGCAACGCCTGGGTTGAGTTTGCCGTCACCGACATTGGGGCCGGCATTGGGGCCGATGTCCAAACACAATTGTTCAACCCCTTTTTCACCACCAAGGCCGAGGGCATGGGCCTGGGCTTGAGTCTGTGTCGAACCGTGGTCGAACAACATGGCGGCCATCTGACCTTTGGTCCGCATGCGCCGAAGGGCACGGTTTTTCGATTCACCTTGCCCGCGGCATCGGATGCCCCGGCTGCAACCTGACCCTAAAATTGCGCGATGCAACTCCCCTTTGACAGCATGGTCTACATCGTTGACGACGACATTGTCGTGCGTGAAGGGATGGCTTGGTTGTTGCGCACACGGCGCTTGCTGAGCGAGTCTTATCCCAGCGCCGAGGCTTTTTTGAGCATGCTGCATGAGGCGGCCAAAGAACCCCACGCAAGTGCCTTGCCGCAACAAGCCGGCTGCATTTTGTTGGATGTGCGCATGCCCGGCATGAGCGGCTTGGCCCTTTTTGAACAGCTGCAAGCCAATGGTATTGCACACGCGTGGCCCGTGATCTTCTTGACCGGTCATGCCGATGTGCCCACTGCGGTGGACAGCGTGAAGCGCGGCGCGTTTGATTTTTGCGAAAAGCCTTTTTCAGACAACGCCTTGGTCGACCGCGTCGAGCAAGCTTTGTTGCTCTCTGACGAGCGCTTGAAGGCGCGCGCACAACTCGAATTTTTGCAATCGCGGCTGAGTGAGTTGACCGAGCGCGAGCGCGATGTGATGCGCCGGGTGCTGGAAGGCTTGCCCAACAAATTGATCGCCGATCAGCTGGAGATCAGCGTGCGCACCGTGGAAGTGCACCGCTCGCGGGTGTTCGACAAAATGGAAGTGAAGTCCGCGGTTGAGCTGGCCAATTTGATGCGCAAATTGACATGACCGGCTTGACCCGTCTGGCCCTCACACACTCAGGATTTTTGGGAATGTCGTCCCCCGTGGGCACGAGGACGGGCACGGGCTCCGGCTCAGGCTCCGACTTCGGCTCCGGCATGCACATGCACTTGCGCACGCGCATGCCCTTGGTTTTGCTTTTGCTTGTGGCACTGACGGGGCTCTTTTCCGGCTGTGCCAACAGCCCCATGCGGCCACACGATCCCGGCGCCTACCACCCCCAACGCAATGACTTGGCCTTGTATGCCTTGTCTTTGTTGGATACCCCTTACGCCCGCGGTGGCCGTGGGCCTGCCACCGGTTTTGACTGTTCTGGGTTGGTGTCCCATGTGTACCAACAAGCCGCGAATATGCGCGTCAAGGGCAGCGCTGCTGATTTGGGGCAAAACGCCAAGCCCATTGACCGTGCACGTTTACAACCCGGTGATTTGGTGTTTTTCAATACCTTGGGAGCACGCCATTCGCATGTGGGCATTTATGTCGGCGACGGGCGCTTTGTACACGCCAGCAACCCGCGCACAGGGGTTCGCATGGACCTGCTGAGCAACCGCTACTACGCGCAGCGCTTTGAAGGGGCCGGCTCGCTTTTAGACTGAAAAAAGCCCCCACACCTCCACAACTCACGGTTTTTTGTCGTCGGGTTCGGCGGGCTTGGCGGGGGGCAATTCCCCTTTGTTGCGGCCAGAAAACATGGTCCACCACACAATCACCACAAAGAGCACCAGCGCCAACAAGGCTTCCAGCAAAATAAGGACCATGATCCACGTTCCGTTTCTTTTGACGCCCCGACTGCGTTCGTGCTGGGCGTTGGCCGCGATTGTAGGCAGCTTGGCCGGTTGTTCGTTTGCCCCCGTCTTGGAAGCACCTGTTCCAGACAGCCCTTCTGCAAGCTCGCCCACATCGGGCCCGTCCGCAACGGCCACAACGCCGCCACCTTTGTCGCCTTCGTCGACTTTGCCCCCGGCGATCGTGCAGCCCAAAAGCCGCTGGGTGCCCGTGCCTTGGTCTGATTTGCCCGGGCTTGACGCCGACGCCCTGAACGAAGCTTGGCCGGCTTGGCTGCAAAGTTGCACACGGCCCAGCAAAGTCTGGGCCGAGCTGTGTCTCGACATCCGTCAACTCGCCCAAGCCAGCGTGGCCGAGCAACGTCAATGGATGCGTGACAAATTGCAGGCTTATCGCGTCGAGTCGCACGAGCAACAGTCAGAGGGGCTATTAACAGCCTATTACGAGCCCGTCTTGCAGGCCACGCGTCAAGCGCGTCCCGGCTTTCAGGTGCCGCTGTATGCACCGCCCGCCGACCTGAACAAACGCAAGCCCTGGTACACCCGACAAGAAATGGAAACGGTGCCCGCTGCGCGTGCAGCCTTGCGGGGCAAAGAGCTGGTGTATCTGGCCGACCCTGTCGATGCGATGGTGCTGCACATCCAAGGCTCGGGGTTGATCCAAGTGACCGAGCCCGATGGCCGTCAACGCTGGGTGCGAATGGCCTTTGCTGGCACCAATGAACAACCCTATAAAAGCATTGGGCGCTGGTTGCTGGACCAAAAACTGGTGCGCGATGCCTCATGGCCCGGCATCAAAAGCTGGATTGAGCGAAACCCGTCACGCGTGAACGAGTTGTTGTGGCAAAACCCCCGCGTGGTGTTCTTCAAAGAAGAAGCGCTGCCTGTCGTGGGCCTGCCGCCCGGCCCTAAAGGCGCACAAGGCGTTCCGCTGACCGCCGAGCGCTCGATTGCCGTTGACCGCAGCAGCATTCCTTATGGCACCCCCGTCTGGCTGAAATCATCGGGCCCGCAAACCTCTCTCGACCGCTTGGTCTTGGCACAAGACACCGGTGCCGCCATCGTCGGCGCTGTGCGTGCCGATTACTACGCAGGATCCGGTTTTGCCGCCGGAGAGATGGCCGGTCGCATGAAACAAAGTGTGCAGCTTTGGGCACTTTGGCCCCGATGAACGCCAAGTCCAGCATGGCTTGTCGCCCAGGGTGCGCGGCCTGTTGCACAGCGCCGTCTATTTCTTCTGCGATCCCCGGCATGCCGCAGGGCAAGCCCGCCGGCGTGCCCTGCGTGCAACTTGACCCGCAGGGGCGTTGCCAAATCTTTGGCCACCCTGATCGGCCCGCGGTTTGCCGGCAACTGCAAGCCTCGGTGGAGATGTGCGGCGAACACGACGACGGTGGCGTTTATGCGCGACGCTATTTGATGCAGCTCGAGGCGTCGACCCAACCCGGGCCGTGAAGTCGCCAACAGGTCATGCACCGCCCCGGCCTGTCGCTATGCTGGAACGCTGTTGATGTCCCGGAGCTTGGTGATGGCCTTTGAAAACCCCTCTCTGAAAGACCATGTTCATGCCGACGAATGGCAGCTGCGGCTGGACTTGGCGGCTTGCTATCGCTTGGTCGCCTTGTATGGCTGGAGTGACTTGGTGTTCACACACATCAGCGCCAAATTGCCCCCTTCGGTGGCGGGTGACACGCCACAATTTTTGATCAATCCCTACGGACTGATGTTCGACGAGATCACCGCCTCCAGCTTGGTCAAAGTGGACATGCAGTGTCAGAAATTGCTGGACAGTCCGTTCCCAGTGAACCCGGCGGGGTTTGTGATTCACAGCGCCGTGCACGAGGCACGGCCTGACGCTGGTTGCGTGCTGCACACCCACACGCGCGCAGGCGTGGCCGTGAGTGCCCAAGCCCATGGCGTGTTGCCGATCAGTCAGCAAAGCACTTTTGTTTTGGCCTCTTTGGCCTACCACGGCTATGAGGGGGTGGCGATTCGAGACGACGAGCGCGTGCGGCTGCAAGCCGATCTGGGGCAGGCGCATTTTTTGATGCTGCGCAACCACGGCTTGCTGACCGTTGGCAAAACCATTGCCGATGCCTTTTTGTCGATGTACACCTTTGAAAATGCCTGTCGGATTCAAGTCGACGCGTTGGCGGGGCAAGCCGGTCCGCAGACACTGACCGCGGTGAACCCGGCCATTTTGGATGGCGTCGCCGAAGCCTCACGGGTGCAAACGGGCGGCCTGGGTGGCGCCTTTGTTTGGCCCGCCTTGCTGCGCAAATTACAAAGAGAAAGCCCCGACTACGCCCTTTGAGCGGCGTGGGTGGACGCCTCGCTTTTGGGCTTCCAGCGCTTGAGCAACAGGGCATTGCCCATCACACTGACCGAGCTGAGCGCCATCGCGGCGCCGGCCATCATGGGGTTCAAATAGCCCATGGCCGCCAACGGAATGCCCGCCACGTTGTAAGCAAATGCCCAAAACAAATTTTGCCGAATCTTGGCCACGCTGCGCGCCGATATATCCAACGCAGCGGCAACCAATGCCACCTCGCCGCGCATCAAGGTGATGCCTGCCGCGTGCATGGCGACATCGGTGCCATTGCCCATGGCCATGCCCACATCGGCGGCCGCCAAAGCCGGCGCATCGTTCACGCCATCACCCACCATGGCCACGATTTGCCCTGTTGCGCGCAGCGCTTGCACCTGCGCGGCCTTGTCGCCCGGCAGCACGTCGGCCAACACCTCGCCGTCTTCTGGCCGCAAACCCAAGCGCCGGGCCATGGCTTCGGCCGCTGCAGGGTTGTCGCCCGAAATCATCACCAGCTTTAAACCACGGGCGCGCAATTCGGCCAAGGCCTCTGCCGCACCGGGCTTGGGCTCGTCACCAAAGCCCATCAGCAACAAACCGCGCACCCCCTCGGGCGTGCGCTCGGCCAAGGCCGACACACTCGCGCCTTGCCCTTGTAACGCGGCCACCTCATCGGCCCACTCTTGCGGCGCCATGCCCTCTTGCTGCAACCAGCGCAAACTGCCCAACAACAACAGCCGGCCTTGCACGGTGGCCTTCACCCCTTTGCCCGGCACGGCGCTCATGTCGTGCACGGGCACGACATCCAAACCCCGCACTTGCGCCGCCGCCAAGACCGCCAAGGCCAGAGGGTGCTCACTGCCACTTTGCACACCAGCCGCCCATGCGAGGGCTTGGTTGGCGTCTTGCCCTGCTGCCGACACGCAGTGGGTCAGGCGCGGACGCCCCACAGTGAGCGTGCCCGTTTTGTCAAACGCCACAATTTGCACACGGTGCGCCATCTCTAACGCTTGCACATCCTTGATCAAGATGCCCTGTTGCGCCGCCACCCCCGTGCCCGCCATGATGGCCACCGGCGTCGCCAGGCCCAAGGCACAAGGGCAAGCAATCACCAAAACAGCCACCGCATGGACCAACGCCGTCTCAAAGGCCGCCCCTGACAACAGCCAGCCCAACAATGTGAGCAGGGCCAAGAACAAAACCACGGGCACAAACACTTCGGCCACTTTGTCCACCAAGCGCTGAATGGGCGCCTTGGCCGCTTGGGCATCTTCGACCAAGCGGATGATGTGCGACAGCACGGTTTCATAACCCACGGCGCTGACCCGCATCACGATGCGGCCATCCCCATTGATCGATCCACCCGTCAGGCGTGCGCCCAAGCTTTTGCTCACAGGCAAGGGCTCTCCGGTCAACATGGATTCGTCAACTTGAGTGGCTCCTTCTTTGAGTTCGCCATCCAGCGGCAAGCGTTCGCCGGGGCGCACCACGATCAAATCGCCGACCCGAATTTCGTCCACCGGAACATCCACTTCGCCATCGGGGCTCATCCAGTGCGCGTGGTCAGGGCGCAGTGCGTGCAAAGCACGGATGGCTTCGGTGGTTTGGCGTTTGGCGCGCGCCTCGAGCCATTTGCCCAACAACACCAGCGTGATGACCACCGCCGAGCCTTCAAAGTACAAATGCGGCATGGCGCCGTCACGCGCCGAAAGCCACAACCAAACCGAAAGCAACCAACCGGCCGTGGTGCCCAGAGAAACCAACACATCCATATTGCCAGTGAAGGCCCGGAGTGCATGCCAAGCGGCCTTGTAAAACCGAGCCCCCAAAACAAACTGGACAGGTGTCGCCAAAACAAACTGCACCCACGCGGGCAGCATCCAATGCCAGCCAAAAGGCTCTGCCAGCATGGGCAAGACCAAGGGCGTTGAGAGCGCCAAACCCCATGCCACTGGCGCAAAACCCGCCCATGGCTTGAAGTTGTGTTCTTCGTTGTTGATCGCCTCAGTTGTGCGTGGCGCGTACCCGGCATCTCGAATGGCACGCCTCAGCTGCGCCTCTGTTTGGGGCTCGGCATTGGCTTGCGTTGCCGTTTCAATGCGCGCCATTTCCGTCGCCAAATTGACGGTGGCTTTTTCCACACCAGGAACTTTGCTCAAGGCCCGTTCTACCCGCGCTACACACGAGGCACAGGTCATCCCGCCGACGCCAATGTCGAACGTTTTTTTTGCGGGATTGATCTGTGTCATGGTGGGTGAAATGAATTCAACTATGCTGGATGCAGCACCAACAGCGATTGTTCAAGAGGGACATCATGAACCAAATTTTCATCGTAGAAGGCATGACTTGCGGCCATTGCGAAAAAGCCGTGACACAAGCGTTACTGGCCGTGGACCAGACGGCCCAAGTGGTCATTGATCGTTCTCGCCAACAGGTGCAAGTGGATTCAACCTCGCCGCGTGAAGTTTTGGCCAAGGCGATTGCCGATGAAGGTTATCGCGTCACCCTTTGATTTTTTAACCAGGAGCTTGATATGACCCGAAACATTGGCGGTATTGAAAGAATTCTTCGCATCGTGGCAGGCCTCGTGCTGCTGGGACTGGCCGCGACCCACACTGTGGATTGGTGGGGTTGGCTGGGTGCAATTCCCTTGGCAACAGGCTTGATGGGCTGGTGCCCGCCGTACAGCATGTTGGGCATCAACACTTGCAAAAAAGCGCCTTTGTAAATGGTCTGACTCAAGTGAGTGATGCACAGGCATCACAGGGGGGCCGCGATCTTGCGGCCCTTTTTTTTGGCCAAACATAATTGACGCAAATCAAGCATGTTGAAAAGCTCTTTGGTTAAGCTTTGACCATGCCCCACACGCCTCCTTCTCACGCAAGCCAATCTCGGGCGGGTCTTTACTTGCCACCCATTCGCCCTCTTGCCTTGGACCAACCCATGCACTGGTTGGTTTTGGGTTTCAAAGACATGGCGCGCTCCCCTGGGTTGAGTCTTTTGCACGGCATCGTCATGGCCGCTTTCGGCGGTTTGATCGCCTTGTTGGCACACGATCAATTTTGGTTATTGGTCGGTTATTTGTCGGCGTTCATGGTGGTGGCACCTGTTTTGGCCACCAGCTTGTACGCCATGAGCCGTGCCATGGAACGCAATGAAAAGGTTGATTTTGAATTGTTGGTCCAAACCTGGACCCATTGGCAATTGCGTTTGCGCGAACAACCAGCCAGTTATTGGTGTTTGATTCGTTTTGGCCTTTTGCTGGGTTTGGCCGCACTGGGGTGGATTGTTACCTCTTCCGCATTGATCACCTTATTGGCCCCCACGGCTATTCACTCGCCGATTGATTTCATTCGCCATGTGGTGTTGGCCAAAGACAGCCATTTGTTTGAACTTTGGCTGGGCCTTGGCGGGATGCTGGCGATTCCTGTTTTTGCTTCGAGCGTGGTTTCCATGCCTTTGTTGCTCGATCGCCGGGTGACAGTCTTTCAAGCTGTCTTGACCAGTTGGAAAGCGGTCATGACCCATCCGATTCAGATGACCTTTTGGGCTTTTCTGATCATCGGCTTTAGTTTGCTGGGCATTTTTTCTCTCTTGCTGGGCCTGATTTTGATCATCCCCATGCTGGGCCATGGCAGTTGGCATGCTTACCGAGATCTGGTGGATGTCACGCACTTGGAAGAGCGCATCACGGAACCAGGTGAGCGGTGATGTGGGGGTTTACAGAAGAACAAATTGCGGGCTTTGGCCTGACGATTGGCATCGGCGCCTTCATGCTGTACATGCTGTTCATCATTGGTCAATTGGCATGGGAATCCAAAGCCGGAAAGTTTGGCACCTTTGTTATTTTTCTGGGCCTGGCCTTTGGCATGCTCGGTTTCGTCGCCAAAGGCATCATCCAATGGGCTATTGGGCATTGATACCCTCAACAGGATAAGGCTGTGGATAAAAATCTAACAACAGCCTGGTTATCCACAGCTTAGTGGGCACGAACAAAGTTGTTCATTTTGCCGTGACACCTCAAAAGCGCAGCCACGCACAGGTTCAGCAAGCGCACAAGTTGTTGTCATCATTCAATAAAAATACCTTGTCCACACATGGGCTCTTGCTTTACCTACTATTCCTATTTAAAGATATAAATCTATAGAGAAAGAGACAGGGACAACTGCACTGTTAAGATTTGCTTCTTTCCTCCCCCTGATGGCACCATGGCGATCGTTTCAGAGTCACCTCAATCCCACTGTTACGACATCAAAAGCGCAGATTTGTCCTTGCTGGCTTTGGTGCTCAAAACAGCAGACATTCAGGCCATTTCACTCGCCCTAGAGCAGCAATTGGCGGAAAGCCCCGGTTTTTTTGAACAAGACCCCGTCATCATTGATGTCAGCTTGATCTCCACAGGCGCTGACATTGCCACATTGAATCTCGAATCGTTGTTGCCTTTGTTGCGTCAACATGGGTTGCTGCCGTTGGCCATCAAAGGGGCCCAGGCGGACCTGTTGGCGCATGCCAAGGGGTTGGGCCTGGTGGATGCCAGTGATGCCCGCATTCGTCGCGCAGTGCCTTTGGCTGAGCCCGTTCAGACCGCCAGTTCAGTGGCAGCACCCGAACCGGCTCCTGTGGTGCCTCCGGTACCCGTCGCGCAGGGACCGATGGTGATTGACAAACCATTGCGTTCAGGTCAACAGGTCTATGCCAAAGGGCGTGATTTGATTGTGCTGGCCATCGTGAATGCGGGCGCTGAAGTGATCGCCGATGGGCACATTCACATTTATGCCCCGTTGCGCGGCAAAGCCATTGCGGGTGCGCGTGGCAACACACAAGCACGCATTTTTGCGCAGGTGATGGAACCTGAATTGATTTCGATCGCAGGCATCTATCGGACCAGCGAAAATGCGTTGCCCAAAGAAGTCTTGGGGCAAGCGGCACAAGTTTGTTTGCAATCAGGCCCTGATGGCGACAAATTGTGGGTCTTGCCCCTCAAGTCTTGAATCACCGAATTTGTATTGATCTCTCGTCTTAGAAAGAAAAACTCATGGCAAAAATTGTCGTTGTGACTTCCGGTAAAGGTGGTGTGGGTAAAACCACAACCAGTGCCAGTTTCGCCACCGGCTTGGCCCTCAAGGGCTTCAAGACAGCCGTCATTGATTTTGATGTCGGCTTGCGTAATTTGGACTTGATCATGGGTTGCGAACGCCGTGTGGTGTATGACCTCATCAACGTGATTCAAGGTGAGGCCAATTTGCACCAGGCGCTCATCAAAGACAAGCAATGTGCCAACTTGTTTGTTTTGGCCGCTTCGCAAACCCGCGACAAAGATGCCTTGACCCAAGAGGGTGTTGAAAAAGTATTGCAAGACCTCAATGAAATGGGCTTTGATTACATCGTGTGTGATTCGCCCGCAGGCATCGAAACTGGTGCTTTGATGGCCATGCACTTTGCCGACGAAGCCTTGGTGGTGACCAATCCTGAAGTGTCTTCGGTGCGCGACTCGGATCGCATTTTGGGCATGCTCGGCAGCAAAACAAAACGCGCAATTGAGGGCCTTGAGCCCATCAAAGAGCATTTGCTGATCACCCGCTACAACCCGAATCGGGTGGAAGACGGCCAGATGTTGTCATTGCAAGACATTCAAGACATCTTGCGCATCAAGTTGTTGGGTGTGATTCCTGAAAGCGACAACGTGTTGCAAGCGTCCAACCAAGGCACGCCTGCCATTCACATGGCGGAGAGCGATGTGTCTGAGGCGTACAAGGATGTGATTGACCGATTCTTGGGTGAAGACAAGCCCATGCGCTTCACAGAGGCCGTGAAACCCGGTTTCTTCAAACGCATCTTCGGAGGCAAGTGAACCATGTCGTTTCTGTCTTTCCTCTTAGGCGAAAAGAAGAAAACTGCTAGCGTTGCCAAAGAACGTCTGCAAATTATTTTGGCGCACGAACGCAGTGGTCGCAATGCCGCTGAGCCCGATTACTTGCCCGATTTGCAACGCGAGTTGGTGGCCGTCATCAGCAAGTACATCAAGATCAACCCCGAAGACATCAAAGTCAACCTGGAACGCCAGGACAATTTGGAAGTCTTGGAAGTGAAGATCGAGTTGCCCGACGCACGTTAAACGGGGTGGGTGCTTTCACCCCCCTGTGCACACGACCATGACCCGCATCAGCCGGGTCATGTTTCCCCCATCAGCCTGTTTGCAGGTTTTTCCAAAGTGAGCGCGCGGCTTGAATGTTGCGCGCTTTGACGTGCCCAAACCCCTTGATGGTTTCGGGCACTTGGGCCACGCGCACCGCATGGGCATGGCTGTCGATGCTCAAATTGACCAAACAGTCTTCCACGTGTTGCATGTATTCAACGATCAAAGCGCGCTCTGTACGGCGCTCTTCGGTCTGGCCCAAAACATCAAAGGGCGTGCCGCGCAAGCCTTTTAAGCGGGCCAAGAGTTTGAAGCCCCATGCCATCCAAGGGCCGAACTTTTGTTTGATGCCTTCGCCTTTTTCATTGCGCTTGCCCAGCACCGGCGGGGCCAAGTGGTAGTGCACCTTGAAGTCGCCCTCAAAGCTGTTTTGGATGCGCGTTAAAAAATCAGATTGCGTGTGCAAACGCGCCACTTCGTATTCGTCTTTGTAGGCCATCAGTTTGAACAAGTGGCGTGCCACAGTTTCACTGAGCAACGACCGTCCCAAGGGCGTTTCGGCTTGTTGCACGCGCTGCACAAAGGCTTGGTAACGCGCGGCATAAGCGGCGTTTTGGTAGTCGGTGAGGCGGCGAACGCGGTCATTGATGAGGTCTTCCAGCGTCTCGCGCTTTTTGAACTGAATCACTTGCGCGGGTTGCAGGTGTTGCATCAAGTCCGTCAAGTGGTGCGCGGCGTGGCGCCCCCACTCAAAGGCCACCAGATTGTTGGCGACCTGCACATCGTTGAGCTCGATGGCCCGAACCAAGGACTCACGGCGCAGGGGCACCCAACCCTTTTGCCAAGCGAA
The DNA here is from genome assembly GCA_027488255.1 of Comamonadaceae bacterium. GTDB lineage: Bacteria > Pseudomonadota > Gammaproteobacteria > Burkholderiales > Burkholderiaceae_C > Limnohabitans_A. The sequence continues at coordinate 99,316 of JAIYBZ010000037.1, read as the reverse complement.
ACCCAAGATCATGGGGTTCACATAAATCGTGTCGCCCATGAGTTGTTTGGCCAAGGTGTCGGCATCAAAACTGCTGACGCTTTGCATTCCCACTTGTTCAGTGATGGTGGCCACACAGGCCTCCGAAGGGTTTTGCCAATTGCCGTTTTTCACAAAGGCGGCGGTGGGGGTGCTGTTGCTGTTCAGAGCCACATGCGTTCGGCCTTCGCGCATGCGCAGGGTGGTTTCTTTGGAGGCGCTCACGATCGGGTCGCAGCCAATGACCAAGTCGGCAGCGGCCATGCCCACGCGGGTGGTGCGAATGTCATCTTGGGTGTTGGCCAGCAACACATGGCTCCAGGTGGCACCGCCTTTTTGCGCCAGACCGGCCGAGTCTTGCGTCACGATGCCCTTGCCCTCCATGTGCGCAGCCATGCCCAGCAACTGACCAATGGTGATCACGCCTGTCCCGCCCACGCCGGCCACCACCATGCCCCAAGGCTGGTGTAGCGTGCGCAATTCGGGCTCGGGCAGGGCGCCCAGGTGGGCGGGTCTCAAGGACATCCGCTCATTGCTGTTTTTTTTCTTGAAGGTGCCGCCCTCAACGGTGACAAAGCTGGGGCAGAAGCCTTTCAGGCAACTGGTGTCTTTGTTGCAGGTGCTTTGGTTGATGGTGCGTTTGCGACCAAGAGGCGTTTCGAGGGGTTCTACTGACAGGCAGTTGGACTGCACGCCACAGTCCCCACAGCCTTCACAGACCTCTTCGTTGATCATCACGCGCACCGCAGGGTCGACCATCGTGCCGCGTTTGCGGCGGCGGCGTTTTTCGGTGGCACAGGTTTGGTCGTAAATGATGACGGTGGTGCCTTGGATGTCGCGCATCTCGCGTTGAATCTGGTCAAGGGTGTCGCGGTGATAGACCCGTACCCCGTCGACCAAGCGAACGCCTTGGTATTTTTCGGGCTCGTCGGTGACCACGGCAATGCGTTGCGCCCCTTCGGCCCGCATGCTCATGGCAATCTGCACCACGCTGTGGCCTTCCGGCCGCTCGCCCACGGGTTGGCCGCCGGTCATGGCCACGGCATCGTTGTACAACACTTTGTAGGTGATGTTCACACCCGCTGCAATGCTTTGGCGAATCGCCAAGATGCCGCTGTGAAAGTAGGTGCCATCGCCAATGTTGGCAAACACATGGGTTTCATGGCTGAACGGTTGTTGGCCCGTCCACGGCACCCCTTCGCCGCCCATTTGGGTGAAGCCGACGGTGTTGCGGTCCATCCAAATGCTCATGAAATGGCAGCCAATGCCTGCCATGGCGCGTGAGCCTTCGGGCACTTTGGTCGAGGTGTTGTGTGGGCAACCCGAGCAAAACCAAGGCTGTCGGTCGTTGGCGGCGCCGAGGCTCAGGGTGTGCATGGCTTTTTCTTTGTGCTCAAGCACCGACAAATGCGCATCGATTTGCGCCGTGGTGTCGGCGTCCAAGCCCATTTTTTTCAGCCGTTTGGCGATGGCCCGCGCGATGATGGCGGGCGTCAAATCGGCGTTGGCGCGCAACAAGGTGCGCTCGGTCGGGTTGGGCACTGACCACTCGCCGCCTGAAACATCGCCATCGGCTTCGTCAAACTTGCCCAAGATGTTGGGCCGCACATCGTTGCGCCAGTTGTACAACTCTTCTTTGAGTTGGTATTCGATGATCTGGCGTTTTTCTTCGACCACCAAAATCTCGCGCAGACCGGTGGCGAACTCGCGTGTGGACTGCGCCTCCAGCGGCCACACCACGGCCACTTTGTGCAAGCGAATGCCCAATTGACGGCAACGCGCATCGTCCAGCCCCAGGTCGAGCAAGGCTTGCCGGGTGTCGTTGTAGGCCTTGCCACTGGCGATCAAACCAAAGCGGTCATTCGGGCCCTCGATCACGTTGTGGTTGAGTTGGTTGGCGCGGATGTAGGCCAACGCGGCATACCATTTGTAATCGAACAAACGGGCTTCTTGTTCAAGTGCGGTGTCGGGCCAGCGGATGTGCACGCCGCCCGGCGGCATTTCAAACTCGGGCAAAACAATGCGCACGCGCTCGGGGTCAATGTGCGCGGTGGCGCTGGACTCCACGATCTCTTGGATGGTTTTCATGCCCGACCAAATGCCCGCAAACCGGCTCATGGCCAGGGCGTGCAAGCCTTGGTCCAAGATGTCTTGCACCGAGGCGGGGAAAAACACCGGCAAGCCGCAGGCCTTGAAGATGTGGTCGCTTTGGTGTGCCGCGGTGGAGCTTTTGGCCACGTGGTCGTCGCCCGCCACCGCCAACACGCCGCCCCAGGGCGTGGTGCCGGCCATGTTGGCGTGTTTGAAGACATCCGAGCAACGGTCTACGCCGGGGCCTTTGCCGTACCAAATGCCAAACACGCCATCGAACTTGTTTGACCCTTTGGGCGCAAAGCCCAGCTGCTGTGTGCCCCACAAGGCGGTGGCGGCCAACTCTTCATTGACCCCCGGTTGGAAGACGATGTTTTGGGCTTTCAGGTGGTCTTTGGCTTTCCACAAAGACTGGTCGTAACTGCCGAGCGGAGAGCCGCGATATCCGCTGATAAAGCCCGCCGTGTTTTTGCCCAGCATGGCATCGCGTTGGCGTTGCAGCATCGGCAACTTGACCAAGGCTTGCACGCCGCTCATGAAGGCACGGCCGACATCGAGGCTGTATTTGTCGTCCAGTGTGACGGTCTCAAGAGCCTGGCGAATCGAATCGGGCAAGGGGGCGTTCATGGTCTGTCCTGCGACGGGTAGGAATGGCACAGTTTAGAACGGGCCAGGCGACAGGTGCTTGCTTTGTGTGACAGGATTTGCCCTATGATTTGAAAGAATCTTGCTCAATAATCCAGTTTATGGAAACACTCGATAAATTTGATTGGGCCATCTTGAATGAATTGCAAAAAGACGGCCGACTGACCAATGCCGAATTGGCGCAGCGGGTGGGCCTGTCCGCAGCGCCGTGTTGGCGGCGCGTGCGGGCGCTGGAGGTGGCCGGCGTGATCACCGGTTATCGGGCAGAAATCAACCGCCAAAAGGTGGGTTTGGACGTGTTGGCGTTTGTGCGTTTGGATGCCGAACGCAACCGGGGCGATGTGACGCGCCAGCTCGAAGAAGCCATCCGTAAAATCCCCGAAGTTATCTCCTGCCACTACATCAGCGGCACGGGCACTTTTGAGCTGACGGTGGTCAGCAAAGACCTGAACAGCTTCAGCCAGTTTGCCCGCGATGTGTTGCTCAACTTGCCCAATGTGAAAGACCTGCACACCAGTTTTTCCTTGGGCGAGGTCAAGGCCGCAGGGGCCTTGCCTTTGAAGCCCTGAGCCGCACGGCCCGTGGCTTCAGGGGTACAAACCCCGCAACTCTCGGGCTTGCAAGATGCGCGAACAGGCCACAATGAAAGTGGCGGTGCGCAAGCTCACACGGTGCTCGTCAGCCACTTGCCAAATGGCCGCAAAAGCCTCGCGCATGATGCGCACCAAACGCAGGTTGATGTCGTCCTCGCTCCAGAAAAAACTGGAGAAGTCTTGCACCCACTCAAAGTAACTCACCGTCACGCCGCCGGCGTTGGCGATCACATCGGGCACCACCAAAATGCCGCGCTCATGCAAGATGTCGTCGGCCTCGGGCGTGGTGGGGCCGTTGGCGCCCTCAATCACCATGCGCGCTTGAATCTGGTGGGCATTGGCCGCGGTGATTTGTTGCTCTAAGGCGGCGGGGATCAAGATGTCGCAGTCGACCCCCCAAAACCGATCGTCTGGCAAGGTCTCTGCCGGCGCGAACCCTTTCACACTGCCGTGCTCACTCACATGGCGCAACAAGGCGGGCACATCCAAGCCCGAGGCTTGGTAAATCGTGCCGCCATGGTCTTGCACCGCCACCAAGGTGGCGCCGGCTTGGGCAAACAACTTGGCCGCAATGCCGCCCACGTTGCCAAACCCTTGCACCGCGATCTTGGCGCGCCCAATGTCCAGGCCTATGTGTTGTGCTGCCTCTTGGCCGACGGTGAACACGCCGCGCCCGGTGGCTTCGCGTCGGCCCAACGAGCCGCCCAAGGCGATGGGTTTGCCCGTCACCACGCCCGAGGCGGTGGCGCCTTCGTTCATGGAATAGGTGTCCATCATCCACGCCATGATCTGTTCGTTGGTGTTCACATCGGGCGCGGGGATGTCTTTGTTCGGGCCAATGATGATGCCGATCTCGCTGGTGTAACGGCGCGTCAGGCGCTCCAACTCGCCGCGCGACAATGTTTTGGGGTCGACCCTAATACCGCCTTTGGCGCCGCCAAAAGGCAAGCTGACCGCTGCATTTTTGACCGACATCCAAGCCGACAAGGCCATCACTTCGGACAGCGTCACATCTTGGTGAAAGCGCACGCCGCCTTTGCCGGGCCCGCGGCTGGTGTTGTGCTGCACACGGTAGCCTTCAAAGTGGGCCATGGTGCCGTTGTCCAACTCAATCGGCACATCCACAATCAACATCCGCTTGGGCCTTTTCAGGGTTTCAACCCAACGCGACAAAGAGCCCAAATAGGGCGTGACGCGGTCGACTTGTTGCAGATAAATACCCCAAGGCCCGAGGTGTTCGGGGTCGAGGAAAGAGGGCAAGGCATGAGGGCTTTTGGCCGGAGGGGTTGCGAGAGCGTGGGGCATGGGGTGTCGCCTGGTGAGATGCTGACGGGTTGTCAGTGGGGACCATCGTAGGCCGCGCACCGCGCTTCGTCCAAGGCGGATGGGTTGTTGGGTTATGTCTTTGGCGCATAACGTGGGCCTGTCCAGCCAAACACACCTGCCTGTAAAATAAGCACATCAGCCGACCCCGTGGCAGGGCGGTTCGTGGCGCAGATGGCGCCCTTTTTTGGCCTTCTTCCAAGGCGGATCTTTCATGCTTTACCCTCAAGAATTCGATGTGATCGTGGTCGGTGGTGGCCATGCTGGAACAGAAGCCGCATTGGCCGCCGCGCGCATGGGCTGCAAGACCTTGCTGTTGACCCACAACATCGAGACGCTGGGGCAAATGAGCTGCAACCCTTCCATTGGCGGTATTGGCAAGGGGCACTTGGTCAAAGAGGTCGACGCCTTGGGTGGCGCCATGGCGCTGGCCACCGACGAGGGGGGCATTCAGTTTCGCATTTTGAACAGCTCCAAAGGCCCCGCGGTGCGTGCCACACGCGCCCAAGCCGACCGCATTTTGTACAAAGCGGCGATTCGCCGCATGCTCGAAAACCAGCCCAATTTGAGCTTGTTTCAACAGGCCGTCGATGACTTGATGGTGGAGGGCGACCGCGTGGTGGGCGCCGTGACCCAGGTGGGGATTCGCTTTCGGTCGCGCACCGTGGTGCTGACGGCCGGTACGTTTTTGGACGGCAAAATCCATGTGGGCTTGCAAAACTATTCGGCAGGCCGAGCGGGTGACCCGCCCGCTGTGAGTTTGTCGGCCCGACTGAAAGAGCTTCAACTGCCACAGGCTCGCCTTAAAACGGGCACGCCTCCGCGCTTGGACGGCCGCACCATCGACTTCAGCCAATGCACCGAACAGCCCGGCGATGGTGTGCCGGGCGGCATGAATCCCGAGGGCGGGGTGCCGGTGTTCAGTTTCATGGGCCGTGCCGAGATGCATCCCCAGCAAGTGCCGTGCTGGATCACGCACACCAACCAGCGCACCCACGACATCATTCGCTCGGGCTTTGACCGCAGCCCCATGTTCACAGGCAAGATCGAGGGGGTGGGGCCCCGTTATTGCCCCAGTGTGGAAGACAAGATCAACCGCTTTGCAGACAAAGACAGCCACCAGATTTTCTTAGAGCCCGAGGGCCTGAACACCCACGAGTACTATCCCAATGGCATCTCGACCAGCTTGCCGTTTGACATTCAGTACGACTTGGTTCGCTCGATGAAAGGGCTGGAAAACTGCCACATCTTGCGTCCCGGCTACGCCATTGAATACGACTACTTTGACCCCCGTTCCCTGAAGAACAGTTTTGAGACACGCCAGATCAACGGGCTGTTTTTTGCCGGGCAAATCAACGGCACCACGGGCTACGAGGAAGCCGCCGCACAAGGCTTGTTTGCCGGCATCAATGCCGCACTGCAATGCCGCGGCGATGCGCCATGGACGCCCGCCCGCGACCAAGCTTATTTGGGCGTTTTGGTGGACGACTTGGTCACCCAAGGCGTGACCGAGCCCTACCGCATGTTCACCAGCCGTGCCGAGTTCCGCCTGCAGTTGCGCGAAGACAATGCCGACGCCCGACTGACCGAAGTGGGCCGCCAAATGGGCTTGGTGGACGATGCCCGCTGGGATGCCTTCAGCCGTAAACGCGACGCTGTTTCACGTGAAACAGAGCGCTTGAAGTCGGTTTGGGTGAACCCCAAAAACTTGCCGGCCGAAGAGTCAGAGCGCGTTTTGGGCAAGGCCATTGAGCACGAGCACAACCTGTTTGATCTGTTGCGCCGCCCCAATGTCACTTATCCCGCCTTGATGTCTCTGGACCAAGGACGCATGGCCAGCCCTGATGTTTCACGTGAAACGTTGGGCGAGTTGAGCGCCTCGGTGATAGAGCAGGTGGAAATCGCTGCCAAGTACTCCGGCTACATTGACCGCCAAAAAGGGGAGGTGGCGCGGGCGGCCTTTTATGAGCATTTGCGCTTGCCCGAGGCGCTGGACTACATGCAGGTCTCGGCCCTGTCCATCGAAGCCCGGCAAAAATTGGCCAAGCACCGCCCTGAAACCTTGGGTCAGGCCTCACGCATTTCAGGCATCACCCCAGCCAGTGTCTCTTTGCTCTTGATACACCTGAAAAAAGGGGGGTTCAAGGGCTTCATGTCTGCGGCTGAAACGGGCGAGACGGCATGAGTGTGGGTGTTGGCGGGGCTGCCGTTCCAGGCGTGGGCGCAGATCTGGCGGCTGGCCTGAGTGCGGGGACGCGGGCGCTGGGTTTGAGTTTGTCGGCCTCGCAACAGCAGCAGCTGTTGGACTACATGGGCTTGATCCAGAAGTGGAACAAGGTCTACAACCTGACCGCATTGCGCGACCCTGCCGACATGCTGACCCACCACCTGTTGGACAGTTTGACGGCGGTGGCGCCCTTGCGTCGGTTCACCCAAGGCCAGGCCGTTCGGGTGTTGGATGTGGGCTCAGGCGGGGGTTTGCCCGGCGTGGTGTTGGCCATTTGCATGCCCGAGTTGGCCGTGACCTGCGTGGACACAGTCGCCAAAAAGGCGGCTTTTGTGCAGCAGGTGGCCGTCAGTCTGAAGTTGCCCAATTTGCGCGGCGTTCATGCCCGGGTCGAATCGTTGACCGATCCGTATCAGGTGATTTGTTCTCGGGCCTTTGCTTCCTTGCCCGACTTTGTCACGTGGTCGCGTACGGCGCTGGCCGAGGGCGGTGTTTGGATGGCCATGAAAGGCAAGCATCCGCAAGACGAATTGGCCGCTTTGCCGCCTGAAGTGCAAGTGTTTCACGTGGAACCCTTGGCGGTGCCGGGCCTCGATGTGGACCGGTGCCTGGTCTGGATGAAGCCCCAGATTTAGCCTCAGACCTCGCCCCAAATTTCGCCTCAGAAGATGCTCTGACAAGGGCGTGTTTCACGTGAAACACCGCCACTTGAGGCCAGTTTGGGGGGTGGTGTAAAGCTTCACGTACACTCCCAGTTTTTCCACACCACTCCAGACATGTTTGGTATCACCGATTACGGCGCTTTTGCGGCGGCCTTTGTTTTGCTGTTGTTTCTGCCGGGCCCGGGCAACTTGGCCCTGATCAGCTCAGCCAGCAAAGGCGGTTTGTCTGGTGGCTTGGCTTCGGTCATGGGCTTGCTGTTGGGTGATCAGATTTTGTTGTGGCTCACGGTTGCCGGCCTGGCTGCATTGCTACAAACCTATCCGCAATTGTTCATGGTGTTGCAGTGGTTGGGCGCGGCATATCTGGCGTGGTTGGGGCTCAAGATGGTTGTGGCCAAGCCGGGCGAGGGGCCCCAGATTCAGATCACGCCCGGGCATTATTTTCGGGAAACTTTGTTGATCACTTTGCTCAACCCCAAAGCGATCATGTTTTACTTTGCGTTTTTCCCGCAATTTATCGACCCCGAGCGGCACCAAGGGGCGTTGACATTTGTGGCCATGGCTTTGACGATTGCTGTCTTGGGCTTTGTGTATTGTTTTGGGGTGGTGCTGATCACCCATTACATGGCGGAGCGCATTCGGGCGCATCCACGTTTTTCCAGCCTGCTGCAAAAAGTGGCTGGCTTGTGTTTGATCGGATTTGGATTCAAGATGGTGCTCACCAAATGAGGTGATGATTTACGACTTCTTAATTATTCAAGGCCACCATGTTCTTCGGTATTTCTGACTATGGCGCTTTTGTCGCCGCAATTGTGTTGTTCTTGGCCATTCCCGGCCCCGGCAACTTGGCCCTCATCACCTCTACCAGCAAGGGGGGGGTGGCGGGCGGCTTGATGGCCACTTTGGGCGTGATCGTGGGCGACCAAGTGCTCATGTGGATGGCGGTGGCCGGTGTGGCGGCGGTGCTGGCCAACTACCCGGCCGCCTTTGCCGCCATTCAGTGGATGGGCGCCGCTTATTTGGCGTGGTTGGGTTGGAAGATGTTGTCGGCCAAAGCGGGCGATGCCCCGGTGTTGAACATTCGACCCCGTCAATATTTTCAACAGGCCTTGGGCATCACCTTGCTCAACCCCAAAGCGATTGTGTTTTACATGGCGTTCTTTCCCTTGTTCGTGGACCCGAAAACGCATTTGGGTGTGATCAGTTTTGGCGTCATGGCCGCCACGATTGCCGCTTTGACGTTTTTGTATGGCTTGGGCATGACCTTGCTGACGCATTACTTGGCCGAGCGCATGCGCGCGAACCCCATGGTGGGCCGCGTGCTCGAAAAATTGGCGGGTCTTTTTCTGGTGGGCTTTGGCATCAAGCTGGCCATTTCCAAATAAACGGGGCATCTTCACATGGCCAAAATCTTTTGTATTGCAAACCAAAAAGGCGGGGTCGGTAAGACCACCACCACCGTCAACTTGGCTGCGGGATTGGCCAAGGTCGGTCAGCGCGTGTTGCTGGTCGATTTAGACCCGCAAGGCAACGCCACCATGGGCTCGGGCATCGACAAGCGACAACTTGAGCTGAGCGTTTACGACGTGTTGCTCGAGTCGGCCACCATTGGTGAAGCCGTCATTCGCGCCGACAAATGCGGCTACGACGTGTTGAGCGCCAACCGCGAATTGGCGGGGGCAGAGGTTGAGTTGGTGCAACTGGAACACCGCGACCAACGCCTTAAAAACGCGCTTGCTTCGGTCGATGCCCAATACGACTTTGTCCTGATCGACTGCCCCCCGTCGTTGTCGATGTTGACACTCAATGGCCTGTGCTCAGCTCACGGCGTGATCGTGCCCATGCAGTGCGAATACTTTGCCTTGGAAGGCCTGACCGACTTGGTCAACACCATCAAACAAGTGCACGCCAACTTGAACAAAGACCTGAAGATCATTGGTCTGCTGCGCGTCATGTTTGACCCGCGCATCACCTTGCAAATGCAGGTCAGTGATCAACTCAAGGCCCACTTTGGCGACAAGGTGTTTGACACCGTGATTCCGCGCAACGTGCGCTTGGCCGAGGCACCCAGCTATGGTTTGCCGGGGGTGGTGTTTGATGCGGGCGCCAAGGGCAGTCAGGCCTATGTCGACTTTGCGCGAGAACTGGTGGTGCGTGCGCCGACCCTTTGAGGTCTGAAGCGTTGGCGTCTGTTTGTCATTTCTCCAAAGCATTCACCGGGCCACACACATCCACGCTGATCCACACGCACCTCCATTCACCCCCATTCATCCTGTTTAACCCCACCGATTCCATGCACGCAACGTCCCCATTGGCCACTGCTTCGCCGCCTGACGGCGACAAGACCCGTGCGGCCACGGTGCTCATCTTGCCGGGATGGCAAGGCAGTGGCCCCGAGCATTGGCAAATGCGTTGGGTGCACACGCACGGCTACCGTGTGGTGGAACAAAACAACTGGCTGCACCCATTGCGCGGCGATTGGATGGCGCGCTTGGACGAAAGCGTGATCGATGCGCCCGGCCCGGTGGTCTTGGTGGCGCACAGTTTGGGCTGCATCTTGGTGGCCGCTTGGGCCAGTGTTTCGCGCCACACTGCGCGTGTGCGTGGGGCCCTGTTGGTCGCACCGGGAGACACCGAAGCCCCAGAGCTGAGCCACCGCTTGCCGGGTTGGTCGCCTGTCGTGCGACAAGCATTGCCGTTCAAAAGCATTTTGGTGGGCAGCCAAAACGACCCGTATTGCACCGCCGCGCGGGCCCACAGTTTGGCGCAAGATTGGCGCGCCGATTGGGTCGACATGGGCGCGTGCGGCCACATCAACGCCGACTCATCATTGGGCGACTGGCCAGAAGGCCATGCGCTGTTAAAAAATTTGTTGAAGGAATGACCATGGTCACCAAAAAACCCAAAGGCTTGGGCCGCGGACTGGAAGCGCTGCTGGGCCCCAAAGTGCAAGACGCGCCTGCGTCCAACATGGCCGCAGAAACAGGCGTGCCCACCCAACTCAAACTCACGCAAATGGTGCCGGGCATGTACCAGCCGCGCACCCGCATGGACGAGGGTGCTTTGTATGAGCTGGCCGAGTCCATCAAGGCGCAAGGCATCATGCAGCCGATTTTGGTGCGGCAACTCACCGAGGGCGAGCATGCCGGCAAATACGAAATCATTGCAGGCGAGCGGCGTTTTCGCGCTTCGCATTTGGCCGGCTTAGAGTCGGTGCCGGTCTTGGTGCGCGATGTGCCCAATGAGGCCGCCGCCGCCATGGCGCTGATCGAGAACATTCAGCGCGAAGACCTCAACCCCTTGGAAGAAGCCCAAGGCTTGCAACGCTTGATCAAAGAGTTTGGTCTCACGCACGAAGCCGCCGCCCAAGCCGTGGGACGTTCGCGCAGCGCCGCCAGCAACTTGCTGCGCTTGTTGAATTTGGCCGAGCCTGTGCAGTCCATGCTGATGGCGGGCGATCTCGACATGGGCCATGCGCGCGCCTTGTTGCCCTTGGACAAAGCCGCCCAAATCACGGCTGCCAACCAAATCACGGCGCGCAAGTTGTCGGTGCGCGAAGCCGAAAGCCTGGCCAAAAAACTCGGCGCTGAATTCAATCTGGTGCATCAAAAACCCAAGAAAGAAAAGTCACGCGACATTCGCCGTGTTGAAGAAGAACTGTCCGACCTGCTCATGGCCGAAGTGGAAGTGCGGGTGAAAAAGCGTGTCAAACGCTTGGGCAAGATCGAGGAGATGGGTGAGTTGTCGATTCAGTTCGGCTCGTTGGACGAGTTGAATGGCCTGATCGAAAAACTGCGCGGCTGATGCCCAAGGGCCCATGCTCAAACTAGCGTCAACATTTTTTCGTGCCGAAGGGGCGGCGACGACGACGTCCTTGTTGACGAAGAAAAACATTTTGTTGATTTACCTGTTGACGTTGGCCTTTAACTCTTTGGTCTTTTATTTCAACCCCTCTGGTACTTACGACAAAAACTACCATCTGTATGCCGCATTGCTGACGCTGCTGATGGTGCCTTTGGCATGGGTGCCTCGGCTGTTGCCTTATGTGGTTAACCTGACCTCCTTGTTGGGGGTGGTCTTGGTGACCTATGTGGCCACTCAAACCGGCGGCATTTACTCGATGACCGTGGTGTGGCTCAACCTCTTGGCGCTCCCTGTCTTGCTGTTGTTGGGCCCCAAGGCCACCTTGGCCTGGATGAGCATCATCTTGCTGACCTTGTTTGGCTTGTTCATCGGCACCATCACCGGTGTTTTCAGCCGCGAAGTCAACATGTCTCCGCAGGCGGTGCCTTGGACGGTGATGCACAGCATTTTGGCGGTCGCCAGCCTGATGTTCGGCGTGCGTGTGTATGAGTATTTACACGACCACCAACTCAAGCAACTCAACCAACGCAACGAAGAGCTGAAATCGATCCACCAAGCTTTGCTGCAGGCGCAGGCGCATAAAGACGAATTTGTGGCGGCCGTGGGCCATGAGTTGCGCACGCCCATGAACGCCATACTGGGTTTCAACGGCGTGCTGCGACAAGAGTTGGCCCAGCACCCCGACCAAGTGGAGGTGGTCGACCACATTCGCCGATCGACCAGGCACTTGCTGCAAGTGGTGAATGACATTTTGGATTTCTCGCAGCTGCAAGCGGGCCAAATGCAGTTGCACCTCACCGACTTTGATTTGCGTGAGTTGATGAGCGAAGTATTAGACGCCTTCAAAACCAGAGCGCAAAGAAAAGGGCTTTACCTGACTTCGCAGCTGGATCCCACCTTGCCTGTGTATGTCCGTGCTGACCGGCAGCGCCTCATTCAAATTTTGCACAACTTGTTGAACAACGCCTTCAAGTTCACCGACCAAGGGCAGGTCGAGTTGCGCATATTGAGGCGGCCAAACTTGTTGCGCTTTGAAGTGGCGGACACGGGCCGAGGCATTCCACCGGCATTACAGACGCTGATTTTTAGACGCTTTGAGCACGCCGATGTGCAGACCACACGCGCCTATGGGGGCACGGGCTTGGGTTTGTCGATTTGTGAAAAATTGGTCACCAAACAAGGCGGCAATATTGGCGTGGACAGCACCGAGGGGCAGGGCGCGTGTTTTTGGATTGAAATTCCGATGCTGGCCGCGCGCCACCAGCAAAAGCTGACCCCCGCCCCCTGGAGCGACCTGAGCGCAGAGGCGCTGCGCATGTTGGTGGTGGACGACAACGCCATGAACCTGATGGTGGCCCAGTTGCAATTGCAAAAATGTTGGCCCAATGCCCAAGTGGTCAAGGCCAGCAGCGCGGCCGAGGCCCTGGCGTTGCTGGCGCATCAGACGTTTGATGTGGCCTTGGTCGACATGGTCATGCCCGACATGGACGGTGTGCAATTGACGCAAGAGATTCGCCAGCGATTTCCAGCCTTGTCTTCCCGCATGCCCATCATTGCCCTGACCGCCAATACGCATCCATTGGAGCGGCAACGGTGTTTGGATGGCGGCATGCGCGATGTCCTCGACAAACCCATGGACTTGGTGCGCTTGGTGCGCGTGGTCACCCAAAACATCGAGCAAGCGCGGGGCGGTGAGCATGGATAACACGCCTTTTTTGTCCGCTCGTTTTGACAAATTCATCGCCCGACTGCCGGCGCCCTACCGGTATGGTCGCGCGCCTTACTTGGTGTTTTTCGTCAGCATCATCATTGCTTTGCTGGTGTTGGACATGCTCATCACGCCCTACCCCAATACCGTGGGCGTGACCTTTGCGCTGGCCCTTCTTTTGGCATTTTTCTTTTTCTTGGTTTATTGGGGCGTGCCCTTGGCCCCCATCATCCACATGGGCACTGCGGCCAGTGCCGCCATGCTGTGTTACGTGGCTTGGCATGCCGGAGGGGTGTTTTTCCCCCGTTTGGCATGGTTGATGATTTTGCCTCTGACCCCGTTTTATGTGATCAGTCGGGGTGCAGGTTACTTTTGGTTGTGCGTGGTGTGGCTGCTGCAACTGGGCATGGCGGCGGCCAATTACTGGGGTTGGTTGCCGCCTTTTCACCATGAATTGCACCATGCCACCAGCACCTGGGTGACCATTTCGGCGGTGACAGGCACCTTGATCATCGTGCCCATGATCTACGATCGCCTGCACGAGCAGGCGGTGCAAAAAGGCATGCGCTACCAGCGCGAACTGGAGCTCAAGCGCCAGGAGTTGGAGCAAATATTGCAAATGCGTGAGCATTTCATTGCCACCATCAGCCACGAATTGCGCACACCCATGAACGCCATTTTGGGCTTCAACGATTTGCTCATGGCGCGGGTGCAAGACAAGCCCGAAGCCCTGAAGGTGCTGAACCACACGCGCCAGTCGGCCGATCACTTGATGACGGTGATCAACGACATCTTGGACTACTCACAGCTGCAGGCGGGTCAGTTGGTGGTGCACTCCGAGACCTTTGAGCTGCGCAAAATCACCGGCTATGCCTTCGAGTTGTTCCGCCCCAAGGTCAAAAGCATGGCGGTGGATTACAAAATTGAGTTGGACGAGGCATTGCCGAAGTGGGTGCATACCGATCGGCATCGGCTGATGCAAGTGCTGGTCAATTTGTTGGGCAATGCGCTCAAATTCACCCACCAAGGTGAGGTGGTGTTGCGGGTGCAATGGGAAAACCCTGGCGTGCTGTTCTCGGTGACCGACACCGGCATTGGCATCGCCCCTGAGCGGCGTGACCAAATCTTCAAGCGCTTCAGCCAGGCCGACATCGGCATTCATTCGCGCTATGGTGGCAACGGCTTGGGCTTGGCCATTTCACAAAAGTTGGCGCACTTGCTCGGCGGCGACATTGGCTTTGAGAGCGAGTTGGGCCAAGGCTCGCGGTTTTGGTTCCGCTTGCCTTTGCAGGCGGCTGAAGCGCCACAGCACACCCCCGATGCGCAAAGCCCGGCCTTGCAAACGGGCGATCAAGTGTGGCGTTTTTTGATTGTGGACGACCACCCCATCAACCGATTGTTGGTCAAGAAGGTGCTGCAAAACGGTTGGCCCCAGTGTGAGATTTTGGAGGCCGCAGAGGGCCAGCAAGCGCTGCAGATGCTGCGCGACACCCCCGTTGACTTGGTTCTGATGGACATGGTCATGCCGGTCATGGATGGCATTGCTGCCACACGCTGCTTGCGAGAAACGTTTGCGGCGACGGTGAAAGACCTGCCGGTGTTGGGTTTGACGGCCAACGTCAACCCGGTGGACTTAGAAGTGTTTCGCCAGGCGGGCTTGAGCGATTTGATGCTCAAGCCCTTTGAGCCCGCTCAGCTGTGCGCCAAAGTCGAGCAGTGCTTGCTCACAGCGAAAAAATCTTCCCAGGGTTCATGATGTTGTGCGGGTCCAAGGCCCGCTTGATGGTGCGCATCATGTCTACCGCCCCTTCGCCGGTTTCGGTGCGCAAGAAATCCATCTTGTGCAGACCAATGCCGTGTTCGCCCGTGCAGGTGCCGCCCAAGCGCAAAGCGCGGCTGACCAGCTGTTGGTTCAGGGCTTCGGCGGTGGCACATTCTTGCGGGTTGTTGGGGTCAATCAAATAGCCAAAGTGGAAGTTGCCGTCCCCCACGTGGCCCACCAAAAAGTAGGGCAAGCCGCTGTTGTCGGTTTCGGTGACCGAGTCGAGTAAGCAATCGGCCAACTTGCTGATGGGCACACAGGTGTCCGTGCTGATGGCGCGGCAACCGGGCTTGCTCTGGATGGCCGCAAAGTAAGCGTTGTGCCGGGCGGTCCACAAGCGGGTGCGTTCTTCGGGCGTGGTGGCCCACTCAAAAGCATTGCCGCCCATCTCGCTGGCGATGTCCTGCACGGTTTCGGCCTGCTCTTTCACGCCGGCAGGCGAGCCATGAAACTCCATCAACAACAAGGGTTCTTCACGCAGACCCAACTTGGCATATTGGTTCACCATGCGCACGGTGTTGTGGTCGATCAACTCCACCCGCGCAATCGGCACGCCCAACTGAATGGTTTGGATCACGGTGTGCACTGCCGCTTCAATGCTGGGGAATGAGCAAATGGCCGCAGAAATGGCTTCGGGCAATGGGTAAAGCCGCACCGTCACTTCGGTGATCACGCCCAGAGTGCCTTCGCTGCCCACCATCAGGCGCGTCAGGTCGTAGCCGGCGCTGGATTTTTTGGCCCGAGTCCCGGTGCGAATGGTCTCGCCCGCGGCGGTGACCACCTCCATCGCCAACACGTTTTCGCGCATGGTGCCGTAGCGCACGGCATTGGTGCCACTGGCTCGGGTTGCGCTCATGCCGCCAATCGTGGCGTCAGCGCCGGGATCAATCGGAAAGAACAAACCGGTGGATTTGATTTCTTCGTTCAGTTGCTTGCGCGTCACGCCGGGCTGCACCGTCACGGTCAGGTCTTCGGCGTTGATGGACAGCACCTTGTTCATGCGCATCAGGTCAATGCTGATGCCGCCTTGCACAGCCAACAAATGGCCCTCCAGCGACGAGCCCACACCAAAGGGAATGACGGGCACTTTGTACTCGGCGCACAACTTAACCGCATCGGCCACGTCTTGTGTGCATTCGGCAAACACCACGGCGGCAGGCGGAGGCACTTGGGTGAAGGCCGACTCGTCCCGGCCATGTTGCTCGCGCACCACCAATGCGGTAGAACAGTTGTTGCCAAAGCGGGTTTTCAGGGCCGACAAGAAAGCCTCGGGCACTTCGCGCTGGGCGATTTCGGGGGCCAAGTGGGCGGCAGGGGTGGGGGCGTTCATGGGTGTCTCCTGAAGGTGGCGAGGGGCTGCGCCAAACCAGCAAAATCGCAGTTTACGCCGCAAACCCGGGTCTTGTTGTCGTCTGTCAGACAAGCCATAGGGTCTTGGCCGACAATGGCGCGCAAAGCATAAGGACATTTTTATGGGCAACCGACTCACACAAATTGCGACCCGCACCGGGGACAACGGCACCACCGGCTTGGGCAACAACCAACGGGTCTCCAAAAACAGTTTGCGCGTGCACGCCATGGGCGAGGTGGACGAGTTGAACTCCCACATCGGTGTTTTGCTGTGCGAAGACATGCCCCCGTCGGTGCGCGAAGTGTTGGTAGAGGTGCAACACCAACTGTTTAACTTGGGTGGGGAGTTGTCTATTCCCGGCTTTGAGCTGCTCAAGGCAGAGGCCGTGTTGGCGCTCGACGAGGCTTTGGCCACCTACAACGCGCAATTGCCCAAACTGGAAGAGTTCATCTTGCCCGCCGGCACCCGCGGCGCGGCATTGGCCCATGTGTGCCGCACCGTGGCGCGGCGCGCCGAGCGTGCGTGTGTGGCCTTGGGCAACGAAGAAGCCATCAACGAAACCCCGCGCCAATACCTGAACCGCTTGTCGGACTTGATGTTCGTGCTGGCCCGTGTGCTCAACCGCATGCATGGTGGTGACGATGTGTATTGGAAAAGCCAGCGCATGCAAAACAACGCGGCGGCCTGAGCCCCATGGCGCACTGGTTTCACGTTCGACGGTCGATGCTAGCGGTGGCCGTAGCGGCCCTGGGGGCACCGATGACGGGTGCTTTGGCCGCCCCTTCTTCGGTGGTCTTGAGTTGTTCGGTGGCCTACCTGCCGCAGCGCAGCACTTGGGTGCGCGAGGTGCGCATTGATTGGGATAAAAAAGCCATTCGCCGTCTGCGCATCGACGGCCAAGAGCCCTACAGTTTTTCCTTGGTGCCCGGTGGGCTCGTCACCGGGCTGGACAATGAGCGGATCCAAATCGACTTGGTCGGGCGCCAATGGCAAAGTGATTTTCGCGGCTTGGCCACCGGCCAAGGCCGCTGCGAAACCGTCTCGGGCTGAGCGCCCGGTTGCTGTCGCCAAGGTGCATATTTCAGGGTTGTCGCGCGTGACAGCGGTGCTGCGCCGCTGCTACTCTGCGCGGCATGAACACTGCCACAAGTCCCGCCGGCCTCGCACCTTATGTGCCCCAAATCAGGCTGTACCAAAATTGGCTGCATGAGCAACGTGGCCTGAATTTCGACAGTTACCACGACTTGTGGCAATGGTCCGTGACCGAACTGGACGCTTTTTGGCAAAGCATTTGGGATTATTTTGAGCTGCAATCGCCCACCCCACACAGCGCGGCCTTGGCGCACAACGTCATGCCGGGGGCAAAGTGGTTTCCGGGCGCGCAAACCAATTACGTGCAGCAGGTGTTTCGCCATGTGCAGCCGGCCCATGAAGCCGGTTTGGTGGCCGTCATCAGCCACAACGAAAAAGGCGTACGCCGTGAATTGAGCTGGCCCGAATTGCGCCGTCAGGTGGCTGCGTTGGCCTTGCACTTGCAGGCCCAAGGCGTGCAACCGGGGGACCGAGTTGCCGCGTATTTGCCCAATATTCCGGAAGCCATGGTGGCCTTTTTGGCCACCGCCAGCGTGGGCGCGATCTGGAGCATTTGCGCCCCCGACATGGGCACCCATGCGGTGCTCGACCGCTTCAAACAAATTGAGCCCAAGGTCTTGTTTGCCGTAGACGGCGTGCGATACGGCGGGCGCGATCTTGACCGCATGGGCGTGGTCCAAGAACTCAAAGACGCTTTGCCTAGCGTGCAGCACGTCATCGTGCATGACCATTTGGGCACCCTCGACTTGGCCAGTGGCGAAGTGGCCGGCAGTGTGCCACTGGCAACCATCACCGCGCGCAACAACGCCGCAGTGCAAGCGTTTGAGCCCATCTGGGTGCCGTTTGACCATCCGCTGTGGATCGTCTATTCCAGCGGCACCACCGGCTTGCCCAAGCCCATCGTGCACGGCCACGGCGGCACGGTCATCGTGGCTTTGGCCAACAAAATTTTGCACAACGACATTGGCTGCAGCTACCACCCGAACAGTTTTGGCGAGCGTTTTCATTGGTACAGCTCGACCGGTTGGGTCATGTGGAACGCGCAGGTGGCCGGCTTGTTGAATGGCGTGACCTGCGTCATTTACGACGGCAACCCCGGGGGCAGCAAAGACCAGCCCGATTGGGGCGTCTTGTGGCGCATGGCGGCGCAAGAACACGTCACCTTTTTCGGGGCCGGCGCGGCTTACTTTGCCAATTGCCAAAAAGCCGAGCTCGACATCGCCCGTTGTGGCGACTTGTCGCGTGTGCGGGCTTTGGGCACTACCGGATCCCCCTTGTCGGCCGAGACCCAAAACTGGGGCAGTGCGCAATTTCGCCGCATGGGCACCGACATTTGGTGGTGCAATATTTCTGGCGGCACCGACTTTGCAGGCGCTTTTGTCGGCGGGCACCGTGAGTTGCCGCAAGAGCCGGGCGTCATGCAATGCCGCATGTTGGGCGCATCGGTTGAGTCGTGGAACGAAGCAGGCCAGCCGGTCAAGGGCGAAGTGGGCGAGCTGGTGTGCACGCAGCCCATTCCGTCCATGCCCTTGTACTTTTGGGGCGACACCGACCATGCGCGCTATTTGAGCAGTTACTTTGAAATGTACCCCGCAGGCCACGGGCGCCAACCCGGCGGGGGCGACGGCCCGGCCAGCATGGGCGGCGTTTGGCGCCATGGCGATTGGCTCCGCATTGGCAGCGCCGAGCCCGAATCGCGAGGCCAAGGCGAGGGCTGCGTGATCTTTGGGCGCAGCGACGCCACCATCAACCGCCATGGCTTGCGCATGGGCACCAGCGAGTTGTACAGCGCCGTAGAAGCCCTGCCCGAAGTGATGGACTCGATGGTGGTCGACTTGGAATACTTGGGCAAAGAAAGCTACATGCCCTTGTTTGTGGTGCTGCGCCCCGGCCTGGTGCTGAACGATGCGCTTGTGCAGAAACTGAACAACGCCATCAAAGTGGCGCTCAGCCCGCGATTTATTCCGAACGCCATTTTTCAAGTGGCCGAAATACCGCGCACGCTGTCAGGCAAAAAACAAGAGTTGCCCATCAAGAAACTCATGCTCGGCCAGCCCCTAGAAAAAGTCGTCAACAAAGACGCGATGGCCAACCCGGGGTGCCTCGATTGGTACGTGGCGCTGGCGGAGCGGCATTTAAATCGGGCCTAAATCGAAAACCTTCCTCCAGCCCATTCCGTTTCTTTCTTCGCGGACTGATCCCCTCAAACCCCCAATAAATTAATTCTTTAGAAACATTTATTGCCTATGATGTTGCCTTTGTCATGAATTGAAGGCGTGCGCACCCTGCGCATGGCCTTCTGCGAGGAGGTGGCGCATGCAACTCATTTGGATAGGCGGTCCGGCGCACCGCATTGTTTCTTTTTCTTGGACGGCCCGCCGGCTCTGGTGGGCGGGGGCGTTGATTGTCTCTGGCCTGCTGCTGTTGGGGGCGCTGTTGCATTTCATGGGCTTGCGCGTGGCGGTTGAGGTGGCTCCCGATCTGGCTCGAAGCATGGGCGGCGTGGCCAGCCAGGGCCAAATGCAAAAGCTAGAGGCGCAACAAACGTTGCAACTTCAGGCGCTGCAAAAACGGGTGCTGGCGCTGCAAAACGAGCTGCAATCCTTGCACACCCACCAAAGCCAGTGGCTGCAAGGCTTGGGCTGGAAAAGCCCCGTGCCCGTGGCCACCGACAAGCCTTCGGTGACTTGGCGAGGGGGTGGGCAAGGGGGGCCTTTGCAAGGGGTGCCGGCGCCCGCATGGCGACAAGAGTCACCGCTTTCGACCGCTCAACATGCCTTGTTCCAAACCGAGCAAGCGGTGATGTCGTTGCGACAAACGTGGCAAACCGAGCAAGAAAAATGGGCCTTGTTGCCCGTGAGCAACCCCTTGTCAGGGGACTACGGCATCACCAGCCGTTTTGGTTTCCGGTCTGACCCCATCACACAAGTCCATGCCGTGCACACGGGCCTGGATTTGGTGGCGCAGCGACAAGCCCCGGTGTTGGCCACCGCGCCCGGGCGGGTGGTTCGTTCGGAGTTTTCGGGGGCCTATGGTCAGTGGGTTGAGGTGGCGCATGCGCACCACTACGCCACCCGTTATGCGCATTTGGACCGCCGCGATGTGGCCGTCGGCGACACGGTGCAACGCGGCCAAACACTGGGCTTGTTAGGCAACACCGGTCGCTCGACCGGGCCCCACTTGCATTACGAAATCCTTTACAAAAACCAGCCCGTGAACCCAGAGACGCCCTTGCAAGCGCTGTGGCTAGACCGGCGCTGAGGGAGGGCTTGCTGTGTTCGGAAAATCCAAAAAATCGTTCAGCCCTTTGCAAGGGGGTCAAGAAAAGTTTGAAACGATCATCGGCCCCCAGGTGCAAGTGTTGGGGCATTTGCGCGTCAAAGAAAGTGTGCGGATTGATGGCGCTGTCGTGGGGGACATCCAAGCCGAGGCGGGGCAAAGCGTCACGGTGGTGATTGGGGCCACAGGCCAAGTGCAAGGCAATATCTTGGCCGACTTTGTGGTGGTGGCCGGCCAAGTGGTGGGCCACATTGAAGCCCGCGAACGGGTCGAGTTGCACCCCCACTCGCGTGTGGAGGGGGACATCCGCTACGCCTCGATTGCCATCGAGCACGGTGCCGCGGTGCATGGCGTATTGCTGCACATCAGCGATACGCCCGCCCAGATTTAGTTTTTGTGCAACTCGGCGTTGAGTTCGCCCCAGCTCTTGTTGCGCGGAATGGCGTGCAGCGCGCCCGACTGTGAGTCGCGGCGGAACAAGATGCCGTTTTTGCCCGACAGTTCTTTGGCTTTCATCAAGCTGCCATCGGGCAACTGCACGCGGCTGCCGCCGGTGATGTAGCAGCCGGCCTCGACCACGCAGTCGTCGCCCAGCGAAATGCCAATGCCGGCATTGGCGCCCAACAGGCAACGCTTGCCGACCTTGATGACTTCTTTGCCCCCGCCCGACAGCGTGCCCATGATGGAGGCGCCACCGCCGATGTCGCTCGCGTCATCGACCACCACACCTGCGCTGATGCGGCCTTCGACCATGCTGGCGCCCAAGGTGCCGGCGTTGAAGTTGCAAAAGCCCTCGTGCATGACGGTGGTGCCACTGGCCAGGTGCGCGCCCAAACGCACGCGGTCGGCGTTGGCAATGCGCACGCCTGAGGGAATGACGTAGTCGGTCATCTGTGGGAATTTGTCCACGCCTTTGACTTCCAACACGCGACCCGAAGCGCGAGCTTTCAAGCGCGCAGCAGGCACTTCGTTCACGGCGCACGGGCCAAAATTGGTCCAAGCCACGTTGGCCAGCAGGCCAAAAATACCGGCCACATTGGCGCCGTGCGGCAACACCAAACGGTGGCTCAAGAGGTGCAAGCGCAAGTAAGCGTCGTGGGTGTCGGCAGGCGCATCGGCCAGGCTTTTGATCTCGGTGCGCACGGCCACCACGGTCACGTTGCGCACGCTGCAAGGGCTCAAGGCTTTGGCGACATCGGCGCCCAAAGCCGCCACGGCTTCGGCCTCGGTCAGGCGCACACTGCCGCGGGCTGCTATGCCGTCGGCCAATTCGGGGGCGGGATACCAAGTGTCCAATACGGTGCCATCAGCGGCAATGGTGGCCAGGCCCGTAGCGCGTGCGCCGGTGGTTTGGAAAGTGCTCATGTCTTGCTCCGCAAATGAAAACCCGCCATGACGATGGGGCAGGCGGGTTGAGAAAAATCTAAAAACGAGATTATCGGGGATGCGCCCTTGGGCCGCCCAAGCCGCTAGCGGTCACCCCGGCTTGCGGTTGACCAAGACGATGCCCAGCGCCACCAAGCCCAAAGCGCCGAGCAAGGTGGGGGTGGCGTCTTCGCCCAACAACCAAGTGCCAAACAGCAGCGCAAAGAGGGGGGTCAAAAACACAAACACCGAAATCTTGGTGGCGGGGTAACGGCCCAGCATCCACATCCACGCCAAATAACTGGCGAACGCACCAATCACGGTTTGCGCCAGCATCGAGCCCCAAGCCAGACCGCTCCAGTCAAAGTGCCAGCTTTCGCCCAAAGCCACCGAGATCCAAGGCACGGCGATGGCGGTGGTGGCGATTTGGTAGAACAACAATTTTTCGGGCGCAATCCGGGTCAGATTTTTGGCCCGAATGGTGACGGTGGTCAGGCCCCACAAGGCCCCAGCGGCCAAACCCAACAAGTCGCCCAACGCACTGTTGGCGCTGGTCACGTTGTTGGCGCTCAAGCCCTCGCGCATGGCAAAGGCCACCGCCACAAAAGCGCAAGCCATGCCCAACCATTGCACGGGGCGCAAGCGTTCTGATTTGACAAAAAGCGGCACCAGCGCGGCCACCCAAAAGGGAGCGGTGTACAAAAACACCGTCAAGCGCGAAGCCGAGGTGTACAACAAGCCCAAATAAATGCAGGCAAATTCAGCGGCAAACAAGCCGCCCGCCAAGAGCCCAGGCCACAAGCTGCCGTCGCGCTCAAACAAGCGCACGCCCCGCACGCGGCACCACACCAGCAGCAAGACACACGCGCCCATGCAGCGCAGGCTGGCCTGAAACAGCGGGGCCACTTCGGACATGATCGATTTGACCAACACCTGTTGCAGTCCCCAAAACATGCAACAGGCCAACAAGGTGCCGATGGCCAGTCCGTCCAGATGATCTTTGCGCGCAGTCATGCAAGCATTGTGCCGCGATCCCGCTGCCACACTTGTCGCCTTTGCGGGGCCAGGGGCCAGGGGCCAACACCCTGAGCGGGGGCGCGGGTAACATGCCCGTTGGCGCATGGCCTGATTTGCGCAGGGGCGCATTGGCTTTGCTGTTCATTCATTGGATCTGACACGTTGACCGCTTGGGACTTTTCACACCGCCGCGCTGCCACTGCCCCGCTGAATCGGCGCGATTGGCACCGCATGGCCTTGTCCTTGGCGCTGGCCCCATGGTGCGCTTTGGCCGGCGCGCAAAGCGGGGCCAAACCGTCAGCCAGCGGCCCGCGCTGGCAGGCCGACCCCTTTGGTTTGGGCGTGGCCAGTGGGCAGCCCCGGCCTGACAGTGTGGTGTTGTGGACGCGCTTGCGCATCAGCGAGGCCGACGCCGCGCTCAAAGGACAAACGTTGTCGGTGGTGTGCGAGGTGTTTGCCGATGCCGCCATGCGCCAGCCCGTGCGCCAATGGACGGTGCAGACCGATGCCCGCCGTGGCCACAGCGTGCATGTGGTGGCGACCGGCTTGCAGCCGGCCCGGCCTTATTGGTACCGTTTTGTGTGTGGCACGGCCCACAGCCCCGTGGGCAGGGCGCGCACCACGCCCGGCGTGAACGATGCGGTGGACCGCTTGCGCCTGGCCTTGGCTTCTTGCCAGCATTACGAGCAAGGCTATTTTTTGGCGCACCGCGAGATGGCGCAACGCGATTTGGATTTGGTGCTTTTTGTCGGCGACTACATCTACGAAAGCTCCAACCCGCAGCACCTGTTGCGCCCTCACCAAGGGGGAGTGCCCAAACTGCTGGACGAATACCGCGAGCGGCACGCGCAATACAAAAGCGATGCCGATCTGCGCGCTTGTCACGCCGCGCACACTTGGCTCATGACGTGGGACGACCATGAAGTGGTCAACGATTACGCCAACGACCTGGATCGCCACTTCACCGATGCGCAGGTGTTTTTGCGCCGCCGAGCAGCAGCCTACCAAGCGTATTTTGAGCACATGCCCCTGCGGCTTGGGCCCGACCCGGTCAACCGCAGCCAGATGCGCATTCACGACCGCATGGCCTGGGGGCGATTGGCCGACGTGTGGACCTTGGACTGCCGGCAATACCGCGACCACCACGCCTGTCCCGACCCGAACCGAGGCGGCGGTCGCGTGGTGATGGGCTGCGACGCCTTGGCCGATCCGGCGCGCAGCATGTGGGGCGCCGCCCAAGAGCAATGGTTAAACCAAGGGCTGCTGAGCAGCCCCCGGCGTTGGAAGTTGGTGGCCCAATCGACCCAAATGAGCTCCAGTGGCGTCAACACGCCTTTGGGGCGCAGCGCTTTCACCGATGGTTGGGACGGTTACCCGCAAGCCCGTGCCCAATTTTTAAACAGCGTGGCCCAAGCGGGGGTGCCCAATGTGGTGGTCTTGGGCGGCGATGTGCACATGAATGTGGCGGCCCAATTGCGCGTGCAGCCCAATGACGAGCGATCGCCGGTAGTGGCCAGCGAGATCGTCACCACCTCGATCACTTCGCGGGGCTTGGGCGAAAAGTTGCTGGCCCAGATTCGTGAGAGCAACCCGGACATCCTGCACGCCCGCTCAGACGAGCGCGGCTTCACCGTGCTGGACGTGCGGCCCGACACCCTGCAGGCCGAGTTCGTCACCACCCCCTACCCGGTGCGACCCGACAGCGTGTTCAAGACCCAGGCGCAGTACCTTGTCCGGTCCGGCGTACCCGGTTTACAAAAGGTCTGACTGCTCAACATATGAATGGCAGGGGATTAGGAGTGACTCTAGGGTCTTTTTTTGGCCTCTAGGACTAAAATCCAGCCATGACCTCCCCAGCCACCACTCCCCCCAAAAAGTCGTTCAAGATTCAAATGTTGGCCGCCCGCGAGTCGGCCATCATCCAGTCGGTGAACCGTTTGTTGGCCGAAAAGGGGTTTGATGCGATGACGGTGGACGAGGTGGCCGCCGAAGTGGGCATTGCCAAAGCCAGTCTGTACAAACACTTCACCAGCAAAGAAGAGCTGGCTTGCGCGGCCATGGTGACCGCCATGCGCAAGGCGCAAGAATTCATCCAAGCGATGCCCGCCGATGGCGCACCCATCGACCAGCTCAAGGCCGTGACCCGTTGGACCATGACCCTCAAGTTGCAGGGCCTGATGCCCTCTTTGCCCAGCCAAAACTCGAGTTTGCGCGCCACTTTGATGGCCAGCAAAGACTATATGGATGGCTTAATGGAAGTCAGTGATGCGCTGGGCGGCTGGATTGAAAAAGCCCAGGCCCAAGGACAAATCAACCCTGCATTGCCCCCAGTGGCTGTGCTTTACACCCTGTTTGCACGCGCCTGCGACCCGGTGCTGGAGTTCCTGAAAATGGGCGAGCAGCACACCGATGAAGAGATTTTGGACATGGTGATGAGCACCTGCTTCAACGGACTCAGCGCACGCTGAGCCCTAAATAAAGGGACCACGGGGAACAGCGCACAGCGCCTGTTGCCCCGCAGTGGCTTCAGCGCACCAACAACACCGGCACTTTGCAGTGCGCCAACACCTGCGTGGCGACCGAGCCCATGATCAGGTTGCCCCAAGTGCCGTGGCCGTGTGAGCCCATCACCACCAAATCAAATTTGCCACTGTCGGCGGTCTTTGAAATGATTTCGCCCGCGTGGCCCACCTTGGCCAAGGCCTTGGCATTCACATCGTGGCGCAGTAAAAATTTGCTGACTGGACTGAGCACTTTTTCGGACTCTTCGCGCTGGTAGCTCTCAACCACTTCTTTGCCCACCGCCGCGCGTGCGCGGGGTGGCAATTGGGCTTGCACCGTGAGCAAGGTGTAGCTGTTGCTGGGGCTGAGCAACTCGGCGTGGGTGCTCAAATAGGCCAACATTTTTTTGGTGAACTCGCTGCCGTCCACTGCCAATAAGATTTTCATACCTGCTCCTTTGTTCAAAGCCATAAAGCTTCAATGTACTGAAAGCACAAAATGGTTTCTTGACTCAGATCATGGAGTGGCGCGATTGACGGGCACCACGCATTGCGCCTGAAACGTGAGCTGTTCGTTTTTGTGCGCATAGCCCAGCGGGTTGGCCACCACCCGACAGCCTTGGTGTGTGTAGTCCACCGGGCAGTGCAAGTGGCCATGCAGCCACAGCCGGGCTTTGGGCAGCAGCGCATCGAGGGCGTTGCAAAAACCGGCGGTGCCGGGCACCAAGCCATACCTTGGATCGGCACTGCGCAAGCTCGGGGCAAAGTGCGTGACCACCACGGTGGGCCCGTCAAACGGCGTGTCCAGGGCTGCGCTCAGCCAGGCTTGACTGTGTAGCGCTTGTTCGCGCACCTGTTCGGCCAACCAAGGCGCTGCTTGGCGGGTGGTGCCGGTTTTGCGCAAGTAGTAATTGGCGGCTCTGAAGGCTTTCTCGCGCGCTTTCAGTTGGCGTGAATACAGGCTGTTGGGGTGGCTGAAATGCGCGGGCAAGGGCTTGGGCGGGGTCTGGCCGGCCATCGGGCCCAAAGCGTCAAAGTCGCTCCACAGGGTGCTGCCGATAAAGCGCACACCGTTCATGGGCAGCACGGTTTGCTCCAGCCAAATCAGGCCCAAGCGTTCGCAGGTGGCGCGCAGTCGGGTGTGGGCCTCGTCAAAGTCCAGCCCGTCGTACTCGTGGTTGCCGGGCACATACAGCACGGGTGTGGGCCAGCCGTGCAGGGGTGAAAAGCGGGCCAGCCCAAAGTCGTGATCGCCCGATGCGGTGAGCGCCGAGTGGGCTTGGTAAGAGCCAATGTCACCCGCCAACACCAGCACGTCGGCACCGGGGGCGGGGCGGGGCACAAAGTCGGGGTGGGCTTCTAGGTGCAGGTCCGACAGCAGTTGGATGTTCACGCGGCGGCTCCTGAGGCGAAAGCGGCTTTGGCCACATGCAACAACTGCGCGCGCAACCACTGGTGGGCACTGTCGTGTTGCAACCGCCGGTGCCAAAGCGCTTCGACATGCACCGGCGGCACATCGAGTGGCAAATCGCGCAGCACCAGTTGGTCGCTCATGCCGGTGGTGGGCACAAAGTGACGCGGCAAGACCGTCAGCAAA
Organism: Comamonadaceae bacterium; assembly: GCA_027488255.1. Taxonomy (GTDB): domain Bacteria; phylum Pseudomonadota; class Gammaproteobacteria; order Burkholderiales; family Burkholderiaceae_C; genus Limnohabitans_A. The sequence continues at coordinate 72,161 of JAIYBZ010000037.1, read as the reverse complement.
TCCGAGTTCACCACCACCTGACCGGCGGTGAAAAACTGGTTCACCGTGAGCACGATGCGGCGTTGTCGCCCGATAGAGGCCAGAGCTTCGTCAACAAAGCCATAAGGCCGTCCGGAAAAGCTCACCAACAGATGGCGGGCCGCGCAATAGCGGTCCAAGGTCATGGGCTGCTCAGCCAAGGGGTGCCCTTGGCGCATGACACAGACATATTCGCCCGCATACAAGCGCTGGTGCTCAAACGCCACGGCCTCGCCGGCTTGTGCACGGCCTGTCAAATCGGTCAGCACTGCCGGAAAGTAGCCCAGCGCCAAGTCGGCGACGCCCTCGGTCAACAGCTTGCGCGGGTCGCGGGTGGTGAGGGGCACCACCCGCAGCGAGACATTCGGCGCTTCGGTTTGCAGTTGTCGGGCCAGCTTGCCCATCAATTCGGCCGCAGTGGCATCGGCCATTGACAAGATGAACGTGTTGCTCGCCTCTTGCGGCTCAAAGGTGCTGGGCACGATGGCCATTTGCAATTGGCGCAAGGCTTCGCGCACGCTGGGCCACAAGACCAGCGCGCGGGGTGTGGGCTCGACGCCATGGCCGTGCCGGCGCACCAATTCGTCCCCCAGCGCCTCGCGCAAGCGGCGCAATGCGTTGCTGACCGCGGGTTGCGTGAGCGAGAGGTTGCGGGCGGCGCGGGTCAGGCTGCGCTCGGCCATGACTTCGTCAAATACCCGCAGCAAATTCAGGTCGAGGGTGCGAAACGAGGGGGCAATGGGGTCGTGCATACCGATTCAATTGAAATATCACTGACATGAATGATATCTATCATGAATATAAAGTGGAACCACATGGGTAAAAACCCTATGATCGGACACGTTGCTGAATTGCTTTGCGCCCACAAGGCGGACAAATTTCAACGAAGGGAATACAAAATGAACACCATCACCGAAAAATCACAATGGCTTGAGTCGCCCGCAGCACCGGTCATGCGGGCCACTTCGTCCACCTCGGCCAAAGTACTGGCCACCGCCTTGTTGGCTGCCGGCGTGGCGGCCTTGGTGGTGACCACCGACCACTTGATCGAGGCGTGGGCCGAAAAGCACGTCATCGCCGCATGGGTGGCCTTGTGGTTGGTGGCGGTGGTGGCGATTGCCGCCCTGCGTGGCGTCACCCGTTGGTTGGCTCAAAACGTGATGCGCGGGCTCGATGCTTGGTCGGCCCATGTGGCGCGCCGCCGCTCTGACGAGCGCGTTTGGGCCATGGCACAAACCGACAGCCGCCTGATGACCGAATTGCAGTCGGCCATTGACCGCACGGAAGACCTCCACACACGGAACCCCGATTTGACCGACTTGATGAGCCGCCGCGTGGCGCGTTTGGTTAAAAACCGCCTGCACTACATCTGAGCGCCTGCGGGCTCAGGGCTCTGGGGTTTCGGGCGCTTGCCTGGAGGCGAGGTAAATGCCCGGCAAAATCAGCCCCGCCCCCATCACGTGGTGCCAGCCCATCGACTCGCCCAATATGCCCCAGGCGGTCAAGCCCCCGTACAAAGGCCCCAAATACAAGCTGGCCGCGACGCGACTGGCGCCCAACACTTTCTGGCAAAACCCATAGGCCCAATAGGCCCCAATGCCCGGCACCAAGCCGGCGCAGACGGCCAGCCATGTGGCTTGGGCACTCCATGCGGGGGTATCGGGTTGCCGCCATTCCCACACCGCAAAAGGCAACAACACCAACGCGCCGCCCATGCAGATGGCGGCCAAACGCGCGGTCGAGCCCAAAGGGCTGGGCCATTTCTTTTGCAGCAAAGCAAATGCGGCCCAAGACACCATGGCCAACACAATCCAGCCATCGCCAGCGACCCATTGCACTTGTCCCAATGCGCCCCATTGGCCTTTGACCACCACATGGAAAACGCCCGACATGGCAATCAAAACGCCCAGACCTTGGCGCCAAGAAAAGCGTTCGCCCAGCCACACCACCGCGCCCAAAGCAATCAAGACCGGTGAGGCGGCGTAGATCAGTGCGATATTCATGGCGGTGGTGGTTTGCGCACCTTGGTAGACCCAAGCGCCACACACCAACATGCCCAAGGCGCCCAGCACCAGATATTGCCCCATGGCGCGCCAGGTGCTGTGGCGTTCACGCCAAAGCTCTTGCCGCGCAATAAAAGCCAAGATCATGCCGGCCAAGGCCCAGCGACCGAGCGCCAGCATGTGCGGTTCGGCCACCCCCGGGGCGGTGCGCGCCACGATGTAATTGACTGACCAAAGGGCCGGCGTGATCCAGAGCAACGTGAGCGCCAGGCGTTCACGCGATTCGGTGGTTTTCAATCAGGCGGCCAAACGCGCTTCGAGCGAGGCTTTGGTGGCCAGCAGTGCGGCGGGCAAGTGGTAGCTCAACTGGGCAAAGTGCTCGTCGTGCAACTTGAACTCGGCCTGCCAAGCGGCTTTGTCAACGCTGGTCACAGCTTTGAACTGCTCGGCGCTGAAGTCGATGCCCGTCCAGTTGATTTCGGCATATGTGGGGGCTACGCCAAACATGGTTTCTTGGCCTTGGGCCTTGCCTTCCAGGCGGTCAATCATCCACTTCAGCACGCGCATGTTGTCGCCGTAGCCGGGCCAGACGAAAGAGCCGTCTTCGCCTTTGCGGAACCAGTTCACACAGTACATGGCGGGCAGTTTGTGGCCCGCTGCGGCCACTTTGGCACCCGTGTCCAGCCAGTGTTTGAAATAGTCGCTCATGTTGTAGCCGCAGAACGGCAACATGGCAAAGGGGTCACGGCGCACCACGCCTTGCGCGCCAAAAGCGGCGGCGGTGGTTTCTGAGCCCATGGTGGCGGCCATGTAGACGCCTTCGGTCCAGTTGCGCGCTTCGGTGACCAAGGGCACGGTGGTGGAGCGGCGACCGCCAAACATGAAGGCATCGATCGGCACGCCTGCGGCATCGTCCCAAGCGGGGTCGAGGGCCGGGTTGTTGGTGGCGGCCACGGTGAAGCGGGCGTTCGGGTGCGCGGCTTTGGCGCCGGTTTCCTTGGCGATCTGGGGCGTCCAGTCCTTGCCTTGCCAGTCGATCAAATGGTCGGGCAATTTGCCGGTGTCTTTTTCCATGCCTTCCCACCACACGTCGCCGTCGTCGGTCAGCGCCACGTTGGTGAAGATCACGTCTTTGTGCAGGCTCAACATGCAGTTGGGGTTGGTCTTCATGTTGGTGCCGGGGGCCACGCCAAAGTAACCCGCCTCGGGGTTGATGGCGACCATCTTGCCGTCGGCTTGGGGCTTGACCCAAGCGATGTCGTCACCGATGGTGGTCACGCTCCAGCCCTCAAAAGCCTTGGGCGGCACCAGCATCGAGAAGTTGGTTTTGCCGCAGGCGCTGGGGAAGGCCGCTGCAATGTGGTACTTCTTGCCTTGGGGGTTGGTCACGCCCAAGATCAGCATGTGCTCGGCCAACCAACCTTGATCGCGCCCCATGTTGGAGGCGATGCGCAGTGCAAAGCACTTTTTGCCCAGCAACGCGTTGCCGCCGTAGCCCGAACCATATGACCAGATTTCGCGGGTCTCTGGGAAGTGCACGATGTATTTGGTCTTGGGGTTGCAAGGCCAGGAGGTGTTGTCTTTTTGGCCGGCGGCCAAAGGCGCGCCCACGGTGTGCATGCAGGGCACAAATTCGCCGTCGGTGCCCAGCACGTCAAACACGGCTTTGCCCATGCGGGTCATGATCTTTTGGTTGACCGCGACATAAGCGCTGTCGGTCAACTCGATGCCAATGTGGCTGATGTGCGAGCCCAACGGGCCCATCGAAAAGGGCACCACATACATCGTGCGCCCGGCCATGCAGCCTTCAAACAAAGGCTGCAGCGTGTTGCGCATTTGCGCGGGTTCCATCCAGTTGTTGGTGGGGCCGGCGTCTTCTTTTTTGGCTGAGCAAATATAGGTGCGGTCTTCCACGCGGGCCACGTCCGAGGGGTCAGACCATGCCAAAAACGAGTTGGGGCGCTTGGCGGGGTTGAGCTTTTTGAAGGTGCCCGCGGCCACCAATTCAGCGCACAGGCGGTCGTATTCTTCTTGCGAGCCATCGCACCAGTAAATGCTGGCAGGCTTGCACAAAGCGGCCATTTCGGCGACCCAGGCGATCAGTTTCGCGTTCTTGACGTACGCGGGGGTGTTGAGGGACAAGCCCTGCATCACGGGTGAGTTCATGGGGAGGCTCCAAGTTTAAAAATCGTTTTTTCAAAAACACCTGACGGAGTCTTTGAAAAAACGGCTTCTGGGCTGAGATACTGCGCGGGTGCTGTTGGGGCTGTAACCGCGCGGTAACCAAGGGCCTCGATTTTAGGGAGGCTGCCTGATCCGTGCCTGTCAACGGGGTTCAAATCCCACTTAAAACTATGCAAAAGAAGCATGACTTTATGCGGCCAGGTATTGTGGCCGGATTTCTGCGACGCAGCCGCCCGCGCCATGCCGGGCTGTGCATCGCCGCCTTCGCCGCGCTTTGGGCTGGGCCTGCACAGGCGCAGACCACCGTCAAAATTGCCGCCGCCAGCAACCTGAAGTTTGTACTTGCTGACTTGACAGAGCAATACAGGCAACAAACAGGGGTGATCATTGAGGTGAATTTGGGCGCTTCAGGCAATTTTGCGCGGCAAATCGTGCAAGGCTTGCCGGTCGAGCAATTCATCTCGGCCGACGAAGAGCGGGTGGTCGAACTGATGCAGGCGGGCCGCACCATGGGCCCCGGCGTACGCTACGCCACGGGCCGTTTGGCTTTGGTGGTGCCTAAAAATTCAGCACTGCCCTTGAATCAGGGTTTGGCCGCTGTGTTGCGGGGCTTGAAGCCGATGGACAAATTGGCGCTGGCCAACCCGGCCTTGGCGCCCTATGGTGTGGCGGCTGAACAGGCCATGAAATCCGCCGGGGTGACCCTGCCGCCGCAGCAAAAAGTGCTGGGCGACAACATCGGCCAGGCGACGCAGTTTGTTGCCACAGGGGCGGCGCAGGCGGGCATCACGGCGCTGGCTTTGGCCAAAGCGCCGGAAATATCCGAGCGCCTGCAGTGGACCGCGTTGCCCGACTCGATGCACGCGCCCCTGCACCAAAGCATGGTGTTGTTGAAAGGGGCCAGTCCAGCTGCAGTGGCGTGGCAGCAGTTTTTGCGCAGCCCCAAGGCGCAGGCGGTCTTTCTGCAGCAGGGTTACGCCTTGCCGCAATAATCAAGGCAAACACCCTGTCACCCCATGGATTGGCCCGCCCTTCACGTTTCACTCACTTTGGCAGCACTGACTACGCTGTTTTTGTTGCCCTTGGGGCTGGCTTTGGCGCGTTGGCTGGCCGTCACGCGCTGGGCCGGTCGGCCCGTCATCGAGGCCTTGTTGTTGTTGCCACTGTTGCTGCCGCCCACCGTGATTGGGTTTTACTTTTTGGTGGCCTTTGGCCAAGGCAGCCCCTTGGGCGCGTGGCTGTTCGCCTCGGGTTGGCGCTTGGTGTTCAGCATGGAAGGCTTGTTGTTGGTGAGCGTGTTGGTCAACTTGCCGTTCATGGTGCAGCCGATTCAACGCGCTTTTGCGGCGGTGCCCCACAGCCTGCGTGAGGCGGCTTGGGTTTCGGGGCTCTCGACTTGGCAAACCTTTTGGCGCATTGAGTTTCCGCTGGCCTGGCCCGGCTTGTTGGCCGGCATGGCCCTCACCGTGGCCCACACCTTGGGTGAGTTTGGCGTGGTGTTGATGGTGGGCGGCAACATCGAGGGCGAGACGCGCACTTTGTCGGTCTCGCTTTACGACAAAGTGCAAGGCATGGACTTGCAATCGGCCCACATCATGGCGCTGGCTTTGGTGGGTATTTCTTTGCTGGCGCTGAGCTTGGTGTTGGCCTTTGACCGGGTGGGCCAGCGTGGCCGCGCCCTGCAGGAGCGGTGATGGCCAGCGGGCTTCAAGTCAAACTGCGCTCGGCCCACCCGATCAGGCTGGAGGCCGAGTTTGACTGCGGCGCCGGGGAGTTGGTGGCCTTGGTGGGGCCCTCGGGCAGCGGCAAAACCAGCATGCTTCGGGCCATCGCGGGGCTGTGGACGCCCCCCGACGTGCAAGGTGAAATCAGCGTCGCCGGACAGGCGTGGTTTGACTCAGCGGCCGGCGTGCAGTGGCGGCCGCAGCAGCGGCGGGCGGGTTTGGTGTTTCAGCAGTACGCCTTGTTTCCACACATGAGCGCGCACGACAACGTGGCGCTGGCGGCCGGCCCGGCTTGGAGCGCGGACGATGTGAGCGCTTTGCTTGACCGCTTGGGCTTGCATACCTTGCGACAGCGCAGACCATCACAACTCTCGGGCGGGCAACAGCAGCGCGTGGCCTTGGCCCGTGCGCTGGTGCGCGTCATGCCCCAGCCTTCGTGGCGCGCAGACACCACCGCCCCACAAGAAGTGCCCGGGGTGTTGTTGCTGGACGAACCTTTTTCGGCAGTCGATGCGCCGACGCGCCAAACCCTTTACCGCGAATTGGCCGCTTTGCGGCAACAGGTGTCGGTGCCCATGGTGCTGGTCACGCACGACTTGGCCGAAGCACGCCGACTGGCCGATCGGGTGGTGATTGTGGACGCCGGAAAAACCTTGCAAACCGGTCAGCCCGCCCGCGTTTTTGCCAGCCCCCGCAATGCCCGAGTGGCCGAATTGGTGGGCATTCAAAACCACTTTGAAGGCCACTTTTTCAAAGACCAGCCCGGCTGGGGTCGGCTGAGGTGGACACAACCGGGGGCGGGCCATCTGGCCATCGACTTGTGGGTTGTGGATAAAAACAAGATCGACGACAACACCCCGGTGACTTGGGTGCTCAATGGCGAACAAGTGGATGTGCTGGCCGATGGCCAGGTGGATGGGCGGGGCGATGGGCTGGTCGATGCGCTGGCAGATGGCCAGGCCGCAGGGGACTCGGCGGCACCAGCCGAGCCGGGCGTGACCCGTTTGCGTTGCCGCTTAGCCGAGGTGTTGGCTTTGGGCGAAATCAGTTTGTGCACCTTGACGCCCGAAGACTTGCCCGCACAAACCATCACCCTGAACTTGACCACCCGCTTGTTGGACCGGCTTCAGGTGAAAGCCGGAGACGCGGTGCAGCTCTTGATTGCGCCCGGGGCCTTGCACATCATGCCGGTGCGAGACGCCTCGGCCTGAGGCCGGGCAAAGCCCCAGTTTGGTAAGGCCCAAGGGCTGTCCAAAGCGAAAAGGCACACGCCCAGAAAGACAAAACCCGCAAAGCCGAAGCGTTTGCGGGTGAGTCGCGAGCAGCGCCCCAAGGGCGTGTGCGGCCGACGATCAGCAGGCTGTGAAAGCCTCAGGCCATGAACACGGCAATGAAAGCCAGCAAGAAAATCAACACCGCGCCAGCAACGGGAATGACCACGGGGATGTGCTTGACCACGCCTTCGACGGGATCGTTCGATGTGTGTGAATCGTTGTGAGCAGACATGAGGAAACTCCAAACAAGAATGGCCGTATTGTAGCCAAGAGCGGCCCCCACTTGCCTTACATCAAGGCGTAGGTGGTGCTGGCCCGGAAAACGCTTTTGCCGTCATCGGCCCCCGCCAAGTCAATTTCGCCAAACGCCATGGCTTTGCCCACTCGCAAAATGCGCGCCGTGACCAAAGCGTCTTGGCCCGACAGCGGCTTCATGAAGGTGCTTGAGAGTTGCACCGTGCTGCAAGGGCGGAATTGGCCAAAGTGCTGGATCAAGGCGAGCACCATGGCGGTGTCGGCAGCGGCCATCATGGCTTGGCCACACAACATGCCGCCCACCCGTGAAAGCTGTTCACTTTGTGGCAGCCGCAAGGTGACGCTGTCGGTGTCTTGGCGTTCCACCCGCAAATGCAGGGCCTGTACCCACGGGGCAAACAAGTCGGCCAAGGCGTGTTGCAGGGTCTCGGGGGAGGTGTTCATGCGCGCAATTTAACCACGCGCTGCTAGGCCGGGGCCCGATATTGCCCCCCAGATAGCCCCTGCATGTTCCCCTCTTATTCCAACCTGATGGCCGCGCTGATTTCGTATCATGGGGAATGGCTCGCACCGTACTTGTTTTGGGCGCCGGCATGGTCGGCACTTGCACCGCTTTGCATTTGCAGCAACGCGGTTGTGAGGTGGTGTTGGTCGACCGGCGTGCGCCGGGTCAAGAAACGTCGTATGGCAATGCCGGCCTGATTCAGCGTGAGGCGGTAGAGCCTTATGCCTTTCCGCGTGAAGCCGGCTTTGTGTTGAACGCGGCTTTGGGCCGGGGCGCCGAGGTCAACTGGCACGCCCGGGGTCTGTGGCAAATGGCCGGGCCGCTGCTGCGTTATTTTCAGCACTCACACCCCGAAGCACACCAGCGCGCCACACAGGCCTACAGCCGCTTGATTGCCCATTGCACCGACGAGCATGGTCTGTTGATCGATGCCGCTGGCGCACAAGACTTGGTGCGGCGCGAAGGGTTTCGCTTTGTCTTTCGCACGGCCCAAGCCTGGGACGAAGCGGTGCAACGGGCGGCCCGCTTGCACACGCAATTTGGCGTGCGCTACCAAGCTGAAGACACGGCCCAACTGGCGCAGGCCGAACCCGCTTTGCGTCTGCCCTTGGCCGGTGCGCTGCATTGGCTGGACCCTTGGGCGGTGCAAAACCCCGGCGTCTTGGTGCAGCGCTATGCCGATCTGTTGGTCGCGCGTGGCGGGCGTGTGGTGCGCGGAGATGCCCACACGTTGCAAGCGCAAGGCGCGGGCTGGTCGGTGCACACCCACGAGGGCCGTTGTGAGGCCGCGCAGGTGGTGCTGGCGCTGGGGCCGTGGGCAGACGAATTTATCCGGCCGCTGGGTTATCGGTTGCCGCTGTTCCTCAAGCGCGGTTACCACCAGCACTACCGTTCACCGGCAACGCTGAATCAGCCCCTGCTTGATGCCGAGCGCGGCTATGTGTTGGCCCCCATGCAGCAAGGTTTGCGACTGACCACCGGGGCCGAATTTGCGCCCTTGTCGGCGCCACCCACGCCGGTGCAACTGGCCAAAGCCGAGGCGCTGGCGCGCGAGTGGCTGGCTTTGGGCGAGGCCATGCCCGAGCCGCCTTGGTTGGGCGCGCGCCCTTGCACGGCCGACATGTTGCCGGTGATGGGGCCAGCGCCCCGGCACCCGGGTTTGTGGTTCAACTTTGGCCACGCGCACCAAGGTTTCACGCTGGGGCCGGTGGCGGGCCGGTTGTTGGCCGAGATGATATTGGGCGAGACCCCGTGGGTGGACCCCGCACCGTTTTTGCCGCAGCGTTTGATGTGAGGCCGTTGGCCCGGCAGAGGCCTTCAAAGTACCCGGTAAAAACTCAAAAACACGCCATCTGGCGCGCGCCTTCCGGTGCCGACAAACTGGCTCTCGCTTAGCCAAGCCCATTGCGGGGCCGTGGCCTCGAGTTTGGGTTGGCACCTGAAGTACACCTCGTCTGGATTCACAGGCTGGCCTTGCATGATGCGTTGCGAGTTTTCCAACGAGGCCACCCGCAGAGCGGTGTTTTGCACAAACACCCGACAGCCATCGTCCAACTCGATCACATAGCGAGCGTCTAAATGGGCTTGCGTGCCCCCTTGCAAGATGAGCTGAAAGTCAGCGCCACCGGCCAACACCCGGCCATTCACTTTGGGGCCGCTCACGGTACCGCCGGTGATCGGAATCATGCGGCGCAAGCCGGCCGGCGTGGTGCCCACTTCAACAGGCGGGGCAATGGTCACGGCCAAATCACACAGGTGTTCCAGGCGCGGGGCGGGCAAGGTGGTGAGCGGCGGGGTGTTGAGAGGCAAAGAGGACATGGGTGAGCCTTTAAACTGGCTGCTCATTATCTGGTAACCCGCATGCTTTCGACCCAAGACAAAACCCGCATCGACGACACCCGCATTGCCTCGGTGCGCCCTCTCATGACGCCCGCTTTGCTCGAAGAGCAATTGCCGGCCAAGCCCGCGCACTTGGCGCTGGTGGAGCGCTCGCGTCAAGACCTCTCGCGGGTGCTGCAAGGCCAAGACGACCGGCTGGTGATCGTGGTGGGCCCCTGCTCGATTCACGACCATGACCAAGCCTTGGCCTATGCCGATTTGCTCAAGGCGGCGGCCGACCAATACGCAAAAGATTTGCTCATCGTGATGCGTGTTTATTTTGAGAAACCCCGCACCACCGTGGGCTGGAAGGGCTACATCAACGACCCCCATCTGGACGGCAGCTTTGCCATGAACCAAGGCTTGCAGATGGCGCGCCAGCTGCTGTTGGACATCTTGGACCGGGGCTTGCCCGTGGCCACCGAGTTTTTAGATTTGCTCAGTCCCCAATTCATCAGCGATTTGGTGACTTGGGGCGCGATCGGCGCCCGCACCACCGAAAGCCAAAGCCACCGCCAGTTGGCCAGCGGGCTGTCGTGTCCGGTGGGCTTTAAAAACGGCACCGATGGCGGTGTCAAAGTGGCCGCCGATGCGGTGGTGGCCGCGCGCGCGCCGCACGCCTTCATGGGCATGACCAAGATGGGGCAGGCCGCCATTTTTGAAACCCGGGGCAACCAAGACGTGCACATCATTTTGCGGGGCGGCAAGCAACCCAACTATTCGGCCGCCGATGTCGATGCGGCCTGCAAAGCGCTAGAGGCCTCGGGCATCGAGCCGCAGGTCATGGTGGACGTGTCGCACGCCAACAGCAGCAAACAGCACCGCCGACAAATTGACGTGGCGCATGACGTGGCGGCGCAAGTGGCCGCAGGCGACCGCCGCATCATGGGCTTGATGATCGAGAGCCATCTGAACGAAGGCCGACAAGACCTGAAGGAAGGTCAGCCCCTGGCCTATGGTGTGTCGGTCACCGATGCCTGCATCAGTTTTGAGCAGACCTTGCCCGTGCTGGAGGCGCTGGCGCAGGCGGTGCAAAAGCGCCGTGGGTGATCAGCCCGCCAGCCCGACAAACACGTTTTGCACGTCGTCGTTGTTGTCGATGGCGCCTAAAAAAGCCTCGACTTCTTCCAGTTGTTCCGCGCTCAGGTTGGCCGGATCGACAGGGTTTTTGGGCTTGTAGCCCAACTTGGCCGAGACCACCGTGAAGCCGTGCGCCGGCAGGGCGCGGCTGACCAAATCGAGGTCGGTCGCTTCAGTGATGAACACAGACACGCCGTCTTCGTCGGCCGGCTCAAAGTCTTGCGCACCCGCCTCGATGGCGGCCAACTCGGGGTCGGCGCCGGCTTCGCTGGGCTCGGCCTCGATGAAACCCACATGGTCAAAGTCCCACGACACCGAGCCCGAAGTGCCCTGTTGACCCTTGCGAAACAACACCCGCATTTCAGAGGCGCTGCGGTTCACGTTGTCGGTCAGCACTTCGATCATCACGGGCACTTGGTGCGGCGCAAAGCCTTCGTAAATGACGCGCTCAAAACTCACCGCATCGCCCAACAGGCCGGCGCCTTTTTTGATGGCGCGTTCCAGCGTTTCTTTGGGCATCGACACCTTGCGGGCCTGCTCCACCACCAAGCGCAAACGCGCGTTGGCGGCAGGGTCGGCCCCGTTGCGGGCAGCGATCATGATGTCTTTGGCCAAACGGCCAAACAATTTGCCGCGGGCATCTGCGGCTTGTGCTTTGCCTTTGGCTTTCCATTGCGCGCCCATGGGGTGTTTTCCTTGTGGCTTGGCCGCGTCTAAGGAAAGGACGCTGGCCGGGTGGCGGGTCGCCGGCGCGAGAGAGCGGCCGGGATTGAGGTGGGCGTGAGTTTAATCGCCCTGTGAGGGGATGCTGGATTTCCTGCTTTTCGAGACTCGAATGGCCTTGGGCGTAAGCAAAAAAGGGGGCCATTTGAGATAAAGTCACGGGCTAAACCACCTTAAAAGGGTGGTTTTCCGAATGCGTTCGATGCACCACCGAACGACCTAGGCCTTTTGACACACCCATAACGAGAGTACCCATGGCTGCAGACAAATCCAAGATCATTTACACCCTGACTGACGAAGCGCCTTTGTTGGCCACCGCGTCGTTTTTGCCGATCATTCGCACCTTCACCGCTCCTGCCGGCATTGAAGTGGCCGAGAGCGACATTTCTGTGGCCGCCCGAATTTTGGGTGAATTCTCTGATTTGCTGCCCGCTGACCAGCGCGCCCCCAACAACCTGGCCGAATTGGGCAAGTTGACCTTGCAGCCATCGGCCAACATCATCAAGCTGCCCAACATCAGCGCTTCGGTGGGCCAGTTGACCGCCGCCATCAAAGAATTGCAGTCCAAGGGTTATGCCCTGCCCGACTACCCCGAAAACCCCAAAACCGACGAAGAAAAAGCCATCAAGGCGCGCTATGCCAAGTGCACCGGCTCGGCCGTCAACCCAGTGCTGCGCGAAGGCAACTCAGACCGCCGCGCCCCTCGTGCCGTGAAAGAGTTTGCGCGCAAAAACCCACACAGCATGGCCGAGTGGAGCCAAGCTTCGCGCTCGCACGTCTCGCACATGCACGCCGGTGACTTTTACCATGGCGAAAAGTCCATGACCATGGACCGCCCACGTGAAGTCAAGATGGAGCTGATCACCAAGAGCGGCAAAACCATTGTCTTGAAACCCAAAGTGGCCTTGCTCGACCGTGAAGTCATCGACAGCATGTTCATGAGCAAGAAAGCGCTGTTGGAGTTTTACGAAAAAGAAATCGAAGACGCCCGCAAGACCGGCGTGATGTTCTCGCTGCACGTCAAGGCCACCATGATGAAGGTCTCGCACCCCATCGTGTTCGGTCACTGCGTCAGGATTTTTTACAAAGAAGCGTTCGCCAAGCACGCCAAACTGTTCGACGAATTGGGCGTGAACGTGAACAACGGCATGGCCGATCTGTACAACAAGATCACCTCACTGCCACAGTCCAAGCAAGAAGAAATCAAGCGCGACTTGCACGCTTGCCACGAGCACCGTCCCGAGTTGGCGATGGTCGACTCGGCCAAAGGCATCACCAACTTCCATTCGCCCAACGACGTGATCGTGGACGCATCGATGCCCGCCATGATCCGCAACGGCGGCAAGATGTGGGATGCTAACGGCCGACTGAAAGACGTCAAGGCCGTGATGCCCGAATCGACATTTGCGCGCATCTACCAAGAGATGATCAACTTCTGCAAATGGCATGGCGCCTTCGACCCCAAGACCATGGGCACCGTGCCCAACGTGGGCTTGATGGCACAGCAAGCCGAAGAGTACGGCTCGCACGACAAGACGTTTGAAATTTCTGAAGACGGCGTGGCCAACATCACCGACATCAACACCGGTGAAGTGCTGTTGTCGCAAAACGTCGAGACCGGCGACATCTGGCGCATGTGCCAAGTGAAAGACGCCGCGATCCGCGACTGGGTCAAGCTGGCCGTCACCCGTGCGCGCAACTCTGGCATGCCCGTGGTGTTCTGGCTCGACCAGTACCGCCCTCACGAGGCGCAATTGATCACCAAGGTCAAGATGTACCTGCACGAGCACAACACCGCCGGTCTGGAAATCCAGATCATGAGCCAAGTGCGCGCCATGCGTTACACCCTCGAGCGCGTGATCCGCGGCTTGGACACCATCAGTGCCACGGGCAACATCTTGCGCGACTACTTGACCGACTTGTTCCCCATCATGGAGCTGGGCACCTCGGCCAAGATGTTGTCGGTGGTGCCATTGATGGCCGGCGGCGGCATGTACGAAACCGGTGCCGGCGGCTCTGCGCCCAAGCACGTGCAACAGTTGGTGGAAGAAAACCACTTGCGCTGGGATTCGTTGGGCGAGTTTTTGGCCTTGGCCGTGTCGTTGGAAGACCTGGGTCTGAAAACCGGCAACAAGAAAGCCGTGGTGTTGGCCAAGACGCTGGATGCCGCCACCGGCAAACTGCTCGACAACAACAAAAACCCCTCGCCCAAGACCGGTCAGCTGGACAACCGCGGCAGCCAGTTCTACTTGGCCCTGTATTGGGCGCAAGAATTGACCGCGCAAACCGAAGACGCGGCTTTGGCCACGCAGTTTGCACCCTTGGCCAAGCAATTGACCGAGGGCGAGCAAAAGATCGTCGGCGAACTCAATGCGGTGCAAGGCAAGCCGGTGGATATTGGCGGCTATTACATGCCTGACCAAGCCAAGTTGGCCGCCATCATGCGCCCCAGTGCCACCTTCAATGCCGCTTTGGCGGCCGTGAAGGCCTGAGCCACTTGACCGCGCCCGTCAAGACGGGCTGACACACAGCCACTCAGGCGCAACCTGAGTGGCTTTTTTCTGGCCATGCCGCGACTGAAAGGCCATAGCGATTCAGCGAGGGCCTGATCAGCGACGGCCCGATCGGTGAAAATACCCGGCTGTTTCAATACCGTGTTGATCTTTCATGACCGAAGCCCAAAACCCTGCACAAGCCGCTGCCTCCTCTGCCGCCACGGCCCCGACAGTCGCTCGCCCCGCCTTGCCCGACCGTTTGTCCATCGACACCCGAAGCCCCTTTCATGTGCGCGCCGTGTTTGAGCACGACATCGGCATTCGCTTCAATGGCAAAGACCGTAACGATGTCGAGGAGTACTGCATCAGCGAAGGTTGGGTGCGCGTGCCCGCTGGCAAGACACTGGACCGCAAAGGTCAGCCGCTGTTGATCAAACTCAAAGGCCAAGTCGAAGCGTTTTACCGATGAGTTTTGTCGCGCAGGACTGCCAGGGTGCTGCGCTGCTGCAAGGCTTCAAATGAAATCAGCTCGCCCGCCAGCGCACTCGCCATCACGGTAGGCGGACTGGCCAGCCAAACTTGCCCCGGCCCGGAGCGGCCTGGGAAATTGCGGTTGATGGCGCTCACTGTCACTTGCTTGGCCTCGGTGGACGAGCCGGGACCGCAGTTGGCGCAGGCCCCACACGAGGGCTGCAAAATGCGCACGCCCATGGCCGCAAAGGTGGTGTCATAGCCCCGCGCTGCGCAGTAGTCGCGCACAGCGGTGGTGCCGTACTGCAAAAACACCTGCACCCCTGCTGGCAGCGTCAAGCCCTGCTTCAGCCCCCAAGCCAGCACTTCGTGGTAATGGTCAAAGTCTTCGCGTTTGCCTGCTGTGCAAGAGCCGCCGTAAGCCATGTCAATGGGCACTCGCTCTTGCAAATCGGACAAGGCCAAACCCAGACCCGGGTCACCGGGTCGGGCCACCATGGGGCTCAGGCGAGAAAGATCCACCTCAATGGTGTGTACAAACGGGGCATCTGCATCGCTGTGCATCCAGGCCTCGATTTCAAAATCGATGCCCCGACGTTCCTTCAAAAACCGACAGGTCTCTGGGTCGGGGGCGACGATGCCTGTCAGGCCGCCCAACTCGGCACACATGTTGGTGAGGGTGGCGCGTTCATCGGTGCGCAAGTGGGCAATGCCTTCACCAGCAAACTCAAACACTTTGCCGACCCCATGGCCAGCCCGAATCCAGGGCGTCGCCAACAGGTGCAGCATCAGGTCTTTGGCGGTCACGCCAGGGTGCAGTGCTCCCTTTAACGTGACGCGCACGCACTCGGGTATGGCCAAGCGCACCGCCCCGGTGACGAAGGCATTGGCCATGTCGGTGGTGCCCACGCCAAAAGCCACGCACCCCAAAGCCCCGCTGTGCGGGGTGTGTGAATCGGTCCCCACCACCACCTGGCCGGGCATTGCAAAGTGTTCGGCCACCATGGCGTGTGAGATGCCGGCCGCATGCGCTGTACTCTCGCGCAAGGCCTCCGCTTTGGCTTCGGCTTCTGTCAAGGTGCGGTGCATGCGCAGGCCATGGCGTTGCGCGAAATCGCGTTGCGCTTGGCGCATGGCGTGCATTTGTGGCACCAATCCCCCTCGCACATGCGCGGGGCTTTCTTCGACATACGAGGTGTGGTCTTCGAACACCACGATCTGCTCTGGACGGTGCAGCGTGATCTGCGGCCCCAGCGCTTGCGTGAGCAAGGTGTCGGCCATGCCGGTGTAGTACTCGTGAATAAAGCGCCAATCGGTATGCACGAAAAGCCCGTCTCCGACATGCGGTCGTTCAGGCGTGTGGGGTGTTGGCCAGCGATGGCGCTGCAAGATTTTTTCAAACAAGTGCTGTGGCCGCCCCCCTGCATCGGGCTCCGAGTCGGAGGAAAAATCGGTGTGCTGCGCTGGACCGCCCTTGTCCGGGCGCAAGTGTTGCTGGCCCCAGCGCAGCAAACCACCCGCTTGCAAAACACCAGCGGCCAACCCTTCGCGCTCCTTCAGCAGGTCGGCCAAGGTCAGCCCCTCGCCACGCTCCAAGCGCGCCAGCAAGTTGAAATCGGTGCTGGTGAACAAGCCGATGTTGTCGGCGTTTTGCCGGTAAATGCGTTCAAAACTTTCGGCAAAAACGACCTCAATGCCTGCCAGTTTTTCGGCGGTGGGGCTGTGCTCGCGCGAAGAGCCTTTGCCATAGCGACGCCCCGCCACCAAGATGCGATAACCGGATTGTCGAAGGGCTTGCTGAGCGATGGGGCGCTCGTCTTGGCAGCGCAGACCGGTGTGTGCAAAGTCGCCTAGACGATGGTCGTAATGGCTCAAGATATGCACGGGCGTGATTTCATCGGTCGACACATCGTCGCGCAGCGCACCGGCTTGAGCCCGTGTCAAGCTCTCGCCCGCCAATTGACGGCGAATCATCGCTGGGTCTTGGCTCAGGTACAGCACCTTGAGCGGCCGGGCGTGGGCATCAAAGAGGGACATGCGGGGGCTGCTGTTCATGGGGCTGCGGTATCGGCGCCGGGGCCTTGCGTGAGATAGTTCAGCAGCAATTGAGCGGCCGGTGTCAGCACCTCTTCGCCACGGTGGCACAGCACAAAACGACGGCGCGACCATGCTTCTTGCAAGGGCAAAATTTCCAAGCCGTAGGCCTTGGCGTACACCGGTGTCACTTCACGCGGCACCAAGGCTATCGCCAGCCCGGCCCGCACCACGCGCAAGGCGGCCTCAAAGTTGGTCACGATCACGCGGTGATGCAGGCGCTTGCCCAACAAACCCGCTTCGCGTTGCAGCATCACTTCCACTGCCGAGTTCACCGGCATGATCACGTGCTCAAAGTCGAGGGTGTCTGCATAACGCACTTGCGCCCGTTGGCACAAGGGGTGCCCCTTGGGCACGGCCACACACAGGTGGTCGTATCGGTAGGTGCGGGTGTGCAGCAAACCCGTTTCAGCGGCATCCCAGCAAATGCCAATGGAGGCGACGCCTTCGTGAATGCCGCGCACCACGTCCGGGCTGATGCGTTCTTCCAAATCAATTTGGATGTTCTGGTGTTCGGCTTGTTTTAAAAATTCGGCGATTTCATCGGCCAAGGTTTCGGCCATCACCGAGGCGGTGGCCAACACATTCACCCGGCCTTGGATGCCTGCGGCGTGGCTGGCCATGTCGCGCTCGATGCGGCTGGTGCTCAACAAAATGCTGCGCGCATGCTCGAGCAACGTTTCACCGGCGGGCGTGGGCAGCACCCCGTGTTTGCGCCGCACCAGCAGGCTGGCGCCGACGGTGGCCTCCAGTTGCGCCAGCCGCTTGCTCACGGCCGAGGCCACCATATTGGCCTTTTCTGCGGCGCGGCTCATGTTGCCGGTGTCGCAGACGGTCACAAACAAGCGCAGTGAGGTCAGGTCGAGATCACGCATTTAGATATTCCAAAATGGAACAAAACTATTTCCATAATTGAATTTTATGACCAAACGGAAACATTAAACTCGGGGTCCATCGACAGAAAGACGGTTGGCATGAACGCATCTCAATGGCCCGAGCGGGTCACGGTTCGAGAAGTGGGCCTGCGTGACGGGCTGCAAAGTCTGGCCCGCACCCTGCCCACGGCGCAAAAGTTGCAGTGGATTCAAGCGGCCTACGACGCAGGCGTGCGCGAGATCGAGGTGGGCTCTTTTGTGCCGCCCAAACTGTTGCCGCAGCTGGCCGACACGCACGACTTGGTGGCATTTGCCAAAACCTTGCCGGGCCTGTGTGTCACGGTTTTGGTGCCCAATTTGAAAGGGGCCGAGCGGGCCATGGACAGTGGTGCCGATGGGATGCTGTTGCCGCTTTCGGCCAGCCATGCCCACAGCTTGGCCAATTTGCGCAAAACCCCTGACGAGGTGTTGGCAGACATTGCGGCGATGGTCGAGGCGCGCAGGTTGAGGGGCTCGGCCATTCAGATCGAAGTCGGCATCAGCACTGCATTTGGTTGCACCCTGCAAGGGCGGGTTGAGGCCGACGAGGTGCTGCGCTTGCTCAATGCGGTGCTGGCGCTGGGCGTCGACCGAGTGGGGCTGGCCGACACGGTGGGCTATGCCGATCCGCGCCAAGTGGGCGCATTGTTTGCGCAGGCCCGTCAAGTGGCGGGGCCTCGTTTGGGCTGTGGCCACTTTCACGACACGCGGGGCTTGGGCCTGGCCAATTTGATGGCCGCTTTGCAGGCGGGTGAGACCCGTTTTGACGCTTGTTTGGCAGGTATCGGCGGCTGCCCCCATGCGCCAGGCGCCAGTGGCAATGTGGCCACCGAAGATGTGGTGTATTTGATGGCCAGCATGGGCATTGAAACCGGCATTGATTTCGATAAGCTCATGGCTTTGCGCAACTCTGTGGCGCAGTGGCTCACGGGTGAATGTCTGCATGGCGCGATTGCGCAGGCGGGATTGCCCAAAACCTTGCGCCCCACCCCCTTGATGGCATGAACGCTTTAGATAAAAAACTCCCCCTTGAAGGCCTGCGCGTGGTTGAGTTCACGCACATGGTGATGGGCCCGACTTGCGGCATGGTGTTGGCCGACATGGGGGCCGAGGTCATCAAAGTAGAGCCCATTGAGGGCGACCGCACACGCCATTTGTTGGGTTCGGGCGCGGGGTTTTTCCCCATGTTCAACCGCAACAAAAAAAGCATTCAGCTCAATCTGCAAAACCCCGAAGGCGCGGCAGTGGCAAGGCGTTTGTGTGCCACCGCCGATGTGGTGGCCGAGAATTTCAAGCCCGGCTCGATGGCCAAGTACGGGCTCGACTACGCCAGCTTGTCGGCGCACCACCCCAAGCTGATTTACGCCAGCCTGAAGGGCTTTTTGCCGGGTCCTTACGACCACCGCACCGCGCTCGACGAGGTGGTACAGATGATGGGCGGCTTGGCCTACATGACCGGCCGCCCGGGCGACCCTTTGCGCGCCGGCACCAGCGTGAACGACATCATGGGTGGCATGTTTGGCGCCATAGGCGTGTTGGGCGCTTTGATCCAGCGGGGCATCACCGGGCGCGGACAAGAAATCCAATCGGCACTGTTTGAAAACAATGTGTTCTTGGTGGGCCAGCACATGCTGCAGTACGCCATCACGGGGCATGCCGCCGAGCCCATGCCCAACCGCATTTCGGCATGGGCGGTGTACGACGTGTTCACCGTTAAAAACGGCGAGCAAATTTTCTTGGCGGCGGTGAGCGATGCGCAGTGGGCTTTGTTTTGTGAGGTGCTGGGCTTTGCCGACCTGAAAGCCGACCCACGCTACCCCGACAACAATGCCCGTGTGTCGATGCGCAGCGTGTTGTTGCCCGAGTTACGCCGTCGCCTAGAGGCTTTCAGTGCCGCTGAGTTGGCGGTAATTTTTGAAAAAGCCGGATTGCCTTTTGCACCCATTGCCAAACCCGAAGAACTGTTTGACGACCCGCACCTGAATGCCACGGGCGGCTTGGCTGAAGTGCGTTTGACCGATGGCCCCAAAGCGGGTCAAACCGCACGCGCCGCGCTGTTTCCGTTCACCATGGACGGTCAGCGGCTGGGGGTACGCCACCAGCCCCCCAAGCAAGGCGAGAACACCGACGAGCTGTTGCAAAGCCTGGGTTTGAGCCCGGTAGAAATTGAGCATTTGCGAGCGCAAAAAGCTGTTGCCTGATAAATTTCCCACCACCCTTCAAAAAGAAAGAGACACACCATGAAACATTTCGCATCTCGCCGCACCGTGTTGACGGTACTGGCCGCTGCCTCGTCGATGGCCCTGCCGGGCTGGGCTGTGGCGCAAGCAGACCGCCCCGTCAAGTTCATCTTGCCCAACGCCACCGGCTCGGGCGTGGACGCGATCACACGCGCCGCCGCACCCGCCCTGGGCAAGGCCTTGGGCACCTCGGTGGTGGTCGAAAACCAAGCCGGTGCGAGCGGCGTGATTGGCCTGCAGGCCCTGGCCAAAAACCCACCCGATGGTTTCACCCTCTCGGTGGTGTCCAACAACGTGGTGATTTTTCCGAGCGTGATCAAAAACTTGCCGTTTGACATGCCCGGCGACTTCACACCGATTGCGGTGGTGGGCAGCACGCCCATGGTGCTGGTGGTCAACCCACAAAAGGTCACGGCCACCAACAGCCGCGAATTCATCGCCGCATTGAAAGCCAAACCGGATGGCTACAACTTTGGCTCTGGCGGAACGGGCACCATCTTGCATTTGGCCGGCGAAATGTTCATCGATGAAGCCGGCGTCAAGGCGCGCCACATTCCCTACAAAGGCGTGGGCCCTATGGTCACCGATTTGTTGGGCGGACAAATTGATTTTGCTGTGGTCGCTTTGCCCAGCGTGGCGCAGCACATCAAAACCGGTGCTTTGCGCGCCATTGGCATGTGCGCGGACAAACGCACCGCGGCCGCTCCTGAAATCCCAACCTTTGTCGAGCAAGGCCTCACCGGCTACAACATGGAGGCCTGGTTTGCGGTGGTGGGCCCCAAGGGCATGGCCCCAGCCCAGGTGAAAAAAGTGCACGATGCCGTGGTTGCCGCTTTCAACGACGCCACCGTCAAAGACACCATGGCCAAGCAGGGCAACACCATCAACATCAGCAGCACAGAGCACGCCCAAAAAGCCTTTCGAAGCGAGATGACACGCTATGCGGCTTTGGTGAAAAAAGTCGGCATCGAGCCGCAATAAGGGATCGCGTCGATGCTTGACTTTTGAGCGTCAGGCATCGACCATCGGCCCATGTCCATCCAGATATTGATCATCGGTATCCACCTCGCGCGCAGCACGCGAGGCAAGCCTTGCGCGCCGCCGCAGGGCTTTTAAGCACTCTCTGTACGCTTACCGATTTCAATTCAGGTGGTGCCCCGTTGGGCGTGCCGCCTTGTTCATCACTGGAGATTTTCATGGCCGATTTGTTTGACAACCCCATGGGCCTGTGCGGCTTCGAGTTCGTCGAGTTCGCCTCGCCCCTCGCCCACACCCTCGAGCCGCTGTTCGAAAAAATGGGCTTCACTTTGGTGGCCCGCCACCGGTCCAAAGACGTGGTGCTTTACCGCCAGGGCGACATCAATTTCATTGTCAACCGCGAGCCCAAAAGCTTGGCGGGCTACTTTGCTGCCGAGCATGGCCCTTGCGCCTGCGCTTTGGCATTTCGCGTGAAAGACTCGCACAAGGCCTATGCCCGCGCGCTCGAGATGGGTGCGCAACCCGTGGAAGTGCCCACGGGCCCCATGGAGCTGCGCCTGCCCGCCATCAAAGGTATTGGAGGTGCGCCCTTGTATTTGATTGACCGTTACGAAGACGGCAAAAGCATTTACGACATCGACTTTGAATTCATTGAGGGCGTGGACCGCCACCCGCCGGGCCATGGCTTCAAGGTCATCGACCATTTGACGCACAACGTGTACAAGGGCCGGATGGCTTTTTGGGGTCAGTTTTACGAGAAGATTTTTAACTTCCGTGAGATCCGCTACTTCGACATCAAAGGGGAATACACCGGCCTCACCAGCCGTGCCATGACGGCGCCCGATGGGCTGATTCGGATTCCGTTGAACGAAGAGTCTGGCAAGACCGGCGGGCAGATCGAAGAGTTTTTGATGCAGTTCAGCGGCGAAGGCATTCAGCACATCGCACTGCTGACGGACGACCTTTTGAAAAGCGTGGACGCGCTGCAAATGGCGGGCATTCCACTCATGACCGCGCCCAACGAGATCTATTACGAGATGCTCGAAGAGCGCCTGCCGGGCCATGGCGAGGCGGTGCCAGAGTTGCAAGCGCGCGGCATTTTGATGGACGGCTCAACCGCCAACGGCGAGAAGCGTTTGCTGCTGCAAATCTTCAGCCAAACCCTGCTGGGCCCGGTGTTCTTTGAGTTCATTCAGCGCAAGGCCGATGAGGGTTTTGGCGAAGGTAACTTCAAGGCGCTGTTTGAAAGCCTGGAGCGAGACCAGATTCGGCGTGGGGCGATTCAGGTGGGCGCGGCGCCTACGGGCAGTTCAGGCGCCTGATATTTTGCAAATAAGCCGCCTTATTGCACGCAATCAAAAACGTATTCAATGTTGCCGGGCAAGGTGCTGGAAGAGCGCGCATCCCGGGATAAAGGAGATTTTTCAGACTCCAATGGGCAAATTGTTTGGGCTGTATCTAGCTCGTGACATGCTTTAATTTGAATTCTTTTGAATTAATTAATGCCCAGGCGGTTCATGATCAAAATTCCCTATCTCAAGCCCGAATTCAAGCGCACATTCTTCTTGGAATGGCATCTCTTTGAAAATTCGCAAGGTTGCACAGCGGTGCGATTCGACGGGTTTGGTCTGCAAATGAACAAATCTCCGCTGCCGTTACTGAAGCCTTCGCACAAGTCCAACACCTCACCTGTCACCGCTGCACCTCCAGTGCCAAAAGCAAAAGAGCCAACCAAACCCCCCTTGGTTGTCTTTCTGGAATGGCTAACAAAGCCAATCGAAGAAACTTCGGATCAACTCGGTATATCAGCCCCCAAGCTGCCTAAACCGTTTGACTTGTATGACATGCCGTCGGCGTTGAAGACAGCAGGTTTTAAAGTGGCCGCCAAACTCGCGCAAAAGTGGTTAGATGCACCTGCCTACTCCGCCTATGGCACCGACGAGCCCGGCAATGCCAAAGAACGGAGATACCCCGCAGACAAAGTAGACCTCTCCAGCGTCAGTCTCAGTTGGCTGCAGAGCCAGCCCAAGATCGAAGAGCGGTATCAGGCCTTGCTTGGGAAGCTAAATTTGCAACCGGCTCGTAAGGCGCTTCAAGATATTTTCACAAGCCACCTCGCCACCTACCCCAACTGGAGTCACGACTTGAACACCCGTGAACATTGCCAAGGGGACTGGCAAACCATGCACAAGCTGTTCCAGTTTCAACTTGAGTCGGTGAGCATGCTCGACACACTCACCGACACCCTAGGCATGACCGATGTGACGGCAGCCATAGCCAATTTCTACTTTTATGCGGCTGTGGCCCAAGCCAGCATCACATCACGGAACTACAACGTCTACAACACGCCTACCGGCACGCAACGGTGCAGCAAATCCACCGTCCAAGTTACGCACATCTGGGTCTATGCCAAAGACAGTTACTCGTTTCACGATAGCGGCCAGTCTTCTCAATACTTGGGGCACTGGAACAAGTCAGGTGTAATCGTGCTGCCTGTCGCGGTGGCGGCCAGTGTGGGAATGAAAAAAATTTCGGATGAGGTGCGCGGTGATGACTACCCCTTGCCAGTTAAACAGGTCCTGACCTGGTTGAATAACCAGCGCATGGAGTTTTGGAACAATGAAGTGGCGCGCTTTCCTGTAGACATTGGCACAAAAATGGCAGAAGCCGATGTGTACTACCCCTTGCATAACCGCGACTACCGCCAATGGCGCAAGTCCAAAAAAAGAGGAGGAGATTTTTTGATCATGACTGAACCCAAATTGGTCAGACTTGATCAACCCATTGTTCTTGACATGGCTGAGGTATGCGGATGATGAACCCTGTCAATTGGCAAGTTATCAAGAAGTGGGTAATGCGCATTGCCATTGTTTTTATTGCCATTTATTTGTTGGGTGTGGTGCTTTGGAGTTGGCCTCGTAAACCCCAGTGCCCTGTGGAAGAGCGTAGCTTTCAAGGAAAAAAGCTGGACGTGGAAATTTGTTCAGGCCATGGCAGTGAAAGCGGAAAGATCGGGATCTTGATTTATTCAAAAGAGGGGGATTTATTAGCATGGCGGAGAGGTACTTTCGCCAAAGAAGGCCGCTTGAATTACATGGCCATTGAAGAAAATTTGATTCGCTACAGCGATGACACCTCCGATCTTCGGAGCGCAAGCATCCCCGAAGACTGCGTGCTCAACATGGCGCCTACTTGGGTTGATTGGTTTGAAGCGCGGCTACCTGGTGGTATTCCGGGCGTCAACCATTGCGGTGTTGTCAGTGATGAAATTTCGGCAAAGGCCAGGCAAAGTTGGCGCATCCGTGTGGAGGCAGAAAACCTAAAAAAAGAGCAAGCCGTGCGCGGCGATAACGCTCGTTTGCAAGCTTCGCCTCCCAAGGCTGGCGCGTCAAAGTGAGCCTGAACACCCTGAAAATGACCAAGGTAACCGGCAAAGTGCTCGGTTACATCCTTGTTGAAGTGCAAGTTTCAATGCGTAAAGGTTTTGTGGCTTGTGTGTTGTTGTTTCTTGCAGATATACATTTCCAATGAAACCCTGTGCCACTTCTTCTATTACACCCGCTGACTGACCCAACTGCGCGCATGGATTCTGGTTATGTAATACGTGTTGAAAAAACCAAATAAAAACCAAATTAATTTATTGTCCCCGTGCCCGGCTGTGCGCAAGTGATCAACCCGCCCCGTTGCACACCCGCAGCACTTGCTCGCCGTAGGCCTCGAGTTTTTTCACGCCCAAGCCGCTGATGCCTTGCAGATCGCCCAAGTTTTGCGGTGCGGCCTCGGCGATGGCTGCCA
Organism: Comamonadaceae bacterium; assembly: GCA_027488255.1. Classification (GTDB taxonomy): domain Bacteria; phylum Pseudomonadota; class Gammaproteobacteria; order Burkholderiales; family Burkholderiaceae_C; genus Limnohabitans_A. The sequence continues at coordinate 47,530 of JAIYBZ010000037.1, read as the reverse complement.
GCGTGGCGTCGTGAAAAATCACATACGCGGGCAGGTTGTGCTCTTTGGCCACTTCGGCTCGCCAGGCCTTGAGGTGGATGTAGCGCACCATCGCGTCTTGTCCCAGATTCGCGGCCGCAGGAGACGGAGCGCTGCGTGAACGGCTGCGTTTGTCGGGGCGTTGGCTGGTCGACTCGCGCAACAGTACCGGCACATCGCCCTTCAAAACCGCGCGCGAGCCTTCGGTCAGGTGCAGCGTGCTGAAGCCTTCTTCGGTGTGCACATGCAGTGCGCCGATGGCGATCAACTGGCGCATCACCGCGCGCAATTGCGCTTCTGTGTAGTCGGCGCCGAGGCCAAAGGTGCTGATGCTTTCGTGCCCGCGTTGCACCACTTTTTCGGTTTTTTTGCCCCGCACGATGTCCATGGTGTGGCCCGCGCCAAAGTTGTGGCCGCTGCTTTGATGGCATCGGTACACGGTGGACAACAGCTTGCGCGCGGCATCGGTGCCGTCCCACACTTCAGGCGGGTTCAGGCAGTTGTCGCAGTTGCCGCAATACGGCATGTAAACGCCTTGGCCGTCTTCTGGGGCTTTGGCATAGCTTTCGCCAAAGTAGCCCAGCAAGCGCACGCGGCGGCAATCGGTGGCTTCGGCCAAGCCCAACAAGGCATCTAATTTGCCGCGCATGACTTGCTTGAACTCTTCACCCGCTGGGCTTTCGTCGATCATGCGGCGTTGGTTCACCACATCTTGCAGGCCATACGCCATCCAAGCGTCAGAGGCTAAGCCGTCGCGGCCCGCGCGCCCGGTTTCTTGGTAATAGCCTTCGATGTTTTTAGGCATGTCCAAGTGCGCCACAAACCGCACATCGGGTTTGTCGATGCCCATGCCAAAGGCAATGGTGGCCACCATCACCACACCTTCTTCGCGCAAAAATTCATTTTGGTGGCGCTGCCGCACATCGGCCGCTAGCCCTGCGTGATAAGGCAAAGCCCGCACGCCTTCTTGCGCCAGCATCTCGGCGATTTCTTCCACCCGTTTGCGCGATTGGCAATACACCACACCCGCCTCATCGGGGTGCTCGCGCTCAATGAAGCGCAAGAGCTGCGTGCTGGCGTCTTTTTTCTCGACGATGGTGTAGCGGATATTGGGCCGGTCAAAACTGCTGATGAACAGCTCGGCGCTTTCTAATTGCAAACGCTCGATGATGTCCGCTCGGGTCAAGTCGTCGGCCGTGGCCGTGAGCGCCACCCGGGGCACGCGCGGGTAACGCTCGTGCAACACCGTCAAGCCACGGTATTCGGGGCGGAAGTCGTGTCCCCACTGGCTCACGCAATGCGCTTCGTCAATGGCAAACAGGCTGAGCATCCCGCGCTCTTGCAAGGAATCCATTTGCGCCAAAAACCGCGCGTGGGTCACGCGCTCAGGGGCGGCATACAGCAAGGTGATTTCGCCGCGCAACAATCGGCGTTCGACATCACTCGCTTCTTCGCTGCTGAGGGTCGAGTTCAAAAAAGCAGCATTCACGCCCGCCTCGTGCAGCGCGCCCACTTGGTCGTGCATGAGCGCGATCAGCGGTGAGACCACCACCGTGATGCCCAGCCCCGCACGTTGCCGGGCAATGGCCGGAATTTGGTAACACAGCGATTTGCCACCACCGGTGGGCATCAGCACCAGCGCATCGCCCCCGGCGGCCACATGGTCAATGATGGCTTGCTGTGGGCCGCGAAAGGCGTCATAGCCAAAAACTTCGCGAAGGATGGGCAGGTGAAGGGACACGGGGGTTTGAACAACTTTTGAAGCGCTGATTGTCCGCTATTGACGAGGCGAGGAAGACGCGGTGAAGTAGCGGGGAAGTGGGGCGAGTGCGATTCAGCCCCTACCTGCGCAGGGCAAAGACCGCGTTACCATCCCAGCCCATGCACACCTCCGCACTTGTCCTTTTTTCGGGTGGCCAAGACTCCACCACCTGTCTGGCCCATGCCTTGAGCCGTTATGAACGGGTTGAAACCTTGGCCTTCGACTATGGCCAGCGCCACAAAGTGGAGTTGCAAGCCCGCTTGAATGTGTTGGCGGCGATCAAAGCCCGTTTTCCGGCTTGGGCACCCAAGATGGGCGAAGACCATCTGCTCGACGCCGGCGTATTGGGGCAAATCAGCGAGACCGCCTTGACCCGCGACACCGCCATAGCGATGGAAAGCTCGGGCTTGCCCAACACCTTTGTGCCGGGTCGCAATTTGTTGTTCCTCACGCTGGCGGCGGCTTTGGCTTATCGGCGGGGCTTGCAGGTCATCGTGACGGGCGTGTGTGAAACCGATTTTTCGGGCTACCCCGACTGCCGCGACGACACCATGAAGGCCATGCAAGTGGCGCTGTCTTTGGGCATGGACCGCAAACTCTTGATCGACACCCCCTTGATGTGGATCGACAAGGCCCAAACCTGGCAACTGGCGCACGCGCTGGGCCAACAAGCCGATGCCGCGCAAGGCGGTCAAGCGCTGGTCGATGTGATCGTGGAGCACAGCCACACCTGCTATTTGGGCGAGCGCACCCAACGGCACGACTGGGGTTATGGCTGTGGCCAATGCCCGGCCTGTCAGCTGCGTGCAGCGGGGTTCGCGCGCTATAAGCAAGGTTCAATATAAGGTTAAAGCAGGGCCCCTACAGAAGCCGCTGTCTTGGCGCACTTTTACAATAGCGCTTATGAAGACCCTTGCTTACACCCGCGCCCAAGCGCTGCCCGAGATCCTGAAAACCCGCATCGCCATCTTGGACGGGGCGATGGGCACCATGATTCAGCGCTTTAAATTGGGCGAGGCCGATTACCGGGGTGAGCGTTTCAAAGACTTTCCCAAAGACGTCAAAGGCAACAACGAGTTGCTCAGCCTGACCCGGCCCGATGTGATCCGCGACATCCATGAAGGCTACTTGGCGGCAGGCGCCGACCTGATCGAGACCAACACCTTTGGCGCCACCACGGTGGCCCAGGCCGACTACGACATGCAGCACTTGGTGCGCGAGATGAACCTCCAATCGGCCCAATTGGCCCGCGCTGCTTGCGACAAGTTTTCTACCCCCGACAAGCCCCGTTATGTGGTCGGCGCCTTGGGTCCCACACCCAAAACCGCCAGCATCAGCCCCGATGTGAACGATGCGGGTGCACGCAATGTGACCTTTGAAGAACTGCGCGTAGCTTATTACGAGCAAGTCGAAGCCTTGGTCGAAGGCGGCTCAGATGTGCTGTTGGTCGAAACCATTTTTGACACCCTGAACGCCAAAGCCGCGCTGTTTGCCATCGAAGAGTTTTTTGAGCAAAGCGGCGAGCGCCTGCCCCTCATCATCAGCGGCACCGTGACCGATGCTTCGGGCCGCATCTTGAGCGGCCAGACCGTCACCGCTTTCTGGCACAGCGTGCGCCATGCGCATCCGCTGGCCATCGGCCTGAACTGCGCTTTGGGCGCCACCCTGATGCGCCCTTACATCCAAGAGCTCAACAAAGTCGCGGGCGACACCTTCATCAGCTGCTACCCCAATGCCGGCTTGCCCAACCCCATGAGCGACACCGGTTTTGACGAAACCCCCGAGGTCACCAGCCGATTGATTCACGAGTTTGCCGCCGAGGGCTTGGTCAACATCGTGGGCGGTTGCTGCGGCACCACGCCCGACCACATTGGCGCGATTGGCCGTGCCGTGGGGCCGCTCGCGCCCCGCCATGTGCACAGCGGTTTCTTTTACAAAGAAGCGGCCTGAGCCGCGCGGGCTCAGTTCTCTAAAAACCGCTGACGCAACTCGGCCAGCTCCGCAGACTGCAGGCCAATCGCGCCTTGCAAATACGCGTGCATGCCGCCGTGTTGGGTTTCCACCGTGTCAAACGCCGCCTGCAAAAAGGCCGGCTGCACTTGCCACAACACCTGCATCACATGCGCGGGGCCTTTGCCCTCCATGGCCGGGTCGCGCCGATACAGCTGGTTGGTCAACAAATAGTCGTGGGTGATCGTTTCCCGCTCGACGCCCAGCGCCGACAACAGCAGGGCCGCGGCAAATCCGGTGCGGTCTTTCCCCGCGGTGCAATGGAACACCTGCGGCGTGGGCACTTCGAGCAGGTGCTTTAAAAACCGCCCAAACGTGGCGGCGTTGTGGTTCACAAAGTCGCGGTAGGTCTCGCGCATCAAATCCACCGTTTCATCTTCAGTGGGCACCACCCCTTGCGCCACCAGCGCCTTCATGCGGGCGATCACGGTGGGCTCAATCGACAGCGGCACCCGCTGCACATCGGGAATCGCGTAAGGCGTGGCGGCGGCCTCTGTCACGCCGCGAAAATCGAGACTGTGGCCAATGCCCAAGCGACGAATGTGCGCCACATCATTGGGTGTCAGCCACCCCAAATGGTCGGAGCGAAACACCAGGCCGCGCCGCACCCGTTGCCCCTGGGCCGTGGGATAGCCGCCGAGATCGCGGAAGTTGGAAGCGCCTTCAAGGGGCCCAGTGACTGCAGGTGGCATCGGTATCTCAATGTAGAAAACCCGATTGTGCCGATGCCGTGGCAAAAGTCTGTCACCCGCAAGCCAAGCCCTGCATGGTGTTGCCGCTAAAATACGCACCTCCCAAGGAGCGTTGCAGCCCGCCGCCGTCTAGGCGCCGCAGGTCAGGCTTGGGGCCTTCAATTCTTGAATGTTTTGCACAACGACGCTCACCTGATAGCCCAAGGTGAGCCTGTGTCTGTTGTCGCGTCCGAAATCGTGTCTGTTCCCCCCATGAAATTGTCCGGTCTGGAGCCGGTCTCCATCGGCGTGACCTATTCAGAAGGGGACAAAGCTGAAGGTCTGTCCCCCAGTGCGACCTTTGTCAACGTGGGCGAGCGCACCAACGTGACCGGTTCCAAGGCCTTTGCCCGCATGATTTTGAACGGCGAGTACGAGCAGGCTCTGGCTGTGGCGCGCCAGCAAGTGGAAAACGGCGCGCAGATCATTGATGTGAACATGGACGAAGCCATGCTGGACAGCCAGGCGGCCATGGTGCGCTTTTTGAACCTGATGGCCGGCGAACCCGACATCGCCCGAGTCCCCGTGATGGTCGACTCGTCCAAGTGGAGCGTGATCGAGGCGGGCTTGCGTTGCATCCAGGGCAAGGGCATCGTCAACTCGATCAGCATGAAAGAGGGCTTGGACGAGTTCAAGCGCCAAGCCAAATTGGTCAAGCGTTATGGCGCCGCGGCCGTGGTCATGGCGTTTGATGAAAAAGGCCAGGCCGATACCTACGAACGAAAAATCGAGATTTGCGAGCGCGCTTACCGCGTGCTGGTCGACGAGGTGGATTTCCCACCCGAAGACATCATTTTTGACCCGAACATTTTCGCCATTGCCACCGGCATCGAAGAGCACAACAACTACGCGGTCGACTTCATCAACGCCACGCGCTGGATCAAGCAGCACTTGCCGGGTGCCAAAGTGTCGGGCGGTGTGTCCAATGTGTCGTTCAGCTTCCGTGGCAACGACCCGGTGCGCGAAGCAATTCACACCGTATTTTTGTACCACGCCATTCAAGCCGGCATGGACATGGGCATCGTCAACGCCGGCATGGTGGGCGTGTACGACGACCTCGAGCCCACTCTGCGCGAGCGGGTCGAAGACGTGGTCTTGAACCGCCGCCCCGATGCCGGTGAGCGCTTGGTTGAGATTGCCGACAGCGCCAAGGGCGCGGCCAAAGACGAGAGCACCAAGCTGGCTTGGCGTGGCACGCCAGAGTCACCCGTGAGCGTGGCGCAACGCCTGTCGCACGCCTTGGTTCATGGCATCACCGACTTCATCAACGAAGACACCGAAGCCGCCTACCAAGACGTGTTGAAGCAAGGCGGAAGACCTTTGCACGTCATCGAAGGCCCGCTGATGGATGGCATGAATGTGGTGGGCGATTTGTTTGGCCAAGGCAAGATGTTTTTGCCGCAAGTGGTCAAGAGCGCGCGCGTGATGAAGCAGGCCGTGGCGCATTTGCTGCCCTACATCGAAGCCGAAAAACTGGCGCAAGAAGCGGCAGGCCAAGACGTGAAGGCCAAAGGCAAGATCGTGATCGCCACCGTGAAGGGCGATGTGCACGACATTGGCAAAAACATTGTCACGGTGGTCTTGCAGTGCAACAACTTTGAAGTAGTGAACATGGGCGTGATGGTGCCCTGCCACGAAATTTTGGCCAAAGCCAAAGAAGAAAACGCCGACATCATTGGCTTGTCGGGCTTGATCACGCCCAGCCTAGAAGAAATGCAGTACGTGGCGGCCGAGATGGAAAAAGACCCTTTTTTCCGCGAGCGCCAAACCCCCTTGCTGATTGGCGGCGCCACCTGCAGCCGCGTGCACACCGCCGTGAAAATTGCGCCGCATTACACAGGCCCCGTGGTGTATGTGCCCGATGCCTCGCGCAGCGTGGGCGTGGCCCAAGGTTTGTTGTCTGAGCAAGCGTCCCAGTTCATTGCCGACTTGAACACCGACTACGCCAAAGTGCGTGAGCAACACGCCAACAAAAAACAAACCCCCATGTGGACCTTGGCGCAAGCCCGTGCCAACAAAACGCCGATCGATTGGGCGCAAGGCGTGCCTGCAGCGCCCAAGTTCACAGGTCGGCGCGTCTTTAAAAACTTCGACTTGGCGGAGATCGCGCAGTACATCGACTGGGGTCCTTTCTTTCAAACCTGGGATTTGGCCGGCCCCTTCCCCGCCATCTTGGACGACGCGGTGGTGGGCGAGCAGGCGCGCAAGGTGTATGCCGATGGCCAGGCCATGTTGCAAAAAATCATCGATGGCCGCTGGGTCACGGCCAATGCGGTGTTGGGCCTGTACCCCGCTAACAGCGTGAACGACGACGACATTGCGCTTTACACCGACGAGTCTCGCCAACAAGTGGCGATGACATGGCATGGCCTGCGTCAACAAACCGAAAAACAGCAGATCGAGGGCGTCATGCGCCCCAGCCGTTGCTTGGCCGATTTTGTTGCGCCGCGCGGCGAGGGCAACGACCATGTGGGCTTGTTCGCCGTCACGGCCGGCATTGGCGCCGAGAAGCGCGCGGCCGCTTTTGAAGCGGCGCACGACGACTACAGCGCCATCATGCTCAAGTCGTTGGCCGACCGTTTGGCCGAAGCCCTGGCCGAGTGCTTGCACAAAAAAGTGCGCACCGATTTGTGGGGCTATGCCCCGGCCGAGTCGCTCAGCAACGAAGCCTTGATCGCCGAGCAATACCAAGGCATTCGCCCCGCGCCGGGCTACCCCGCCTGCCCCGACCACAGCGCTAAAAAAGCCTTGTTCGACTTGTTGCAATGCGAAGACATTGGCATGGGCCTGACCGAAAGCTTGGCCATGACACCTGCGGCCAGCGTCAGCGGTTTTTACCTGGCTCACCCTGAGGCGCAGTACTTCAGCGTCGGCAAAGTGGGCGAGGACCAAGTGCAAGACCTCGCGCACCGCAGTGGCGTGCAGGTGAAAGACTTGCAACGCTTGCTGGCCCCCAATCTTTAGCGCCTGATGTCCCCTTTTTGGACCGCCTGTGGCCACCAATACCTGACGCGCAACGAGCGGGGTTGGCTGGTGGCCAGCCCAGACTACTGGCGGCTGTGGTTGCAGCGCCCCGAAATGGCCTTGGTTGCCGAATCCTGCAAGGCTGAAAAACGTTTGCATGCCGCCTTGATGGCGACGCCCAACCTGCAAGTCACGCCTGCAGACTACAAATATTTCAAGGACGACGACGTCCGTGAAAACTACAAGCTGTTTTTGCGTTTTCGCGATGAGGTGGAGGCCGCAGGCTCACTCGAAGCGGCCTACATGGGATGGATCCAAAGCGGCAACATCCAGCTGCCCCCCCTGTTCATCGATCTGGTGGTGCAGGCGATTGTTTGCAATGTGTTGAGTGGCGAGGACGATGCCTGGGTGTGGCGTGCGGCCGAGCTGCTGTTCAGGCGCCAACGCATCACCTTGCGCGATGGCCGCGTGTTGTCGGGCGACAGCGACACCCTCGACACCTTGCAAGCCACCGGGGGCTTGGGCGAAGTGGGCCGTTTGTTGCTGGAAGGCGGCGCAGCCCTCAAGGCGGTCGATGTGAAAGTGCTGCACAAGGACAACGAGGAGCGTTATTTGGCGCAGCGCGAAGGCTTGGGCCGCTATTCTTTCTTGCTCGACCTGACGCACGAAATCCAGAACGAATTGCCGCACGGCTTGGTCTTGAAAATGGTCAACGCGCGCTCAGGCCTCAAAGCGTTGGCGGTCGTTTTGGCCCGCTGGGTGCGCCACTTTTTGAGCGTCTCGGTGCAGATCGAACCGGTGCAAAAAGTGGACGACCCCGCTTGGCGCTGGCATGTGGGGCTGGATGTCACAGCCACGGCCTTGCTCAATGATTTGTACCAAGGCCAGGAGCTGGAGGCCGCGCGTCAGCAGCAGCTGATCAGCCTGTTCAAGCTGCGCTTTGAAAATGCCCAAGACATGCGTGCCGATGTGCAAGGCAAGCCGGTGTATTTGGGCTTGGCCATGAACGCGCAAGGCCTGCTCAAACTCAAGCCGCAAAACCTGTTGCTCAACTTGCCCCTGAGCACAACGCTTTGAGTCGGCGTGGCCAGCGGACTTAATTCCTCAGCCCACGAGGGTTGACGCGCCGCCATTGGCTGGCAACGGGCGCCTGCCAAAATAGAATCTTTGGACTGCATTTGACCCTCTTGGCTCAGATCTATCGGACCCCCGCACTATGAATGCTTCATTTTCTCTTCGGCGTCGGCACGCTTTGTCGGTGGCAGGTGCTGTGGCCTTGGCCCCCTGGGCAACGACGGGCCATGCGCTGTCTCTGGCGGCTTGGCAAGACATCGAGCGCGCCGCTCAAGGGCAGACCGTGTACTTCAACGCGTGGGCGGGCAGTGACAGCATCAACGCCTATATCCAATGGGCCGCCGCCGAACTGTTGCGTGACCATGGGGTCAAGTTGCAACACGTCAAGATCAGCGATGCCGCTGAAGTGGTCAAGCGCATCCGCGCTGAAAAACAGGCCGGACGCAAAGGCACCGAGGGCACCGTGGATTTGGTTTGGATCAATGGCGAAAACTTTGCCGCCATGAAACGTGAGGGCTTGTTGTCGGCACCCTTTGCCCAAGGCTTGCCCCACTTTCAGTGGGTGGACACCGTGGGCAAGCCCACCACGTTGATTGATTTTTCGGTGCCCACCGAGGGGCTGGAGTCGCCTTGGGGCATGGCCCAGCTGACATTTTTTGCCGACCGTCAGCGCTTGCCCAAACCGCCGCAGAGCATGGCCGACCTGTTGGCTTTGTCGCGCGCACAACATGGCCGCCTGACCTACCCCCGTCCACCCAACTTTCATGGCACCACTTTCCTCAAGCAAGCCCTGCTCGAGTTGGCCACAGACCCCAAAGCCTTGGCGCAAGCGGTCACGCCTGCGGCGCTGGAAGTTCAAGCCGCACCTTTGTGGCGATTTTTAGACGCCTTGCATCCGCATCTCTGGCGTGGTGGCAAGCAGTTTCCATTGAATGCCGCGGCGATGACCCAGATGATGTCCGATGGGGAGTTGCTGATGTCCTTCACCTTCAACCCCAATGAAGCGGCCAATGAAATAGCGGCCAAGCGTTTGGCCGCCTCGGTGTACAGCTGGCAGTTTGCCAAGGGCACGATTGGCAACACGCACTTTTTGGCCATTCCCTACAACGCCCACAGCAAGGCCGGCGCGCAAGTGGTGGCCAACTTTTTGTTGTCGCCCGCCGCGCAAGCGCGCAAGGCCAACATTGACGTGTGGGGCGATCCGACGGTGCTCGATGTGCCCCGCCTGCCTGCGGCTGATCGGGCGCGCTTTCAGGCCACCAGCCTTCCGGGGCAACTCACGCAAACGGCACCGACCTTGCCCGAGCCGCATGCGTCTTGGGTGGAGGCGCTGGAAAAAGAATGGGTGCGCCGTTACGGCGCATGAGCTGGGCTTGGCCCGGCTTGTTGGCCTTGCTGGCGGGACTGCCACTGGCCTTGGCGCTGCAGGCTGCCGTGTCGCAGATGCTGGACGCATCGGCTTGGCAAGCATTTTGGAGCGACCCCCAAACCACACGCGCTTGGGGCTTGACCCTGTGGACCGGACTGGCCTCGACGTTGCTGACTTGGTACACCGTGGCCCATCTGCTTGCCAGAGGCTTCATTCGCCAAACCCTGATGCGCTGGGTGGATCGCTTGCCGGCTTGGTTGGCCACGCCACACGTGGCGCTGGCCATCGGTCTGGTATTGTGCTTGTCGCCCAGTGGCTGGGCCTTGCGCATGGTGTCGCCGGGCCTGACGGGCTTTGAGTCACCCCCACCTTGGGCCACGACACAAGACCCTTGGGGACTGGGCCTGATCGTGGCGCTGTGGTTGAAAGAGGTGCCATTTTTGCTGTGGGTGGCGGCCACCCAGCTGCAGCGCGAAGATGTGCGTCGCCGCTGGCAGGCTGAATTTGCTTTGGCGCAAACACTCGGCCACAGCCCGCAGCAGGCCTTTGCCCAAGGGGTGTGGCCACAGTGGGCGCCCCTTTTGCGTTGGCCTTTGTTGGCGGTGTTGGCCTATGGCTTGACGGTGGTCGACATGGCTTTGATCGTGGGCCCAGCCGCGCCGCCCACCTTGGCGGTGTTGACATGGCAATGGTTGGCCGATGCCGATGTGGCGATGCAAGCGCAGGGCGCCGCTGCCGCTGGTGCGCTGACGCTCACGGTGCTGGGCTTGGGCATGTGCGGGCTCGCCGCCTTCAGGGCCATGGCTGTCTTTCAAACCACTCGGCTGGGGCTCAATGACAAGGTGTCCAAAGAGGGCATCTGGGCGGGCGGGCTGGGCTGGATTTTTACTCCGGCCTATGGGGCCATTTGGCTGGCCTTGGCCTTGGGCAGCGTCATTGGGGTTTGGCCGTTTCCGCAGTTGTGGCCCTCGGCCTGGACATTCGATGCATGGTCGCAAGTCTGGGCCAGCGGCAGCACGGTTTGGCGCACGCTGGTTTTGGCACTGGTCTCGGCCAGCGTGGGTGTGTGCTGGTCGATGGCGTGGCTGGAATGGGCGCCTTTGCGTTGGCAACGCGCGTTGCGACCTTGGTGGTTGTTGCCCTTGATGTTGCCCGCCATTTTGTGGGTGGTCGGTCTTTACAGTGTGGCCTTGCAATGGCGGCTGGAGGGCCAGTGGTTGGGGTTGTTGATCGCGCATGGGGTGATGGTGTTGCCCTACACCTTGCTGGCGTTAGAGCCCGCATATGGCGCGGTCGACCCCCGCCAATCTGCTGTGGTGGCCAGCTTAGGGCAGGGACGTTGGCGGTATTTGCTGAGCATCAAATGGCCGTTGCTTCGGCGCGCCATCGCTTCGGCTTGGGCCGTTGCATTTGCCGTCAGTGTGGCGCAGTATTTGCCCACGCTGTTTGTTGGGGCGGGCCGCTTTGCCACCGTCACCACCGAAGCTGTCACGCTCGCCTCGGGGGGCCAGCGCTCGTTGATGAGCGCCTACGCGGTGCTGCAAATGGTGTTGCCGCTGCTGGCGTTTGCATGGGCCAGCGCCTTCGGGCGCCCACGTTCATTTGAAAAAATCGCCGCATGAACCACGCATTACTAGTTGACATTGACCGCTTGGGGACCGCCCACCATGCGCTGGTGCAGGGCTTGCGCCTGCAGGTTCCGGCAGGAGAAATTTTGACGCTCATGGGCCCCAGCGGTTGTGGAAAAAGCGCGATCTTGGCCGCCATTGCGGGCACTTTGGGCAATGTCTCAGAAGGCTTGTCGCCCCTGCAGTTCAGCGGCCGTGTGCAACTGGGCCCGCGCGATCTCACGCAACAAGCCACCCACCAGCGGGGCATTGGTCTGGTCTTTCAAGACGCGCTTTTGTTTCCCCACATGAGCGTGGCAGAAAACCTGCTCTTTGCGGTGCCGCGCAACTTGCGCTCGGCTGAGCGGCAGGCGCAAGTGCAGCTGGCTTTGCAAGAGGCCGATCTGGCGGGCATGGGGCCGCGCGACCCGTCGACTTTGTCGGGCGGGCAGCGCGCCAGAGTGGCGCTGATGCGCGCCTTGCTGGCCAAGCCACAGGCCTTGCTTTTGGATGAACCGTTTTCAAAGTTAGATGCGACCTTGCGGGCGCAGCTGCGACCTTGGGTGTTTGCCCATGTGCGCGAGCGCCACATTCCGGTGGTCTTGGTCACGCACGATCCGCAAGACATTGCCGACGCTGAACGGGTGGTGCATCTGCCAGCGCCTTTAGTTTCAGGAGCGGGACATGCTTGACCGGGCGGTACAAAAAATTTTGCAGCCTGTCTTGCAAGCCAACAGCCGTGTGCTGCTGCGTTTGGGCTTGGGTGCCGATGTCATCACGGCCTTGGGCTTTGTCTTGGGCATGGCCGCTGCGGTGGCGATTGCCCATCAATCTTGGGCTTGGGGTTTGGGCTTGTTGTTGGCGTCGCGATGGCTCGATGGTTTAGACGGTGCTTTGGCCAGACTGACGCGCCCCACCGATGCCGGCGGCTTTTTGGACATCGCGCTCGACTTTTTGTTTTATGCGGCCATTCCCTTGGCTTTTGCCGTGGCCGACCCCGTCGCCAACGCCTTGCCCGCAGCGGTGCTGTTGGCCAGTTTTGTCGGCACAGGCAGCAGCTTTTTGGCCTTTGCCGTGTTGGCTGAAAAACGGCAATTGAGCGATACCGCAATGCCGGGCAAAAGCTTTTATTTTTTAGGGGGCCTGACCGAGGCCACGGAGACCCTTGCGGTTTTTGTGGCCATGTGTTGGTGGCCGCAACACTTTGCGATACTGGCTTATGGCTTTTCAGTTTTGTGCGCCATCACCACCGTGCTGCGCGTGGTGTGGGGCTATCAAAAGCTGAAAGCTTTGCCTTCAACTGAACGTTAAGAGACGCGAGTCATCCGATGAACGTGAGACGGATGATCGTGAGACGGAAGAATGTGAGACGGAAAAGTGTGATTCGGATGAACGTGAATAAGCGACGGTCAGCGAGAGCCCGTTTCGGCCGCTGGCACCCCACGGGAGATGTATGCGTCAACGTCAAGTTTTTGTAGCGCTGTTGTTGGCACTGTCCTTCGGCGTGTTGTGGTCGCTTGATCTGGGGCGATTCATTGGCTTTGAGCAACTCAAGGCGCACCAAGCCGAATTGACCGCTTGGCGCCTGCAGCAACCACTGACTGCGGCCGCGCTGTACTTTGCGGGCTATGTGCTGGCCACCGCTTTGTCGGTGCCGGGCGCGCTCATCATCACCTTGGCGGGGGGTGCGGTGTTTGGCTTTGGCTGGGGCTTGTTGATCGTGTCCTTTGCCTCGACCTTGGGGGCTACGCTGGCTTTTTGGGTCTCGCGGTTTTTGTTGCGTGACTGGGTGGAATCGCGTTGGGGTGAGCGCCTTGCCGAGATCCAAGCGGGGGTCGACAAAGAAGGCGCTTATTACTTGTTGACTTTGCGTTTGATGCCTGTGGTGCCGTTTTTCTTGATCAACCTCTTGATGGGCCTCACCCGCATGAAAACTTGGACCTACTACTGGGTCAGCCAAGTGGGCATGTTGGCCGGCACGGCGGTGGTGGTGAATGCGGGCACCCAATTGGCCCAGCTTGATTCGGCGCAAGGCATCTTCAGCCCCATGCTGTTGGGCAGTTTGCTGTTGTTGAGTGTTTTTCCCTTGTTGGCAAGGCGAGCGGTGCACGCCTTGCAAAAGCGCAAGGTCTATGCCCGATGGGCCAGCGTGCGGCCTACCCAGTTTGACCGCAATCTCATCGTCATTGGCGCAGGTGCCGCTGGGCTGGTCACGGCATACATTGCGGCCGCCGTGAAAGCCAAAGTGACCTTGATCGAAGCGCACAAAATGGGCGGTGATTGCTTGAACACCGGTTGCGTTCCCAGCAAGGCCTTGATCAAAAGCGCCAAGTTGGCGCACCAGATGCGCCACGCCGGGCAGTATGGTTTGCGCGACACGCTGCCCCACTTCAGTTTCAAAGCGGTGATGCAGCGCGTGAACAACATCATCGCGGCGGTGGCGCCGCACGACAGCGTTGAGCGCTACACCGCTTTGGGCGTTGAGGTCTTGCAGGGCACCGCCAAGTTGATCAATCCTTGGACTGTTGAGGTCAGTTTGCACAACGGTCAGGTGCAACGCCTGAGCGCGCGCAGCATCGTCATTGCGGCGGGTGCGCGCCCGGTGGTGCCGCCTATTCCTGGCTTGCACGAGGTGGGCTTTGTCACCAGCGACACGCTGTGGGACGCCTTGGCCCAGTGCGATGAAATTCCACAGCGCATGCTGGTGTTGGGGGGCGGCCCGATCGGCTGCGAGCTGTCCCAATGCTTTGCCCGCTTGGGGGCCCAAGTGACGCAAGTGGAAAAAGGCGATCGTCTGATGGCGCGCGAGGACGAAGAGGTTTCTTCGTGGGTGCGCAACACTTTGCAAGCCGACGGCGTGCAAGTGTTGACGGGGCACCAAGTGCTGCGTTGTGAGCGCCGGGGCGCGGAAAAAATCTTGGTCGCCCATGTGCAGGGCCAAGAAGTCGAGTTGGCGTTTGATGTTTTGGTGTGCGCTGTAGGACGTGAGGCGCGTTTGCAAGGCTATGGCCTCGAAGACATCGGCTTGCCGACGCAACACACGGTGCAGACCAATGACTATTTGCAAACGTTGTACCCCCACATTTATGCCGCAGGCGATGTTGCCGGGCCTTACCAGTTCACCCACACCGCGGCGCACCAAGCGTGGTACGCGGCGGTGAATGCTTTGTTTGGCGAGGTCAAATCATTCAAGGTCGATTACCGCGCCATCCCATCGGCCACCTTCATCGACCCCGAGGTGGCCCGTGTGGGCTTGAATGAACAAGAAGCCTTGTCGCAAGGGGTGGCTTATGAAGTCACCCGTTATGGCATCGATGATCTGGACCGCGCCATAGCCGACAGCGAGGCCCATGGTTTTGTGAAGGTCTTGACGGTGCCCGGCAAAGACCGAATCTTGGGGGTCACGGTGGTGGGGGCCCATGCGTCGGATATGTTGGCCGAGTTTGTCTTGGCCATGAAGCACGGCTTGGGCTTGAACAAAATTTTGGGCACCGTGCACCTTTACCCCACCATGGCCGAGGCCAACAAATATGTGGCGGGTGAATGGAAGCGTGCCCATGCGCCGAAAAAAGTGCTGGCCTGGCTTGAAAACTACCACGCGTGGCGTCGCGGATGACCGGCATTCTTCGAAGCGCATGGTTGCTGGCGGCATTTAGCTTGGGCGCTACCGCGATTGCCGCACAAGAGTTGTCGCCCCCGTCGCCGCTGTCTCCCTTGTCGCCACCTCACGCCGGAGCCCCCACAACATGGCGTTTTGTCGGGCTTCCCCCATCCAAAGCGGCTATCCCCGTGACGCGCTTTGAGTGGGCCACACACCAAGGAGAGCGCGCGCTGAAGGTCAGCACCGCGTCTTCGTATGGCACCTGGGTGCACGACTTGCCCCAAGTCAAGCCAACCAAATTGCAATGGCGCTGGCTTCTGGACTTGCCGCTCACTGGAGGGCACCGCGTGCCTGATCTGCTCAGCAAAAATGGTGACGATGCCGCACTCAAGGTCTGCGTGCTGTTTGAGCATGCCTTGGACCGCGTGCCTTTTGTCGAGCGGACGGTGCTGCGTTTGGCGAGCCGCGTGAGTGGCGAAGACTTGCCTGCCGCCACCGTTTGTTATGTTTGGGACAGCGCCCAAGCGGCGGGTCTGCAAGGCGCCAACCCTTATTCACGGCGTGTGCGGTTCATCAGCCTGCAAGGTCTGGGCAGCCCTTTGGGGCAATGGCAGTCTGAAGCGCGTGACGTGGCCCAAGATTTTGCGCGCCTGTTTGCCGACGAATGGTCCCCAGGTGCAGAACCACCCTCCGTGCGTGCCGTGTTGATTGGGGCCGACAGCGACAACACCGGGGCACGCAGTGTGGGCTGGGTCCAGTCGGTGCAGTGGAGGCCCAATGGCGGCCCTGAACCCTGAACCCTGAACCCTGAGGGCCAGATCAAGTTTTCAGCAACACCGGTTCCACCGACTCGCCTTGCGCCGTGACGCGCCCAATGACGCAGGCTTGCAGATATCCGGCGGCGTGCAAGGCTTGTAAGCAGTTGGCGGCTTGCTCCGCTGGGACGCTGGCCAACAAACCGCCCGAGGTTTGTGGATCAAAAAGCAGCGGGTAGCGCGCATCGTTGATGAATTCGTCGGCATTGCGCAGGGCGCGGCGCAAGCGCACATTGGCGGCTTGCAAAGAACTCACCATGCCCGCCCGCACGCACTCGACCGTGCCCTCCAGCAGGGGCAAGGCGCTCATGTGCAACTCCACATCGACGCCAGAGGGGCGCGTCATCTCTGTCAAATGGCCCAGCAAGCCAAAGCCCGTCACGTCGGTGCAAGCCGTCACGCCGTGCGCGCGCAAGATGTGCGCGCCCGATTGGTTGGACTGCAACATCGACTGCAAAGCACCATCGATCCAGCGGCCCTTGGCCGCAAAACGGGCATGGGCCGCAAACAGGGTGCCGGTGCCAATGGCTTTGGTCAGCACCAACACATCGCCCGGCTTCATGCCTTGTTTGCGCATGAGCCCTTGCATGTCTTCGTTGATGAGGCCGTTGATGGCAAAACCCAGCGCCAGTTCTTGGCCTTCACCGCTGTGGCCACCCACCAAGGCGCAGCCGGCGGCATTGAGCACTTCGATCGCACCGGCCATCATTTGGATCAATTCGTCCTCGACTTTGCTTTCCAGCCCTGGCGGCACGGTGGTCACGGCCATGGCGGTTTGGGCCTCGGCACCCATGGCGAAAATATCTCCCAAAGCGTGGTGGGCGGCGATTTTGCCCAACAGATAAGGGTCGTCAATGAAGGCTCTGAAAAAGTCGACGCTCTGCACCAACGCCTTGCCCGGAGGCACGCGCACCACGGCGGCATCGTCGGGGGACTGGAGCCCGATCAACACATCCGCTTTGTCCAAAGGTTTCAACTGAGCGAGTGCGCGTGACAATACGGTCGCGCCCACTTTGGCGCCGCAGCCGCCGCAGCGCATGGCCAGCGCCGAAAGGGCCTGCAAGGTCTCATCGGGGGTCAAGGCCATCGGGCTTGCAGCCGCAGTACCGGGGGCCTTGAGGCGATTGAAGGAGTGCCCCAGCGCACGAGCCGTCTGCCTGAGGGCGGGCAGCACTTGATGCAAGCCGGGCTCTAGAGCGGTGTCGGGCAAGCCGTTGAAGCGCTGCATGAAACGGCGGTCGATGTGGTCTTTCCAGCGCCACACCCATTCACCTGCAAAACCAATGGGGCCGCGTGAGCCCACTGCAAAACGGTTGCCGGTGGAGATCAAGGCGAGCCATTGGCGTTGCGGGCGGTAGGTCAATAATTTTTGGCCTCGCAAACTGCGGCGCAAATTGGCGGCCAAAGGCTTGCCCATGCGCACCGCGAAGACGCCCGCTTTTTCCAGCGGTCGGCTGAGGTAAGAGGCAATGTCGCCGGCCGCAAACACCAAGGGGTCGTTCACCGATTGCAATTGCGCGTTGACCAAAATAAAGCCTTGCGGATCGAGCGCCAAGCCGGTGCTTTGCAACCACGCTGGCCCTCCGGCCTGTGTGACCCACATGGTTTCATCGGCATCAAAAGTGCGGCCATCGCGGGTGTGTAAACAGCCAGGCGACACCTGCACCACTTCGGCGTGGGTGTGCACATCGACGTTGCGTTCTTCCAGCACTTTGCTGAATCGCGCCCGAACCCGCGCGTTGTGCGTGGGCAAAATGGTTTCGCCCGCGGTCACCAGCACAAACTTCAGGTCTTCGCGGCTGCGCCCCAGGGCTTTGAATTCGTTGCGCAAACGGTATTGCATGGACAGCAACAGCTCGACGCCGCCGGCACCACCGCCCACCACAGCAATGGTCATGCGACCCCGGTGGCTGGGCCAGTGGCGGGCTTTGTCCAGCAAGGCCAGCCAGCGTTGGTTGAACTGCGCAATCGGTTTGACGGGGATTGCCAGCGCCTGGGCGCCTTCTATTTGTTGGACTTGCGGGGTAGAGCCGATGTTGATCGACAGCAGGTCATAGGCGACCCCTTGTCTGTCGCGGCAAATGACTTTTTGGTTTTTGCGGTCAAGGCCGATCACGGCATCGTGGATCAGGCGCGCGCCCATAAAGGCACACAAACGCCCCAGATCGATGTGCACTTCTTCAAAGCTGTAATGGCCTGAGATGTAGCCGGGCAACATGCCGGAATAAGGCGTTTCGATGTCGGTGCAGATCACAGTGATGCGCAAGCCGGGCTCGGGGTTCATGGCGAACCTGCGCAACACGCCCACATGGCTGTGGCCGCCGCCGACCAGCACCAAGTCGCGCAATACGGGGTGAGCTGAGGGTTTCATCAAGGTGTCCCGGGGGTTTGCAGGTCAGCGTACAAAGTGGCGAGTTCGGCCATGGGGGGTGATTGCTGCAAGAGAGAATTGTGCATGCGAGATTTATACATGAAGGGGGCATTGCCACGCCGTCCACTGCGTTCAAGTGCCCGCCTTGAGGGCTTGATTTTGCGCCACCCACAAAGCCCCAATGGCCGCCGGAATGGCGATCACCCAAAGCGGGGAAAGGCCCGACTCTTGCAGCAAAGCAATCATGTGGGCGGGCAAGGCCGGGGTGACCGCCATCATCAGCACCATGAACAGGGCCAGCAACCAAAACGGGCTGTTCCGCAGGTGTGCCTGCAGCGTGCGGGGAGGCGCCAGCGCGGTGTTTGGCAAAGGGGCAATGCGGCTCAGGTCGCCGGGTTGGGGCGCGTCTTTCAAAAGCCAATGGTGCAAGGGCCAACACACGCCCCACTGCAAGGCGGCCAAGAGCCACAGGGCCTGCCGCCAACCCCATTGCGCCATGCACCAAGAAAAAAGCGGAATAAAAACCGTGCTGGCCAAGCCCCCTAAAAAAGTGATCGTGATGATGGCGCGCCGAAAGTCCATGGGAAACCGGCGTGTCACCACGGCAAAAGCCGGGGTGTACAGGGTGGCGGCCATGCCCATGCCCGGCCAAATCCAAGCGGCATAAAACCCGGCAAGGCTGCGCACCTCGCTGTGCCCCCACAAACCCAAGCCCACCCACAGAGAGCCCAAGGCCATGACGCGGCGCTCGTGCCCGGCATCAATCCAGCGTCCCACCGCATAGGCCATCGCTCCTTCGGCCAGCAAGGCCAAGCTGAAGGCCAGTGAAGACTGGGCGCGGCTCATGCCCAACTCGGCCTCCAAAGGCGTCATCAGCAAAGAGAAGGTGTAAAACACGCTGCCCCACGTGATCAGCTGGGGCAGTGACAGCCAAAAGCTGAAATGGCCAAGGCGAGGGGAGGTCACAGCACCGGCTCTTTCAACACAGCGCGGGGGCTTCGGGGTGGGCTGAAGTGGGGGCGCAAGGCGCAAGAAAGGCGCATGGCCAAGAGCATAACGGCTGTGTGCTGGCGGGTTGCGGGGAAAGACAGGGCTGCTTAATGTTCTTGCAGCACCCGTCGGTATTGCACCGCCTCGGCCATGTGTTGCGCTTCAACCGTGACGCTGCCTGCGAGGTCGGCAATGGTGCGGGCGACTTTCAAGCTGCGGTGCACGCTGCGGCCACTCCAGCCAAGTTGCGTGGCTGCTTTTTGCAGCAAAGCAGCGGCCTTGTCACTCAAGTGCGCCTGTGCGTCAATGGCTTGGCCTTGCAGATGGGCGTTGACGCAGGCTTGGCGAGCCATGGCGCGTTCGCGTGCCTGTGCGCTGCGTGCGGCGATGGCTTGCGTGCTCTCGCCCGGCGGCGCGTGCAGCAATTCGTGGGCGGGCAAGCTGGGCACCTCGATGTGCAGATCGATGCGGTCCAGCAAGGGCCCACTGAGCTTGCTTTGGTAGCGGCTGATTTGGTCGGGCGTGCAGCGGCAGCGCCGGGTGGCGCTGCCCAGATAGCCGCAAGGGCAGGGGTTCATCGCCGCAATCAGTTGAAAACGCGCTGGAAACTCAGCCCGGCGTGCGGCTCTGGCGATGGTGATGCTGCCGGTTTCGAGGGGCTCGCGCAGTGCCTCTAGCGCGGCGCGGGGGAACTCGGGCAACTCGTCTAAAAACAGCACGCCATGGTGCGCCAAAGAAATTTCGCCGGGCCGGGGCGGCGAACCGCCGCCCACCAGCGCGACCGCACTGGCTGAGTGGTGCGGCTGGCCTGTGGGGCGTTGCGCCCAGCGCGACAAATCAAATCGCCCCGCCAGACTGGCGATGGCCGCAGACTCCAGCGCCTCTTCGGTGTTCATGGGCGGCAACAAACCGGCAAAGCGTTGGGCCAGCATGGATTTGCCCGAACCAGGGGGGCCAACCATCAACAAGGAATGGCCGCCTGCCGCCGCGATCTCCAGCACCCTTTTCACCCCCACTTGGCCTTTGACATCGGCCAAATCAGCGTAATGAGGCGGTTGTGAAGGTGCGCTGGAGTCCATGCGCACCCAGCCGTCGCGAGGCTCGGCCGGGGGGTTTTGGGTGGCGGGTAAAAACTGCTGCACCACATCCAGCAGATGCCGAGCACGAAAAACCTCGGTATCGGGTACCAGCGCCGCCTCTTCGGCACTGCCGGGTGGCAGCACCAATCGGGTGCGCACTTGGTGTTGGCGCAGCACCAAGCTCATGGCCAATGCGCCGCGAATGGGCCGCAACTCGCCAGACAAAGACAGTTCGCCCGCAAACTCGTAGTGCGACAACTGCTGGGCATCGATTTGGCCGCTGGCCGCCAAGATGCCCAGTGCGATGGGCAAATCGAGCCGACCGGAGTCTTTGGGCAAGTCAGCCGGAGCCAAATTGACGGTGATGCGTTGGTTGTGCGGAAAGTCCAAACCGCTGTTTTGCAAAGCGGAGCGCACCCGTTCGCGCGCTTCTTTCACCTCGACATCGGCCAGACCCACCAGCGTGAAGCTGGGCAGGCCGTTGGCCAAATGCACCTCAACGGTGACCGCCGGCGCTTGCAGGCCGATCAGGGCCCGACTGCGCACCAAACTGAGACTCATTTTTACTCCCTGCACTATTTTGGTGCGTGACGTGCGTCCGGACACCCGGTTGAAGGGAGTTGAACCTGTTAATGCGCCATTCAACCATGTACAGAGAGAGAAAGCACGGGGAGATGCCCTTGGAAACCACCTTAACAAGGGGTTGGCATGTTCCGTGCATAAAGGTTCTGTCCTTTTATTTTGTTTATGGAGTTCCGCATGAAAAAAATTCTCAATCCTTTGTTGGTGGCCTTGACCTTGGCTTCTGTGAGTGGTCTGGCCCAAGCCCAGGCGGCGGCTCCAGAGAGCACCCTGTCTTTCAACGTGGGCGCCACCACGGACTACCGTTACCGCGGCATTTCACAGTCGCGCCTCCAACCTGCCGTGCAGGGGGGTATCGATTACGCCGACAAGAGTGGTTTCTATGTGGGCGCATGGGGTTCGACGATCAAATTCATCAAAGACTCTGGGGCTACCAAAGGCGACTTTGAGCTTGACTTGTATGGGGGCTACAAAGGAACTGCTGGGGGTGTTGCCTACGACGTTGGCTTCCTGCGTTACGAATACGTTGGCAACAATCTTGGAGATGTTCCAAATTACGCCGATGCCAACACCAGTGAGGTCTATGGCGCCGTTACTGTTGGAGTGGTAACAGCCAAGTATTCGCATTCATTGACCAACGTCTTTGGCACGCCCGACAGCAAAAACAGTTATTACCTCGACCTGAGCGCCGCATTTGATCTGGGCAATGGCTTTACTTTGGTGCCGCATGTGGGTCGCCAGATGGTCAATAACAAGACGGTATTGGGAACCTACACCGACTACGCACTGACGCTCACCAAAGATTTGGGCAACGGTTTGACCGTAAGCGGGGCATTGGTGGGCACAGATGCCGATAAAGAATTTTATAAATTGAAAAACAAGTTCAACGGCAAGTCTGGTGTGACCGTTGGCCTGAAATACGCCTTCTGATTTCCCTCTCATTCAATCAAGGAGCCATCATGAAACTGGTGACCGCCATCATCAAACCTTTCAAGCTGGACGAAGTGCGTGAAGCGCTTTCGGGTATCGGCGTGCAAGGCATCACCGTGACCGAAGTCAAAGGCTTTGGTCGTCAAAAGGGCCACACCGAGCTGTACCGCGGCGCGGAATACGTGGTCGATTTTTTGCCCAAAGTGAAGATCGAAGCCGCCGTTTCTGATGACTTGGTTGACCGCGTCATTGAAGCTGTCGAAAACGGTGCTCGCACCGGCAAGATTGGCGACGGCAAGATCTTTGTCTATGACCTCGAACAAGTGGTTCGCATTCGCACCGGTGAAAC
The DNA here is from genome assembly GCA_027488255.1 of Comamonadaceae bacterium. Lineage (GTDB taxonomy): Bacteria > Pseudomonadota > Gammaproteobacteria > Burkholderiales > Burkholderiaceae_C > Limnohabitans_A. The sequence continues at coordinate 25,278 of JAIYBZ010000037.1, read as the reverse complement.
CGGCGCCGAAGCCCTTTGATTGACCAGAAAGAGAGTCAAAAAATGAAAAAATTACTCGCCACCTTGGCCTTGGGCCTGAGTTTGGGATGGGGTGTTTTTGGTACCGCCTCTGTGGCCACCGCACAAACTGCCCCAGCTGCCGTTGCAGCCTCTGCCGAAGCCAAACCCGCCGACGCCGCGGCCCCTGCAGCGGCCCCAGCCCCTGCGGCACCCGCAGCGGCAGAAACCGCGCCGGTTCCAGTGCCCAACAAAGCCGACACCGGTTGGATGATGCTCTCCACCATTTTGGTGATCTTGATGGTCATTCCCGGCCTCGCCTTGTTCTACGGGGGTTTGGTGCGCAGCAAAAACATGCTGTCGGTGCTGATGCAAGTGGTCGTCACCTTCTCCATGATCACCGTGCTGTGGTTCATTTATGGCTACAGCTTGGCGTTCACAGAAGGCAATGCGTTCATTGGTGGTTTTGATCGCCTCTTCATGAAGGGCATTTGGGACAACGTCACCGGGACATTCGCCAATGCGGCCACCTTCAGCAAAGGCGTGTACATCCCAGAGATCACATTCGCTGCTTTCCAAGCCACCTTTGCGGGCATCACTTGCGCGCTGATCGTGGGCGCATTTGCTGAACGCATCAAGTTTTCTGCCGTGCTCGCTTTCATGGTCTTGTGGTTCACCTTCAGCTATTTGCCTGTGGCCCACATGGTCTGGTTCTGGATGGGCCCTGATGCCTACGCTTCGAAAGAAGTGGCCGAAGAAATGACCAGCAAAGCCGGTTTGTTGTGGCAGTGGGGTGCGTTGGACTTCGCTGGCGGCACAGTGGTGCACATCAACGCCGCTGTGGCGGGCTTGGTGGGTGCCTTCATGGTGGGCAAACGTGTGGGTTACGGCCGTGAATCGATGGCCCCTCACAGCCTGACTTTGACCATGGTCGGCGCCTCTTTGCTGTGGGTGGGTTGGTTCGGTTTCAACGCCGGTTCGGCCCTCGAAGCAAACGGTTTCGCCGCCCTGGCCTTCATCAACACCTTGATCGCCACAGCCGCAGCCGTGCTGGCCTGGTGCGTGGGTGAAGCTCTGATGCGTGGCAAAGCCTCGATGTTGGGTGCCGCCTCAGGTGCGGTGGCCGGTTTGGTGGCCATCACCCCTGCCGCCGGTAACGTCGGTCTGGGCGGTGCCTTGATCATTGGTTTCATCGCGGGCTTTGCTTGCTTGTGGGGCGTCAATGGCCTGAAGAAAATGCTGGGTGCAGACGACTCGTTGGATGTGTTCGGCGTGCACGGTGTGGGCGGTATCGTCGGCGCCTTGTTGACCGGTGTCTTCAACTCCCCCGCATTGGGTGGCCCCAGCGCCGTGGGCGACTGGGTCACCGTGACCATGATCACCCCAGACGCGTACTCGATTGCCGCCCAAGTGTGGACACAGGCCAAGGCCGTGTTGCTGACCGTGGTGTGGTCGGGTGTGGTCTCGATCGTGGCCTTCAAACTGGTTGACATCGTGATTGGTTTGCGTGTCACCGAAGAAGAAGAGCGCGAAGGCTTGGACATCTCTTCGCACGGCGAGTCGGCCTACCACGGCTGATGACGACCCACCGGGTGCCGAGGCATCCGGTGCTTGCTCACAAAAGGCCCGCAGATGCGGGCCTTTTTTGTGGGTGATGCTGCGGGATGGCCGTGGTGCGATTGATTAGCCAGACCCGCCAGAGAAGGGTTGCGGGTTCTTTTGGGTTACATCGGCCATGTTGCAGAGGGATCGGGCTTTTGCAGATGCAAAATCAACGCACCCGATGGCTCGTCACCCCTTCACTTATGCAACACCAATCAATGCCGCAATGGACCCCCATCACCACCGAACCCGATGGATTGAGTGAGTCCCCTTTTTGGCATCCCCAAGAAAAGCGGCTCTATTGGGTGGACATTCCCGGCCGGCGTCTCGCCCGTGTGGCGATCGAAGGCCTGCAAGCGCAGGGCCCGGTTGAATATTGGCCTTTGGCACAAGAGCCCGGCTGCATTGCGCCCGTGCAAACCCCAGCGCAAAACGGCGGTCTAGTCATGGCCTTGCGCGATGGCCTTTACTGGGCGCGCGAGTGGGGTGGGGCACTGCAAGCATTGGCGGCGGCTCCTTATGACAGCACGCGCTTGCGATTCAACGATGGCAAGTGTGATCCGCAAGGGCGTTTCTGGGCGGGCAGCATGTACGAGCCCCGCGATCAGGCCTTGGGGGTGTTGTACGCCCTGCAAAACGGCGGCCTGATTGAAAAAGCGCACGGCGCCACCACCGCCAATGGCTTGGCGTGGTCGCCCGATGGGCGCACGCTGTATTGGTCCGACACTCTTTCGCATGGCGTGCGGGCGTGGGACTTTGACCCCCTCACGGCGCAACTGTCCCAAGAGCGCGTGTTTCATCAGTTTCCACAGAAGCCTGCGGGGTGGGTTTGGAGCGAAGCACTCGCCCATGCCCCGATTGACCAGGCCGCTTATGGGGGACGCCCCGATGGCGCGGCTGTGGACAGCGAGGGCGCTTATTGGTCGGCCCAATACGAAGGCAAGCGATTGGTTCGTTTGTCGCCCACAGGCCAGGTGTTGGCGGTCATCGAGACGCCGGTGCCATGCCCAACCATGCCGTGCTTTGGTGGGGAAGATCTGAAAACCTTGTTTGTCACCAGCTCACGGCAGGGGCGCAGTGCGGCAGAGCTGGCGCTGTATCCGCAATCGGGCTGTATTTTTGCTACGCGGGTGGAGGTGGCAGGCCTGCCTGTGAATTTCTTTCAGGGCGCTTAGCCCAATTTCCGGCAAGTCTTTCGTTCAAAAAATTCAATCTGCCCCTCAAAGCCGGGCGTTACCATCTTGCCCCATGGACGCTCAACTCAATTCCCTCATCGAAGCCGTTCGCCAGGCCGGTGCAGAAGGCCGAACGCTGCGTTTGCGCGGCGGTGGCAGCAAAGATTTTTGGGGGCAAAGCCTGTCAGGTGACGTGCTCGACACCCGCGCTTACCAAGGCATCGTGAGCTATGAGCCCAGCGAGTTGGTGGTGACGGTGCGCTGTGGCACCCCGATGGCCGAGTTAGAGGCCACTTTGGCAGAAAAAGGCCAGTTTCTGGCGTTCGAGCCGCCCCATTTTGGAGCCAATGGCACAGTTGGCGGCATGCTGGCCGCTGGCTTGAGCGGCCCTGCGCGCGCCACTGCAGGTGCCGTGCGCGACTATGTGTTGGGCGCACGGTTCATCAATGGCCTGGGCGAACACTTGACCTTTGGCGGACAAGTCATGAAAAACGTCGCCGGCTACGACGTCAGTCGCTTGATGGCCGGCAGTTGGGGCACCTTGGGACTGATCACGGAAGTCAGCTTGAAGGTCTTGCCCATGCCCCCGGCAGAAGCCACGCTCATGTGTGCCGGTGTTTCACAAAAGGCCGCACTCGAGCTGTTGCACCGCTGGGGCGGGCAACCCTTGCCCTTGAATGCCAGCGCTTGGGTGCGCGACACCACGGCCGAACCGGTGGCCGATTATTTGTTTGTGCGCTTGCGTGGGGCCGTGGCGGCGGTGCAATCGGCCGTGACCAAAATGGGTGCCGATGTGATGGCCTTGGGCGCCCAGGTGCAGGCGATGGACAACGCTTCAGCGGCAAAAGACTGGCGCGCCAGCGGCGACCAGTCTCTGCCGTTTTTTGACCCGCCAAACCCCAACGTTTGTTTGTGGCGTTTGTCGGTGCCGCAAACGGCGCCGGTGCTGGATGTGCCCGGTCAAAGTTTTTCATCGCCTTACTTGGAGTGGCAAGGGGCGCAGCGTTGGTGCTGGGCGCCCGCAGATGCAGGCAAAGCCCTGCGCCAATGGGCCCAATCGGTCGGTGGTCACGCCACGTTGTTCCGCGCCAGCGCAGCGCAGGGCCAGACCGACAAAGCTGTGGGTGTGAACACCCCACTCGATGCCGTGCAAGCGCGCATCCAGCAGCAACTGCAACAACAATTTGATCCCAAAGGCGTGTTCGCCACCGGACGCATTTACCCACGCTGAAAGCGGGACGACAGCCATGCAAACGAACCTCGCTCCCGAATACAAAAACACCCCGGAAGGCATCGAAGCCGAAGCCATTTTGCGCAAGTGTGTGCATTGCGGTTTTTGCACCGCCACATGCCCCACGTACCAATTATTGGGTGACGAGTTGGACGGCCCACGCGGGCGCATCTACTTGATGAAACAGGTGTTGGAAGGCGAGACCCCCACACGCAAAACCCAAATGCATTTGGACCGTTGCCTGACTTGCCGCAACTGCGAGAGCACGTGCCCCAGCGGCGTGCAATACGGCCATTTGGTCGACATTGGGCGCAAGTTGGTCGATGCCAAAGTGGCGCGCCCCACCGGTGAAAAACTGTTGCGCTGGGCCCTCAAAGAAGGCTTGCCTTCCCCCTTGTTTGCGCCCGCCATGAAGCTGGGCCAAAGCGTGCGTGGCCTGTTGCCCGACAGCCTGAAAGCCAAAGTGCCTGCGCCGAAGCCGGCCGGCGCTTGGCCCACCGCAACTCACGCAAGAAAAGTACTGATGCTGACGGGCTGCGTGCAACCCAGCATGAGCCCCAACATCAACACCGCCACCGCCCGGGTGATGGATGCCGCAGGCATTCAAGCCGTGACGGCCGACAAAGCCGGTTGCTGCGGCGCCCTGAAGTTTCACCTGAACGACCATGACGGCGGCAAAGACCACATGCGGGCCAACATCGACGCGTGGTGGCCTTGGGTCGAGTCGGGAGAAGTGGAAGCGATTGTCATGAACGCATCAGGTTGCGGGGTGATGGTGAAAGACTATGGCCACGTGCTGAAAGACGACCCGGCCTACGCTGAAAAAGCGGCCCGCATTGCCGCCTTGACGCGCGACTTGAGTGAGTTGCTGCCAGATTGGGTGCCACTTTTGAAAACCAAAATCAAACCCGAAGCCTTGCAGACGGCCGGTTTGCAGGCCTACCACCCGCCATGCACTTTGCAGCATGGCCAGCAACTCAAGGGCGGCGTGGAAAAGCAGTTGGCCGAATTGGGTTTTCAGATCAAAGTCACGGCCAATGAATCGCACTTGTGCTGCGGCTCTGCGGGCACTTACAGCGTGCTCAACCCCGACTTGTCCAAGCAATTGCGCGACCGCAAATTGGGCCACTTGAACGCACTGCAACCGCAAGGCGTTTTGAGTGCCAATATTGGCTGTATCACCCACTTGCAAAGCGGCAGCGGACAGCCCGTGCGGCATTGGGTTGAGTTGCTGGACGAAGCGATCCGCTGACTTTTTGCAGAACCTTGAGGAGTGCTCCATGGCGACCACTGGCAAAGCGCAGGGACCGGCCTCGTATTTCCCGTCGATTGAAAAAACCTACGGGCAGCCCATCGCCCACTGGCTCAAATTGTTGCATGGCATGGCCGACAAAAAGCACATGGAGCAGGTGGCGATCTTGAAGACATCGCATGGGCTGGGGCATGGTCATGCCAACGCCTTGGTGGCCTACCATCGCGCTCAGGCGACCGACAAATCGCCCTGAGCACAGGACAGAAAGACCGGCCAGTCTGCCGATCAGGCCGAGGCCAGCGCCGCCTCAATGTCTTGCGCGATTTTGGCGGGCGCATCCTGCGGCGCATAGCGCTTGAGCACTTGGCCATTGCGCCCCACCAAAAATTTGGTGAAGTTCCACTTGATGGCTTTGCTGCCCAGAATGCCGGGCGCTTCGGCGGTCAGCCATTGGTAAAGCGGGTGCGCATCGCTGCCGTTCACCTTGACTTTGCCCATCATCTGAAAGCTCACGCCGTAGTTCTTTTGGCAAAAACTGGCAATTTGCGCGTCATCTGCCGGATCTTGGTTGGCAAATTGGTTGCATGGGAAACCCAGCACCACCAAGCCTTGGTCGCCATAGCTTTGGTGCAATTTTTCCAAACCGGCAAATTGCGGCGTGAAACCGCATGCGCTGGCGGTGTTCACGATCAACATCACTTGCCCCTTGTAGCGCGACAAGGGCACAGTGTGTTGGTCGATGCTCAGGGCTTCTAAGTCGTACAGGCTCATGGGGTGGCTTTCAACAGGGCTAAAAAAACAGAACGAAATAAACGATCTCTGTGTGCTTCACGCTGTCACTTTATCGCTTACGCCAAAAGACCACTGAAACACCTTAGTCAGCTTGGGGTCTGGACCCGGTGATGGCCAACAGTGCTGCCAGCAAGATCAGGCCACCGCCGATCAGGGTGCGTTGGTCCCAGTCGGATGCGCCCAGCATGACCGAGGACACGCTGGCAAACAGCACTTCAGACAACATGACCAAGGCCGTGGTTTGCGCCGTCAGGCGGGCAGCCCCGTATTGCAGCGCCAAGTTGCCCAATAAAAATGACACACACAAAAGAGCGATGTAAGGCAGCCAAGAGGCATTGGGTGCTTGCCCCGTTGCAACAACGCCAAGGCTCAGTCCGACCAAAGCCGCCAAGGTGGCCATGGCCGCACCTCCACCAAACATGGCCAAGGTGCGCGACGAACTGGGCGTGTCTTTGAGCTTGAGCAGCAAGGTGTTGGTCAAGGCGAAGGTGAAGCCACTGATCAGCGCCAGCACATCCGACAGACTTTCGGGCACAGGCCAAGGGGTCTCTGGCGTTTTGAGCACGATGAACAATCCGGTCAGCGCGATGAGCAATCTCAAAAGCGCCATGCGGCTGGGTTTTTCGTCCAGCAGCCACCAAGCCACCAGCACCGACCATGCGGGCATCAGGTAAAACAGCAAGACCACGCGGACCACATCGCCCACCGTGACCGCCCAGTTGAATCCCACATTGGTCAGCCCTGAAGCCAGCATGAGCACCCACAAGCCAGGGTGTTGGCGCCAACTGATCAGGCGGTCTGTTTTCCACAGCCACAAGGCGATGGACACGAAAACAAAGGCATAGACACAGGCGGTGGCCCACAGCGGATGCAGGCCCAGTGCTTCGAGTTGTTTAAACGGCCACCAACACACGCCCCATGCGAAGGCATTGAGCAGCAGCCCAGCCACCGCCAAGCTTTTAGAAGAGGTGGCACCCATTCAGGGAATCGGTCTCAGGACGGATCGTTGGGCGTGTTGGCTGCGGTACGGCTTTGGCGCTTGCGCCACCAGCGCCAGCCCAACCAGACGACGCCGATGCCCAACAGGGCAAAGATGCCGTGCTGGAATTGGCGCAACACCGAGAACATCCAGTCCCAGTTTTGCGCGCCAAAGTAACCCAGATAGACCCAGATGGGCACACTGATCAGGGCGGCAAAGCCGTCCATAAAAAACCAAGTGGCAAAGCTCACTCGGTGGCTCATGCCTGCAGAAAAGAAGACGGGGGTGCGCAGGCCGGGTAAAAAGCGGGCGACAAACATGACCCATTTGCCGTATTTTTGAAAAGCTTCTTGCGCACTGGCAAAGCGCTCAGGGGTGAGGATTTTGCGAAAGCCCGGCAGCTGCGCAATGCGCTGGCCATACAAACGGCCCAAGGTGAACATCAGGCCGTCGCCAATCATCACGCCCGCCATGCCCACGGCAAACATGGTGTGCACATCGGCATGGCCAAGACCGGCAATCACACCGCCGGTGACCAACGTGACGTCTTCAGGAATGGGAACTCCGAAACCACAGATCAGCAGCATCACGAAAACAGCCAAATAGCCGTATTCGGTAAAGATGGGCATTAAAAACTGAAAAACTTCCATGGATTACAGGTTCAGCCAGTGCCTGAATGGTTCAGGCGAAATGCGCGGGGTTAAGAAGCAGCGGGCCAGTGTAATTCATTTACAAGCCCCTTTTGCCGCAGGGAGTCTGGCCAAGTTGCAGGGGCAGCTGGCCTTGACTCAAGCCCCTTTTGAGCCCCGAAGCTGGCATACTTGTTGAGCCCTTTTTAACCCGTTTGTCCTCATGCCCCGCCCGATACAAGCCACCATCCATACCGCTGCGCTGCGCCACAACCTGGCAACCGCTCGCCTGGCCGCACCCGATGCACAGGTTTGGGCCGTGGTCAAGGCCAATGCTTATGGGCATGGCATAGAACGGGCGTTTGAGGGTCTGCGCGGGGCGGATGGTTTTGCGCTGCTGGATTTGAACGAGGCCGAGCGGGTCAGGGCCTTGGGCTGGCGCGGGCCTATTTTGTTGCTGGAGGGCGTTTTTGAGCCGCGTGATCTGGAGCTGTGTTCCCGTCTGAACCTGTGGCACACGGTGCACTGTGACGAGCAAATCGACATGCTGGCGCAGCACAAGACGCAAGAGCCGCACCGGATCTTTCTCAAAATGAATTCGGGCATGAACCGCTTGGGTTTTTCCCCGCAGCGTTTTCGCTCTGCTTGGACACGCTTGAACGCTTTGCCGCAGGTCGATGAAATTTCATTGATGACCCATTTCAGCGATGCCGATGGGCCCAAAGGCATTGCCCAACAAATGGCGCGCTTTGAAGAAGCCACCCGCGATTTGCCCGGCGAGCGCAGCGTCTGCAACAGTGCCGCCACCTTGCGCCATGCACATGCCGCTTCGGTGAAGGCCGATTGGGTTCGTCCGGGCATCGCGGTGTATGGCAGCGCGCCAGACTTTCCCGAGCACAGCGCCGCGCATTGGGGCTTGCGGCCGGCCATGAGCCTGAACGCCAAGATCATTGCCACGCAGTCTTTGGCCGTCGGTGACAGCGTGGGTTATGGCTCTGCATTTGTCGCCAACAAGGCCATGCGCGTGGGTATCGTGGCTTGCGGCTATGCCGACGGTTATCCGCGCCTTTGCCCCACCGGCACGCCCGTGTTGGTGGAGGGTGCTCGCAGCCGCACATTGGGGCGAGTCAGCATGGACATGCTGGTGGTTGACTTGACCGATTTGCCCCAAGCGGGCATGGGCAGCGGGGTGACTTTGTGGGGCCAGTCGGCGCAAGGTACCGTGCTCAGCATCGATGAGGTGGCACAAGCCGCAGGCACGGTGGGGTATGAACTGATGTGCGCGCTGGCGCAACGTGTGCCGGTCATGGTCGAAGACTGAAGCGCGGATGGTCCAGCCCAGTCCCTTGCATCGACATGACCAACAGGCCTTGATCGTGGCCTTTGTGTTGGTGGTCATCTGGGGCGCCAATTTCACCCTGCAAAAGTATCTCTTTGGCCTGATTTCGCCGGGGGGTTTTCTGTGGGCGCGTTACCTGATCATGCCCGCCTGTGCGCTGTTTTTGATGCGTTGGCGATTGGGGCGTTGGTTGCCCCCGTTGCCTCGCCAAGATGTGTGGCACATGGCGTGGTTGGGCTTTATTGGCCATTCCATGCACGTGGGCTTGGTGACCTATGGCATCCACTGGTCGACCGCTTTTTCGAGTTCCGTGATCTTGGCTTGTGGACCCATTTTCACCCTGCTGATTTTGCGTTTGCAGGGTTTTGAGCGCATCAGCTGGCCGCAAAAAGCGGGCGTGCTGTTGGCCCTGTGTGGGGTCTTGATGTTTCTCTCCGACAAGCTGCTCGGGGGCCAGTGGCGTGCGGGGGGTGGCGACTTGATTTTGCTGATCGCAGCCGGTTTCTTCTCTTATTACACCGTCGCCGTGAAGCCCGTCATGGAGCGCCATGGCCCGGTCTTGACCATGGGCTATGCCACCTTGTTGGGTGGCGTACCCGTGTTGTTGTTGTCCATGCCTGCGGGCTTGCAATCGGAATGGCACTTGCTCGATTTCTGGGCTTGGGCCGGCCTGTTTTGGGCCATCATGGTGTCGGCCTTCGCAGGGTGGCTGGCGTGGGGCTGGATCAACACCGTTCGCGGGGTGGCCCGAACCGCCCCCTTGATGTATCTCATGCCCCCGGCGGCGGGCGTGTTCGCTTGGGCCTTGTCGGGTGAGCACTACAGCTGGATCAAAATCGCTGGGGCGGGGGTGACTTTGGCGGGCGTGGCGTTGGCCCAATACGCCGGTCAAATCAAATGGCGTCTGCGCTGAGGGACTCTGTGAATCTCATCAGGCTTTGAGCCAAGTGTCGTAGGCGGTTTTGCAAATCAGCGCCAGCACCACCACGATGAAGACATGTCGCACAAAGCCAGCGCCGTGTTTCAAGGCCAGGCGAGTGCCAATCAAACTGCCCACGATGTTGGCCGCGCCCATGGCCAGCGCCAAATGCCACCAGACATGGCCCTTGAACGTGAACAGCATCAAGGCCGATAAATTGGTGGCGACATTGATCATCTTGGCGGCGGCCGAGGCGTTCAAAAAGTCATAGCCCAGCAAGCGCACGTAGGCAAACACCAAAAAGCTGCCCGTGCCCGGCCCAAAAAAGCCGTCGTAAAAACCAATCACCAAGCCAATGCCTGCAGCCACTGCGGCCTCTTGCCGACCGGCAAAGCGCGGGGCGTGGCTGCGGCCCAGGTCTTTTTTGACCAAGGTGTAAATCAACAGCGCAGTCAACAGTGCGGGCAAGAATTTTCTAAACAAGGCGGGGTCGACTTCGGTGACGACCCATGCGCCGGCCAACGAACCCAGCAAGCCCGCGCCCGCAGCGGGCAGCAATGAGCGCCAAGGCATTTCCACTTTGCGGCTGTATTGGTAGGTGGCAAATGCGGTGCCCCAAATCGAGGCGCTTTTGTTGGTGCCAAACAAGGTGGCGGGTGCGGCGCCGGGAAAAGTCGCAAACAAGGCGGGCAGCAAAATCAAGCCGCCCCCGCCCACAATCGCGTCCACCATGCCCGCCAATAAAGAGGCGAGCGAAACAATCAGTAATTCCATAGCGAAGATTGTGGCACTCGTGAGCGTGACGAACAGACAAAAAAAAGCGCCGCTTGCGCGACGCTCAGAAAAGTACACCTCGTTGGGATGTTGGTTCGTGTTCTTGGACTTGAGTTGTCTCCTCGGCCCTCAAGATGCAGATACTGCTTTGCATCGAGTGGGTGAAATGTAAGTGAACAAAGCGCACGACTTTCTCAGGGATTTCCCCATTTTGGTGAAATCCCCGCCCCATAAGGGGTGAGGCCATTGAGAAAGGAATGATTTTGTACGCCTGTGCGATCAAGCCACAGGCCGCAGCGCGGCGTCTTCGGCAATCCACTGCGCTGCTTTTTCGGCAATCATCAGTGTGGGGCTGTTCGTGTTGCCACTGGTGATGGTGGGCATGACGCCGGCATCCACCACGCGCAGCCCGGCCACACCGCGCACCTGCAAACGCCCATTCACCACGGCCATCGGATCGTCCTCGCGCCCCATGCGTGTAGTGCCCACGGGGTGGAAGATGGTGCTGGCAATGTCGCCCGCCAACTTGGCCAGTTCTGCGTCGGTTTGGTATTGCGCGCCGGGCTTGAATTCTTCAGGTGCAAAAGGCGCCATTGCGGGTTGCGACATGATGCGACGCGTCACGCGCAAGCTGTCAGCAGCCACTTTGCGGTCTTCGTCGGTGGCCAAGTAGTTGGGGGCAATGGCGGGGGCGTCTTCGAACCGAGGGCTGGTGATGTTCACGGTGCCGCGGCTGGTGGGGTTGAGGTTGCACACGCTGGCGGTGATGGCCGGGAAGTTGTGCAAGGGTTCGCCAAATGCGTCCAAGCTGAGGGGCTGCACGTGGTACTCCAAATTGGCATGCGGCTGGCTGGGATCGCTCTTGGTGAACGCACCCAATTGGCTCGGGGCCATGCTCATGGGGCCTGTCCGTTTGAAGGCGTACTCGAGGCCAATCAAGGCCTTGCCCAGCAGGCTGTTGGCCAAGGTGTTCAGGGTTTTTGCCCCTTTGACTTTGTAGACCGAGCGGATTTGCAAATGGTCTTGCAAATTGGCCCCCACGCCCGGCAAGTCGTGTTGCACCTCAACGCCTTTGTCTTGCAACAAGGCCGCAGGGCCAATGCCCGAGAGTTGCAAAATTTGCGCTGAGCCAATGCTGCCCGCGCTCAAGATCACTTCGCCTGTGGCCTTGACGTCGACCATTTCTAGGCCCGTCCACACCTGCGCCCCGGTGCAGCGTTTGCTGCCCTTGCTGTCGGTCTCGATGATCAGCCGGCTCACTTGCGCCTTGTTCCACAGCTCAAAGTTGGGCCGTGAGTAGCAAGTGGGACGCAAAAAAGCTTTCGCCGTGTTCCAACGCCAACCGTCTTTTTGGTTCACCTCAAAGTAGGCCACGCCTTCGTTGTCGCCGCGATTGAAGTCGTCGGTAGCGGGAATGCCGGCCTGCTGCGCCGCTTGTGCAAACGCGTCCAGCACATCCCAGCGCAGGCGCTGCTTTTCGATGCGCCATTCACCGCCAGTCTGGCGGCCCCGCAAGGTGTGCAAGTAGCTGCCCTTGGGCAAATCAGAAGGTGCCAGCAATTCAGATTTGACCCCCTTGGCGCCGTGAAATTCATTGCCGCCCTTGTAGTGGTCTTCGTGCAATTTGAAGTAAGGCAAGGTTTGCGCCCAGCGCCATTCGTCATTGCCTGTGATCTGCGCCCATTGGTCGTAATCGCGCGATTGACCGCGCATGTAAATCATGCCGTTGATGCTGGAGCAACCGCCCAGCACTTTGCCGCGCGGGTAGCGCAGACTGCGCCCGTTCAAGCCCGCCGTGGGCTCGGTTTGGTACAGCCAGTCTGTGCGGGGGTTGCCAATGCAATACAGATAGCCCACTGGAATGTGAATCCAGTGGTAATCGTCTTTTTTGCCGGCCTCGATCAGCAACACGCGTTTGCTGGCGTCGGCACTCAGGCGGTTGGCCAACAAACAGCCCGCAGTGCCGCCGCCGATGATGATGTAGTCAAAGGTGTTGTCGTTCATGAATTACCCGGTCTCGAGAGGGATCGATTGTGCCTGCGGATTTTGAAACAATTCCGCGGGCACGACATCCGTGAGTCGGGCTGGCCTGTTGACCCGATGGGACGAACCAAGCTGCTTATTTGGCCGTTGGCATCACAAACTCTGCGCCTTTGCCGATGCTCTCGGGCCAACGCTGCATGATCGATTTTTGCTTGGTATAGAAGCGCACGCCCTCTTCGCCATAGGCATGCATGTCGCCAAACAAGCTGCGCTTCCAGCCGCCAAAGCCGTGCCAGGCCATCGGCACCGGAATCGGCACATTGATGCCCACCATGCCCACCTGAATGCGGCGGGCAAACTCGCGCGCCACGTTGCCGTCGCGGGTGAAGCAACTGACGCCGTTGCCAAACTCGTGGTCGTTGATGATTTGCACGGCGGTCGCAAAGTCAGGCACGCGCACACACGACAGCACCGGGCCAAAAATTTCTTCTTTGTAAATCTTCATGTCGGTGGTCACGTGGTCAAACAACGTGCCGCCCAACCAAAAGCCGTTGTCGCAGCCAGCACCTGCCTTGGCGCCGTCAAATTGGCGGCCATCCACCAGCAATTGAGCGCCTTCGGCGACGCCTGCATCGATATAGCCTTTGATGCGCTGGCGAGCCGCATCCGTCACGATGGGGCCCATTTCGGCGGCCAAGTTCTCACCGTCCAGCACTTGCAAAGACCGAGTGCGCGCCACCAATTTCGGCATGATTTTCTCGGCCACATCACCCACCAAAACGGCCACGCTGATGGCCATGCAGCGTTCGCCCGCCGAGCCGTAACCGGCACCAATCAAGGCGTCCACGGTCTGATCGATGTCGGCGTCGGGCATCACCACCAAGTGGTTTTTGGCACCGCCCAAGGCCTGCACGCGCTTGCCGTGGTGGGCGCCGGTTTCATAGATGTAATTGGCAATGGGGGTCGAGCCCACAAAGCTGATGGCCTTCACATCGGGGTGTTCCAGCAATGCATCCACGGCTTCTTTGTCGCCTTGCACCACGTTGAACACGCCGTCTGGCAAACCCGCTTGCTTGAGCAAATCGGCGATGAACAATGAGGGCGTTGGGTCGGTCGGGCTGGGTTTCAAGATGAAGGTGTTGCCGGCCGCAATCGCCACGGGGAACATCCACATCGGCACCATCACTGGAAAATTGAAAGGTGTGATGCCGGCCACCACGCCCAGGGGCTGGCGCAGCGTCCAGTTGTCAATGCCTGTCGACACTTGGTCGGTGAAGTCGCCCTTGAGCAATTGGGGGATGCCGGTGGCGAACTCTACGATGTCAATGCCGCGCGACACTTCGCCTTGTGCGTCGGTGAAGACCTTGCCGTGCTCGGCCGTGATCATGTGCGCAAGGGTGTCTTTGTGCGTGTTCAGCAACTCCAGAAACTTGAACATCACCCGCGCCCGGCGCAGCGGCGGGGTGTCGGCCCATGCCGGAAAAGCGGCTTGTGCCGCGGCCACAGCTTGGCCCACTTCTTGGCGGTTGGCCAATGCCACGTTGCCAGTGACGGCACCAGTGGCGGGGTTGGTCACGGCTTGGCTGCGGCCCGAGGTGCCTGCGGCCACTTGGCCTTGGATGTAGTGGCCGATGTTGGAAATGCTCATGTGTCGTTCCTGATGGGCTGGTGCGATGGTTCGCACAAAGCGATAAAAAAAGTCAGTGTAGGTAACGCGGGCGGCCCTCACAAGACCGTAATCTTGAATTGATTGTTCAATATAGTGAACAATGTGGGCATGAATGAGCAAAAAATCAACACCCTCTGGACCCATTTGCACTGGTTGAGCGTGCTGGCGCAACAAGGCAGTTACACGGCAGCAGCAGCGCGATTGGGCGTCAGCAAAGCGGCCATGAGCCTGCGCATTGCAGAACTGGAACGCGCAGCCAAAGTCACCTTGGTGCAGCGCACCACGCGCAGCTTGAGGTTGACCGAGGCGGGACAAAAGCTGGTGGACGACACCCGCAGCTCGTTTGAGCTGATCGAACAAAGCTTTGCCCAAGTGCGTGATTTGGCTGAACAACCCAGCGGCTTGGTGCGCGTCACCGCGCCGGTCGCCTTGGCACGCCAACAACTGCTGCCCTTATTGGCCCATTTTTTGAGAGACCACCCCGAGGTGAGGATCGAGTTGGACATGTCTGACCGCTTGAGTGCATTGGCGACCGAGGGCTTTGACCTGGCCATTCGCCACACCGCACGCCCACCCGACACCCATGTGGCTTGGGCCCTGTGCAGCACCGAATCGGTGTTGGTGGCCAGCCGCGCGTATTTGCGCAAACAGGGCCAGCCGCACAGCCCGACCGATTTGCAAGCGCACAATTGTTTGCATTACCCGCGGGCGCAAGAAATCCCGGCATGGACGTTTGAACCGCGCCAACTTCGTCACCACAAAGAGCGTGTCACCGTGCCCGTTGCGGGCAATTTGTCGGCCAACAACAGCGAAGCGTTGCGTGAAGCGGCCTTGACCGGCGCCGGTATTGCTTTGTTGCCCGATTTCAGCGCACAAGCCGCCATGCGCCAGGGCAAATTGGTGCGCGTGCTGCCCGACTGGAAGCCGGTCGGGGCGTTTGCCGAAACCATTTACGCCATCAGGCCCTATGCGCCGCATGTGCCCCGGGCCGTGACGGCCTTGGTGAGCCATTTGAAAGCGGCCTTGGCGCCGGGGTTTTCGATTTCACTTTGAGGCGAACCAGCGGACCGCTTTTGGCAGGTCGGGTTGTCGGCTAATTCGGCGGCCAAGAACGCGGCCAAGAACGCGGCCAAGTCGGCGGCCAAGACAGCGGCTAAGTCAGTGGCTGAGTCGTTGACGGAGTCTCGCGAGCGGTATTGCGGCCGCTTTCAGCGTCCCGCCAATATCGGAAACAGTTTGTGCAACCCGTCGGCCATCACTTCGACGGCCAGCGCCGCCAAGATCAGGCCCATCAAACGGGTCATCACATTGATGCCCGTTTTGCCCAAAATGCGGGCGATCGGTGTGGCCAAAGAAAAGCACAAGGCGGTGGCCAACGCAATCACCACGCCATAGCCGACCAAGCTGCCCAACTGAGCGAAATTTTTGGCTTTTTCAGCATAAATCACCACCGTGGACATGGTGGCTGGGCCGGTGAGCAGCGGAATCGTCAATGGCACCACGGCAATGCTCGCGCCCATGGCCGCTTTGGCTTCGGCGTCATGCACTTCATCGGCATTGGCGCGGGCTTCGGCGGGCTGTGCATTCAACATCGACAAAGCCGCCGTCAGCAGCAACAAGCCCCCTCCGACTTGAAAGCTGGCCAGCGAGATGCCGAAAAACTCCAATATCTGCAGGCCCAGCAAAGCACTGGCGGCGATCACCACAAACGCGGAGAAGGACGAGACCCAGATGGTGCGTTGGCGTTGCGCCCGGCTGAAGCCTTGGGTGTAGTGAATGAAAAAGGGCACGATGGCCAAGGGGTTGACGATGGCCAACAGGGTGATGAGCGGTTTGAAATCCATGGGGGGGATTGTGCAACGCTCAGGCCGCCGGGTGGCGTCTTCTGAACATGCTCCAGCCGTCCATGTGCAGCACCTTGTCTCCATGTTGGTTGAACATTTCCCAAAGGTTGCGCGTCATGCCCACATCGGGGCGCTTGCTCATGGGCTTGGTCTCGACCAAGGTGCTTTGCAATCGCAAGGTGTCGCCGGGATAAACCGGCTTGAGCCATTTGACGCTGTCCAAGCCTGGCGAGCCAAGGCTGGATGTTTCGCATAGAAAATTCGTGACCATCAAGCGCATGGCCATGGCGCAGGTGTGCCATCCGCTGGCCGAGAGCGCGCCAAACACCGAGGCTTTGGCCGCCTCGTCGTCCAGGTGAAAGGGTTGCGGGTCGAACTGTTGGGCAAAGGCCAGTATTTCTTCGCGCGTCGGGGTGATGGTGCCCAAGTCACGCACTTGGCCCACGGCAAAGTCTTCCCAGTAGTATTTGATGGTGGCCATCACCGACCTCCAGAGATGTCTAAAAAGCTCATGGTGGTGTAACTGGCTTGCTCGCTCAGCAGCCAGACGATGCCTTCGGCCACCTCTTGCGCGCTGCCGCCGCGTTGCGCGGGCACCAAATGCTGCAAGTCTTTCACGCGGTTGGGCAAGCCGCCCGAAGCGTGGATCTCCGTTTCGATCAGGCCGGGACGCACCGCGTTGACGCGAATGCCTTCTGCCGCCACTTCTTTGGCCAAGCCGATGGTGAAGGCGTCGATCGCGCCTTTGGCGGCCGCATAGTCCACATATTGACCAGGTGCGCCCAGTCGAGCGGCGGCGCTGGAGACATTGACGATGCTGCCGCCCTCGCCACCATGCCGGGTGCTCATGCGGCGCACCGCTTCACGCGCGCAAATCAAACTGCCGATCACGTTGATGTCGAACATGCGCTTCCACCGCGCGACGCTCATCTCGTCAACCCGGGCCGTCATGTCCACCACGCCCGCGTTGTTGACCAAGCCTTGCAGTCGCCCCAGCTTGGCATCGATGTGCTCGAACATGCGCAGCACCTGCGCTTCGTCGGCCACATCGGCTTGGATGGCCATGGCTTGTCCGCCCGAGGCACGAATCTGACGCACCACCTCATCGGCTGCCAAAGAGTTGGCGGTGTAATTCACCGCCACGGCCCATCCTTGTTGTGCCGCCAAAAGGGCGCTGGCGGCGCCGATCCCCCGGCTGCCGCCGGTCACCAACAAGACCTTGCTCATGCTTTGTCTCCTGCAAAATAAAAGGCCGATATAAATGTACAAAGATTACACAACAGAGAAGGAGCCTCTATGGGTCGCACAGTGGACTATTACTTCGCCCCACAAAGCCCATGGGCTTATTTGGGACACCAGCGATTGGCAGAGATTGTTCAGCGAACGGGCGCCACGGTTCGCGTGATGCCGATTGATTTGGGGGGCAAGGTGTTTCCCATTTCTGGGGGCTTGCCCTTGGGCCAACGCGCTCCACAGCGACAGGCCTACCGGTTGGTGGAGTTGCAGCGCTACAGCCAGTTTCTGAATGTGCCTTTGAATGTGAAGCCCAAATATTTTCCGGTCGGCGGCGACGATGCGGCGCGCTTGATCATTGCAGCCGATTTGGCGCACGGGGCTGCTGCAGCGATGGCGATAAGCGGCGCTATTTTGGCCGCCTGTTGGGCACAAGAGCGCAACATGGCCGACGACAAAGTGCTGGCTGAATTGCTGCAAGAGCAACAGTTGCCGGCCAGTTTGTTGGAGCAGTCGCACAGCCAAGCGGTGCAGGTGCGCTATGAAAGCTACACCCAGTCCGCCATTGATGCGGGCGTGTTTGGTGCGCCCAGCTATGTGGTGAATGGCGAAATTTTTTGGGGCCAAGACCGACTCGATTTTGTAGAGCGGGCCTTGGCGTGATGAAGTGCAAGCGGTGAGCAGGAGACTGAAATGGGAAAGATGGTGAGCTTGATCTCAGCCGATGGCGGCGTGGTGCCGGCTTATGTGGCGCAACCCACGGGGGCGCCGCGCGGCGCCGTGGTGGTTTTGCAAGAAATTTTTGGCGTGAACAGCCACATTCGCGAAGTGGCCGATGGCTACGCTGCCGAGGGCTATGTGGCCGTCGCGCCTGCCACCTTTCACCGGGTTCAGCCGGAGGTGGCGTTGGGTTATTCAGAGGCCGATATGGGCGTGGGCTTTGGCTATAAAACGGCCGTCGAGGCTTTGCCTGCACCGGGCGTGATGCCAGACATTCAAGCGGCCATCGACCATGCGGCCAACTTGTCGGGCGGCAAAGTCGGCATCGTGGGGTATTGCTGGGGTGGCCTGCTGACGTGGCGCGCCGCGTCTACCTTGCAGGGCTTGAGTGCGGCGGTGCCTTATTACGGAGGCGGAGTCACGACCGAGGCTGAAATCGCGCGCCAAACGAGCGTGCCCGTGCTGGCCCATTTTGCCGAGGAAGACCATTGGATTCCCATGCCCTCGGTGACCGCATTCAAGCAGGCGCACCCCGAAGTCACGGTGTGGACTTACCCGGCGCACCATGGCTTCAATTGCGACCAGCGAGGATCTTGGCATGCGCCTTCGGCACAGTTGGCTCGCTCTCGTACCTTGGCGTTTTTTGCACAGCACTTGGGCTGATTTGGCCACGCAAGAGCGGGTTGATGGAGGGCTTCAGCCCGTGCGGGCCAGGTAGCGCTTGCGCCAAAATACCAGGCCCATGACCGTCGCGATCAAAGCCATGCCGCCCAAGGTCCACCAAAAGGCGCTGGCTTGGTGCAACCATGGCATGAATTCGAAGTTCATGCCAAAAACGGCGGCAATCAGATTGAGAGGCAAAAAGATGGCCGTCAGCGCGGTCAGGGTGCGCATGATGTCGTTGGTGCGGTTGCCTTGCAAATTGAAATGCATTTGCACCGCGGTTTCGGTGTTGTGCTCCAGCCGGCGCACGTGTTGCATCACCCGATCGATGTGTTCCAGCACATCGCGACTTCTGATTTTGAGCAGTTCATGCTCACGCGCCTCTGCGCTGTCTTGCGACACCCCCCAGTTTTCCAGCGACTCGGTCCAGGTTTGGACAGCGGTGTGTTGATCGTCACAGAGAGATTCCAGTTGGTGCAGGGCCACACGCGCCTGCATCAAGCCTTCCCAGCGGTTGAATCTGGCGCGCGGGTTCAGCAATTCGGTTTGCCAGTGCTCCAGTTGGCGCGTGAGCTCTCGGCGCAAATCGAGGTAGCTGTCGACCATGTGGTTGACGATGCGCAACATCATGTCGGCGGGACTGGCAGGCACCCCGCGCGCGCCGGCCGAACGCAAGTCCGCCGATTCCAGAGGCGGTGTCGCCAGCGAGCTGCTGGCCAACAGCCTGCTGGCATAGGCGTCTTGTACCGCACATTCTGTCGGGTGAACACTGAGCAAGACCCGGTCAAACACCGCAAACCCAACCGGGCTGGTGTCAATGCGTTGCAGCACTGGCGGGCCGGGCCGCTTGCCTTGCAGGGCCAAACCTTGGTGGGACCCATTCGAATTGCTTGGGGCCAAACGCCGAAACACCATCAGGTCGTAATGCGAGCTGAAGTCAAAGCGCGAGGGCAGCTGGGCATTCAGCAGATCTGACACATGCAAATCCACCAAGGGCTGGCCGGTGATCCGCTCAAGGGTGGCTTGGATCAGCGTCAGTTGAGATTGAAAGGTCTCGCGCGAGCAAGAAATCCAGACATAGCCTTGGTCAGGCAGTTGCTGGGGCAACGCCAGTCCGTCGTGGACCTGTGCGCCTGCAATGGTGAGGACCCGCATGCAGGGGCTTAGCTTTGGCGAATCAAGCGGGCCGCATCGCGGGCAAAGTAAGTCAGCACCCCGTCGGCACCGGCGCGTTTGAAAGCCAACAGGCTTTCCATCATCACTTGATCGTGGTCGAGCCAGCCGTTTTGGGCGGCCGCTTTCAACATGGCGTATTCACCCGAAACTTGGTAGGCAAAGGTGGGCACCTTGAATTCGTCTTTCACGCGGCGCACGATGTCCAAATACGGCATGCCGGGTTTGACCATCACCATGTCGGCGCCTTCGGCCAAGTCCATGGCCACTTCGCGCAGCGCTTCGTCGCTGTTGCCCGGGTCCATTTGGTAGACCTTTTTGTTGCTCTTGCCCAAATTGGCGGCCGAGCCCACAGCATCGCGAAACGGGCCATAAAACGCACTGGCGTATTTGGCGCTGTAGGCCATGATGCGGGTGTGTACTTGTCCCCGCGCTTCAAGGGCTTGGCGTATGGCCCCAATGCGTCCGTCCATCATGTCACTGGGGGCCACCATGTCCACGCCCGCCTCGGCTTGGGTCAGGGCTTGTTGCACCAACACCGCTGTGGTTTCGTCGTTCAAGATGTAGCCGGTCTCATCCAGCAAGCCGTCTTGGCCGTGGCTGGTGAAGGGGTCGAGGGCGACATCGGTCATGACGCCCAATTCGGGAAACCGTTTCTTCAGCTCACGCACCACGCGGGGCACCAGGCCATCGGGGTTCATGGCTTCTTTGCCGGTGGGGTCTTTCAGCGAGGCGTCAATGACCGGAAACAAGGCCATGACCGGAATGCCCAACTTCACGCAGTCCTCAGCCACGGGCAGCAACAAATCGAGCGACAGGCGTTCAACGCCGGGCATCGAGCCGACGGCTTGGCGCTGATTTTGTCCATCCAGCACAAACACCGGATAGATCAGATCGTGGGGCGTGACTTGGTTTTCACGCACCAGGTTGCGGGTGAAGTCGTCACGGCGCAAGCGGCGTGGGCGGCTGGAGGGAAATGGGGCGACGGGGTTCATGTTGAAAATTGTGCCTCAAGTCTTGCTTGGACTCCAAGTCGCGCAGTTCCAGACCGGCCGTGGCGCCCAAGACTCAGTATTGGTAAAAACAACATAAATACGGAAATTAGCCTTGTTAATGATTTTGTTATTTGATAAATTTCAAAGCAGGCAGTTCTCTGCCTCCCGCTTTTCCTCCCTGAGCGGGGCCTGGACGCGGCAACGCAAAAAGGCTTACCACCCTCGGCCTTGGCCGAGGGTTTTTTTTGTCTGCACGCGCCACGGGCATCGGCCCGGTCATCTCTGACTACACTTGTGACATGCTCTGGATCAAAGCCCTTCACATCGTTTTCATTGCCAGCTGGTTTGCCGGCTTGTTTTATCTGCCGCGCATTTTTGTCAATTTGGCGATGGTCGAGCCCGACTCGGTGGCGGAGCGCGAACGCTTGCTGTTGATGGCGCGCAAGCTTTACCGATTCATGACGATATTGGCCGTTCCTGCTTTGGTCTTTGGTTTGTGGCTGTGGGGGGTTTATGGCATCGGACGGGGCCCGGGCCAGGGTTGGATGCACGCCAAATTGGCCATCGTGCTGGCCTTGCTGGGCTACCACCACAGCTGCGGGGTCATGCTTAGAAAATTCAGCCAAGGCCAGATGAAGCGCAGCCACATTTGGTTTCGCTGGTTCAACGAGGTGCCGGTCGTCTTGATGTTGGCGGCGGTGATTTTGGTGGTGGTTAAACCTTTTTAAGGGTCTGACGTGCGCACCTACCCCTCGCGCAAAACGCTGGCCTGGCCCTTGGTGTGGATTTACACCCTGCTGATTGTTTACGCGAGCCTCTATCCCTTTGAAAACTGGCGCGTTCAAGGCATAGCCCCTTGGGCCTTTTTGACTGCCCCGCTGCCGCAGTACTGGACGGGGTTTGACGTGTTGTCCAACGTGGTGGGTTACGCGCCCTTTGGCTTTTTGCTGGCTATGGCCTTGCACAGAACGCGGCGGCATTGGCCCGCCATTGTGTTGACCACCCTCATGGCGGCGCTGTTGTCTTTGATGCTCGAGTCCATGCAAATGTTCTTGCCCGTTCGCGTGCCCTCCAACGTCGACGCGGCGCTGAACACCTTGGGCGCCCTGGCCGGCGCCATCACCGCGCGGGCGCTGGAGTGGGTGGGTTTGCTCGACCGCTGGAGTCGTTTTCGTGATCGCTGGTTTGTGCACGACGCCAGCGGAGGCATGGCTTTGCTGGCCGTTTGGCCTTTGGCCTTGTTGTTTCCGGTGCCGGTGACATTTGGCTTGGGCCAAGTGCTCGAGCGGGTCGAGTTGGCCTTGGCGCATCTCTTGGAAGACTCGGCGATGCGGGAATGGCTGCCTTTGCGGGAGGTCGAGTTGCAGCCCCTCTTGCCCATCAGTGAAATATTGTGTGTGGCGATTGGCTTGCTCATGCCCTGTCTGCTGGCCTATGGGGTGCTGCGCGAATGGCGTCAGCGCGTGGTGGTGGCGATGCTGGTGGTGTGGGTGGGATTCTTGACCAGCGGCTTGTCGGCGGCGCTCACCTATGGCCCCTCACATGCTTGGGACTGGATCAGCGGCGAAGTCATGACGGGCTTGTTGCTCGCCGTGGTGGGCATGGCCGCTTTGTCTTTCAGTCCGGCACGGGTGTGTTGGGTGTTGGCCTTGGCGGCGCTGGTTTGGCAACTCAGCTTGCTCAACAACGCTTCGGCAGACGCTTATTTCGCCTTGACCTTGCAAACCTGGGAGCAAGGGCGTTTCATCCGTTTCCATGGCCTGATTCAGTGGTTGGGTTGGCTGTGGCCCTATGCCACTTTGCTGTACTTGGTGAATCGTTTGTCGTCTTCAGCGCAAAACCCTGAACCCTGAGCCCTGAGCCCTGAGCCCTGCGTCAGAGCCGGCCTAAAATTGGGACATGACCTCAGAAAACACCCCAGCTTATTTCAAGCGCCACATCTTTTTTTGCCTCAATGAGCGCAGCAACAACGAAGCCTGCTGTGCCCAACACGGCGCGCAACAGGCCTTCGACCATTGCAAAAGTCGCGTCAAAGAACTGGGTTTGTCAGGCCCTGGCCAAGTGCGTGTCAACAAGGCCGGCTGCTTAGACCGTTGCTCGGCAGGCCCTGTGGCGGTGGTGTATCCCGAGGGCGTTTGGTATTCCTATGTGGACAAAGCCGATATCGATGAAATCGTCGAAAGCCACCTGAAAAATGGTCAAGTGGTGGCGCGGCTGGTCACCCCTGCTCATTTGGGGCGCTGATGAATGCCGCCACTCAAGCCGTGACACTGCCCGGCCCAGCCGGGCAGATTGAGGCTTTGTTGGACACGCCGGTGGATGGCCAGGCGCGAGGCACCGCGGTCATTGCCCACCCGCACCCGCTTTTCGGCGGCACCATGCAAAACAAAGTGGTGCAGACCTTGGCGCGGGCGTTTGTTCAGTGCGGTTGGCAAGCGGTGCGCTTTAATTTTCGTGGGGTCGGTACCAGTGCGGGCACTTACGACGAGGGGCGAGGGGAGGCCCAAGACATGTTGGCGGTGATTGAGCGGCTTGCGCCACAAGGCCCGTTGGCCTTGGCTGGTTTCTCATTTGGCGCTTTTGTCACCAGCCAGGTGTGCCAGACATTGAACCCCCTGCGCAGCCCCGAAAAATTGGTGTTGGTGGGCACTGCGGCTTCGCGGTTTTCGGTGGCGCCCATTGCACCAGAGTTGCACGACAAGACCTTGGTCTTGCACGGCGAACAAGACGACACCGTGGCTTTGTCCAGTGTGATGGACTGGGCGCGTCCGCAATCCCTGCCCGTTGTGGTGATACCGGGGGTGGAACATTTCTTTCACGGACAATTGCCCTTGTTGAAAAGTTTGGTGGCGCGCCACTTGGCCGCCTGAAGTTTGAGGCCCCTGCAAAGGGGAAACCCACCCGCCATGAAATTCTCTGTGACGTCAATCACCCTGCGTTGGGCTGCGGCTGGCTTAGCCGCTCTCGCCTTGAGCGTGCAGGCGCAAATGCCTCAGCCCCCTGAGGTGGCCGCCAAGTCTTATTTGCTGATGGACGTCACGGCCAATCAGGTCTTGGCCGCGAAAGACCCCGATCTGTTGGTCGAGCCCGCCTCGTTGACCAAGTTGATGACGGCTTATTTGGTTTTTGATGCCCTCAAATCGCGAAAAATCGATCTCAAACAAAACTTTTCCGTCTCTGAGCGGGCCTGGAAAATGCCCGGTTCCCGCATGTTCATCGACCCCAAAATGCGGGTGCCCGTGGAAGATTTGATCAAGGGCATGGTGGTTCAATCGGGCAACGATGCGACGGTGGCACTTGCCGAAGGTGTGGCGGGCAGCGTTGAAAATTTTGTTCGATTGATGAACCAGCAAGCCCAAGCGCTGGGCATGAAAAACACCCAATACCTCAACCCAGAAGGGTTGACCGAGCCGGGGCACACCACGACCGCACGAGACCTGGGCATCTTGGCGTCTCGGTTGATGCGGGACTTTCCGGACGACATGGCCTACTACGCGATCAAAAAGTACCGCTACCCCGGTACCCCTGAGGCCAATGACAGCAACCGAAATTTGTTGTTGTTCCGTGATCCTTCGGTCGATGGCTTGAAAACGGGGCACACCCAAACCGCCGGTTATTGCCAAGTGGCCACGGCCAAACGCAATTTCCCCAACGTAGGCGCGCGTCGATTATTGGTCATCGTGTTGGGCGCCGACTCTGAAAATGCCCGTGCCAACGAAAGTCAGAAGCTGTTGAATTGGGGTTACACCGCTTTTGATGCCCTCAAGTTGTTTGAGGCCGGTACCCCGGTGATCAGCCCTGCCGTCTGGAAAGGCAAAAAGTCGGTTTTGAAACTGGGTGCAATTCAGCCCTTGGTGGTGGCGGTCCCCTCTGGCTCCGCCGCGCAGATCAAAACCCAGGTCACTCGACCAGACCCTCTGGTAGCCCCTTTTGTGCAAGGGCAGCCACTCGGCACTCTGCGGGTGTTCCGCGGGGACCAAGCCTTGTTTGATGTGCCCTTGGTGGTCTTGGAGTCGGTGGAGCAAGCGGGTGTTTTGGGCCGAGCTTGGGACGCGATTCGCCTTTGGATCAAGTGAACTTTGGCATTAGGAACGCTTGAGTTTGTGGATAACTTGCCATGCCAGCGCAGGGCGGTTATACTGGCGGGCTTTTCCGCTTTTGGGGCGGAGAAGTTTCTTTTGTCAAATTCAAACGTTTAGGGACGTTACAAACAATGCCAACCATCAATCAATTGGTGCGTCAGGGGCGCGAGGTCGAAACGATCAAGTCCAAAAGCCCTGCGATGCAAAACTCTCCACAGCGTCGTGGT
>JAIYBZ010000032.1 GCA_027488255.1 Comamonadaceae bacterium | reverse complement strand
TTAAGGCCGGCAATATTTTGAACAAAGGCTTTGCCTTTACCCACGACCAAAGCTACGCCATCACCAGCCGCAGCACAGGCCCCGCAGCCGCTTTGCAAGCGGTGGTGCGAATTTTGAATCAGCCCTTTGTGAAAAGTTAAACATGACGACACAACAAGAATCACCTTTTGGCCAAAGTGTGGGCGCAGACCTGTTTCCCGGGCTGCGCGACAACACCGCGACCGAGCTCACTTTTGAGGCTGGCCCCAATCATGAGACGCGCTTGGCTGAGTTGCTGGCGGCCATAGAGCAGCGTCGAAATCCGTATTTAGAAGCTGGGCGTGTCTTGCTGCGATCGTTGGCCGAAATACCCGACGAGTTGTCGCCCGATGGCGTGCGCGGCTTGCATGCCTTGCTGACACAAGAGCTGAGAGCCTTTACCCACTTGTGCGAGCAAGCTTCATTGCGCCGCGACCACATGCTGGCCGTGCGCTATGCGCTGTGCACCGCGCTGGACGAGGCGGTGAACAAAAAAGCCTGGGCCGGTGGTGAGGGCGAGAACACGGGCATGTGGTCAACCCAAGCGCTGCTCAATCAGTTTCATGGTGAAAGCCAAGGCGGCAAAACAGTGTTTTTGCTGATTGGGCGCTTGGCCAATTCACCCGCTGAACACATGCCGGTGCTGGAGGTGATGCACCACTTGCTGAGCCTGGGCTTTATGGGTCATTACAGCGTGGAGACCGACGGTCACCGCACGGTAGAGACGATTCGGCACCGGCTTTACACCATGGTGGCAGCCAGTCGCGATCCGGTTGAACGCGATCTTTCGCCCCATTGGCAAGGCGTGGGGGCAGGCAAATTCAAAATGCTGCGCTCTATACCGGTGTGGGTGTCGGCCAGTGTGCTCGGTTTGTTTTTGTTTGCACAGTACGCATGGTTCAAATACGACTTGTTGACGCAAGCCAGCGAGGTGCAAAAAAACATTCAGGCGTTGGCCAAAATAAAACCACCCGAGACACTCAAAACACAAGGCGTGAATTTGACGCAATTGCTGCAAGCCGAAATTTTGCAAGGCAGCGTGCAGGTGGAAGAAAACGCACAAGGTGCTCGGGTGGTCTTCAAAGGCGATGGGATGTATACCCAAGGCTTGGTCAAGCTGAGTCAACCCACCACGCTGCTGCTCAACAAAGTAGGGGAGGCCTTGGTGCAGGTGGGTGGGCAAGTGCGCGTGATTGGGCACACCGATGACCAAGCCATTACCCGCGCTGGGTACGCCAGCAACCAAGTGTTGTCAGAAAAGCGCGCGCAAAGCGTGGCCCAAGTCTTGATCGCCAAAGGCGTTGACACCTCGCGTTTGCAAGTGGTGGGCATGGGCGACAAACAACCGGTTGCCTCCAATACCTCGCCCCAAGGCCGCGCCTTGAACCGCCGCGTCGAGATTGAGGTGTTGCCGCAAGACGCGGCAGCCCCGGCCACCAGCAAATAAGAAAGACAGCGATGAAAGAATTGATCAAATCCCCTTTGCTGCGCGCCATTTTGGGCTTCTTGGCGTTTGTCTTGTTGTCCTTGGCCATTTGGTTCATCGGCCCTTTGTTGGCTTTTGGCGATCTGCACCCTCTGGGCAGTGTGGCTTTGCGCGTCACAGCCATTGGCTTGCTCTTGGTGTTGCTGGTGCTGTTGTTGTTAGATTGGCCGGTCAGCGTGGTGGGTGTGACATGCCTTTGCTTGTTGATCTGGAACGCCGGTCCGCTGTTGGCTTTTGGCAGTGCAGTGCCATTGGCTACCGAAGGCATGCGTTGGTTGGTGATTGGATTGGTGGTGTTGTGCTTCTTGGTTTGGGCGGGCTATACCTTGTGGAACTTGATGCGCAACGACCAAGAGTTTGCCAACCGCATGCTCAAGCGCAACAAAGACGCGCCCAAAGTTGTGGGAAAAGAGCGAATTCATGCCATCAACGAATTGGCAAAAAAAGCCGTCGCTCAACTCAAAGAAATGCACATGACCATGGCCGGTGGCACCGGCTCGGTGGTGTCGGGCCTGCGTCGCTTGGTTGAGGGAAAGCGTTATTTGTACGAGCTGCCCTGGTACATGATCATTGGCACACCGGGTGCGGGCAAAACATCAGCGTTGCTGAATTCGGGCTTGTCCTTTCCTGTGGCCGAACAAATGGGCACGGCCAGTGCGCAGATGACTCTGGCTAAAAATTCAGGCACAGACAATTGCGTGTGGTGGTTCACCAATGAAGCGGTGTTGATCGACACTGCCGGTCGCTACACCAACCCCGATGATGGTTTGGTGGTGGTCACCAGGCCCGAGCCTGTAGTCGAAGAGGGCAAGCCCAAGCCAGAGCCAGAGCCGCCCGCCGAGTTGGTGAACCGTGCTGAATGGAAAGGCTTTTTGCATGTGCTGCGCAACGTGCGCTCACGCGCTCCTATCAATGGCGCCTTGTTGGCCGTTGATGTGGCCAAGCTGCTGCGCGATGACGATGCGCAACTCATGGCGCATGCCGCGCTGTTGCGCGCTCGCTTGGGCGAATTGCGACAAGAGTTGAGCATCCGTTTTCCGGTTTATGTGGTTTTGACCAAAACCGATGTGCTCAAAGGTTTTGTCGACTACTTCAGCAGCTTGACCACCGAGGCCCGTGCCCAGGTATGGGGCTTTACTTTGCCTTTGAAGGACGAAGACAGAGGGTTTTTAAGCGGCAAGCTAAAAAAGGCCGACTCTGCGGCGCAGCATGGCGCCAACACCGTAGGCGTCGACTGGCCGTTGGCCAAGCAAGTGGAGTTTGAAATGGCGGCGCTGCAAAGCCGCTTGGCGCAGGGCGTAGCCACCCGTTTGCAAGAAGAGTTTGAGCTGGACCGCAGGCAAGCCTTGTATGTACTGCCGCAAGAGTTGGCCGCTTTGGGGCCGCGTTTGGCAAAACTGCTTGATGCGGTGTTTTCTGATTCGCGCTTTGACACCACGCAACTCACCCATACCTTGCGCGGTGTTTATCTGACCAGCGTGATGCAGTTTGAGGACGAAAAACCGGTGACCGCCGACAGCACGGCCTTGGTGCCACGTCTTAAGCGTGGTTTGAGCAAGTTGGCTTCGGGCCTGAGCGGTTCAATGCCAGCCACGCGCCAAGCAGCAGGCATCGTCCGAGGGCAGGCCAGCCAGTCTGCCAGCAGTATCCGCAGTTATTTTGTCAGTGACGCGCTCATGCGGGTTGTCTTTGCAGAGTCGCATTTGGTGAAGCCCAATTTGAAGTGGGAGGCGCGCTTCAGGTTGCTGCGTTTGCTGGGCCACGCTTTCGTCATCACCGTGTTCGTTTGGGTGGCGGGTGGCCTCATCTTGAGTCATGCCAACAACAAATCATATTTGGAAGATGTGGGCAAGCGAACAGAGGGCATTGCGCAACATATTCAACAGCTTTACACCAAGATGAGCATGCCCAAAACCTCAGAGGTTCTCACCCTTGCACAAGTGCTGCCCTCACACACTGGGCTGGATCTGGCAAACCCCTCAAGTGCCTTTGGATTTGGTTTGTACAGTGCAGAACCTGTGGTCCAAGTGGCCGAAGTGGCCTACAACAATTTGCAAGACATCTTGATACTGCCCATCTTGATTCAGCGCATGGAATATGTGTTGCGAGATGCAGTGGCTACCAAAGATGCCCAATCCGCTTACGAGGCGCTGCGGGTGTATTTGTTGCTGCACGATGCCACGCATTATCGTGAAACTCCCAATGCTGCCAACGACTTGCGCAATTGGATTTTCAATGATTGGCAAAACAGCGCTGGCAGCGATACCGACACCGCCACCGAGGCTAAAGGCACTGCCGCCAAAAGCAGCGCCAAAACCAAACTGGCTGCCACTTCTAACGGCAAAGTGCCCCCAACACCACCACCCAAAGTACCAGGCGCCCAAGGTTTGGCACCGCGCTTTGAAAACAGCACCGCCATGATGGGCCAACTTGAAGCCATGTTTGCTGGGCGCCGCGTAGTCCAATCTTCCACCGCAGTCAACGAAGCCCTGGTCCGGCAGGTGCGCAGTTTTTTGGACGGTAGCTCCAGCAGCAAACGCTTGTATGAGCGGGCCAAGGCCGAGCTGCTGAACGACGCACCGCAAGACTTCACGCTGGTGCGCGCCTTAGGCCCGCAGGCGGGCACCTTGTTTAGGCGTGCGTCCGGCCAAACCATCGAGAAAGGCATTCCGGGCCTGTTCACTTACGACGGTTACCACGAGTTGTTTGCCAAGCGCTTGCCCGAAATGATTGCCTTGGCGCAAAAAGAAGACGCCTGGGTCATGGGCCGCCAATTGTCGGCCCACAAGGCCAGTAGCGGCGCAGACACCGCAGCCAAATCCAAAGCCGAATCGCAAGCGTTGACCGAAGAAATACGCCGCCATTACTTGGGTGACTACGCTGAATATTGGACCGATTTTTTGAACGATATTCGGGTGGTGCAAGCCGAAGGTGCGGGCTCTTTGTCGTTTGAGTTGAATATCTTGCGGCAATTTGCCGCACCCGATTCACCTCTGGTTCGCTTGGCGCGCATGGCGGCACGCGAGACCACCTTGTCTCGACCTTTGCAGACAAAAACCGAAGCCGAAAAGTCTTTGATTGACAAAGCCAACGATCAAATCCACCAAAACAAAGCCAAAGCCGGTCAAAACCTAGGCTTGACCATGCGGCCTGAACAGCGCACAGAGCGGCTAGAGGTGGACGAACGCTTCAGCGCTTTGCGCGAAGTGGTCACCGGCCAATCCGAAGGCGCGGGGGCCCCTAGCGGCAAGCCCGCACTCGAAGGCATTACCGCCGCCTTGAACGACTACTACACCTTGCTACTTGTTGCAGACAGCGCAATCTCTGCGGGTAGCCTGCCACCCCCAGGCGCCGAGGCCGCAACCAAACTGAGAATCGAGGCGGGAAAGTTGCCCGCCCCCTTTCGAGAGGTTTTTCTCGGGGTGAGCGCCAGCGGAGCAGGCCAAATAGCCAACGGTGCTGCCACTATTTTGCGTGTGCAAGCGCAAGCGCAAATGGACCGCTTGGTCGGCCTGATGGCCTTGATGGTAAGTGAGCCCTGTCGCCGCAATATTGCGGGCCGTTATCCTTTTTCCGCAAGCACCCAAGAGGTGGTGGTAGAAGATTTCAATGCCTTGTTTGCCTCTGGTGGCGCTGCTGACGAGTACTTCACCAAATACCTGATGTCTCTTGTCGACACCAGCACAAGACCTTGGCGCTACAAAGCGCCAGGCGCATTCAATGCACTGAGCGGAACCGAAGGCCTGGCTTCTGGTCAAGCCTTGGCCCCTGCGGTAGTTGGTCCAACCCTCACGGGTGAGTTGGTCAAGCTGTTGGCGGCATCGGGCCCTAACCCCGATAGCTTTGCCCAGATGGCACAAATTCGGGAAGTGTTTTTTCGTGAGCCGGGGGCCAAACGCATGGCCTGGAAGTTGGACATGACAGTGCAGCGACTCGATCCTACGGTGACCGAACTCGTGCTCGATATCGATGGCCAAAGCCATCGCTATGCACACGGCCCGGTGCAAACCATGTCGGTGCAATGGCCTGGGCCACGCGGGGGCACCATGACAGAGATCACGGCTTTCCCGCGCATCAAATCTGACACCTCAGCCGTTTCTGCCCGTGGCCCTTGGGCGCTGCTGCGCATGGCAGAAAAAGGCAAACTGATCAACAGCGCCAACCCGGGCCAAGTGAGCGTGGAGTTTTTGTTTGACAACCGCCGCGCGGTGGTTGGCTTCAGTGGCGCGGGCACCCTTGCGTTGACCGGTAGCTTGCTGAAAAACTTCAATTGCCCAGGTCGTTCGGCGTAATGGGGCAGGCCATGCGTGATGGAATAAGCCTTTACCTTAGTCAGCGGTGGCTGGCACAAAGCCCCAGCATCTGGGGCAAGTTGCCCAGCCACGGTGACTATTTGCGTTATCGCGTGTTGACCGATCAAGCGCAGGGTTGGAAAACTTGGATCGAAAAAGTCTGGCACCTGCGTCCGCTGCATCAGGTGCGATACGGTGTGCCATCGCTCACGCAAAAGCAAGCGCAAGCCAAGACCGGCTGGATGCAATTGGATGCCCCTCATGCGCAACCCGATTTGGGTGTCGTGCCAGTTGCTTTTGTGCTGCCGCCGGGCGCCTTGTCTTTTTCACCCAATCAATATGTGCAAGGCGTCATGATCCCGTCCGAAGACAAGATCGGCCGTGCCTGCCCCTTTATCGTTTACCAGCAAGTCTCGCGCAACTGGCTGGCCCGCACATGGACGCGCGATGAAACGGACACCCCCATAGCGGCCCCCGGGCAGCACTTGTTGTATTGGTGGGCGCGCATAGCTGCACGCATGCACGGCACCAAAAGCGACTTTTCCAATTGCTGTCAAGCGGTCGATGCGGTGTGGCAGTTGCATGCACCAAGCTGGCGACAGTTGATGGGCGCTGCACCCGCCGTCTTGCCTAGCGACCAGGTTCAGCAGGCACTGGGCCCTTACCGCCTGCGCGACGAAGCGGATTGCGCATGGGGCCTGCAAGGTGTGCAGCAATTGCCCTGGCACAACTGGCCTGATCACATTTGTACAAGCATTGCGCCCCAAGCTGCCTTTTGGCAACAAGACATGCATGGCGCCTATGTGAACGCCGCTGACAACTTGCTCGACCTCTGGGGGGTGCGCTGATGAACGCGTCATTTCAACTCATCGGGTTGCAGCATCATGGCCAAACTATCGATTGGCATTGGGACGGCACTGATGCCCCTTCTGAAACCCTGCTGTCAAAAGTGTTGGAATCTTTGGGCATCTTGTCACCAGTGGTGCGCAAGCAGATGGATGCACTGCAATTACAACGCCATAAAGTCGCTCAAGAAGACAGATGGTGTTTGTATGGCGGGGTGGGTGATTGGGTCTGCACACTCAACGGCAGGGCACTGCCCCTTCAGCAAACCACGCGCCTGAACGACGGTGATGTGATCGAAATCGGCTTTGTCCGCTTGCAAGTCAAGCTGCAAAACTCGTCCTTGCCGCACTTGCCCAAGCGCAGCGCCAGTGACGAAAACGCTGCGCAGCTGCCGTCTTTTGAGCTGGTGGATTTGGCGCTGGGCGATGACTTTCAAAAGTCGCGTGAGGGCTTACAAATCGCTGATGACGACATCAGCGATCTGATCAGCGACAACGTCGAAGAACTGTCACTTCAAACCCCAACTGAAGCCGGTATGGCTGCTGACCGAGATCAGACAGCTTGGGCTGCTGACAAGCGCAGCACAGATCCTCTGGCCGCGTTGCACGAAGACTACTTGCGCCGTTTGCGCTCGCCGCAATACAACGACCCGCGCGATCACTGGCAAAGCATTCAGCGGGCCGAGCGCATGCAAACGCAAGACCCGCTGCAGCATTTGCAAAAGCTCGCCGGCACTGACCCGGGCCTGAACGACTTGCTTGGCCAATCGCACAACATCCAAGACACGATGGCCAGCTTTGACCAGCTGAGCCCCGTGAATATTTTGGCCCCTGAGCCCTTTGACAGCCTGATGCACCTCTTTGCCCCGGAGGGGTTTGTGCCACCGCACCCGCCACAAGCCAACGGCGCACCTCACGCTGCAGAGAACCCCCAAACCTTGGACGACTTTCTTCCCGGCCTGACCCGCCGCGAGCACCACAGTTTGTCACTAGACAGCGCCATGCCCATTCAGAAAGCCAACCCATGACTGCGCCTAACCCGCCTGTTTCTTCGCTGATGCTCAGTCAGCTCAATAAAGAACACAACCTGCAAGAAGCACTTTCCAGCATAGAAGCCCTTGTGCGGCAAGAGCCTGACAACGGCACCCACCGTTGGGCCTTGATTGAAGTGTTGTGTCTGCTGGGCCAATGGGAGCGCGCTATCAAACAACTGCAAGCGGCCACACGTTTGGCCCCGGCGCTGCAAGCGCAGGCGCAACTGGTGCGTGGGCTCATCCGTGCAGAGCACCAACGCGCTGAAGTGTTTGCAGGCAACTTGCTGCCGACACCGGTGTTCGACCGTCTGAAGTGGATGGACGATCTGGCCCGTGCCCTGGTTCACAACGCCCGAGGTGAACATGCGCAAGCCGATACCCTGCGCGAGGCCGCTCTGGCCCAAGCCCCGCAAGCCGATGGCACCTGCCAAATCCAGACCCCAGAGACTCAACCAGATGCCGACCCGGATGCCGATACCGGCCCATCGATCAGGCATCAAAAATTCACCTGCTTGTCTGACACCGATAGCCGCCTAGGCCCCGTGTGCGAGTTGATGATCAGCGGCTGCTACCGCTGGCTGGCATTTGCCGATATCCACAGCATGCAAATGCAGGCCCCCACGCATGTGCTCGATCTGGTGTGGATGCCCGTCACGGTGCATCTGCGCGGCTCCCAAGACGACGAGCAAATGCTGCATGGCTTTGTGCCCTCACGCTACTGCGGCACCGAAAGCGTGCGCGGTGAGTGGAGTAGGCAACAGCGTGAAGCACTCCTGCTCGCTCGCATGACCCGTTGGCAAGACGTGGGTGATACCGGTGTGTTTGCGCTAGGCCAAAAAACGCTGATGAGCGATGGCGTCGACTACCCCTTGCTTGATTTGCGCGAAATTTCTTTCAGTGCCTAAGCCATGAACAACAGCAACCTGCAAGCTTTGCCATCCACACGCGCGGGTTTACCCAAGCGCAGTGAGCGGCGCTATTTGCCCACCCTGTTTGACCGCATGATGGACGATGCCCCCAGCGAGCGCAGCGAATCGCCCGAGGTCTACGCCACCACGCGTGCACAAATGCGCCACATCATCCAGCGCGATTTGGCTTATCTGCTCAACACCACCAACCAGGTCGACTTGTTGACTGACCCCTCGCACACGCAAGTCGCCTCTTCCAGCATCAACTACGGTGTGCCTCCTTTAGCCGGTGGTTATTTGTCAGAAAAGAAATGGGCCGACATTGAAACCATGATCCGCAAAGCCATCCGTGACTTTGAGCCCCGGCTCATGCCCGAAACCCTGGTGGTGCGGCCCTTGCTCAAAGAGCATGCCAGTGCCCACTACAACGTGCTCACTTTTGAAATTTCGGGCTTTATCCAAATGCAGCCCTATCCCATGGAGTTCATCGTGCAAAGCGCAGTCGACCTCGAAACCAATCGCATTGAGTTGCAACACCACAGGAGCTGAATTCAATGACTGAATTTGCCGACCAATCTGAAAAACTGCGTGAACTCATTGAGCTCGCCGAAGACAACCAACATGCGGTGCAAGACGCCATTGCCTGCTTCACTGCCGAGCGAGAAGCCTTCACCAAAGAGCGACTGGCCTTAGCCAAAGCCAGCACCCAGGCGGCGCAGGTCAACGAGACCTTCAAGACCTTGACCGAACGCACTATTCCCGTGCTGCAAAGCACAGTCGAAACCGCCATCCACGCTTCTGTCATGGGCGTGGACAGCGCCAACACCAACCAAAACATTCTGGGCAAGGCGGCCAAGCCGATCTTGGAGCGCTTTTCCAGCATTGCCGAAATGACCGACACGCTGCAAGGCAAAGTCTCTGCATCTACCCAGCGATTGGCTTGGCAATGGACATTGGTGGTGGTGTTGGGTTTGCTGTCCACCATGGCGGTGGCTTACTTCAGTATCCAAGCCATCAAAAATGACCGAGAGCAACTGGCCCAAGAAAAAGCCGCATTTGCAGCCGAAGTAGCCCAAATGCAAAGCACTGTGCTGGCACTAGAGCGTCGGGGTGGCCGTATCCGCTTGGACCGTTGCGGGCCCGAAAGCCGCCTGTGCATCGAAGTCTCTACCGACCAAGGCCGAGGCCGAGAAACATTGAAAGGCGCTTGGTACGACAACGTCAAGCAAGTCTATTTGGTGATTCCACGCGGCTACTAAAAGCGGCCCCCAGAGCCGCTCTGTCCATTATTTCGAACAGGGAGAAACCACCATGTCATTACTCAAGCAACCCCGCGCCCTCACGGTAAAAAGCCCGGCCCTGCCGCAAGTGGCCGCTGTGGTGGCCTTGGTGCCCTTAAAGCTCGAAGGTGTTGAGTCCATCAACGCCCTGTTTGAGTACACCCTGACGCTGCAAACGCCCGATGCT
>JAIYBZ010000005.1 GCA_027488255.1 Comamonadaceae bacterium | reverse complement strand
GGTGTGCAGTGGCCGCCCGAGTCGCCCGAGCAGTTCAGGGCGCGTTACACCGCGCAACACCAACAACAAACAGGCAAGGCCTTTGTGTTCATGCCCAATGAGGGTTGGGAGCAGTTCTTCCCGGTCTACACCCCTGCGCCGGTGCGCAAAGTGCCGGTGGCGCCGAGGTAGTTCTTGATCGCAGATGATCGTCAATCTAGTGCAGCAAAGCCCGGCCGAATCACTTGGCCAAGGGTTTGAAGACCTTGAGCCATTTGGTCGCAGGCAGACCCCATTGCTCTTCAATAGCAAGCGCAGCAGACATCAAAGCCTCTCGCGAAGGCCGACTGGCGGTGCGCTGCGCCAGCACAATGGCATTACCCTCGCGGGTGGGCTTGAAGGCCCAAACGGCATCTTCGCCAAAGGCGGCACAGATTTTTTCGACACTATCGCCATAGCTGGAAGATCGACCAAACAAATTCACCGTCATGCTGCCTTGTGGGGTCAACAACTCACGGCAATGACGGTAGAAATCGGGCGTGTCCAGCACCGGAGCCGCGGCTTCTTCGTCGTACAAATCGACGTGCAAGGCATCGACCGTGCCGCGCCATTCTTCTTTTTGAATTTCCAGCGAAGCATCGGCCAACACCACGCGCAAGCGCGCGTCGTCGGGCGGCAAACGAAACCAGCCCCTGCAAGCGTGCAAGACGCCGGGGTTGAGTTCCACCGCAGTGCACGTCATCTTGAGTTTTTTGTAGCAAAACTTGGTGAGGGTGCCGGCCCCCAAGCCCAATTGCATGGCATGGGCGCCCTTCACCTCGGAGGTCGGCAAGAACAGCAAGCCGGCCAACATGCGCTGCACATACTCCAGCTCAATGTCATAGGGTCGGTCAAGAAACATCGAACCCTGAATCCACTCGGTCCCCAAGTGCAGGTAACGGATATCGCCATCTTCTGAAAAGTTGACTTCGGGCAATGCAGGGCTGTGGGCAGCAGATTTTTTTCGACTCATGGGGCGTGATGGTACAGAACCGCCAACTGGGGCAACACGCGGTGTGCGTTGCGTGTAGTGGTATCTGCCAATTGCGCCAGATCCATGCCCCGCAATTGCGCCATCACTTGCGCGATGCGGGGCAATTCGGCCGGGCTGTTGCGTCCTTGCACTGCGCCCATGGCGCGCTGCTCGGCGGTTTTGTAAAGCCATTGCGGGGGAATGTCAGGCGCATCGGTTTCCAGCACCAAGGCGCTCGCGGGCAGCTCGCTCGCCAATCGGCGCAATTGCAAAGAACGCTCATAGGTCAGGGTACCGCCAAAGCCCAGCGCAAAACCCATGTCTACAAAAGTATGCGCTTGCTGAACGCTGCCATTGAAGGCGTGGGCAATGCCCGATACCACGGCACATTGGCGCAGACCTTTGAGCAGCACATCGGCTGAACGCCGCACATGCAAAATCACCGGCAACTGGTGCTGGGCGGCCAGCTTCAGCTGCGCCGTGTAGAAAAACCATTGGCGCTCGCGCATTGCGGGGGTACACAGCTCTGGCACAAAAAAATCGAGGCCTATTTCGCCTACCGCCACCAAACGCGGGTCGCCACGGCGGGCTTCTAAGGCGCGCTCCAATGCGTGTAAGTCTTGCGCTTGCGCCTGCGGCACATACAAGGGATGAATGCCCAATGCATAGGCATCGCCATGCCGCTCGGCCAATTGGGCAACGGCGTCCCAGTGCCCGGCATGCACCGCGGGAATCACACAGCACTGCACGCCGGCGCGCCGCGCCTGTTCGCGCACGGCATCGCGGTCGGGCTCAAACTCTGCCGCGTCAAGGTGGCAATGGGTATCGGTCCACATGCGTTGTGCGGTCTGCAGCCCCGTTTACGCAGCGGCTTGCAGCACCCCTTTGACCAGGCTGAGCTGTCGATCGCAGCGCGCAGCCAAAGCGGCATCGTGGGTGACCACCACAAAGGCTGTGCCGCGCTCACGCGCCAGTTGCAACATCATGGCAAACACGCCATCGGCGGTTTCGCGGTCCAGATTACCGGTGGGCTCATCGGCCAGCACGCAACTGGGGTCGTTGACCAATGCGCGGGCCAAGGCCACACGCTGGCGCTCCCCGCCCGACAACTCTGAGGGACGGTGGTGCAAACGATCGCCCAAACCCACCCGCTGCAGCCACTCGGTGGCCGTCACGGCTGCCACAGCCCGGTCTTGGCGCCGAATCCACAAGGGCATGGCCACATTGTCCAGGGCACTCAACTCCGGCAGCAAATGGTGGAACTGATAGACAAAACCCAGATAACGGTTACGCCATTGGCCTTGCTCTGCGGGGCTCAAGGCCGAAAGCAATTGGCCGTTGAGCTGAACCGCGCCTTGGGTCGGCGCATCCAGCCCCCCCAGCACATGCAGCAACGTGCTTTTGCCCGAACCTGAGGCCCCCACGATGGCCAGTGTTTCGCCAGCCTGCACCCGCAAGTCCACCCCTTGCAAGACCGTGACATCTAAACCGCCTTCGGCGAAACGTTTGGTCAACCCACGGGCTTGCAACACGGGGCCTTTGTCCATGGCGTCATTCATAGCGCAACGCCTCCGCAGGGTTGACTTGGCTGGCACGCCAGCTGGGATACAGCGTGGCCACAAAGGCCAACACCAATGAAACGATGGCGACCGGCCAAATGTCACTGGCCAAGGGTTCACTGGGCATGCGGCTGATCAGGTAAATGTCGCGCGGCAAAAAGCTGGCGTTGAACAACTTTTCAAGGGCGGGCACGATCACATCGATGTTGAAGGCCACCGCCAAGCCCAACAGCAATCCACTCAGCGTGCCAATCACCCCGACAGTCGCGCCTTGCACCACAAAAATACCCATGATGCTGCGGGGACTGGCCCCCAGCGTGCGCAAGATGGCGATGTCGGCACGCTTGTCGGTGACGGTCATGACCAAGGTGCTCACCAAATTGAAGGCCGCCACCGCCACGATGAGGGTCAAGATGATGAACATCATGCGTTTTTCGACTTGCACGGCCGCGAACCATGTTTTGTTTTGTTGGGTCCAATCGCGCACAAAAAAGGTGGGCCCCAGGTCCAGTTGCAGGTCACGTGCGACCACCCTTGCTTGGTGCAAATC
Organism: Comamonadaceae bacterium; assembly: GCA_027488255.1. Classification (GTDB taxonomy): domain Bacteria; phylum Pseudomonadota; class Gammaproteobacteria; order Burkholderiales; family Burkholderiaceae_C; genus Limnohabitans_A. Next base: position 38,859 of record JAIYBZ010000005.1, on the reverse strand, counting down.
GCGCAGCTTCAGGCGCACACCACTCGGGCCCTCAAGGCGAAACATGCGCGCGGTATCGGCCACATGCATCAGCGCCAGCGCCGAGTCGTACTCGTAGTGCCCAGATGAGAAAGTCCCCACCACTTCCATTTGTTTCATGCGCGGCACGATGCCTGCCGGCGTCACTTGACCGGAGGGCGAGACCAAGGTCACGGGATCGCCGTTTTGCACGCCCAAGTTGTTGGCCAAGTCGCGTCCCAAGACCAAGCCAAATGTGCCCGCTTGCAAACGATTCAACACGCCGGCTTGCGAGTCGCTGGACAAGGCGCTGACTTCAGGTTCAAGCGCGGGGTCAATGCCTCTCACCAACACCCCTTTCATGTCTTCACCCCGGGCCAACAAGGCCTGCACCGTGATGAAAGGCGCCGCCCCCACCACTTGAGGGTGGGCCTTGAGGCGCGCCAACAGCGCGGGTAAGTCGGCGACCGCCGTGCCATCTGCGGCATAGACCTCGATGTGCGAGACCACGCCCAGCATGCGGTCGCGCACTTCTTTCTGAAACCCGTTCATGACGCTCAGCACAATCACCAGCGCCGCCACGCCCAGGCCAATGCCCAACATGGACACGCCCGAAATGAAAGAAATAAAGCCATTGCGCCGGGAGGCACGGCCAGCACGCGTGTAGCGCCAGCCCAGCAACAGCTCATAGGGGATGTTTTTTAGCAAAGACATAAGCCCATATTGTGCAGTGCGTCTTGAGCAACTGCGACAATCCCTGCCCATGCACCTGATCATTCCGTATGCAGCCAGCCACGCCCTCCCCTTTCCCGAGGCGTTGCACGGACTGCAATTGCGAAATTTACAAGCCCTGTTGGCCCATTTGCAACGCCAGCAAACGCTGCAAGACCCCGAGCCGACACCCCTGCACTTGCCCCACGAACGGCTGCAAGCGCAGGCCTTGGGCTGGCCGCTCGAGGCATCGGTCTTGCCCTGGGCGGCTTGGCAACAGTTACAGCAAGGGCACGCCAGTCGCGAGCCCCAAGCCTGGATGACCCCTTGCCACTGGCAAGTGGGCATGGACCAAGTGGTCATGGCCGACCCGGCCCATTTGCGCTTGAGTGACGAGGAGTCTCAGCAATTGCTACAGGCCATGCAGCCTTTTTTGCAAGAAGACGGCCTGCACGTGACGTGGCACAGCCCTTTGTTGTGGCATGTCCGGGGCGAGATATTGGGCGACTTGGCCACCGCCTCTTTGGACCGCGTGATTGGTCAAAACATCAAACATTGGCTGCCAGACACTCCGTCTGCACGGCCTTTGCAACGGCTGCAAAGCGAAATGCAAATGCTGTTGTACAACCACCCCGTGAACGATGCCCGCGAAGCCCGTCGGCAACACACGGTGAATTCTTTTTGGCTGCATGGCGCTGGGGCATTGCCCAACGGCACTTCGCAGCCCCTGGCGGTCACTGTGGTATCCGGCCTGCGCGCCAGTGCCTTGGAAGGTGACGAGCGCGCGTGGCAAAGCGCCTGGCAGACCTTAGACGCCACAGCCCTCGCCGAAGCCCTGCAGCACTTCCAAGCAACCGGTCAGCTCACACTCAGTTTGTGCAGCGAGCACCGCGCACACACTTACACGGCCGCCTCGGCATCGTGGCCCCAGCGCACTTGGCGCCAAGTGCGCCATTGGATACACCCCGCCTCTTCTTCAGCGGCATTACAAGCCCTCATCACGCCATGAATTTGCTCACCCGAGATGTGCCCCCCCGCAGCGCCTGGGCGCTGGAGCAGGCGGGCCTCCACCCCTTGTTGGCACGGCTCTATGCAGCCCGAGGCGTGCAATCGAAAGACGAATTGGACGATGCGCTGAACCTCTTACTGCCCCCTTCAGGCATGTTGGGCACGACCGCTGCGGCCCAATTGCTGGCCGATGCCTTGACCCAAAACAAACGCTTGTGTGTGGTGGCCGACTACGACTGCGATGGCGCCACTGCCTGTGCGGTTGCGGTGCGTGGCCTGCGCATGCTGGGGGCCCAACACGTCAGCTATTTGGTGCCCGATCGGGTGGTGGATGGCTATGGCCTCACCCCGCCCATTGCCCAACGTGTGCATGCGCAAGGGGCCGATGTGCTGATCACGGTGGACAACGGCATCGCCAGTGTGGCGGGCGTGCAGGCCGCGCAGGCCTTGGGGCTGCAAGTGCTGGTGACCGACCACCATTTGCCGGGCTCAGAGTTGCCTGCGGCCGAAGTGATCGTCAACCCCAACCAGCCAGGTTGCAGCTTCGCCAGCAAGTCAATGGCAGGGGTGGGGGTGATGTTTTATGTGCTGCTCGCCCTGCGCGCCGAACTGCGCCAGCGCGGCGTGTTTGATGCGCACCATCAACCCCGACTCGACGCTTTGTTGCCCTTGGTGGCGCTGGGCACGGTGGCCGATGTGGTCAAACTCGATGCAAACAACCGCCGCTTGGTGGCGCAAGGTCTGCGCCGCGTGCGCTCGGGCGCCCTGCCCCCCGGCATGACCGCTTTGATGCGGGCTGCAGGTCGCGAGACAAGCAAGGCCACGACCTTTGATTTTGGTTTTGCCTTGGGGCCACGCATCAACGCCGCAGGTCGATTGGCCGACATGACCTTGGGCATTGAATGCCTCTTGACCGACGACGCCGGGCGAGCCGATGCACTGGCCAAACAACTCGATGCCATCAACCGCGAAAGGCGGGTCATTGAGGGCGATATGCGCGACATGGCCATGGAAATGGCCGAATCTTTGTTTGACGAAGGCGACGAGCCGCCTCCTGCCATTTGCGTGTTTGACCCTGATTTCCACGAAGGGGTGGTCGGCATCGTGGCCTCCCGCATCAAAGACAAACTGCACCGTCCCACTTTTGTTTTTGCCGCCAGCAGTGCCCCCGGCAAAGAGCATGAACTCAAAGGCTCTGGCCGCTCAATTGCAGGTTTTCATCTGCGCGACGCGCTTGATTTGGTGGCCAAACGCGCGCCCGGCGTGCTGCTGCGTTTTGGCGGGCATGCCATGGCCGCCGGCTGCACCATTGCCGAAGAACACTTGGATTTATTTGAAGAAACCCTCAACCAAGTGGCTTTGGAATGGCTGGACGCCGCCACCCTGCAACGCCGACTGGAAACCGATGGGCCTCTGCCCGCCGAATACCGCCGCGTCGATCTGGTGGAGATGTTGCAAAACGAAGTTTGGGGCCAAGGTTTTGCCCCACCCGTTTTTTGCGAAGAGATCGAAGTGGTCTCGCAGCGCTTGGTGGGCGAAAAACACCTGTCGCTCAAAATGAAACACCAAGGCCAGGCGGTCGAGGGCATTTGGTTTGGCCGGACCGAGCCCTTGCCGGCACGTGTGAAGTTGGCCTATCGGCTAGATGCCGATGAATGGCAGGGGCAAAAAAGGGTGCGTTTCTTGGTCGAGGGCGCGGACCTCTGAGGCGACGTAGAAAAGGCGACTTAGAGAAAGCCGCTACAGCCTCAGCCTCGCTCAGTGCTTGGTGGCCAATTTGGCTTGCAATGCATTCATCACCGGCGCAGAGACCAGTCCCGACACATCGCCACCCAACTTGGCGATTTCACGCACCAGCGTGCTGCTGATGTGCTGCACGTTGGCACCGGTGTGCAAAAACACGGTGTCCAGTTCGGGGGCCAAGTGGCGGTTCATGCCCGCCATCTGGGATTCATAGTCGTAATCGGTGACCGAGCGCAGACCCCGCACGATCACTTGTGCGTGTTGCGCACGCACAAAATCAACAATCAGTCCTTCAAACGGCAATGCCTTGACATTGGGGCAATCGGCCAGCGCCGCTTGTGCCAATGCCAAGCGCTCATCGAGCGAAAAAAATGTGTTTTTGTGATGCGCCCGCGCCACCGCAATGATGACTTGGTCAAACATCTGCGAGGCCCGGCGAATGGCGTCCTCATGGCCCAAAGTCAGCGGGTCAAAAGTGCCGGAATAAACAGCGGTCACAGCAGCGTGGGCAGATCGGCTCATGGCGTGCATCCTTGCAGACAATAAATCGGGGCTGATGGGGATTGAATTATGCGGTGCGTTGCAACAAATGCGCGTGCACCGCTCCTGCTTTGAGGTGGCGCTCGCATTGCAGACCGAAGGCCGCCAGCGATTCAACAGACCACTGCACTGGCGCTTCCAGATAAATCCAGCCCCCCACGGGCACAGCGTGAGCCGTGGCTTTCAGCGCGGGTTCAAACCAAGGGCCATCAAAAGGGGGGTCTAAAAAAACCAAATCCACGCTGGCAGCGGGCAATCGAGACAAGGCGCTCACGGCATCACCACGTTGCACCGTGACCATGCTGGCTTTCAGACGCGCCACGTTGTCTTGCAAATCCCGCACCAGCACAGCATCTTGCTCGACCATCAGCACAGAGGCGGCGCCGCGCGAAGCGGCTTCCAGACCCAACACGCCGGTGCCTGAAAAGGCATCGACACATCGCCAGCCGCTCAGGTCTTGCCCCAACCAATTGAACAATGTTTCGCGCACCCGGTCGGGCGTGGGCCGCAGGCCGGGTTTGTCAATGACTTTCAGCCGAGTGCGTCGCCATTGCCCGCCAATGATGCGGATCTCGTGCGACGAGGGGCCCTTGGGGGCTGGATTTTGCGGCTTTTTGCCAGCGGCATGGCGGGCCGCGCCGCTGGCCTTCGGGCTTGAAGTTCGGGTGAAAGGCATGTCCTCAAGTGTAAAGGCCGAAGCGGCCCTGCCCCTCAGGGTTGTCCGCCCACCACCACAGTGACCATGCGCTCAGGCTGTAACACCCGGGCCATGGCACGTCGCACATCGTCTTGGCTCACGCGGTCGACCTGTTGCGTCCATGTCTCCAGGTACTGGAGCGGCAATCGATTCCAAGCCATATTGGCCACGTTGTCGAGCAGTTTGCGGTTGCTGTCGATGCGCAAGGCAAAGCCGCCCATCAAGTTGGACTTGGCCGCTTGGAGTTCGGCCGCCGTCGGACCGTTGCGCACAAATTCTTGCACCACCTCTTTGGCCACCGTCACGGCTTGCGCCGCTTGGTCAGGCCGGGTTTGCAAGCCCACCGTGAATGCACCCGCATGCAAGCCCGGTGAGAAATAGCTGTACACGCTGTAACTCAGGCCGCGTTTTTCACGCACTTGTTCCGTCAGGCGTGAAACAAAACCGCCCCCACCCAAGATGTGGTTGCCCACCAACAGGGCAAAAAAATCGGGGTCGTTGCGTTTGTAGCCCGGCTGACCGATCAGCACATGCGCCTGCGCCGAATTGAAAGGCACATTCAGGTTCTTGGCCTCGCCCAGCGCGGCCACTTCGGCCACAGGGGGCAATGCAGGGCAAGCTGCGCGAGACGGCCATTGCGCCAACAAGCGGGTAACCAAAGCGTCTGTCTGTGCGCGTGTCAGCGCCCCCACCACACTCACCGAGGCCCGGCAGGCCTGCAGCGCTTGCGCATGTTTGGCATGCAAGTCGGCCACGCCGATGCGCGCCAAAGTTTCGGGGGTGCTGCGGAAGCCATAAGGGTGCTCGCCGTAGACCGCTGAGGCAAAGCGGTGCTGCGCCAAGGTGGCCGGTTGGGTCAAAGATTCGCGGATGGAGGCGTTCAGGCGTTCTCGGTCACGCAACCACATGGCCTCAGGAAAGGCGGGATGCGCCATTTGTCGGGCGGCCAAATCGATGGCTTTGTCCAGCAAATCGGCATAGCTCAAGCTGCGCAGGGAAAAGCTCAAACGGTCTGCTCCTGCACTGGCACTGAAACTGGCCCCCAGATCGGCCCAAGCCTCACCGATTTGGTTCTCGTCCATGGCCTGTGAGAAAGGCCCCTTGCCGTTGGGATGCGCGCGCATGCCGCTGCTGATTTGCCCGGCCATGACCGAGGCCAGTCCGGCTTTGTCAGCGGGGTCACGGCGGCCGCCGGCATCCAGATCAATTTGCAAATCGACCATGGGAATGGCGTGGCTCTCCACCAAGAAGACACGCGCCCCGCTGGGCTGGGTCCAATGCTGAATGGGCAGCGCGGCGTGGGCCACACCGACGGCCATCGCCCAGCCGCAGATGACTGCCCCACGCGCGAGCCAAGACACAGGGGTAAGAGGGTTCATGGGGAACATAGGGGGCAAATCTAAGGGGAAATTTCGCAGCATCAGAGACCATTAATGCCGCAGGCCAGGGGCGGCACGGCGCGGCTTGGGGGCGTCAGACACAGGCTGTGGACGCAAGATGCCCACGGTCAGGCTGTCATCGCCAAAATATTTTTGCGCCACGGCCTGAACCTGCGCAGGTGAAACTTGGCGCAAACGCGCGATCATTTGTGCGCTGTAGTCGGGGGGCAAGCCCAAGGACCAAGCCACACCCAGTTCGCGGCCTTGGTTGAAGACCGAATCGAGCTTGTAAATTTCACTGGCCACCCACTGGGTCTTCACGCGTTGCAGCTCGGCCTCGGTCACGCCTTCTGTGGCCACCCGCTGAACCTGTGCACGCAAGGCGGCTTCGAGGGCTTCGGGCGTTTGGCCTTTGGCGGGGACACCGTCCAAATAAAAGAATTGCGGACCGCGTCCGAGCAAGCCGTTATAGGCCCCCACGCTGTCTGCCAATCGCTTGTCGCCCTGCGTCAAGGTGCGCTCTAGGCGCGCCCCGCTGTAGCCGTCCAGCACCGCCGCAAGCACCGTCAGCGCCAGTGCGTCGTCGTTCTCTGGCGTGACTGCTAGGCTGCTCATGCGCGGCACCTTGAAGGCCAAGGTCACATACGCCTGCTCTGCAGGGGCTTTGAACTCCAGTCGGCGCAGACCTTGTTGCGCAGGTTCTTGTTGGGGTTTGCGCGGCGGCAAGGGGCGTGCAGCAATTGCGCCGTAATATTTTTCTGCCAGCGCTTTGACCTGCAGCGGATCGACATCGCCGGCCACCACCACCGCCGCGTTACTGGGCGTGTACCAGCGGCGATAAAAATCTCGGGCGTCTTGCGGCGTCATGGCCTCCAAGTCACTCATCCAGCCCACAATGGGTCGGCGATAAGGCGAGGCCGTCAGGGCAGTGGCCATCAGCATTTCATACAGCTGCGCACGCGGGTTGTCTTCGGTGCGCAGGCGACGCTCTTCTTTCACCACCTCCAACTCTTTGACAAACTCCGCATCGGGCCACTGGTTGTTGGCGAATCGATCGGCTTCCAATCGCATCACCGCCTCCAATTGAGACGAAGGGATTTGCTGAAAATACCCGGTGTAGTCTTTTGAAGTGAAGGCGTTTTCTCGCCCCCCCAAGGCCGCGACCCGGCGAGAAAACTCACCAGCTCCCAGCGTGGGCGTGCCCTTGAACAACATGTGCTCCAACACATGGGCAACGCCACTGGTGCCGTCCACCTCGTCCATCGAGCCGACCCGCAGCCACACCATGTGTACGGCTGTGGGGGCGCGGCGGTCGGGCTTGACCCAGACCGTCATGCCGTTGGCCAAAGTGAAGGTGTGCACCGCCGCCGTTTGGGCGTTTGCAGCCTTTGGCGTGACAACATGGGCATTGGCCGTCTGTGCTACTGCGAGGGCGGGGGCTGTCGCTGCCATCCACAGCATGACTGCACTGGCCAAAGCGAGCTGGGCGAACTGCGCGAACAGCGTGCCTTTGCCTTTGACCAGCCGAAGATGAGGCATATGGCGCATATGGGGCATGTGGACCACTTGGGCCTTGTGAGCCTTGTGGGCCACGTGGGCCATGTGGGCGACAGTGTGGGCACTGCTGTGGACGACAGTCTGGACAACAGTCTGGGCGACGGTGTGGCCCCAGTGAAAGTTCGGTTTCATAGAATGCATGATCCATTAAATCCAAGCCATGTTCAGTTTCTTCAAAAAAAAATCCCCAGAGGCCGAGGTCAAATCTGCGCCAGGCTCTGACATCCCTCCAGCAGCGGCCACCCGTCAGGGTTGGCTAGATCGGCTCAAATCGGGCCTGCGCAAAACAGGCTCGAGCATCACCACGGTCTTCACAGGCACGCGAATCGACGAAGCGCTGTATGAAGAGCTGGAGACCGCTTTGCTGATGGCAGACACCGGCGTGAAGGCCACCGAGCACCTGTTGCAAGACTTGAAACGCCGGGTCAAAGAGACCAAGGCCACAGAGCCTGTGCAGGTGAAAAATTTGCTGGCCGATGCCATCACCGACCTGCTGCAGCCCCTGCAAAAACCACTGTCCGTTGGTGAGCACCACCCCACCGTGATCATGGTGGCGGGCGTGAACGGGGCGGGCAAAACCACGTCCATTGGCAAATTGACCAAACACTTGGCCGATGAAGGCCTGAGTGTGCTGTTGGCGGCCGCCGACACCTTCCGCGCCGCAGCCAAAGAACAACTGGCGGTTTGGGCCACCCGCAATACCGTGGAAATCGTCAGCCAACAAGGGGGCGACCCTGCCGCCGTGAGTTTTGATGCGGTCAGTGCCGGCCGTGCGCGCGGCCGCGATGTGGTGCTGGTGGACACTGCAGGCCGTCTGCCCACCCAACAGCACTTGATGGAAGAGCTGAAGAAAATCAAACGGGTGGTGCAAAAAGCCGAAGCCACAGCCCCCCACGAAGTGCTGCTGGTCATCGATGGCAACACCGGGCAAAACGCGCTGGCCCAAGTGCGGGCATTTGACGACACCTTGGGATTGACGGGCCTGATCGTGACCAAACTGGACGGCACCGCCAAAGGGGGGGTGTTGTGCGCCATTGCCCGTGAAAAGCCGATCCCGGTTTACTTCATTGGGGTTGGCGAAGGTTTGGAAGACCTCGAAACCTTCAACGCGCGTGAGTTTGCACAAGCGCTATTGAGCTGATAGATATATTAAGTATTCATTTAAATCTATTAATCAGTATCAATGAATCCGCAATAAGCTGGGTGAATACCCACTTTGCAATTAGCACTCTCCATAATGGAGTGCTAAAATCGGCGCATCTGAAAGGAGTTCTGGTATGAACATTCAAACTGGTTCGCCCACCACCGCGATGACCTTGAGCAACCCGTGGGCAGTTGTCCCCTCGCTCGGCCATCTGGACGCCTATATTTCTGCGGTCAACCGCATGCCCATGCTCACCCTCGAGGAAGAGCAAGAGGCCGCTCGACAACTCAAAGCCAACGACGACTTAGAAGCCGCTCGCAAACTGGTGCTGTCGCACTTGCGTTTGGTGGTTTCTGTTTCACGCCAGTACCTGGGCTACGGTTTGCCCCATGGCGACCTGATCCAAGAAGGCAATGTGGGCTTGATGAAAGCGGTGAAACGCTTTGACCCCGATCAGGGGGTGCGCTTGGTGAGCTATGCCCTGCACTGGATCAAGGCCGAAATTCACGAATACATTTTGAAAAACTGGCGCATGGTCAAGGTCGCAACGACCAAAGCCCAACGCAAATTGTTTTTTAACTTGCGCTCCATGAAGCAAGGCTTCAAGGCCGATGCCGCAGAGGGCACACACCGCGACACCTTGACCACCGACCAAGTGGACTCGATGGCGCTCAACCTCAACGTCAAACGCGAAGAGGTGTTGGAGATGGAAATGCGCATGTCCGGCGGGGATGTGCTGCTGGACCCTTCCCCTTCCGACGATGGTGAGCAAGCCTTTGGCCCTATCGCCTATCTGGCCGATGTGAACCACGAACCCACCGCCATGATCGAAGCGCACCAGCGCGATGTGATGGCCAGTGACGGCTTGGCCACGGCTTTGAACGCACTGGACGAACGCAGCCGCCGCATCGTGGAAGAACGTTGGTTGAAAGTCAACGACAACGGCTCTGGAGGCATGACCTTGCACGATCTGGCCGACGAGTATGGCGTCAGCGCTGAACGCATCCGTCAGATTGAAGTCGCCGCCATGAAAAAAATGAAGAAGGCGCTGACCGAGTTCGCCTGAACATCAAGCCACTTCACGCTGCATCTGATGCCCGGTTTTCACCGGGCATTTTTTTGCCCTGAAGTGGGCGCAGGCTCAGAAGCGCCTTATTTGCCACTCAATAAAATTTTGGCATCGGCAGCCAAAGCAGCGGCGCCGCTGCCATAGCGGTTGTACAAACGCACGCGGCCTTGTGGGTCAAAGGTGAAGCTGCCGGCCGAGTGGTCCATGGTGTAGCTGGTGGGCGTTTTGCCTTCGACTTTTTTGAAATAAATCTTGAAATCTTTCGTCACTTTGGGCAGCTGCTCAGGGGTGGGCCGCAGCGCCACAAAGTCAGCGCCGAAATTGGCCATGTAGGCCTTCAGCATCTCAGGCGTATCGCGCTCGGGGTCCACAGTGATGAAGACACTTTGCAAACGCGCACCATCTGCCCCCAACAATTGCTTGGCCTCGACCATTTCTTGCATCGCCGTGGGACAGACATCGGGGCATTGTGTGAAGCCAAAAAACACCACCACCACTTTGCCCGCGAAGTCTTTCAGCGTGCGCACTTGGCCGTTTTGGTCGGTGAGCTCCCAACCTTGCGCATAGTCGGCGCCGGTGATGTCCACCGCACGGAAGGCCGGCTTGTCTTCGGCGCAAGCGGCCAGCAAACAGGCGGCGCCCAGCGCCAAAGCGCCAGCGAAAAGGGTGCGTCGAGGGAACATGCGTGAATCTCAGTAGATGTAATGGTCGATCAGCAGGGCGGCGAACAAGGCACTCAAATGAACCAGTGAAAAACGAAACGTTTTTCGCGCCAGTTCGTCCGAATAGTTTCGGTACAGCGCCACGGCATAGCCGATAAAACCCAAGCTCAGCAGCACGGCGGCAAACAAATACAACCACGAGCTCATGCCATACACAAAGGGCATCAGGCATGCGGCCATCAAGACGATGGTGTAGAGCAAAATTTGCAAACGCGTGAAGGCATTGCCATGCGTCACCGGCAGCATGGGCAGGCCCGACTTGCGATAGTCCTCGACCCGATACAGCGCGAGCGCCCAAAAGTGAGGCGGCGTCCAGAGAAAAATAATCAAAAACAAGATCAAGGCCTCTGGCCCCACCTGCCCCGTCATGGCCGCCCAACCCAACACGGGCGGCATCGCGCCACTGGCACCGCCAATCACAATGTTTTGGGGCGTGAGGGGTTTCAAAATCACGGTGTAGATCACGGCGTAACCGACAAACGTGGCAAAGGTGAGCCACATGGTCAAGGGGTTCACCCAGACATACAGCACCGCCGAACCGCATGCGCACAAAATGCCCGAAAACAACAACGCTTGGCGGTCACTCAACTCCCCTTTGGCTGTGGGACGCCACGCGGTGCGCTTCATTTTGGAGTCGATGGTTTTTTCAACCAAGCAATTGAACGCCGCCGCGGCACCGGCCACCAGCCAAATGCCCATGCAGGCCCAAAGACCCAGCTTCAATTCGGCCATGGTGGGCACGCCCGGTACCGCCAAGACCATGCCGATCAGGGCGCAAAAGACAATCAGTTGCACCACTCGCGGTTTGGTCAGTGCGTAATATTGTCGCCACGCTGAAGCGGGCAAAAGGGCATTGGCAGTGGTCATGCAGCGGGCCTAATGGGGGCAATGGGAGAAGAAGTATTGTCGGCGCGGCTCACACTCAGCGCCCAGGTGAGGGTCACCACCATGGCAGCTGCGCCACCGGTGTGCAACACGGCCGCCAACAAAGGCCAGTCGAGGACCACATTGCTCAAGCCCGTGATGAATTGCAAGGCCGACAAGCCCAACAACCACTGACCCGCAACAGACAATGAAGCATGCTGGCGCAAACGCCAACCCACCACCAGCAACACCGTCAACACCACCCAAGCAAAGGAGCGGTGGACAAAGTGAATCGAAGACAAAGCCGAAAACTCCAGCAGTTGTCCACTCGCGTTATGGCCCAACTCGCGCCACAAGCTAAAGCCTTGCCAGTTCATCGCCGGAAGCCATTGGCCGTTGCAGGTTGGGAAATCAGGGCAAGCCAGCACGGCGTAGTTGGTGCTGACCCATCCGCCCAGCGCAATTTGCATCCACAGCAAGACAAAGCCCCACCACACACCTTGACGCAGACCGGCAGGCAAAGGTCGGCTGTGCGCGCCGTCATAACGAACCGCCTGCGCCATCAGCAAAGCCAACAAGCCGATACCAAACATCAAGTGCAATGTGACGATGGCGGGAAACAATTTCATGGTGACGGTCAAGGCGCCAAATGCACCCTGCAAACACACCCAGACCAAGGTCAAAGTCGGCCACCACGGACTGATGCGGGGCTGTTGACGCCGCTGCCACCAGCTCAAACTGGCCAACAGCAAAATCAACACCCCCACCCCCGTGGCCAGATAGCGGTGCACCATTTCGATCCATGCTTTGCTGTGGGTCACAGGGCCTGTGGGCATGGCGGTTTCAGCCGCCGTGATTTCTGATTTCGCCCCCAATGGCGAGGCGCTGCCATAACACCCCGGCCAATCGGGGCAACCCAGTCCAGAATCGGTCAGGCGCGTGAAGGCACCAAACAACACCAAGTCAAAAGTCAGGAACAAGGTGATCAAGGTGAGCGCCCTGAGGCGTCCAGCCGGGCTCGCGCTGCGCTGCTGCCAAAGCCACCAGCCAATCGGCAGGGCGGCCACCGCCAGCCCGACTCCCATCAGCTGAAAGACGGGAGCTAAGTTGTACAAATCGACTTCGGTCATGTCTCAGCGCCCCGCCTGGTCCCAAGACGAAGAGGCTTTGAGCAAGCGATCTAAGTCGCGTTTGGCCTTGGAGGCGCTGGCCACATCCATGTGGGCCGGAAATCGCATCATGAAGTTGCCCATCGGGTCGATCACATACAAATGGTCTTGCAGTTGCTGGCCCGCAGCCGGGGCGATCCAACTTTGCAGCGTCGGCAAATCCAGACGCAGCACATGCGCCATGTTGAGGGCGGGCAACAGATTTTCAGGCACTGGCACATCGTCGCTGACCAACCAGACGCGGTCTAAGCGGTCTTTTTCACGGCCCATAATTTCGCGCAACTGGCGCTGAAAGTAGAGATTTTGTTGGCACGCCTCGGCACACGCCCCGGAACTCACGGTGACCAACAGCCACTGGCCTTTCAAACTTTGCAGCTGGACGGGGTCACCTTGCAGGCTTTTGGCCACCGCATGGGGCATGTCTTTTTGCGGCTGGATCAGCTCTCCATAGTTGCGTCGTCCTTCCGGGCGCACCACGTAATACGTGAAGTACGAAGCAATGACGGGCGATGCACAAATCAACAACATGGCCAGCATTTTCCAGCGGCCCATGCGGGTGCGCTGTGCATCGGCTTGCACCACATCGCCCACAAGAGGCATGTCGTGCACCGTCATGGCCAAGGGGCTGTCAGGCTGATCTTTTTTTGCGGCGGGGTTGGACAATTTGGAACCAGACATAAAGTAAAGCGATCAGGCCGCTCAGGCCAAACCATTGAAAAGCATAGCCATGGTGTTTCTCGACGCCACTGGCCACCACGGGCCATTCGCGCAGCAGGCCTTCAGAGGCAGCATCTGACTGCAGCAAGGTGACTTCGAGAACATTCAAACCGGTTTCTTTTCGAAACGCTTGCAAGTCGAGATTTTGCCGTATCGGGCCTGTTTCAGTCCCGCCGAAGTCATAGAGCCTTGACGGCCATGGGGCCAAATGCCCTTGAATTTCAACCGACCCCTCAGGTGTCTGAATCGGAGGCAAAGCAGTCCGATCGGTGAACGAGCGTTGTGCCCAACCCCGCTGTACCAACAACACGGCTTGCGTCTCTTGCAGTTGGATAGGGGTCAGCACAAAAAAACCGGGTTTGCCATGCATCTGGCGATTTTCCAAATACACCGTGTGCTCGGGCAACCAACGCCCGGTCAAGACCATTTTTCGGTGCACCAACTCGGCGCGACTGGCCGAGTCGGCTTCTCCCGCTTGACCCAAAGAGCGTCCGCTCAAAACCGTCTTGGCCGCTTGCTGGGTTTTGGCGTTGTGCAAGGCTGTTTTTTCGTCAGCACGGCCCAATTGCCACAAGCCTAAAGAGAAAGTGACACCCACGCCCAACACGGCCATGCCAAGCACCAACCATCTTTGCCAGCTCAGGGGTTTCTCAGTCATTGGATAATGCGTTTATGAAAATCTTGGTTGCCATTGCATTTATTGCCATTTTGCTGAGTCTGGGCTCGGCCTTGTTTTACATGATGCGGGGCACCCCGCCGACGGAAGGCAACGAAGCTACCGTCTCAAAAAAAGGGAACATGGCCAAAGCTTTGGCGTTTCGGGTGGGATTTTCTATTGTTCTCTTTATTTGTGTGCTGATCGCCTGGAAGATGGGCTGGATTCAACCCACCGGGATTCCTGCAGGCACTTAATAGGCCACTGAAACACACCTACACCCACACCCTCAACAAAAAAGCGCCCAAGGGCGCTTTTTTTGTGGGCAAAGGCCTGCTTACATCCAGTACACCAAGATGTACAAGCCCAACCACACCACGTCCACAAAGTGCCAGTACCAAGCGGCACCTTCAAAGCCGAAATGACGGTCTTTGGTGAAATGGCCTTTTTGCAAGCGCAAGGTGATGAACAACAGCATCAACATGCCCACAAACACGTGAAAGCCGTGGAAGCCGGTCAACATGTAAAAGGTGGAGCCATAAATGCCCGAAGACAACTTCAAGTTCAGGTCGCCCCATGCGTGAGCGTATTCGTAGCCCTGCACAAACAAGAAGACCAAGCCCAAGATCACGGTCATCCACATGAATTTGATGGTCTTGCTGCGGTCACCATGCTGCAAAGCGTGGTGGGCAATCGTCAAGGTCACACCCGAAGTCAACAACAACGCGGTGTTGATGGTGGGCAACCAGAAGGGGCCCATAGTTTGGAAGGGCTCCACAATGCCAGCAGGCGATGTGGTCGCACCGGCCACCATGCTGGGCCATGCGGCTTTGAAGTCAGGCCACAACAAGGCGTTTTCGAGGCTGCCCAAAGCAGGCACCGAGTGTGAACGCGCCCACCACAAGGCGGTAAAGAAAGCGCCGAAAAACATGACTTCGGAGAAGATAAACCACGTCATGCTCCAGCGGAACGACAAGTCGATCTTGTGGCCATACAGGCCCCCCTCGCTCTCCTGCACCGCTTCTTTGAACCACTGGTACAAAACAATGAGCCACCATGCCATGCCGAAGAAAAGGCAATACATGCCCCACTGGACACCATTGATCCACTGACCTGCACCCAAAATCAGGAAAAACAAGCCAATGGCGGCCATCACGGGGTGGCGCGACTCATGGGGTACGAAGTAATAAGGCGTGGTGCCGTGTGCTGCTGAACTCATGGAAACTCCTGCTCTCTCTTCTTTCGAAATCTATTCTTTTGGATCACAGACCCGTTGGCTGGACCACAACCCAATTGACCAGGGCAATCAGCCCCAGAACAAACAACAATGCCGCGCCGATGGCCACACCAATGATGTGGAACGGGTTGAGCTTTTCAATGTCTTGTTGGTACTCGGAACTCTTGCGAAGTCCGACAAACGACCACAACACCGCTTGCACGGTGCGCAACCAATGTGTTTTGCCAACAGGCGATGGTGTCGGTGTGGTCATGAACCCCAACCTGTTTTCACAACCTGCACGGGCACCGCCGCCAATGGCGCGGTGGGGGCTGCAGGGGTTTTGCCGCCCACTTCAAAGAAGGTGTACGACAAGGTGATGGTGGTGACGTCTTTGGACAACTTGGGGTCGATCACAAAGGCCACGGGCCAAGCTTTTTTCTCACCGGGCTCGAGCGTGTACTGGTTGAAGCAGAAACATTCGAGCTTGTTGAAATGGTTGGCTGCCTGACGGGGTGCGTAGCTGGGAATGGCCTGTGCCGCCATGCGGCGGTTTTGCACATTTTGGAACTCGTACATCACGGTACTGAGTTCGCCGGGATGCACCTGCATCGAGCGTTTTTCGGGTTTGAATTCCCAAGGGCCACGCGAATTGGCATCGAACTCCACCGTGATGGTGCGGGTGGTGTCCACCTGGCTGTTGCGCAGCACTTCGGCGGCTTTGCCCGCTTTGGCGTTGCCTGGAATCTGCGTTTCAGAAATCGACAGGATGTTGATGCCTGTGATTTCGCAAATGGCTCTGTAGATGGGCACCAGCGCGTACCCGAAGCAGAACATGCCCGCGGTGACGACCGCCAGTTTGCCCACCATCTTCAGATTTTCACCGCGCAGGTTCATCTTTAATTTCTCAGGGGTTCAACAACAGCAACTTGGCCACAAAACCCAGCAGCACGGTCAGTGCCACTGAGGCCAGGATCAGGCCCAGTCGCACATTGCTTTTTCTTTGCTCGGGGGTCATGGCCATGTGAATCAACCAATCACGCGGGTCGCAGTCGCGTCCAGCTTGGGTGGGTTTTCAAAGGTGTGGAATGGGGCTGGAGAGGGCACTTCCCACTCGAGACCTTCTGCCGCTTCCCAAGGCTTTTGCGAGGCTTTTTCGCCTTGACCGCGCATGGTCGGCAAGACCACGAACAAGAAGAAGTACACCTGTGCAAAACCGAAGAAGAAAGCACCCACCGAGGCGATCATGTTGAAGTCGGTGAATTGCATGGGGTAGTCGGCATAACGACGGGGCATGCCGGCCAAACCCAAGAAGTGCATGGGGAAGAACGTCACGTTGAAGGAAATCAACGACCACCAGAAGTGGATCTTGCCGCGTGTTTCGTTGTACATCACACCGGTCCACTTGGGCACCCAGTAGTAGAAGCCAGCAAACAAGGCAAACAACGAGCCCGCCACCAACACATAGTGGAAGTGGGCCACCACGTAGTAAGTGTCTTGCAACTGAATGTCGATGGGCGCCATGGCCAAGATCAGGCCGGTGAAGCCCCCCATGGTGAACACGAAAATGAAGCCCACAGCAAACAGCATGGGGGTTTCAAACGTCATGGAGCCACGCCACATGGTGGCGATCCAGTTGAAAATCTTCACCGCAGTTGGCACCGCAATCAGCATCGTGGCGTACATGAAGAACAACTGGCCGGTCACTGGCATACCGGTCGTGAACATGTGGTGTGCCCACACAATGAACGACAAGATGGCGATAGACGAAGTGGCATACACCATCGAGGCGTAACCGAAGAGCTTTTTGCGCGAGAACGCAGGCACGATCTGGCTGATGATGCCGAAAGCCGGCAAGATCATGATGTACACCTCAGGGTGTCCAAAGAACCAGAAGATGTGCTGGTACATGACGGGGTCACCGCCACCCGCGGGGTTAAAGAAGCTGGTGCCGAAATGGCGGTCGGTCAGGGTCATGGTGATCGCGCCAGCCAACACAGGCATCACAGCGATCAGCAAGTAAGCGGTGATGAGCCAAGTCCAAGCGAACATGGGCATCTTCATCAAGGTCATGCCGGGGGCGCGCATGTTCAAGATGGTCACGATGATGTTGATCGAGCCCATGATGGACGAAGCACCCAAGATGTGCATGGCAAAAATACCGGCATCCATCGAAGGACCCATTTGCAGAGTCAAGGGGGCGTACAAAGTCCAGCCAGCAGCAGGAGCGCCACCGGGCATAAAGAACGAACCCACCAACATGGCACCGGCAGGAATCATCAGCCAGAAGCTGAAGTTGTTCATGCGGGCAAAGGCCATGTCAGAAGCGCCAATTTGCAAAGGCAACATCCAGTTGGCGAAGCCCACGAAGGCCGGCATGATCGCGCCGAACACCATGATGATGCCGTGCATGGTGGTGAACTGGTTGAACAACTCGGGGTTGACCACTTGCAAACCGGGTTGGAACAGTTCTGCGCGGATGCCCAGCGCCAGCACGCCGCCAATCATGAGCATGGCGAAGCTGAACAACAGGTAAAGGGTACCAATGTCTTTGTGGTTGGTGGCATACACCCAACGGCGCCAGCCCGCAGGAGCGTGACCGTGATCGTCATGGGCGTGATCGTGATGGTCTAGAACGGCACTCATCTTGATTTCCTTTGATTTAAATACGGTACAACTTATTTGCGAGCGGCCAAAACTTCAGCCGGTTGCACGATTTGCCCGGTCTTGTTCGACCAGTTGTTTTTGGTATAGGTGATCACCGCTGCGATTTCGGTGTCGGACAACTGCTTCCATGCGGGCATGGCGCCGTTGGCTTGACCGTTCAACAGCACGGCAATTTGTTTGGACTTGTCGGCATCCAACACAATGGAAGAGCCGTCCACGGCCTTGATGGCACCTGCACCTTTGCCGTTGGCTTGGTGGCAGGCTGCGCAGTTGGCGGCATACACTTTTTCGCCACGCTTGGCCAAGTCGTCCAAGGCCCAGACTTTGGCTGGATCATCGGCTTTGGCGGCTTGTTTTTTCTTCTCGGTATCGACCCATGCGGCATAGTCCGCAGCCGACAACACCTTCACATGGATGGGCATGTAAGCGTGCTCTTTGCCGCACAACTCTTGGCACTGGCCATAAAAGTCGCCGGTTTTTTCAGCACGGAACCAGGTGTCACGCACAAAACCAGGAATCGCGTCTTGCTTGATACCGAACGCAGGCACTGCAAAGGCGTGAATCACGTCGTTGGCGGTCGTGATGACACGCACTTTTTGACCCACAGGCACCACCAGAGGGTTGTCCACTTTCAGCAGGTAGTTGTCGCCAGAGGGCTTGCCTGCATCGGACATCGCGCGTTGCGAAGAGTCGAGGGTCGAGATATAGCTCAGGCCTTCACCCTCGCCTTTGATGTAGTCGTAACCCCACTTCCACTGGTAGCCGGTGACCTTGACAGTCAGATCGGCATTGGTGGTGTCTTTTTGGGCCACCAAGACTTTGGTAGCGGGCAAGGCCATCAAAATCACGATCAGGAATGGCACCGCGGTCCAGACGACTTCCACGGTGATGGATTCGGTGAATGTGGCGGGCTTGTGACCAACAGACTTGCGGTGCTTCCAGATGGAATAGAACATCACCGCAAACACAGCGATAAAAATCACGGTGCAAATGATCAGCATGAACCAGTGCAGCCAATGTTGCTCTTCAGCGATTTTGGTCGCGGGAGGCGCAAAGTTGAGCTGGTTGACCGCGGGGCCGCCAGGCAGGTCGTTGACAGCGTAGGCCGCAGTGGCCAGCCATGCGCCCGCAAAAATGCCCAAGCGGGACAGCATCGAAGCCAATTGGTTGGAAATATTCTTCATGGTTCTCACTAACTTCCAAGACTCTGTTGAACTCACACCTTTAGCAATCGAAGCCCAGCCCCGGTTACCGCCAGACATCACGCAGAACGCAATGCCTTTCTAATTTCTCGCGCCAGATCCTGACGCAGCTCGGGGCGAACAAAACGCCCCACCTCGATCGAACGACCTTGGCCCGACAACTCGATCAGACTGTGGTCACCCGACTTGGGCTCGACTCTCACCCATTGACGCGCAAACTCTGCCCGCTCACGTCGTCCTGCAGATTCGCACTCCACCACCAGACTTGCGCCTTGCAGTGAAATCAATTCTCCATCAGTGGCGTGACGGGCATAGGCCAAAAAGGCCACCCCAACCAGTGCAAGCTCAAGGCCTGCAAAAGCCAACACCAGCGTGGCGCCTTGCCACCAAAAGAACACGCCAATGCCGAGAGACAACGCACACAAGGAAAGATACAGCCACCCCAACTGGGCCGGCGTTACCGAGCAATTGCGTCGCAGCCGCCAATGGATGGCAGGCCCCGACTCTTGTGCGAATTGGTAAATCGAATTTGACATGCGTCAACTTTCAGCAACCTAACACGCCCTAAAGCGTCTGTTTCAGGCAAAACCCGGCAGATTTTACCCGAGATACCACTGGGTTTTGATTCATCTCAAACTTTGTCGGATATCCCCGAGGGGGCCCGCAACATTTGGCGCATTTGTTCCAAGCCGATTTCTGTCTGGGCACTCAATTTGGCTCTGGGGCGGGGTTTCAGGGCATGACCATAGACAATTTCAAAGCTCAATGACAAGCGCCCGCCCTCTTCGGGCTTCGCCAATGTCAACAAAACCTCGTCAAGTTTTTGGCGCCATTGGCGGCCACGCAATCCCGCAAAACGCTGCACATGCAGATTGCGACCCCAGTCACGCAATTCGGCCAAAAGTCGGTCTGGCGACTCGTAAGTCAAGGTGATGCGTTCCATGTCCATCACGGGCTCGGCAAAACCGGCCTCGACCAACATGTCGCCCCAGTCGTGCATGTCGGTGAATTCATGGGCCGGCTCAGGCCAGCCTTGTTGGCGGTAGGCGTCCCGCAGCTCGCGCAAGCTGTCCGGCCCCAAACAAGAAAACATCAAAAATCCATCAACGGCCAAGGTCTTGTGCCACATGTGCAGCCATTGTTGTGGCTGCGCCGCCGTGTGCAGCTGCATATTGGCCCAAAGCATGTCGGCTTGTCCTTCTGGAGGCAGGCCCACATGCACACGCGGCCCCAGCCAACGCGCCACCTGCCACCAGCGCCCTTTCAAGGCCGCCTCGGCCATACGGGCTTGCTGCGGGTGCGCGCTGCTCAACCACACGTCGGCTTGCGGGTATCGCTTTTGCAGCGCTTGATGGGCCAACACACCGCCCTTCATGGGCTCCCAATGCACCCAGCGCTGGGGCTGCAGCTTGATAAAGTCCAGCCGCGATTGCATGCGAGAGGCCACTTCTTCATGCAACCATGGCGATGAAGTGCCCACCGCTTGGCGTGCCCAACGGGCTGCAGCAACGGGGTCTAGCGACGGAGGACGTTCGGGTGCGGACATGGGTGTGAAAAAGAGAATTGGCCGGCCCGAGTCAGGCGGTCGGCATGGCGCTGGTGACGCAAGCGTGTGACTCCAGTTTGTGCGGCGAGGTGGGCGCCTCAGCGGTGCAACACAGCTTGTGCCTCCAAGCTGGCGGCAGTATATTGATTTTATGTGGCCCCTCTGGTTCAAGGCGATCCGTTCGTCACGCACGATGCATCGCCCCGACCGCACTTGGGGCTGGCTGCCCAGCCGCTGCTCGATTTGCCAGGCTTGGCCGCAAGCCCCCTTGTGCGATCACTGCATCAGCCGATTTGCCCAACCGCAAAACCGATGCCTGACCTGTGCGCTGCCCCTCCATGCCCCGGCCACCGTCTGCGGCGTTTGCCTCAAAGACCCGCCCCCACTGGACCTCTGCCTCACGGCCACCGCCTACGTGTGGCCCTGGGTGGGCCTGATCGCAGAATTTAAATTTCAACAACGGGCGGGTTGGGCGGGCCCCTTGGCCACTTTGATGCTCAGCGCGCCTGGGGTGGAAGACACCCTTGAAGCCGCAGATTGGCTGGTGCCCCTGCCTCTCTCGTCCGCGCGTTTGGCTGAGCGAGGCTTCAACCAATCATGGCTCTTGGCCCAAGCGCTCTGCCCCAGCAAAGCCGATGTGCATTTGCTGTTGCGCACGCGGGACACCCCGGCACAACACACCCTGCCGCGCTCTGAAAGGCTCGGCAATTTAGCTGACGCATTTGCCGTGGAACCCCTTCGCGCCAGCCAACTGCGCGGGAAAAAAGTGGTGCTTATCGACGACGTCATGACCAGTGGGGCCTCGCTGCACAGCGCAGCCCATGTGTTGCGACAAGCCGGTGTCCACCACATCAGCGCCCTGGTCTTGGCACGAACCGAACCCCTGGGCGCGCACTGACCGCTTGAGCAGCGCTCAGGTCAAAAACACGCGGCGCAGCAAGGCACAATAGCCGCCATGTTTCACATCGTCCTCGTTGAGCCCGAAATCCCGCCCAATACGGGCAACGTGATCCGCTTGGCGGCCAATACCGGCTGCACGCTGCATCTGGTGGAGCCCCTGGGATTTTCGATGGATGACAAGCACATGCGGCGCGCAGGCCTTGATTACCATGAGTACGCAGAGCTGCGTCGCCATGCCGACTGGGCCACTTTTTTGGCCACCGAAAAACCCGATCCGCTGCGTCTCTTTGCGCTGACTACGAAGGGCAGCGGCTTTGTGCACGATGTGGCCTTCCAGCCAGGAGACTGGTTGGTATTTGGCTCTGAAACCCGCGGCCTCTCGCCCGAGTTGCGTGAGCAATTTGCACCCGCTCAACGCATCAAATTGCCCATGCGCGAAGGACAACGCAGCTTGAATTTGTCCAATGCCGTGGCAGTGACGGTTTACGAAGCTTGGCGACAAAACGGCTTTGCAAGTTGAATGCCGCTTTGAGGTTTGCAATCAGGGATAAAGCCGAACCAGGGATTCGGCGGCGCACACCGGTTTTTCACTGCCCTCTCGCTCCACGGTGACATGCCATTGCAGCTGTAAACCTTGGCTCTCGATGGGCGTGGCCGAGTGCAAATGCATGTGCGCTCGCAATCGACTGCCCACGGGCACCGGCGCCATAAAACGCACTTTGTTCAAGCCGTAATTGACCCCCATGCGTGCCGACTCGACCACGATGGTTTTGTCAAAAAACTGCGAGAGCAAGGACAAGGTCAAAAACCCATGCGCGATCGGAGCGCCAAAAGGCCCGTCTTTCGCGCGCGCCTCATCGACGTGAATCCACTGATGGTCTCCCGTGGCTTCGGCAAACTGATTGACCTGTTGCTGCGTGATCTGCACCCACTCTGTGGTGGCCACATCTTGCCCCACGCAAGCCGCCAAGTCGGAAAGATGTTTGAAGGTTTTCATGCCCCTGACTTTAGGCAACTTCATGCGCGCTTGCTGTCGATCGCGTGACATCGCGCCGCGCGCAACACCTTCACGGCTTTGGCGGGGCTGGGTCTTCAGGCCATTTTTTCAGCTCGGCACGCAAGCGTGCCAGCTCTGAGCGGTAGCTTTCAGCATCGCCAAAATCAGTGAAGCCATGGTAGTAAGGATGGGCCTGCATGCGACGTCGCGCGTGTTTGATGGGGCACCAGTATTTTTCGGTCAGGCCCACAACTTCACGGCCATAAGCCACCAGGCCATTGCCATACGAGCAATACGCGCAATTGATTTTCTCAAGCCAATTCAAATACGCCAGATGGCTTCGGTCGTACACAAAAAATGAGCTGCGCTGGACTCTGGGCATTCCAAAGAGCGGAAAGCAAATCCATTGGTAAATCGAGACAAACACATCGAACAAGACCATGGGCAACAAGACGGCGTAGATGAAAGGCACGCACAACACATGGCGCCATTCGGCCGTAAAGACATAGCCCAACAGCCCTTCTTTGAACCTTTTCTGTTGCGCCAACACCTCTTGTTCAAAGCGCACTTTGTGTTCTTCAAAGTCGGCTTGCCACTGCTGTCGCCGTTCTTTGGCCTCTGCTTCAATGGCCGTTTCAAGCTGCTGAATACGGTCCAGAAACTCTTGGATTTGGGGGTTCATAGGGGCTCCTCAGCACGCCCCACCTTAACACCGCAGGGTCTGCGGCGCCCTGAACCGCGCTCAGTGCGCAGCTCTCCACCAAGGCATTTGGCAAAAAACTTTACTTACTCATCATCTAGGAAGGTTATGGCATTGCCGCCTCTCCCATTGCAGCCTAGCGTCCCAGGTAACGCTTACGCCAAAACAACAAAGCCAATCCCACTGCAACAACGCCCATGAAGATCTCTGTCCATAACAAACCATGGTCTGCGTACAACGCGGGGAAATTTTGAAAATTCATTCCAAAAAATCCTGTTATCAAATTCAGTGGCAAAAAAATCGCTGTCAATACCGTCAAGGTTCGCATGATCTCGTTGGCGCGATTACTTTGAGCGTTAAAGTGCATCTGCACAGCGGTTTCAGCGCTCTGCTCCAAGCGCCCGACATGGTGTACGACACGCTCAATGTGTTCCAAAACATCTCGACTGCGAATCTTGAGCAATTCCAAACTTTCAGGCTGATAAATATCATCGGATGGCCACGTGTTGAGCGCCTCGATCCAATCTGTGATGGCCGCCCTCTGGTCCTCGCACACCTCGTCGAGATAGTGGAGTGACAGACGTGCATTTAACAATGCACTCCAATTGTTAAAGCGTGCATGTGGATTCAGCAATTCACTTTGCCAATGGTCCAATTGGCGTGTCAGTTCTCGTCGCAAGTTCAGATAAACATCCACCACACTGCTCACCATCCTCAACATCAAATCTGCCGGGCTGGTTGGCAAGCGATTCATGGCTTGCACACCGCTCATTTGTGATGCATTCAATAGCTTAGAAATAAATGTCTGTCGAACAGAACAGTCCACCGGATGCACTGAAATGACCACTCGATTGAAAACAACAAACGCTACAGGGCTTGTGTCAATCTTTTTCAAAATACTTGGACCTGCACTTGAATTCTCACGGTGCAATATTTCCCCAGGTTTTGACAAGTCAGTCTCTGTTCTCCCCTGGGCCAACCTTCTAAATACCAACAAGTCGTAATCGGACGTGAAATCGTAATGCGAAGGCAATTGGTTGTTCAACACATCTTGGAGATGCAAATCGTAAATTTGAACGCGACACAATTGACTGAGCATGTGTTGAACTTGGCCCTGCAAAATTTCAAATTCACGTCTGGAAAATGCCAGCCAAAGAAAACCCTCAGGCGGCAAAGCATTGGGCAAAACATCGGTTTCTGAAATTTGATCGGCGCTGATCGTAAAAGTTTGCATACGCTTCCTAAAGCCAAGATATCGACTGTGCAGACAACGGAAGTTTTATTGCTTTGTCATGAAAATGTCATGACAAGACTCTTTCGAATGCTATTTGTCATCGAACTTTCATGGACACAAGACACATTGGGACTTTTATTTTTGTTTGATCCTGTCCCATGACCCATCAAATCAACGAAGAGCAGTTGCGCCAGTTGCGTGAAGATTTACTGGACAGCCTGGATGAAGAGCTCGAATTGGGTTTCGATGACGACCTGATGGATGGCCACGATCCATCGCACACCGATGCCACTGCCCGTGGCCGCTACTTTCGTGACTTGCTGAGACTCCAATCAGAATTGGTCATCTTGCAAGATTGGGTCGTCAAAACTGGGCATCGCATGGTGATTTTGTTTGAAGGTCGCGATGCTGCCGGCAAAGGTGGCGTGATCAAAAGGATCACACAACGCCTCAATCCCCGTGTGTGTCGGGTAGCGGCTCTGCCGGCTCCCAACGACCGAGAAAAAACCCAATGGTATTTCCAGCGGTACATTTCCCACCTGCCTGCCGCAGGAGAAATCGTTCTTTTTGACCGCAGCTGGTACAACCGCGCTGGCGTTGAAAAAGTGATGGGGTTTTGTACCGAAGAGGAATATGAGGAATTTTTTCGCTCTGTTCCTGAATTTGAAAAAATGTTGATCCGCAGCGGAATTCAATTAATCAAATACTGGTTCTCCATCACAGATGACGAGCAACACGCACGGTTTTTGGGTCGCATCCATGACCCGCTCAAGCAGTGGAAACTCAGCCCCATGGACTTGGAAAGCCGCCGTCGTTGGGAAGATTACACACGCGCTAAAGAAACCATGATTGAGCGTACGCATATCCCAGAAGCGCCTTGGTGGGTCGTTCAAGCCGTTGACAAAAAGAAAGCGCGTCTCAACTGCATTGACCATCTATTGAGCCAGGTGCCCTATCACGAGATCGAACACACACAAGTGAACCTGCCTGGCCGTGTTCGAAATCCAGACTACATACGTCACCCCATCCCTGCAGAAATGATCGTTCCAGAAAAATACTGAAACGCTGTCCTTTCAAGGCAAGGGTTTGACCAATAACGGTTGGCCCATTTTCACCTTTTCTCCGCTGACGATGCCCGGCGCCCAATCAAAACCAGCTGGTACAAAAATCAAAATGGTCGAGCCGTGCTCGAACCAACCCATTTCTTGCCCTTTGGCGTAATCGGCATTGCAGGGAATTTCGTTGGCACCCTTGTATTGCAAATTCAACAACACATCGACCGCATGAAACCGCATGCTGGCCACCAAAACGGCCGCCACAGGCACCATCAAAAAAGGCACCCCATCATGGGTTTGCAAATGCAGTACAGCACGTTCATTTTTGCAAAATAATTGCTGAACTCGTTTCAAGGCGACGGGATTGACATTCCATGTATCGCCAGAGATATAAGTGACATGACTGAGCTTCACATCGTGTGGCGCATGGAACCGGTGGTACATGCTGCTGGTCAGCCGCAAGGTCACGAATCGCCCCCCCTCTAATTTTTCAAGCCAAGGTTGGCACATCCTTGATTCACCCAGCAAGGTCTTGAGCAGATATGGAAAACCTTTTGCTTGAAAAACTTGACCTTCTCGGATTTCACCCGTCGCACCCACGATGGCATCGCATGGCGAAGTCATCAGTTGCGGTTCAAGGTTCACAGGCCTGGCACCCGGCATCAATTCGCGGGTAAAACAATCGTGCAAGCTTGAAAAATTTTGTTTCTTCGCCTCGCTCAAATCCAGATCACTGAAGAGACGCCAAATGGCCATGGAGCTTTTGACAACCCAAGGATGACGAATTTGGCTCCACCATCCCATGAAGCGGGTCAGTGCCAATCGTGGAATCCGGTTGGTCAGCAAAAAATTTAAATCTTCTTGCAGCATCCATTTTTGGAGATAGGGACGAATCTTCATCATGTTGTCACTCAAATTGAATAAAAAGAAAATTCATGGAACAAGGAAAAACTGTGAACGCCACTTGGATCTCACTTGGAGCTTTGATCGCGTTGCTGCCCTCTGCGCACCAGCGCCTGCAATTGTCTCGCGCCAAACACCGTTCTTTGGCTGGGCATTCCCGCATCGCCAAACGTCTCGCACGTTGGCTGCCGGGCTACAACTTGGAGGACGATGCTTTTTTCAACTGTGATGGAGCACCTGAAGACATTCAAGCTTTGCGAAAACAGGCATTTTTTGAGTTGGCCAATACATTGCAAGCTCGGCACAAATTGAGCATTGAGGCGACTGCTGCGGCCCGCGAAAACATCTCCGATATGCAATTCATTGCCGCATACAGAGTGCCCTTTCAATTCAGTCGCATGGTCCGCGAGCATTTGAAAGTAGGTTCTTTCTTGCAATCTGCTCAAGGCGTTCAAGTCACCGACTTGGACGGACAAAGTTTTTACGACTTGACGGGGTCCTACGGCGTTAACGTGTTTGGGGCCGATTTTTATAAAAAAACCATGGCAGAAGGATTGACCAGAACACAGGCCATGGGCCCTATTTTGGGTGCCTATCCGTCCTGCGTGGCAGACAACGTCGGCAAACTCAAAGCTTTGTCGGGCATGGACGAGGTTTCGTTTCACATGTCGGGTACGGAAGCCGTCATGCAAGCGGTTCGACTTGCGCGGTACCACACGCGACGCAAAAACATCGTGCGCTTTTGTGGTGCCTACCATGGCTGGTGGGAGGATGTTCAGCCCGGCCCAGGCAATCCAATGCCGCCGCGTGAAACTTACACCTTGAGTGACATGAGTGAACGCAGTCTTCAAGTTTTGCGCAACCGAAAAGACATCGCCTGTGTTCTTGTGAACCCATTGCAAGCCCTGCATCCAAACGCCAACGCCCCCGGTGATTCGACCCTTGTGGACAGCAGCCGACGCGCCTCTTACGACCGGCAGGCCTACACAAATTGGCTCAAAGCGTTGCGTCAGGTGTGCACTGAAAAAGGAATCGTCCTGATTTTTGACGAGGTTTTCTTGGGCTTCAGATTGGCCGCTGGTGGTGCCCAAGCATATTTTGGCGTTCAAGCCGACATGGTGACCTACGGAAAGACCCTTGGGGGCGGTTATCCGGTTGGTGTGGTCTGCGGCAAAAAACAATGGATGAAGCGTTTTAACGATCAACATCCCGCAGACATTTGCTTTGCAAGGGGAACTTTCAATGCACACCCTGCCGTGATGGGGGCCATGGCAGTGTTCCTGGAACAACTTGAAACTCCAGAAATCCAAAAAATCTACGAAGGTCTTGATGAATGCTGGAACGCACGTGCTAGGCGTTTCAATGACACCATGCAAGCGCTTGGTTTGCCACTGCAAGCAGCCAACATGTCGAGTGTCTGGACTTTGTTTTACACACAGCCCAGTCGTTACAACTGGATGCTGCAGTACTACCTCAGGCTGCATGGACTGTCACTCAGTTGGGTGGGGACTGGACGCTTGATCTTTAGCCTGAATTACAGCGAAGCCGACTTCGAAGCCGTTCTTCAGAGATTTGTGCTCGCCAGTCAACAGATGCAACAAGACGGTTGGTGGTGGCACACAACAACACTCACCAACAAAAGCATTCGCCGTCAAATTC
The DNA here is from genome assembly GCA_027488255.1 of Comamonadaceae bacterium. GTDB lineage: Bacteria > Pseudomonadota > Gammaproteobacteria > Burkholderiales > Burkholderiaceae_C > Limnohabitans_A. The sequence continues at coordinate 10,808 of JAIYBZ010000005.1, read as the reverse complement.
TCAAAGAAACACTCTTTCGGTGAATACCCCCAAGTACCTGGGGGTCCGTCACCGGCTTATCGGCTGGTGTGCAAATGGTCCTCACCAAAGCGCTGGCCATTTAAAAGTTGCCATGGTGCTTTGTGATACAGATAAATATCGTGGAATGGGTCTGTCAGTATCTTGGTCATCCAGACCAAGCCTGTCTGCACATTGGACAAGAAGAACAAATGCACAGTACGGAACAACAAAGCGGCAAGGCCCAAGAACAACCAGGCATAACCGACTGAATCCAGGTATTCGAAGAAATTTTCATGCACAGGAAGCAAGCCAAAGAATCCTGGGTTCATGAAAATGCCCAGTGGCAGCAAAGCCCAGACACTGAGCAAAACCACCTTTCGTCGCAAGTTGTAGCCCACCTTGATCTCTTCTTTGTATTCATTGGTGGCTTGGTTGACGTGGTCATATCCCAATGGCTCAAAGAAGAAGTGTCCCGCTTGTCTGCTCGTCATCGAAACCATCCACGCCAACAGTGCAGCCTTGGCAGGATCGACAAACAAAAGCGCATATGAAACGACAAACGCCATGGCACTCAGAAGATGCAAAGACTGATTGATGCGGCAATGGTGGTAGTAACGATGGTCATCCCAACGCTGCACTCGTAAAGCTTCTAGAAAATCTTTCACGCTGATACCTCTTCGATTTAGGTTTTGGGATCATGATGAATTCATGTGAAAAATCAGTGACAAGCCCGATGTATTCGAATTGACATGCAATTTATATAAATCGGACTTTGTCATCAAGCTGTTAAATGGCATCTCGAAAATTCTGACCATGGACGATTTATTGAATGACCGCATCTTGGTGGAAAACATCGAGCCCACGAACCCACCCATGCGCATCGCGGTAGTCACCGAAACATGGCCACCCGAAGTCAATGGTGTTGCTTTGACTTTGTCAAAGCTGATACATCAGCTGAGTCTCAGACGACATACCATCCAGCTGATTCGTCCCCGACAAGACAAATATGACATGGGAACAGAGCACGCCGGGTGGTCAGAAATTTTGCTGAAGGGTCTCCCGATACCCCACTACCCCCAATTGAAATTGGGCTTCCCGAGCAAAAAATCACTCATCAAAGCATGGACCATCAAGCGGCCTGATTTGGTTCACATCGCCACAGAAGGGCCCTTGGGTTGGTCAGCTTTGCAAGCTGCGCGGGTCCTGCGTTTGCCAGTCACTTCTGACTTTCGGACAAATTTTCACAGCTACAGCAAACATTACGGCGCAGGCTGGCTGAGTAAACCGATCATGGCGTATTTGAAAAAGTTTCATAACCGCACACTCTGCACCATGGTGCCTACACGCGCTCTTCAACTGCAATTGCATGCGGCAGGTTTTGAAAATCTGCGCGTTGTAGCGCGAGGCGTAGACACTCAACTGTTTCACCCCGGCCACCGCGATCGTTCACTTCGGACCAAGTGGCGGGCCGATGACGCTACCTTGGTTCTCTTGTCAGTAGGAAGATTGGCGGCTGAGAAAAATCTTGATTTAATTGTCAACACCTTTCACGCAATTTCAACAAGCGGGCGTCAAGTGAGATTGGTTTTTGCAGGCGACGGGCCTTACCGAGCCAAACTCCAAGCCGATTGCCCCAAAGCCATTTTCATGGGCATGTGCTCGCACAGTGAATTGGCCAGTATTTATGCCAGTGCCGACCTGTTTCTATTTCCAAGCCTGACCGAAACATTTGGCAATGTGACACTAGAAGCGATGGCCAGTGGGACTCCCGTTCTTGCTTTTGACTGTGCTGCGGCCACAGAGGTGATCGACAACCATAAAAATGGCTGGTTGGTCCAAGGGGAAGATCCTCAGCGTTATGTGCTGAAAGCACTTGAAATCACGCAAGACCCGGCGACATTGCTAGAAGCCAAAAAACATACCCATGAAAGCATCCGTCCATGGGATTGGCATGAAATCGTGAACGAAGTCGAAATCATTTTTCGAAACGCTCAGGGCCAAGTCAATAAAGCCTGAGATCAAGCCCATCGCTTTTGAGATCTTCGCAGCCAGGGAACTACAGCGAAGAGCAAAGGAACGGTCGCCAACAGCATGATGTGCAAAAGGGGGATCTCCCAAGCGACCATGACGCTGTAAATCCCAAGCATCACCAACACGCTTAAATTCTCATTGAAGCCTTGCACCGCGATCGATCGTCCCGAGTGCATCAAATTCACTCCACGATGCTGGAGCAAAGCGTTCATCGGGACCAACAACATGCCTCCAGACCAGCCAGCGATGAACAGCAATATCACGGCAACTGGCAAAGAATAACTGAGTGCCATGGCCGGTAATAGAGCCGCCAACACCAGCCCCCAAGGCAAAGCTCGACGTGCATTAAAAATGCGACACCTGTAGGCAGCCATTGCCGCACCACCAATGACTCCGAACGCCACAATCGCTTGCATGAATGCGCCTTGTTGTAGAGTCAAACCCGCGTTGGTTTGCGCCCACGTCAAAACTGCAAACTGCAACACAGCTCCGATACCCCAGCACAGAGTCGTCACATGCAAAGACATCCCACCCATTGGATCCGCCCAAAGTCGGCGGTTTTGTGACCAGAACAACGTCCATTGAATGTCACGCCAAGACCATGGCTGGCGACGAGTTGAATTCATGGGGCTCACACCCAAGTTGAGCAAAGCAGAAAAACCATAAATTGAGATGACTACGGCAAAGGCATCAACTATTTGTGTCGCGCTCCACCCACCAACGGTTGCCTGATGATCAACCCATAAATCATCAGCTTGGTGAAGCTGCCAGTGAATCAACCCGCCTCCTAAAGCAACACCCAACATCACCGAAAGCACCACCGAAACCTCTAACCATGCATTGGCTTTGACCAACAGTTTTGTGGGTACTGATTCACTGACCAGTCCGTACTTGGCAGGCGCATAAAGGGCGGCAGCAAGCCCCGTCAATGCGAATGCGAGCAAGGGATGTGCTCCCGTTACGAGAAGAAATACCCCCATCAACTTCAACAAGTTCATGGCAGCCATCAAGCGGCTTTTGGCGAAGGCATCGGCCACTGGTCCAGCGACGCTGGCCAAGACCACATAGGACAACGTGAACGAAAATTTAAGCAGCGGAGCCCACCAGCCAGGATATCCCTGCTCATGCAGAAAATAGACCCCCAAAATCATGAAGGCGTTGTCTGCGAGCCCGCTGGCGAACTGGGCCAAAATTAAAAAATAAAACCCTTTAGGCATGCACCGCGACACCGCTCGCCGAAGCTCTCAGTGAAGGCACTGTCTCTTGCTCATTTTCAAATGTCAAAAATTGCACCAAATCGTTGCGCCGACCCACGCCTTGATAAGCCAAGCCCAATTCACTCAAAGCCTCGGGGTTGTAAAGATTTCGCCCATCCAAAATGAATGGCTTGCGCATCAGGGTCTTCATCGCCACGAAGTCAGGATTGTGGAAGTTTTTCCATTCCGTTAAGACCATTAATGCATCTGCGCTTTCTAGCGCCTGCATTTCATGACTGACCAACTCAAATCGCTCAAGAGCATTTAAATCGCCTGCAAAATCGTGGCGCAAAGCTTTCATAGCTTCGCTTCCCGCCACAGGATCGTAGGCGCTGACACGTGCACCTCGCGCCAATAATTGACGGATCACAACCCTGCTGGTTGCTTCGCGCATATCGTCGGTATTGGGCTTGAACGCCAAGCCCCACAGAGCTATTTTTCGACCCGTCAAATCTTGACCCATGCGCTGCAACAGTCGATCGACCAAGATCAATTTCTGACGCGCATTGACTTGCTCTGTCGCATGAACCACCGACATATTTTGACCATAAGCCTTGGCGGTACTGACCAATGCTTGCGTGTCTTTTGGAAAACAACTGCCACCGTATCCACAGCCAGCGTATAAGAAACTGTGCCCAATCCGTGTGTCAGCACCGATACCACGGCGAATGTGGTCGACATCGGCACCCAGCACGTCTGCCAGATTAGCGATTTCGTTCATGAAAGATATGCGTGTCGCCAACATGGCATTGGCTGCATATTTGGTGAGCTCTGCACTTTTGACATCCATCCACACCGTGCGTGAATGGTGCCGATTAAAACTGGCGTACAAATCCCCCATCATGCGTTGACTGCGGGCATAGTGAGGGCCCTGATCCACACCAACGACGATGCGATCTGGGCGCATGAAATCATCAATGGCGGCGCCTTCTTTCAGAAACTCTGGGTTCGAAATCACATCAAATAAGTCCGGCATCATGCCGCGACTCATCAACTCATGCGAAATGGTAGCTCTGACCTTGTCGGCTGTACCCACTGGCACCGTTGATTTGTTGACGACGAGTTTGAAACCTTTGAGATGGCGCCCAATCAGTGCAGCAACTGCAAGAACATGCCCTAAATCGGCTGAACCATCCTCCGATGGCGGTGTGCCGACTGCAATAAACAGAATATCCCCATGCTCTATTGCTTCACATGCATCGGTGGTGAAACGAATCCGTCCATCGGCACGGTTTCGGCTCAAAACTTCTTTGAGACCTGGCTCGAAGATTGGAACTTGCCCCTCGTGCAGTGCGCGAATTTTTTCTTCATCTTTGTCAAGGCAAACCACCTTGAATCCCAAATCAGAAAGGCATGCACCTGTGACCAAGCCGACATAACCAGAACCGATGACTGTGACTTTCATTGTTCAACTCCAAGTTGAACAACATGATTCACGGGCTAAATGTCTAAACAATGTCCGAATAAAGAAAAAATTATGACATCACAACACGCGAAGTCGTAATGGACTCCGGCTCCAGATGGACGCATGACCATGAGGAGGGCGGTTCAACCGCTTCAATGGGATTTAAGCTCAGCGTGCAGGCGCCAGAAGCTCGAATGAAAAACTGGCATCTTTCACGTTCACTTTGACCGCTCTGACATCTGAAGCACCCGGGACAATCAATCGGGTCACATTTTTCATCGGCTTTTTGTCAAGTTGGAAAGGCTGGTCTATTTTGAATTGGTGACTATCACCATGCACCACCAGTACAGGCTTGCCCCAACTGCTGGCTAGAGGCAGCAGAGTCTGACCCATGCTGTTTCGAAATCCAGACCAACCTGGAAAGTCTTCCCAAGGTGTCTTGTTTTCCAACACATCCGCTTGAAAGGCAAAAACGAGTGCCGTCGCTTGTTGCAAACGGGCTTGTTCAAAGGTAGTTTGAATCCAAGAAACATTGGCAGCGTCGCGCTCAAAAAACTCGCGGGTTGCTGAGATGTCCCGACTTTCCAAATTGTTGTTGCTGCCCACAATGTGGACAGTGGCAAACATGACTCCTTGGTGCATCCAACGCACATTTTCAACATACCGTGAAAAAGAACTTGAGACTGTCGATTGATTTTGCACCGCTAGAGGTTGCGCACCCAAAGATTGACCCGGCGTGAAGAATCTTTGTCGCAGTACAGCCAAGCGTTCCAAGGGGTCAAATTTGCCGTTGTTGGCTCTGTGGCAATCGGTCCACTCGTTGTCTCCGGGCGTGTAAACCACAGCACCCTTGAATCTTTGAAAGTGGTCCAATTGGTTGGAAAATTCTTCATCACTGCAAGGTGTCGAGCCTGATTTGAAGTCGCCGACATGGACAGAAAAGGCGGGGGATTCTTGGTTGATACGATCAATCAGCCCTCTGTAGGGCCCATAGGCATTGGCCGACGTGACATAGGGTAAATCACCCATGGCCACAAATGAAAATGCCGACTGCGCCTGAATCGTGGCAGACGCAAAAAGCAACAAGAAAGCCATGGTTTGTCGTTTCACAATTTTCTCCTGTTCAACACGCGTAGCTTGCAACCGTTGAAGGGTGTATCCCGTCGCCGTGACCCGAAAAGTAAAGAATCAACGACCCATTGCCAAAGCGATCATGGCCGTCTCAATGGCCTTCGCTGTCTGCTTGAGGTAGGGGTTATGGGTCTCACTGCCCGCTCTTCCCACATCCAAATCGGCCTGGAATCCATCGCGCTCAGGCCAGATGGCATTGAGCATGTCAAAACCCGCCTCCGCAATGGTCGCTTCGGCCTCTGCAATCAAACGTTCAGATCGTCCTGTTTTTGACAAAACAATCACAATTTTGTTGCTCACCGATCTGGTCTTTGCCAGTCGACGTGCCAAGGCCAAAGTGGGCCGCAGGTCGTCCATGGATGTTCCTGTTGGCAAAAAGACGACATCACTTTCTTTGCTGACATCTTCGGTCAACTCATCGGCCAGACCCCGTGTATCGACCACCACCAGGTCGTATTCGCTGACAGTTTTCCGTAACTTCTTGAGACTTTTGAATGCGCGTGCATCGATCTCGGGCTCAATACCATGACGCAAGCGCATGGCACTCCATTCAACACATGTCAATTGTTCAAGGTCAAAGTCACCAATCAACACCTTGTACTTTTCATGCGAAGCGGCCACAGCCAAAACACGGGCCAAGGTGCTTTTTCCAACGCCACCCTTTTGTCCAATAAACGACGCAATGCGCATGTTTTGAGTCCTTTGATTGCTACACCCCGCACCCGATGAAGTTCTTGACTTTCAAACCCATATTCATTTTTCAAAAGTCATCACTCTACGCATGCACGTTAGACAACGATTCAAGTTAATGTGCTTGTGGCATTCTTGATGATGCTTGTTTGTGACTCACATTTTCAAGGTCACACGTTGAGAGTCAATTAATTTTTTGTGAAAGAAACGTGACTGAAATGATCACAACAGTTGTTGTCATAGCGTCTGCATGACATCAATGACCTTAAGTCCACATAGGTGAGCAGCACCGACTGTCTGGACTCTTGATAGGTGCTTTTCTCGGGCGAACCTGTCAATCAAGCAGTCTCGACGCCTTCTACTCGACTGAGGGGCAAATACAAGAGGAAGGTCGAACCTTTACCCACTTGGCTTTCAATACGCAGCTCTCCACCGTGCCGTTGAATGGCGTGCTTAGCAATGGCCAAACCCAAGCCGGTACCCCCCGTCTCGCGTGATCGGCTGCGGTCGACGCGGTAAAACCTTTCGGACAAGCGGGGCACATGTTCGGGCGCAATGCCCGGGCCGGTGTCTTTCACCGAAAAGACGATGCCCTCCGCAGTGCGCGACCACTCCGCCTGAATGCGTCCCCCCGCAGGGGTGTAGCGAATGGCATTGCTCAACAAGTTAGAGATGGCGCTGAGCAACTCTGACTTGATGCCCAACAGCACCCAAGGAGGCGGCGGGACAAAGACGAAATCATGCATCGGCCCGCGTGCTTCGCCAGCTTGCTCGGACAGCACCGATGACAAGGCCACGGCATCTGCGGCCGCTTGCGACATCAAGTCTTGCACGTCCACTTGCGCGTTCAAGCCCGGCGGCAAGCTGCCTTCCAGTTGCGACAACGTCAGTAAATCCGCCACCAAACTCTGCATGCGGGTAGCCTGCACGGCCATCAAATTCAAATAGTGCTGCTGCTCTTCTTGACCCATGGGGATGGTCTGTAAGGTCTCGACAAACCCGCCTAAAACGGTCAGAGGGGTTCTGATTTCATGCGACACGTTGGCCACAAAATCACGCCTCATGGCATCTGCCATGGTGACGGTGGTGATATCTCGGGTCAGCAACAACTGCTGCCCTTCACCATAAGTGTGCAGCTGCACCGACAACTTCGGAGGCTGCACCAAGGAACTGCTGCGCCCTTCCATAACCACTTCAGAGCTGTGTTCTTTTTGGGCGAAATATTTAGAAAAAACAGGGTCTCGCACCAAGTGAACAATGTGCTGCATCAAATCGCGGCTGGCATCCAAGCCCAAATGACTCGACGCTGTGGCATTGCACCATTCAATACGGCCTTGCGCGTCCAACAAAGTGACCCCATTGGGTGACGCTTGGATGGCTTGCAAAAAATATTGCAGGCGCTGCTCGGCCGCTGCGGATTGCTTGTCGCGTTGACGCAGCAAGCGCTGAATACGTTGGGCGATTTCTGACCACACCCCGCTCCAGGGCAAGGGCGCATACAAATCGGCGCGCGACAACCACTGCTCGAGTCGGTGCGTCTTCCAGATCAGCAACAACACATGGACGAGCGTCACCCCCAAAGCGGCGATGGCCGCCTCGAGCCATCCCGCCCACAACCAGAAAGGAAAGGCCAGAACGACCACCGAAAAAAACAGCTCAATCAATGGCACTGGCATTCAAAGACACACCGCTAAACCGAAGGAGATCCTGTCATGCGATAGCCAGCGCCGCGCACGGTTTCGATCATGCTTCCGGCCCCGCCCAAGGACTCTCGCAAGCGCTTGACATGCACATCCACGGTGCGCTCTTCAATGTAAACATGGTCACCCCACACCTTGTCGAGCAGCATGCCGCGCGTGTGCACGCGCTCTGGGTGACGCATCAAATAGTGCAACAGTTTGAACTCGGTCGGCCCAACTTTCACGGGCTTGTCCTGCCACGTCACGCGGTAGGTATCGGCGTCGAGTTGCAAATCGCCCATCTTGACGGCGCCCCCGTTGGACTCGGGCACACGGCGGCGCAGCACCGCGCGGATGCGGGCCAACAACTCACGCGGTGAAAACGGTTTGACGATGTAGTCGTCCGCACCGGCATCCAAACCCGCCACCCGGTCGGCTTCATCCCCTCGGGCCGTGAGCATCAAGATGGGGACAGCTTTGGTGCGGGACGAAGAGCGCCAGCGCCGAGCCAAGGTCAAGCCACTTTCGCCCGGCAACATCCAATCCAGCAAGATCACATCGGGCAAGATTTCGTCCAGTTCCCGTTGAGCCGATTCCGAGTCCATGGCCCACACAGGCTGAAAGCCGTTGTGGCGCAAGTTCACCGAAATCAACTCTGCAATCGGGGCCTCATCCTCCACGATCAGAATTCTGGGCAAGCTTCTCATTGGACCGTTTTTTCAATTTCCGTCAAAGCGGTGTGGCGCACGTCGGCACCCTTGACTACGTAAATCACAAATTCGGCGATGTTCTTGGCATGGTCACCGATGCGCTCGATGGCCTTGGCCACAAACAACAGATCCAGGCTGGCCGAGATGGTGCGGGGGTCTTCCATCATGTAAGTGACCAACTTGCGCACAAAGCCGTTGAATTCGGCGTCAATCAGATCGTCCTCTTTCAAAATGGTCAACGCGGTGTTGACATCCAGGCGCGCAAAAGCGTCCAAGGCTTTGCGCAGCAGGTCAGAGGCCAAGTCGGAAGCGATGCGCAATTCAGACGAAGGCAAGTTGCGGGGGCTGCCTTGATCCAAGATTTTTTTGACCATGCGGGCAATGCGCTCGGCCTCGTCACCGGCACGCTCCAAGTTGCCGGTGATCTTGGAGATCGCCATCAACAAACGCAAGTCACGGGCGGTGGGTTGTCGGCGGGCAATGATCGAGGCCAATTCGGCGTCAATCTCCACCTCGAGGGTGTTGACTTGTTTTTCAGTTGCAATGACTTGGTTGGCCACTTCCAGATTGAACTGGGCCAAGGAGTAGACGGCATGGCGGGTTTGAGACTCGACCAAACCGCCCAACTCCAGAACACGCGACGACACATTGGTCAGGTCGGCATCGAATTGGCTTGAAATGTGTTTTTCCATGGTGCTTCTCCTGATCAGCCGAATCGGCCGGTGATGTAGTCTTCGGTTTCTTGGCGGGCGGGCTTCATGAAGATTTGTTCGGTCTGACCAAACTCCACCAATTCACCCAAGTACATGTAAGCCGTGAAGTCAGAGACCCGGGCGGCTTGTTGCATGTTGTGCGTCACGATGGCCACCGTGTAGTCTTTTTTCAACTCGCTGACCAACTCTTCCACTTTGGCCGTGGAAATGGGGTCCAAGGCCGATGTGGGCTCGTCGAGCAAGATGACCTTGGGCTTCACCGCCACAGTGCGGGCAATGCAAAGCCGTTGCTGCTGGCCACCCGACAGTGACAAACCGCTCTGGCCCAATTTGTCTTTGACTTCGTTCCAGATGGCGGCCTTGGTCAGAGCCGACTCCACGCGCTCGTCCATATCCGAGCGGCTGAGGTTTTCATAAAGGCGCACACCAAAAGCAATGTTGTCGTAAATCGACATCGGGAATGGTGTGGGCTTTTGGAACACCATGCCAATTTGGGCACGCAGCAAGTTCAGGTCTTGGCCTTTGTCCAAGATGTTCTGACCGTAAAAGTTGATCTGGCCCTCCGCACGCTGGCCGGGGTACAGGCTGTACATGCGGTTTAGCGTGCGCAGCAGAGTGGATTTGCCGCAACCGGATGGACCAATGAAGGCCGTCACGCGGTTTGCAGCGATGTCGAGGTTGACGTTTTTCAGGCCTTTGAATTTGCCGTAATAAAAGTCCAAGTTACGCACTTCGATGGCGTTGGTGGTGGGTGTCTTGTCAGGCATATGGATTCCTGTGAATACGAAAGATTTTTTGGAATGGGGAATTCAAATCTGCATCAAACAGATGTTTTTTCCCTGAAAAAGACGCGGGCCAAGATGTTGAGCAACAACACAGCCAAAGTGACCAGCAAAGCGCCGCCCCAAGCCAAGCGGATCCAGTTGTCATACGGACTCATGGCGAACTGGTAAATCACCACAGGCAAATTGGCCATGGGCTTGCTCATGTCGGTGCTGAAGAACTGGTTGTTCAAGGCAGTGAACAACAAGGGCGCCGTTTCTCCACTGATGCGGGCGATGGCCAACAACAGGCCCGTGATCACACCGCTTTTGGCAGCACGCAAAGTCACCGACAACGACACTTTCCAGCGTGGTGCACCCAAGGCAAAGGCGGCCTCACGCAAGCTTCCGGGCACCAAGCGCAGCATGTTT
>JAIYBZ010000024.1 GCA_027488255.1 Comamonadaceae bacterium | reverse complement strand
GCTCAAGGTCACGGCACCCGCGTAAGTCTGGGCGCCTGAAGTGGTGACGTTGGCACCGATGTTCGAGGTGCCCGACACGCTCAAAGTCGTCAGGCCGGTGAACGCGCCATCGATGTCGGCGGCGCCGGTAATGCTCAGCGAGTTAGAACCACCCGCCAGCGTGCTTTGCGTGTTCACGGTCGAGCCGGTCAAAGTACGGTCACCGCCGCTCAAGGTCACCGCACCCGCGTAAGTCTGCGTGCCGGAAGTCGTGACGTCCGCGCCAATATTGGAAGTGCCCGATACGCTCAATGTGTTCAAGCCGGTATAAGCCCCATCGATGTCAGCAGCCCCAGTGATAGTCAATGCGTTAGACCCACCGGCCAGCGTACTTTGCGTGTTGATGGTCGAGCCCGTCAAAACACGATCGCCACCGCTCAAAGTCACTGCACCCGAGTAAGTCTGTGCCCCAGTGGTGGTGACGTTGGCCGCCACCGTGGCGACGCCGCTCACACTCACGCTCGACAACGCGGTGCTGCCGCCCACTGCGCCGCCCAACGTCACCCGACCGGTGTTGTTCAGCGTCAGGCCAAACGCACCATTGATGCTGGACAAGGTCAAATCGCCCACGTTCTTGATGGTGGTGTTGGCGCTCAAGGTGATGGCACCCGACAAGGTGGCCGCGCTGTTGGCGCTGTTGTAAAGCGCCCCCGAGTTGCCCACCCCCGTGCCCGCCAGAGTCCAGGTGTTGGTGGCGTTGAAGCCGGCCACATCCACCGCACTGCCGCTCGTCACACTCACCGCACCCGTGCCAAAACCACGCGCGTGCCCCAGCTGGGCCAAGCCGGCATTGATGGTGCTGCCACCCGAGAAGGTGTTGTCAGCCGACAGCACCACCGTGCCCGCGCCCAACTTGGTGAGGCCATAGCCATTGCCACCGTCCGCGATGACGCCAGTGATGGTCAAGGTGTCGCCACTGCCCACCTCGATGAAACTGCTGGCCGACAACAAGATCGAGCCGCTCCAACTGCTGGTCGCGTCTTTGAAAGTACCGCCCGCCAAACTCAGCGATTCGCCCACCACATCCACGCCCACCAAATCCAGTGCGGCGCCGTTCGACACCGTGGTGCCGCCCGCCGCACTGCCCAAGCCCGAGGCGTGGCTGATGGCCACCGTGCCGCCGCTGATCAAGGTGCTGCCTTCGTAGGTGTTGGCGCCCGACAAGGTCAAGGTGCCGGTGCCTACTTTGGTCAATCCGCCGGTCTGCGAAATCACGCCGCTGAAGGTGGTGCTGGTGTTGTTGCCACCTGACGTCAAAGTAGCCGAACCCAGCTGAATCTGTCCTGCCCCTGCAATGGATGCCACCGTCTCGTTAAAGCCTGCCAACTCCCAAGCCGCTCCGGCGTCGAGGGTCAACGCCGAGCTGTCGTGCAACACGCCCGCTGCGCCGCTCTTGAGCGCGCCGGCCGAGACCCGGGTTGCGCCGGTGAAGGTGTTGGTACCCGACAAAGTCAAGGTGCCGGTACCGGTCTTGGTCAGGCCACCCGTGCCAGACAAGACACCACTGAAGCTGGTGTCGCTGTCGTTGCCGCCGGCTGTCAAAGTGGCTGTGCCCAAAGTGATGCTGCCGCCGCCCGCAATCGAGCCCACGGTTTCGGCAAAACCATTCAAGTCCCAGCTGGCCCCACTGGCCACCGACACCGCGGTGCTGTCGTGCAAGACGCCTGCAGCGCCGCTCTTCAGGGCACCTGCGTTCACCGTGGTGGCGCCGGTGAAGGTGTTGGCACCCGACAAGGTCAAGGTGCCCGCGCCCGCTTTGACCAAGGCCGCGCCCGTGCCGTTGATCACCCCGCTGTAACTGCTGTTGCCCGATTGGGTGAGCGTCAGGGTGCGGCCATCGGCCAAGCTGATTCCCCCCGTGCCACTCAAGCCTGAGGTGGTGATGCCCACATGGCCCGTGCTGGCTTGGGTGGTGGTCAGGCCCGCGTTGATGGCTACGGCGCCGCCATGGATAGTTATTGGCCCGGCCACGCTGTTGGCCGTGGCCCAAGTGATATTCGCGGAGTTGCCCACCTTGCCCAAAGTCAAGCCGCTCAATGTGCTGCCAAAGTTCCAGCCCGAGGTGCTGAAGGCACTGCTAAAACTCGCGCCCGCCGATTCAATGCGCAACGCGCCGGTGCCTGCAAACGTTTTGCTGGTCGGGTTGGGCGCGTCGTTTTGCAACACCAAAGTACCGGCGCTGATTGTTGTGGTGCCGCTGTAGGTGTTGTTGGTGGTCAGGGTCAGCGTGTTGCTGCCCGATTGCACCAACTCACCGGTACCCGAAATCGCATTGGCCACACTCAGGTCATCCGAGCGGTTGAAGGCCAAGGTGGCGTTGTTCACCACCGAGCCACTGCCCAACGAGCCGGTGCTGCCGCCCGCGCCAATTTGCAACTGACCGGCGCTGATGGTGGTGGTGCCGCTGTAAGTGTTGGCACCCGTCAAGGTGGCGGTGGAAGACTGCAGTTTGGTCAGCGTGCCCGAGCCGCTGATGGCGTTGCCAATCGTCACCGCATTCGAGCGGTCAATCACCAAGGTGCCCTGGTTGCTCACGGTGCCCGAACCCAAGGTGCCGGTGCTGGTGTTGTTGCCCACTTTCAAGGTGCCGCCGCTGAGCGTGGTGTTGGCGTACGTGTTGCTGCCGGTCAGTGCCACGGTGCCGCCGGTGGCGTCCACCGTCAAATTGCCCGAGCCCGAAATCGTGCCGCTCAGCACCGGGGTCAAGGCGCTCAGGGCCAGTGTGCTGTTGCCGGTGTTGGTGAAGGTGTGCAGGGTCTGCCCCACCGCCGTGCCATTGCCGGCCGCCACGGTGCCCCCGGTGCCACGCGCCGCGCCGGTGTAGCTGACGATCACCACACCCGAGCCGCCGGCGCCACCCGAGGCGGCTTCCCAATCGCCGCCGCCACCACCGCCGCCGGTGTTGGCGGTGCCGGCCACGCCATTGATGCGATCGCCGTTGGCGCCTCGGCCCCCACCGCCCAAACCGCCCTGACCTGCTCGCTCAACCGCTTGCGTGAGACCGTTGTTGTTCGAGCCACCGCCGCCACCACCGCCGTAATAAGTGGCAGTGCCGGTGATGCTTTGCACCGCGCCAATGCCGCCATTGCCGCCCATGGTGTTTTGGTTGGTCAAGCCGTACAGCGCGTTGTAACTGGCTTGGGTGTAGCCACTCACGCCAGGACCGCCTGCACCGCCACCACCGCCGGCTCCCGTACCGGCCAAGGTGCTTGCGCCACTGGCTCCGGCAAAACCTTGTGTCGCCGCGCCCCCTGCGGCCAGCGTGTCGCCGCCCGCACCGCCGCCCGATGAACCTGCCAAGCCGGCTTGCATCGCGCGTCCACCGCCACCCCCGCCATTGGCCGTGACGCTGTTGAAAGACGAGGCGCCGCCCACTCCGCCTGATGTGCCGGTGTTGTGCATGGGCGTCCCAGCCAAGCCGCCCGCGCCCACCACCACGGTGTATTCGGCGGCATTCAGGTCGTTGGTTTGGAACACCACGCCGCCGCCGCCACCACCACCCGAAGAGCCACCGCCACCGCCACCCACAATCAGGTATTGCACCGAGGTGTCCAAATCAATCGTGGCGTTGCCCGCCAAACCGATGTCGTTGCTCAAGGCGGTCACCGCGCGGCCCAACAACAAAGTGGTGTTGGCATTCAGGCTGATGGCCCCCGTGCCCACAGCGTCGTTGCTGTAGACGCCCAAGCTGCCCGCCGACACCGTGCTGCCGCCACTGAAGGTGTTGCTGGCCGTCAAGCCCAAACGGCCAGCGCCGGCTTTGGTCAGCGTGACGTCGGTGCCGGCGATCACGCCGGTGTACACGCTGTTGCCCGATTGGGTGATCGACAAATTGCGGCCATTGGCCAAGCTCAGACCACCGCTGCCGGTCAGTGCGCTGCTGCGAATCGTGATGTCGCCCGTGCTGCTGTTGGTGGTGGTCAGACCGGCGTTCAAGCTCACGGCGCCACCGTTCACTTCGATCGGCCCCGCCACGCTGGCTGCGCCCACGGTGATGCTGGCGGTGTTGGTGGATTTGCCCAAACGCAAGCTGGCCGCCCCACTGGTCAAGCTCAGGCTTGTGGTGTCCAGCGGCGCGGTGAAAGCGGCGCCGACCGATTCGATCACCACCGCCCCTGTGGTCGCCACGGTGGTCGAGCGCACACCGTCAGACAGCAAGGCCATTTTGTCTGCTTGCAAGGTGATGTTGGAGCTGCTGTTCAACACCCTGACCCCATCTGCGCCCAAGAACCCATGGGCGGTTGACGAGGGGTACAAGAACATGCCCAAATAATTGCCCGTCAAACCGGTGGGGGTGGTGTCCACCAAACGGATGCTGCCCGACTCGGACAGCACCGAGTAGCCAAAGCCCGCCGACACAACGCCGCGCGAATTGCCAGAGGCCTTGCCGCCCGTGCCCGAGAGGGTGATGGCGCCCGAGGCGCTTTGAATGCGCGCGTCCCACAAGTCCAGCGCCCAGACATCGAGTGTGGAAGTGTTGTGTGTGGCATCGCTGGTCAGTGCAATCGTGCCCGCGCCCGAGGTCAACATATCGGTCGAGCGCAATTGCATCACCTTGTCATGGCCGCCGGCGGTGCCTGTGGTGGCCAAGCTCACCCCCATGCTCACATTGCCTCCGTTGGCGTTGATGGTGGTGCGCGCGCCATTCACCGTGCCCACGCCCAGCATCACATCCGCGGCCGATGTGAAGGCGGCTTGCGTCACCGAATAAGCAATGTCTGCGCCCTGCGTGGACACAGTGGTGCCGGCCTCTTGTTGGATGTTTCGGCCGTTCAGCGCAATGCCCGAGCCAGCAGTGGCGGTGCTGGTGATCGAGCTGTTCAGGGCCAGCGTGCCCCCCGTGACAGAGACCGGGCCCTGCGCGTTCAATGCGGCGCCCAGCGTCACGTTGCCGGTGCCGGCATCAAGGGTCACGGCCGTGGGTGCTGCCGTGCCCCCGACTGCGCCGCTGAGGGTGATCGATTTGTGGGTGGTCGATGCCGTCAAGCCAAAAGCGCCGTTGAGGGTACCGCTGAAGGTCAGGTCGCCAGCGTTGCCTTTGATCAGGGTGTCGGCCCCCAAGTTGATGGCGCCCGACAAGGTGGCCGCGGTGCTGGTGCTGTTGGTCAGCGCGCCGCCGCTGTTGATGCCCGTGCCCGACAAGGTCAAGGTGTTGGCCAAGCTGTTGCCGCCCAAGTCCAGCGCCGCGCCACTGGCCACCGTGACTTGGCCTCGGCCCACCGCACTCGAGGTGATGGCCCCTGCGGTGCCGATGGTGCTGGCGTCTGCCCAAAGCAAGCCGGCCGACACCGTGGTGCCCCCGCTGTAGGTGTTGGCGCCGCTCATCTTGAGCGAGCCGGTGCCTTGCTTGGTGACCGAGCCTGTGCCCGCCACCACCCCCGAAATTTGGCTGGCCGCCGAGTTGTTCACGGTCAAACCATTGCTGGACAAATTGACACCGCCCATATTGATAGCGGTCCCCGTCAATCGGGTGCTGCTGGTCAGGCTGGTGTCGCCGGTGAAGGTTTGTGCGGCGGTGGTGGTGATGTTGGCACCCAGCTGCGACGTTTTGCTGACCGCCACCGATTGGGCACCCGCAATCTCTGCGGTGGTCCGCAAGCCGCTGTTGGCCGTGATGTTGCCCAAAGCCGCTGTGCCGCCCACCACGCCGTTCAAGACCAAGCGGCCAATGGTCGAGGTCGAGCTGTTCACCCCCACAGTGAAACCGTTCCAAGTCTCGTTGCTCAAACTGGTCCACGTGAGGTTGGAGACCGAGTTGTTGAAGCGCACGGTGCCGTGGGGCTCACCGCTGGTGCCCAACAATTCGAATTGGCGGGTGGCGTTGTTGTAGCTCTTACTCAAAACACCCGAGGTGTAGTAGCCCCTTCCCGCCCCGTTGAGGCCGGTGTAGCTGACGATGCTGAAGTCTTGGTTAAAGCCATAACCGTTGCCATTCAAACTCAACACACTGAAAGCCAAGTTTTCTACCGACTCACTGAAGGTCAGCGATTGGTTACCGGCGTAAGCCAGTTGAATGATGTCCGAAGTGGTCGGGCCGTTGGCCACCTGACTGCTCACATAGGGCGATGGGGTTCCGGTGAGTTCTGTCCAATAGTTAATGCCCCCAGAAGTCTGCACGCCAAACCAACCTTGCGGGTTGCTGTAGACCACCGAGATCACCGTGCCATCAATGGTCACCGAACCCGTCACCGTTTTGGCCGCGCTGTTCACGCTGGTCCAGTCCACCCAGTAATAGGTCGAGCTGGAGATATTGGCCGTGAGGTTTTTCGGGGCACTGGCGCTGGCCGAGTTCAGTGTCGAGTTGAACGTCAGACTGCCGTTGGCGGTGGTCACCAAATTGGTGTCTTCGGCCAAGGTCACCGCGCCGTTGTAAATTTGGTGGCCGCTGGTGGTGATGCTGTTGGCCAATACCGAGGCGCCCGTCACCGTCAAGCTAGAAGCGCCAGCGCCGTTCACCACCGAAGCCGTGCCGGCCATGGTCAATGCGCCCAAGGTCAAGGCGTTGCTTTGAATGTCGAGCGTGCTGCCACTGGCCAAACTCAGTTCACCCGCGCCCCCATTCAACGAAGCCCCGGCGCCCAAGCGCAAGGTGCCGCCAGTGACCGAGGTCAGGCCGTTGTAGGTTTGCGCGGCCCCCAACACCAACGCACCGGGGCCGGCTTTGGTCAAAGCAAAAGAAGACGCGCCATCGGTCATCACCCCGGTGTAGGTCAAGGTCTTGCCGCTGGCCACGGTGACGGTGCTGTCTGCGCCCAAGGTGATGCCGCGGTTGCTGCTCAGGGTGAAGGTCTCGGTGGCCGTCAGGCTGCCACCGTTCAGCAGCAACTTGCCCGCGGTCACGGCCCCTGGGGCGGCGCCCAAGTTGCCATCGCTCGAAATCAGCAGCCCACCGCCCGACACCGTGGTGTTGCCCGCATAGGTGTTGGCACCGGTCAACGTCAGCGTGCCCGCGCCCTGTTTGGTCAAGCCACCGGTGCCACTGATCGCCCCGGCCAACGTCACATCGTTGGACCGGTTCACCACCAAACTGCCGTTGTTCACAATGGTGCCCGCCACCGTGCCGCCCGTGCCCCCCGTACCCAAATAAAGCGTGCCGGCCGAGACGGTGGTGCTGCCGGTGAAGGTGTTGTTGCCCGTCAACAGCAAATCGGCCGCGCCGGTTTTGGTCAAGCTGCCTGTGCCCGTGGCCATCACACCGCCCACCGTCACTTGGCCGTCGGTTTGCAGCGTCAAGCCAAACGCACCAATGAACGCATTGCCGCTGCTGGGCGTGATGGACAACGCGCCTGCGTCCACTTGCATCTCGGTGGCGGCACTCAATGTGATGTTGCCCGTCAGCGTGTTGGCCCCCGACAAACTGCGCAAAGCCCCATTGCTGGACACCCCCGTGCCCGACAAGTTGAGGGCATCGGCCAGCGTGATGTCACCCGAAATTTCCAGCGCACCGCCACTCACCGTGGTGCCCCCTGCCGCCGTGCCCAAGCCGCCCGAAGACGTTACCCGCAGCACACCGCCACTGATGGTGGTGGCGCCAGTGAAGCTGTGGTCAGCTGTCAAAATTTGGGTGCCATTGCCCGACTTGGCAAGCGCCACACCGCCCGATATCACACCGGAATAAGTGTGCGTGCCCGAAGACGGGTTGAGCGTGATGCTGCCGGCGCCGGTGGTGGTGATGTTTTCACTGCCCAACAAGCCACCGGCCGTGAGCGTGACCGCACCTGCGGTGATGCCGTTGATGCCGCCATACGAGCCAATCGTCAGCGGGCCTGTGTTGGTGTAGGTCAACGAGCCCGTGCCCAAACTGGCCGTGATGGCGCTGATCGAGCCTGTGCCGGTGAGCGAATAACTTTGGTTGTTGCCCAACAAGGCCAAACCATAGGCCGTCATGTTGCCGGTGATTTCAGGCGCTTTGGAATGGATTTGGATATAGCCCGTGCTGGTGTTGGCGGTGATGTTGCCCAACCACTTGATGCCTTTCGAGATGCCAAACGCCGGGTTGGCCGCATCGGCCACGGCATAAATCGGGTCAATCTGACCGCCGGTCGTGTTGGTGGCCGCGTTCACAAAAACGCCGCTGCCGGTGGCCGCCGAGTTGATCTTGGCGCCTTGGAAAATCACCGACCCATTGGCCGCCGAGACCGATGGAGCGGACGAGTAAATGCCGTAATCGGTCGAGGTGCTGCTGGGGGTGTAGCCCGACAAAGTCACGTTGCCGCCGGTCGAGGTGATGCCGCCCACGCTGAAGAACAAACCATCGGACGATCTGGCGTAACCGATCAACTGGATGTCACCGGCCGCGGTGATGTTGCCTTGCCAAGCGTCTTGTCGAATGCCGTTGTAGCCGCCCGCACCCGAGATGTAAACAGAGCCCGCACTCGCCACAATGGGCGTGCGAATGTAGGTGGCGCCATAGCTGGTGTTGTTGTTCAACCCATCCATCACGATGTTGCCGGTGTCGGAGCGCACGCCTTGGGTGGTCGAGCCACCTTCCACCACGGTCAAATACAGCCCAATGCCTTGCATCGACACGCCCTTCAGGGTGATGTCGCCTTTGGCCCGCAGCAAATCGGTGGAGCTGTACAAGGTGATGCCCCCCGAAATACCCGCGGTGCCTGCGCCGTTGTCTACCCAACGGTTGGCATAACCGGTGATGGACAGATCGCCGTTGAAACTGCGGATGATTTGGTTAGAGCCCCACATCAACACCCCATGGCCATTGCCTGCAGAGCCGTTCATGCCGGCCGAGGCAGCATTGGCATAAATGTCGATGCCGCCGTAGGCCAAGATGGCGGTGCCCGCAGTGTCCATGCGCAATCCAGCGCCGTCAGCGTGTGAGCCGGTGGTGGTGGATCGGATGTTGATGCTGCCGCCGGCGGTGGGAGCGGTCAGGTGGTTGCCCGCCACCAGGCCGCCACCATTGATATAGATGCCGTAGCCGCCGTTGCCAGTGAGGCTCAGGTTGCCCGCGGTGGTTTGCACCACCCGGCTGGAGTCTTGGTACCAACCCCAACTGGTCGACGAGGTGCTGCTGGAGTTGATGGTGATGTCGCCGTTGGCTTTGAACAAACCGGTGCCGTACACATAAGACCCTGAAAAACCACCGGTCGAAGTGAAGTTGATGCTGCCATTTGCCACCAGAGAGCCCGAGACCATCTGCGTGCCATAGCTCGAGATGCCTGTGGCGTTCAGAGTGATGTTGCCACCGGCGGTGGGGGCGGTCAGGTGGTTGCCGGCCACGATCGACGAGGCGCTGCTGGCCACGTAAAAACCACCCACCGAGCCCCGGGCCGTGATGGCGATGTTGCCGGCAGTCGATTGAATGGAAGCTCCGGTGTCCAGCACCAATCCCCATACGCCGGTGTTGCCTGTCAAATTGCCAGCCTGAATGGTGATGTTGCCATTCGACTTGATGGAGCCGGTGGCGCCCTCGTGCCGGAAAACGTGGTTGCTGCTGGTGTTGGTGGCGGTGATGTTGATCGCGCCATGGGCCAACAAAGAAGATGTATCGAGTTGCAAACCATAGCTGCTGGTGCCCGCAGAACTGATGGTGATGGTGCCGCCCGCGGTGGGGTTGCTGGTGTCGTTGCCGGCCACCACACGGCCATAGACATACCAGCCTGCTTGCCCGCTGCTGGTCATGCTGATGTTGCCGGTGGTCGACTGGATGAGTTTGTTGCCCTCAATTCGACCGGCCCACCAATCGCCCGAGGTGCTGGCCGCGGTGATCGAGAGGTTGCCCACCGATTTGATGGCGCCCGTGCCCCCTAATAACGTGCCCCGATGGTTGGATGCCGTGCCCTGAATGGTGATGCTGCCAAACGCGGCCATGGCGCCCGACCCTTGTTCGACGCCGTAGTTGGATGAGCCCGAGCCACTGATGGTGATGTTGCCGCCCGAGGTGGGGGTGGTCTCGTTGTTGGCCGCAACCAAGCTGCCAAGGTTCAAATAAACACCGCCGGTGCCCGTGCCAGAAATCGACAGGTTGCCCGCCGTGGTTTGAATAGCGCTGCTGGACTCGAGGACCGTGCCCCAATTGCGGGTGCCGTTTTGGCCGCTGATCGTGATGTCTCCACCGGCAGTGATGGCGGCGGTGTTGAGCACCCACACCCCGTAATTATCCGAGCCGCCCACGCCCGTCACGGTAACCTTGCCGCCCGTCGTGATGGCGGTGTTGCCATGCAAACGCACACCCGTGTAAGAGCTCGTCGAGTTGCTGTTGCCGGTGAGCGTGATGTCACCCGTGCCGGCGCTGATCGCGGTGTTGTCGATGCGCACACCGTTCCACACCCCAGTGGCAATGCCGGTGAGCGAGATGGTGCCTGCGCCGGTGGTGGTGATACCACCCGAATTGGCGATAAGAATGCCGTCACCATAGGTGCTTGCGGTGGGGTTGCCCAGCCCGCGCATGGTGATGTTGCCGCCGCGCGCCCGGATGTACTGAGTGGCTCCTGTGATGTGGATACCGATGTTGGAAATGCCCTGGCTGGCGTAGCCGCCCGTGCACGAGAACGTGCCGGCACAGGTGGTGCTGGTGTCGGCGGTGCCCCCGCCCAGCACCACATGGCCGCCCCAGGTGTCGATGAAAGAGCCAAAACGAATGCCCCCGGCATTGCTTTTGTCGGTGTCTGAATAAGCGTAGACATTGAGCGCCTTGCCTGAAGACCCCGAGACGCTGCTGCTGAACACAATGTCTCGGGCCGCCATCAGGGTCAGGCTGTTGTCGTTGAGGTTGTTGGTGATGGCGCCCGAAACAGTGATGTCTCTGTCTGCCGCCACCGTTTGCAAGGTGGTGTTGCCACTCAGGCTGCTGGCTGCAACCGACAGGGCTTGGTTGGTTTTGAGCGTCAGCGCGGAGTTGCTGATGGCGATGTTTTGAATGCTGTTGCTGGTGTGGGTGGCTGTGAAGCCCGACGCGTTGACAAAGGTCACCGTGTTGCTGCCCGCCCCCACTGCGCCACTGAGGGTCATGTCCCCGGTGCCGCCCAAAGTGGCGTTGGCCGCCACGGTCACGGCGCCGCTGGCCGTGGCGGCGGTGCTGCTCGAGTTGATCAAGACACCGGTGTTGCCAATGCCCGTGCCCGAAATGTTGAGCGCGTTGGCCACGGTCATGCCATTCAAATCCACCACGCCGCCCGACTGCACCGTGACAGTGCCCGTGCCCATGGCGCCGCTGGTGCTGCCCACCGAACTCACGCCCGCTTTCAGGGTGCCTTGCGAGATGGTCATGCCGCCAGTGAAGGTATTGGCCCCCGACAGCGTGAGGGCGCCCGCACCTTGCTTGGTGACCGCACCACCGGTGCCACTGATGACCCCTGCGATGGTCATGTCGGAGGGGGTGTTGAGGGTCAGCGTGTTGGCCCCCAAATTGAGGGTGCCCGCCGAGCTGATGTCTGAAGCCGTCAGGGTGACGGCACGGCCCAAGCTGATGTTTTCGCCATAGGTTTGTGCACCGGTGGTGGTGACCGATGCGCCATTGAGTTGCAAGGTGCCGCCCGTGTTGGTGGTCACGCTGGTCGCCCTGACGGCCCCGCCCAAGGTGGTCGCGCCGGTGCTGTTGAGTTGCATGGCCGCCAAGGTTTTGCTTTGGCCCACACCGCTCGTGAGGCCAATGGCCCCGGCGCCGGCATTCACCGTCAGGGCCGCAGCGCCTGAATAACTGGCGGCCAAGTTGCGCACCAACAAGTTTTTGATGCCCCAGCCTTCGTCGTCCCAGACCGAATCCAAACTGCTGTCCACCCGGAAGGTGAAGCTGCCCAGCGCCGGGGTGTCCAGGTTGACGGCCACCTTCTGGTCGTCCCAGGCACGGGTGGTGTTGTAGTTGCCACTCAACACACCGCCACTGGGCGTGAAGCGAAGGGTGTAACCCGCGGTCACCGAGGTCCCAGGCTCGGTACCGGTGATGATCGCGCTTACGTTAAATGAACGCTCACCCACCTTGCTGCCATTGACATACAAGCGCAAGAACTCGCTGTCCCAACTCTCTAGGCGGTAAAAATCAAAGGTGATGTTTTTGCCCTGATTGCCAAAATCGAGCGTGCGGGTGACCCCGGCATTGCCGTTGGCAAAGGGTCCCACAACCGAGCCCCAATCGCCGTAACCGGTGGCATGGGTGGCGGTGGAGCTCCAGCCGGTCAAGCCCGTACCGATGTCGGTTTGGCGCTGCACGCTGCTGGCACTGTCCACGCTGCCCCTGATGTTCACCGCCCCACCCCCGGTGCTGAGCGTGAGGGTGCCGGCGCTGCCACTGTTGAGCACCCCCAAGACCACTTGGGTGTCGGTGCTGCTGACGTTGCTGAAGTCAATCGCGCCACCGGTGCCACTGCTGGCCGAGGTGTTGACGGTTTGGTTTGAAGTGGCTTGGAAGCTGATGGTTTCTGCCGTGGCCGTCAAATTGCCACCGCCGGTGCTGACATCGCCTTCAAACGCAATCACGCCGCCATAGCGAGCCCCGGTCAAGGACAGATTGAGTTTGCCACTCGAGCTGGTGGACACCGCGCCGTTGAGATAAATGTCATCGCCCGCGGTCAGCGTGGTGGTGACATTGCTGGCCCCCACGTGTTTCAGGCCGGCGTTCAACACCAGGTCTTCGGCCACCGATACCGACAGGTTGGCATTGGGCACCACCAGGTTGTTGGCGTTGATCAACAGGTTGTCGAGTCTGAGAGTGCCACCCACGGTGGCGTTCAGCGTGACATCGCCGCCAGTGGCCGTCACGGTGAGGTTGCGCAGCGTGCTTGCCGCGTCGCTGTTGAGGGTCGAGTTGAAGGTCACCCCGCCCGAGCCGGAGGTGATGGACAAGTTGTCGGCATTGGCCACCAGCGGCGCATTGAAAGTCAGTGAGCCAGAACCGGTGGCATTCAAAGAGGTTTGCTGCAAAACGCGGCCGGCATTGAAGGTGGCGTTGCCCGAGACATTGAGCGCACCACCCCGCACCAAGAAATCGCCACTGCCGGTGTTGACCGTCAAGTTGCCGGTGTAGTTTTGCGCCACCGAGGTGTTCATCGAGTTGCTGTTGATGACGCTCGAGGCTGCAGTCACTGCCAAGGTAGAAATCGCCTTGCTGGTGCCCACATTCGATTTAAGTGTGACCGTGCCCGTGCCTGCATTGATGGTGACGGGCGATGCGCCCAAATTGGTCTCGCGCACATAACCCAAAACGACATAGTCATTGACTTGAGAGGCGCTGAAGGTGGTGGTGTGGTTCAAGTCGTTCCAGCGACCGGCCGCCCCATAAAACTGGCCGACCGACTCCACGCTGGTTCGAGTAGAGTTCAGCCCCCCGTTGGGTTCACCGGGTCCAAAGTTCGAGTAATAACCCGCCGTAGTCGCACCCCCTTGGGTATAAAACTGGGCATTGGCTTCAGGGCCATCGGCCCACACCCACGCATAGCTGTTGGTGTTGGAGCGGTAAGCCCCAATCCAAGCGCCGTTGTAGTTGGCCGTTAACCCTGCAATGGCGTTCTCGAGGCGCGAGGTGATGTTGACCAAATAACTGTCGCCCACCGCAGCGCCACCAGCGGTGTTGTTCCTGGCATCCGTGCGGGCCCAGTCCCAGTTGCGGTTGGTGTCGGTGGTTTTGTTGACGAAGGTGTAGGAGTTACCGGCGTTCAAAGTGCCATGAAAAGTCACATCGCCATTGCCCGAGTTCACCACCAAGCCATTGGTGTTGCCAACAATGACCTCGCCATAGACGTTGATGGCACCGCCCGCCGTGCTGAGAGTCTGGGTGGTGCCTCGCTGAAAGAAGACTTCCCCACCCACCATGACCGATTGGCCACCCAAATTGGCCACTTGGCCGGCTTTGCCAAATGTCAGTGCGCCGCCAGCAGTGCTGATGCCACTGCTTTCCATGTACACAATGCCGTCGCCACTGGCATCGGTGTCCGCCCACAACTGGGTGCTCACAGCTGCATTGCTGGCGGTGATGCTGGCATTGGCCCCCAGTCGAATGTGGCGACCCGCCTCCACCGTCATGGTGGTTGCAGCCCCCGCGCTGTTGGTCACCGCTCCACTCAACAACACATCGGTGCTGTTGGCCTTGATCGTGATGGCCCCCGCTACCGACAAGGCTTGCTGCACATCCACTTGCCCCCCATAAAGAGCTAAGCCCCCGCTGGTGGTGATGCTGCCGTTGATCGACAAGTTGCCCGTTGCTGTCAACGACACGGCGCCCGTTGCGCTCACGCCACTTGAATTGACCGTCAGGTTTTGGGCGTTCGCCAATGACAGCGAACTCAAGTTGCTGGCTTGAACTTGGTTGATGTAATTCGTCGAAGTTGTGAGGTTGACCGAGGGCTTGCTGGTACCACCATCAGAAGAACCCAATATCAGCGTGTTGGCGTAAATCGAGCCGGCAATACCTGTACCCGATTGGTTGATCTGAGTCCCTGCCAGCAACTCCAAGGAGCCGCTGGGCAAGCTGAATCTTGATCCATACAAAGTGATGGACGTACCCGCTCGGAATGTCAGCTTATTGGTGCCTGAATAATTGACGTAATGGTTGGGAAAAGAAGCACCCGCCTCCCAGCCGGTGGCATCAATCGCGCCCGTGGCCACCACGGAAACGTTGCCTTGACCCAAAGCCGCATTGATCGTGTCCGTTCTTAATACTGAGACGCCACCCCCACGGTCACGGGTGTCTGTCGCTGAGACCAAGATCGGTGCACTCGAATTCGCCGGCAAGGCGTTGTAGGTGGTGGTACCTGTGGTGGTGTAGCCATAGCCACTCCAACTGGGGTCTCGAATCCACAAGTCCTCAGGGTCTAACAACCACACCCCATCGCGCCCTGCAGGCGCTTTGGTGGAGACAAAAATGCCATCGCCCAACTTCAGCCAACGGCCCGAAGTTTCTACCTGACCACCGTCGCCGCCCAGCAAGCCTCCGCGCGCCAATATGCGGCCTTGAACATCGGTCACCGAATCGCTCAGGTGAATGTCACTCCACAACACCACCGTACCGCCTTGCCCATGCACGAGGGCACTGGCGTCAATCACCACATCGGAGCCCATGGTGACGGTGGTGGCATGCGGCAGTGGGCCTGTGCCTTGCCAGCCGCCGCCCACATACACTTCACCTCCGCCAGTGGCGCCAGTGGCGTCGATGCGGGTGTTGTCTTGCAAGGTCAAGGTGGTGCCGGTGACCGACACATCCCCGCCCCGCCCGCGGCGGCCGCTGGCACTGACCGCGCTGTTGCCACTGATCATCACGCTGCTGCCGCCCGGCAGCGGGCTCAAGGGCGACAAGGGGTCTGAGGACGTGACCTGTTCGCCCGGTGTTCCGCGCAGTTGCACTTGGCCACCGCGTGTCTCGCCATCGACCGACACGCGGCTGTGGGTCACGCTGATCTCGCGGCCTTCCATCACCACCGTGCCGCCGGTGCCCGCCGCGCTGCTGGCCGAAAGTGTGGCGCTGTCCAGCTTGACGGCCTGTGCCGACTCGAGCTTGATGTCACCGCCGCGCACAGCCCCATCGGCACGCACCTGCGACTGGGGCTCGAGCGCGATGGCAACACCCGTGACGGGGGCAACGATCGCGGCGGGGACAGCACTCGCGGTGCTGCTGGCTTGCAGCAGCACTCTGCCGCCTGCGCCTTGTGTGCTGGAAACATCGATCACGCCCGCGTTTTCAATGCGCTGCGCCTGGATGTGCACCTCGCCGCCTTGCGTGGCGCCTTGGGCTTGCAGCACGCTGCTCGCGGTGAGTTGCACCTTGCCGCTTTGCAACAAGATACGACCGCCTTGACGGGTCAAACTGCTGGCATTGAGCTGCCCGCTGTTGATGATCTGGCCGGTCATCGCATCCAAGGCCGTGGCACTGAGGATGATCAAGCCGTCGGGCGCTTGCACCGCGGTTTTGTTTTCGACCAAGGTGGCGATCAGGCTGGGGCTGACGGTGATGCTGGCCAACTTGCTGGCGGGGTCAAAGTTGAGCTTGATGGCTTCGCCACCGGCCATGACCACCGTGCCTTGTTGGGCCACGATCAAGCCTTCGTTGCGCACCTGCGGCGCCAGCAGCGCCACATAGCCACCCAGGGCGGCGCGAAGGGTGCCTTCGTTGACCACCGCACCGGTGGCCCCGTTGCGCGCAAACTCTGACTTGCCCGCCATGAATTGGGCATCGCTTTGGCTCATGGTGGTGGCCGTCACGGCCCCCACATCCAACACCGCGCTCTTGCCAAAGTAGACCCCAGCGGGGTTGATGAAGGTGACTTGTCCGGGCGCGTTGACCTTGCCGTGGATGTGGCTCGGGTTGGCATCGCGCACGCGGTTCAGTGTGGCCGCTTGGGCGTTGGGTTGGTTGAAGTTGACCGTGCCCGAAGACCCCACATTGAAGGTGCCCCAGTTGATCACGGCGCGCTGCGAGCTTTGGTCGATGTTCAGCACCGGGGCACTGGCTGTGCCCCCTCGGCCAATTTGCGCAATGCCTGCCGCCACCTGCCCTTGCGTGGGCAACTCGGTGGGCGCCGGCGGCCCCGCCGCTGCCAATTCCATCTGGCTGGCCAAGCCCATCACGGCAGCCAGCTTGGCCATTTTTTTGACGAGTGAACTGCGTTTGCCGCACGAGCGCGCAATCTCCGCCACCACCGTCCATGTGGCGGTGACTTCGTTGAAGATGACGCGGTAAACCTTGTTCACAGTCTTCTGTGCTTTAGAAAGGCATGCTGACGTTCAGCCAGAACCGGTTGAGTCGCAAGGTGCCGTCGTTGTCGGTGCCCGCTGAGCTGGGTTGCGGATTGGGTGAGACCCTGCGCGCCACCGTGGCCTTGACCTCTGCGCCAGAAACAAAACGATAAGTCATCGAGACGCCACGCCCTCGCAACATGATGTCGTTGCTCACGCCATTGAGAAGACTGGTGCCATCGGCGCGCACGGGCACTTTGTATTGCGAGATGCGACCGTAGTCGTAAAACAAAGTGGTTTGCCACTGGGCATTCCATTCGCGCCGCAACTCGAGCGTGGCGGTCACCCCCGTGCTGCCGCCGGCCTCGCTGTTGGGGAAGGCCCGCACACCGGAAGCGCCGCCCAGGTAGAGCTTTTCTGACGAGTCCAAGTTTTTGCTGGCCCACTGGCGCGAGGCCGACATGAAGATCGCGTGCTTGCCATCGATGAACTGCAAGCGCGAAGCCGTGATGCGTCTTTTCTGGAAGCCGCCTTGCGTGCGGCCTTCTGTGGCATCCAACGAAGCGGCTCCCGATGGGCCCAAGCGAATCGTGCCGTCCGTTTCCACCCAGCCCACCACGTTGTTGCCACCACCCCAGAAGCCATCCAAGTGGCTGAAGTTCATGGCCAAGCTGCGGTTGTGCACATGGGTGTTTCGCACCACACCCAAAGTGCCAGGCACTTCAAGGTCTGACTTGTCCAGGGCCTTGCGGTATTCGAGGCCCAAATTCAAACTCAAATTGGTGTTGGCCGATCGCACCCAAGGTGCCACCCAATGCAGGCCCACCACATCGCTGTGGCCCTCGGGTCGCAAGCGTGCGCCGTCTGGTTTGTACTGGTCCAAAATGCGGTAGTCCATGCGACTGACTTCGGCATTGAAAATCAAGCCGCGCCATTCCTCCAAGCCCACCGGCGTGCTGACTGCGGCATTCACGTAGGTGCTGCCCGCGTTTTTACTGGCAGAAAATGAAATCTGTTCGCCTGTGCCCAAAGGCGAGTTCAGCTGCACCTGCGCGTTCAAGCGCACCACCCCAGTGGAGCGGCTGCCCATGTTGTCGGTGCTGACCTGCCCCACCACCATCGGCGTGCTGTCCACCTTGACCAGCAGGTCGGAGGTGCCCGGCACTTTACCGGCTTGCAAACTGCCCGAGACCGCCGTGCCCGGCAGATCGCCGGCCAACAGCAAGGCCTTGTCCATGTCATTGAAATAAATGGTCTTGCCAATCGGCAAGTAGTGCTGGATCAGCGCGGGAATGCGCCTGCGAATGAAGGCGCCCAATTGAGGTTTTTGCTCTTCCCACTGCAAGAGCACTTGGCCCAACTTGCCTTCGACCACCACCACCTTCACATGCCCGTCCGAGACATCTTGATCGGGCAAGGTCGCTTGCGCCAACCAGCCTTGATCTCTGTACAAAGCTGATATTTGTGCAACGGCTTGTTGAAGTTGCGAAAGGCTGATGTCTTTGCCCAACCATGGGGCCAACAACAACTCGATCTGCGACGTGTTGACCAAGGTGTTACCCGAGACCACCACCGACTTGAAGAAAAAAGTGTCTTCGCCAGGAGCCGCTCGACCCACCGATGAAGGCTGCGAATTGGAGGGCGCTAATTTGGGCAATGCAGGTGGCGTTCCGCCTTTTAAATTCGGATCGTTTTGCAATTGCTGCATCAACTGACCCGCGCGATCAGGCGGGTATTGCACGGGCTGCGCCCATCCTGCTTTTGCAAACCAAAGCAAGACGGCGATCGCTAAAACCCTCGGGCAAAAATGTAGGCACAATATTCGCATATTACGAATATTATGAAAATATCAATTCCTTACCCAAAAAAACCTAAAGAATTCATTTTCAACAAAATCGATAATTTCAACGGTTGGGTACCGTTATAAATGTGAGTTTCTGTAATCCTGCCGTTTGGGCCCAAGCCATGATTTGGGCAATTCGGCCATAAGGCACCGCCTCGTCGGCTTGCACTTGCAACTGAAAATGGGGCGATTTTCCGTCGGTGAGCATCAGAGACTGAAGCCCGGCATCGGTGATTGGCACTCCTTTGTAGTTCAAAGCGCCGTCTTTTGACACCACTAAGACCTCATTTTTGGCTTGGTCGCGTTGCACCACGCGGTCCGTTTGCGGCAAATTGATTTTCATGGCCTGCGGCGTGATCATGGGCGCAGTCACGATAAAGATAATCAACAAAACCAACATCACATCGACCAATGGCGTGACATTGATCTCGGCAATGGCGCCTTCAGAATCCCCCGAACTGCGCATGCTCATCGGCCGACTCCTGAGTGTGTGGAGAGATATTTCATCGCCAAACGGGCAAAAGCATCGGCAAATGCCTCCATTTGCGTGACCCGCAGTTTTTGCTTTCGCAACAGCAAGTTGTAAAACAACACCGCAGGCACGGCCACTGCAATGCCCACGGCGGTGGCGATCAAGGCCTCGCCCACGGGGCCGGCCACCACATCGATGCTGGCTTGCCCGGACTCCCCAATGTTTTTGAGCGCATTCATGATGCCCCACACCGTTCCAAAAAGCCCCACAAAAGGCGAGATGGAACCAATGGTGGCCAACTCTGACAAGCCGCGCTCTTGCGCGCGCAACTGTTCTTGCAAAGCTTGCTGCAAGACGCGCTCGACCACCAACTGAGGATCAATCAGCTCGCTCGGCCCGCTGGATTGCAAGTCTTCCACCGCGTCAACCCCCGCAACAGCCATGCTGGCCAACGGCCCCTGCGCGGTTTGCAACAAAACTTTGAGCTGCGCCCAATCGCGCACATTGAAAAACTGTTGTTCAAAGTTTTTCATCTCGCTCACGGCTTTTTGGTTTTGCCGCAGTTTCAACCAAGCCAATGTCCACGTCACCACGGACAGCAGCACCAAAACCACCAACACCGAATGAACAATCAACGCATCCAACATTTACGATCCTTTTTTTAGCCCGTCATTATCGAGCCGCTCTGAGCCTGAAGGTGATGGGCACACGCACCACGCTTTTGCTCAACACGCCGTCTTTCCGTGCCGACTTGAAACGCCAAGCCTTCACCGTGTCGAGTGCCGATTTGTCGAGCAATTCATGGCCACTGCTTTGTGCCACCACCGCGCTGGCAACCGTGCCATCGGGGTTCACCACCACCGAGATTTCGACAGTGCCTTCAGCGCCTGCTCGAAAAGCCGCTTTCGGATACGGCGGTTTGGGATTGTCTTTGTAGGCGGCTTGCAAATCGGGCTCTGATGTGCGCACCGTTTCTTGCGTGACATCGGACTGGCCTTTAGGAACCGCCTGCGAAGTGGCGCCCGGCACTGCCGCTGCCGCCGGCTCTGGCGGCGGGGCCACGGGCGTCGTACTTTCCTGCGGCTTGGTGGGCGCGGGATCGCTTTTGGGTGGGCTGCGCAGCACGGGTTTGTCGGGCTTGGCGGGTGGCACCGCCGGTGGCGCTTTGGCCGTGACGCGCGGTGCAGGTGGGCGATTGGGCGCGGCGTTTTGTCCCGTCTGGGCCTCAACCGCTTCGGCCAATCCGCGCGTCTGCTCGGGAAGTGCCGCACCCAGCTCAATAACGATGGGGGGAATTCTGGGCGAGGGCGTCATTTGGGGCGCCCACCACAGCAGTGCAGCCAAGGCCATGTGAGCGGCCACCACCATTCCCAAGATTTTCGAAACCTGAATATCTGGGGTAATTGGGCGGTGCGCGAGAGACAACTGCATGTCGAATATAGGTAAACTCAAACGGTTTATACATGAGTTCAACCTGAGGAGAATGCCGTCATGTCTGAGGAAACCAACAACACCGAATCGTCTGAACAAGTCATCAAAGGACGCAGCGTTTTTTTGGTGGAAACAACCCCTGCGGGCATCGCAGTTCAGACGGCCCTGTTGACCGAAGAGGGCAAGTTATTGAATGCGCCCGCCATCTTTCCCGACGTGGAATATGCGTTCACACAAGTGGATGAACTCAAGCGCCTGATCTCGGCCCACTTTTCACAAGCCGCTCGTTTGGGCGCGCAAGTGGCCGCCCAACAAGCACAAGCCAACGCCGCGCCCAACGAGGCCCTGGCTGACGCGGCGCCAGACGCTGCGGCCGCCCCTGCAGGCGCAGCCGCATTGGCCCACGACGAGGCCGAAGCCGAGCAAGACGAGCCGCAAAGCGGCAGCAAAACACTGGACAACCTCAAGAAGTACGTCTACTCCGGCTTGAGCCATGTGGCCAACAAAATCGCCCCGCCCTCCAACACCGCGGTGCCTGCGCCCGAGAACATGCCGCACATCGAAACCCTGGCCAGCAATGGCCTGCGCAAGCCACGCGGAGCGGGCAAAAAAAGCAAAAGTGCCGACGGCGCCGGCGAGGCTTAAGGCAACAGCCTTCACAACACCTTGACGTGACAACTCAGGGCGTAGCCGAAGCCTCTGATGGTGCGGATGGCTTCGGCCGGCGCACCGCACGCGTCCATCTTTTTGCGCAAAGCGCTGATGCGCATTTCTAAATTGGCGGGCGACAAGCCTTTGTCCTTGGCGTCCACCAATTGCATGGCCTGCCAGCGCTCCAGCTTTTGGCCCACTGCGCGGGTCATGGCCATCAGCAACAAACTCTCGGGATAAGTGAGCGACACGCTGTCCAAGGGTCCCCGCAAATTCAGCGCCTGCACATCCAGCACCAAATCGGCTTCCTTGTCGGCTCTGGCGGGCTTGATCCGCCGCGCCAAACTTTGGATGCACACCAGCAATTCAGATTGCTCGACGGGCTTGACCAAATAGTTGTCTGCACCGCAGGTGTAGCCCAACAAACGGTCTTCCAACTGGCCCCTGGCCGTCATGAGCACGATGCCGGCGGTGGGATGACTTTTTCTGATGCGCTCGGCCAAACTGAAGCCGTTTTCTCCGGGCAGGTTCACATCAATCAAATACAAGTCGGGCACATCGCGCGTGGGCGTGTCGTCCACATCTTCGGCGCACGACATCACCGTCACTTGGTGACCGTGCTGCGCCAACAATTCTTGTGTGGCTTCGCGCAAATTGTCGTTGTCTTCGACAATCAAGATGTGCAATGAAGGCAAGTCCGTCATACGGCCAATGTATCAAAAACTGACCGCCAAAAAGTCTGCGGCATCACACGGCCTCGGCGTTCGATTTGGGCAGCGTCAAGACAAAGCAAACATGCGTTGCCGTGGGTTGGTAAGCAATGTGCCCCCCCAGCGAGACGACCAAACTTTGCACCAAAAACAAACCCAGCCCTGTACCGGCTTGGCCCTGTGCGCCGGGACCTCGGTAGTATTTTTCAAAGATGCGGGTTTCAGACGGCCACCCCGCGCGGCCAATGGTGTTTTTGAACGTCAACTGAAGCTGGTCGCCCAGGTCTGCGACTTCGATCTGAATTGCCGTTTCCTTGGCTGAATATTTGCAAGCGTTTTCCACCAAATTACTCACCACGATGCCCAGCAATTGGCGATCGGTTTGCAAGCGGTGCTGGGCATGTGAGAGCACTTGAATGCGCTCAGGCATTGGGGCGCTGGTCACCACATCGTCGACCAACAACATCAAATCAACGGGCTCGCTTTGTACCAACATTTTTTGGTCTTGCACCTTGTTGGCTTGCACACAGCGGTCGATCACGTTGTTCATTTCGCTGATCGAGCGCTTGATGGCTTGCGCGTTTTTACCGTCTTCGTCTAAGCGCATGTAAATGGTGGACAAAGGGGTTTTGAGCTCATGCGTGAGCATGGCCAAGAGTTTTTCTTGCTCATCACGCAGACGACGGTCTTGCTCGGCTTGCAGCTGCGTTCGTGCGAGCAACTTTTGGTCTTCAAACTGGGCTTGCCGCATGAGGTATGTGCGGTATTGAAGCAAGAGCACCACCATGAGGGCACTCGCCAAACCATGGGCCTGAACCAAATAGAGTCCGATCTCTCCCCCGCGCACCACACCCAAGCCGGGCAGCGCGGCCAAACACAAAATAACCACGATGAAGGTGTAAAACCCCACCACCAAAAAACGGGGCAGCTTGACCACCGCGACCGCGTTGCCTCGCACCGACTGACCGCCAGCTGGGCTTGGGGGCTGCACACCCCAGCCCTTGGCGGTCCATGATGCGAACAGCATCACAAAGGGCGCCAAGAGCACCGACACCATGTTGATGTGGAGCGCCCAACTGGTCTGCCCGTTGAGGAACAGCAGCAAATTCACAGGCAACAAACACAGCATGCCGCGCAAGGCCCAAACGGCCCATCGACTCGGGCGGTAGTCTTGCAAAAACGTGTAATGAAAATAAATCGCCGTTGTGGTCGCCAACATGCTGAACAGCGACGACAAATGGTCTAACCAAAAAGCCGGCCAACCGAGCGGCCACCAGATGCGCATATAGCCCAATGAACACAAGGCATAAACCCACGCAGCGGTTTGCTTGACACCAAACAGGCCGACCATTTTGTCTCGGGTGAAGGCCCAATAAGTGCCACCCCAAATTGCAAACAGAGTGACTGCACCAACATAGAGGGCAAACAACAAATGTTGCTGCGGCAGTTGCTGCAACAGCGTTTTTTCAGGCACCACTTCGGCATGAATTTGTCGGGTGCTGCTGGAGGTCACGCGCAGATAAATGTCGCGGGGCAATGGGCCCTCCGCCAGCGGCACCATAAAGTCCAAACCCCGGATGGGTTGCAAAGCCGGGTGGAGCAGGTCTCCTGTATGGCCTGCCAAACCGTCTGGCACAGCCGCGTCAAACACCTCAATGCTGTCTAAATAAACCGGGCGCAAACGCAAGACCAGTTTTCCAGTCGGCTGGCCGGGGTCGGGGGAATTGAGGGTGAGTTTGACCCAGATGGCCGAAGCGCCAAAACCGCGGCTCAGCACCCCTTCAAAAGGCTGAAAGCGGGCGCTCTTGGCCTGCGCCCAACTTTGCTGTCCACTGGGATCTTCTGCCCAAGCGCGTTGCTGGATCCAATCTTCTGCCGCAGCCGCCGCGCCAAAAAATGCCAACAGGACTGAAAGCAAAAAGGCACGAACGACGTTCAGGCGCATCAGAGGGGCTCGCTTCACATGGAGGGGGTCAATTGTGGCGCTGGGTCAACGCTGTAGGCCTGCATTTTGCCTGCAGCCGAGCCCTTTGGGCCACACCGCAAAAGTCCATAAAAAAACCCGCAGCGCGGTCAGAGCGTGCGGGTCATGCAAATGCCAGACGGGGTCTGGCACATTGAATTTGGTGGTGATAGGTGGATTTGAACCACCGACATCAGCATTATGAATGCTGCGCTCTAACCAACTGAGCTATATCACCGGGTAAATCTGGCTTCAAAAGCGGGTTTAGCCGCGGTTGTTGCCGTCATCAAGCAAAAAATTATACACAAAAACAAAATGCCGATTCCTCCCCCGCTGAGGGCCACCCTGCCCACCCAATGGGGCCCGACACAGTGAAAGGCGGCCCACAAAACGGCTAAAGTTCGGCCATGAACTTATCGGGCGGATGGCTTTGGCATTGGCGGGCTTGGCGATCGCAAGCGCGATGGGCCAAGGCGTCAGGCGAAATCTCAGATTGGTTGATGGCGCAAAACATGCCAAAGCGTCAATTGGTCTTGATCGGGGCCAGTGCGGGCTGGATGTTGCCGAGCCGCTGGCTGCAGCAATTTGAAGAGGTTCACGCGTGGGACATCGACCCTTTGGCGGCCCCTTTGTTCCGGTGGCGACATGCCCGCGCGCTCAGCCGTCAGGGCACGAAATTGCACTTTCACACGGGCGATGGTTTGGCGCAATTGGCCGACACCCTCCAACGCATGCCCGAGGCTTTTTATTGGTTTGACAATGTGTTGGGGCAATTGCGATTCATCGCGCCTGCGCCCAACCCGCATGTGCCGCATGACCCTCTGAAGGCGACCACCCGGCGACTTCAAGCGCTGCAAAAAACCTTGTCTGGCGTGGCTTGGGGCAGCGTGCACGACCGCATGTCAGGCGCCAAATTGCCCGACACCCCCTGTCCACCGCCACACCACACCCACGCCGGCCTGGCCATGGAGACGCCCGAAGCGCAGGCCTGGCTGCAACAAATCGGCGCGTTGAGCCCCTGGCTTGACCATCTGACAGAGCCCGTTTTTCCGCCCGGCACTCCGGTGCAGTTCACCGCATGGCCGTTCAAACCGGACTATGCGCATTGGCTTGAAATGGGCTGGATTCCGGCGCGTTCAAGCGGGAGGGCCTCGCTATGATTGGCCGATTGAACCTTTGATTTGTGAGCATTGCTTTGGCACTTCCACCCGCATCCCCCCGGAAACTGTCACACACCCGAACCGTGGTCTTCCAAGGCTATGACCGCGAGGACGGGCTGTGGGACATTGAAGCCCATCTGACAGACGTGAAACCCTATGGTTTTCAGGTGTCCACCGAGCGGCCATTTCCACCGCAAGAACCGATTCATGGTTTGAAAGTGCGCGTCACCCTGAACGATCAAATGGTCATTCAGGACATTGCGACGTCTATGGACGACATTCCCCATCCCGAGTGCGCAGGCGCGCCCCACAGCATGCACAAATTGATTGGCTGCACCATGGGAGCGGGTTGGCGCAAAGTGATCAACCAGCATGTGGGCGGCACCGCGGGGTGCACACACCTGCGCGAAATGTTGTTCAACATGGCCACAGCGGCGTACCAAACTTTGCCCTCGGGTCAGTGGCAACGCCGTGAGTTGTCGGGCCAAGCGCAACCGGCCGTGACTGAGCCGCCTTTCTATTTGGGGCAATGCCACAGCTGGGCCTACGACAGCCCCACGGTGCAACGCGCGTACCCGATGTTTTTCAAAGCCAAAACCGCAGACGAATAAACGCCCCCACCAGCGCCCGATTGACAGGCGGCCGGCACCTGCCTGCGATAATCGCCCTTCACGAGCGCTTCGTGCGCTTCCTTTCAAACAGCCTCTGGATCTACACCATGAACCGCTGCACACCACCCACCAACGGGCTGGCCTTGCTTTGCCTTGAACGCATCTCCCCGCTGGAGGTCGCATGAGCAAGAAGGTCTTTATCAAAACTTTTGGCTGCCAGATGAACGAGTACGACTCGGACAAAATGGCCGATGTCTTGGGCGCCGCCCAAGGCTATGAGCCCACGCAAGACGTGGACGAAGCCGACTTGATTTTGTTCAACACTTGCTCGGTGCGCGAGAAGGCACAAGAAAAAGTGTTCAGCGATTTGGGCCGCGTGCAACACCTGAAAGCCAAGGGTGTCTTGATTGGCGTGGGCGGTTGTGTGGCCAGCCAAGAAGGCGCCGAGATCATCAAGCGAGCGCCTTATGTGGACGTGGTGTTTGGCCCGCAAACCTTGCACCGCTTGCCCGATTTGTTGGCCGAGCGCGAGCGCAAACAGCGCCCACAAGTCGACATCAGTTTTCCAGAAATTGAAAAATTTGACCACCTGCCACCGGCCAAGGTGGAAGGGGCCACGGCCTTTGTCTCCATCATGGAAGGCTGCAGCAAATATTGCAGCTATTGCGTGGTGCCCTACACCCGCGGCGAAGAAGTCTCACGTCCCTTTGACGATGTGTTGGTGGAAGTCGCAGGGCTGGCTGCACAAGGCGTGAAAGAGATCACGCTGTTGGGCCAAAACGTGAACGCCTACAGAGGCAAGATGGGCCAGACGGCTGAGATGGCCGACTTTGCCATGCTGATTGAATATGTGGCCGACATGCCAGGCATCGAGCGCATCCGCTATGTGACGAGCCACCCCAATGAGTTCACTCAAAGGCTGATTGACGCCTATGAAAAAGTGCCCAAATTGGTGAGCCATTTGCATCTGCCGGTGCAACACGGATCGGACCGCATTTTGATGGCCATGAAGCGCGGTTACACCGCGATGGAATACAAAAGCACCATCCGCAAATTGCGCGCCATTCGGCCAGATATGTCGCTCAGTAGCGACTTCATCGTGGGCTTTCCGGGCGAAACAGAAGACGACTTCAACAAGATGATGAAGCTGATCACCGATGTCGGTTTTGACACCAGTTTCAGCTTCATCTTCAGCCCCCGTCCCGGCACGCCGGCCGCAAACCTGCACGACGACACGCCACACGAAGTCAAGTTGCGCCGCTTGCACCACCTGCAAGCGACCATCGAAGAAAACGTGCAGCGCATCGGCGACAGCCGCGTGGGCACGGTGCAGCGCATCTTGGTGGAACGTGCCTCACGCAAAGACGCCACCGAACTGGCCGGGCGCACCGAGTGCAACCGGGTGGTGAACTTTCCGGGTGGGCCGCACATGGACCGGCTCATTGGGCAAATGGCCGATGTGCGCATCACGCAAGGGCTGTCGCACTCGTTGCGCGGTGAGTTGCTGATTCGGGATTAAGCCAAGGCGGTCGGCGGTGAACCGCCGATTCTCAGCGGGGCATGCCGGGGAAACCGCCGCCGCCCATCATGCCTTTCATGGCGCCCATGCGTTTCATCATCTTCATCATGCCGCCGCCGGACATTTTTTTCATCATGTCTTGCATCTGCTCAAACTCTTTGAGCATGCGGTTGACATCTTGCACTTGAACCCCGGCGCCGGCCGCAATGCGGCGCTTGCGGGTGGCCTTGATGAGCTCGGGTTTGCTGCGCTCTTTTGGCGTCATGCTGTGAATGATGCCTTGCTTGCGGCCAATGTCTTTCTCGACTTTGTCCATGTCCATCGCGCCGGCTTTGGCGGTCATCTGCGAGGGCAACTTGTCCATCAAACTGGACAAACCGCCCATCTGTTTCATTTGCTGGATTTGCGCCAAGAAGTCGTTCAAATCAAAACCACCGCCGCTCTTGACT
Source organism: Comamonadaceae bacterium (assembly GCA_027488255.1). Taxonomy (GTDB): domain Bacteria; phylum Pseudomonadota; class Gammaproteobacteria; order Burkholderiales; family Burkholderiaceae_C; genus Limnohabitans_A. The sequence goes on along the minus strand of JAIYBZ010000024.1, from coordinate 51,082 downwards.
TTGGCTGCCAGTTTTTGAGCGGCCTCCATGTCGACACCGGCCGTGACTTGTTCGACCAGGGCCACGATGTCGCCCATGCCCAAAATTCGCCCGGCATGGCGCTCGGCATCAAACACTTCCAAGCCATCGATCTTCTCGCTGGTACCGGCAAACTTGATCGGCACCCCCGTGATTTGGCGCACTGACAGCGCAGCGCCCCCGCGTGAATCGCCGTCCAGCTTGGTCAGCACGATGCCCGTGAGTGGCAGCGCGTCACTGAAGGCGCGAGCGGTGTTGGCCGCATCTTGACCTTGCATGGCATCGACCACAAACAAAGTTTCAACCGGCTTGAGTTCGGCGTGCAGACCTTTGATTTCGGCCATCAAGGCTTCGTCAATCGCCAAGCGACCGGCCGTGTCGACCAGCAAGACATCAAAGAAATGCTTGCGCGCGTAGTCGATCGCAGCGCGCGCAATGTCAAGCGGCTTTTGGTCGGGCGAGCTGGGGAACCATTCGGCGCCGGCTTGGGCCGTCACGGTTTTCAGCTGCTCAATGGCCGCGGGGCGGTACACGTCACCCGAAACCGTCAGCACTTTTTTCTTGCGCTTTTCAATCAGGTGCTTGGCCAGTTTGGCGGTGGTGGTGGTTTTACCGGCACCTTGCAAACCGGCCATCAAAATCACGGCTGGCGGTTGGGTGGCCAGGTTGATGTCCGACACCCCTTCGCCCATGGTGGCCGCCAACTCCCGATTGACCACACCCACCAAGGCTTGGCCGGGCTTGAGCGAACCCATGACCTCTTGGCCCAGCGCTTTTTCTTTAACTCGGGCAATAAAGTCGCGCACCACAGGCAATGCGACATCGGCCTCCAACAAAGCCATGCGCACTTCTCGCAACATGTCGGCCACGTTGGATTCGGTGATGCGGGCCTGTCCGCTGAGTGTCTTGACGAGGCGCGAGAGTTTGTCGGTCAGAGCGGAGGCCATGGGTGGGAAATCCAGAAAAAAATAAGTTCAGCAGTGCGGCAAGGCCCCTGTGGCCTCGCCTGAAAGGCTAAACTCTATGCCATGATTTTAGCGAGTCCCCCATTCTGGATGCTGCCGGTCACCGCACTGGCCGCGGTGGCCTACGGGTTGCCCGCTGTGGCGGCGGGCAGACTCACCGATGCGCATGCGCGCCGCTTGCTCTGGCTGGCGTGGCTGGCTCACGGCGTGGCGCTTTTGAGCTTGCTGGCCGGGCCTGTCAGATTTGGCTTCGCTCCCGCCATCTCCGCCACGGCTTGGTTGGTGGTGACGGCCTATATGGTCGAAAGCCAGTTTTTCCCGACCTTCAAAGCGCGCTGGGCCATGGGAGGTTTAGGCAGCTTTGCCGTGGTGTTGGCTTGGTTGTTTCCGGGCACCCCATTGGCGTCACAAGTGTCGGCCTGGTTGCCGCTGCACTGGGCCTTGGGACTGTCTGCTTACGGCATGTTTGCCGCTGCCGTTGTGCATGCCTGGATGATGACGCGCGCCGAACACGAAATCCGCTTGGCCCATGATGCAGAGAGCGGGTTGCCCTTGCTGACCCTCGAACGCCTGATGTTCCGTTTTGTCATCGCGGGGTTCATCTTGCTGACCGCCACCTTGATGGCCGGCGTGTTGTTTGGCGAAGCCTTGTACGGCCAAGGCCAGGGGCACTGGCGCTGGGACCATAAAACCATTTTTGCTGTGCTGTCTTGGCTCACCTTTGCTGTGCTGCTTTTGGGTCGTCAGCAGTGGGGTTGGCGTGGTCGCCGAGCCGTTCGGGTGCTTTACATGGGCGCCGGCTTGCTGCTGTTGTCCTATGCAGGCTCTCGGTTTGTCATGGAAATTTTGCTGGGGCGTGCCGGATGAAGTACCTATTTATATTGTTGGTGGTTTTGGTGATCATCTGGGCCATCAAGCGCGGGCGTGCCAAGCCGTCGTCCGACCGCCCTGCCGCCCCTGAAGCTGCCAAGCCCTCCGAAATGGTGACCTGCGCGCATTGCGGCATTCACCTGCCCCACGATGAAGCGGTGACCGGCGAAAAAGGGGTGTACTGCAGCACCGAGCACCGAACAGCCGCACAAGACCGCAACCCCAATTGATCTCGCCGCGTTGATGTGCGCCTCTCCCAGCAAGCCCACTTCTATTGATCAGTCTGCTTCGCCCATAGGACCAGATGGCTGGCATGCACAAGCGCAGCGGCTTGACTCTCCCAACTTTGGACCCCGACCGGCTGGGGCGGGCATTGATCTGATCGTGCTGCACTCCATCAGCTTGCCGCCCGGCCAATATGGGGGCGACGCCGTGCAGCGCTTGTTCACCAACCAACTGGACTGGGACGCACACCCTTACTTTCAGAGCATTCGGGGCATGGAAGTTTCAGCGCACTTTTTTGTCCGCCGCGATGGGACACTTTGGCAATTTGTCAGCTGCCATGACCGGGCCTGGCATGCAGGGAAATCTTCTTACCGAGGCCGCGACAATTGCAATGACGATTCGGTGGGCATCGAGTTGGAAGGCCTCGAGGGGGACACCTTCGAGCCAGCCCAATACCTCACCTTGGCCCAGTTGTGCCAAGACATTGGCCTGGCTTTTCCCATCCGCCACATTGCCGGGCATGAGCACATCGCACCCGGTCGAAAACAAGACCCCGGCCCCGGCTTCAATTGGGCGCAACTGAAAAAATTGTTGGATTTCCCCCCTCAGGTTTTTCCCTGATCTGCCCCCTTTCTGGGCAGTCTCTGCAAAAAAATTTTCGTTCAGCAGCACCGCGCTTTCATACAAAAGCGCAGCGACTTGCCTGAACCCCGTGCTCTGCAAGTCAGGCCATTCAAGGCCTTTTCAGAAAAAATCCCCCGGAAGCCGCATGCAACTTAAAGGTCGTCAAAAAATCGCCTGTTTATGCCGTTTTCCGACCGCTTTTTCAGCCCATGAAAAGCGCCCTCAAAAGGCGGACGGACCATCATTTATTTATCTTCTTTTGGGAAACCAACAAAACAGACAAGTACACTACCTGTAGTGGCTTGTAATGACTTCAGACACCATATATAGTGTCTCTTACAAATTTTCACAATTCAGTTTTCCGCCTGTTCAAGCGGCAAATTCCAGATTCAACGCGACCCAAAAACTAAAGAAAATGACCATGCAAACTGATCTGAACATCTCGACCCCCACAGCCGGGCATATTCACCAGCCCACAGCGCCTCACAGCGGCACCCCGGCCTCCCAGACACTTGCGCATTACCAGATCATTCGACGCAACGGGGCCGTGGTGTCCTTCGAGCCCAACAAGATTGCCGTGGCTTTGATGAAAGCTTTTCTGGCTGTGCATGGCACGCAAGGCGCCGCCTCTGCCAGCGTGCGTGAAGTGGTGGAAGAGTTGACCCAAAACGTGGTCCGCGCACTGATGCGCTCACGTCCAGGTGGCGGCACTTTCCACATTGAAGATGTGCAAGACCAAGTCGAATTGGGCCTCATGCGCAGCAGCAACCACGAAGTGGCCCGTGCCTATGTGCTGTACCGCGAGCGCCGCACACAAGAGCGCGCCCAACAACAGCAAGCCGCCGCCGCTCCCGCCGAGCCGCGCTTGCACGTCATCGACGGTGGCCAGCGTGTGGCGCTGGATTTGGATTACCTCAAGTCCTTGATGGTCAACGCCTGCGCCGGTTTGGGCCAAGACGTCAGCCCCGAACCCATCGTGGCTGAAACCATGCGCAACCTCTATGACGGCGTGCCGATGGAAGAGGTTTACAAAGCCTCGATCTTGGCCTCGCGCACACTGATCGAAAAAGACCCCGACTACACCTATGTCACCGCTCGTCTGCTGATGCACACCATCGCCAAAGAAATTTTTGGCAAAGAAGTGACGCAAGCCCAAATGGCCGAGGAGTACATCAACTACTTTCCTCAGTTCATCAAAAAAGGGGTGGACAACGACCTGCTGGACGAAAAACTGCTGCAGTTCGACCTGAAAAAACTGGCGACAGCGCTCAAACCCGAACGCGATTTGCAGTTCGACTACCTCGGTTTGCAAACGCTGTATGACCGTTATTTCTTGCACGTGCGCAAGCAACGCATCGAGATGCCTCAGGCCTTCTTCATGCGCGTGGCGATGGGCTTGTCGCTCAACGAAATCAACCGCGAAGCGCGTGCCATCGAGTTCTACGAGATCCTCTCCTCGTTCGACTTCATGTCTTCGACACCCACTTTGTTCAACAGCGGCACCTTGCGCTCGCAGTTGTCCAGCTGCTACCTGACCACCGTGCCTGACGACTTGGATGGCATTTACGAGTCCATCAAAGAAAACGCCCTGCTGTCTAAATTTGCTGGCGGCTTGGGCAACGACTGGACCCGCGTGCGCGCCATGGGCTCCCACATCAAAGGCACCAACGGCGAATCACAAGGCGTCGTGCCTTTCCTCAAAGTGGTGAACGACACGGCCGTGGCGGTGAACCAGGGCGGCAAGCGCAAAGGCGCGGTCTGCACCTATTTGGAAACTTGGCACTTGGACATCGAAGAGTTCTTGGAATTGCGCAAGAACACCGGAGATGACCGTCGCCGCACCCACGACATGAACACGGCCAACTGGATCCCCGACCTGTTCATGCGCCGCGTCATGGAAAAAGGCACTTGGACCTTGTTCTCGCCTTCTGACGTGCCCGATTTGCACGACCTGTTCGGCTTGGCGTTTGAGAAAGCCTATGTGGCCTACGAGCAAAAAGCCGAGCGTGGCGAAATCAAACCCAGCAAGACCGTGCCTGCGACCGACCTGTGGCGCAAGATGCTCTCGATGCTGTTTGAAACCGGCCACCCTTGGATCACTTTCAAAGACCCCTGCAACGTCCGCTCACCACAACAGCACAGCGGCGTGGTGCACTCCTCTAACTTGTGCACCGAAATCACCCTGAACACCAGCGACACCGAAACAGCGGTCTGCAACTTGGGCTCGGTGAACTTGTCACGCCACCTCAAGGACAGCGCCAACGGCAAAGTCATTGACCACGAGAAACTCAAAAACACCATCACGATCGCCATGCGCATGCTGGACAACGTGATCGACATCAACTACTACGCGGTCAAAAAGGCCCGTGACTCCAACATGCGCCACCGCCCTGTGGGCTTGGGCCTGATGGGCTTCCAAGATTCACTCTACGAAATGCGCATTCCATACGCCTCGCAAGCCGCGGTGGAGTTTGCCGACCAGTCGATGGAAGCCATTTGCTACTACGCCTACTGGGCTTCTACCGAGTTGGCCAAAGAGCGCGGCCAGTACGCCACTTACAAAGGTTCTTTGTGGGACCAAGGCATCTTGCCGCTGGACACCCTCAATTTGCTCGAGCGCGAGCGCGGCGGTTACGTCGAAGTGGACCGCTCCTCCACACTCGATTGGGATGCCCTGCGCAAAAAGATTGCGCAAGACGGCATGCGCAACTCCAATTGCGTGGCCATTGCCCCCACGGCCACCATCTCGAACATCATCGGCGTCGATGCCTCCATTGAGCCTTGCTTTGGCAACTTGTCGGTCAAGTCCAACTTGTCTGGCGAATTCACGGTGATCAACAGCTACTTGGTGCGCGACTTGAAGCGTCTGGGCTTGTGGGATGACGTGATGGTCATGGACCTCAAACACTTTGACGGCTCTCTGCGTCCGATCGACCGCGTGCCGCAAGAAGTCAAAGCGCTTTATGCGACGGCCTTTGAAGTCGAAACCACTTGGTTGGTTGAAGCGGCAGCACGTCGCCAAAAGTGGATTGACCAAGCGCAGTCGCTCAACATTTACATGGCCGGTGCATCGGGCAAGAAACTCGACGACACCTACAAACTGGCGTGGTTGCGCGGTCTCAAGACCACCTACTATCTGCGCACGTCCAGCGCCACACAAGTTGAAAAGTCGACGGTGCAAGCCGGCTCGCACAACGCGGTGTCTTCTGGCGCCCCCACCTCGGGCATGAACGCGATGGGCGCGGCATCGGCAGCGGCGCCTGCTGCGATGAGCACTTCGCCCGCCACCGACGTGAAGTTTTCTGCCATCGATGACGTCGGTTGTGAGGCTTGCCAGTAATTCGAAAAACATCGCACTTTGCTGTGACATGCAAAGTGCGATGCAATTGAGCAACACTTCATGGTGTCGCAGAACGAAAAAGTGCTTTCACTCTTTTCATTTTGCGCGCTTGCTTTCATAATTTGAGAACTGGAATTTTTTATGTTGTCCTGGGACGAACAAGTCAAACCAACATCGCCTTCTGCGATGCCTTCTTTTTCTGGCGCTGATGCAACTGCAGCGTCTGCTGCCGCATCTCCCGCCTCCAGTCCTCGCCGCATGAACGCGGCCGATAAGCGCATCATCAACGGCCAGACCGACGTCAACCAACTGGTGCCCTTCAAATACAAATGGGCTTGGGAAAAATACCTCGCCACCTGCGCCAACCACTGGATGCCGCAGGAAGTCAACATGAACCGCGACATCGCTTTGTGGAAAGACCCCAACGGTCTGACCGAGGACGAGCGCCGCATCGTCAAGCGCAACCTTGGCTTCTTTGTCACCGCCGATTCCTTGGCGGCCAACAACATCACTTTGGGCACCTACCGCCACATCACGGCACCCGAGTGCCGCCAGTTTTTGTTGCGCCAAGCCTTCGAAGAAGCCATCCACACCCACGCTTACCAATACATTGTGGAATCGCTGGGCTTGGACGAGAGTGAAATCTTCAACGCCTACAACGAAGTCAAATCCATCCGCGACAAAGACGAGTTCTTGATCCCGTTCATCAACGTGATCATGGACCCCAACTTCAAAACAGGCACGCTGCAAAACGACCAGACTTTGCTCAAGTCTCTGATCGTCTTCGCTTGCCTGATGGAAGGTTTGTTCTTCTATGTGGGTTTCACCCAAATTTTGGCCTTGGGCCGTCAAAACAAAATGACCGGTGCTGCCGAGCAGTACCAGTACATCTTGCGTGACGAGTCCATGCACTGCAACTTTGGCATTGACTTGATCAACACCGTCAAACTCGAAAACCCACAGCTGTGGACCGCCGAGTTCAAGGCCGAGATCAAAGAGCTGTTCCTCAAAGCGGTCGAACTCGAATACCGCTATGCCGAAGACACCATGCCTCGTGGCGTCTTGGGCATGAACGCCTCGATGTTCAAAGGCTATTTGCGCTATATCGCAAACCGCCGAGCCACCCAAATTGGCTTGGAGGCCCTCTTCCCGAACGAAGAAAATCCGTTCCCATGGATGAGTGAAATGATTGACCTGAAGAAAGAACGTAATTTCTTTGAAACCCGGGTCATTGAATACCAATCTGGCGGGGCTTTGTCCTGGGACTGATCTTCTGAACACCCCATCAATGAAACCCTTCCTCAAGCCACAACCTTCAACATCTTCGGATGTTGGGCGTTGTGGCTTTTCCGCGTTCATGGTGTTGAGGGATTCCTCAGCACCATGGATCGCTTTGTGCAATCCAACAAGCACCAAGCGTTCCCTTTCCGTTGAGTTCTCAACTTGATCAAGGAGAAAATCATGGCAACTGCAAAAAAAGTAGCGGCAAAAAAAGCTGCTCCCGCTAAGAAGGCCGTCGCGGCCAAGAAACCTGCTGCTAAAAAAGTAGCCGCTAAGAAGCCCGCAGCTAAAAAAGCCGCTCCAGCTAAAAAAGCTGTTGCTGCCAAAAAGCCTGCAGCTAAAAAAGTAGCCGCTAAAAAGCCAGCAGCCAAAAAAGCTGTCGCGGCTAAAAAGCCAGCAGCTAAAAAAGTAGCCGCCAAAAAGCCAGCAGCTAAAAAAGCCGCTCCAGCTAAAAAAGCCGCTGCTAAAAAGCCAGCAGCTAAAAAAGCTGCCCCGGCCAAAAAAGCTGCAGCCAAGAAAACTGCTGCTAAAAAGCCTGCTGCTAAAAAGCCCGCTGTGAAAAAGGCTGCTAAGAAACCTGCTGCAAAGAAGGCATCTAAAGCACCCGCTGCCCCCGCTGCACAGACAACCCTGAATCCTCAAGCTGCATGGCCGTTTCCTTCGGCCGCTAAGCCCTGATTCAAGCGTTAGACGCTCGTAGCGATAAGGCCCAACACTGGAAACGGTGTTGGGCTTTTTTACGCCCAGTCCGCCTGCATGGCGAGACCCGTTGGGTGCTCAGACTTCAAGGATAAAAGCTGAGCAAACGGTAGCCCGTGCTGAGCAGGCCACTTTCGGGCACGAGGTGGAGCTTGCCGCTCCAGACCTGTCCTGCCGTGAACGACTCGGGTGCCTGCATGTCTGCGCGTGAAATCACCCGGCGTAAAACGGCTTTGTCTTGCTCGTTCAACAAGGTCACTTCCAAGTCGGGCACCTGCACGGTGTGCGCCGTGGCGTTGCGCCAAGTCCAGCTGAGCCAAACGCCTCCGCCCTCAGACGGCGTGAGACTGGAGGTGTCGATGACGATGCCATTTTTCACCGGTGCTGCCGTCACCTCACAGCCGGCAATACGGCAAGCCTCATGCCAAACATCGCCGGCAAAAGGCACGACTGCGGCCAATACACGGCGCTCGATCCACATCCATTGCAAGGCCAAGGCGAGCACCAACAGCAAAGCACCGGCTTTGACCCATCCGCCTTTTTGACGCACCACGGGCTCAGAAGATGGCTCTTGCTCGTCCGCACGCCATTCGTCAGCGTCATCCGATGGATCGGGCGTGGCGCTTGCAGGCAAAGGCTGGGGCTTGAAGCTGGCCAGCGCTTCTTCAAAAGAAGTCAAGATTTCGGGGGTGGGCGCGGAGGCCACCGAGCGGTCCTCTTGCTTCAGAAAGTCGTCCAACACCCAGCGGTCTGTCCCTTCAGGGCCCGGCGTCACCACACGCTCGGGCTCGGCACTGTGCGGCCAAACCACGACCAAGCCGGTGCTGTCGAAGGTGTGTTGGCACTGTCCACAGCGCAACCAGCCATCGGCGATCTTGAGTTGGTCGGGCACCAGTCGGTAGGTGCTGCTGCAAGCGGGGCAGCGCACGATCCAATCGACAGGGTGGGATGGAATATGGGCCATCAGATTTGCCCCAGGCGTCAAGCGGCTGGCGATGTTGCCGTCATGAGAATCCAGCCCTCTTCGCTGTCGGTCACTTCCAACTGCATCCAAGGCGCATAAGCGGCCTTCAACTCATCGGCTTGCCGCTCCAAGATCCCCGCCAGCACCAGCGCGCCGCCGCCCGCCACATAAGAACACAAGAGGGGTGCCAACACTTTGAGGGGCGTGGCCAAAATATTGGCCAAGACGGTTTGGTACTGGCCCTGCGCTTGGTCCGGCAGACCCGCGTTCAGCGACACCCCATTGGCCTCGGCATTCAAAACTGTGGAAGTCACCGCGGCTTCATCGATGTCCACTGCATCGATATTGCGGGCACCGTACTTGGCAGCCCCGATCGCCAAGATGCCTGAGCCACAACCGTAATCCAAGACACGTTGGCCGCTGACACCGTGCTGCGCAATCCAGCGCAAACACATGCGGGTCGTGGGGTGCGTGCCGGTGCCAAAGGCCAAGCCGGGATCTAAGCGGATGGTTGTTTGGGCCTGTGCCGGGGGTTCATGCCAAGTGGGAACAATCCAAAATTCGGGGGTGATTTCGACCGGCGAAAACTGCGATTGCGTCAGCCGCACCCAGTCTTGATCGGCAACGGCTTGGACCCCCAAGACCCGACAAGCATCAAAGAAGTCTTGCGCGCTCAGCAGCTGCACAGCCTCTTGGGCTTGGGCTTCTTGCGCAAACAAAGCCACCATGCGCGAACGCTGCCAGCCCTCTTTCGGCGGCGGCATGCCGGGCTCGCCAAACAACGCTTGCTCAGCGGGGGTTTGCGCGTCGGCGTCTTCTACAGAAACGCTCAAGGCATCCAGCGCCACCAGTGCATCGCTCAAGAGTTCCACCCGCTCTTCGGGGCACAGCAAGCTCAACTCAAACATACAGGCTCAACGCTTGTGCTGGTCAAGCCAGTGCTCAAGATAGTGAATGTTGGTGCCGCCTTGCATGAACTTGGCATCGACCATCAGTTCACGGTGCAAAGGAATGTTGGTGTTAATGCCTTCGATCACTGTCTCCGCCAATGCGGTTTGCATGCGGGCCAAAGCCTGCTCGCGGGTGTCGCCGTGCACGATCAACTTGCCAATCATGGAGTCGTAATTGGGCGGCACAAAATAATTGTTGTAGGCATGCGAGTCAACCCGAACACCGGGCCCACCCGGCATGTGCCAAGAGGTGATGCGCCCGGGGGACGGTGTGAACTTGAACGGGTCTTCGGCGTTGATACGGCACTCAATGGCGTGCCCGCGAATCTGAATTTGTCGCTGTGTGAAAGGCAATTTTTCACCCGCTGCCACCATGATCTGGGTCTTCACGATGTCGACGCCCGTCACCCACTCGGTCACGGGGTGCTCCACCTGCACACGGGTGTTCATTTCGATGAAATAGAACTCACCGTTCTCGTACAAAAACTCAAAGGTGCCAGCCCCGCGGTAATTGATTTTTTTGCAAGCCGCTACGCAACGCTCGCCAATTTTTTCGATCAATTTGCGAGGAATGCCTGGCGCCGGCGCTTCTTCGATGACCTTTTGGTGGCGTCGCTGCATCGAGCAATCACGCTCGCCCAAGTACACCGCGTTCTTGTGCTTGTCGGCCAAAATCTGAATCTCGACGTGGCGCGGGTTTTGCAGGAATTTTTCCATGTAAACCGCCGGGTTGCCAAAGGCAGCGCCAGCTTCGGCCTTGGTCATTTGCACCGCATTGATCAGGGCGGCTTCGGTGTGCACCACACGCATGCCGCGACCACCGCCGCCGCCTGCCGCCTTGATGATGACCGGGTAGCCCACCGACTTGGCAATGCGCCGAATTTGCACAGGATCGTCGGGCAACTCGCCTTCAGAGCCAGGCACGCAGGGCACCCCCGCGCGAATCATGGCCTGCTTGGCCGAAACCTTGTCGCCCATGATGCGGATTGATTCGGGCGTGGGACCGATGAACTGGAAGCCGCTTTTTTCAACGCGCTCCGCAAAATCGGCGTTCTCGCTCAGAAAACCATAACCCGGGTGAATCGCCTCGGCGTCGGTCACCTCGGCGGCCGAAATGATGGCGGGCATATTGAGATAGCTGAGCGGCGAAGCGGCGGGTCCAATGCACACCGCTTCTTCGGCCAGCTTGACGTATTTGGCTTCTTTGTCGGCTTCGGAATACACCATCACCGCTTTGATCCCCAGCTCGCGACAAGCGCGCTGAATTCGCAAGGCGATCTCGCCTCGGTTGGCAACCAGGATTTTCTTGAACATGAAATCCCCGTGGTTTATTCGATCACGAACAAAGGCTGACCGTACTCCACAGCCTGCCCGTTTTCACACAGAATCTGCGTGACCGTGCCGGCTTTGTCAGACTCGATTTCATTCAAAATCTTCATCGCTTCAATGATGCACAGGGTGTCGCCCTCTTTCACCACCGAGCCAATTTGGATGAAAGGCGCGGCGCCGGGACTGGAAGAACGGTAAAAAGTGCCCACCATGGGGGACTTGACGGCATGGCCGGCGGGAGCTGCAGCGGCCACTGGGGCAGCCGCCTCGGCGGGGGCAGCGGCAGCAACGGCGACGGGGGCCAAGGCGACAGGGGCGGCCGCTTGTTGCTGGACCACCGGGGCAGCCACGCCCATGCTCTTGACAATGCGAACTTTGCCCTCGGCTTCGGTGATTTCGAGCTCCGAGACGTTGGAATCAGACACCAAATCGATCAGTGTTTTCAGTTTGCGCAAATCCATAAATCCTCCATTGCTGTAAGCAGATGTAATGGATTGAATTTACACCAATTTTCAGCGAAACCCCTCGAAAGCTGCCCTAAATTAGCCCAAAACGCTGAAATTTAAAGATTTTGCCCCATGCTTGGGAGCGCTTTTTTGCCATGCGGGATCTTTGGTGCCGTCAAGTGGCGGCGCCGAGCCACGCCCGCAAATCGTCGTGCTGCAATTGACCCATCTTTTGTCGCCAAATGCTGCCATCTGCATTGAAAAATACGGTAAATGGCAACCCGCCCGCCGCATTGCCCAGCGACTTGGCCAACTCAGAACCCGCCAAACCGGCCATTCCGGATGGAAACCCGAAGGGTTGTCGCTCAATGAATCGGCGCACCGCACTGGGTTGGTCAATGGCCAAAGCCACCACTTGGTGGCCTTTGGGCGCATTTTCCTTCCAGAAGGCGTCCAACATGGGCAACTCTTCCACGCAAGGCGGACACCAAGTGGCCCAGAAGTTCAACAGCAGCGGTTTGCCCTGGTAATCGGCCATGCGCAAAATTTGGCCATTGGGCGTTTCAAACTGCTCGGACCACACAGGGTGACTGGCCGAGGCGTGAACGGCCGTGGGGGTGTAACGCCACACGGCGGTGCCCACGCCCAAGGCGGCAGCCGCTGCACCGGCACCCCATATCCATTTGCGTCGCGATGCGACAAAGCCTGTTTCGTTCATGCCTGAATTGTCGGTCATGCCCGCAACAGGCGTTCAAGCGCCGCCAAATCCCCCCGAGGTGTGCGGCCTTGCGCATCTGGCAAGAGGGCCCCACGCAGATCGTCCAAATCGTAAATTCGCAGATGTACCCCCACATCTTCGTTCAACGGTTGGCAAAAGCTGTGCAAACTCAGCACATCGACATCCTCGCCATGCAGCCCACGAACGGTTTGGACCTCATAACGTTGGTTCTGATTGATCAAGGCGATCTCGGCCGATTTAGGATCGTCGCAAAACAGCGCCAAATCAATGTCGCACAGGCGGGTGGCCCAACCCTGCCAAACGGCCCCGCCCAAATGCGGTCGGAACTCGGTCAGGCGCTGCATCCATTCCCGGGCCAGTTCACGCAAAGCCAACAACTCTCGGGGTTGGGTATCGGCGCAAAACAAAGCGATGTAGTCCATCACCTCCGATTCCACCGCCTCGTTCGCCGGCAGCGCGGTCCGGGTGGGCAGCCCCAGCTCTTTCAAGGCTCGGTGCTTGGCAGGCCCGAAAGCCAAGCCCTCTTCCACCACCAAGCGGGCGGCCGTTGCGGCAATTTCCTGGGCAAGATCATTCATGGAAAGCGATTGTGCACGGCCAGCGGTGGGGCCCCGCTCATGGCCCCCTAAAATCAGCGCATGCATATTCATATTCTTGGTATTTGTGGCACCTTTATGGGCGGTTTGGCCGCGCTGGCGCGTGAAGCTGGGCATCGGGTCACCGGCTGTGATGCGGGCGTTTACCCCCCCATGAGCGATCAACTTCGGGCCTTGGGGATTGAGCTGATCGAAGGTTTTGACGCAGACCAAATGGCTTTGCAACCCGACATGTTTGTGATCGGGAACGTGGTCAGCCGGGCCCGTCTGCCCGATGGCACCCCTAAATTTCCCCTGATGGAAGCCATTCTGGAAGCGGGCGCCCCTTACACCAGCGGTCCACAGTGGCTGTCTGAACACGTGTTGCAAGGTCAGCACGTGTTGGCCGTTGCAGGCACCCACGGCAAAACCACCACCACCTCGATGCTCACTTGGGTGCTGGATCAGGCCGGTCTGAACCCAGGTTTTTTGGTGGGCGGGGTGCCATTGAACTTTGGCGTTTCAGCCCGCCTGGGCGGCGGCAAGTATTTCGTCATCGAGGCCGACGAATACGACACCGCCTTTTTCGACAAGCGCAGCAAATTTGTGCACTACCGGCCCCGCACGGCCATTTTGAACAACCTCGAGTTCGACCACGCCGACATCTTTGACGATCTGGCCGCCATTGAGCGCCAGTTTCACCACTTGGTGCGCACCGTTCCGGGCTCTGGCCGTGTGGTGGTCAACGGCCTCGAAGAAAGCCTGACCCGCGTGTTGTCGCAAGGCTGCTGGAGTGAGGTGCGCACTTTTGGCAGCACCGTCAGCGATTTCATGGCCGAGGGCGAACCCACAGACTTCGCCGTGGTCTGTGCCGGCAAACCGGTGGCCCACGTGCAGTGGGGTATTGGGGGGGTTCACAACCAACTGAACGCACTGGCCACCTTGGCCGCGGCGGACCATGTGGGCGTCAGCGCGAAGGTTGCGGCACAGGCATTGGCTACATTTGAAAACGTGAAGCGCCGCATGGAAGTGCGCGGCACCGTGAAGGGCGTGACGGTGTATGACGACTTTGCTCACCACCCTACCGCCATCCGCACCACGGTCAACGGCTTGCGCCGTCAAATTGGTTCGGCGCGCATCTTGGCTATTTTTGAGCCCCGCAGCAACACCATGAAGCTGGGCACCATGAAGGCCCAATTGCCTTGGAGTTTGGAAGAAGTCGATCTGGCCTTTTGCCACTCAGGCGGTCTGGGTTGGGATGCCGTATCGGCCCTTGAGCCCATGGGGGCTCGTGGCCAAGTGGGAGCGAATATCGACGAAGTGATCGCCCAGGTGATGGCACAAGTCCGGCCGGGCGACCATTTGCTGTGCATGAGCAACGGCGGTTTTGGCGGCATCCACGCCAAATTGCTGACCGCCTTGCAATCGCTCTGAGTCTCAGGCGGCTCGGCGGGCCTTGACCGCGTCAGACAACACTTTCAACACGCCTTCGCTGTCGTCCCAGCCGATGCAAGCGTCTGTGATGCTCTGGCCGTAAGTCAGCTGCGCCACCTCGTCTTTGCCGGGTGTGAATTTTTGGGCGCCATCTTTGAGGTGACTCTCAACCATGACCCCAAACACCTGACGTGAGCCCGCGCTGATTTGTGCGGCAATGTCTTTCGCCACATCGATTTGGCGTTCATGTTTTTTGCTGCTGTTGGCGTGGCTGCAATCCACCATCAAGGTGGCGGGCAATTTGGCGGCTTCGAGTTCTTTGCAAGCGGCCGCAACACTTTGGGCATCGTAGTTGGGCGCTTTGCCACCGCGCAATATCACATGGCAATCGGTGTTGCCCTGCGTTTGCACAATGGCCACTTGGCCGTTTTTATGCACCGACAAAAAGTGATGGCCACGGGCGGCGGCTTGAATCGCGTCGGTGGCGATTTTGATATTGCCGTCTGTTCCGTTTTTGAAACCAATGGGTGCTGACAAGCCTGAGGCCAATTCGCGGTGCACCTGGCTCTCGGTCGTGCGCGCACCAATGGCCCCCCAACTGATCAGGTCGCCAATGTACTGGGGCGAAATGACATCTAAAAATTCACTGCCAGCGGGCAAGCCTTGGCGGTTGATCTCAATGAGCAATTGACGGGCAATGCGCAAACCTTCATCGATGCGGTAACTCTCATCCAGGTAAGGGTCGTTGATCAGGCCTTTCCAACCCACGGTGGTGCGGGGCTTCTCAAAGTAAACGCGCATCACAATTTCAAGCGTGTCGGCGTAACGGTCTCGTAAAGGCTTTAAGCGGCGTGCATATTCCAGTGCAGCGGCGGGATCGTGAATCGAGCAAGGGCCAATGATGACCAACAGGCGGTCGTCTTTGCCATGCACGATTTTTTGAATGGCTTTGCGGGTCTTGGCAATCAGGCTTTCGGTGGCCGTGCCGGCAATCGGGAAAAACCGAATCAGATGTTCCGGCGGTGGGAGCACCGTGATGTCCTTGATGCGCTCATCGTCGGTTTGGCCGGTGCGGTCAACGGCGTGGGCTTGCCAAGTTTCAGCGCTGGTGTGAGGGGGGGTCATCGTGGGCTCCTGGATCGTTGAAATGAAAAAAAACCGCCGGGCTTTGGGGCTCCGGCGGTAGGATTTGAGAGAGGGGTTGGCTTATGCGCTGGCCTCTCGTCCGCCGGGGACTGAGAACCAAAAATAAAAAAAGGGGGAAGCGCTGCGCGTCAACATGTTTTCAATGTATCACAAGTTTTTGACACATTCTGACAGGCCAAACAAGGAGAAACCCGAGGCTTTTGGCCCGCCTCAGGCGGTGCCGCCCACCGTCAGGCCATCGATGCGCAATGTCGGTTGGCCCACGCCCACGGGCACGCTTTGACCCTCTTTGCCACAGGTGCCCACACCCGAATCCAGCTTCATGTCATGGCCAATCATGCTGATCTTTTTGAGTGATTCGGGACCGCTGCCAATCAGTGTCGCCCCTTTCACGGGGTAAAGAATTTTGCCGTTCTCGACCCAATAGGCTTGGCTGGCCGAGAAAACAAACTTACCGCTGGTGATGTCCACCTGCCCGCCTGCAAAGTTGGTGGCGTACAAGCCTTTTTTGATGCTGGCGACAATTTCTTCGGGAGACTTGTCGCCCCCCAACATGTAGGTGTTGGTCATGCGGGGCATGGGCACGTGTGCATAGCTTTCGCGCCGACCATTGCCCGTGGGTGCAACACCCATCAGCCGCGCATTCATCGCGTCTTGAATGTAGCCTCGCAAAATGCCGTCTTCGATCAGCACATTTTTTTGGCTGGCATGGCCTTCGTCGTCCACATTCAGCGAGCCGCGGCGATCGGCCAAGGTGCCGTCATCGAGCACCGTGACGCCTTTGGCCGCCACACGCTGACCTATGCGGCCACTGAAGGCGCTCGAGCCTTTGCGGTTGAAGTCACCCTCCAGTCCGTGGCCCACCGCTTCGTGCAACAACACACCTGGCCAGCCATTGCCCAACACAACGGTCATTTCGCCAGCCGGTGCAGGACGCGCCTCGAGGTTGATCAATGCCGCAGACACCGCTTCTTGGACATAGGTTTCCAGCATCGCGTCGTCAAAGTAGGCCAAGCCAAAGCGACCACCACCGCCGCTGCTGCCCACTTCGCGGCGGCCTTTTTGCTCGGCAATCACGGTGACCGACAAGCGGATCAAGGGGCGCACATCGGCCGCCAAGGTGCCGTCGGCGCGGGCCACCATGACCACATCGTATTCAGTGGCCAAGCCGGCCATGACCTGCACGACGCGCGGGTCTTTGGCACGGGCGATGGTTTCTACACGGCCCAGCAGATTCACCTTGGCGGTGCTGTCCAGCGTGGACATCGGGTCGAGTGAGGGGTAGAGAGAGCGGCTGGCAGAAATTTTCTGCTTGGGCACTTTGACGCGTTTGTTTTGTGTCGCTTGCGCGATGGATCTGACGGTCATGGCCGCGTCCATCAAAGATGCTTCAGAGATGTCATCGGAATACGCAAAGGCCGTTTTTTCGCCCGAAACGGCGCGCACGCCAACACCCTGATCGATGCTGAAACTGCCTGTTTTGACAATGCCTTCTTCCAGACTCCAACCCTCAGATCGGGTGTACTGAAAGTACAAATCGGCATCGTCCACGGCGTGGGCTTGAATGGCCGACAACGCCCGGCTGAGATGGGTCTCATCCAGCCCAAAGGGCTCGAGCAAGAGGGACCGGGCCGTGGCCAGGCGTTCGATGGTGGGTTCGCGTGAAATCATGGGGCCCATTGTAGGCACTGACAAAACCCCTTGCCGGAACCGTTTTGCCCTCAGGATTGGACCAATTGTTTGGATTTGGCAATCGACATCAAGATGCCCAGCGCCAGCCCCAAAGTGACCATGGCCGTGCCGCCATAGCTGATGAAAGGCAATGGCACACCGACCACCGGCAAGATGCCGCTGACCATACCCATATTGACGAAGGCGTAGGTGAAAAAGATCATCGCCATGCTGCTGGCCAAGAGCCGGCTGAAAAGCGTGGGGGCGTCGGCCGCAATCGCCAAGGCACGGTACACCAAGAAAAAGAACGCAAAGATCAAAAACAGGCCGCCAACAAAACCGAACTCTTCACCGTAGGCGGCAAAAATGAAATCGGTGGTGCGCTCCGGGATGAACTCCAGATGGGTTTGTGTGCCCTGCATAAAGCCCTTGCCCCAGAAGCCCCCCGAGCCAATCGCGATCATCCCCTGAATGATGTGAAACCCTTTGCCCAAGGGGTCACGCGCGGGGTCTAACAAGGTACACACGCGTTGTCTTTGGTATTCGTGCAGCACGCGCCAGTCGACATCGTCTGCGCACGCGGTGGGCTCCATGATGATCAACACCACCACCCCGACGACGCCCAAGACCACGGGCGGCAAAATCCAGCGCCATCGCAGGCCCGCAAAAAAGATCACCGACAAGCCCGCGGCCAAAACCAGCAAAGAGGTGCCCAAATCAGGCTGCTTCATGATCAAGCCCACCGGGACGCCCAAAATCACCACGGCCACGGCAAAGTCAAACGGACGCAATTGGCCCTCGCGCTTTTGGAACCAAGCGGCCAGCATCAGGGGCAAGGCAATTTTGAGAATCTCACTGGGTTGAATCACCACGCCCAGATTGATCCAACGGCGCGAGCCTTTTTTGGTGATGCCAAAAATAGCCACAGCAATCAACAAAATCACACCCACGGTGTAAATCGGCACTGCCCACGCCATGAGTTTTTGCGGAGGCATTTGGGCCACTACAAACATGATGAAGCCGGCCAAGAGCATGTTGCGTCCATGGTCGACAAAGCGAGTGCCGTGGTCAAAGCCAGACGAATACATGATCAGCAAACCGGCACATGCCAACGTGAACACGGCAAATGCCAAAGGCCCGTCAAAGCCTTTGAGCAAATGACTCATGCGCTGCAACAGTGTCGGTTTTTGAATGACTGAACCCATGACCCTCATTATCTCAGGCAGAAGTGGAGGGCGTGGCCAGCCCCCACTCAATGGCTCCTGCCGCTGCGGAACATGCCATGGGTTTTTCGGTTGAGCACGCCTTGCGCCGCCAGTTTGTTCATGGAGGGGCTGGCATGCGCATGGGTGATGGCCATGCCCAAAGCGTCAGCGGCATCTTGGCGGGGCACCACCGGCAATTGCAACAGCCGTTTCACCATTTCTTGTACCTGCGATTTGGCCGCGCGGCCATGCCCGGTGACCGACTGTTTCATTTGCAGCGCGGTGTATTCGGCCACAGGCAAATCACAAGAGACCAATGCCGTCACACAGCAGCCCCGCGCTTGGCCCAATAGCAAGGTCGCTTGGGGGTTGACGTTGACAAACACGATTTCGACCGACGCCACATCGGCTTGGTAACGGGCTTGGATTTCTCGCAAACCGTCATAAATCACTTTCAGTCGGGCTGGCAGATTGCCCATCTCGCCCCGAGTGGTCTCGATCACGCCGCTGGCCACATATTGCAAGCGCGAACCCGTCAGGTCCAGCACCCCAAAACCGGTGGTCTGTAAACCTGGGTCAATGCCCAAGATGCGGATCGTCTGCGGTTGGGCCGTGGTCAATGTACTCATGGCAACACCACGTCTCCCATGCGGGCCATGATGGTTTCGGCTCTGCTGGCCAAGTAGGCCGATTGCGCCCGCTGCTCAAAGTAGCGTGGGCGCGGCAGCATGACCGCCAGACGCGCCGCCTCCCAGTCGTTCAAACGGGCGGCACTTTTTCGGAAGTAATGCCGCGCCGCCGCTTCAGCCCCAAAAACACCCTCGCCCCATTCCACGCTGTTGAGGTAAATCTCCAGAATGCGCTGCTTGCTTAAAAAGGTTTCAAGTGTGAGCGTGATCACCATTTCTTGCCCCTTGCGAATCAAGGTGCGTTCCCCTGACAAGAAGAGATTTTTAGCCAATTGCTGGGTGATGGTCGAGCCGCCAACAATTTTCACCTGCGGCAATTTGGCATCGGGCCGGCGCTGCGCGCGTTGCTCGGCGGCGGCTTTGGCCTTGGCATTTTTTTCCCACGCTTTCTCTAAAGACTCCCACCACACGCCGCCATGCTGGGTAAAAACGCTGTCTTCAGAGGCAATAACGGCGCGCTGCAAACTCGGGGCGATTTGGGAACGATCCACCCATTCTTGACGCCAAGGCAGCTTGCCTTTTTGCGTCAAGATCTGCCAGATTTGCGAACGCTCAAAGCTGGTGGACTGAGGAGCCAAAACCCCCATGCTGGCAATGCGCACGGCAAAAAACAGCTGCAACAGCGCCCCTGCCAGCATGACCAAGCCCAACCATCGAAAAAAAGCGCGCATCAATGTCCCTTGCCTAAATCATCCCGAGCGTCCATCCACCGATCACGGCCTCTCAGACTCTGCCGCCATGACGTGTGTCTCCAACTGGCCTTCCTTGAGAAACTGAAAGCGTGTGATCACCACCAGCTGTGTCGCCTGCCGCCGCATGTTAGCGCTGAACGCCTCAAACGGCGCCACGCTTTGCACAATGGCCATCGCCCGCTGGTCCAGCAAAGGCTGGCCCGACGTTTTCACCACCTCGGTCTTGAGAAGCCGACCCCGGTGGTCGAGCGTGATGACCATGGTCAGCTGGCCATACAGTTTTTGCCCCGCCACTTGCGGAAAATTCAGCGTGCCACGGGCTTCGATCGCTCGGCGCATTTGGTCGTAATACAAGGCATAAACCGCCTCCCGTGTGGCGGGACTGACAAACCTTTTTTGCGGCCCTGCTTGGGTTTTTTCGATCTGTTGCTCGATGCGCGCCAATTGTCGGGTCAGCTCTTGCTGTCGCTCTTGTCGGTCTTGTTGATCTTGACGCTCGGGGGCCCGCAAGGCATCGCCTGTGGTCTCATGGGACAACGCCGACAACTCTTGTTGCAACTGGGTGAGCAAGCGCTTTTGCTGCGCTTGCAAAGCCGCAATTTGACGGTTCATGGCCGCGATGTCGAGTTCCGATTCACTGCGTTCTGCCGGCGGCAGGGGGGTGCTGGACATGGCTCCGCCCGATGCTTGACCGCCGCCCGCCAAGCGCACTTGCGCGAGGGCTTGTGCGTCATCGGGCACTTCGTCACTGCGGGCATTCACCAGCACCACCTCGAGAGAGGTGTTCTCAAAGACCCGCTCGAAGCTGCTTGGATCGGCAAAACGCCATGTCAGCAAAGCGCCATGCACCAGCAACGAAAAAGCCAAGGTCCAGACCAAGGTGTGGTGCTGCAGCGTCCCCTTCAGCCAGGCGGCAGTGCCTTCCCGGGGGTGCGGATGGCCCTCAAGCACCATCGCTTTGTGTGCTGTCGTTCAAATCGACCGCAATGGTGAGAGGGCCTGCCGCCAAGGTGTCGTCGTCTTCCGCTTCGTCGGCTTCATTTTCGAGCGCCACCGGCGCATCCAAGTGCGCCGTAACGGTACCGTTCACATCGAGTGCCATCAAGTCCACCGCGCCCAATTTGACACGCACTCGGGCACCACGTGCAAGGCCTTGCGCGCCCATGACGCTGAACATCAGGGGCAAAGTGTCGGCACGCACCCACCAAATGCCACCCCCCATCTCTTTCACCAAACTGGCGTCCAACTCTTCGATGTGTTGTTGCTGGACATAGCGCAATGTCCAATAACGTTCCATGCTGGACTGCACGCTGTTGTAGGCGGTATAGGCGGCATCAAAACCACTGATGATGGAAAACAATTCGGCATCTTTGGGTTTGAAGGGGGCGGCCAATGCGGCGGTGGCACCGTGTCGGGCACACGCAATGATTTGCCACTGGTTCACCAAATCGGTGTAACGCCGCAGGGGCGATGTGCTCCACGCATAGCTGGGCACACCAATGCCCGCATGCGGCAGGGCCTTGGTGCCCATGCGCACTTTCACACCCGGTGCCATGCTGGCTTGGCTGCGGTAAATGCCCGGCACACCCAGGCTGGCCAACCATTGACCCCAAGTGCTGTTGGCCAAAATCATGGCCTCGGCCACCATCAAATCGAGCGGCGAGCCTCTTTGGCGCACCCCAATCAACACCGTCTCATCGCCCTTCGGCGGTGCCGCATGGCTGGGTCGGTCCAGCTTGAAGCTGTAATCGGGACGGTTGAAGCTCTCGGGTTTGCCACGCACCACTTCACGACGGGCCTTGAGGGTTTGCGCCAAACGCCAGAAAAACGCCAGCGTTGGGCGGTCCACGGGCAAGTCAACCGGGCTGGTGTCTGCTTCGCTTTCGAGCCACTCGCGGGTGATGGTTTGGTCGAGTTGGTCGTGGCGCAAGTTGGCCAATATCGGCACCCGCTCCAAGCGGGTCTCGGTGCTCACGATTTCCAGATCAGATTCATTGAAAGTCACATACAAAGAAACAGCCGGGCAATCGCGCCCCTCCATCAAGGTGTAGGCCTGCACCACGCTGTCGGGCAACATGGTGATTTTGTAACCCGGCATGTACACCGTGGACAAGCGCTGACGCCCCAATTGGTCTATCGCCCCGCCCGGCGACAAGGCCAGGCCCGGCGCCGCAATGTGGATGCCAACCGTCACCGTGCCCGAACCCAGGCCTTGCAACGACAAGGCATCGTCAATTTCGGTGGTGTGAGAATCGTCAATCGAAAAAGCCTGCACAGCCGCCAGCGGCAATTCGTCTTGAATGGCCGGGGCTTGCAAGGCGGGGAAGCCCGTGCCTTTGGGGAACAAATCAAACAAGAAACGCTGCCAATGAAAATCCCAGGCCGAGGCAATGGCGCCCGCCTTTTGCAGCAGCTCGAGTGGCGGGGTTTGGCTGGACTTGCTGGCCTCAACAACGG
The DNA here is from genome assembly GCA_027488255.1 of Comamonadaceae bacterium. Classification (GTDB taxonomy): domain Bacteria; phylum Pseudomonadota; class Gammaproteobacteria; order Burkholderiales; family Burkholderiaceae_C; genus Limnohabitans_A. The sequence continues at coordinate 28,763 of JAIYBZ010000024.1, read as the reverse complement.
CTTTGTATTCCGGGGTGTTTTTGTCTGGCCGAAACAAAATTTTGTAGAGTTGCTCGCGCACCGGCTCAGGACAAACGCCGGCCACCAACTCCGCGGCCCAGGCCTCGATCTGCGCTTGGACTTGCTTCTTTTTTTCAATCGCCAACAAGGCTTGTTGCACGATTTCGGCGGGCGCTTTGCGATAGCGGCCTTTGCCAGCGCGGCGGAAATAATGCGGCGCTTCGTGCAAGCGCATCAAGGCGGCAACTTGTTCCACGGTGCTGGCCGCATCGCTGAAATAGTCTTTTGCCAAATCAGCAAAGCCAAACTCTTCGTCTGAAGCAAATTCGTACGCCAAGGCCAACTCGATGCTCTGGCTCACATTTGCCGCTTCGCTGAGCAAGGCGCTGGGGGTGGGTTTTTCAAACTTGAGCAACATTTGTGCTGCTTTGACTTTCACCCGCTTGCCCGAGTCAAGCTCCACTTGCGCGGAGGCTTCGGCCTCGGACAGGATCCGACCGGCCATGAATTTACCGGCTTCTTCAAATAATGCGTACATGCCCAGATTTTCCCATGCGCCTCCGTCTTTGCCGGGGCAAGGGCTCAATCCAGCCGAAGAAATTGTGAAATTTCAGGCCAGTCTTCATCAAAATTTACCAAGGCATGGTCGCCACCCTCGAACAGGCGCACTTGTCCCGCTTGATGGCGGGCCAACATCTCGCGCCAATCCAGCACCTCATCCCCTTTGGCGATCAAGGCCAGCGTTTGTGGACAAGCGCTCTGTGGCTGGGCTTCCAATTCGGCCAACTCTGCGACATAAGCCGCCTTGAAAAAGATTTTTTGCGACGGGTCATGCCACGCCGGGTGCTCCCCGATGTAGCGGGCAAGATCACGCGATGGAAAGACCGCGGGGTTGATCAGCACGGCAGGGCAATTGAGTTGCGCCGATAAGCCTACGGCATAAAAGCCTCCCAAAGAAGACCCCATGATCGCCATGCGCTCACGCGGCCAATCGGCCACCAGCGCCATCACCTCTTTCAGGGCTTGCTGGGGCGATGCTGGCAAAGCGGGGCAGCACCAGTGCACATGGGGGTATTGGGTGCGCATGCGCGCGGCCATTTTTTGGGCTTTCGCCGACTGAGGCGAAGAGCGAAACCCGTGCAAATACAACAGGTGGGTGGTGCGCGGCATCACCAGGCCGGCTGCAGCGCGGCGAAACCCTGCGGTGCTTCGCTGGCGTTGTCAAACGTCACCACTTCGTAGGCATCGGGCTGTGACAAGAGCTCGCGCAACAAACGGTTGTTCATGGCGTGCCCTGAACGAAATGCGCTGTAGGCCGCCAACAGGGGTTTGCCCAAGATGTACAAGTCGCCCATGGCGTCCAAGATTTTGTGCTTCACAAATTCGTCGTCATAGCGCAAACCATCGGCATTCAGCACGCGGTAGTCGTCCATCACGATCGCGTTGTCCAAGCCGCCGCCCAGCGCCAAGCCGTTGGCGCGCAACATCTCGACATCTTTGGTAAAGCCAAACGTGCGCGCTCTGGCGATGTCGCGGGCATAGACGCCTTCGGACATGTCAAACACCACTTGCTGCCCGGTGGAGTCCACCGCGGGATGGCGAAAATCGATTTCAAAACTCAGCTTGTAACCGTGATAAGGCGTGAGCCGCGCCCACTTGATGTTTTCGCCCTCACCCTCAGACACTTCAACAGGTTTGAGCACCCGCAAAAAATGCTTGGGCGCCGCTTGCTCGACCACCCCGGCACTTTGCAGCAGAAAAACAAAGGACGAAGCAGAGCCATCCAGAATGGGGACCTCTTCTGCGGTGATGTCCACATACAAATTATCAATGCCCAGACCTGCACAGGCGGACATCAGGTGCTCGACAGTCAGCACTTTGGCTTGGCCACGCGAGATGGTGGACGCCAAGCGGGTGTCGGTGACCGATTCGGCATTGACCGGAATGTCCACGGGCTCGGGCAAATCGATGCGGCGAAACACAATGCCGGTGTTGGGTGCTGCGGGGCGCAATGTCAGCTCCACGCGCTGGCCACTGTGCAAGCCCACGCCGACGGCTTTGGTCAAGGTTTTCAGAGTGCGTTGAGCGAGCATGTGCATATTTTAATGGCCGAAAAAATGGGGCCGTGCGGTCGAGGAAATCCGGCGTTTGCACGCAAAAAGGGGTCAGACAGGTCCGCGCCTGTCTGACCCCAAAGCACCATTTTTCTCTCGAGAGGACCGATCAGTCGGCTTGCTTGCGCAAGAAGGCAGGGATCTCGATGTCGTCCATGCCAGCGTTGGCCATTCCGTCCACGCGAGCGGCCGCGTGGGTGCGGTTGCTGCGCCAGATGGCGGGCGTGTTCATGCCGCTGGTCGCCAAAGGTGCGGCTTGCAAGGTCGGCGCCACAGCGTCTTGTGTTCCCATGCTGAAAGGCACGTTGTCGGTGCCAGTGCGCAACACTTGCAGCGGAGGGGCTGTGCGGCGTGCGCCGGCTTTGGACAAGCCGGTGGCCACCACGGTGACGCGGATTTCGTCGCCCAGACTTTCGTCATAAGCAGTGCCGTAAATCACATGGGCATTTTCCGAAGCGTAGGCCCGAATGGTGTTCATGGCTTGCTTGGACTCTGACAACTTCAGAGAGCCCTTGGCGGCGCTGATCAAGACCAACACGCCTTTGGCACCTGACAAATCCACACCTTCCAACAAGGGGCAAGCGACGGCTTGCTCGGCGGCGATGCGCGCACGGTCTGGACCGCTGGCGGCGGCAGTGCCCATCATGGCTTTGCCGGGCTCGCCCATGACGGTGCGCACGTCTTCAAAGTCAACGTTCACATGGCCGGGCACATTGATGATCTCGGCAATGCCGCCCACGGCGTTTTTCAACACGTCGTTGGCATGGGCAAAGGCTTCGTCTTGGGTCATGTCTTCGCCACCGGGCAATTCCAGCAACTTTTCGTTCAAGACCACGATCAAAGAGTCCACATTGGCTTCGAGCTCTTGCATGCCCAAGTCGGCATTGGACATGCGGCGACCACCTTCAAACTCAAATGGCTTGGTGACCACACCCACCGTCAAAATGCCCATCTCTTTGGCAATGCGAGCGATCACCGGTGCAGCGCCCGTGCCGGTCCCGCCGCCCATGCCGGCGGTGATGAACAACATGTGCGAGCCTTCAATGGCGGCGCGAATGTCGGCTTCAGCGCTTTCTGCGGCTTCACGGCCTTTTTCGGGTTTGCTGCCAGCGCCCAAACCGGTTTGACCCAATTGAATGAAACGGTGTGCCGCGCTGCGGGCCAAAGCCTGCGCATCGGTGTTGGCACAGACGAATTCGACGCCCTGAACATTGCGCTCGATCATGTGCTCGACCGCGTTGCCGCCGCCGCCGCCAACACCGATCACTTTGATCTGGGTGCCTTGGTTGAATTCTTCTGTCTGAATCATTTCGATGGTCATGGTGCTACTCCTAAATTTGTTTGCAGTTGCCGAAAAGAAAATCTCAATTTATTTTTGTGAACAAGTGGGCGTGTCAACATCGACACGGTCGCCATGGCGGGGGACTGCCACGGGCCAGAAAACGTTTTTTCCAGTGCATCAGAAGTTCCCCACAATGAAGTCTTTGAAGCGGCCGAATGCGTTGTTCATGGAACTCTTTTTCTGCGTGACTTTGTAGCCACGCAAACGCGCCAATCGGGCTTCTTCGAGCAAGCCCATCACGGTGGCGGCACGCGGTTGGCTGACCATGTCGGCCAAGCCGCCGGCGTATTTGGGCAGGCCGCGGCGCACTGGTTTCAAGAAAATGTCTTCGCCCAACTCGACCATGCCGGGCATGACGGCGCTGCCGCCTGTCAAGACAATGCCCGAGGACAGCACTTCTTCGTAACCCGACTCGCGGATGACTTGGTGCACCAAGGAAAAAATTTCTTCGATGCGCGGCTCAATCACGCCGGCCAAGGCCTGGCGGCTCAGCATGCGCGGGCCGCGGTCACCCAGACCGGGCACTTCGACTTGGGCATCGGGATCGGCCAGCAATTGCTTGGCGAATCCGCTTTCCACCTTGATGTCTTCTGCGTCTTTGGTGGGGGTGCGCAAGGCCATCGCAATGTCGCTGGTGATCAAGTCGCCGGCGATCGGGATCACGGCGGTGTGGCGAATCGAGCCATTCGCAAAAATCGCCACATCGGTGGTGCCTGCGCCAATGTCCACACACACCACACCCAACTCACGCTCGTCTTCCGACAAGACCGCCAAGCTGGAGGACTGAGGGTTGAGCAAGAGTTGGTCAACTTCTAGGCCACAGCGGCGCACGCACTTGATGATGTTTTCGGCCGCACTCTGCGCGCCCGTCACGATGTGCACTTTGGCCTCAAGCCGCATGCCGCTCATGCCAATCGGTTCTTTGACTTCTTGCCCGTCAATGACAAATTCTTGCGGCGCCACCAACAACAAACGCTGATCGGTCGAGATGTTGATCGCGCGGGCGGTTTCCATCACGCGCGCCACATCGGCTTGGGTGACTTCTTTGTCCTTGATGGCCACCATGCCACTGGAGTTGATGCCGCGAATGTGGCTGCCGGTGATGCCCACATTGACCCGGGTGATCTTGCAGTCGGCCATCAGCTCGGCTTCTTTCAGCGCTTGCTGAATGCTTTGCACCGTAGCATCGATGTTGACCACCACGCCGCGCTTGAGCCCGTTCCCTGGCGCGATGCCCAGACCCGCAATCTTCAACTCGCCATCGGGCATGACCTCGGCCACCACCGCCATGACTTTGGAGGTGCCAATGTCCAATCCAATCACCAGATCTTTGTACTCTTTTGCCATTTGAATCACCGTTTCCGTTTCATTCTTCCGTCTTGATTGCTCAAGGACTCTTCTTGCCATCGGCTTCCAGCGTAGTCACGCCACGCAAGCGCACGGCATAACCATCTTTGTGGCGCAAATCAGCACCGGCCAACGCGCTGGGCGTGCGGCCATAGCGGGCTGCGATTTGCGACAACGTTCTGAAAAAAATCTTCACATGGGCTGCCACTTCGACTTCGTTGCCCCGGCCCAATTCCAATTGCGCGCCACTGTCCGTGAGCACACGCCAACTGCCACGGGGCGTTAATTCAAGCTGGTCGATGCGCAGATCCACCGCGCCAAAAATAGGCACCAGTTCGCGGAACATGCGCACCACCAAAGCAGACTGGTTATCGGGTCCTTTGAGGCGCGGCAAGGCATCGACGTCCACCTCTTCAATATTGGCCTCAAACACTTGGCTCTGCTGGTTGACCATCTTGCTCGAACCCTCATCGCCCCACAGAGCCAGCGGCTCGTGCTCTAACAAGACCGCTTTCAGTTTGTTCGGAAAGTCGCGGTGCACCACCGCCCCTCTGACCCAGGGAACAGCCTCAAAAGCATCGCGCGCGCGCTTCAAATCCAGCGTGAAAAAGTTGCCACTCAATTGCGGCATCACATTGGCGCGCAAAGTCACCGCGTTGTTGCGCGTCACCTCGCCTTGCACCGTGATCGACTGGATGGTGAACACCGGATGTTGCAACAGCCAGCCGATGCCCCCTGCCAACATCAAGCTCACAGACACCACGACCAACGCCGTGGCCGCGAAGTTCATGAGACGGATGTCGATTGGCAGTGGCATGCTTTTGTTCACGCGCGGGCCTCCTGCACATGGTCCAGGCTGGCCGAGGCCAACAGCTGTTGACACAAAGCTTCGTAGCTGATGCCCGCCGCCTTGGCTGACATGGGCACCAAAGAATGGCCCGTCATGCCGGGCGATGTGTTGATTTCCAACAAATAGGGCTGACGGGTTTTCGCGTCGATCATCACGTCAAGCCGTCCCCAACCTCTGCAGCCCAACAACTGATACGCCTTCACCACCAAGGCTTCAATGGCTTTTTCTTCAGCGAGAGGCAAGCCGCTCGGCACCAAGTATTGGGTGTCGTCGGTGAAGTATTTGTTTTGGTAGTCGTAGTTGCCAGCCGGCGCCACGATGCGGATGACCGGCAAGGCATGGGTCTGCTCGCCCTCGCCCAAAACTGGGCAGGTCACTTCGTCACCCACGATGCACTGCTCGCACAAAATGTCGGCATCGCACACGCCAGCGGCTTCCAGTGCGGCAGGCAATTCTTGCGCTGAGACGACTTTGGTCACGCCAATCGACGAGCCTTCGCGTGCCGGTTTGACGATCATGGGCAAGCCCAAGGTGTGAATCAATTGCTCTAGAGACACTTGGCCCAATTGCTCACGCTTTACCAACACATAGGCGGGTGTGGGCAAGCCCTCGGCCAACCAGACGCGCTTGGTCATGGTTTTGTCCATTGCAATGCTGGAGGCCATGACCCCCGAACCCGTGTAGGGAATGCCCAACAACTCGAGCGCGCCTTGCACGGTGCCGTCCTCGCCGTATCGGCCATGCAAGGCAATGAAGCAACGGTCAAATTGCTCTTGCTTCAAGGCCCCTAAATCGCGCTCGGCGGGATCAAATGCGTGCGCGTCAACGCCGCTGGCACGTAAGGCCTGCAAGACGCCTTGGCCTGACATCAAGGACACTTCTCGCTCAGCAGAACGGCCGCCCATCAGCACCGCCACCTTGCCCAAATTGCGGGTGTTCATGCGGCACCTCCCAACTCAAGCACTTTGGCGGGCACAGCGCCAATCGAGCCTGCGCCCATGCAAATCACCACATCACCATCTTGTGCATTGTTCAGCACCGCTTGGGGCATGTCCGAAATGGCATCGACAAAGACCGGCTCGACTTTGCCGGCCACGCGCAGCGCCCGCGCCAACGAGCGTCCATCGGCCGCCACAATCGGTGCCTCGCCGGCGGCGTACACCTCAGACAACAACACGCTGTCGCAGCCTGTGCCAATGACCTTCACAAAGTCTTCGAAGCAATCGCGGGTTCGGCTGTAACGGTGGGGTTGGAAGGCCAACACCAAACGGCGACCCGGAAATGCGCCACGGGCTGCCGCCAAGGTGGCCGCCATCTCGACCGGGTGATGGCCGTAATCGTCAATCACTGTGAAGCTGCCCGCTTTGTGAGGCAGTGCCACATCGCCATAGCGCTGAAAGCGGCGACCCACGCCTTTGAAACCGGCCAGTGCACGTTGCACCGCAACGTCGTCGACCCCCAACTCCACAGCCACCGCCACAGCCGCCAACGCATTCAGCACGTTGTGGTTGCCTGGCAAGTTCAATACCAATGGCAGATCGGGCAAGGTCACGCCGTTGCGCCGTTCCACCGTGAAATGCATTTGGCCTTGTTCTGCGCGCACATTCACCGCACGCACCTGTGCACCTTCATTCAGCCCATAGGTGGTCACAGGACGGGCAATGTCTTGCACGATCGACAACACGCCGGGGTCATCCGAGCACACCACGGCGGTGCCATAGAAAGGCATGCGGTGCAAAAACTCGACGAACGCGGCCTTCAGTCTTGCCAGATCGTGTCCATAGGTTTCCATGTGGTCGGCATCGATGTTGGTCACCACCGCCATCACCGGCAACAGGTTCAAGAAGGAGGCATCGGACTCATCGGCCTCGACCACGATGTATTCGCCGGTGCCCAACTTGGCGTTGGCGCCGGCACTGTTTAGGCGCCCGCCAATCACAAAGGTGGGGTCCAAACCCGCCTCGGCCAAAACACTGGCCACCAAACTGGTGGTGGTGGTTTTTCCGTGCGTGCCGGCAATGGCCACGCCTTGTTTCATGCGCATCAACTCTGCCAACATGACCGCGCGCGGCACGATCGGGATGTGGCGCTCACGCGCTGCCAACACTTCAGGGTTGTCCGATTTCACCGCTGTGGAGGTGACCACCGCATCGGCATCTTTCACATTGGCCGCTGAATGACCGACATGGGTCGCGATGCCCAAGGCCGACAAACGGTGCAAGGTGGCACTGTCTGACAAGTCAGAACCCGAAATCTGGTAACCGAGGTTGAGCAACACTTCGGCAATGCCACTCATGCCGGATCCGCCGATGCCGATGAAGTGAATTTTTCGAATGGCGTGCTTCATGCTGCCAACTCCTCACAAGCCATCACAACCTCCCGTGTTGCATTTGTTTTTTTCTGTGCATGGGCTTTTTCTGCGCAAAGCAACAAGGCTTCGCGGTTCATTCCGGCCAGTTGCTCGGCCAGCGACTGCGCCGTCAATTCGGCTTGGGGCATCAACCAGCCGCCCCCTTGTGACACCAAAAATTGGGCATTGGTGGTTTGGTGGTCGTCCACCGCAAAGGGGAAAGGCACAAAAATGGCCGCCACGCCAATCGCGGCCAACTCGGTCACCGTGCTGGCCCCGGCGCGGCAGATCACCAAGTCGGCTTGCGCAAACGCCGTCGCAGTGTCGTCAATGAAGGGCGTGAGTTCAGCCTGCACGCCAGCGGCCTCGTAATTGGCGCGCAAGGCCTCAATTTGTTTAGCGCCACTTTGGTGAATCACGACAGGCCGTGTCTCGGCAGGCAACAAGGCCAAGGCTTGCGGCACGATGTCGTTCAAGGCCTTGGCTCCCAAGCTGCCGCCCACCACCAAAATGCGCAGAGGGCCGGTACGACCCGCAAAGCGTGCGGCCGGAGCGGGCTGCTCGGTAAAGGCGCGGCGCAAAGGATTGCCCACCCAATGGCCATTTTTCATGGCCTGCGGAAATGCGGTGAAGATGCGATCAGCGATTTGGGCCAACACTTTATTGGCCAAGCCTGCCACCGAATTTTGCTCGTGCAACACCAAGGGCTTGCCGTACAAACTGGCCATCATGCCGCCCGGAAAAGTGATGTAGCCGCCTAGGCCCAAGACCACATCGGGGCGAACCCGGCGAACCACTTGCAAACTTTGCCAAAAAGCACGCAACAACTTGAGAGGCAACAGCGCCAAGGTGACGAGGCCCTTGCCTCGCACGCCGCCAAATTCAACGCTCTCAAATGCGAACCCACGCGGCGGAATCCATTGGCTTTCCATGCTGTCAGGGGCACCCAGCCAGTGCACGCGCCAGCCGGCTTCACGCAGAGCTTCGGCCACGGCCAAGCCCGGGAAAATATGCCCGCCCGTACCGCCAGCCATGACCAAGGCGCATTTGGCGCTCATGACCGCCCTCCCCGCATCATCTGTTTGTTTTCGGCGTCAATGCGCAGCACCACTGCAATGGCGATCAAATTCATCATGACCGCCGAACCGCCGTAGCTCATCAAGGGCAAGGTCAAGCCTTTGGTCGGCAAGGCCCCTAAATTCACCCCCATATTGATGAAAGCCTGGAAGCCAATCCAGATGCCCACGCCCTGGGCCACCAATCCGGCAAACACTTTGTCCAAAGCAATCGCTTGACGACCGATGACCATGATGCGGCGGCTCAACCACAAGAACATCAAGATCACGATGGAGACCCCGACCAAGCCAAATTCTTCGCCAATGACCGCCAACAAAAAGTCGGTGTGGGCTTCTGGTAACCAGTGCAGTTTTTCGACACTGCCGCCCAATCCCACGCCCCAAATTTCACCTCGGCCAATCGCAATCAAAGAGTGCGAAAGTTGGTAGCCCTTGCCCAAAGCATGCTCGGCGCTGAAGGGGTCCAGGTAAGCAAAGATGCGCTCTCTTCGCCACGGTGAGGCGGCGATCATCATCACGAAAGCCCCCACCAACACCGCAAAAATCAAAAAGAACATGCGGGCATTCACGCCGCCCAAGAACAAGATGCCCATGGCGATGATGGCGATCACCATGAAGGCGCCCATGTCGGGCTCGGCCAGCAAAAATACCCCTGCCAATGCCACCGCCGCCCCCATCGGCAACACCGCGCGGAAGAAGCGTTCTTTCACATCCATCTTGCGCACCATGTAGTCGGCGGCATAAATGATGGTGGCAAATTTCGCCAACTCAGAAGGCTGAAAATTAAAGATGCCAAAAGAAATCCAGCGGCGCGCGCCGTTCACACCTTTGCCAATGAACGGGATCAAGACCAAGGCCAACAAAATCAGCGACACCACGAACAAGGGCCGTGCAATTTTTTCCCATGTTTCGGTTCGCACCTGGAACACCAACAAGGCCATGACACTGCCCACGACCATAGAGATCACATGGCGCGTCAAGAAATGGGTGTGCGAATAGCGCGAAAACCGGGGGTTGTCTGGCATCGCAATCGAGGCCGAGTACACCATCACCATGCCCCACATGAGCAATGCCACCACCACCCACACCAATGCTTGGTCCACACTTTGCAAGCGCGTTGGGGCGCCCGCGTTGGCACGCGCATAGTCGTAGCCCCCCAAATTGACGGGCAAACTCTGCACACCGGCGGCCTCGCCACTGACGCGGCCTGTGAAAAAGCCGGTCCATCGCGCCATGCTGGCTTGCATGCGCTGTGACAGAGTCAAGGCTTCACTCACAGTGCACCTCCCATCGATGCGCCGGCTTCTTCAGCCAAGCCGGCAACCGCGCGGCAAAAGACTTCGGCGCGGTGACCGTAATGGTCAAACATGTCCAAACTCGCGCAAGCTGGGGACATCAACACCGCATCGCCGCTGCGCGCCAATTCGGCCGCTGTGCGCACCGCTTGGTCCATGTCTGCGGCCTCGTGCAAAGGCACTTGGGTTTCTTGCAAGGCCTCGCGGATCAGCGGTCCATCGCGACCAATCAACACCACCGCACGGACATACCGCGCCACTGGCGCCGCCAAAGGTGCAAAGTCTTGGCCTTTGCCATCGCCGCCCAATATGACCACCAGGCGCCGCTCTGCACCCAAGCCCTGCAAGGCCGCTACGGTGGCCCCGACATTGGTGCCTTTGCTGTCGTCAAAGTACTCCACTTCATTGACGATGGCCACCGACTCGACGCGGTGGGGTTCGCCACGGTACTCGCGCAAACCATAAAGCATGGGGCCCAAGGCGCAGCCTGCGCTGCTGGCCAAGGCCAAAGCGGCCAGGGCATTCACCGCGTTGTGGCGTCCCCGAATGCGCAAGGCATCCGCCGGAATGAGTCTTTGAATGTGCAACTCTTCCACTTCGTCTTTGCGACGCCGACGGGTCTCATCACCCTCGAGGGCGCGCACCAGCCAAGTCATGCCATTCGTGACTTCAATGCCAAAATCGCCCGGCTGGGCAGGCATGTCTGCGCCGAAAGTCACAGCGGCACGTTCCACCGGTTTTTGCAATTTTACCCGCACTGGCGCAGGGCGCATGGCCATCACCAGCGGGTCTTCACGGTTCAGCACCATGAGGGCTTTTTGGCCAAATATTTTGGCCTTTGCGGCGGCATAAGCGGCCATCGAACTATGCCAATCCAAATGGTCTTGCGAGAGGTTCAAAACAGTCGCGGCGGTGGGCTCAAAGTCGGTGCTGCTGTCCAACTGGAAACTGGACAATTCCAACACCCACACTTGAGGCAAAGCCTGCGCCATGGGGTGCACGCTCACCTTTGCAGCGGCAGGCACCACGGGCATTGCCAATGCGTCCGCCTCGTTTGTCAGGTGCGTTTCGTCGGTAAGTTCAGCATCTACAACTTCGGCATCTACAGCAACTGCATTCACAGTTTCTGCATTGCCACCGGCTTGCGCTTGTGCATGGACTGGTTCTGCTGACGTGCTTTCAGCCGCTTCGCTGTCCTGCTGGGCTTGCGCCGCTTGCTGAGCCTCGGCCATCGCCTCGGTGATGGCCTCGCTCAAGGTGTCGAGCAAAGTGGGCCCAATGTTGCCGGCCACCTTCACGCTCTTGCCCGCTCTGGCCACCAACTGACCGGTGAGCGAGGTGACGGTGGTTTTGCCGTTGGTGCCGGTGATGGCCAAAACTTGCGGCGCATATCCAAAGTTTGACTTCAGTTCAGCCAAGCCAGCGGCAAACAAACTCAGTTCGCCGCCTTGCCACAAACCCATGGCCGTTGCGGCCTCCACCACCGGTGCCACGACCTCGGGAGGCAGACCAGGACTGCGAAACACCGCGCGCACCGAAGTGCCTTCGACCAAACCGGCTTGGAAGGGGCCCGCTACAAATTTCGCAGCGGGACACTCTTGTTGCAACACCGCCAATTGGGGAGGCGCCTCGCGGGTGTCGGCCACCGTCACGTCTGCACCGGCAAGCGTGCACCAACGGGCCATCGCCAGGCCCGAAGCACCCAAACCGAGAATCAGCACGTGTTGGCCTTGGAGCTGCATGCTTACCTCAGCTTCAAGGTGGACAAGCCCACCAGACACAACAACATGGTGATGATCCAGAAGCGAACCACCACTTGGGTTTCTTTCCAACCGCTTTTCTCAAAGTGGTGATGCAAAGGGGCCATCTTCAAAATGCGTCGACCTTCACCATATTTCTTCTTGGTGTATTTGAAATACGTGACCTGCGCCATCACCGAAAGGGCTTCCACGACAAAAATACCGCCCATGATGGCCAACACAATTTCTTGCCGAACGATGACCGCGATGGTGCCCAGCGCCGCGCCCAATGCCAACGCGCCCACATCGCCCATAAAGACCTGAGCGGGATGGGTGTTGAACCACAAGAATGCCAAGCCTGCGCCGGCCATGGCGGCACAGAAGATCAACAACTCACCCGATCCCGGGATGTGCGGGAAGAACAAGTATTTGGAATAAACCGAGCTGCCGGTGACGTAGGCAAAAACACCCAAGGCCGAGCCAACCATGACTACGGGCATGATGGCCAGACCGTCCAGCCCATCGGTCAGATTGACCGCATTACTGGATCCCACAATGACCAAATAAGTCAGCAACACAAAGCCCAACACCCCCAAGGGGTAGTTGATCTCTTTGAAAAACGGCACTTGCAAACCGGCTTTGGGCGGCAGGTTGACATCAAAACCCGACATGACCCATTTGCCAAACAGATCCAGCACCCGAAGGTTGGACACCTCAGAAATGCTGAACACCAAATAAAGCGCCGCCAACAAACCGATCACCGACTGCCAAAAGTACTTTTCTCGCGAAGGCATGCCTTCGGGATCTTTGTTGACCACTTTGCGCCAATCGTCCACCCAGCCAATGGCACCAAAACCCAAGGTCACCACCAACACAATCCAGACAAAGCGGTTTGACAAGTCAAACCACAGCAAAGTTGAAATGGCAATCGACAACAAAATCAGCACACCGCCCATGGTGGGTGTGCCGCTCTTTGTCAAATGAGACTCCATGCCGTAACCGCGGATGGGCTGACCAATCTTGAGTGCGGTCAAGCGGCGAATGACAAAGGGACCAGCAGCCAAACCGATCAACAAAGCGGTCATGGCGGCCATCACCGCACGGAAAGTGATGTATTGGAAAACGCGCAAAAAGCCCCATTCGGGTGACAAACTTTGCAGCCATTGCGCCAAACTAAGCAACATGCACAGCCCCTTTGTGATCGTTATTGGCCATCGGTTTCGCGGCTGTGGGGTGTGACATCAAGGCATCGACCACACGCTCCATCTTCATGAAGCGCGAGCCTTTGACCACCACACTCTGAAAATCAGGCAGCTGCAGCGTGACCGCATGCAAGAGCGCGCTCATGTCTGCAAAATGCCGGGCAGTTCCAAAGGCCTTCGCCGCATGCACCGACAACTCGCCCAAGGTGTAGAGCGCTTCAATGCCACATTCAGCGGCGTAAGCCCCCACCTCGGCATGAAACTCGGGGCCTTGGTTGCCCACTTCGCCCATATCGCCCAAGACCAACAAACGGGGCGCAGGCAGCTCGGCCAAAACGGCAATTGCTGCACGCACCGAATCTGGATTTGCGTTGTAGGTGTCGTCGACCAAGCTGATGTCGCCATGCGGCATGCGCAAAACCGCCGCACGCGAGCGGCCCTTCACGGGCTCAAATGCTTGCAAGCCCTGCACCACTGCGGCCAATGAAACCCCCGCGGCCAAAGCGCAAGCACTGGCAGCCAAAGCGTTTTTCACGTTGTGACGCCCTGCAATGTGCAGGCGCACCGACGCCGAGCCTTCTGCCGTTTTCAGGGTCACTTGCCATGCGCCAGACTGCCAATTCACCGAAGTGGCTTGAACATCGGCTGGGGTATTTGCGCCCGCTTGCGTTGCCGCATGGGGGTTCGCCGGGCCCTGAACAGGCGACAAGGCAAAGGTGCGCTGCGCCCGAGGTTCGGCCAATTTTTGCCACACCGATGTGAACGCTTCATCGGCTGGAAAAACCGCTACGCCTTGCGCAGCCAAGGCCTGCAAGACAGCGCCGTTTTCGTAGGCCACCGCTTCGACGGTACCCATAAATTCTTGGTGCTCGCGTTGGGCGTTGTTGACCACCGCAACCGTCGGACGCACAAGTTTGGCCAAGTAAGCAATCTCGCCGGGATGGTTCATGCCCAACTCCAGGACGGCGATGCGGTGATGGGCGCGCAAATTGAACAGCGTCAAGGGCACCCCGATGTCGTTGTTCAAATTGCCTTGGGTGGACAGGGCCCCTTCACCGGCATGGGCACGCAAAATCGATGCGATCATTTGCGTCACCGTGGTCTTGCCGTTGCTGCCCGTCACAGCAATCACAGGCAAATCAAATTGTGCGCGCCACCCCGCTGCCAACTCGCCCAAAGCGAGGCGCGCGTCGGGCACCACCAAGGCGGGCAAGCCATGAGCCAGCGCAGCCGCTTCACCCGAAGGCTCGCACACCACCGCCACCGCGCCTTGGGTCTTGGCCTGTGCAATAAATTGATTGCCATCAAAGCGTTCACCACGCAACGCCACAAACAGGTCTCCCGCTTGCAGGCTGCGGCTATCGGTGTGCACACGGTCCACCACAACGGACGCCACTTGCACCCCACGCCCTTGGCTCAACCACCCCAAGGCCGTTGCCAATTGCAGATTCATTGTGCTGTTCAGTGCCGTCACAGGACACCCCCTGCGGCGACTCTTGTGGTGTCTGCCGCGCGGCGCTGCAAGGCCTGCTGCGCTTGCAACACATCCGAAAAAGGCACGCGTGCGCCTCTGATTTCTTGCACCGTTTCGTGCCCTTTGCCGGCCAGCAAAACGACGTCTTGCGCAGCGGCGGTTGCCACAACTTGGGCAATGGCTGCGGCGCGGTCCACTTGAACCGTGACGAGATCGGGACGACTCAGGCCGCTCGCCATTTCGGCCAAGATGGCTTCGGGAGATTCAGAGCGAGGGTTGTCGCTGGTCAGCACCAAGCGGTCAGCGGCTTGTTCGGCGGCGGCGGCCATCAACGGACGCTTGCTGGCATCGCGCTCACCGCCACAGCCCACCACGCACCACAAGCGCCCGCCACGCTCCGCCGCCTGTGGGCGCAATGCGGTCAAGGCGTGCGTCACGGCATCAGGGGTGTGCGCGTAATCCACCACCACCAAAGGCAACGAATCGTTTTGCGCATCTGTCGAAACCAGGTGCATGCGGCCCGGCACTGCCGTCACCTGCGCACAGGCCTCGGCCGATTGGGCCAAATCAAAACCCAATGCGCGCAAGCTGCCCAACACCGCCAGCAAATTGTCAATGTTGAAGTCGCCCATCAAGCCGGTGTGAAGGGTTTGCACTTCGGCCCCTTCGGTCACATCAAACACCAAGCCGGCCGCACTGGCCCGGGCTTTGGCTTGCAACCGTGCAGGACCTTGCCGCGAACAAGTCCAAATGTCCAAGCCCGATTCGACCAAACGCGCCGCCAACTCTGCGCCCTTCGGGTCATCGATGTTGATGACCGCCGCTTGCAATCCTGGCCAGCTGAACAAGATTTCTTTGGCCGCCCAATAACGGGCCATGTCCCCGTGATAGTCCAGGTGGTCTTGCGTGAAATTGGTGAACATCGCCACGCGAATTTGCGTGCCGTCTAAACGCTGCTCGGACAAACCAATCGAAGACGCTTCAATGGCGCAATACGACAAGCCTTGGTCGACAAATTGCCTGAATTGACGCTGCAGCAAAACAGGGTCGGGTGTGGTCATGCCGGTGGACACCACGTGGGGCCACTGGCCCACGCCCAACGTGCCGACCAAGCCACAACCCTCGCGACCAGCGCCACGGTTCTCGTGCAGTGCGGGCGAGGACAAGGCTTGCGCCAGCCACCATGCGGTGGAAGTTTTGCCGTTGGTTCCGGTCACGGCCAAGACGCTCAGCGCCTGGCTGGGTTGTTCGTAATAGGCATCGGCCACCCACCCGGTCTGCGACTTCAGCCCCTTCATGACGGCCAAACGAGCGGTGCTGCTGCTGGCCTCAGGCAAGGCTTGCAACCAAGGGGCGTGGCCTTCGTCTTCGAGCAAGCAGGCACTGGCCCCTTGCGCCAAAGCTTGGGCCAAATACTGACGCCCATCGGTTGCTGCGCCAGGCCATGCGATGAAGGCATCTCCGGCACCCACCAAACGACTGTCGGTGCGCAACTCACCCGTCACGCGTTCGCGCAACCAGCGGGCGGCTTCTGGAGCGTTGTGCAGCCGCTGCATCAAAACGACTCCTCAACCGAGTGCGCCACGATCTGCGGCTTGACGGCCATGTCGGGTTGCACCCCCATCAAACGCAGGGTTTGTTGAACGGTTTGGCTGAACACCGGCGCCGCCACATCACCACCGTAATAGCGTCCGTTGGTGGGTTCGTCGATCATCACGGCCACCACAATGCGAGGCGCTTCAATGGGCGCCATGCCGACAAAAAAGCCACGGTATTTTTTGCCGGCGTAGCCTTTGCCTTCTTGCTTGTGGGCGGTGCCGGTTTTACCGCCAACGGAATAACCAATGGTTTGGGCTTTTTGTGCGGTACCGCCCGGGCCCGCTGCCATTTGCAACATCTTGCGCATGGCTTTGGCATTTTCGACACTGATGACGCGCACACCGGCCACTTGGTTTTCGGCTTTCATCAAGGTGGCGGGGACCACTTCGCCATCGCGCGCGAAGACGGTGTAAGCCCTGGCCACCTGGAACAAGCTGCTGGAAATACCATAGCCATAGCTCATGGTGGCTTGCTCAATCGGGCGCCAAGTTTTGTAGGGCCGCAGGCGCCCACTGACGACACCCGGGAACGGCAATTGGGGTTTTTGGCCAAACCCCACTTGCGCAAATATTTCCCACATTTCGCGTGGCTCCAATTGCATGGCCATCTTGACCGTGCCCACGTTGCTGGACTTTTGAATCACCTCATTCACGGTGAGCACGCCGTGTGGGTGCGCATCGGTGATGGTGGACCCGGTGATGGTGATGCGACCGGGCGCCGTCTGAATGGGCGATTCCGGCTTGACCAATCCTTTTTCCAGCGCCAACGCAACGGCAAATGGCTTCATGGTCGAACCGGGCTCAAAGGTGTCGGTCAAGGCGCGGTTGCGCAACTGCTCACCACTCAAGTTCACACGCTTGTCCGGCGAGTAACTGGGGTAATTGGCCAGCGCCAAAATTTCACCCGACTGGGCGTCCAGCACCACCACGCTGCCGGCCTTGGCCTTGTTTTCCAAGACCGCCTCGCGCAAGCGCTGGTAAGCAAAAAACTGTACTTTGCTGTCGATGCTCAGTTGCAGATCTTGGCCATCAACTGGAGGGACGGCCTCACCCACGTCCTCGACCACACGGCCAAATCGGTCTTTGATGACGCGCCGCGAACCGGGTTTTCCAGCGAGTTGTTTTTGGAAAACCAACTCCACACCCTCTTGACCCAAGTCTTCCACATTAGTGAAGCCCACAATGTGCGCCGCGGCTTCACCTTCGGGGTACAAACGCTTGTACTCCTTGATGTCGTATACCCCCTTGATGCCCAGCGCCAAAATTTGTTTGGCAATGGGCTCATCGAGTTGGCGACGCAACCAGACAAAAGTCTTTTCTTCGTCTTTGAGTTTTTTATTCAGCTCGGCAGGCGTCATTTCCAGCAAACGCGCCAACTCGCGCAATTTGGCCGGATCGCGATCGATGTCCTCAGGACTGGCCCAGATGCTGGGTGCAGGCACGCTCGAGGCCAACAACACCCCATTGCGATCCATCACTCGACCCCGATTGGCGGGCAATGGCAGCGTGCGGGCAAAACGCACTTCACCTTGGCGAATGAAAAAATCATTCGCAATCACTTGCACATAAGCCGCCCGCGCCACCAAGGCAATGAAGCCCAAAGCAATCGCCGCCACAATGAATTTGCTGCGCCAAACGGGCGTCTTGCTGGCCAGCAAAGGGCTCGACGACAGCTGAACGCTGCGGCTCATGGCTGCACCCCCTGGCCGACGGTCACTGTGCCATCTTTGACGGTCACATATTGGGTGATCGCTGGAGAAGCTGGGCGCATTTGCAGCTGCTGACGTGCAATTTTTTCCACACGCAAAGGCGTGGCTTGTGCGCGGCGCTCGACTTCCAAGCGGTCATGGTCCACGTCCAACCGCTTGGCCTCTTTGCGCGCCGCCTCCAAGGCCATGAACACCCGGCGTGTTTCATATTGGCTGTGCACCAAAAACAAAGCACTGGCCAAGACGGACACCAAAAGGAAAAAGCTGAGGCGGGTCATGCGGCCACCTCGGTGCGCTCGGCCATGCGCATGATGGCGCTGCGCGAACGGGGGTTGCCGCGCACTTCGGCTTCACTGGGACGCACACGCCCACAGGCTTTCAAACGCATCTTGACCGGCTCGGCAAAAGGCACGCGCCGGTCGACAACCTCTTTCGAATGCTTGGCAATGAACTGCTTGACGATGCGGTCTTCGAGTGAGTGGAAGCTGATCACCACCAAACGACCGCCAGCGGCCAACACGTGCAAGCTGGCTTCTAGCGCCTGTTCGAGCTCCGCAAGCTCTGCGTTGATGAAAATCCGAAAAGCCTGAAATGTCCGCGTTGCAGGATTCTGGCCCGGCTCGCGAGTTTTGACCGTGTCAGCCACGAGCTGGGCCAAATCGGTGGTGGTTGAAATTGGGCCCCGCTCTTGTCGGCGAGCCACAAGCGCCTTTGCAATCTGAAAAGCAAACCGTTCTTCGCCATAGTCACGTATCACCTCCGTGATTTGATCCACCGTGGCCGAAGCCAGCCAATCGGCCACACTCTCGCCACGCGTGGTGTCCATGCGCATGTCGAGTGGGCCCTCAAAACGAAAAGAAAAACCCCTCTCGGGGCTGTCAATTTGGGGGGAGCTGATGCCCAGATCCATCAGGACACCATGCACGCTGCCCGAAGGCAGTTCACCCAAGTGAGAAAAACCGTCATGGCGGATAGAAAACCGCTCGTCAACAATGCGCCCCGCTTCGGCGATGGCCTCGGGGTCTTTGTCAAAAGCTTGCAAACGTCCTTGGGCGGACAAACGCGACAAGATCAACCGGGAGTGACCACCACGCCCGAATGTGGCATCGACATAAGTGCCATCCGCGCCCGCTGCAGACTGCAGCAATTCGTCCACCGCCTCATGCAGAAGCACCGTGGTGTGAGTCAATGCGGTTTCGGTCATTGCATTCAGAACGAAAAGTCCTTGAACACATCGGGCATCTCGCCCTGCATGGCCTGCGCCTCATGGGCGTCGTAGGTGGCCTTGTCCCACAGCTCAAAGTGGTTGCCCATGCCCAGCAACATGGTGTCTTTGGCAATGCCTGCGGCCTGACGCAATTCAGGCGAAATCAACACACGGCCGGTGCCGTCCATGTCGACATCCATGGCGTTGCCCAAAAAGATGCGTTTCCACCACTGCGCCGACATGGGCAGCTGGGCAATACGCTCGCGGAATTTCTCCCACTCGGGGCGGGGAAATACCATCAAGCAGCCGTGGGGGTGTTTGGTGATCGTCAGCTGGCCTTGGGCGGTGGCGCTCAGGACGTCACGGTGCCGAGTCGGCACAGACAACCGCCCTTTGGCATCCAGACTCAGCGATGAAGCCCCTTGAAACACTGCAACGACCTTTTTCCAGTTGAGAGGTGCAAGCGGAGACACTTTTCCCCACTTAATTGCACTTTTTTGCACTGTAACAGGATTTCAATCCAACTCAACGGGTCGATGACGATTTTTTTCAATGAAATCAATGGCTTAGCGAAGAAATTGAACCCGCCGACAAGGGAAATTTCTATGTAAATTAGGCACTTACAAGGGGCAATGAAAGTAACCTATGAAGGATGCGCAAAGTTAAAAAATATCAATTTCGCCAATTGCAAAATCGAGATCCTCAAAAGTTCCGGCCCCTCGGGCATAAAAAAACCCCTGGGCAGGGGTTTTTTTGAGGTTCAAGTGGGAAAGAGAGACTCAATCCCCGAACATTTTTTGCTTCAACTCTCGGCGCTGTTGCGCCTCGAGTGACAAAGTCGCGGTCGGCCTGGCCAACAAGCGCCCGACACCAATCGGTTCACCGGTTTCGTCGCAATAGCCGTAATCACCCGCATCGATCAATCCAATCGATTGCTCGATTTTCTTCAGCAACTTGCGCTCACGGTCGCGCGTGCGCAATTCCAGTGCGTGCTCTTCTTCAATGGTGGCGCGGTCTGCAGGGTCAGGCACCACCACGGTGTCCTCACGCAGATGCTCGGTCGTGGCGCCGGCGCTGTTCAAGATCTCTTGCTTCAAGGCCGTCAATTTGCGGCGGAAATAGGCCAATTGCACGGTGTTCATGTATTCCGCATCGGGCATGGCCAAAATTTCGGCATCGGTCAAAACTTCCACCGATTTGGACTTCCAGTTGTTGGCCAACTTGGGGTCTTTTTTGATCGGTGCAAAAGGGGCTGCCGCTGCCGCTACGGGCGCACTGGGCATGAAGCTGGCTTTGGCCGCCGTCGAGGCCACAGCGGGTGGCAAGGAAGGGACGGTGATTTGGGCCAAACGAGCCGAAGGGCGTGTGGCACGGATCAATTGGTCCGGCGCTGTGGGCGCCGCTGCTGCCGTCACGGCAGTGGGGGCGACCGGGGCAGTCGTTGTCGCCGCTTTTTTAACAGTCATAGATTTCGCTTCAGAAACAGAGGGCGCCTTTTTGGAGGTCGGCGCCGGTGCGGCTTTGGCCTTGGGGGCCGCAGCGGGTTTGGAAACGACAGGTGCCGTCTTTTTTGCGACGGACGCTGTCACTTTTTTAGGGGGAGTCGCCGGTTTGGTTCTGGCGTTGGCTTTGGGCGCGGGCTTGACCGCGCTTTTGACAGCGGCGGCTTTCTTCAAGGGGGCGGCTTTCTTCACAGGAGCCGCTTTCTTCACGGGGGCCGCTTTTTTAGCCGGTGCCGCCTTCTTGGGGGCCACCCCTTTTTTCACGGGCACTGGCTTCTTAGCAGGGGTCGGTTTTTTTGCAGGTGACGCCTTTTTCACGGGCAGGGCCTTTTTGGCAGGCACAGCCTTCTTGGCCGGTGCCGCCTTCTTGGCCGGGACCACCTTCTTGGCGGGTGCAGATTTCTTAGCCGGAACTGCCTTTTTGGCGGCACTTGGCTTGGATTTGCTGGCAGCCACTGGGGTTGCCGTTTTTTTATGGGAGGTCTTCACGTCTTGTCTCCTAGCCGTGTGAAAGGGCAGGCCCAAACCTCTTGCCACACTGCAGCAACCGATTGAAAAACCTGTTCATTTGCATTTCAAACCCGTTTGTAGACCGAGTGGGTTTCACCAACCGCCCCAAAGGGGGGGCTTCAGGCGGGCGATTGTAGCGATAAGAACGATCAAAAAATAATATTGGATCGATTAATGGCCCGTTCCGCTTCAAGCAGAACGCGCCCACTCACTGAATCTCACTCAAACCAAGCACTGTTCTAAACCTTGCAACAGGATGTCTTTGGGCAGATCGATGCCAATGAATACCATCTTACTCGTTCTCGCCTCATCCTCGCGCCACAGGGGCCCCAGGTCGCTGCCCATCAGCTGGTGGACGCCTTGGAAAATCACTTTGCGCTCGGTGCCGCGCATGTGCAACACCCCTTTGTACCGCAACATGCGAGGGCCATAAATGTTCACGATCGCCCCCAAAAAATCTTCCAGCTTGGCGGGGTCGAAGGCTTTGTCTGCGCGAAAAACAAAGCTCTTAACATCGTCATCGTGGTGGTGGTGATGACCGCCGTGGCCATGATCATGGTCGTGCTGGTGCGAGGGGTGGTCACAGTGCTCCCCATGCACGTGATCATGATCGTGGTCGTGACCGTGACCATCGTCGGTCAAAAAGTCCGGGTCAATGTCCAGTTTGGCATTCAAGTTGAAGCCTTTCAGGTCAAACACCTCGGCCAAAGGCACCTCGCCAAAATGCACCACCTTTTGTGGCGCACGCGGGTTCATGTGCTTCAAGCGGTGTTGCAAAGCCGCCAATTCATCGGCCGAGGCCAAGTCGGCTTTGCTGATGAAGATCTGGTCGGCAAAGCCCACTTGGCGGCGCGCTTCTTGACGGTCGTTCAACTGTTGGGCCGCGTGTTTGGCGTCCACCAAGGTCAAGATGGAGTCCAGCAAAAAGGTCTCGGCAATTTCATCGTCCATGAAAAACGTTTGTGCCACTGGGCCGGGATCGGCCAAGCCGGTGGTCTCGATCACGATGCGGTCAAAGCTCAACAAACCCTTGCGACGTTTGGCCGCCAAGAGTTGCAAGGTCACGCGCAAATCTTCGCGAATGGTGCAGCAAATGCAGCCATTGCTCATCTGGATGATTTGCTCTTCCGTGTCGGAAACCAAGATGTCGTTGTCAATGTTTTCTTCGCCAAATTCGTTTTCTATCACAGCGATTTTTTGGCCGTGGGCCTCCGTCAAGACACGCTTCAACAGCGTGGTTTTGCCCGAACCCAAAAAGCCGGTCAGGATGGTGGTGGGGATCAAAGACATGGGGCGATTCCGCAAATGAAAAGAGGGAAGAAAAGAGTGAGGAAGTGTAGCGATCTATTGCCGGGGCAGTGCGGCCCATGGCCCTTTCACTTGCGCTTGGCGCGCGGGTGAGCCGCATCGTAGGCTTTTGCCAAATGCTGAAAATCCAATCGCGTGTAGACCTGTGTGGTGCTGATGTTGGCATGCCCCAAAAGCTCTTGGACCGCCCGCAAATCTCCGCTGGACTGCAGCACATGGCTCGCAAATGAATGGCGCAACATGTGCGGATGCACCGGGGTGGCCAAGCCCGCCAACAAACTGCGGCGCTTCAGGCGCTGGGCCACGCCCCGCGGGGTCAATCGTGTGCCGTGTCGACCCGGAAACAAGGCCAATGCCAAGTCAGAAGCGCCCGAGGTGGGTTGGCTCAACATGCCCGGCAACTGGGTGCGAACAGACAACCAATGCGTCAAGGCCTCGACGGCCGCCCGGCCCAAGGGAACGGTGCGCCGTTTGCTGCCCTTGCCTTGCACCTGAACTTCGCCATTGGGCAGATCAATCCAGCCTCGCCCATCGCGGCTGGCCTCGCTGCTGGGCACCACATCCAACCCGGTCAATTCGGCAATCCGCAGGCCGCAGCCGTACAACAACTCGACCATGGCGGCATCGCGCGCTTCTAACCAAGGGTCGTCTTGGTCTTCTTCGTGCTGCGCCAATTGAACAGCTTCATCCACCCCCAGCGCTTTGGGCAGGGGCTTGGCCGAGCGCGGCGCTTTCACATCGGCCACGGGGTTGTAACTGACATGGCCCTCTCGCCCCAGCCAGGTATAAAACCCGCGCCAGCCCGACAAAATCAGGGCGATGCCCCGGCCACTGCGACCCGCGCGGTGCATCTGCGCCACCCAGCGACGCACGTGGCCGTTTTGCACTTGCAGCAAGGGAACTTGGTCGGCAGTGGCCATCTCGGCCAAGCACATCAAATCCAGTTGGTAAAGGTCACAGGTGCGCGGGGCCAAGCCTTTTTCAAAACGCACATGCGCCAAGTAACGGGCCACCAGTTCATCCGGCGCCGTGTTGGCCATGGCTCAGGCCTCAGAGATCCGCAGCACCGACAATGCAGCGCCCGCCAATTCGGCCAAGCGCTCCAGCAAATCTGTGCCCATTTGGCTGTTGAAACGCTGCGCATCGGGCGAAGCCAAAACCAGCAAACCAAAGGCCGGTTGGCCGGGTGCCGAGCGCAAAGCCAGCAAGGCCAAAGAAGCCGCCTGCGCAGGCTCTGCCAACCACTGCACGGCTTCGTAGCCAGCGTTCGGCCCGACATAGGGGGTGTCCAAGGAAGTCGCCAGCGTTTGCACCGCTTCGGTCACGCCTTGGGCATAAGCCTGCTTGGCGTAAACCTCTTGCAAAGTCCACAAACGCAGGGCCACTTGAGGCACTTGGAACAAGTCACGGATATTTTCCACCGCAAAATCGGCCAAGTGGTCTGGCGGCGTGACCAACAACTCACACGACCAGCGGTGCAGTTTGTCGGTGAGGATCATGTTTTCGTTGCCATGCCGAATCATGTCCATGATGCGGTGCTCCAAGCCTTTGATCTTGTCGCGCAACATCTGCGCTTGGCGCTCTTGCAAGCCCACGGCGCGGTGACTTTGGGGATGCGTCAATTGAACAGTGGCCAACAAAGAGGCGTGACGCTCAAAAAAATCGGGCGTGTTCACCAAATAGTCGGCAATGTCGTCTTCGGTGATCGGGCTCATGGGCTCAGAGGGGATCATGTTGGGTCTCCAAATAATCAGGAAAGGGCTTCAGGCAATTCAATTTCGCCCTCAAAAACAGATACGGCTGGGCCGGTCATGAGCACCGGACTCTCGGGCTGGCCAGCCCACTCGATGGTGAGTTGGCCGCCATGGGTCTGCACTTCCACCTTGTGGTCCAACCAGCCTTGACGAATGCCGGCCACCACTGCGGCACACGCCCCCGTGCCGCAGGCCAAGGTCTCGCCCGAGCCACGCTCGAACACGCGCAACTTGATCTTGCTGCGCGAGACAATTTGCATAAAGCCCGCATTCACACGCTTGGGAAACGCCGCATGGTGTTCGATCAAGGGGCCTTGTAACAACACCGGAAAAGCCGACACGTCGTCGACCCGCTGCACCGCATGCGGATTGCCCATGGACAACACGCCAACGCGGGCGATGCCCTGCTCGCCCAACGCCAAATCAAACACGGGCCAGCCATTGACTTGGTCGCTGATGAGGCCAATGGGGTCAAAAGGCACTCGCTCCCAATCAAACACCGGTGCGCCCATATTGACAGTCACACGGCCGTCCGCTTGCATGTGCAATTCAATTTCGCCTTGCTGCACTTTCACACGGACAGTTGATTTAGAGGTCAGCCCCTTGTCGCGCACATAGCGCACAAAACAGCGTGCGCCATTGCCGCAATGCTCTACCTCACCGCCATCGGCGTTGTGAATCACATATTCAAAGTCCAGGCCTGGGGCGGGCGAGGGTCGCACGCTGAGAATCTGATCGGCCCCCACGCCAAAATGGCGATCTGCCAAAAATCGGTACTGCGCCGCATTCAGGCCCAAGCGGCCTTGCGTTTCATCGAGCACGACAAAGTCATTGCCGGCCCCTTGCATCTTGGTGAATCGAATGTGCATGAGCGCGATTATCGCCGTTGGACTCGGCCCGATAATGGGGCATGGCACGCACATCCCAACTTCTTTTTCCCCAACGTGAGCCGGCCCCTCTGAGGCCAGCCGCCACCGTGTTGTTGATGCGAGATGGGCCACAAGGCCTTGAGTTGCTGATGACCCGGCGCGCCATGACGGCCAGCTTTGCCCCGGGAGCTTATGTGTTCCCCGGGGGCGGCATTGATGCCGCGGATGCCACTCCTGCAACGCACGGCCTGTCCCACCGACGCGCCACACAAAGCGACTTGCACCTCACGCAGGCCATTGCCGCTATCCGAGAAAGCTTTGAAGAACTGGGCATCTTGTTGGCGCGGCATGCGGACGGACGCTGGGCCGATGCAAACGACATACAGCACATTCCTCGCCAAACTCCCGCCGGTTCGTCCTTTGCCGCACAGTGCCACGCTCGAGGCTTGACCTTGGCAGCCGACCAAGTGTTTGTGCTGGCCCACTGGATCACCGACCGAGACCTGCCGCGGCGCTTTGATGTGCCCTTTTTGGTCGCCCGGATGCCCGAAGGCCAAACCCCAGTCGCCGATGAAACTGAACAATTCGAGCCGATCTGGGTGCGCCCCCAAGAGGCCCTCACACGCCACGAGGCGGGGCAATTTTTTCTGATTTTCCCCACCATCCGCACCCTAGAAAAGTTGTGCGCCTTTGCCTCTGTAGATGCTGTGCTGCAAGCCTGCGCCGTCAACGAAGAACCTTTGTGGACCAGCTGCCCCCGGGCCGGCTGGTTGGCCGGCAACGAAGCCCGCTACATGGAGCACGAGCCGCCTTATGGTGAGCTGGCCTTGGTGTGTCCTGACGGACAAATTCACCACGCATTGGATTGGCAAACACAGCAAGCCGTTCCGCTGTTGAATAACGTGATGCGCTTGACCGCGCCCAATCCTGGCGTGATGACCGGCCCCGGCACCAACAGTTATTTGGTGGGCGACCCCCACACAGGCTACATCGCCATCGACCCCGGCCCTGCCGATGCCGAGCATTTGCAACGACTTTGGCGCGCGGCAGGCGGGCAAATCCGGATGATTGTGTGCACCCACTCTCACCCCGACCACTCCCCAGGCGCGGCGCCTTTGCAAGCGCTGTGCGATGGCTCACCGCCGATCTTGGGTTTGGCCTCACGCCCCACGGCCCGCGCCAACAGCCGTTTCAGCCCTGATCGCGAGTTGCTAGACGGTGAAAAGCTGGTGCTGAAAGGCCAAAGTCCGGCCGGTGAAGTCACCCACACTTTGCGCGTCTTGCACACGCCCGGGCACGCGGCCAACCATGTGTGTCTGGTGCTCGAAGAAGACGGGCTGTTGTTTTCGGGAGACCACGTGCTGAACGGCAGCACCACGGTGATCGACCCCCCCGACGGCCACATGGGCGACTATCTGGACTCTTTGGACAAATTGGCCGAACACTGCCTAGCTGGCCAGATCGACTTCATCTTGCCTGCACACGGCTACGTGCTGGGTTTTGCGCACCAAGCGATCACCCATTTGAAAGCCCATCGGCTGAAGCGCGAGGCCAAAATCGCGGCGGCCATGCTAGCCCTGCCCCACGGCAGTTTGCAAGAATGGGTCGAAAAAGCCTACGACGACGTGTCGCCTCGCTTGTGGCCTGTCGCCGCACGCTCGCTGCAAGCCCACGTTGACCACATCCGCGAACAAGCCTTGTCTTGATCGCCCCCCGACACTGAAAGCATTGATGAGCCCCTCCCAAGAAGGCATTCGCTTGGCCAAACGCGTGGCAGCCGACCTGCATTACTCTCGGCGAGAGGCCGAAGCCCTGATCGTGGCGGGCGGTGTGCAGGTGGCCGGCCAGCGGGTGACCGACCCCGCACGCCGGGTCAGTCAAGACCAAGAGGTGGTGGTGAACCGCCAAGTGTCTTTGGCCGCCTTGGCCCCCTTGACCTTGCTGTTGTTCAAGCCTGCGGGGGTGGCGGCCAACACGGCCTGGTTGCAAAAAACCGCGGGCCCCAAAGCCAAGCCGCCGGGCATCTGGGGCTCAGAACGCTTGGCCAAACTGCAAATGCCTCTGCCTTTGCCGCAACCGGCCAGTGGTTTGTGTATTTTTTCGGACGATGTAGGGGTCTTGCGCCATCTGGAAGACCGCCGCAGCCCGATGGAAGAAGAATGGATGGCCACCCTTCAAGGGCCTGTGCGTGAGGCCACTTTAAAAGCCCTGAATGGCCCCGGCCTCCGGGCCAGCATCAACCGACAAACCGAAACCCTCACCGTGTTGAGGATTGCGGGCAAAGACTTGGACGGCCTCGATCTGGGCCGATGGCTCGACCAACAAGCCCCTTTGCAAGACCTGCGGCGCCAGCGCGTGGGGCGACTCAGTTTGGCCCCACTAGAGCCCGGGCAATGGCGACCCCTGGAGGGGGTTGAACGTTTTTGATGCATTTCCGACAAAAATACACAGGATTTACCCTTGAAATGAAACGGACAATCCCCAAATATTGCATGAGTCTGACAAAATGACCGCCAAGTCACTGCTGTAAACCCTACAGTCGTGATTCGGAAACGACCCCAACGGGTCTTCCCCCTCACAAAGGAGCACGCCATGCGTTTGAGCACCAAGAGCCGATTTGCCGTTACCGCCATGATTGATGTCGCACTGCGCGAAGATCGCGGCCCTGTTTCTTTGGCCGCGATCAGCGAGCGCCATCAGATTTCTCTGTCTTATCTTGAACAACTGTTCAGCAAACTGCGCCAGCAAGGTCTGGTGGAAAGCACCCGCGGACCAGGCGGCGGCTATTCGCTGTCGCGCAATGCAGAAAAAATCTCGATGGCCGATATTGTGGGTGCCGTCGATGCCCCATCCGCCGAAGACGCTGCCGCAGACGGTGGCTGGATGAACAGCGAACTGTGGGCCAGCTTGAACGAGAAAATGCTGAACCACTTGCAATCCATCAGCTTGCGTCAGTTGGTGGCCGAGCAACGCAACAAAGGCGTCACGGTCGAGCCAGCCCCCCAGCCGGCCATCAAGCGCGGCGTTTTCGCCAAGCCCAAGACCGCGATCAAAATCACCGCCCCAAACTCGGTGTTTGCTTTGGCCGGCACCTTGATGCCCTCGCGGGGCTGATTCAGCCGCTTGATTCCGCCGGCGAAACCTCGCTGGCCCCCACAAAAAGACCCGCTTCGGCGGGTTTTTTTGTGGGCGTAAATAAGTGTGAAGCCCGCCGATAAGCCGGATTCTGTGCACAACGGTTGCCCGTTGTGTGACCGCCATTACTCTGGGCCGGGAGTCGCCTACCCGGCTCGATGCTACCTACCCGCCAACTCACCCCGCGGAACCACAGGGAGAGGCGGTGCGGCGAACCACACCCCCTCAGGAAGGCCTACTTGGTATTGCTGCGCGTAGAGATTGCCCGTTTCACCCGAACTTAATCGGCTCGTCTCTGTTGCTCTGATCCTCACCACACGGTGGAGAGGTGTTACCTCCTACGCTGTCCCGTGCAGTCCGGACGTTCCTCCAGTGCCTCCTT
>JAIYBZ010000029.1 GCA_027488255.1 Comamonadaceae bacterium | reverse complement strand
GGCATGTCGAGGTTCTGATCCTCGTAAAACAGCAGAAAAAAAACTAACTGCAAACGACGAACGTTTCGCACTCGCCGCTTAATCCGGTGAGCCTTGCAACAGTTGGCCGATAGGCTGGGTTAGGGTGATGAGGGGGTTAAAGCCCTCAAAGTCCTAGCTGCAAGGTAAAACATATGGGCTGGCATCACACCGGGTACCTTGGTGTGGTGTGAGAAAAAAGGGTGCTGGCTGGGTGTTCAGCGTGTCGCTGCGCGGTGCATTTGGCGAGACTCAAATCAGACGACTACACATGTAGAACTGTACGAAAAAGGCTTATGGACGGGGGTTCAAATCCCCCCAGCTCCACCATATGCAACTTGAAAGGCCGCTGGGTTTCACCACTTAGCGGCCTTTGTTTTTTTGATTGTTCAATCAGGGACAAGATCTTTCGGTGTCAGTGCAGGGGCTTGTCTTTTCTCTCGTAAACTTTATTGACAAATAACGATCTCTGCACGCCATGGGCTTGAAGCTTTCCATTCTTGATCAGTCGGTCGCGGCTTCAGGGCGCGGACAGGACGCGGCCATTCGACAAACGCTTGAGTTGGCGCAACAGGCAGAGGCTTGGGGGTACGCGCGTTTTTGGGTGAGTGAGCACCACAGCCACCCCAGCATTGTTGGAACCGCCCCCGAGGTGTTGATGGCGGCAATAGCCGCTCGTACTCAGCGCATTCGTTTGGGTAGTGCAGGCGTCATGTTGCCGCACTATTCGGCGTTGAAGGTGGCCGAGCAGTTTCGCGTGCTGGAAGCATTGGCGCCAGGTCGTATCGATTTGGGTGTGGGCCGTGCCCCTGGCAGCGATGGCCGTACCGCGCAAGTGCTGAATCCCGACCGCCATGCTGCCGAGCGTTTTCCACAGCAAGTGATGGAGTTGCAGGCCTGGGTCACTGGGCAAAATATGCCGCCGCAACACCCTGGGCACAATGTTTTGGCCTATCCCCAATCTGCCAGCGTGCCCACCGTGTGGATGCTGGGCAGCTCTGATTACGGTGCCCAATTGGCGGGGCATTTGGGTTTGCCTTATGCGTTCGCTTATTTCATCACCGATGGGCAGGGCGCTGCGGAGGCACTGGAGATTTATCGGCACAGTTTTCGCCCGAGTGCGGTACTGCAAAAGCCCCAGGCCACCGTGTGTGTGTGGGCCTTGGCGGCCGACACCGACGCAGAAGCCATGCATTTGTTTGAAAGCCGCGCCCGCTGGAAAATGGACCGCAATTTGGGCCGCATAGGCCCGCTGTTGGCGCCCGAAGACGCCCTGCGAGACTACAGCCCTGCAGAGCAGCTTGCACTGGCGCGCTTGCGCGATTCTGCGCTGGTGGGCTCTGCCAGCACAGTGGGCAAGCAATTGAGAAAGTTGGCAGCCCAATTGGAAGTCGACGAGTTGGTCATCATCACGTGGGCGCATGACCCTGCAGCGCAAATGCGTTCTTACGAGGTGCTCGCCCAAGAATTTGGGCTTGCGGCAAACTCTGCGCAATCCATTTAAAACATCGAGGAGTTTGTATGTTCACCACAGCGATCGCAGGCAGTTTGCCCAAACCTTCTTGGTTGGCCGAGACCGAGAAACTCTGGCCGCAATGGACCACCCAAGGCCCAGAGTTGCAACAGGCCAAGGCCGATGCCACGCTGCTGTGGATCAAGGCCCAAGAAGATGCGGGACTCGATGTGATTGGCGATGGCGAACAGGCGCGCCAGCACTTTGTGCATGGCTTTGTCGAGCAAGTTGAGGGCATTGACTTTGTCAACAAGGTCACCATGGGCATTCGCAACAACCGCTACGACGCGCAGGTGCCGCAGGTGATTGCGCCGCTGCGCTTGAAAGGGCGCGTGCATGCTTTTGAGGCCCAATTGGCCCGCACGCACACCCAAAAGAAACTCAAATTCACCTTGCCCGGGCCGATGACCATTGTCGACACGGTGGCCGACCGTTTTTATGGCGACAAGGTCAAGATGGCCATGGCCTTTGCCGAGTTGTTGAACCAAGAGGCCTTGGCGCTGCAGGCCGATGGCGTGGACATCATCCAGTTTGACGAGCCCGCCTTCAATGTCTACATGGACGAAGCCGCCGATTGGGGCGTCAAGGCCTTAGAGCGTGCGGCGCAAGGCTTGACGTGCACCACGGCGGTTCATATTTGTTACGGCTACGGCATCGAGGCCAACAACAAATGGAAAGAAACTTTGGGCCATGAGTGGCGCCAATACGAAAAGGTGTTCCCAGCGCTGGCCAAAAGCAGCATCCAACAGGTCAGTTTGGAGTGCATGCACTCGCATGTGCCCATGGAGTTGATGCAACTGCTGGAAGGCAAAGACGTGATGGTGGGCGTGATTGATGTGGCCAACCCGGTCATTGAAACCCCTGAAGAAATTGCCGACACGATCGGACGCGCTTTGCAATTTGTGCCCAAAAACAGGCTGATCGCCTGCACCAATTGCGGCCTGGCCCCCATGAGCCGTGCGGTGGCCGAAGCCAAGCTCAAGGCCTTGGCAGAGGGCGCCAAACTGGCCAGCCAGCGCTACGCCTGAAGTCTGGGCTGAAGTCTGGCCCTGGCCCTTCCTGAAGCCGGGCGGGTTATGCTCGCGGCCTTGCCAAATTTCTTCGGACGTTTTCATGCCCCAACAAGCGTTGCAGCCCCCTTTGACCGCCCCTGATCGGCTCAATGCCACTTTGGCTGGGCAAGGTTTTGCGGTGCTGAGTGCCGCAAGCGTGAGTGCTTTGTCGGGCGTGAAGACAGAGGCCTTGCAAGCCCTTGAAGCCAGTTGGAATGATCTGCCGCCAGACCTGTACTTGAAGGACGGTGGCCGCTACCGCCGCCGCCGACATGCCAGCTACGAGGTGAGCGCCCACCAACTGCAGGCCATGCCGCACCGGGCGCATTGGCAACCTTTGTCCTACAACGCGCTGCATGGCGGTATGCAGCGCTGGTTTGAGCCGATTGCCCCCGCTGTGGCGCAGCATGAGGCTTGGTCAGCGCTGCTGCGTGGCTTGGCTGGCGTGGCGTCGGCTTTGCAGGGCCCACAAACCTGGTTCACCGAAGCGCACCAGTTTCGCATTGACACCACCGACGGCATTGGCCGGCCGACCCCCGAGGGCGCACACCGAGATGGCGTGAATTGGGTGGCGGTTTTTCTGGTGGGCCGTCATGGCATCAAGGGCGGGGAAACGCGGGTGTTTGACATGGACAGCCCGCGTGGTCAGCGTTTCACCTTGACCGAGCCTTGGTCTTTGTTGATGTTGGACGACAGTCGGGTGATTCACGAGACCACGCCCATCCAGCCCGAGGTGGCCGGCGGTTGGCGCGACACTCTGGTGGTGACCTTGCGCTCGGGCGGTTTTCTGGACGACCCCGAGTTGGGGAAGCCACAGTCCCGCTCGATTTGATTCAGGGCGTTTTTCCCCGGACGATCAATCCCGGAAATTGTCGAACGACAGGGGCAAGTCGGGCATGTCTTTGCGCAACAGCGCCATGGCCGCTTGCAAATCGTCGCGCTTGGCGCCGGTCACCCGCACGGCATCGCCTTGAATGGAGGCTTGCACTTTCAGCTTGCTCTCTTTGATCACCTTGGTAATTTTTTTGGCGTCTTCGGTCTCGATGCCGTTTTTCACCTTGATGACTTGCTTGACCTTGTCGCCGCCGATCTTTTCAACCTTGCCAATGTCCAAAAACCGCACATCGACATTGCGCTTGGTCAGCTTGTTGCGCAAGATGTCTTCGACTTGCGTGAGTTGAAATTCGGCATCGCCGAACATCGTGATCTCTTTGTCCTTGAGCTCGATGTTGGCCGAGGTGCCTTTGAAGTCAAAACGGGTGCCAATTTCTTTGGCGGAAGTGTCAACGGCGTTGCGCACTTCGACCATATTGGGTTCGCAAACGGTATCAAACGAGGGCATGGCAGAAAAAATCAGAGGTTGAGGATGCGACAATTCTCCCATGAACCTGGAGAAAAATGTCCCCTTGCAGCCGTACAACACGTTCGGCATTGCCGCCAAAGCGCAGGCTTTGGTGCGGGTGCGCTCTGAGGCCGACTTGTTGGCTGTGCTGGCCGACCCCCAATTGATCACATTGCCGCGCCAGGTCTTGGGCGGCGGAAGCAACGTGGTGTTGACAGGGGACGTCAAGGCCTTGGTGCTCAAGGTCGAGGTGCCGGGCATGCGCTTGGTGTCTGAAACCAACAAGCATTGGGTGATCGAGGCGGGCGCTGGAGAAAACTGGCACGACTTGGTGGCGTGGTCGTTGCAGCAGGGGTATCCGGGCTTGGAAAACTTGGCCTTGATTCCCGGCACCGTGGGCGCCTCGCCGGTGCAAAACATCGGCGCTTACGGCGTGGAGTTGCAAGACCGGTTTGAATCGCTCGATGCCATGGACTTGTTCACCGGCCAACTGTTCACCTTGGATGCCGCGCAATGCGGCTTCAGCTACCGCGATTCGGTGTTCAAACATGCTTCGGCGGGCCCTGAAGGTTTGGGCTTGGCTGGCCGTGCCGTGATTTTGCGGGTGCGCTTTGCGCTGGCCAAACGCTGGAAACCCGAGTTGGGTTACCTCGACCTGGAACGCAAGATGGCCGAAACAGGCATTCAGCAGCCCACGGCGCAGCAGATTTTTGACTGGGTGTGCGCCATTCGCCGCGCCAAATTGCCCGACCCGCAAGTGCTGGGCAATGCCGGTAGCTTTTTTAAAAACCCAACCGTCACCCCCGAGCAGTGCGCCGACATCATCGCCCGCGATCCCAAGGTGGTGCATTACCCCATGCCCGATGGCAGCATCAAACTGGCCGCGGGCTGGTTGATCGATGCTTGCGGCTGGAAAGGCAAGTCCGTGGGGCATGCGGGGGTTTACGAAAAACAGGCGCTGGTGCTGGTGAACCGAGGTGGGCGAGAGAACCCCTGTACCGGCGGCGAGGTCATGACCTTGGCCAAAGCCATTCAGACCAGCGTGTATGAGCGCTTTGGCATCATGCTGGAGCCTGAGCCCGTGGTGATTTGACGCCCATGAAAAAACGGCCCTGAGGCCGTTTTTCGTAAAGGGCAAAAAAGTCACTTTTTGCCGTTGCCATCCAGTTTGTAGATGTGCGGGCCATCGCCCACCGACAGCAAACCGGTGTGGGCGTAAATGCCCAGTTTGGCGCGGGTGTCGGTGATGTCCAGATTGCGCATGGTCAATTGGCCAATGCGGTCCAGCGGACTGAACGGCGCGTCTTCCACTTTTTCCATGCTCAAACGCTCGGATGCGTAAGTCAGGTTGGGGCTTTCGGTGTTCAAGATGCTGTAGTCGTTGCCACGGCGCAGCTCCAGTGTCACAGTGCCAGTGACGGCGCGGGCCACCCAGCGTTGGGCGGTTTCGCGCAACATGATGGACTGAGGGTCAAACCAACGGCCTTGGTACAGCAGGCGGCCCAAGCGCAGACCATTGATGCGGTACTGCTCGATGGTGTCTTCGTTGTGAATGCCGGTGACCAAGCGCTCGTAAGCGATGTGCAACAGCGCCATGCCGGGGGCTTCGTAAATGCCACGGCTCTTGGCTTCGATGATGCGGTTTTCAATTTGGTCGCTCATGCCCAAACCATGGCGGCCACCGATCTCATTGGCTTTCAAGAACAGGGCGACGGGGTCGGCGTATTCGACCCCGTTCAGGGCCACGGGCATGCCTTCTTCGAAGCGCACGCTCACTTCTTCGGCTTTCACCTCGACTTCAGGTTTCCAGAACGCCACGCCCATGATCGGGTTGACGATCTTCATGCCGCTCGACAGGCTCTCCAGGTCTTTGGCCTCGTGGGTGGCGCCCAACATGTTGCTGTCGGTGGAGTAGGCCTTTTCGGCGCTCATCTTGTAGCCAAAACCATTGGCCGTCATGAAGGCCGACATCTCTGCGCGGCCACCCAACTCGTCAATGAACAACTGGTCGAGCCAAGGCTTGTAAATTTTCAGGCTCGGATTGGTCAACAGGCCATAGCGGTAAAAGCGCTCGATGTCGTTGCCTTTGAAGGTGCTGCCATCGCCCCAGATGTTGACGTCGTCTTCCTTCATGGCGGCCACCAACATGGTGCCGGTCACGGCACGGCCAAGCGGTGTGGTGTTGAAGTAGGTGATGCCACCGGTGCTGATATGGAAAGCGCCGCATTGGATGGCGGCAATGCCTTCGTGCGCCAGCTGCGTGCGGCAGTCGACCAAGCGGGCTTTTTCAGCGCCGTACTCCATCGCTTTGCGAGGGATTTCGTTGTAGTCGGCTTCGTCTGGCTGGCCCAGGTTGGCGGTGTAGGCGTAGGGCAGGGCGCCCTTTTGCTTCATCCACAGCAAGGCGGCCGAGGTGTCCAGACCGCCCGAAAAGGCGATACCGACTTTTTGCCCTTTGGGCAGGTTTTGCAGAATGGTGCTCATATCAGGGGTGCGCCGCTCGGCTTAACCGAAGTGGCAGATGTAGTGGTAGGGCTCGGTCACGCGGATGTCAAACTTGGAGTTGCCGGGAACGCTGAATTTTTCACCGGCGCTTGATTTCACCCACTCGTTGCTGCCAGCGAGTTTGTATTCGCAAGAGCCACCCACGCACTCCATGATTTCAGGCGCGCCGGTGTTGAAGGTCAAAGTGGCGGGCAAGATCACGCCGACCGAGAGCTGGGTGCCGTTGGGCTGGGTCAGGCTGTGGCTGACGCATTTGCCATCAAAGTAAACATTGGCTTGGGTTTTGACGGAGACGCCGTCGATTTTTTCGGTGGTCATGGGTGGTGTTTCCTGAAGCGGGCTGTTCCGCAGCAATGGAAAAGGGCGTCTTGAAACGCCCTTTAGTTCGATCAAGCACCCCATTTTAGGGCAGACCGCAGGTCCCTTCAGCTTGCCGGGCCAGAGACGGCCCATGCGGCACGTTCAACGCCAGTGAGAGTGCCGGTGGCGACTGCTCCAACCCCAATTCCGGTCGATGTGAGAGTAGACCGGGGGACTGACGCGGTAAACAGGCGCAGGCACATACACCACTCGGGGCTCTTGGACCACAGTCACGGGGGCCGGTGCAGGCCCAGAAGTCACGGTGTAGGTGGTGAAATTGGGGTTGTGCTGCGTCAATGACTCCGTGCGCGGCGTGCCCACTGGAGTGACTTGCAAGGGGATGGTGGGGCCGGGGTCTTGCGGCCATTGCACTTGGTATTGGCGGCCGGCGTATTCGTAGACCACGTTGTAGCCCACCAAGCGGTTTTCATAGACCGTTTGTGTGGTGCATGTGGTGGTGGCGATCGGGGTGTTGTTTTGGGTTTCAGCCCTGTCGCCAATCACCGCGCCGCCGATCACGCCCGCCATGGTGGCGATGCCTCGGTTGTCTCGTCCGCCAAATTGGCTGCCAATCAAGCCGCCAGCAATGGCGCCGATGAGGGCGCCGCCACCTGAGTTTTGTGCCGGTACCACCGCAGCGCTGGGCGTACAGGTTTGGCGAGGCATGGCCACTTGTTGGTAAACCGGGGTGCGCGAGGTCACTTGGCCGACCTCTTGGGCGCTGGCCCCTACAGTGCTCAAGCACAACAAACTGGCGATGGCGAGTGTTTTCATGGTGTCCACAGGGAAGTGAATCTGAGCGGCAGTGTAGGCCCGAGAACCCCTGGGTGTGCGTGTGCAAACGTAAAGTTTTGTGACAAGAAGTTACTCGGCCTGAGGTGCTGGACGGTCCATACATACATACATAAGACCTTTTCCGTCCGACCTTTTATGCCCGCTGTTATGGCGTGGGCCATTTTTCGGGATCAAAGCCCACCGTCACTTGGCCTGACGGCCAAACAATCACTGGACGCTTGATGGTGCTGGCGTGGGCCAGCATGACGAGTTTGGCGCTCTGCTTGTCGGTCACGCTGGTTTGCACAGGGGCGTCCAGTTTTCGCCAAGTGGTGCCTTTGCGGTTGAGCACGGTTTCCCAGCCCAGCTGGTCAAGCCAATGGTCGAGCTCGGCCGCGGGAACGCCTTGCTTTTTGAAGTCGTGAAAAGCAGCGGTCCAGCCGTGCTCGGCCAGCCAAGTGCGGGCCTTTTTAACAGTGTCGCAATTGGGAATGCCGTAAACCAAGGGATGCATGGGAATCAACAAGGTGAAAGGGGGGGTGAAAAAGGGCTGAAATGGAAAGGGTGGACCGGGCAGGACCGCTGGCGCATCGCCCCGTCTGGGCGACAATCGCCGCCTATGAAGACTTTACAGGAATGGCTCCATTGGGCCGAACAACTGCACCCCGTGGCCATTGAGATGGGGCTTGATCGCGTCAAAAGTGTGGCCGCCAAGATGGATTTGCGTTTTGACTGCCCCGTGATCACGGTGGCGGGCACCAACGGCAAAGGCTCGACTTGCGCCATGCTCGAGGCGGTTTTGTTGCAGGCCGGTTACCGCACGGGGGTGTACACATCGCCCCATTTGGTGCATTTCGAAGAACGCTGCCGCTTGCATGGCGAGTCGGCCTCTGCCGAAGCCTTTGCCGAGGCGTTTGCGGTGGTCGAGGCCGCTCGTGGCGAAGTCAGCCTGACTTATTTTGAGTTCAGCACCTTGGCGATCTTGCACATGATGTCTCAGGCCGGTTTGGATGTGGCCATTTTGGAAGTGGGCATGGGCGGGCGCTTGGACGCCGTCAACATCATTGACGCCGACTGCGCTGTGATCACCAGCGTCGACATCGACCACGCCGCTATTTTGGGCAAAGACCGCGAAACCATCGGCTTCGAAAAGGCCGGCATCATGCGCGCCGGTCGGCCGGTCATCGTGAGTGACCCGGTGCCGCCCCAAAGCGTCATTGACCATGCCGCTTCGATTGGGGCTGAGTTGTGGCAATTTGGCAAAGATTTCAATTTTTCAGGCGACAAGCAGCAATGGGCCTGGGCCGGCCGTGGTCGTCGATACAGCGGCATGGCGTATCCGGCGTTGCGCGGGGCCAACCAGTTGATCAACGCTTCGGGCGTGTTGGCAGCTTTAGACGCTTTGCGCCAGCGCATCCCGGTCACCGCACAGGCGGTGCGCAATGGTCTGGCGATGGTCGAGTTGCCTGGCCGTTTTCAGATCGTGCCCGGGCAACCAGTGCTGGTGCTGGATGTGGCGCACAACCCCCATTCGGTCGCGGCTTTGGCCGTCAACCTCGATGCCATGGGCTTTTATCCCACCACCCATGCGGTACTGGGCGCCATGGCTGACAAAGACCTCTTGCCCATGCTGCAAAGTGTCAGCCCCATGGTGGACAAGTGGTATTTCACCGATTTGCCCCTGCCGAGGGCGGCCAAAGCGGCGGATTTGCAACAGGCTTGGCAGGCCCAAAATACCCGCCGAGATGTCCATTCGAGCGTGCATCCAAACCCCGTCGCGGCCCTGCAAGCCGCCATCGATGCGGCTGACCCGGCTGATAGAATTGTGGTCTTTGGCTCCTTCTATACCGTGGGCGGTGTTTTGCAAGACGGCACCCCGCGATTGCAAGCCAAACACCTCTCTCCGTGAGCACCCGTCATGGCCTTTTTCAAGTTACGCTTTCCTGGTCAAGCCGCTTCTGCTGAGGCGGTGACGGCTGGCCCTAACGAAAACATCGAAGTGGTTCGCCGACGAGCGCGTCACCGCCTGATAGGTGCTGTGGTGTTGGTGTTGGTGGCGGTGGTGGGTTTTCCACTGCTGTTTGATGCGCAGCCCCGACCCGTGGCAGTGGACACCCCCATCGTCATTCCGGACCGTCAGGCCGTATCGCCCCTGTCGGGCCCAGCGCCGGTCCCCGCAGAGCAAGCACCGGCCAAGCCTTTGCTGCCCTCACCGGAAGTTTCCACCCAAGCCAGTTTGGGTGCGCGTGAAGAGGTGGTGCTTCCTACCGAGAAAGCAGCGGATCAACCCACTGAAAAGCAGACAGCGGCCCCAGAAGAGGTGAAACCCAGCGCGCCAGTCAAAAACGAGAAGTCTGACAAGGCAGAAAAGTCCGAGAAGTCAGAAAAGTCGGAAAAGCCCAGTGCCTCTGCGGCCGCCAAAGACGATGCCAGCAAAGCCCAAGCTTTGTTAGATGGCAAAGCCGAAGCTGCGGCCACAGGCCGATTCATCATTCAAGCGGGCGCCTTCAGCGAAGCGGCCAAAGTGCGTGAGGTTCGGCGTAAATTGGAACAAGCGGGCTTTAAAACCTATACCCAAGTGGTCGAAAAAGACGGCAAAAGCACCACCCGCATTCGCGTGGGCCCTTTCCCATCGCGTGAAGAAGCCGACAAGGTGGTGGCGCGTATTCGAAAACTGGATCTGCAAGCCTCGGTTCTGAAGCTCTGACATGTCGGTCACCCTCACCGATTGGCTGTTGTTGGGGGTCTTGCTGACCTCTATGGTGGTGGGGCTATGGCGTGGGCTGGTCTACGAAGTGTTGTCTTTGGCGGGGTGGGTAGCTGCCTTTTTTGTGGCCCAGTGGTGGGCCTATGACGCCATTGCGTGGTTGCCTTTCATCAAGAGTGCACCGGCCTCGGTGCAGTACGCGGTGGCGTTTGCATTGATGTTCATCGCGACAGTGTTCGCGGCAGGCTTGCTGTCGTGGCTGATTAAGAAATTGGTCGAGTCGGTGGGGCTGCGTCCCGTAGACCGCGCGCTGGGTGGCTTGTTTGGATTGGCTCGGGGCGTGGTGTTGTTGCTGGTGTTGACGGTATTGATTCAGCTGACCCAAATGGCCCAAGAAACTTGGTGGTCGAGCGCTGAGGGCCCGATATGGTTAGACCGAATGTTGCGCGGATTAAAGCCTTTGTTGCCGCAGAGTTTTGTGGATTATTTGCCCTGAATTGATCGGGGTCAGTCGATTTTTGAACGGATAAAGCATGTGTGGAATCGTCGGTGTGGTGAGCAGCGAACCGGTCAATCAGTTGATCTACGACGCCTTGTTGTTGCTGCAACATCGCGGGCAAGATGCCGCCGGGATCGTGACGCAGTTGGACCGCAAATTTTTCATGCACAAAGCCAAAGGCATGGTGCGTGATGTGTTTCGCACACGCAATATGCGCAGCTTGCCCGGCAATTGCGGTTTGGGCCAAGTGCGCTACCCCACTGCGGGCAATGCCTTCAGCGAAGAAGAGGCGCAACCTTTTTACGTCAATGCACCGTTTGGCCTGGTCTTGGTGCACAACGGCAACTTGACCAATGCCCATGCGCTGAAGGCCGAGCTGTTTTCGAACGACCACCGGCACATCAACACCGAAAGCGATTCAGAGGTCTTGCTGAATGTTTTGGCCCATGAGCTTGAAAAAACCACGCGGGGCTTGCCACTCAAACCGATGGATGTATTTGAGGCCGTGCGTGGCGTTAACCGACGCGTGAAGGGGTCTTATGCGGTGATCGCCTTGATTGCTGGCCATGGCTTGGTGGCTTTTCGCGATCCCCATGGCATTCGGCCTTTGTGCATGGGGCGAAGCGACGATGGCACGCTCATGTTTGCCAGTGAATCGGTGGCACTCGATGGCACATCGCACCAGTTCGATCGTGACGTGGCGCCCGGCGAAGCCGTGTTTGTTGATTTATCGGGCCAGATGCACGCCCAGCATTGCGCAGAAAAATCTCAACTCAGCCCCTGCATATTTGAGTATGTGTACCTTGCGCGTCCCGACTCCACGCTGGACGGCATTTCGGTCTATCAGGCGCGCCTGAATTTGGGGGAAACGCTGGCCAAGCGGGTGATCTCTACCGTGCCGCCCAATGACATTGATGTGGTGATTCCCATCCCCGAATCAAGCCGCCCCAGTGCGACGCAGTTGGCGCATTTGCTGGGCATCCCTTACCGAGAGGGCTTTGTCAAAAACCGCTATGTGGGGCGCACGTTCATCATGCCGGGGCAGGCGGTGCGGAAAAAGTCGGTACGACAAAAGTTGAACACCATTGTGAGCGAATTCAAAGGCCGCAATGTCTTGTTGGTGGACGACTCGATTGTGCGTGGCACCACCAGCCGCGAAATCGTGCAAATGGCACGCGATGCTGGCGCTCGCAAGGTCTACATGGCCAGCGCCGCGCCACCGGTGCGCTATCCCAATGTGTATGGCATTGACATGCCCACTAAAGAAGAGCTGGTGGCCCATGGTCGAAGCATTGAAGAAATCCGCGCCATCATTGGTTGTGACGCGCTGATTTACCAAGACGTTGAGGCCATGAAAACGGCAGTCGCACAAGCGCGTGTCAACGCAGCGGGCGCCTTGTCGGACTTTGATGCTTCTTGCTTTGATGGGGTGTACGTCACGGGCGATATTTCGGCCGATGACATCAGCCGACTGAACGAAACCCGACTCCAAGTCGAGGAGGGTGACGAAGACCATTCGCGTTTGGCTTTGCCCAACGCCAGCGTGTAAAGGCCCAAGCCATGACCGATACCTCTCGATTCGACGATTTACACATCGAAACCCTCGCGGTGCGTGCCGCCGTCGAGCGCAGCCAATTTGGTGAAAACTCAGAAGCGCTGTATTTGACCAGTGGCTATGTCCAGCCCAATGCCGCCGCCGCCGCCGCGCGCTTTGCCGGCGATGAAGAGGGCTTCACCTACGGCCGCTATGGCAACCCCACCGTCAGCAGCATGGAAATGCGCTTGGCCGCTATGGAAGGCACCGAAGCCGCCATGGGGACGGCTTCCGGCATGTCGGCCATCTTGATGATGTGCATGGGCTTGCTCAAGGCTGGTGACCATGTGTTGTGCTCGCGCTCGATGTTTGGCTCCACCATCAAACTCATTGGCACCGACTTGGCCAAGTTTGGCGTTGAGTCCAGTTTTGTCTCGCAAACCGACCTGAAAGAATGGCAGGCGGCCATTCGCCCCAACACGCGCTTGTTGTTTGCCGAGACGCCGACCAATCCGCTGACCGAGGTGTGTGACATTCAGGCTTTGGCCGACATGTCTCACAACGCCGGGGCCTTGCTGGCGCTGGACAATTGCTTTGCCACGCCCGCGTTGCAGCGTCCCGTCGACATGGGCGCTGACATCATCATGCACTCGGGTACCAAATACCTGGACGGCCAAGGCCGCGTGATGGCGGGGGCCTTGTGTGCTTCTCAGCAACTGATCACCGAGAAGTTTTTGCCCGTGCTCAAAAGCGGGGGCATGACCCTGGCGCCCTTCAATGCATGGGTGGTGCTGAAGGGGCTGGAGACACTTGACTTGCGCATGCGTGCGCAAACGGCGCGGGCGCAAATTTTGGCCGAGTGGTTAGAGCAGCACCCCTCGGTGGCGCGTGTGCATTACCCTGGTTTGGTCAGCCACCCTCAGCATGCCTTGGCCATGAAACAAATGTCGGGCTTGGGTGGCGCGGTGTTGTCCTTTGAGGTGAAAGCCGATGGCGCTGAGGCAGCGCGTGCGCGGGCTTTTCATGTGTTGGACTCGATGCAAATGTTGTCGCTGTCCACCAATTTGGGCGATACCAAAACCTTGGTGGCCCATCCCGCCAGCACTTCGCATGGCCGTTTGACCGAGGCGCAGCGGCAAGCCGCAGGCATTGGGCAAGGCTTGATTCGTGTGGCCGTTGGCCTGGAGTACCCACAAGACATTCAGAAAGACCTGGCACGAGGTCTGGACACCCTTTGATATGACGACACCTTCCTCACGTATTCGCACCCGCTTTGCCCCATCGCCCACTGGCTTTATTCACCTGGGCAATATCCGTTCTGCCTTGTACCCTTGGGCGTTTGCCCGAGCTACTGGGGGTGACTTCATTTTGCGCATTGAAGACACCGATTTGGACCGATCCACTCAAGCCTCAGTGGATGTGATCATCGAGGGCATGGCGTGGTTGGGGCTGGACCACGACGAAGGTCCGTTCTACCAAATGCAGCGCATGGACCGTTACAAAGCCGTGCTGGCCGATTTGCAGGCGGCAGGCCATGTTTATCCCTGCTACATGAGCATGGAAGAGTTGGATGCATTGCGTGAGCGTCAAATGGCCAATAAAGAAAAGCCGCGCTATGACGGCACCTGGCGCCCCATGCCCGGCAAAACATTGCCGTCTGTTCCTGAAGGGGTGAAGCCTGTTTTGCGTTTCAAAAACCCCCTCGGCGGCGTGGTGGCTTGGGACGACAAAGTCAAAGGGCGCATCGAAATCAGCAACGACGAATTGGACGATTTGGTGATCGCGCGACCTGACGGCACGCCCACCTACAACTTTTGTGTGGTGGTGGACGACATCGACATGCAGATCACCCATGTGATTCGTGGCGATGACCATGTCAACAACACGCCGCGCCAGATCAACATTTTCAAAGCTCTGGGCGCCGAGCCGCCTGTGTATGCGCATTTGCCCACGGTGTTGAACGAGCAGGGCGAAAAAATGAGCAAGCGCAATGGCGCCAAGGCCGTCACGGCGTACCGTGATGAAGGCTATCTGCCCGACGCCATGGTCAATTATTTGGCGCGCTTGGGTTGGAGCCACGGGGACGACGAAATCTTTAGCCGTCAGCAATTCTTGGAATGGTTCAACTTGGACCATTTGGGCCGCAGTGCCGCGCAGTTTGACGAAGCCAAATTGAAATGGGTCAATGCCCAGCATCTCAAGGCGTTGCCCGACGAGCAACTGGCGCAGCGGGTGTTGCCGCACTTGGCCCAATTGGGGGTCACCGCCGATGACCGACTGGCTTCAATCTGCGGCTTGTTCAAAGACCGTTGTGACACCTTGGTGGTTTTGGCAAATTGGATTGCTGCCTTTTATGTGGATGTGGTGCCCAATGCCGAAGAGAAAGCACAACATGTGACGGATGCCGTGAAGCCCGCGTTGTTGGCTTTGGCGTGCAAGTTGTCTGTTTGTGCATGGGACAAAACTACGATTGCGGCGGCCATCAAGGAAACCTTGACCGAAACAGGACTCAAGATGCCGCAAATCGCCATGCCGGTCCGGGTGTTGGTGATGGGCACGGCGCAAACCCCTTCTTTGGACGCTGTGCTGGCCTTGAGTCAGCGAGAAAAAATTCTGGCACGCTTGAAAAACGCCTGAAATTCTGTCTATAATTCGAGACTCGACACCAACGAGGAAAACGCCAAAGCAGCAATGCCCAACGTGGTCCAAAGGGGGTATAGCTCAGCTGGGAGAGCGCTTGCATGGCATGCAAGAGGTCAGCGGTTCGATCCCGCTTACCTCCACCAAAGTGTCGAATCGGTTCGCAAGAATCAGTCCAGGTTATGACCCTATCGTCTAGAGGCCTAGGACATCACCCTTTCACGGTGAGTACCGGGGTTCGAATCCCCGTAGGGTCGCCAAGTTTTGTAGCACTTGGTTGGTTTGCAGCAGTAAACCAGCAAAAGTTACAGCTACCAGGAGTGGTAGTTCAGTTGGTTAGAATACCGGCCTGTCACGCCGGGGGTCGCGGGTTCGAGTCCCGTCCACTCCGCCAAAAAGCACAGAATAAAGCGCCCTTCGGGGCGCTTTTTCTTTTTGTGGACCTTTTTGTGGACCTTTTGAATTTTATGCATCAGATCTTCGATGCCGGGTAGTTGGATAAGAAAATTTACGGGGGCCGGGGCTGATAGTCTGTCTTTTCCAACTACAACGGTGCCGCGTGTTATCGAGTAACCTGTTTCACCAAGATAGTTCTTTTTTCCATTGTCCATGATCGCATGATTTGGTTCTGAAGTTCCAAGATTTAATGGAATAATGTTTACAACATCATATCCATTCTCATCGAGTTCATTGTATATTTTTTTAAGCTGTTCGCAGAAATGATCATAATCTGCGGCTTGTGGAATAGGTTGAACTACTTTTTTACATTTTTCCAAAACCAAAGACCAGTTAGTTTATGCTCAGTATTTTTTGCAATAGGTGAGTAAAACCAGTTTGTTATAAATTTTTGTTTCATGTTTTCCGCGTCGTTATAAAGTAATATCTTGTAGTTATCCAAGGTGTTGCCTGTCGGCATTTTCTCACTGATACTTACTTGATAATTCAGTGAATTTATACTCAATTCATAAAGAGTGGTTATTGAATAAATAATATCATATTCTGCAATTTTTCAAT
This sequence comes from Comamonadaceae bacterium, assembly GCA_027488255.1. Classification (GTDB taxonomy): domain Bacteria; phylum Pseudomonadota; class Gammaproteobacteria; order Burkholderiales; family Burkholderiaceae_C; genus Limnohabitans_A. Next base: position 351,684 of record JAIYBZ010000029.1, on the reverse strand, counting down.
TGTCGTGATGACCTTGAATTTAACCTGCAACTTGCCAAAAAAGCCGTAGTGCAAACAACAATAAGATCACACCCATGAGACGTTCAAGCCAATGTCCCATGCGTAGAAATGTGTTTCGAATGCGGCTTATTGTGAACAAAGCAGCGACAAGCATGAACCAGGTAGCATTCACACTACACATCCATAAGCCGTAGAAACCTTGTATCAATAGTGGCGTTGTCGGTTTAACTAGCGTTGTGAAAATCGCTAAGAAGAACAGTGTTGCTTTGGGGTTAGTTGCATTGGTCAAGAAACCCAATGAAAAGGATTTTCCCCATGATGGTGTAGGTTCAACTTTTGTAAATAGCATTTCCGAATCAATTAGGTTCGCATTCAAGTTTTTAGGTTGACTGCGAATCAAATTTGTTCCAAGGTAAGCCAAATATGTTGCACCAATCAAGCTGGTCAATGTCAACAGCCAAGGATAGGTGTGAAGTAGTGCTCCCACACCTAACAATGTATATGCGACATGTAGGGAAATTCCACAACCAATTCCCACGGCTGTGATCATACCGATTGCACGTCCGAACCGAATGCTCTGGCGAACAGTCACTGCAAAATCTGGCCCTGGCGCAATGACGGCAAGAAAGTGCACCAAGGCCAATGTCAGAAATTCTCCTCCATAGGATTGGATCACGACTTAACTCCAAAAACTTAGTGGTGCAGCGGGTCCTCGATAGCCTACGAAACACGACAGGCTTAATCGAGATGTTTCTTTTCCCGGCGTAACCGAATGCATTAATCGGGAGTTAAAAAGAATCAAGTCACCCGGCTCTGGCCGAATGTTCAGTTGAGGTTGACCAAGGTATTCCGGTGATATGCCGTAACTGTCTTTGCGTAAGGTATCAAACTCTGTCGCGGCAATTTCATTTGCCCAAATTTGCAGTCCACCTCCGTCGGTCGGCATGCTGAGGTAGACATTGCATGCGATTTGTGCCTGTAAGCTACGTGCGTGAAAGCTATCAGGTGCGTCTTTCGCGAAGATGTCATGATGAGCCAAAAATGTGACACCTGGCTCGACGACTCTGGATAAGCCTACATACATCTTTTTTCCGTACAGTGTTTCCAGCATGGCACCGGCAGGCCAAGTTTCGTCAAGGGCACAACGCAGAAGATCTATTGGACACATCAACGGTGCACAACGGTCGCGTAGATCAGTGAGATTCTTTTCTGCCTGCTCAAAGTAAGTAGTTACTTGACTTGGATTGCCTTCGGCTTCGTAAAAGGCCATACCTATTCGCCCGATACTCGGTGCATTTGTGTAATGAGTGTAACCACGGCTAAGGATTTTTTCGGTCAAATTGGCCGCAACACCCGGTTCAACAAACCCTTTTACAAGAACTGCTAAATCTCGTTCCGAGCTAGCATCTCGATGCAAGATGCATTTAATTTATTCGCTTCCAAAAGCATTCTTAACTCTCCCTTTTATTTGAAACAATGAAGTGCGATGTTCGTGCTGTCAATCCATCAACATAGACGCACTTAGATAACGGCATATCGAATTCGAAAGCCGTTTCCGTTCTTACCTATGTCATCAATAACGCAACTACCGACCATTCCAGTCGATATAACGTGAGTTCCGCCACAAGGAAATGCTGGCAACTCGCCAAACCCGATTTCGCGAAACCCTTCGTGAAGGCGCAAAATTCGTGGGAGGTCTTGAGCAATGAGTGCATCTACCCGACTCTGAAGTTCATTGACGCTCAAGCATGCGCCTCCCATGGCCGTTGGTGATACATCCACTCGTGCCTCGCCTGGCCAGTGATGTGCGCGGGTTGCGATAAATCCCAATGGCGCTACAGCATGGCCAATTAAATGGCCCGCCGTATGCAGACGCGAATGCAGCAGGCGAGCATCTTTGTCGACTTGCAATCCCACAACACCGATCTCAAGCCTTGCGTCTATGCAATGCACTAAGGTGCCATTTCTTTCAACAACCTTTGTGACACGGGCGGCACCCATGTGACCTACATCGGAAGGTTGCCCACCTCCTTGCGAGTGAAACACTGTCCGATTGAGGGTGACCTCGTAACCATTTTGAACGGCAACGCATGCTTGAATAGTGGCATCAACCGTCAGTTGGTCGGAGGAAAAATACAGTAGTTCAGTCATTAGATGAGTCTACATATTTGCATAAAATATAAAATCTATTCTTTATTCAAAAGACCTTTGCTTAATGAGAACAAGTTCTAGACACCCATTGTTTGAAGAAATGGCCTTGTTTGTGCGTGTGGTCGAAGCAGGGAGTTTTTCTGAAGTGGCCCGTCAATTGGGGGCCACACCCTCGGCAGTCAGTCGCAGCATTTCTCGATTGGAGCGGGCGTTAGGTGCACAACTGTTACAGCGCACCACCCGCAAGCTAGGTTTGACACCTGGTGGGATTGAAATCCTGCAACACTGCACTGACATAGTCAGTGCCGCACGTGCTGTGATGGACATTGGCGGGCGTCACCGCGAAGCACCACATGGATTAGTTCGAGTCTGTGTACCGAAAGCCATTGGGCGCTCGGTAATACACCCTTGCATGGGTGATTTTTTGCGCACTTTTCCGGGTGTCGATGTGCAACTTATTTTGGAGGATCGTGCTCTAGATCTTGTGGAACACAACATTGATCTGGCTGTCCGCGTGACCGAGACGCCGCCGGTAGGACTCATCGGTCGTCGGTTGAAGAGTATTGAGCACATGGTTTGCGCTTCACCAGATTATTTGGCGAACCACGAATTGCCCATTGCACCGAAGGATTTAGCCTTTCATAGCTGCATCAGTCTTGGTGAAAATCCAAGCGATGCACGATGGAAATTTGTCAAAGATGGGCAATCCATCTCGGTCGAAGTTCGTGGACGTTACACCGCCAACAACACCGAAGTGCGTCTGGACGCTGTTTGTCAAGGGTTGGGCATTGGTAGTCTGCCGGTGTTCACTGCGCAAGAAGCGTTGGAGCGAGGTCGGATCGTGCAGTTGCTACCTGAATGGCGATTTGTCACGCACTACACGGGCGCTCTATGGCTTTTGTACTCACCCACCCGCTATGTGCCCGCTAAACTTCGCGTATTGATTGATCATTTGGTCTCTTGCATTCGGTCCCCGGACAGTTGTCCTTAGAAGCCCCCCATTTTTATATTTAATTTTTATGTAGGTTCATCAAACGGTCGTTTTGGGATATTCCAAAATCAGGCGCAGAACGTAGCTATGTTTCGAATTGTCGGCGCATCCAAGTTCAGCAAGTTCGTTGCAGGCGTCCTATGCAACTTCGGCCTTTGGGCAGGACAAATGAGCTGGTCGTGGTCGAAAGCATAAATTGTCAAACGCGCTAGACTAGGTTCGATATGTACTGAGACATGTACTGTTTTATGTACTGTTTCTGTGGGGTGACTTTTCGTAAGTCATTGATTTTTAACAGTTTTTACTGAAAGTAAGAACAGTCCCGTCCACTCCGCCAAAAAGCACGTAAAAACGCACCTTCGGGTGCGTTTTTCATTTCTACGCACCATTCACTTCAGGCCTTGAGACAAGCTGACCCAGTGAGTCGATTTCGCTGAGTCGCAAGCTAATTTGTTTGTTTTAGGATTTTTATCGATTTAAGCGCGAAATCGCATAGAAGCCGCCAGCACTAAGTCAGAAAATTCCCCAAAAAGGGGAATATGAACGACTTTTATGCAGTGGTCGAAGGCAGATTTGGCGCTGTGGAAGTCCGTGCGATCTCGCACACCCTGACCCACCATGCCCATGCCAATTGGCAGGTGCAATACGGCTATTGGATCGAGGGAGGCACCGCCCAAGCCCAAATAGGGGACGTTTCCGCACCCTACAGCGAAGACTTTGTGGTGGGCATTAACCGCTATGAATCGCATGATTTCACCCTAGACGATCCCCAAAAAAGCGCAGTGATTTTGGAATTGTCTCTCCAGCAATCTTGGCTGGATGAGGTTCAGGCTGAGCTGGGGCATCCTCTCGTGCATGCAGCACCTTCCATGGCGTCTTCGCCAGAAATTCACAAGGCGGCTTTTCAGTTGATGCAAAGCGTCCAGGCCCCTCAGTTGCTGGATGCGCGAACCCTGGAAGTGGCGGTCATCCACTTGCTGAGGCTGACCCTTCACAAGGCCAGTCAGACGGTGCGCCCCCTGCTTTTGCCCCAGCGCAGAAAACTGATCGACTACAGATTGCGATTGGCGCTGGAGTACATGCAAGACCCCTCGGTGAATGTTCATTCCATCACAGAAGTCGCCAAGCGTGTTGGACTGTCGCGCAGTCGTTTGTATGAGCTGTTTCAGCGAGAGTTGAAAAGTTCACCCCAAGTCACTTGGAAAAGCATACGCATGTTGCGCACCTTGCAAATGATGGGCGGGGGTGGCGAGGATCTGGCCGAGGTAGCGTTGAAGCTCGGGTTTTCGTCGGCCGGCAATTTCACGCGTTATTTTCGAGGTGTGATGGGGGTCACGCCCTCGGCTTATCGCAAAGCACAATTGAAAAAAAGATTCAATGAACGTCGATAGAGCGCGGGAATAAAGCCTGAAGACGGTGGTTCAGGTGGAATGGAATATCGGGGCGTAAGTCGCTTTGATGACGCCGTAACACTCACAAGTGTCGGCTTGCAGGGCGCGCGAGTTGCAAATGTCGATGCTGCCGCGAGAGTACTGAATAAACCCCTTTTTTTGTAACTCGCTGGCCGCTTTGGCCAGACGCTCTCTGCGCACCCCCAAGCTGTTGGCCAATTGCTCTTGTGTAAACAGGATCGATGTGGAACCCGCGCGGTCGGCATACATCAACAGCCAGCGACTGAGTCGTTTTTCGACATGGTGGTGACAACTGCAGGCCAAGACCTGTGAAATTTGGGAAATCAGCGACTGCGAGTAGCGCAACATCATCTGCAAAAAAAGAGGAGAGCTTTTGAGCTCTGACTCCAGCCACGCACTCTTTAGCCGATAGGCCAGACCGGAGCGCAAAACCATGCCCCTGTGGTTGGACAGACTGCGTCCCAGCAAAGACGCCGCGCCTGCGACCCCTTCCGATCCGATCATGGCCACTTCTATGGATTCACCGTCACGCAAAAGGTGGGAGATGGACAGAATGGCCGAGGTGGGGAAATACAGATGGGTCAGATGGGCTTCGTCCTCAAAGAGAACGCTCCCAGCTTGAAGTTGGACGGGAACCAACGCGTGTTGCCACCGCTCCCAACTGTCTGTGGGTAAGCGCACCAGCAAATGATTGATGGCCAATTGTTGATTTAACGGCATGAGCCGAATTGTCATACCCCTTTTGTCCCTTCGGAATTGTTGAGGTGGACACTTTGATCATTTGAAATCAACAAATTCAAATGATTCGGTGGCGCTCAAATTCTCGGTAGCGATGCGTGCAATTTAACAATTTCTACAAGGTGTTTGGACAGCAAATTCGCGAACACTCCAGTCGCAAAACAAGGGGCTCGGTAGAGGCATGGACTCATGAATCTTGGCGAAGTGGAAGGGGTCGCAACATGAAGAAGCGCTAAGAAATAGAGGAACAATGCACCGCCATTCGTGATTACAGAGTGTATTTAAAGACTTATGTCTGAAAAAATTACAAATTCAATGGAGGCTTAAATTTCATGAACCAAGCGACTACTGACGACGGATATTGCGGCACCAGTTATGCGGCCAAACTCTTAAGGGTCTCGGTTGGAACCGTACAAAATTTGGTTGAAACCGGCAGTTTGAAAGCATGGAAGACGCAAGGCGGACATCGCCGTATTTCCTTGCAGTCGATTCAAGAATACCAAGTTGCCCACGGCATGTTGCCTGAAGCACGCTACAAAACCGACAGCAAATTACGGGTCTTGGTGGTTGAGGACGATGAAAGTTCTCGGCTGATGTACCAAACCTATTTTGACCGCTGGCAAGACCCCTTGGATGTTGTCATGTATGCGTCGGCCATGGAGGCTTTGTTGGACATGCCGGTGATCCAGCCCCAAGTTTTGCTGACCGATTTGATCATGCCCAATATGGATGGTTTTCAATTCATCAAAACTTTGCGTGAACATAAATTCTTTTCTAATTTACCCATTATTGCGATTACCGGATTAACGAAGGCTCAAATAGATGCCAAAGGGGGCTTGCCCAGTGATGTGCAGCTTTTGGCAAAACCCATTGACATGGAATGGATTCACGGATTTTTCCAAGCTTTGATTGCCATGAAAGCGATGAATCACCCGGTGGTTGAATAAACGCCTGGCTTCATTTAAATCAAATAATGATGTGGAATTAAAAAATAAATGATCGACTCTCATTTTATTTTCTCAATAAGTGTGGGAGGATTAAATGCCTGCCTCTAAATCGATATTGGTTGTGGACGACAATGGGATTAACCGACTGCTGCCGGGCCTTATTTTGCGACCCTTTGGCTGGATGGTCCATGAGTCTGCAGGGGGGCAAGACGCACTCAAGCAACTCGAACATCTGGAGGTGTCGGGTGTCTTGTTGGACATTTCTATGCCAGAAATGAGTGGTCTCGAAGTTTTGGATGTTCTGCGGAAAAATGAAAAATTCAGCAAATTAAAGATATTTGCATACACCGCTTTTGCCACGGAGGGCGATCTCCGTCAGCTTAAAAATCGTGGCTTTGACGCAATTTTGATTAAACCATTAACAAGCCAACAACTGATAAAAGCACTAAATGATAATTAATTTATCATTTAGTCCGTAATGCCGGAACTAACTTCCGTATATGACTGGCATTTACTGAATTTCTGAGGTCTACTTAAACCATGATTTCGCAATTGCGTAATTATCCAAGGGGTTTATGTGATTTCTAGAGAAATTAACACAAGTCAGCTCACTTCCATTGTTGCCAATTTGGCCGAATTACACGAATGGGAATTGGACAACGCGCCCATTTTGAGCAGCCTGACTGGGCGCCATCTGTACTACCGCATTGCACAGCGCGCCGTCGCCGACAGAACTCTCTTACCCCGAGCTTTGAAAGACCTGATGGGGGGCTCTGGGTTCACCGAAAAAGCATTGAGAACACGCATGCGAGAAATGGAAGCGGCCGGTCTGATCGAGGCCGTCAGTCTGGAGAGCGATGGTCGCTCCAAATGCCTCATGCCTTCTGAAAAACTTTACGAATCGATTTATTTGCATGCAGATCAAGTCCGTCGAATTTTTGAAAAAAACTTCTTGTTGATCGAGAAGTGATGTTCCCCCTGTGTTTCCGATCTCATGTAGGTGCGCCTCTGTGAACTTTCAATTGCCCACCCCACTTCGTCTCAAAGAAACAACCGCACGGGGAATGACGCAACGCTTAGTCCTGCCTGTGTTGTTGTGTTTTTTCAGTTCTGTTCAGGGGCAGCTCACACAGTCTTCGCTTCAATTGAGTGAACTGATGGAGGCGGCATCGGCCACTTACCCCACCATGCTGGCCGCCCGATTGGAGTCGCGTGCGGCTGGCCAAGACGTCACGGCCAGAGAGCGAATTCGATGGCCCACGATTTCGACCACGCTCGAAACCAACACGGGCAGTGCCAATGTCAGTGCTTCGAGATCGGTGCAATTGGAACAACCGGTGTGGGATTTTGGGCGCACCAATGCCCGTATTTCTGAGTCCCAGACCATGGCGGACATCAGTCTGCTCAAAGTGCAATTGGTGCAACAAGATTTGTACTTGCAGGTCGTCACGGCTTGGCAAAACATGATTGCTGCCAACGAACGGGTCAAATTCGCCCAGCAAACGCACACCCGCCTTGTGGGCTATCAGGCGCAAATCCGCAGGCGAGTAGAGGCCGAGGCCTCGCCACGCATCGATCTGGAATTGGCAGATGCCCGCTTATTGCAAACCCAGGTCGAACTCTTGACCGCGCAAACCAGTTTGCAAGTGGCGATTCGGCGGTTAGAACAACTCTCGGGTCTGCCGCAGTTGGCGAATCGTGTGCCATCGGCCCATTATTCCCGCGGTCGAGTGGAAACCCAAACGTTTGCTCAAGAATTAGACCAATCAGACTTTCACCAAGTGGCCCTGGACCATCCGGTCACCGCCAAGGCGCGCATGGATGTGCTGTTTCTTCGGCGCAGTTTAGAGGCCAAAAATGCCGAGGCTTATCCCCAAATCTATGGTCGCGTGGTCAAGCCCATCCGCGGCCAATCATCGACCATGGATGTGAGTACCACTTACTTCTTGGGTCTCCGTTTCACCCCGGGCCCCGGATTCTCTAATTTGGTGGAGGCGCAAGCCATCGGTACCCGCATAGACGGTGCAGAACAAGCCATTGAAACTGCCATTCGCGAGATACAGCAAACCTTGCAGACGGACAGAGAAGAGTTTGTCAATGCACGCCATCGTATAGAGGCCCTTGAAAAATCCGTGGCCAGCTCGGAGGCGGTCTTGGAGTCTTACCAACGCCAGTTTCAAGCAGGCCGAAAACAGTGGCAAGACTTGCTGAATCAAGTTCGCGAGCTGGCGCAAAACCAATATGCCCTCGCGGATGCACAAGCCTCTATGGTGGGGGCACAAGCCCGACTCCAAATTCGCATGGGACAACTCCCCAAGTAAGTCAGGCACAACTATGAACACCACCGCGGCCCCTCATCCCAACGCCATGGATCCCACCAGCATGCCGGCAATGACGCCAGTGCAACAATTTTCATGGGCCATGCAACGCCTCGCCCAGATGCAAGGCGGCAGCATGGACATGCTGAGCCTGAATGCCACCGCATCGATGTTGGAGCAATCTGCTTCGCCACTTCAAATGCTGCCGTTGATCTGCCAGCGCATGGCACTTGAGAGTCCCAAAATGGTGAAGCACCCTGACCAAGTGCATTTGCCCATGCTGGCCTACACCCCTGAGTTGGGCTGGGGTGTGGTGGTCGACCGCAATGCGCGAGGGCAGTGGGTGGTCATGACGCCCAAGGGAGGGAAGCCAGTTGACGAAGCGGCGCTGAAGAACGCGACGGCTATTCTGCGGCTGGGACCCAAGGTGGATCTGGGCTTTGGCTTTAACTTTTTCAAGCAAAAAAGCGAAAAGCTCACCTTTTTCTCGCACGTGCAAGACGCCTTGCATTTGTATCGCCACGAATTGATTGAGGCCTGCTTGGCGTCGGCCTTTATCGGCTTTTTGGCTTTGGCCACATCGCTTTTTTCTATGCAGGTGTATGACCGCGTCATTCCCACCCGCAGCGAATACACCTTGGTGATTTTGAGTTTAGGGGTGGTGCTCAGCATCTTGATCGAACTGGCCATGAAGTACGCCCGCTCGCACATCATGGACTACGTCATCGTCGGCTTGGACAACCGCTTGTCACGAGAAATTTTTAACCGCCTGCTGTTGTTGCGCGTCGATCAAATTCCAGCATCGGTTGGCAGCTTGGCTGGACAAATGCGCGGCTATGAGCAGGTGCGTGGCTTTTACACCGCCTCAACCTTGTTCACGTTGATTGATTTGCCGCTGGCGCTTGTCTTTTTGGTGGTCATCATGTTGATCGCGAGCCCTTGGGTTGCTGTGGTGCCTTTGGTGTTTGGTTGCGTGGCGCTGGGCATTGGATTTTCGATTCGCAAAAAAATCATGAGCCAAGCCAAAGTTGGTGCTGCGCTCAACAACATGAAAACGGGCTTGTTGGTCGAGGCCGTGGAAGGCATTGAGACCATCAAGGCGGGTTCGGGCGGCTGGAAATTTCTGTCCCGTTGGATCGGTGTGAACGGCAACACCATCGACAGTGACCTGAAAATGCGCAGTGCCACGGAAAGCGTGGGCTACCTGTCAGCCACCGTGCAACAGCTCAGTTATGCGGGGCTGGTGGTGGCTGGTTCTTTGGTGGTCATGCAAGGCCATATGACGATGGGCGCGTTGATTGCCAGCTCTATTTTGAGTGGTCGTATCTTGGCCCCCATCATGGCGATACCGGGCTTGTTGGTGCAGCATGCACACGCCCAAGCTGCATTAGAGGGTTTAGAAAAACTCTATACCCTCAAAACCGATCACCACGGCACAGACCGCCCCCTGGTCCCATCGCAGATTCAAGGGCACTTTGCACTGCAAGACATCAAGTTTGCCTACGGCGATAACCCCCCCGCGCTGGTCATTCCCAAATTGGAAATCCAGCCGCAAGAACGCATCGCCGTGTTGGGGCCCATTGGTGCGGGCAAGTCGACTTTGCTGCGCTTGTTGAGTGGCTTGTATCACCCCCAAGAGGGGCGGGTGTTGCTGGATAACCTGGACCTCGCACACATCAGTCGACAAGTGGTCAGCCAATATGTGGGCTACTTGCAGCAAGACCATCGCTTGTTTCAAGGGACACTGCGAGAAAATTTGCTCATTGGTTTTCCAGATCCCGGAGACGATGCCTTGCTCAATGCCATGCGGCGCACCGGGATGGACCGCTTTGTCGCCAGTCACCCCAAGGGTCTTGATCGCGCCATCATGGAGGGGGGCAAAGGCTTGAGTGGGGGACAAAAACAATTGGTGGCGTTCACGCGTTTGGTGCTGTGCAGCCCCAGCGTGATGTTGCTGGATGAACCCACCGCCACCATGGACGACGAACAAGAGCGCCGTTGCCTGCAAGTCTTGGCGCAAGAAGCGCAAGCAGGAAAAAGCATGGTCATCGTCACCCACAAACCCAGTGTGTTGCCCTTGGTCTCGCGCATCATTGTGATTGCGGGCAACAACATCGTCATGGATGGGCCGCGCGATACCGTGTTGCAACAACTGCAAAAAATGAACTCAAGCCCCAAAGCCGCTGAGCCGCAACAACAAGCAGCTGAAGGGACCCCCGCATGACGAACTCCGGCCATCCCTCTTCCTCTGCCGACGTGATCGACGTGGGCGTTAAGCCCAATTTCAAGCAGCGTCTGTGGCAGCGATTGAAGTCTGTCGTGCTCTGGTTGCCACTTTTGCTCTGGGGCATGCTGAGCTTGGTGTTTCCAAGATCAGCGGTGGATGCATCAGCCCCTTCCAGTCTGCATGATTTGCAGGCGCCCAGGCGTTCGCGCTGGAGCATTCGTGTGATGGTGCTGGGCATCTTGCTGTTGCTGTTGTGGGCTTCTGTGGGCAAGATTGACCAGGTCACCCGTGCGCAGGCGCAAATCATTGCTTCCGAACGGACACAAGTGGTTCAGTCGTCCGATGGCGGTGTGCTCACCCAATTGCATGTCAAAGAAGGCGATGTGGTGAAAGCCGGTCAGCCCTTGGCCACCTTGCAAAAAGAAAGAGCTGCGGCCGCTGTCTCAGACAGCCTTGCCAAAGTGGCGGCGCTCAACATCACCTTGACCCGTTTGCAGGCCGAGGTGTACAGCAAACCTTTGGTATTTGACAAAGATTTGCTCCGGTACACCGACTACATTCGCAACCAAACTGATTTGTACAACAAGCGGCAAACGGCTTTCAACGACGATGTTCGCGCCTTGCGCGAAATACTGACACTGGCCGAAGACGAGCTGAGCATCAACCGCCGTCTTGAACAGTCGGGCGATGTGAGTCGTGCCGAAATTTTGCGGCTACAGCGCAGCGTCGCCGACATCAAAGCGCAACTGGCTGGTAAACGCAATAAATACTTTCAAGATGCCCAAGCGGAAATGACCAAGGCGCAAGAAGACCTGAGCAGCCAAACCGAGCAATTGAGAGACCGCAGCCAAGTGTTGGAGCACACCGAGCTGGTCGCGCCGGTGGATGCGATTGTCAACAACATCAAGGTGAGCACACTGGGTGGCGTGGTGCGTGCGGGTGACACTGTGATGGAGTTGTTACCGACTGGCGATAACCTCATCGCTGAAGCCAAAATTCCTCCTGCTGACATCGCCTTTGTAGCCATTGGTCAAGATGCCAGCGTCAAACTGGATGCGTATGACTCTTCTATTTTTGGCGCTTTACACGGCAAGGTGAGTTACATCAGCCCTGATGTCTTGACCGAAGAAACCCGCCAAGGCCCCTTCATTTATTACCGGGTGCGCATTCGCATCACCGGCTCAGAATTCAAGGGCGACAAAGCCAAAGAAATTCAAATGCGCCCGGGCCTGACCGCCAGCGTCGAGATCAAAGCCATGGAGCGCACGGTGCTGAGCTACCTCACCAAGCCCATTTACAAAACCTTCAGCCAGTCCATGGGCGAACGATGAGGCCAAAAAAAACCGCTCAAGTTGAGCGGTTTTTTTTCTTCAGGAAGCCTTTCAGCGATGCATCAGCGGCCTGCTGCGGCTTTCAGAGCGGCGGCACGGTCGGTGCGCTCCCATGTGAAATGGGGCTCATCACGGCCAAAGTGACCATAAGCAGCTGTCTTGCTGTAAATGGGGCGCAGCAAATCCAACATTTGGATGATGCCTTTGGGGCGCAAGTCAAAGTGCTCGGCCACCAGTGCGGACAATTTCTCATCAGAAATCACGCCGGTTCCGGCGGTGTTCACCGTGATGTTCATGGGGCGTGCCACGCCAATCGCGTAGGCCACTTGCACTTGGCATTGAGTGGCCAAGCCGGCAGCCACGATGTTCTTGGCCACATAGCGGGCGGCATATGCGGCAGAGCGGTCGACCTTGGAGGGGTCTTTGCCCGAGAACGCGCCGCCACCGTGAGGGCAGGCGCCGCCGTAGGTGTCCACAATGATTTTTCGGCCGGTCAAACCGCAATCCCCCTGGGGCCCACCAATGACAAATCGACCGGTGGGGTTGATCAGGTATTTGGTGTTTTGCAGCCACTCTTTGGGCAACACGGGTTTGATGATTTCTTCGATGATGGCCTCGGTGAAACTGGCCTTCATTTTGGTGGCCGTTTCCGATTGGTCGGGGCTGTGCTGGGTGGACAAGACCACGGTGTCGATGCTGTGAGGCTTGCCGTCCACATAACGCAGGGTCACTTGGCTTTTGGCATCGGGACGCAAGAATGGCAGACGACCGTCTTTGCGCAATTGAGCCTGGCGCTCGACCAAGCGGTGCGCGTAATAAATGGGGGCAGGCATCAGCTCGGGGGTTTCGCTGCAGGCATAACCAAACATCAAGCCTTGGTCACCCGCGCCGATGTTCAAGTGATCGTCTGAGGCGTGGTCCACACCTTGGGCAATGTCATTGCTTTGCTTGTCGTAGCACACCATGACCGCACAGCCTTTGTAGTCAATGCCGTATTCGGTGTTGTCATAGCCAATGCGCTTGATGGTGTCGCGCGCAACTTGGATGTAGTCCACATGTGCGTTGGTGGTGATCTCGCCAGCCAAAACCACCAGACCGGTGTTGGTCAAGGTTTCGGCAGCCACGCGGCTGCGTGGGTCTTGCTCGAAAATGGCGTCCAAGATCGCGTCGGAAATCTGGTCAGCCACTTTGTCGGGATGTCCTTCAGAGACGGATTCTGAGGTGAAGAGGAAATCGTTAGACATGAAAAAAGCTCCTTTGTTTCAGGGGTTTGTCGGCGTTGCCGACCCTGAAAAACCGGAGCCTGGCGAACGCTTTAGCAGAATTTATGAATCGCCCCGCAAGTAGTTCAGTTAACTCGGCGATGGCGAAATTATAAAAGACTTCAAAACTGATGTCGAATTCATGTCCAATACAGCCCATGGACACACTTTCACCCCTCGAAAACCGCTTGGTCGATCTGGAAATCAAGGCGGGATTTAGCGAAGACTTGCTGGACCAACTGAATGCGCAGGTCTACCGTCAGCAGCAGCAAATCGATGCCCTGATTCAAGAATTGCGTCAGCTGCGAGACCGTCTACCCGAGTCGGGCGGCGGTGCCGAGGTGCGCAATTTGCGTGACGAAATCCCGCCGCATTATTGAGCCGGGCTTGTTCATGGACATTCCCCGCTTTCAGAGTATTCAGGACATTCGGGCCTATTTGCGCTCGCAAGGTGCCCTCGAGCGGCACGAAATGCGGGTGCTGCGCTTGTGGACCCAAGCCAAGGCGCAAGACAGTGGGCGGCGTTCCCTTGAAACATTCATGCCGAAGACCCTGCGGGAGGCCTTGCCATCCCTGAGTCAGGCCCTGCAAGGGTTGGCGACTTTGCGTGAGCAGCATCCGGCCCAAGATGGCTCAGCTCGATTGTTGGTGGGCCTGCAAGACGGGCAAACCGTTGAAAGTGTCCTCTTGCCGCGTGAAGGCTTGTGTGTGTCTAGCCAAGTGGGGTGTGCGGTGGGTTGCGTGTTTTGCATGACAGGGCGTGAGGGCTTGATTCGGCAAGTGGGCAGTGCCGAAATCGTCGCCCAAGTGGCCTTGGCCCGCACCTTGCGCCCCGTCAAAAAAGTGGTCTTCATGGGCATGGGCGAGCCTGCGCATAACTTAAATCAGGTCTTGGAGGCCATCGATCTCTTGGGCACTGTGGGCAATATCGGACACAAAAATTTGGTTTTTTCGACGGTAGGCGACGTGCGGGTGTTTGAGCGTTTGCCGAAAGGCCGTGTCAAACCCGCACTGGCTTTGTCCTTGCATTCGACGCGCTCTGATGTGCGCGCCCAGCTGCTCCCCCGCGCACCTCGCTTGGACCCTGAAGACTTGGTGGAGGCGGGGGAGATTTATGCACGTGCAACGGGCTATCCCATTCAGTACCAATGGACACTGATCGAAGGCGTGAACGACAGCCATGAAGAAATCGAGGGCATTGTGCGATTGCTCAAAGGCAAGTACGCCTTGATGAACATGATTCCCTACAACGCAGTCCCAGATTTGCCCTTTGCACGACCCTCATGGGAGAGGGCGGCTGAAATTGCCCGCACCTTGCATCAGCGCGGGGTGTTGACCAAGTTGCGTCAATCGGCAGGGCAAGATGTAGATGGGGGATGTGGCCAACTGCGCGCACGGTCTCTTGAGAAAACAGTGCTGGTGTACAAAAAAATCAGCGCCCCGGCAGTTTGACCAAACCGCTCGACAAAGCCGTGCCCGCCAAAATGATGGCGCCACACAAAAGCATCCACGCGGTGACTGTTTCACCTAAAAATAAAACCCCGTAGGCGATGGCAAAAACCGGCACCAAGAAGGTCACCGTCAAGGCTCTGGCGGGGCCAGATTTTTCCAGCAACTTGAAGTACAAGATGTAAGCGACCCCTGTACACAAAATGCCCACCATCAGCAACGCCCCCCATGCCGATGCGCTGGGCCAGCTGGCAGGTAGAAACCAAAGAGCCGGCACGACCAAAGCCAGCGTGGCCCCCATTTGACTGCCGGTGGCCGTGACCAAAGGGGGCAGGCTGGGGATGTATTTTTTGGTAAAGCTGGCCGCGAGCGCGTAGCACGTGGTCGCCGCCAAACAGGCCAGCACAGCCCAAGCGGGCGCGATGCCCGAGGCGTTGGGTTTGAAGCTGGCCTGACCGCCCGCGAGCAAGACGACACCGCCAAACCCGACAGCCAAACCCAATGCACGCGACCAGCTGGGTTTGTCACCCAACCAAAGCCAAGCCACCAGGGCACCAAAAAGAGGGACGGTGGCATTGAGGATGGACGACAAACCTGTGGTGATGTGCATCACTGCAAACGCATACAAAGCGAATGGAATGCCACTGTTCAACACCCCCACAAAGAGGACCGGTTTCCAGTGATGCCGAAGTTCAGCCCAATGCCCTTTGAACAGCATCAAGGGAAGCAAAAAAACCGAAGCAATGGCCACCCGCAGGGCGGCAGTCGGTAAGGCGCCTAATTCTTGCGCTGCCACCCGCATGAACAAAAAGGAAGAGCCCCAAATGGCCGCCAAAATCAAAAAGTCGGTCAGCCAGCCTTTGCCTTGTGTGTGGGGCATTCAAAGATCTCGTGAATTGGATGAGTGCAGGGGCATGGGGTGACCCTCGAGTGTGAGCAAGGCTTGTTTGCGCCACACTCCGCCCGCATAGCCGGTCATTTGCCCGGCTGCACCCAACACGCGATGGCAAGGCACCACAATGCTCAGCGGATTGCGTCCGACCGCAGTGCCCACAGCGCGTGAGGCTGCGGGCTTGTTCAGAAAGTGCGCCATGGCCCCATAGCTGAGCGTCTGCCCCGTAGGAATGCGCAATAACGCTTGCCAGACCGATTGTTGGAAGGCCGTGCCGGCCGACAAGTCCAAAGGCAAATCAAATGAGACGAGGCGACCCGCAAAATATGCCGTCAATTGCGCGGCAGCATCACGCAGCAGCGGGTGGTTAGGGTTACTCGACCAAGATGCTCTGAGCTGGGGACTGGGCAGATGGCGTTGGTCCGAGAACCACACACCACAGAGCCCTTGGGGGGTTGCGGCCAACAACAGTGGGCCCAAGGGGCTGTCGATTTGGTGGGTTTCGGGCAGGTTCATGAGGTCATTACCAAGAAAACGGGCATCAGTGCCGTGCAGCAAGGGGTAAGAACGAGGGGCAAATCAGCAAGAGCAGGAAAGCAGTGGCAAGCGCGCTGTTGCAGGATGACCATGTTAGCCAGAAAAATGGCCGCTGCGTCTCAAGTGCCGACTTTTGCAGACGAAGAGTGACGTAAAAATGGGTCCGTGAATGGGCATGGCCCCGCCTACAATGCTTGTCCATCAGATCCAGCAGCCCTCAGTCGTACTCATTGATCGATCCCATGACATTGACCCCTTCCATTTTCAAAGCCTATGACATCCGTGGGGTGGTTCCTGCCACCTTGAACGAGTCGGTGGCCGAAGTCTTGGGCAAAGCCTTTGGCACACGGGCGATAGCAGAAGGGCAAACCAAAGTGGCGGTGGGGAGAGATGGGCGATTGAGTGGCCCCGATTTGTCTGCCGCATTGGTGCGGGGCTTGGTGGCCGCTGGGGTGCAAGTCATGGACATCGGAATGGCGACCACGCCCATGCTGTACTTTGCGGCTCATACCCTTTGCCAGAGCGGGATTCAGGTGACGGGCAGTCACAACCCCAAAGACTACAACGGCTTCAAGATGGTCTTGGCGGGGCGCGCCATTTATGGGGATGAGATTCAGGCGCTGCGCGACATGATGGAAAAAGAAACTTGGCAACTGCGCGCAGGCGGTGGCATCACAAATTGCGACGTGATCACGGCGTACACCCAACGCATCGTGGGCGATATCCGATTGGCACGGCCCATGAAGATCGTGATCGACTCTGGCAATGGCGTGGCAGGGGCATCGGCGCCGGGCATTTTCCGCGCTTTAGGCTGCGAAGTGATCGAGCTGTTCAGTGAAGTCGATGGCGAGTTCCCTCACCATCACCCTGACCCCAGCAAGCCCGAAAACTTGCAAGACCTGATGCGCGCCCTCAAGTCGACTGGCGCCGAATTGGGCCTGGCCTTTGACGGCGATGGCGATCGATTGGGCATTGTGACGGCGGATGGCCAGAACATATACCCCGATCGTCAGATGCAACTGTTTGCACAAGATGTGTTGAGCCGGGTGCCGGGAGGAACCATCTTGTTTGATGTGAAGTGTTCGCAGCGGCTGGCGCCTGCCATCCAAGCTGCCGGCGGCAAACCCCTGATGTACAAAACGGGTCACTCTCTCATCAAGGCCAAAATGAAAGCCATCGAAGCCGAGGGCGGCCAAGCCCCATTGGGCGGCGAGATGAGCGGCCACATCTTCTTCAAAGAGCGTTGGTATGGTTTTGACGATGGCACCTACGCGGGTGCCCGCTTGCTGGAAATTGTGAGCCAATCGCCTGACGCCAATGCGGTGTTGAATGCCTTGCCCAGCAGTTTCAGCACCCCAGAATTGAACGTCGCCTGTCGCGAGGGCGAACCCCACAGCGTGACCCTCGCCTTGCAGCAACGGGCCAACACATCGTTCAAGGCGCCTGCCGTTGTGTCCGATATGGATGGCCTGCGCGTGGACTGGCCTGATGGGTTTGGTTTGATCCGCGCTTCAAACACCACGCCAGTGCTGGTGCTGCGTTTTGAGGGGCAAACACCAGAAGCGTTGCACCGCATTGAAGCCGAGATGTTGGCCTTGCTGCGCTCGGTCAAGCCGGATGCGCAAATTCAGGCTTCGGTGCATTGATGGGTTAATGCGATTTGGATTGAGCCAATCGAATCAAACTGTCGATCGCCTCATTCGATTGCAAAGAAATTCTTGCCTGGCGTGGCATGGGTGAGCGCCACTGATCAGTGATAGATTGCGCTAGGGCTTCTACTTCGGTGAGTTCTTGCGTCAGACCTTGAGTCGCTAATTGGGTATAGCTCTCAGAAAAATTCCAAATGTTGGGCCCATGTAAAACGTGACACGCTAAGGCCAAAGCTTCATAGGGGTTGTGTCCGCCGACCTTGGCCCATGAGCCGCCGAGCATGGTCACGGGAGCCAAGCGGTACCACAAGCCCATTTCTCCAATGCTGTCGGCCACATAGACCGAGTGCAGTCGCGATGGCCATGCGACTGATGTACTTTTCAACAAAGTACCACTGGGACACTGTTGCTGAATTTCTTTTCCTCTGACAGGGGCGCGAGGAGCAATGATCAGCAAGGCATCAGGATGGGTTTGGCGCAGGAGTGCATGGACCTGCAAGGCCAGCGCTTCTTCGTTGGGATGGCTCGAAGCCAACAGCCAAACAAAACGCCCACTCAAGCATTCTTGCCAAGCTTTCAATTGCTGCGTATCGCATGCCAGTGGCGGCGACATGCTTTTTATATTGCCCGTGACCCTGACGCTTTCAAGTCTTGCACCCAAAGCAATCAAACCGTCTCGGGTGGTTTTGTTTTGAGCCCAAATCAGATCGAATCCGGGTAACAAGGCTTGGTAAATCAGTCGTCCCCATCGGCGCTTGGCGATGGCGGCCTCATTCAGCCGCGCATTGACCAACACATGGGGAATTTGGCGCACATTGGTGGCATGGATCAAGGCGGGCCACAAGTCCATTTCACACCAAATAGCCAGCGCCGGCTGCCAGTGGTCCAAAAAACGGGCGACTGTATCGGGTGTATCAATCGGTGCAAATTGGTGCTGACATCTTGGCGGTAAACCTGATTTACTCAGTGCATCTCCAGAGGTGCGTGCGGTGGTGGTGATCAAGAATTGCGCCTCTGGCCAGCTTGTGCCCAATAGCTTGAAAAGCCCTGCCAAGGCCATCGCCTCGCCCACACCGACCGCATGCCCCCAGACACACGGTCCTGCAGGTTTATCTGCAGGATGGGTCATCCACTTTTGAGCAAGACTTTGGCTGGTTTCTTTGCCGCGTTTCAATCGCTTTTGAAGACCCCATCTCCACATGGGAGTCAGGGCCGCAGACAGCTTCAAGTAGCTTTGCAGTGCCCAAGTTGTGCGGCGTTTCATGTTGCAGATTCCAACCATGGCACCAACACTGCCATGTGCTTGGCCGTAGAGCCGGCATGTTCTGCATAAAACTGTTCGGCACCTGCCATCGCTTTTTCATAAGCACCAGGCGCCGTCAACAATTCGACCAATGCATGGGCCAAAGAAGCGATGTCCAAATGCTGTTGCAGTACCCCTGCGGCCAGGGCTTCAACACCCGGGTATTCAATGCCCCAAATGCTGTGACCCACCATCACTGGCTTTTTAAGGGCTAAGGGCTCGATCACATTGTGGGCCCCCATCGGGACAAAAGATGCACCAACAACTACGGCTTGGGAAAGTGCCAAATAAAAATACATCTCGCCTAAGGAGTCGCCCAATAAAACATCGGCATCACGCAGTGAAGCATCGGGCGTGAGGCATCGAAAATCGTTGTCGAAAAGCTGACTTCGGCGTACGGTTTGCAACCCTTCAGCTTGAAGCAAATCATGCACCGTATCAAACCGTTGTGGACTGCGCGGAACATAGACAAACAAGGGTTTAGGGCGGCCTGCCACTAACAAGGCTTGCTGAATGAGTTGCATCGCAACAATGAATTGCTCGTCTTCTCCAATAATGGCGCTGGCAAATGCGATCACAGGCCGTTGGTTGCGGCCTAAGTGCCAATCTGCAAGGTACTGTGTGGCGGCGTCAATTTGGTTCTGCGCGACAGGCAAGTCGAAGCGGGTTTCCCCCACGACTTCCACTCGCTCGCAGCCGACTTGGCGAAACCGCTGTGCGTGGGTTTCGGATTTACATAAGACCAACTGGTAAACCGAGAAAAGTTGGGCGCGAAACCCCCACCAATTGTTTAAATCGCGTTCGATGCTTTTTTTCGGGTACTGGGCATTGGCCATGCACAAAGGTACCCTTTGTTGTCGGATGGTGGTCAGCAAGACGGGCCAAGTATCGATCTCGGTCATCATGGCGCAGCGGGGTTGCACATGCCTGATGAACCGCTTCACTGCACTCCCCAATTCAAAGGGCAGAAAAGCCACCTGGGCCTGCCCTTGTGAAATAGCGGCCTCAAGAAGTTTTTGTGCTGCAGTTCGACCAGCAGGTGTCAGGGTGGTCACCAGCACGGGATACCCTTTGGCCAGCAAAGCACGTATCAGAGGTGCGGCACCTCTGATTTCACCCATCGACGCGGAATGGACCCAGATCGGGTTTTTCAACGGGGTGGACACAATGCCCCAGCGCTCTGACCAAAAGGACCGGTACAAAGGTTCTTTTTTTCCCCTAAGCCAAAGAAATCCCAAAAATGCGGGCAACAACAAGATCCACAGGACACGGTACAAACACAGCCCTAAGCGCACGCCCCAAGTGGTGGGAAATCGGGAAGTCATGTCTATTTGTAGCGGTTAGGGGTGCCTTTTTGGGCGTTCATCATCAGCCCAATGGGCTGGGGTGCGTCAGTATACTTACCCCCTGTTGTCTACTATTGCAGAGAAAAATCCAATGACCTATTCCCGCCAGGCTTGGACTGCGGTTATTCCATTGCGCGCAGGCTCGAAGGGGTTGCCAGGCAAGAACATGCGCGAACTGGCGGGCAAGCCCTTGTACCGCCATGCCGTGGATGTCGCGCTTGAAGCAGGCGCCAGTCGCGTCATATTGAGCACCGATATCCCGGAGATTCTCTCGGCAGACTTGCCCCCCGGTGTGCACACCCTTTCGCGTCCTGAACCCTTGTGTGGTGACGATGTGCCCATGGCGCCTGTGTTCCTACATGCCCTGCAAGCGACAAAAACTGAGGGCACAGTGGTGTTGTTGCAAGCGACGTCGCCGTTGCGCCAAGTGGAAGATATTTCGGCCGCGTTGGCCTTGTTTGAGTCTGATCAGTTCGATTTGGTGATGACCGTCACCGAAGCGGATCGAGGCGTTTTGAAGTGGGGGCGTACGGATGGCAAGCGCTTTATACCGCTGAGTGATCCAGTCCATTGTTTTTCAAATCGTCAAAGTTTGCCCCCCGTTGTCCGGCCCAATGGGGCCGTCTATGTCACCCGTGCGGAATGGTTTTTAGCGCACGAAAGTTTTGTCAGTGACAGCATGGGGTGCGTTCAGATGAGCTCTGAGCGCAGTCTGGATATCGACACCATGGCAGATTTTGAACGGTGTGAAGCTGCATTAACCGGCCATTTGTCTGATCAAAAAGGAAGTGAGAGATGAAGATTGCGAATCGAGAGATTTCCCTGCGGCACGCACCTTTGGTGATAGCAGAAATCGGGATCAACCATGGCGGCAGTTTGGAAGTTGCTAAATCTATGGTCACTGCTGCACGGTTAGCAGGATGTGAGATGGTCAAGCACCAGACGCATTTTGTAGATGATGAAATGACCGATGAGGCCAAGTCGATTTTTCCGCCCAATGCCGACAAATCCATTTGGCATGTGATGCAAGAATGTGCCCTCAGCAAAGACGATGAAATTGCATTGAAAAAGCATGCAGAGTCATTGGGCCTGATTTACATTTCGACCCCTTTCTCTCGAGCAGCCGCAGACTTCTTGAACGAAATTGGTGTGGCGGCTTTCAAGATAGGCTCGGGTGAATGCAACCACTTGCCCTTGCTCAGGCACATTGCGGCCATGGGCAAGCCCGTGATTATGAGTACCGGGATGCAGACCATTGAGAGCATGAGACCCTCGGTGCAAATTTTGGAAGATGCAGGCATCGACTACGCCTTGCTGGAGTGCACCAATTTGTACCCATCGCCGCCCGAAATTGTCAGTTTGCAAGGGGTGACCGACTTGCGCAAGGCCTTCCCCAAGGCCGTGGTTGGTTTTTCAGATCACAGCATTGGGCCAGAGATGGCGCTGGCCTCGGTGGCTTTGGGGGCTTGTATATTGGAGCGCCACTTCACGGATACCCGTTACAGAAAAGGTCCGGACATTTCGTGTTCTATGGATCCCGCGGAACTGAGGTTTTTGATCGACAGATCCAAAGAAATTCACACCGCACTCAACAACCCTAAAGTGCGAACGGCGCCGGAAGAGGACGTGTACCGATTTGCCCGTGGCTCCGTTGTGGCCGACAAAGACCTGCCTGCTGGCCATGTGGTGACTGAAGCTGACATCTGGGCGCGCCGACCTGGTTCGGGGGAAATTTCGGTGCAATATTTTGACCGACTGATTGGCAAGCAACTGACCCAGAGCGTGAAGCGCAACCAGCAATTGCGGTGGACAGACTTTGCAGGTGTGGAGAAACCCCAATGACGCAAAGCCATGTGCCTGTGACTGGTAAGAAGCTGTTGTTTGTTACCGGCACACGTGCCGATTTTGGCAAGCTGGAGCCATTGGCACTTGCTGCCCAAAAAGCGGGCTTTCAGATCAGTTTTTTCATCACTGGCATGCACATGATGAAGCGGTACGGTGAAACACGACTTGAAGTCAAACGCTTTGCTGGGGCCGAATTTTTCGAATTTGTGAACCAGCGAGAAGGCGATGCGCTGGATTTCATCTTGTCGAAGACCATTTTGGGATTTTCAGATTTTGTGCATGAGCACCGGCCAGATCTGGTCATCATTCATGGTGATCGGGTCGAGGCCTTGGCGGCTTCTTTGGTCTGTGCCATGCGTTACATCCGATCGGCGCACATTGAGGGCGGGGAAGTTTCGGGAACCATTGACGAAAGCATTCGGCACTGCAATACAAAACTGTGCGCGACCCATTTTGTGAGTTCCGAAGCGGCCCGTCAGCGGGTTCTGGCGTTGGGAGAAGCGCCTGACCGGGTGTACACGATTGGCTCACCGGAACTAGACACCCATGCCAAACCTTCGGGTGTGACGATTGAGGAAGTGAAGGCGAGGTATGCCATCCCATTTGATGACTATGGCATTGTCATTTTTCATCCCGTCACATCCGAAGTGGACACCATTGGCGCCCAAGCCCAATCTCTGTTTGCGTGCCTGGAGGCCAGTGGCAAGAACTTTGTGGTCATTGCCCCCAACAACGATCCAGGGACCGATGCTATTTTCCAAGTCATCGAAGCATTGCCTAAGGACCGATTCAGATTGATCCCTTCCATGAGATTCAATTATTTTTCTGAACTCATGAAGAATGCTTCAGCCATGATTGGCAACAGCAGTGCGGGTGTTCGAGAAGCACCGTTCTTGGGCCTGCCGAGTTTGGATGTGGGGACGAGGCAAAACAGCAGGGGAATTGCGGAAAGTATCGCCAATGCTGAGGCAATGGACACAAATGGCATGAATCGCTTTTTGCAGCATTCTTGGTCTAAACATTTTATCGGCTCGATGGGATTTGGTGCGGGGACTGCATCAGAGAAATTTATCAATGTTTTGAGTACCCATGAATATTGGTTATTGCCTTCACAGAAGGCATTTAATGACTATCATTAAATATTTATTTTCTTAATTTATGAATATTCTAAATGGGCCTGATGAAATCAGCGGATTGACTCGCTATCGTAGTTTGATGCTGCTTTTGACCAGATGCAGCATTATTATGTTGCTGTACGGAGTGGCAGCCTCAATGGCATTGGCAAGCTTAGGCACAGTTTTAGCAATTTTGTTTTGGCTGCTATCTGTTGACTGGATGCGACCTTGGAATCGTTTGGTTAAATTACCTGTATTTTGGCCAGTGCTCGCCATTCCTCTTTTGGTATTGATTGGGACAGTTTATTCAGTTGCGCCCATTGACTATGCATACAGATACTTCGGTGTATACAGTCGATTTTTTGTAATATTAATAATTATTAGCGTTATTGATACGCCGACTTGGCAAAAAAGGTGTTGGTATGGATTTTTTGCTGGTGCTGCAGTCACATTGGTGTCGACTTATCTCGGTATCTGGATGGTGCTTCCATGGTCACAATCAAAAATAACAGGATTGGGGGTAAATCATAGTGTTTTTTATGACTATATAGCTCAGGGAGTTATGACCAGTTTCTTGGCTGTGGTATCTTTTTCGCATCTTGTAACTGAAAAGCATGTCAAGATTAAATTGCTTTGGGCTTTTGTCTTGCTGGCATCAATTTTTAGTATTACACATTTACTTTATGGTCGTACAGGTCAAGTTGTTTGTTTGATTGCTTTATTGGTAACAATATTTATTGCATTACCTATTCGTAAAGCGTTAATTATTTCAGGTTTGTTAATTGGCGTGGGTGTTGTATTGGTACTTAGTTCTCCCGTTCTATTGAAAAAATTTACTTTGTTTTTTACAGAGGTTGAAGCTTTCCAACAAGGTCAGCAGATGACTTCAATTGGTGCTAGATTGGCAATGTGGCGAGCCTCATGGGACTTTTTTCTTGACCAACCTTTTTGGGGTCATGGAACCGGGTCATACCGCTGGTTGGCGGAGCGTGTATTTTTAGATCCGGTCATGTGTAAGATATCTTGTGTTCATCCTCATAATCAGTTTTTATTTTTCGGGGTCGAGCATGGATTGTTCGGTATAGCTGCATATTTTGTCCTTTTTGTCGGTGCGATCAAGGTTGCTAGAGTTGTTGAGGAAAAATATAAATTAATTATTTTTGGATTACTTGCTATTATTTGGGTGGATAGCTTCATTAACTCTCCATTTTGGATTAGCAGTGAGCGAAATTTTTACATGGCAGTTTTTGCATTGACAATGACTTCTTTTTATTTAAATAAAAAAAATCCACAGACTGATTCAGGGCAAGGCTAAGATGAAATTACCTCCAGCGTGGAAGATAAGACGTGAACTTTTAGCAGTGGTTGATCAGATTAAAGCATTGCTTTTGATATTGTTTGCGCCAATAAGAAAAGTTATCTACGAAAAAAGAGAGTTAAGGGATATTTGTGTATGTGAAGGTGAGAGGATTCTCAATAAAAATCTTGTTTTATACTTAATTTACCGACCAGGAAGTCTTTTGGATTCGCATTACGCTGCAATAAATTCATTTATTTCTCAGGGCTCGGAAGTGTTATTAATTTCTAATGGTAAATTATCCTTATTTGATATTGAAAAATTGAAAAAAATAACTTGGAAAATTATCGAAAGAGAAAATGTGGGCTACGATTTCGGCGGTTATAGGTGTGGATTAAATTACTTAAAGTCTAAAGATGTCTATTTTGATTCTATTCATCTAATTAATGACAGTATATGGTATCCAATTTCGGGAGAGTTGAGTATTTTCCAACACTTGCGAGATGTCGTGGATGACTTTGGTGGTGCTGTGTGTCTTCCCGATGGTAAATTCAATAATTCTGGTTTGATTCTGTCTTTCTGGTTAACGATTAATAGAGTTCTCTTTGATTCTGAAATTTTTTGGGATTTTTGGCGCAAATATATCCCTAGTGGAAATAAAACACTGACCGTTAAATTGGGTGAGCGAGGAATAAGTCGTCACATGAATAAAGAGGGGAGAGTCGTTGCTGGATTGTTCAATCTGAATGAATTTAAAAATGCCATTGAATCGGCTGACTTTGAACAATTAAAGTTAACTCTGCGTTACGCTTCATTTACAGATTTGAATTTTCAAGAGGAATGTGAAGGTTTATTGTTGGCATTTGCCCAAAACGAAAACTGGCGTAATGCCAGCATAAATTTCATAAATAAAGTGGTGTCAAAGAGGAATTTTCTTCATTCCTTTTGTTATCCTTCAATCGCAATTATGGGCGTTCCGTTTTTGAAGAAAAATAATTTAAAACTTCAATTAGAAATGCGAAAAAAATACGTCGCAGCAGTAAAAAATGGTGACTTGCCTATGCCGGAAGCGGGTATTTTTGCTGAAATAGTAGAAAGTATCGATGTCGCTGATCAGCCCATGGCCTTCAGATAAGAATAATATTGTTGGATCGCTAAATAGAAAGGTCCCATCGTCTTCGGGCTCCAAATCAATTGTCTTGACTTGTTGTCAACAACAATGGCGCCTTCACTGAGATTGACCAGCATCTCAGGCTTAATTAGCAGACCGTTGAGTGTGATGGCAGCCAGTTGGGCGCGCCGAGCACGGACCCAAGGCAATTGGGCCTTTACATACAGCCACCAGCGCCAGGGGAACATAAATTCACCGGGAAATTTCACGATCAAGTTATTGGGTAGCTTTTTCATATGGGCTTGAGCTACCCAGCTGATGAAGCGTTCATCTGCCACCATGGGGCGAAAGCCGAAATCAGGATGTTTTTTGTACAGTGCGCGAAAAGTTTCAGCGATGTAATGACACTCTGCCGGGTGAAAGACCACCATTGAAGAATTTCCGCGGGCATACCGCCTTTTGGCTGTCCACCTCCACAAAGTGCGCCCAATCGGGCCAAATGGAATGATCGCGCTGGGCAACATGGCGACGGTCTTACGAGAGTCCATCAATTGCAGCCCTGCAGTGATATCGCCCAGAACAATCGTGTCTAAGTCGATATAAATTGAGGGGAGATCCTCAGGCAGGACACCTTTTTCGAACATGGCCAATTTGGCTTGGCACCCCCCTTTTTTGAATTGAGGATTCAGAAAAAAAGGTGGGAAATCGCATGTAAGGGCATCTGCACGCAATCCTGGTTTGGGTTCATCGCAAATCAGTACAAAGCGAGGGCACGAAGGTGCATGCCGCTCAATTTCACACATCAGGTGGTTGATGAGTTCAATGGGGTATTTGTCACCCCAGCAGACCATGACGCATTGCCAGGTCGGTGCGGCTTCGCTTGTCTTCAAAGTCATTTGAGGCGGCTGAATCGCAAAATCACTTCTGCAACAAAGCACCCACGTTTTGCACGTCTTCAGCCTTTAAGACCCCGGCGGCTTGGCGCAGGCGCAGTTGTCCCAGCAACACGTCATAGCGTGCTTTGGTCAGGTCGCGCTTGGTTTGGAAGAGCTGGCTTTGGCTGTTCAACACGTCGATGTTGATGCGCACGCCCACTTGGTAGCCCAATTTGTTGGCGTCTAAGGCGCTTTGGCTCGAGGCTTCGGCGGCTTCCAGGGCTTTGACTTGGCCCAATCCAGACTGCACGCCAAAGAAGGCGGTGCGCGTGGCTTGCGCCACGTTGCGTTGGGCGGCCTCTAAATCTTGGCGCGCTTTTTCTTCAAGGGCCAGTGTTTCTTGAATGCGGTTTTGTGTGGCATGCCCGGCGTAGAGGGGTAGGTTGAAACTCAGACCTATCACTGCGGTATTGTTGTTCGTTCTGGATGCGGATGCATCGCCTTGGTAGCGTGTCATGCCATAGGAGGCCGTCAAGTCCAGGGTGGGTAAGTGGCCTGCTTTCGCTTTTTCGGTTTCGAGTTGGGCTACTTCTAAGCCCGTACGGGCCAGAGCGATGTTGGGGTTTTGGGCGCTTGCTTGTTGCACCCAAGATTCGACGTCGCCACTCGCAATCTGTTGCAGGTTGGCGCCTGCACGTATCGCGACAGGTTGTGCGTCTTTGGTGCCCACCAATTGGTCCAAAGCCAATTTTTTGACGCGCAAATCGTTTTCAGTTGCGATTTCTTGTGCAGTCACCAAATCAAAGCGCGCTTGCGCTTCGCGGGTGTCGGTGATGGTCGAAGTGCCCACTTCAAAGTTGCGTTTGGCGGCGGCCAGTTGCTCGGATACAGCGGTTTTTTGGGCTTTGACGAAGGCCAAACTCTCTTGCGCGGTCAACACTTCGAAATAAGCTTGGCTGACTCGGACGATGAGGTCTTGTTCGGCTGTTTTCAGTTGCGCTTGAGCCAAGTCCAATTGCTTGAGCCCTTGGGCATAGGTGGCTTGATTCGCAGGTCTGTAGAGCGGTTGACTGGCGCTGAAAGTGGCGGAGCGTGTCCCAAATCGCTGGTCCGCATTGGAACTGGTGCGGTTGTCAAAATTCGCTTCTGAGATCGCGGAACCCAAGCCCACCGTTGGCCGCATGGCTGCTTTCGCCTGTTCGGCCTTGGCCAAATTGGCCTGGAACTGAGATTGCGCCGCCTTGAAAGAAGCGTCATACCCCTTGGCTGCCTCATAAAGCTGGGCCAAGCTTTGGGCTTGGGCCGAGGCGGTGAAAACAGCTGCCAGAGAGACAGTGAGGGGCAAGAGGCGAAATTTCATGGGAAATTCTTTCAAAACTCAGTGAAGCCAGCTAAATCAATAGACCGGAATAGTGGGGTCAACCTGCACGGACCAGGCGTGTATGCCTCCCGACACATTGCTGACCTGAAACCCGTGTTGGGCCAAAAATGCGGCCACTTGCATGCTGCGACCACCGTGGTGGCACAGGCATGCAATGGGGCGGGATTTGTCGAGTTCGTCCAAGCGCGCCGGAATGGTTTGCATGGGCATGTGCACCAGGTCCATGCCCTCAGGTTGGACACTGGCGGTTTGCACTTCCCAGCCTTCACGCACATCCAGCAAGATGGGGCGTTGCGCTTGGCTTTGAGACCAATCCGAGATGTTGGCTGGGGCGATCTGTTCCATGGTGTTTCGGGCTCAGAATTGAAAGCGCGAGGGCTCACTAAAGCCAGTCAAGCGCGGTGCGTTGCAATCCCAAGGCTCGGTGGTGGTCCAGTTGGTTTCGCTGGTGCGGGTGATCACGGTGGCGCGCATCATCGGCTCATCGCCCACGATGGCAGCCAGTCGGCCACCCACGGTCAATTGCTGCAACAAAGCGGCAGGCACTTCGGCCACAGAGCCATTGAGCACCATCACATCAAATGGACCATCGGCTGCCGCGCCTTGGCTGCCGTCCGCAGTGCGCACGGTCACATTGCTGATGCCAGATTTTTGCAAGTTGGCTTGGGCTTGAGCAGCCAATGTGGCATCGATCTCCAGGCTCAACACCTGTGCCGCTTGATGGGCCAGCAAGGCCGCCATGAAGCCCGAGCCGGTGCCGATGTCCAATACCTTGTCTGACTTTTTCACGGCCAAATCTTGCAGCAGTCGGGCTTGGACGCGGGGGGCCAACATGACTTGGTTGGGCGCTGAACCCAAAGGAATTTCCATGTCCACGAAGGCCAGCGATTGGTGTGCCAGCGGGGCAAAATTTTCACGTGGAACCACTGAAAGCAGTTCCAGCACTTGGGGGTCCAGCACTTCCCATGGGCGGATTTGTTGTTCGATCATGTTGAATCGGGCTTGATTCAGATCCATCGGGTACTCCTAAAACGGTTTTTTCTTAATCTGTCGATTTTAAGGGGAGGGCGTGTCAAAACCCTGACGATTGGGCGCAAAGCCTGCTTTGCGGCGAATCCATTGCGCCAAGTCGTCCATGTAGCAATAAACCACGGGAACGACCACCAAAGTCAACAAAGACGAGGTGATCACACCGCCGATCACCGCCTGTCCCATGGGCGCACGTTGTTCAGAGCCCTCGGTCAAGGCAAAGGCCAGCGGCACCATGCCGAAAATCATGGCCAATGTCGTCATCAAAATGGGTCGCAAACGCACTTTGGCAGCCAACAGCAGGGCCGAATTTCGGTCCATGCCCGGGATGCGAGCGCCGTCTGCATCGGTTTGGTCCTCGCGCGCCCGAATCGCAAAGTCGACCAGCAAGATCGCGTTTTTCGTGACCAAGCCCATCAACATGATCACGCCGATGATCGAAAACATCGACAAGGTGGACCGAAACGCCATCAGGGCCAGCACCACCCCAATCAGGGTGAGCGGCAGGGCGGTCATCAGCGCCAAGGGCTGCAAGAAGCTTTTGAACTGGCTGGCCAAAATCATGTAGATGAAAATCACCGCCATGGCCAAGGCGGACAAGGCGTAGCCAAATGATTCAGACATGTTTTTGGTGGAGCCGCCAAACTGGTAGCGGTAGCCGGGGGGCAGAGCGACGCTCTCCATCACTTTGCGGATGTCGGCCGACACTTCGCCGGCGGCGCGGCCGAAGGTGTTGCCGTTGATCGCCACTTCGCGGGTCAAGTCCCGTCTATTGATCTGGTTGGAGCCGGTGGATTCGCTGACCTTGGCCACTTGCCCCAGACGCACCACCCGAGACGCGCCATCGGGGCCTGCTGCCACGGCAAAGGGCAAGCGCTCGAGGTCTTGAGGGCTGTTGCGGCTTTCGGGCGACAAACGCACGGTGACATCGTAGGTTTGGTCGTCTGGCGCGCGCCAGTTGCCCACGGTTTGACCGGCCACCAAGGTCCGCAATGACGCCGCAATTTGGCCCGTACCCAGCCCCAAATCGGCGGCTGAATCACGCATCACCTCCACGCGAATGGTCGGCTTGTTGGCTTTGACACTCGAGTCCAAGTCGACCAATCCGGGGATGGGACGGATTTTTTCCATCACCTGCAAAGCCAGTCGTTCCAACTCTCTTTGGTCGGGGCCTTGCAAGGAGAACTCCACTTGCTTGTTGCCGCCAACGGCATCGAGCAAGCCCACATGCGTCACGGTGATGCCCGGCACTTGGCGCAGGCGCTCTCGCAAAATGCCCGACATGTCGTCGACGTTGCGCTGACGGTCTTTGCGGTCAACCAGTCGGATGTAAATGCTGGCGCTGTTTTTGCCCAAGGCATTGCCCGTGTTCAGAGTGGCCAGGGTGTAACGCACTTCGGGCAACTCGCGGATGATCGTTTCCACCTGACGGGCTTTGGCTTCGGTGGCCTCTAGCGAACTGCCGACCGGGGTTTGAAAACTCACCGTGGTTTCAGAAAAATCGGCCTTAGGCACAAATTCGGTGCCCACAAAGCGGATCATGAACACGCTCAAAACAAAAATTCCAAGGGCCATCAAAACCGTTTTGCGCTTGTGCACCAAAGACCAAGCCAAGATTTTTTGATAGCCATTGGCCAACTGGTCGGTTCCCCGCTCAAACCCAGCCGTCACACGGCCGATGGTTTTGTCATACCAATTCAGCGGCGCTCGGTTTTGGCCATGCGCTTCGATGCTGGGGTCGTGCCAAACGCTGGACAACATCGGGTCGAGGGTGAAGCTGACGAACATCGAGATCATCACCGCCGCCACGATGGTGATACCAAACTCGTGGAAAAACTTGCCGATGATGCCTTCCATAAAGCCAATCGGCAAAAACACCGCCACGATGGACAAGGTGGTCGCCAAGACCGCCAAGCCAATTTCTTGCGTCCCCTCCAACGAAGCTTTCCAGGCGCTCTTGCCCATTTGCACATGGCGCACGATGTTTTCGCGCACCACAATGGCATCGTCGATCAGCAGACCCACACACAAAGAGAGGGCCATCAAAGTGATCATGTTGATGGTGAAGCCAAACATTTGCATGAACATGAAAGTGCCGATCAATGAGATCGGCAAAGTCAGGCCCGTGATCACCGTGGAGCGCCAAGAGTTCAAAAACAAGAAAACGATCAGCACCGTCAAGATGGCGCCTTCAATCAGCGTCCGGCGCACGTTGTCGACAGCCACCCGGATGGGGCGCGAATTGTCGGTGATGGGCTCCAGCATCACCCCCGCAGGCGTTTGGCTCTTCATCTCGGCCACGGTCTTGACCAAGCCGTTGATCACGTCGATGGTGTTTTCGTCTTGTGCTTTTTGCACCGTCATCAACAGCGTGCGCTGGCCGTTGTAAAGGGCCAAGGTCTCCAGCTCTTGGGCGCCGTCTTGCACGCGAGCCACTTGCGACAGCCGAATCGAGGTGTTGCCTTTGCGGGCCACGATGATGCGTTCAAAATCTTCGGGCCGTTTCATGCGCGATTCGATTTGAACCATGCGCTCTTGCTCGCGCGATCGAATAGCGCCTGCCGGCAAGTCTTGGTTTTCGTTGCGCACAGCGCTCACCACTTGCTCGGCCGTGACGCCCAGCGCCTCCATGGCGGCGGGTTGTAAATAGAGGTTGATTTCGCGCCGCGTTCCCCCGACCAAAGAAACCGAGCCCACGCCACGCACGTTTTCAAGGCGTTTTTTCAGCACTTGTTCAGACCAATTGGTCAACTCCACGGCGCTTGGGGCTTTGCCCTGAACCGAGTCTGCTGCAGCACCGGGCACCACGGCCAGAGACCAAATGGCGCGGGCCGAAGGGTCAAACCGCAAGACCTTGGGTTCTTTGACTTCGTTGCGCAAACTGGGTCGGATGGCGGCTACTTTTTCGCGCACATCCTCGGCCGCTTTGCGACCATTGATGTTCAACTGAAATTCGATCACCACCACCGATTGGTTTTCGTAACTGCGAGAGGAGAGGGCGCTGATGCCCGCGATCGAGTTGACGCCTTCCTCGATTTTTTTGGACACTTCGCTTTCCACAATCTCTGGCGAAGCCCCGGGGTATTCGGTGCTGACCACCACCACGGGAAAG
This sequence comes from Comamonadaceae bacterium, assembly GCA_027488255.1. GTDB lineage: Bacteria > Pseudomonadota > Gammaproteobacteria > Burkholderiales > Burkholderiaceae_C > Limnohabitans_A. The sequence goes on along the minus strand of JAIYBZ010000029.1, from coordinate 319,366 downwards.
TCGATATTGGGAAACTGGTCGACTTTCAGTCGTTGGTAAGAAAACAGGCCCAACACCACCAAGGCCAACATGACCATGGTGGCGAAAACGGGGTTTTGCAGGCTGACGCGGGTGAACCACATGCTGGGGGAGCTTTCAGCGCTTGGCCGCGGTGAACTTCACTTGCGTGCCTTCACGCACACCGCCAGCGCTGGCCGTCAAGACAGAAGCACCTTCGCTCAGCCCCTGAACTTCGACCCAAGTCAGGGTGATGTTGTGGAGTGTTTTTTCGGTGCGCGTGCCCGGCTGAACCGGCACATGCCGCACCTGATCGGCCTCGACCAGTTGGACATAAGGCTGGGGCTTGTCGGTGCGCACGCTGGACAGCGGCACGGCCAAAGCCTGGATGTTGCGGGTGCCCAAGGTGCCCTCTGCAAACAGGCCTTGGCGCAAGCCTTCTTGCCCATCGATGCCCAGATAAACCAGCACACTGCGGCTGGCCGCTTGCGCCGTGGGGTTGATGCGCAGCACCTTGGCTGTGACTGGCTCTTCTTGGCCTTCGATTTTCATTTGTGCCTTCATGCCGGGTCGGACCCCGCTGGCATCGCTGGCGGGCAAGGCGGCTTCTAACTCGAGTTGCGCCAAGTTGATCACCTCGACCACTCGGCCATCCAATGCCACCCGTTCACCGGGTTGCGCCAAACGCTGCGAAATTTGGCCGCTGATCGGGGTCCGGATAACGGTGTCTTCAAGGGCTTTGCGTGTGACATCCAATGCCGCCATCGCCGCCATGTGCGTGGCCTTGGCACCGTTCAGGGTGGCGGTGGAGTTTTGCAAAGCGGTTTGAGAAATGAAGCCCTGAGCCACCAAAGCTTGGTTGTTGTCAAATTGTTTTTGAGCAATCTCGACTTGCGCCAGCGCCGCATCGGCCTGTTGTTTGGCCTGGCGCTCGCGCGCCTGAAGCTCGGTCGGGTCGATGCGCGCAATCACTTGGCCCGCTTGCACCTTGTCGCCCTCGCGCACCACCAAATCCATCAATTCACCGGCCACACGCGCTTTCACCATGGCCATTTGGCTGGCCTTGAGCGTGCCCGAGACGGGCAAGCCCAGCACCATGTCCATCCGGGTCACGGGCACCACATCGTTGGCACTCAACTCGATCATGTTGCTCGCTGTGCTTGCGCTGGGGGCTGCGGCCACAGGGGCTGGGGCTTGGCGTTGGGCCGCCCACCGCGCACCGCCGGCGACCAAAATGGCCAGCGCCACACCGGAGAGGATGAGAAGAGTTGAACGTTTCATAGTGGGGCAGACAAAGTGAGACCACGCACCAGCAATTGGGCGTGTTGGGAAATGAATTTTTCGGGTTGGATTTGTTCAGACACGGGGCAGCAAGGCCCCATCGAGTGTTTCCACATCACCAAAAACAGCAAGGGCGCCATCACCGAATGCAGCGCCAACTCAACATCAACCGCATGAAATTCACCTTGGGCTATGCCGCGGTTGAGGGCGTTGCGCACCAGGGCATGGCCGGGCTCAATCACTTCGGCTCGGTAAAACTGCGCCAACTCTGGGAAATTGCTCGCCTCGCTGATGATGAGTTTGGAAATGCCCGAGGCTTTGGTGTCCCCATAACGGTGCCACCATTGCAGCATCATCCACTCGAGCAATTCACCCGATGTGCCCTTGAAATTGGCGACTTCTAAGGCCCCTTGGTGGACCGGCTCCACCACACTGGCACGCACCACCGCTTTAAACAGGTCTTCTTTGCTGGGGAAGTACAAAAACAGCGTGCCCTTAGAGACGCCGGCGCGAGCGGCCACTTCTTCAACCCGTGTGGCGGCAAAGCCTTTTTCAACAAACAAGTCCAGGGCGGCGTCCAGCAATTCGCCGGGTCGGTCTTGCTTACGACGCTCGCGTTTGGGAGGCACAGAGACAGAGGGGTTCACGGCGTTTGATTAATGACTGACTGGTTAGTAATGTAAGGTTTGCCCCCTGGCCTGTCAAGCCAAAGGGGCCCTTGTGTGGACGGGGCGCAAAAGAAAAAGGGGCCTAGGCCCCTTTGTTTTGGCAAGGTCGCCGGCTCAATAAAAAGCCTGCAAGCCGGTTTGGGCGCGCCCCAATATCAGGGCATGCACATCGTGCGTGCCTTCGTAGGTGTTGACGGTTTCCAAGTTGATCATGTGGCGAATCACGTGGTATTCGTCATGAATGCCGTTGCCGCCATGCATGTCGCGCGCCAGGCGGGCAATGTCGAGCGCTTTGCCGCAGCTGTTGCGCTTGATCAGGCTGATCATCTCGGGGACGGCTTTGCCCTCGTCCATCAGGCGGCCCACGCGCAGGCAAGCTTGAAGGCCCAGCGTGATCTCGGTTTGCATATCGGCCAGCTTTTTCTGAATCAATTGGTTTTGTGCCAAAGGCCGGCCAAACTGCACGCGGTCAAGCGTGTATTGGCGTGCGCGGTGCCAGCAGTCTTCTGCCGCACCCAATGCGCCCCATGCAATGCCGTAGCGGGCTTTGTTCAGGCAGCCAAAGGGGCCTTTCAGACCGTTCACATGGGGCAACAGGTTTTCGGCGGGCACAAACACTTCGTCCATGACAATTTCGCCGGTGATGCTGGCTCGCAAACTCATCTTGCCTTCGATCTTGGGCGCCGTCAGTCCCTTCATGCCTTTTTCAAGAATGAAGCCGTGAATGGCTTCTTGGCCCCCCACACTGCCATCGGCGTTTTCGAGTTTGGCCCACACCACAAACACATCGGCGATGGGGGAGTTGGTGATCCACATCTTGGAGCCCTTCAGGACAAAACCGCCGTCCACCGGTTTGGCACGCGTCAACATGCTGGCGGGATCCGAGCCATGGTTGGGTTCGGTCAAGCCAAAGCAGCCCACCCATTCGCCGGTGGCCAGTTTGGGCAAGTATTTTTGGCGTTGTGCTTCTGAACCGTACTCGTTGATGGGGTGCATCACCAACGAGCTTTGCACGCTCACCGCACTGCGGTAACCGCTGTCCACGCGCTCCACTTCGCGGGCAATCAGGCCGTAAGCCACATAGCTCAAACCTGAACAACCGTAGCCATCGATGGTCGAGCCCAGAAAACCCATGGCCCCGGCTTCGTTCATGATCTCGCGGTCAAACTTCTCGTGGCGTGCCGCTTGCAACACCCGAGTTTGCAGGCGCTCCTGACAAAACGTGTGCGCGGCCTCGACGATGGCGCGCTCGTCGTCAGTGAGTTGCTCATTCAGCAAAAAAGGGTCGTTCCATTGAAAGACGGGTTTCATTGTGGTTCTCCAAAACAGGGGCGCAGAAGGGTTCAGTGTGGCATGCCCGCCATGACGGGACGGTGATTTCAAGGCGATTGTTGGCTTTAGATGAATATTTGTCTAATATCGAATATCGATCCAGCAATACATTTTATTAATACATGGAATTTCGACACCTGCGCTATTTCCTCATGTTGGCCGAAGAGTTGCATTTTGGTCGGGCGGCTCAGCGACTGTCCATTTCACAGCCGCCCTTGAGCTTGAACATCCAGCAACTCGAGGCTTCAGTCGGCGCACAACTCTTCAACCGGAACAGCCGGGGCGTGCAGTTGACCGCGGCGGGCATGGCCTTTGTTCCTGCGGCCAGAGCTTTGCTGGCACAAGCCAGCTCGGCCGCTCGCGAGGCGCGTGAGGTGGCCGAGGGTCAGTCAGGCCAGTTGTTGATTGGTTTTGCCGGCACGATGCTGTACTGCGGTTTGCCGCAAATCTTGCGTCGTTTCCAGGCCAGCCACCCCCGTTTGCGCTTGGTGCTGCAAGAGATGAGTTCGGCGGAGCAATTGTCAGAGTTGTTGCGCGACCGACTCGATGTGGGCTTTGTCCACACGCCCCGCGTGCCACCGGGGTTTGATCAAGTGTTGGTGACCAGCCAACCGCTGATGGCCTGTTTGCCCGCCAACCACCCTATGGCCAGCAGCCGCATTTTGGACATCGAAGCACTGGTTGGACAAGATTTGGTGGTGGTGTCGCGCACCGTGTCGCCCGATTACCATGAGCGCATTCTTCAGTTGTGCGAGCAATCGGGCTGGGTACCGACCGTGGTGCACGAGCTGCGCCATTGGTTGAGTGTTTTGTCTTTGGTCTCGCAAGGTTTGGGCGTGGCCCTGGTGCCACAAGCCTTGCAGCAGTCGGCCTTGGCCGGTGTGGTCTTGGTGCCCTTGCGCCAAGTGGATGTGCGCTATGACACACGATGCTTGTGGCGCAGTGGCCGAGACCAGACCGCACTTGGGGACTTTGTACAAGCCGTGCAGCAGGGGATTGCGGGGCCTTGATAATTCCAACCCACGGCAACTTCAATCCATTTCAACAGCCACATCATTGACAGAAAACGTCACCTGACAGGAAACAACATGACAGAAATATTGGTTTTAGGCGGGGGCTGCTTTTGGTGCACGGAGGCCGTGTTCGTCAAAGTTCGGGGCGTGACCGATGTCGAGTCTGGCTATTGCAATGGCCACACACAGGCACCCAGCTATGAAGACGTTTGTACCGGACGCACCGGTCACAACGAGGTGGTGAAGCTGTCCTATGACCCGGCCATCATTGGCACCCGCGAGTTGCTGGAAATTTTCTTTCTCATCCACGACCCCACCACCTTGAACCGCCAAGGCCACGATGTCGGCACGCAATACCGCAGCGGCATTTATGTCACCCAAACTGCGCAGGCCGAAGTCGCGCGCGAACTCATCGCGGAGTTGACGGCTGCCAACGCGTTTGGCCGGCCCATCGTCACCGAAGTGCTGTCGCTGGACAACTACAGCGCCGCTGAGGACTATCACCAAGATTTCTTCGAGCGCAACCCCTACCAAGGCTATTGCATGGCGGTGGCCGCGCCCAAGGTCGAGAAGTTCAAGAAGACCTTTGCGCGCTGGGTGCGTGAGTGACAATGGCTGGTGGTGTACCTGTTGAAAAGAAAGAAATGGCGATGAATCGAGTTTTATTTTTGCTGCTTTCCGTGACCTTGTCGTTTGGGGCTGTGGCGCAACACAACAACAAAGAAACCCAAGAAGACATTGCGCGTCACCGCGCCATGGCCGAGGCCCACGCGGCCGCTGCCAAATGCCTCGAGTCGGGGAAAAAGCATGACCAATGCCTCAAAGAATTGCAGGCCGCTTGCAAAGGCTTGGCGCTGGGCAAAAACTGCGGCATGAAACACTCGCACTGAAGGTGCTCACCCTTGCCCTGTTCAGGGCGGCATTGTTGACCCACCGGGTCATTGATCTATGAGTCTTGACCATCCCGTTCTCTCGTCCCTGTTGCCGGTGGTTTTTCTGATCTTTATTGGTTTTGTGGCGGGCAAAGCCCAATGGGTTCGGGGCGAGTCGGTGCGCGATTTGTCCAACTTGGTTTTTTTGGTCCTGACCCAAGCCTTGTTGTTTCGCACCATGAGCAGCGTGCACATTGAGCAACTCGATTTCAAGCCTGTGGTGCACTATTTTGCGGTCGCCGGCGCCTTGTTTTTTGCCATGCTCTGGCTCTACGGTCGTGACAGCCGGGCCTCGGTTTTGGCCTTGGCCAGCATTTTTAGCAACACCCTGATGATTGGTGTGCCACTGGTGGGTTTGGCCTACGGACAAGAAGGACTGGTGCTGTTGTTCACCTTGATTTCTTTGCACGCTCTGGTCTTGCTCAGTGCGGCCACGTTGGTCTTGGAGTTGCAAGTCGCACACGAACAAGCCGCGGTGTTGGGTGAGCGCCGTCCGATTTGGCGCACCTTGGCCTTGGCGGTAAGCAGTGCAGTCATCCACCCCGTGCCCTTGCCCATTTTGGTGGGCTTGGCGTACGCACAAACGGGCTGGGGCTTGCACCCCATCATTGACCGTCCGCTGGCTTTGTTGGGCAGTGCCTTTGGTCCGATTGCGCTGGTGTTGGTGGGCATCACTTTGTCCCAAACGCCAATTGGTCAGCACCTCAAAGCGGCCATCAAGTTGTCGCTTGTCAAAACCCTGTTGCACCCCGCCTTGATGCTTTTGGCTGGATGGTTATTGGGGCTGCGGGGCCTGCATTTGGCGGTCATGACGGTGGCCGCAGCCTTGCCTATTGGCGCCAATGTGTTTTTGTTCTCGCAGCGTTACCAAAAAGAAGAAGACGCGGTGACGGCGGGGGTGGCGGTGTCCACCGCCATGGCGGTCTTCAGCGTGACGGCCGTGATGGCGGTGCTGCCTTGGCTGCCCCAGTGAGGCCAGGCCACTGAAAAAATCAGGGGGCGAGGCGCTCGCGTGTCCACGCCTCGCCTTTCAGGCTGTAGCGCAGTCGGTCATGCAATCGGCTTTTTCGGCCTTGCCAAAATTGCCATTGGTCCGGCACCAAGCGGTAGCCCCCCCAATGCGGTGGACGAGGCGGGTTGAGCATGAATTGAGCGGCGTATTTCGCCGCATTGCTCACCAACACCGTACGCCCTTCAATGACTTGGCTTTGGGGCGAGGCCCATGCGCCAATGCGTGAGTCGAGCGGACGGCTGTGAAAGTAAGCGTCGCTTTCTTCCTCGCTGATTTTCTCGACACGGCCCTCGATGCGCACCACACGCTCCAGTTCGACCCAGTGAAACTGCAAAGCAGCAAACGGGTTGCCAGCCAATTCTTGGCCTTTTTGGCTGGCGTAGTTGGTGTACCAGACGATGCCTCTTTCATCGACCCCCTTGATCAACACCACACGGGTGCTGGGGCGCAAATTGCTCGACACTGTGGCCAAGGTCATGGCATTGGGTTCGGGCACTTCGGCCGCAATCGCCTCTTGAAGCCATTGCTCAAATTGCTTCAAAGGGTTGGCATGCGAGGCAGTTTCATTGAGCTCGGCTTTTTCGTAGCTCTTGCGCAGGTCAGCGATGTTCATGCCTTAAGTATAGGCAGGCCCAATGCCTGGCGTCATTCCCAGGGCTCGGCCTGACCCGATGGGGTGGACGGGCAGCGACTTCAAGGGGGCGAGGCCAGGACAGTGGGTGTCAGTTACCGGCCATGCAGCGCCATTACAATCGCATCACTTTTTTCGGAGAAATGACCCATGTCGACCCCTCAAGATGACAATCAACCCGTAGTTTGGGCCGTTCTGGTCGCTGTGATCGTGCTGGCCGTTGGCCTGGCCATCGGTTTCGGCATTGCCAAGAGCAAAAAGGCCGCACCCGCCGCGCCTGTGGCCGCTGTCGAGGCGCCCGCTGCCGAAGCTTCTGCCCCTGCTGCCGAAGCCTCGGCTCCTGCTGCTGAAGCGTCTGTTGCCAAATAAACGTCACAGAGCTGGGCTACGGCCAGGCTCTGCTGACCCCTCTGAACCCGCTTCGGCGGGTTTTTTTGCGCCTGGAATTAGGGTCTCTGCGAGTTGTACCCTTTCTGTAACTCGTCAAACGCTCCAAATTGGGGGAAGCCGGTTACCATCGGTCATGTAATTTAGTTACCACGCCTTTTGGGGCGCAAGGACATGACACTTCATCCCACTTTGCAGGCTGTGACCGCCCGCATCACCGAGCGCAGCCGCGCATCCCGACAGGCTTATTTGAAGCAGGTCGATGCTGCTGCGCAAAGAGACCCGGGTGCCCAACGCTTGGGCTGTGCCAACGTGGCCCATGCTTTTGCGGCCATGCCCGAAGCGGATAAAAACCGGGCCACCGCGCTGGACAAAATCAAAGTGGTGGCGCCGCGTGCGCCCAACATTGGCATCGTCAACGCCTACAACGACCTGTTGTCCGCCCATGCCCCTTTGCAGCACTACCCTGATCTGATCAAGGACGAAGCCCGCAAATGCGGTGCCACAGCCCAAGTGGCCGGCGGCGTGCCTGCCATGTGCGATGGCGTGACCCAAGGCACTCCCGGCATGGAGCTGAGCTTGTTCAGCCGCGATGTGATTGCCATGGCCACCGCCGTCTCGCTCAGCCACGATGTCTTTGACGCCGCCCTGATGTTGGGCGTGTGCGACAAAATTGTGCCGGGACTCTTGATTGGGGCCTTGCAATTTGGCCACTTGCCCACGGTGTTTGTGCCTGCGGGTCCCATGACCAGTGGCCTCTCCAACAGCGAAAAATCCAAAGTGCGCGAACAAGCGGCTTTGGGCCAGGTGGGGCGTCCCGAGCTGCTCGAAGCCGAATCCAAGGCCTATCACGGCGAAGGCACCTGCACTTTTTATGGCACCGCAAACAGCAACCAAATGTTGCTCGAAGCCATGGGTTTGCATGTGCCCGGGACGGCCTTTATCAATCCCGGAGAGGGCGTGCGCCAAGACTTGACACGAGAGGCTGCCCGCACCGTGCTGGCTTTGGTGAAAGACAAAAACTTCACCCCCATTGGTCACATCGTGGACGAGCGTTGCATTGTCAATGCCATGGTGGCCTTGCTGGCCACGGGCGGCTCTACCAATCATTTGATCCATTGGGTGGCCGTGGCCAAAGCGGCCGGCATTGTGATCGATTGGGATGACTTTTCTGCGCTGTCAGAGGTGGTGCCTTTGCTCACCCGCGTTTATCCGAATGGCAGTGCCGATGTGAACCAATTTCAAGCCGCAGGCGGCCCTGGGCATGTGATTCGAGAGTTGCTCGACGCCGGCTTGATGCACCCCGATGTGCGCACCGTCCGCCCCGGGGGGCTGCGTGAATTCACATGCATCCCCGCGCTGCAACAAGGGCAGCTGGTTTGGCACGATGTGGGGGCCAGCAAAGACGAGAGCGTGGTGCGGCCGGCCAACAAGCCCTTCAGCGCAACGGGCGGTTTGAAGTTGTTGCAGGGCAATTTGGGCCGCAGCGTGATCAAGATTTCTGCGGTGCCGGAAGCCCTGCATGTCATCGAAGCGCCTGCCCGCGTGTTCGCCTCGCAAGACGAATTGCATGCGGCTTTCAAAGCCGGCGAGTTAGACCGCGATGTGGTGTGTGTGGTGCGCTGGCAAGGCCCGCAAGCCAATGGCATGCCCGAGCTGCACAAACTCACCCCCCCGATGGCGGTGTTGCAGGGCAAGGGTTACAAAGTGGCGCTGGTCACCGATGGCCGCATGAGCGGGGCCTCTGGCAAAGTTCCGGCGGCCATTCATGTGTCGCCCGAAGCCGCGGCGGGCGGACCCCTCGCCAAAGTGCGCGATGGCGATGTGATTCGCTTGGATGGCATCGCTGGCAAGCTGCAAGCTCTGGTCAGCGAGTCGGAATGGGCCGCCCGCACCCCGGACACCATGCCCACTGAATTGTCAGCGGCGAACGGTGTCGGCATGGGCCGTGAACTGTTTGCCAACCTGCGCCGCAATGCGCTCAAAGCCGAAGAAGGAGCCTGCACATGGCTGTGAATTTGAAGGGTCCCTTGACCGCCTTGCAAGTCATGCAAGACGCTCCCGTCATTCCCGTGATTGTTTTGCACGATGTTGCGCACGCCGTGCCCATGGCCCGCGCCTTGGTGGCGGGCGGTATTCGCATGCTGGAAGTCACTTTACGCACACCGCAAGCGCTGGCGTGCATGGAAGCCATTGCCAAAGAAGTGCCCGATGCCGTGGTGGGGGCAGGCACGGTGCGCAGCCCGGCCGATGCCGCTGCGGCAGCCAAGGCGGGGGCCCGTTTTGCAGTGAGCCCGGGCTACACGGCCACGGTGGGAAAAGCTTGCCGCGACCATGGTTTGTCTTTGCTGCCGGGCGTGGCCACGGGCAGTGAAATCATGATGGCGCAAGAAGACGGCTACACCGAGCTCAAGTTTTTCCCGGCCATGCAAGCCGGAGGCCCGCAAATGCTGAAAGCCTGGAGCGGTCCATTTTTTGACGTGAAGTTTTGCCCGACCGGGGGTGTCACCCCACAAAACGCCAATGACTTGTTGAGTTTGCCCAATGTGGCGTGTGTGGGCGGCTCGTGGTTGGTGCCTGCAGAGGCCTTGGCCCAGGGCGATTGGGCACGCATTGAAGCTTTGGCCCGAGAAGCCAGCCAACTGCCACGCTGAATTTCAGCGGTAAAACGGTCGGTGATAGCGGGCGGTGGATGCGGGTAGTGAAGCAGGGCAGTCAGGGCAGCCTGAGCAGAATGCTCAAAGCTTGCCCTATTCAGCCCTTTGGATCAGCTCGATCTTGTAGCCATCGGGGTCGGTCACAAAGGCGATCACGGTGGTGCCGCCTTTGACAGGCCCGGGCTCGCGAGTGACGTTGCCGCCGTTGGCCTTGATTTTTTCGCAGGCTGAATACACATCGGCCACCCCAATGGCAATGTGCCCGTAGGCGGTGCCCATCTCGTATTGCTCCACACCCCAGTTCCAAGTCAGCTCGAGTTCGGCGTGTTCAGGGTTGCGGCCGTAGCCCAAAAAGGCCAGCGAATATTTGTATTCGGGGTTTTCAGAGGTGCGCAACAGCGTCATGCCCAAGACCTGGGTGTAAAAATCAATCGACCGTTGAAGGTGGCCAACGCGCAGCATGGTGTGTAAGAGTCTCATGCCGCCGATTGTGCAAGCAAATCAAAAGCCATGACGGTCAAATTGGCGACCCGCATCCCTTACCATTAAAGCCACACCAGGCTGTTCCATCCACACCAAGCTGTTCAATCCGCACAGAGCCGCCTTCTCCACTGCGCCTCTGTTCTTTTCATTCCCTTATCTTCTTCGCACCACAGTCGGCCCGTTCAGAGAAAACCATGCGCATTTCTGAGTTCTTCGGTGGTCTTCTCCATTGCTTTCCCACCACCACTGGCCGGGCCTGCCCGTGCAAGGCCTGATGACGACCCCTCAGCGACCGCCGCATGCGGTGTCCCGCTTGCGCAGCGAAAGGTTGGCCCGCAGTGCCAAACCCTTTTTGGCGCGCGGGGGCATCAAGGGCGAGCGCTGCCCCGGCTGTCGTTTGGTGCCCAGCCACTGCCTGTGTGCTGTCCGGCCGGAAGTGCCCACATTGGCCGGCATGTGTTTGCTCATGGCCGATATTGAACCCTTGAAACCCAGCAACACCGGCTGGTTGATCGCCGATGTGGTGGCCGACACCTTTGCTTTTTCTTGGGCACGCACCGAGGTGGATCCCCAATTGCTGCAACTTTTGGCCGATCCGCAGTGGCAGGCTTATGTGGTCTTTCCGGGGGAATTTGTTGCGTCAGAGCGCGTGGTGCAAGATGTTCAAGCGCCTGTTGCAGGGCGGCGCCCTTTGTTTATCTTGTTAGACGCCACTTGGCCCGAAGCCCGAAAAATGTTTCGCAAAAGCCCCTATTTGAATGCCTTGCCCGTGCTCAGCCTGAACCCTGAGCACGTGTCGCGTTACCAATTGCGACGCTCGCGACGCGACGACCACTTTTGCACCAGTGAAGTCGCCTCACTGTGTTTGGATCTGGCGGGTGAATCCCTCGCCGCGCAGACACTCGAGGCCTATCTGGCCGTGTACACGCACCACTACCAGCAGGCCAAGCACCAATTGCCGGCCGATTGGCAAGGTGAAGCACACCAAAATTTGCGATCATTGAAGCTGGCTTAATCTGGCTTTGCTTGACTGATCTGGTCTTTTCTCTTGGAGCTTTCTGATGTCCCACTCTGCCCCAACCGCTGTGACTGCCTCTTCCACTTCCTCTTCATCTTCGAACTCACCTTCCCCCGTGATTTCCCCCGTCAGTCGCCCGCGTTCTGTTGAGCGCTTGGTCAAAGGCCAAGCCACCTCGGATGGTGCGGGGGTCAAACTCATCCGGGTGCTGACGCAAGACCTGCAGCACCGACTCGATCCTTTTTTGATGCTCGATGCCTTTGGCAGTGACCAGCCCGATGACTACATTGCCGGTTTTCCTGACCATCCGCACCGGGGTTTTGAAACGGTGACCTACATGATTGCGGGCCGCATGTTGCACCGCGACAGCGCAGGCAACGAGGGGCTGTTGCAAAACGGCGGGGTGCAGTGGATGACGGCCGGTCGGGGTGTCATCCATTCTGAAATTCCGCAGCAAGACCATGGGGCGATGGAGGGGTTTCAGCTGTGGCTCAACTTGCACAGTTCAGAAAAGATGCAAGCGCCGTGGTACCGCGATTTTCAAAACGGCCAGTTGCCGCAATTCACCACGCCCGAGGGCGTGGCGGTGACGGTGATCGCCGGCAGCAGCCACGGCATCTCTGGCGCCGTCACCCGGTCCATCACCGAGCCTGTTTATCTGGATGTGCACATGCCCCACGGCACCCGCTTTGAACAACAGATACCCGAAGGACACAACGCCTTTCTGTATGTCTACCGCGGTGAGGTGACGGTGGCGGGCCAAACCGTGCCGCTGCAACGCATGGCCATTTTGGCCAATACGCCGCAATCCGATGGCTTGGTGGTCGAGGCGGCAGCCGATGCCAAATGGATTTTGGTGGCGGGCAAGCCGCTGCATGAACCCATCGTGCAGTACGGCCCTTTTGTGATGAACACCAAAGACGAAATTATTCAAGCCATGACCGATTTCCGAAACGGTCGTTTGGGGGAAAGGACCGAATAAAGGCGCGGCTCAAGCGCGGAATGCGTGCACAAATTTTTGTGCCGATGCAAGCACCTGATCGGCACTGCGACCGGGGGCGTACAACGCTGAGCCGAGGCCAAAACCCGCAGCGCCGGCCGCCCGGTAGGCCGCCAAGGTGTCGGGCGTGATGCCGCCCACCGGCATCAAGGCGGTCTCTTGGGGCAACACCGCACGCAAGGCTTTGACGGTGGCCGGAGAGATCATCTCGGCCGGGAAAAGCTTTAGCCCATGTGCTCCCGCATCGAGTGCGGCGAAGGCTTCGGTGGGCGTGGCCACACCGGGCAACACCACCATCCCCAATGCCAAGGCGGCGGCGACCACACTGGGGTTGAAGTTGGGCGACACCACCAGACGACCGCCCGCGGCGTGCACCTCTTTGACTTGTTGCACCTGCAGCACGGTGCCGGCACCCACCAAGGCATGCGGAAACTGCGCCACCAATTGCGCAATGCTGTCCAAGGGTTGAGGCGAGTTCAACGGGACTTCGATGAGCACAAATCCACTGCTCACCAAGGCCTCACCGATGGCCGGTGCCTCGGCAGGCGTGAGCCCTCGCAATATCGCGATCAAGGGGAGTTGGGCCATGGCCTCGGCGAAGGCCTTTTGGGGGTGGTTTGAGTGAAGGGCAGGGGTCATCGTGGTTTCGTCAAGTGCTTGGCCAATGCATGCAGACCCGCCCAAGTGGCTTCATCGCCGAAACTTTGGCATGCCATACCCAGGTGCTTCAGGGCCAGGGTGTAGCGCAGGGTGAGCGCGGGGTTGCCGATCAAAATCACAGGCTGCTGGGGGGAGAGCGCCGTCTGGCAGCGCAATTCTTCCCCAATCAGCAAGCCTGACAAATAACTCGCCAAAGCCGCTGGGCTCAGGCGCTCAAACAGGCCCAAGGTGCGCACAGCAAAACATCGGTGCAGCACACTGCCCTCCGTCTGGCTTTGGTCCACACCTTGCAAAAAGGCGGCTTCTTCGAAAGCACCATTGAGATCGATGGTTTTGCCCAAGATCGAATGTTGGCTGAGCAGGGCAAAAACCTCGCCGGTCATGAAGGTCTGAAAATGCGTCACGCGGCCGCTTTGCACCTGGACCCATTTGCTGTGCGTGCCGGGCAGGACCAGCGTGGCGCTCTGGCAAGCTGCCAAGTGCAAAGCGCCAAATATTTGCACCTCTTCGCCGCGCATCACATCGGGCGTTTGCAAGGCGTCTTGTCCTGAACAACACAAGCCCGGCACCAAGGCGATGCGATCGGCTTGCAACCACAACAGGTGTTGGCTCAGTGTGTTGAAGTCTGCAGGGCAGGGGCAGTAGGGCGCTTCTTGCCAGCCTTGGCGGCTGCCCGCCATGCCAGAGATCAGACACCAAGCGTTGGGCTCCGCCATCCAATCGCCAAAGTGGGCTTGGAAGACGGCTTCAAATTGGCCGGTCGGCACCGACAAGATGCCCTGTGCCGACGAGCGCGATGCCAGCACCCGGCCCGAAGCGTCCAGTTGTGCCCCCCGCAGCGAGGTGGTGCCCCAGTCGATGGCAATCAAGGCGCTCATGCGGTCGGTGCTTTCATCAAGAGACGCTGCACCTCGTCTTGTCGGGGCATGGGCGCGACGGCGCCAATGCCTTGCACCGACAAAGCCGCCGCCGCATTGGCATAGCGGACGGCATCCCACAAAGAGTCACCCGCGACCCGCCGTGCCAGCAGGTTGCCGGCAAAACAGTCGCCAGCGCCGGTGGCATCCAGTGCTTGTACCGAATGGCCTGGTACCCGCTGCTGTGTCTGGCCATCGCTCACCAGCGCGCCGTCCGCACCCAGTTTCAGCACGACCTGTTGGACGCCCTGCGCGTGGCTCCATTGCACGATGTCTTGCGCTTGGCTCAAGCCGGTGAGTGCGGTCATGTCTTCTAGGCTGGGTAAAAACAAATCGCACAAACCCACCGCTTGGCGGATACACGCTTGCGCCCGTGGCAGCGGCCAGAGCGACAAGCGCAAGTTAGAGTCCAGCGCGACTTGTGTACCGACCGTGCGTGCGTGTTGCATGGCGGCAAAAGCCGTGTCGCAAGCCGAGGCGGAGATGGCCAGCGAGATGCCCGACAGGTGCAGCCATTGGCTCTGGGCGATGGGTTCGCGCCACGCCGACAAATCGTGGGGCTGCATGCGGCTGGCGGCCGAGCCCGCCCGTGCATAACTAAAGTGGTGTCCCTGCGCATCGTGGCTCACGAAATAAATGCCGGTCGGTGCTTGCGCATCGCGCAGCACGGGCGAAGTATCGACGCGCTCGCGCTGCCACAGCGCCATCAGGCTGTCGCCCCAGCGGTCGGTGCCCAAGCGGGTCAAGTAGGCCACACGCGCGCCCGCACGCGCTGCGGCAATGGCGGCGTTGCTGGTGTCGCCACCAAAGCCTTGCAAGTAAAGCGGGGGCGATTCGGGATGGGGCGATGGGCTTTGGTTGAACTCGACCATGGCTTCGCCCAGTGCCACGATGTCGAAGGTTGAAGCAGCTCGGGTCATGGGGTCAACAAGGGTTCAAGATGCCATTCGGATGGGAGAATCGCCATCAGAATAAATGCGCAAAGATTGGAGTTCAGAAACATGGCAGACGATTTTGTACTGGATGGGCGTTGCAAAGGCTTTCCCCTGAATGCTGCGCCCTGCGCGGTTTCGCAATTGGGTGAACGTGGCTGGAATTTGCTGGACGATACCTTGACTTACCCCGTGGCGGTGTTGCGTCGGCCAGCGCTCATGCACAACCTGAACTGGATGCAAAACTTTGTGCAGCGCAAAGAGGTGGCGCTGGCCCCGCATGGCAAGACCACCATGTCGCCCGAGTTGTTTCGCTTGCAATTGCAGGCGGGGGCATGGGGCATGACTTTTGCCAATGTGCACCAATTGCGCGTGGGATTGTCGGCTGGCGTTCAGCGCGCCATCATTGCCAATCAACTGGTGAGCGACGCCGATCTCGATGGCTTGGACGCGTTGTTGCAGCAACACCCTCGTGCTCGCGTCTGGTTTCTCGTCGATTCGCTGGCGCAGTTGGAGGCGCTGAGCCAATGGGGCGTTCGTCGGCAAAACGCCCGTTGCTGGGATGTGCTGTTGGAGTGGGGCATTGCCGGCTACCGCACGGGCTGTCGAAGCCTGCCACAGGCGCTGACTTTGGCGCAAGCCATCGCCGCCTCGCCCCATGTGCGTCTGGGTGGGGTGGAATGCTACGAAGGCGGTTTGGGCCGCTGCGACAGCGCGCACGACACCGAGGCCATCACGGCTTTGGTGCGCAGTGTGCAGACGCTGGTGCAGCAGATCGATGCGCAAAAGCTCTGGGGCAATGACGAGGTGTTGCTGTCGGCTGGCGGGTCGGCGGTGTTCGATCTGGTGATCCCCATGCTCAAGCTGCAGGTCAAGGACCGCCCGGTTCAAGGCGTTTTGCGTTCGGGCTGTTATGTCACGCACGACCACTGGAATTACGCCCGCTACCTCAAGTTGGTGGAGGCGCGTGAGGGTTTGAGCGAGTCGCTGCAGCCTGGACTGGAGGTTTGGGCGCTGGTGCAGTCGGTGCCCGAGCCCGGCTTGGCCATTTTGAGCGCGGGGCGCCGTGACCTCTCGTTTGACCAGTGCTTGCCGCTGCCTGTGCGCTGGGCGGCGCGTGGGCAACGCACAGCCGAGGCCATGCAGGCCTGCCCCAGCCACTGGCAAATCAAAGCCTTGAGCGACCAACACGCCCACATGGTGTTTGACGCCGAGGAGCCATGGCCCCAAGTGGGAGATCGCGTGGCATTGGGCATCTCTCACCCTTGCACCACCTTCGACAAGTGGCGCTGGATGGCGCTCATGGAGGACGATGGGCGCATCAGTGGGGCGATCAGCACGCATTTTTAAGGGTGTCACCAAGGTCGCCAGCTGCACCTCGGTTTCGAGCATAAAAAGGCCGTCAATGAGGCCTTCGCGTGACGACCCAGGGTGCACTTCACTTCAAGCCATTCAAGGCTTCAGCTGGATAGCCTGGACGGGTTTTACAGTCCTCGATGTATTGTTCAATGATGCCTTCAAAACTGGCATCCGCCCGCAGGCCCAAGGCCTGTGCGCGCGCAAAGGTGCAGCCTTTGGCCCAGTTGTCGACGATGCCCGCAATGCGCTCGTCTTTGACAAACGTGACACGGGCTCGGACGGCCGGCCCCGCCACTTTTTCGAGCGCGGCCAACATCTCACTGACCTTCACATTCAGGCCCGGCAAGTTCAGCGCCATGCGGCCACCCAAGGCTTCGCGGCTGGCTTCAAAAACGGTGATCAACCCCTGCACGGTGTTGCCCGGCGATGAAACGGGGTGCGACACATTGGCGTCCACGGGGCAGGTGGTGGCGGTGCCCGCCAAGGGTTCGCGGATGATGCCGCTGAAAAACGACGAAGCCGCGCCATTCGGCTTGCCAGGGCGTACGGTCACAGTCATCAAGCGCGCCGCACGACCATCGATATAGCCCTTGCGGGTGTAGTCGGCCACCATGTGCTCGATCATCAGTTTGTGGGTGCCATATGACGTTTGTGGCGTCGGCAAAGTGGTGTCGGCCACTTGAGGGGGCATGGGGTTGGCCGCATCGGGCCCAAACACCGCCACCGAACTGGCAAACACCAAGCGCGACACTTGGCCCGAAGCGCGGAGGCTGTCCAACAGCAAACGGCTGCTGTCGAGGTTGGAGCGCAGCCCCAAATCAAAGTCGAGCTCGCACTCGCCAGACACGGCCGAGGCCAAATGGAACACCCCATCAAAGCCGCTCTTGAACAAGTCGCCTTGCTCCAGCATGGGCCCGGCATGGCCTTTCACGCGGGCATCGGCCAACAAGTCGGCGGGTGCCGGAAAAAGGTCTGCAATGACCAGTTCGTGAATCGGCTGGCCATTCAATTGACCTCGCTTGAGGATTTCTCGGGCCAGTCGTGCGCCCAAAAATCCGGCACCTCCGGTGATCAAAACACGCATCTTTTTTCCTTGAATCAGTGGTTGTCTTTGGGCACGGCAGCACCGCGTTGGCCGACCAAAAAGTCCATGTCGGCCCCTTCGTCGGCTTGCAGCACGTGGTCGATGTACAGCTTCCAGTAGCCCGAGTTCATGGCCGGGGCAGGCTTTTCCCAAAGCGCCATGCGTTGGGCCAATTCTTCGTCACTGATGAGCAATTGCAATTTGCGCTCAGGCACATTGAGTTCAATCAGATCGCCGTTTTTCACCACCGCCAGCGGTCCTCCAGCGGCCGCCTCGGGGGCGGTGTGCAGCACCACCGTGCCGTAGGCAGTGCCGCTCATGCGCGCATCGCTGATGCGCACCATGTCTGTGATGCCTTTGCGCAAGACTTTGGGCGGCAAGGGCATGTTGCCCACCTCGGCCATGCCGGGATAGCCTTTGGGGCCGCAATTTTTCAGCACCAAGATGCAGTGCTCATCGACATCCAAATTCTCGTCGTCAATGCGGTTGTGGAAGTCGTGGCTGTCTTCAAACACCACGGCGCGGCCGGTGTGCACCATCAAGGCAGGGGTGGCGGCACTGGGTTTGATGACGGCACCGCGTGGCGCCAAATTGCCACGCAAGATGGCGATGCCGGCTTTTTCCTTGAACGGCGCATCAAATTTCTTGATCACGCGGGGGTCGTAGTTGACGGCGTTGGCGATGTTTTCGCTGACGGTTTTTCCGCTCACGGTGACAATATGGGTGTGCAGCAAATGCGCAATCTCTTTCATCACCACGGGCAGTCCGCCGGCGTAACAAAAGTCTTCCATCAGGTGGTCGCCAGAGGGTTGTAAATTGAGCAAACACGGCAGTTCGCTGCCCAAGCGCTCGAAATCGTCCACGGTGAGTTTCAAGCCCAAGCGGCCTGCAATCGCGATCAAATGGATCACGGCATTGGTCGAACCGCCTATGGCGGCCAAGGTGCGAATGGCGTTTTCAAAGGCCTCGCGTGTCAGCACCTTGCTGATGGTTTGGTCGGTGTGCACCATCTCCACAATGCGCCGACCCGCCTCGCGCGCCAGCACATTGCGACGGCCGTCCACCGCGGGGTAGGTGGCATTTCCGGGCAGTCCAATGCCCAGTGCCTCGACCATGCTGGCCATGGTGCTGGCGGTGCCCATGGTCATGCAATGGCCGTGGCTGCGGTGCATGCAACTCTCGGCCTCAAAAAAGTCTTGCAACTTCAAGGTGCCAGCGCGCACCTGTTCGCTCATGCTCCACACGCCAGTGCCTGAGCCCAGTTCTTGGCCGCGCCATTTGCCGTTCAGCATGGGGCCACCGGAGACGCCAATCGTTGGCAAGCCCACACTCGACGCGCCCATCAACAAACTGGGGGTTGTTTTGTCGCAGCCCATGAGCAACACCACGCCATCAATGGGGTTGCCGCGAATGCTTTCTTCCACATCCATGCTGGCCAAGTTGCGGTACAGCATGGCGGTGGGGCGCAACAGGGTTTCACCCAAAGACATCACGGGAAACTCAAGCGGAAATCCGCCCGCTTCGTAAACCCCAATCTTCACCTGCTCAGCCAAGGTTCTGAAGTGGGAATTACAGGGTGTGAGTTCGCTGAAGGTGTTGCAAATGCCAATCACGGGTCGGCCGTCAAACTGGTCATGTGGCACGCCTTTGCCTTTGACCCAGCTGCGATAGGCGAAGCCATCGCGGTCTTGTCGGCCAAACCATTGCTGGCTGCGGAGTTCTTCGGGTTTTTTGCGGGAGTTTGAGGACATGGGCAGGGTAGGAAAGACCAGGTTGAGGGGGTGTTCGGGGATTTTTTGTGGCGCTTATTCGTATGATGATTGACAATTTTCGATCCACTTGTAAACCTTGTGACATCGGTGGAAACCCTTGACGCGAAGCCGACAAAGGCAGGGTTTTCCGCAGGGTTTTCTGAGCGTTCATTCATCATATGATTAGCCTAAACGTACTCACCCATGGTTCAAAACATCCTCGCTCACACGCTCGAAAACCTCGGTCAGTCCATCCTGTCCGGGCGTTACATGGCGGGCGCCACGCTGCCGCCCGAGCCGCAGCTGTGTGACGCATTGGGTGTGAGTCGGACGGTGGTGCGTGAAGCCATCAAGTCATTGATCGCCAAAGGTTTGTTGGTCACGGGCCCCAAGTTGGGCACCCGAGTCCTGCATGAAGAACAATGGAACTGGTTTGACCCCGATGTCATCCGCTGGCAGGCGCACGTGGGACTGACGCCTGAATTTTTACGGGACTTGCAAGAGTTGCGCTTGGTGGTCGAGCCTGCAGCGGTTCGCATGGCGGCTGAAAAAGCCACCGAGGCCGACATCGCCATCTTGGAAGATGCTTTCTTGGGCATGAAAAACGCGATTGAGCATGGCGGTGATTACGTGGTGCATGACTTGCGCTTTCACCAAGGTTTGCTGCAAGCCTCGCACAACCGCATGCTGGTTCAGATGGGCAAAGCGCTTGCCGCTTTGTTGCGCACCAGTTTTGAGTTGTCCACCCGCATCAAAGACGGACCGCGCAGTTCGTTGCCCATGCACAGGGCCGTGCTCGATGCCGTGATTGCCCATTCCCCTGCCAAGGCAGAACGTGCCTTGATGGTGTTGATCAATGGGGCCAACGATGACATTGAAAAAGTTTTGTCCTCGCGCCGAAAGTTGCCACGGGTGGCCGGAGCGCCAACCCATCTGAGACGAAAAATGAAAGTGAGTGAGGATGCGACAAGTCATTGATCTGTTTTTTAAGCTGCTTGAGTTTCTGGTGGTGCTCTGCTTGGTGGCCATGGTCATCATGGTGTTTGGCAATGTGGTGTTGCGTTACGGCTTCAACTCAGGCATTTCCATTTCCGATGAAATGTCGCGCTATTGCTTTATCTGGTTGACCTATATCGGCGCCATGGTGGCCATGCGAGAAAAAGGCCACTTGGGGGTCGATACGCTGGTGCAGCATTTGTCTTTGGGTGGAAAAAAAATCTGCTTTTTCTTAAGCGAGGTCTTGATGTTGGGCTGCAACGCCTTGTTCTTTTGGGGCACCTGGCAAATGCATGAATTGCAAGTGACCAATATTTCGCCCGTGGTGGGGATCTCCATGATTTGGATTTACGGCATTGGCTACATCACCGCGAGTGTGATGGCGGTGATGAACGTGAACCAATTGTTTTTGTTGTTTACCGGTCAACTGAAAGAAGATGACTTGGTGATGGTGGTGGAGTCCGAAGACACAGTGGTGTTGAATGAGGTGACACCCGAAGGCAGGAGCCGCGCATGACCATCGCCATTTTTGTTTTCAGTTTGTTGGGAGCGATGGCGCTGGGCATGCCCATTGCCTATTCCTTGTTGGTTTGCGGCCTGTGCCTGATGGCCTACATGGCCAGCAACGGCATGATCAATGCCTTTGACAGTCAAATCTTGGCGCAACGTTTTGTCGATGGCGCCGACAACTTCCCCCTGTTGGCCGTGCCCTTCTTCTTGTTGGCGGGTGAGTTCATGAATGCCGGGGGTTTGAGTCGCCGCATTGTGAATTTGGCCATGGCGTGGATCGGTCACTTCCGCGGTGGACTCGGCTACGTGGCCGTTTTGGCTGCGGTCATCATGGCGTCGCTGTCGGGTTCTGCGGTGGCCGATACCGCGGCACTGGCCGCTTTGCTGATTCCCATGATGAAGCGGGCGGGCTACAACGTGGGCCGCTCTGCCGGGCTGATCGCTTCGGGCGGCATCATTGCCCCGGTCATTCCGCCTTCGATTGGTTTCATCATCTTTGGTGTGGCGGCCAACGTGTCCATCACCAAATTGTTTTTGGCCGGCATTGTTCCGGGTTTGTTGATGGGCCTGGCCATTGGCCTCACTTGGTGGTGGGTGGCCAAACGAGAAAACGTGCAACCCGCGCCCCGCATGAACTTGTCAGAAAGACTCAAAGCCACCCGCGAGGGCATCTTGGCCTTAGGCTTGCCCATCTTCATCATTGGCGGCATGAAGTTTGGTGTATTCACACCCACTGAAGCGGCGGTGGTGGCGGCGGTGTACAGCTTTGTCGTCGGGGCCTTTGTGTACCGCGAATTGGAATGGTCTAAGTTGTACAGCCTGATTCTGACGGCCGGTAAAACCACGGCGGTGATCATGTTTTTGGTGGCGGCAGCGATGGTCAGCGCATGGTTGATCACCGTGGCCAATATCCCTGCCGAGGTGGCTCGCATGATGGAGCCCTTGATGGGCAACAAGACCTTATTGATGGTGGTCTTGATGCTCTTGGTGGTGGTGGTGGGCACGGCACTTGACTTCACGCCCACGGTGCTGATTCTCACGCCCGTGCTCATGCCTCTGGTCATCAAGGCGGGCATTGACCCGGTTTATTTCGGCGTGCTGTTCATTATGAACAACGCCATCGGATTGATTACCCCGCCTGTTGGTACGGTACTCAATGTGGTCTGTGGCGTTGCCAAGATCAATATGGACACGGCTTTCAAGGGCGTTCTGCCGTTCTTATGGGCGCAATTGGCTGTGTTGGCTTTGTTAGTGGCATTCCCGTCCATCGTCATCATGCCGATGAAGTGGATGTTGAGTTGATTTTTTAACCCCCCGTGCTTATCTAAAGGAGACAGTCATGATGAAACGCAGAAATTTGGTGACCCTGATCGCGGGCACCTTCTTGGTGGCCTCCAGCGCCATGGCCCAGTTTGCAGACCGCAATATCAAGTTCACCAACGGGGTGAACGAAGACCACCCGGTCGGTTTGGGGGTCAAGAAAATGCAGGAAGTGCTGGCTGCCAAAACCGGCGGAAAAATGAAGATCACCGCCTTCTGGGGTGGCTCAGCAGGTGGCGACCTGCCCGCCACACAGGCTTTGCGTGCGGGCACACAAGAAATGGTCTGCACCTCCAGCTCGCCACTGGTGGGCATCATCAAAGAGCTGGGTGTGTTCGACTTGCCCTTCTTGTTTGCCAATGAAAAAGAAGCCGATGCAGTGCTGGACGGTGCAGCAGGCAAATACTTCAATGCCAAGCTCGAAGCCGCTGGCTTGGTGAACTTGGCCTATTGGGAAAATGGTTTCCGCAACCTCACCAACAGCAAGCGTCCGGTCACCAAATTGGAAGACTTTGATGGCGTGAAAGTTCGCGTGATGCAGAACAACATCTTCTTGGACACCTTCAAAACTTTGGGAACCAACGCGGTGCCCATGGCGTTTGGCGAAGTGTTCACGGCTTTGGAAACCAAGACCATCGATGGCCAAGAAAATCCTTTTGTCACGATCGAAACTTCTAAGTTCAACGAAGTGCAAAAGTACCTGAGCGTGACCCGTCACGCCTACACCCCCTTCTTGGTCTTGTACAGCAAAAGACTCTGGGACCAGCTGAACCCACAAGAGCAAGCCGTCTTGCGTGAGGCAGCCATGGAAGGCCAAAAAGTGCAGCGTGCGGCCAATCGCGCGCTGAACGAAAAATCGTTGGCCAGTCTGAAAACCAAGGGCATGCAAGTCAACGAGTTGACTGCAGCAGAGCAAAACCGTATCCGTGCCAAAGTGGCATCGGTGTACGACAAGCACAAGGACTCGATTGGTCCTGATGCCATCAAGGTCGTTCAAGACGAACTCAAAAAGGCCCGCGGCGGTTGATGCCCCGGCAACAGCCCCACAGCACCTCGCTGTGGGGCTTTTTTAACGTCAAAAATTGAGTCCTCATGAAAATCACTCAACTTGAAACCATCCGATTAGGCGAATTCCCCAACATCATCTGGGTGCGATTGCACACCGACGAAGGCTTGACGGGCTTGGGTGAAACCTTCATGGGAGCGCAAGCCGTTGAGGCTTATTTGCACGAATGGGTGGCCCCCAAACTGGTCGGGCAAGACCCTTTGGCCATCGAATCCCGCATCCGCGACATCACCGGTTATTTGGGCTGGCGAGGCTCTGGCGTCGAGACCCGTGGCAATTCGGCGGTGGACATCGCCTTGTGGGATATTTTTGGCAAAGCCGCGGGCATGCCGGTGTACACCGCGCTGGGCGGCAAGAGCCGCGATGAAATCCGCATTTACAACACCTGCGCCGGCTACCAATACATTCGCAGCAACGTGAACCAAACCAGCAGCAATTGGGGTTTAGGGCGCAACGCTGGCCCCTACGAAGACCTGCAAGGGTTTTTGCACCGCGCGGATGAACTGGCAGAGTCCTTATTGAGCGAAGGCATCACCGGCATGAAGATTTGGCCCTTTGATGTGGCCGCCGAAAAATCGCACGGGCAATACATCAGCCCAGAAGACCTGAACACGGCGCTCGAGCCGTTTCGCAAAATCCGCAAGGCCGTCGGCGACAAGATGGACATCATGGTCGAGTTCCACAGCCTGTGGCGTTTGCCCATGGCACAAAAGATTTCGCGTGCGCTGCAAGAGTTCGACACCTTCTGGCACGAAGACGCCATTCGCATGGACAGCCTTGATTTGCTCAAGCAATATGCGGTGGATTGCAAAGCCTTGATTTGCGCCAGCGAAACGCTGAGCTACAAATGGGGATTCAAGGACTACTTGCAAACCGGAGTGGCCGGCGTGGCCATGCTGGATTTGAGTTGGTGCGGCGGTCTCACCGAAGCCCGAAAAATTGCGGCCATGGCCGATGCGTGGCAACTGCCCGTGGCGCCGCACGATTGCACCGGACCCGTGGTGTGGGCGGCCTCCACGCATTTGTCGCTGCATGCCCCCAACGCGCTGATTCAAGAAAGCGTGCGCGCCTTCTACAACGGTTGGTACAAAGAACTCGTGACCGAATTGCCCCAGGTCAAGCAAGGCATGATCAGCCTCAACGGCAAGCCGGGCTTAGGGCTGGAGTTGTTGCCCGATCTGCACAAGCGTGCCGATGCGGTGGTGCGGGTGAGCCGCTGACATCAAGTGGCCCATTGGGTGTGAAACTTGCCGGGTCGGTCGATGCGTTGGTACTGGTGCGCGCCAAAATAATCGCGTTGCGCTTGCAGCAAGTTGGCCGGTAAGCGGGCTGAGCGGTACGCATCGTAATAGCTCAGTGCGCTCATGAACGAGGGAATGGCCACGCCTTGCATCGCCCCCATGGCCACGACATCGCGCAAAGCTTGCTGGCATCGCGCCATGACGGCTGAGAAATGCGGGTCCATCAGCAGGTTTTCCAGCTCAGGCGTTCGCTCGTGGGCAAAGCGAATGTCCTCCAGCAAGCGCGCTCGGATGATGCAGCCCGCACGCCAAACCGCCGCCACCGTGCCCATGGGCAACTGCCATTGATGCTCTTTGTCAGCGGCATTGAGCAGACTAAAACCTTGCGCATAAGCGCAGATCTTGGCGGCCAGCAGGGCTTGTTGAATTTTGTCGAGCACCGCCGACGGGTTGTCGGTGTTCACCACCGCCGGTCCCCGCAACACCTGAGAGGCCTTGGCCCGCTCGCGGTGCAAGGCGCTGATGGTCCGGGCAAAAACGGCATTGGCGATGGTGGGGGCGGTGACGCCCAAGTCCAGCGCCACTTGGCTGGCCCATTTGCCAGTGCCTTTTTGCTCCGCAGTGTCCAAAATCAGATTCACCAATGCATCGCCAGACTCGGGGTCGGTGTGCGCCAAAATGTCAGCCGTGATGCCCATCAGGTAGCTGCTCAGCTCACCTTGGTTCCATCGACGAAAGACGGCACTCATGTCGGCAGGCGACATGCCCAGCAACTCATGCATCAGCCAGTAGGCCTCGCAAATGGTTTGCATGTCGGCATATTCAATGCCGTTGTGCACCATCTTGACAAAATGTCCCGATCCATCGGGCCCCATCCATTCGCAACAGGGTTGGCCATCGTCGGCTTTGGCCGAAATCGCTTGCAACAGGGGTTTCAACAAAGGCCATGCGGCCGCGTCGCCCCCCGGCATGAGGGCAGGTCCCCGCAAGGCGCCTTCTTCACCGCCGCTCACTCCCGCACCCACAAACAAAATACCGGTCCCTTGCAGGGTCAGTATGCGGCGCTGGGTGTCTCGGTACAGAGTGTTGCCGCCATCCATCACGACATCACCCGGGCTCAACATCGGCCGCAGATCGGCCAGCACGCTGTCGACCGCCGAGCCCGCCGGCACCATCAACCAAATCCGGCGTGGGCTTTGCAGGCTGCTCACCAATTCTTGCAGCGAGAGGGCCGCCTTGGCCTGCAGACCCTGTGTGCGTTGGCTGAAGCTGTGGCGTTTGCCCGCATCGAGATCAAAACCAGTGACCGCAAAACCTTGGCGCGCCAAATTGAGCGCCAAGTTTTCTCCCATCACCCCCAGGCCAATCAGGCCAATGTCCATCAACTGCATAGGCGAAACTTATCCCCGACCGACAAAAGGCATGTTGGTGGCCATCACGGTGGTAAACAAAATATTGGCCGACAACGGCAAGCGCGACATGGTAAGGAAGGTCTCCACCACCGAGCCCATGTCCATGCGGGGTTCGGCTTTAATGGTGCCGTCGGCTTGCGGCACACCCTTGGCCATTTTTTCGGTCATGTCCGAGGCCACGTTGCCGATGTCGATTTGTCCCACTGCGATGCTGAACGCGCGACCATCCAATGAAGCCGCTTTGGTCAGACCCGAGATGGCGTGTTTGGTGGCGGTGTAGGCAATCGAGCCGTAACGCGGCACATGGGCCGAGATGGAGCCGTTGTTGATGATGCGGCCGCCCTGCGGGCTTTGTTCTTGCATCAACTTGAAGGCATGCGACAGGCAATAAAAAGCGCCGTTCAAATTGACATCGACCATGCGGCGCCAATCTTCACCCGACACATCGCCAGGCAAGGTGGTGGCCAAAGAAATACCGGCGTTGTTGAACAACAAATCAAGGCGGCCAAACTGTTGGCGCACCTTGTCGAACAAGGCTTTGACTTGCGCTTCGTCAGACACATCGGCGGGCATCACAAACCCATTGGCCGCGTGAGCACCCGCTTTGGCCACGGTGTCTTGCAATGCTTCGGTGCGCCGACCGACCAGCACCACCTGCCAGCCTTCATTCAATAAACCCAAAGCGCAGGCTTGACCAATGCCCGAACTGGCACCGGTGACGAGGGCCACTTTTTTCATGAGATGTCTTTCCAATGTGGGGGGAATGGGGTTCAGGCCAAGGCCTTGGAAAAGGCGATTTGGACTTTCAGCGACTGGCTTTTGTCAGCGGCCAAATCAAACGCCTCGAGGGCGCGGTCCATCGGTACGATGCCGGTGATGACCGGTTTGCCGTTGACCAAACCTTCGTTCAAAAAGCGCACCGCGGTGGCAAATTCGGCATGAAAGCGGAAGGTGCCGCGCATGTCGATCTCTTTCGCCACCAATTGGGTCATGGGCAGGCTGATGTCCCCGCCCATGCCGACGGTGATCAGCACGCCGCGCGGGACGATGGTGTCGAAGCCCACACGCAAAGCCGCTTCGCTGCCCGAGGCTTCAAAAACCACATCAAACTGGCCTTTGTCGACCTTGTAACGGTCTAAGGCTTCGGCTTGGGTTTTGAGGTTGATGGTCTCGTCTGCGCCCATCTCCTTGGCGCATTTCAGGGGCAAGTCGGCGATGTCCGCCGCCACGATGCGCGCCGCTCCGGCGCGGCGCAAGGCGCCAATCAACAAGGAGCCAATGGGGCCGCAACCCGTGACCAAAACCTGTTTGCCCAACACACTGCCGGCACGCTGAATGGCGTGCAAGCCAACCGAAAGGGGCTCGGCCAGTGCGGCTTCAGACAAGCTCAGGTGGTCGGCAATCGGGTGGGCTTGGTACCCTTCAATGATGAGCTGCTCACTGAAGGCCCCTTGAATGTGCGGGAAGGGCATGGCACTGCCATAAAACCGCATGTTCAAGCAGTGGTTGTGTTGACCCGCTTGGCAAAAGCGGCATTGCCCGCAAGGGCGAGATGGCGAAATGGCGATGCGTTGGCCTTTTGCGATGCCGGTCACGGCAGCGCCCGAGCTTTCTACCACGCCAGACACCTCGTGACCCAGCGCGATGGGCTGCTTGATGCGCACCGTGCCAAAGCCCCCATGTTGGTAGTAATGCAAGTCAGACCCGCAGATGCCTCCGTAGGCGACATTCACGCGCAGTTGGTGTTCGCCCAAGGCGGGCAACTCGGTGTTTTCAATGCGCAGGTCTTTGGCCGAGTGGCAAACAACAGATTTCATAGCGGGTGGTTGAAAAAAGATTGAATCTTAGAGGGTGGCCGTGACGCCGCCATCCACGTAAAGGATATGGCCATTCACAAAGCGTGACGCATCGGAGGCCAGAAAAACCGCGGCACCGCCGAGGTCTTGCACATCGCCCCAACGGCGACTGGGAGTGCGGCCGATCAACCAACTGCTGAAGGCCGGGTCGTCGACCAATTTTTGGTTCAACTCTGTTTTGAAATAGCCCGGACCAATGCCATTGATGGTCAGACCAAATTGGCCCCAATCGATGGCCATGCCCTTGGTCAGCATTTTTACGGCGCCTTTGGTGGCGGCGTAGGGCGCGATGCCTGGACGGCCCAACTCGCTTTGGACCGAGCAGATGTTGATGATCTTGCCGCGACCCCGGGGGATCATTTTTTTGGCCACCGACTGGCCGACAAAATACACGCTGTCCAGGTTGGTCTGCATGATGGTGCGCCAATCGCGGTCATCGTATTCGTGCAAAGGCCCGCGAATCTGCATGCCGGCGTTGTTCACCAAAATATCGATCGGCCCCTCGGCCTCGATCTGGTCCACGGCCTCGCGCACACGATCGGCGTCGGTCACATCAAAGACCGACGTGCTGACCGAAAACCCCTTTGTTTTCAGAGACTGCGCCGCTGCTTCTACTTTGCTGGCGGTACGCCCGTTCAGCACCACATGGGCGCCCGCTTGGGCCAAGGCTTCGGCCAAGGCCAAGCCAATCCCGGCCGATGATCCGGTGATCAGGGCGCGACGCCCGGTGAGTTGGAAAGAATCTAAAACGTTCATTTCATCAGCAACCATTTCAGTGGCACCATCACCAAGCTCGGGAAGGCAATGAGTGAACCCATGACCACCACCTGAGAAATCAGGAAAGGCATCACGCCTCGAATCACATCGTGCATCGGTATTCGTCCCACGCCACACACCACGTTGAGCACCGTCCCTACTGGCGGGGTGAGCAAGCCAATGGCGTTGTTCATGATGAAGAGCACGCCGAAGTAAACGGGGTCAATGCCGGCCTCGCGCACCAAGGGCATCAGCACGGGGGTCAAGATGAGCACAGTGGGGGCAAAGTCCAAGGCGGTGCCGACCACCATCACCAGCAGCATCAACATGACCATCAGCAGAGTCTTGTTGTCGATGAAGGGACGCAAGATCTCGACGATTTGAGCCGGAATATTGGCGATCGTGATGAGCCACGCAGAGACCAAGGCGGCGGCTACCAAGAACATCACCACCGAAGACGTTTTAGCGGCTGCCAGGATGATTTTGTAAAGGTCTTTGAACTTGATTTCACGGTAAATGAAAAGACCGACAAACAAGGAATACACCACGGCCACCACCGCCGCTTCGGTGGGGGTGAAGATGCCCATCTTCATGCCGCCGATGATGGTGATGGCGAGCAAGTAAGACCAAAAGGCATTGATGGTCACAGAAATGCGCTTTTTGAAAGGCACTTTTTCAGCCACCACCACATTGTCTTTGCGGGCCACGATCCACCAAGTCACGATCAGGGCAAAACCCATCATGAGACCCGGGAAAATACCGGCCATGAAGAGCTTGGAGATAGAGACCCCCCCGATCACGCCGAACAAGATGAACCCAATGGAGGGGGGAATGACCGGCGCAATGATGCCGCCCGCCGCAATCAAACCCGCCGAGCGGTCCATGCGGTAACCGGCATCGCGCATCATGGGCATCAGCACCGCGGCCAAGGCCGCTGTATCGGCCACCGCCGAGCCCGACAAACTGGCCATGACAATCGCCGCAAAGACCGCCACGTAACCCAGGCCCCCGCGAAAGTGGCCCACCCACACCATGGCCGAATTGACAATGCGCCGACTCATGCCGCCGGCGTTCATCAACTCGCCGGCCAACATGAAGAAGGGCACGGCCATCAAGGGGAAGTTGTCGGCGCCGTTGATCAGGTTTTGCGAAACAATTTGGGTGTCAAAGTTGTCCAAATGCAGCATCAAGGCCACGCCCGACACGATGAGCGAAAACGCCAAGGGCATGCCCAAGGCCATGGCCGCCAACAGCGACACGATAAAAACGAGTACGGTCATTTGCTGGACTCCTGGGTGTGCGCAGTCACGACTTCTTCGGAGTCTTGCACTTGGATCAAATCACCTTCATTGAATTGGCCTTTGGCCAGATGGACGAGTTTGCCCAAGATCATCAGGCCCATCGACACGCTGGTGATGTAACCCACCCCATAGACCCAGCTCATGGGGATGCCGGTCACCGCTGAGGCTGTGGTGGCGTTGATGCCGTGCTGTTTCAAGGTGCCATAAAACATGAGCACACAGCAACCGAGCATCAGTAAATTTGAAATGGCGAATGCTATTTTTTTGCCACGCAGGCTGAGCTTGCGCACGATAGAGTCCAGCCCCAAATGGCCGTTTTCTCGCATGGTGACAATGGCACCAAGAAACGTGATCCAAATGAACAAAAACCGCGACAACTCTTCCGAGCTGATGATGCCGTCGTTGAAGCCGTAGCGCAGCACCACGTTGCCAAACACCATGATCACCATGGCAGACAACATGATGACCAATGTGAATTCGTCCAGCTTGAAGCAGAGGTCGTTGATTTTTTTCATAGATCAATCAAAAAAAGCCCCCTCCGAGGAGGGGGCGTGAACTCACTCAAAACGTCACTTGGTGTCTTCGATGGCCTTGAGCAGCGCAGGACCGTTTTTCTCACCAAAAGTTTTGGCAATTTCGGCCGAGACAATTTTCTGGAACGGGGCCATGTCCACGTTCTCAATCACTTGCATGCCCGATTTCTTCAAATCGGCCACCACTTTGCCCGCGTTTTGTGCGTTCAAGTTGCGCTGGAAAGTCGCCGCTTCACGGGCGGCATCCACCACAATCTTTTGGTAGTTGGCAGGCAGGCTGTCAAATTTGGCTTTGTTCATGGCCACCACCAGCGGTGAGTACACGTGGTTGCTCACGGTCAGGTGTTTTTGCACTTCGTAAAACTTAGAAGACCAAGTCACGTTGATGGGGTGCTCTTGTGCGTCAAAGGTGCCGGTTTCCAAAGCGGTGTACAGCTCAGCAATCGGCATGGGCGAGGGGTTCATGCCCAGCAGTCTGAACGCTTGGATGTGGTACGGGTTGGGGGTTGAGCGGATCTTCAAACCCTTGAGGTCATCGGGCTTGGTGACGGGACGCTTGTTGTTGGTGAAGGCGCGCCAGCCGTTTTCCCAATAGGCCAGACCTTTCAAGCCGTGCGGGGCCAACTCGTTCAAAACGCCGGTGCCCACAGCGCCGTCCAGCACGTTATAGGCGTGTTGGGCACTGCGAAACACAAAGGGCAACTCCATGGCTGCGGTGTTGGGCACGATGCCGTTGAAGTTAGAGGCGCCGCTGGAGACGATGTCGATCGTGCCCCCGCGAGTGCCGTTGATCATGGCCGCGTCATTGCCCAATTGGTTGGCCGGGAAGATGGTGATTTCCACATCGCCGTTGGTGCGTTGCTTCACCAGCTCAGCCAATTTCATGGCGGCAGCGTGTTGGCCATCGGTGGTGTTGACCGCGTGACCCATTTTCAGGTTGAACTTACTGGCGTAGGCGCTAGAGCCGACGGCAGCCACGAGGCAGGCGAGAAGGATGCGAGAAATTTTCATGGTGTTGTCTCCTGGTTGAAAAAATGGTCGTTGAAAAAACTCAATCGGTGGGCAGCGCGTATTCGTCCGCGCTGAAGACGGTGTGAAAAACGGTGCCATCGAACATGGCAATCAAATCTTTTGAAACTTCGCGGCTTTCCAGGCGCACGGCCGAGGCCAAGGCGATCTCGATCGATTCGCGGCTGGGGTAGCGCACCGACAAGACCATGCCAAAGTGCGGGTCCGACACATCGCTCTCGACTTGGCGCAGCACGCGAACCTCTTGTGCACCGGGAAAGCGTGTCCACAAGGGCACGAGTTTTTCTCGGATGTAGCGGTTGAAGGCGTCCTCCATACCGGGTTTCACTTGGCCTTGAAAAAATGCACAGCGGATGAACATGGGGGCTTTCTTAAGGGTCAAAGGGCAGGGTGCCGCAGGGTCTGCAAGGCTTGCAGCGCCGCTTGGACCATGGTTTGCACGGGTTCGGTGATGGGCAGATGGATGACATCGGTTTCATCGGCTTGGGGTTTTTCGAGGGTCCGAAACTGGCTGTCCAGCAGGCCGGGTTGCATGTAATGCCCCACCCGTTGTTGCATGCGTTTTTGAATCAGTTCGAAATCGCCATCGAGAAAAACAAAACACACATCGCCGGCTTGCTCACGCAGGCGGTCGCGGTAGCTGCGTTTGAGTGCCGAGCAAGCCACCACGCGACCCTGCTCATGCGGCGTTGACAAATACTGGCCTATGCGGTCCAGCCAAGGCCAGCGATCGGCATCGTCAAGTGCAATGCCGGCGCGCATTTTGGCCACGCTGGCCGGCAGGTGCAGGTCATCGCCATCGACCATGTCGAGGCCCAATTGGCTGCCCAAAGCAGTGGCCATGGTGGACTTGCCGCAGCCCGAAACCCCCATCACGATGAGGCGCAAGGCAGAGGGTGTCGTCATGGCCTGCACGTCTTTACTTTTGCATTGCGGCGCATTCGGGCACCGGTGTGCGCAAGGGCTGGCCTGTTGTCCCCGCCTGCATATTGGCAAAGGCCAAATCGGCCATGGCCTGACGGGTTTCACGGGTTGCGCTGGCCATGTGCGGTGTCAGCACCACATTGGACATGCGCCAAAGCGATTCGGGCACCTGCGGCTCATTCGCAAAAACGTCCAGGCCGGCTCCCGCAATGGTGCTGTTTTGCAGCGCCTCCACCAAGGCCGTTTCGTCCACCACACTGCCTCGCGCCACATTGATCAGATAGCCTTTGGGGCCCAAGGCTTTCAAAACTTCGGCGTTGATCAGGTGCTTGGTGCCCGCGCCGCCGGGAGTGATGACGACCAGAAAATCCACTTGCGAAGCCAAGGCGGCAGCAGAGGCAAAAAACGGAAAGCCAGAATCTGTTTTTTCGCTGCGTGCGGTGTAGGCCACATGCATGCCAAATCCCATGGCGCGTCGTGCAATGGCTTTGCCAATGCGTCCCAAACCCACAATGCCCAAGCGCGCGCCCGAGACCTTGCGGCCCAAGGCCATGGGGCCCGATGGCCATTGGCCCGCGCGCACATATTGGTCCGCCTGCGGAATTTGTCGAGCCACGGACAAGACCAAACCCAGGGCCAAGTCGGCCACGTCATCGGTCAACACGTCGGGGGTGTGCGTCACGGGAATGCCGTGCTCGAGGGCAGCGGCGACATCCACGCCGTCATAGCCCACGCCAAAGACCGAGACCACTTTGGCATTGGGCAATTGCGACAGCAGGCTGCGCGGCACACTCGCCTCACCGGTGCCTGCCACGCCCACGATGCGCGGCGCCAAAGCGGCAAAAGCAGCAGGGTCGGTCACATGGGTCCGGTCGTGCACGTTGTACACCGTTTCCAGGGCCTGTTGGTAGAAGGGGTGGAGTTTTGCAACCGCCAAGATGTCGGGTTTGGACAAGTCAATTTTCCTGATGCAGACAGTCTGGGATAGCGCTGTCCAAGAGGGGTAAAAAAAAGCGAAAAACAGAAAAATTCTTAATTCAGGTGGTTTTGGCAATTTCCAAATTAAGGCAGTCCCTGCATCCCAATCAATGGGATAGCGCTATCCTAGCGAACCCGATTGGCCCATTTTCTACGGATTAACCCTTGCCGCCACCCGTTTTACCCCCCAAGAGTCACCGTTCCACCGGCCGCGTGACCTTGAGCGATGTGGCCCGCGCAGCGGGCGTCAGCCCCAGCACGGTGTCGCGTGCCTTGCGCGGCGAAAGGTCGGTCGACCCCGCACTGATCGAGCGCGTCACGGCCACGTCCCGCTTGTTGGGCTATGTGCCCGACCCGGCGGCACGGGCCTTGGCCTCGCAGCGCAGTGACCACGTGGCGATTTTGATTCCTTTGCTGTCAAACGCCTTGTTTGTGGATTTGCTCGAAGCCGCCCAAACCACTTTGCGCGCCGCTGGCTACCAAACCCTGATGGGCGTGACCCATTACGACGCCAGCGAAGAAGAGCAGTTGTTGCGCGAGCAGTTGTTGCACCGGCCTGCGGGTTTGTTGGTCACTGGCTTGGACCACAACGACGCGACCCGCAAATTGATGGAGAGCAGCCAAGTGCCTTGCGTGCACTTGATGGATTTGCCTTCTGGCGACAGCGCCGAAGGCCCGTATTGCGTGGGTTTTCGCCAGACCCAAGCGGGCGCCGCCATGACGCGGCACCTCTTGTCCAAGGGCCACCGGCGCATTGCATTTGCCGCTGCCCAACTCGATCCCAGGGTGATGCAACGCCTGTACGGCTGGCGCAGTGCCTTGCAAGAAGCGGGTCTTTATGAGGCCACTTTGGAGTGGCTCAACCCGGCGCCGTCGTCGCTGGCCTTGGGCGGCGTTTTGTTTGAGCAAATCATGCGGCAACAGCCGGCGGTGGATGCCATCTTTTTTTGCAACGACGACTTGGCGCAAGGCGCTTTGATGGCGGCCTTGCGACTGGGCATCGCCGTTCCAGACCGAGTGGCAATCGCGGGCTTCAATGATTTGACTGGAAGCGACCAAATGTTGCCCTCGCTCACGACCGTGCGCACCCCACGTGCCCAGATTGGCCAGGCGGCTGCCCGAATGCTGCTGGCCTTGATGCAGGGTGAAGAGCCCGAGACGGCGCGATTGGATCTGGGCTTTGAAATCATCCAACGCCAAAGCACCTGAAGCCCAAAACACGCGAGGGCCGAAGCACGTGCGCGTCCCAGATCCTGAGGGCTCGATCAGCCCCTTTTTACGGCAGGACAGCCGCTGATCAAGTCGGTCCGTGCAGCACGTTGAGCAAGGGCTCGCCCCGACTCAAGCGCCCGATGTTGTCGGCCAGTGTGGCTTGTCGACGTTGCACCGTGCCTTGTGTCCAGCCCGACATGTGGGGGGTCATGAGCACATTGTCCAAGGCCGCAAAGTCAAATTGCGAGGGCGCGCATTCGGGTTGCGTGGGGCTGGGGTATTGGTACCAAGTGTCGATCACGGCACCGGCGATGTGGCGATGCAGCAAAGCCTCATAAAGGGCTTTTTCATCGACCACAGCACCCCGACCCACATTCAGCAAAACGGCATCGGGCCGCATGGCCGCCAGCGCTTCGGCGTTGACAAGCCCTTGCGTGTTGGCCGTTAAGGGCAGGCTGACCACCACCGCATCACACGAACCCATGAACGCCTTCAATTCGGTGAGGGCCCAGCTGTGGTCTACGGCCGCATGGCGCACTGCACTGCGATTGGCCACATGCACCCGCATGCCCATGGCTTTGGCGCGCAAAGCGATGGTTTGCGCAATGTGGCCAAAGCCGAGCAAGCCCAGCGTTTGTGAGCCCAGCTCGGTGCGCAAGGCATCAGGGCGACCCGCCCAATAAGTCCAGCGTTGTTGGCGCAAGTCTCGGTCAGCCACGGCCAAGGGCACATGGCGCATCAGCAAGGCAGCGATCACATATTCAGCAATAGCGTTTTCATGACCAAAGCAATTGGCCAAGGTGCAAGTCGCTGGCAGCAAGCTGGTGTCAATGGCATCGGTGCCGGCAGCAGGCGCATGGAACAAACGCGCCTTGCCCGGCACGGGCATGCTGGCATTGAGCTTGATGCCAATGACCACATCGGCAGATTCATAGTGCGCGCGCTCGCCCGCTTGGTCGAGTGCATCACTCAGATCAAGCACCTGGTGTTGTGGGTCGATCAGCTGTTCAAAGCCTTGCCGAAAGTTGGCGGCGTTTTGACCCTGGAAAACAATTTTCAAAGACGAAGCAGTCATGGGGTGTTGCCAAATGGCGTGCAGAGGTTCGGGTGCTGGGCACTATGCCAGAAGCCAAGACCGTGCCCTGTCCCGCGTGCAGCCGATTCAAAAGCTCAGCGACAATCGGCCCTTCAATTGTTGACCGAGATGCACACCATGGCCCAGTTAAAAAAAGTCATTCTCTTCACCGATACCGATGGCCGCGCCCGCTTTCGCGATGAGTGGGTGCCACTGACCGAGGGCACGCCGCAAAGCCAGTTGTCAGCGTTGATGGCTGCCACGGCGTGTCAGTTGCGTCAAAGTCCAGTGGGTTTTCGCAGCACCTTTCACTGCACCGGCCATCCGCAGTGGTTGTTTGTGTTGGCCGGACAGATGGAGATTTTTTTGCAAGACGGCAGCTCGCGCATTTTTGGGCCCGGTGAATTTTTTTACTCGGCCGACACCTTGCCCGAAGGCGCCACGTTTGACCCCAGCGTGCATGGCCATTGGAGCCGCCAAGTGGGCCCCGAGCCTTTGGTGACCTTGTTTGTGCGCGATTGAAATTGCGAAAAAAACTTTTTCATTCACCCGAAAAAAAAGAGCCCGCATGTGCGGGCTCTTTTGCTTTGAAAGTCTCTGTGGTTCAACGGCCAAAACCACGGCCACCGCCGCCGCCATTTCCCCCGCGGTTGCCACCGCCGTAGCCGCCACCGCCATGGCGTTTGCCGCCGCTGGCCAAGCTGTCAATGCTGGTGCGGGTGGGATCAGGTTGACCGCTGCTGCGCACCGGCTTGCGGTTGGGCAAATCCAGGCGGGCAAACTGGGTGGTTTTTAAGGGATCGATGTGGCGAGGCAATTCGTCGCCATCCAAACGGCGACGGTCTTGGCCGCCACCTTGACCCCCTTGACCGCCACGGCCGCGACCTTCTGGACGCGGGCCCCGTGGGGCTGGACGGCCTTGGCCGTCCGCGCGGTTGTCAAAACGGGGATCCCCACGTTGCTCTTGGCCACGACCGCCATCACGCCCGCCTTCGCGGCGACCTTCCCCTTGACCTTCAAAGCGGGGTGCGCCTTGTGGGCCATTGCGTCGGGAGGGGGGTGGGCCGTTGCGCGAGGGACGAGCCGATCCTTGGCCATCCCCGCGGCCCTGGCGTGCGCCGCCGCCACCGCCGT
This sequence comes from Comamonadaceae bacterium, assembly GCA_027488255.1. GTDB lineage: Bacteria > Pseudomonadota > Gammaproteobacteria > Burkholderiales > Burkholderiaceae_C > Limnohabitans_A. Next base: position 282,909 of record JAIYBZ010000029.1, on the reverse strand, counting down.
TACCGCCATTGCCGCCAGCGGCTTTGTTGTCGCGAATGCGTTGCATCATGTCTTGGCGAGCGGCCTTGGCCGCAGCCGCCATGACTTCGCGGCTGGGCGGTTTGCCCGCGCCGCCCCACAAGGTCTGACGGCCCATGGCAATGGGCTCGGCCACTTCACCGGCATCGGGGCCAAAGCCCTCGAGCATTTGCACAGGAATTTCTTGTTTGGTGAAGCGCTCAATGTCCATCATGAAGCCTTCTTCGTCCAAGCACACCAGGCTCACGGCTTCGCCGCTGGCGCCAGCGCGACCGGTACGGCCAATGCGGTGCACATAGTCTTCAGAGACATTGGGAATCTCGTAATTGACCACGTGTGGCAAATCTTCGATGTCGATGCCGCGCGCCGCAATGTCAGTGGCCACCAAGGCGCGGATCTCGCCACTCTTGAAGCCGGCCAAGGCTTGGGTGCGGGCGGTCTGGCTCTTGTTGCCGTGCAAGGCCATGGCCTTGACGCCGTTTTTGGTCAAAAAGTCGGCCACATTGTTGGCGCCAAACTTGGTGCGTGTGAACACCAAGACTTGGCTCCAGTCGTGCTTTTGAATGATGTGCAACAGCACGTCTTTTTTCTTGTTGCGTCCGACCGGGTGAATCACTTGGGTGATGCGTTGAACGGTGGTGTTGCTCGGGGTGACTTGAATGCTCTGCGGGTTTTGCAGCAGGTTGCCCGCCAATTCGCGGATCTCGTCGCTGAAGGTGGCCGAGAACAGCAGGCTTTGCTTTTCTTTGGGCACCAGCGCCAAGACTTTTTTCACGTCGTGGATGAAGCCCATGTCCAACATGCGGTCGGCTTCGTCCAAGACCAAAATTTCGATGCTCGACAAGTCCAAGAAACCTTGACCTTGCAAGTCCAGCAAGCGGCCGGGGGTGGCCACCAAAATGTCCACGCCACGTTTGATTTTGTTGATCTGCGGGTTCATGCCCACGCCGCCAAAGATCACGGTCGAGTCGAGCTTGAGGTATTTGCCATAGTCGCGCACCGACTCTTCGACCTGGGCGGCCAATTCGCGGGTGGGTGTCAATACCAAGGCGCGGATGGCTTTGCCGCCAAAGCGGTTTTGGCCCGCTTCGCTCAGGCTGAGTTTGTGCAACAAGGGCAGGGTGAAAGCAGCCGTTTTGCCGGTGCCGGTTTGTGCCCCAGCCAGCAAGTCTTGTCCGGCCAGAACGGCTGGAATGGCTTGGGCTTGAATGGGGGTGGGGGTGTCGTAGCCGAGTTCGCGCACGGCTTGCATGATGGCCGGGGCCAGATTCAATTCTTCAAAGTTCATTTCATCGAGCGCCATCTCCGGCGCAGGTCTCGGCTCATTCAACTGCTGTTGGCAGTTACCAGTGTTGGCCGATAGGTCTTGGGGTGGGCATGGAAACCGCAGGCGCTTGTCTTGAGCGTTGCCTGGATCAGGCCCCAGCAGAAGTGCTGATGTTGTGGCAACTGGAGGCCGCAACGAGGCAGATTGTCGCACAAAGCCAATCTCTTCCCCACACGGCTTCATTGGTGTCTTGTTGTCACTTGCGGGTCATCGGTTCAAACCCCAATTCAAAGTGTGCACGCGGGGTTCTAGACTGCATGCGGCTTCATCCACACACCTGCCCTGAATCAACCGAAATACCCATGAAACACTTTGACCATCGCCGCCATTTTTTGAAAGCTGCCAGCGCCGTGGCGACCACCAGTGTGTTGGGCTCAGCTTGGGCGCAAGCGGGCAAATGGCCCGCGAAACCCATTCGCATTGTGGTGGCCTTTCCCCCCGGCGGCTTGACCGATGCTTTGGCACGCAGCTATGGCGAACACCTGTCTGGCAAGTTGGGCGTGCCCGTGGTGGTGGACAACAAGCCGGGCGCCGGCGCCATCATTGGCATCGATGCGGCGGCCAAATCTCCGACGGATGGTTACACGCTGGTCATGAGCACTTCGGGCACGTTTTGGCAAAACCGCATCTTGTATTCCAAGTTGCCCTACAACCTCGACAAAGACCTGACCCCGGTCACCGTGTTCCCGTCGGGCCCTTTGGTGGTGGGCATCCACGACAAAATTCCGGCCAACAACATGGCCGAGTTTGTGGCCTGGGCCAAAAAGAACCCCACTTCTATGGGCACTTACGCCCCGGGGTCTTACCCGCACATGGTGGCCGACCAGACCAACCGCACCCAGGGCACACAAATCCAGTCGGTGCATTACCGTGGTGAGGCTCCGATGTGGCTGGATGTGGCTTCAGGCCAGTTGCAAGTGGCCGTGGGCAGCTATTTGGCTTTCAATGCCGTGGCCTCACGGGGCGTGCGCCCAATTGGCGTGACCGGCAGTTACCGCTCGCCCAAGTTGCCCAACGTGCCCACGCTGATGGAGCAGGGCGACACCGCCAAGCTGGTCACTCTAGAAGGGGGCTTGCCTTTGATGGCCCCCACCGGCACCCCTGAAGCGGTGTTGAAACTGTTGGCCGATGAAGCCGTGGCCTGGTCCAACACCGACAAAGCCGCCAAGCTGCGCGAAACCTTTGCCATTCCCAACAAACCGAAAAATTTGGCCGGTACCCGCAAAGACTGGGAGGCCGAAGTACCGGTCTGGATCAAGCTGGCAGTGGATCTGGGTATCAAGCTCGATTGATCGGGCGGTTGAGGCTAAAAAGGTTTCAAGCTGAAAAAGGTTTCAAGCCTGACCTCAAGCTGAGCGGACCGATCTGCCCATGCAGAAGTCGCGGTTTAATCTCGGCTTATGAGCAAAACAGACCAGATGAGTTTTTTCGGTTTCGAGCCCGAGGCCGGTGGGAAACCCGCCAAACCGGCCAAGGCCACGCAAGCGGTCAGCCCAACCGCCGCTTCAGTTCCCGCTGCTAAATCCACAGCCATGTCGACTGGGGAGCTGGTAACGGATGCCCAACCTAGGGATGCCGAAGCCATGGCCCAAGCGCTGGCGCAGCACCCCGACTTTCGGGTTTTGCGCCGCTTGGTGCCGCAAACCGACTACGGCAATGTGCAGGGCCAAGCGACACAGCGTGTGATCGTGCTGGACACCGAAACCACCGGGCTCGACAGCAAAAGCGAAAAAGTGATCGAGCTGGCCATGTTGTCGGTGTTGGTGGACAGCGCCACCGGTTTACCGGTTGGTCCGGTCACGGTTTACGAGTCGTTTGAAGACCCCGGCAAACCGATTCCGCCACACATCACCGAGATCACGGGCATTGACGACAGCATGGTCAAGGGGCAGCGCATCGACGATGCCGCCGTGACCGCGCTGGTGCAAGCAGCCGATTTGGTCTTGGCGCACAACGCTGGCTTTGATCGCCCGTTTGTCGAGGCGCGCTGGCCCGTGTTCGCGGGCAAAGCGTGGGCTTGCTCATTCATGGGCATCGACTGGAAAAAAGAGGGCAGCGGCTCGGCGAAGCTGGAATTTTTGGCGTCCGAGCGCGGTTGGTTTTACGACGCACACCGGGCACAGGTGGACTGCCATGCGCTTTTGCAGGTGTTGGCGTCGACCTTGGCCGATGGGCAAACGGGGCTGTCGCGCCTGCTGGCGGGGGCAGACCAGACGCGCTACAAACTGCGCGCCACAGGCGCACCGTTTGAGTCCAAAGACAAGCTCAAAGCGCGCGGCTACCGTTGGGACGGCGAGGGCCGTGTATGGTGGTGCAGTGTGGCCTCAGACGAATTGTTGGACGCCGAATGCGCTTGGCTGCGGGCCGAGGTTTATGGCCAGCGCAACGCGCGCGTGCAGCTCGAAGCCATGGACAGCCGGGTCCAGTTTTCCAACCGTTCGGGTCTGTTGAGCGAGCGGTCGGTTTGATTTTTGCTGGGCTTGCCTGACAAGCTGGGATAATGCCGAGTTGCACACGCCGCGCCTGACTTCAGTGCAGGCTTGCGGTGCAGAGCCCACTCCCTTGGGGTGCTGGGTCTCTGCCTCCATTTATTCAGGGTGATTCATGGCTCAATACGTATTTTCGATGAACCGGGTTGGCAAGATCGTGCCGCCCAAGCGTCAAATTCTCAAAGACATTTCGCTGTCTTTCTTCCCCGGCGCCAAGATTGGCGTGCTGGGCACCAACGGTTCGGGCAAGTCCACTTTGCTCAAGATCATGGCCGGCATCGACAAAGAGATCGAAGGCGAAGCCATTCCCATGGCGGGCCTGAAGATCGGTTATCTGCCGCAAGAGCCCCAACTGGACCCGACTGAAACCGTGCGCCAATCGGTGGAAAACGGCATGGGCGAGATCAAAGCCGCACAAGCTCGCCTGGAAGAGGTGTATGCCGCTTACGCCGAAGAAGACGCCGACTTTGACGCTTTGGCGGCTGAGCAGGCCAAGCTCGAGGCGATCATCGCCACCGCCGGCGATGCCTCGGATCACCAACTTGAAATCGCCGCTGACGCACTGCGCCTGCCCCCATGGGATGCCGTGATCGGCAACCTCTCGGGCGGCGAAAAACGCCGCGTGGCGCTGTGCCGTTTGCTGCTGTCGCGCCCCGACATGTTGCTGCTGGACGAGCCAACCAACCACTTGGACGCCGAATCGGTGGATTGGCTAGAGCAGTTTTTGCAGCGCTTCTCGGGCACCGTGGTGGCCATCACCCACGACCGTTACTTCTTGGACAACGCCGCCGAGTGGATTTTGGAACTCGACCGTGGCCACGGCATCCCCTACAAAGGCAACTACTCCACTTGGCTGGAGCAAAAAGAAGCCCGCTTGGAGCAAGAGCAGCGCACCGAAGACGCCCGCACCAAGGCCATGAAGAAAGAATTGGAGTGGGCCCGCGCCAACCCCAAAGGCCGTCAAGCCAAGAGCAAGGCGCGTTTGGCCCGCTTCGAAGAGCTGAGCGACTACGAATACCAGCAACGCAACGAAACACAGGAAATTTTCATTCCGGTGGCCGAGCGTCTGGGCAACGAAGTGTTTGAGTTCAAAAACGTCAGCAAGTCGTTTGGCGACCGCATGTTGATCGACAACCTGAGCTTCAAAGTGCCTGCGGGCGCCATCGTGGGCATCATCGGCCCGAACGGCGCCGGTAAGTCGACGTTGTTCAAACTGATCTCGGGCCGTGAGCAACCTGACAGTGGTGAAGTCAAGATTGGTCAGACCGTGAAGATGGCCTTTGTGGACCAGAACCGCGACGACTTGGACAACAACAAAACCGTCTGGGAAGACGTCTCGGGCGGCCTGGACATCATCAACGTGGGCAAGTTCCAGATGGCCAGTCGTGCGTATTGCGGCCGCTTCAACTTCAACGGCGGTGACCAGCAAAAGAAGGTCGGCATGTTGTCGGGCGGTGAGCGCGGCCGTTTGCACCTGGCCAAAACACTGATCGAAGGCGGCAACGTGTTGTTGCTGGACGAACCCTCCAACGACTTGGACGTGGAAACTTTGCGTGCGCTGGAAGACGCGCTGCTGGAGTTTGCCGGCTCGGTCATGGTCATCAGCCACGACCGCTGGTTCTTGGACCGCATTGCCACCCACATCTTGGCTGCCGAAGGCGACAGCCAGTGGGTGTTCTTTGACGGCAACTACCAAGAATACGAAGCCGACAAGAAAAAGCGTCTGGGCGAAGAGGGCGCCAAGCCCAAGCGCGTGCGCTTCAAGGCTTTGAAGTAAGTCCTGTCTTGGTCATGCAAAACGGGCCCTGCGGGGCCCGTTTTCTTTGGGTGGGGCAATTCCCGTCACACGTCCCCAATGCCCCATTGCAACCCTAGGGGTTGCTCAGCTTGGCCCGCGCCTTGTCGGCCCACAGTTGCAGGTTGTCAAACAAATCTTTTTGGCTGAACGAGCAGCTCTCGCCGCTGAACAGGGCGCTGGCCTCGATGCGGTCCAGCAAATCGCCCAGCACCACCCCAAACTTGTCGGGCAAGGGCAGGCTGGCGGCACCGCTGCGCCATTGCCGAATCATTTCCGCTTGTGCCAAGTCGCCACGCGTGCAGGCGGCCAGTGCATCGGTCATGCGGGACAAGATCTCAAGGTCGGCTCTCATGGGCAAAAAGTCTCCTGCAGTGCCCTTTGCATGGCGCGTGGGCACCCGCTTCAGGGGTTGATTTCGAGGCGACAATCATGCCCCATGAAAGCCAAATCTCTCAAACCCATGCGTCTGGAAGACATTTTGTTCAGCCAGGGCTTTGGCACCCGCCGTGTTTGTGCCGGCTTGGTGCAGCAAGGCCATGTGCAAGTGCTGGGCGAAACGGTGACCGATGCCGGTGAATTTTTCGACGTGCAAGACCTGCACTTCAGCGTGCAAGGCACCCCCTGGCCTTTCAAAGAGCACGCCTATGTGCTGTTGCACAAGCCAGCGGGTACCGAGTGTTCGCAAAAACCCTCTACCTGGCCCAGTATTTACACCTTGTTGCCGGCGCCTTTGCGCCAGCGACCTCAAAAAGCCGCGGTGCAAGGTGTGCAGGCGGTGGGCCGGCTGGACCAAGACACCACCGGCTTGCTGCTGCTGACCGATGACGGTCAATTCATCCACAAAATGAGCTCGCCCAAACACCATGTGCCCAAGGTGTACGAGGTCACCACCAAACACCCCATCACGCCAGACATGGTGCACAAATTGTTGTCGGGCGTGGTGCTGGAAGACGACCCCAAGCCGGTCAAAGCAGCGGCCTGTGAGGCGGTTGCCGAATGCCATTTGAAGCTCACCCTGACCGAGGGCAAATACCACCAAGTCAAGCGCATGTTGGCGGCCGTGGGCAATCGGGTCGAGGGCTTGCACCGCTCGCAGATAGGCGGTTTGGTGTTGGGCGATTTGGCGCCGGGTCAGTGGCGCTGGTTGACGCCAGAAGACTTGGCTTTGCTCAAGTCTTGATCGGAGGAAGTGCCGCGTAAAACCCTTGCAGGGCTTGCGCCACGGCGTCGGGTTGATCGCGGTGCGGCGCGTGCCCGCAGTGGGCCAACTTGAGCAATTGGGCGTGTGGCACAGCACGGGCGATGTCATCAATCTGGGCCATCGTGCCGTAGGGATCGTCCGTGCCTTGAATGGCCAGCAGCGGCGCTGAAATGCGGTGTAAATCGCCTCGAATGTCAAACGAGCGAAATCCTTCACTCAGCCACACATCGTTCCATTGCCAAAAGGCACCCTCCACATCGGCATGAAAAGCGGACAGTTTTTGGCGCAGGGGGCCTTGGCCAAAAGCGTCTCGTGCGGCCTGGATAGCGTGGATCGACACATCTTCCACCATCACATGCGGCGCCATCACCACGCAGCCCGCCACGTCAAACTGGCTGGCATGCAGCAGTGCGATGGTGCCGCCATCCGAGTGGCCCAACAGCATCGGTCGCCGGATATGCAGGGCCTCTAATAAAGCAGGCAAAACATCCAGTGCCTCGCGGTGCATGTAGTCGGGCAACAAGCGGCCTTGCCGTTGTCCGTCGACCCGGCGTGAAGGGCCACGCACATCGGGCACAGGGTCAGATTGGCCATAACCTTGACGCGAATACACCCAAGCCGAACAGCCGAGTAATTGACAAATTTGAGCAGGCCAGTCACGCCACAAGCGCACGCTGCCCAGGCCTTCATGCAAAAACACGATATCTGGGGCGTCCGTGCCTTTCGGGTTGGCCATGTGCAGAACTTCTAAATGCTGCCCCAGTACGCTGATTTTTGAAGGTGAATTGATCTGCATCTGTTTTCCAGTGAGGGCGTGGCGATTACACTGTGCACCGATTTTGAAAGCAATTTGTGGATTTTTCTTACCAATTTCGCCTATTTGTTGTTTTTGGACTCTTGCTGCTGGGGGGCCAAATCGCCAATGCCCAAACCCCGGCGCCGGTGTTTGTCTTGAACTCGCTGGATGGCAATGTCAGCGTGGTCGATCCGGTCACTTGGACCGAGAAAAAACGCATTCCGACGGGCAAAGAGCCGCACCATCTTTATTTGACGCCCGATGAAAAATCCGTCATCGTGGCCAATGCCCTGAGCGATTCCTTGACCTTTATTGACCCGCGCACGGCCGAAGTGCAGCGCACCGTGACGGGTATTTTGGACCCTTACCATTTGCGTTTTTCCCCGGACATGAAATGGTTTGTGACGGCGGCCAACCGCCTCGACCACATCGACATTTACCGTTGGGACGGTAAAAATCCAACCTTGGTCAAACGCATCGCCACGGGCAAAACTCCCAGCCATCTTTGGATAGACAGCAAGAGCACCACCATTTGGTCCACCATGCAGGACAGCAACGAACTGGTCACCATCGATTTGGCCACGCAAACCCTGAAAAGCCGAGTGCCCACGGGCCCCATGCCGGCCGACGTATTTGTCACGCCGGATGACAAAACCCTGTTGGTCGGTCTCACGGGCGGCAATGGTGTGGAGGTGTACGACGTGAGCGCGGGCACCCCCCGCAAAGTGAAAACACTGACCACCGGCAAAGGCGCCCACGCCTTTCGTGCGATGGGCGACCGCAAGCATGTGTTTGTGAGCAACCGCGTGGCCAACAGCATCAGCCAAATCGACTACACCACCCTGCAGGTGGTGGCCACCTTGCCCGGACCTTCTGGCCCCGACTGCATGGAAGTGAGCAAGGACGGTAAAACCTTGTTGGTGGCTTCTCGATGGGCCCAAAAACTCTCCGTGATCGACATCCCCTCACGCAAATTGGTGCGACAGGTGAATGTGGGCAAGTCTCCTCATGGCGTGTGGACCTTGGACCATGCGGGCCGTTACTGAGCCCCTTCGCAGTCGGCTTCAGGCCAGTATGGCCGTCATGGCCATTTCGGTCTTTTCTGTTTTCGCAGCGCTCACCTTGCCGGCCCACGGGCAAACAGCGCCCCCCGCTTGCTCGCGGCCCGTGTACCTGACTTTTGACACCGGTCACATGGGAACCGCGCCCCTCATTGCAGAGGTGCTGCAGCGCCAGCAAGTGCGTGTGACATTTTTTGCGGCGCACGAAAAAACCCAACAAGGCGATGGCTCTTTGGGCCAGCACTGGGCCCCATGGTGGAAGGCCCGTGCAGCCGAAGGGCATGCTTTTGCTTCCCACACGTGGGACCACGCTTATTGGCGCGCCGACATCACCGACGGCGGGGCGGCTCAGTTTCGCATCCGACCCAGCGCCGGCGCGCAAGCGGGGCAAAACTTGTTGTGGAGCGCCAAGACCTATTGCGACAACTTGCGCCAGGCGGCCGCCCGCTTGCAGGTCTTGACGGGGCAAGCCCCCTTGCCTTTGTTTCGCGCGCCGGGGGGCAAAACATCACCGCGGCTATTGGCTGCGGCCAAACAGTGTGGCTTTGAGCATGTGGGCTGGGCCGATGCCGGATTTTTGGGTGACGAGTTGCCCAGCGACCGTTACCCCAACGCCCAGTTGCTGCAAAAGGCCCTGCGCAACATCAGGGCAGGGGACATCTTGATGGCCCATTTGGGCATCTGGTCGAGACAAGACCCTTGGGCGCCTGCGGTCTTGGAACCCCTGATCGAAGGGCTCAAGGCGCGTGGCCTGTGTTTTGCCACTTTGCGGGAACACCCTTCGTACCGTGAGTGGACTTTGCGCCACCCCCTGCAACTCGCCATCGATACCCGATAATTCCGCCATGGACGCATGGCGAGACATTTTTGCTGGGTTGCAACAGTCCCTTTTTGAAGCGGTGGTACTGCCCATCACATTTGCGATGGGCCAAGGCAACTTGCTCGAAAAAGCCTATGAAGGCACCGGTTGGCTGGTGGTGGGTTTGTTGCAAATCGCGGTCATGTTGGTGGTGATCGGGCCGATGCAAAAGTGGTGGCCGGCTGAATCTCAAAAAGACGCTCAGGCCATCCGCATCGATGTGCTGTACACCCTGATCCACCGGCTGGGCTTGTTCAAGCTGGGCATGTTTTTCACCTTCGATTACGTTTTTGAACAAGGCTGGGGCACTTTGCGCAGCCTGGGCTGGCCGACCTTTCATTTGGACGCAATTTGGCCGGGTGTGACCGATGTGGCCTGGGTCAGCTTTGTCTTGTATTTGGTGGTCTTTGACTTCGTCAACTATTGGATTCACCGCGCGCAGCACCAGTCCAATTTTTGGTGGTCCTTGCATGCCCTGCACCACTCTCAGCGCCAGATGAGCATGTGGACCGACAACCGCAACCACTTGCTCGACGACATCTTGACCAGTCTGATTTTGTCTTTGGTCGCCGTCATCATTGGGGTCGGGCCGGGTCAATTTGTGGCGCTGGTCGCGCTCAGCCAGCTGAGTGAAAATTTTCAGCACGCCAATGTGCGCATCTGGTTTGGCCGCATCGGCGAGCGCTTGTGGGTCAGCCCGCGTTTTCACCGCCGGCACCACAGCATTGGCATTGGCCACGAATTTCAACGCTCAGGCCGTGTGGTTTTGGGCGGCTGCAATTTCGGCGTGCTGCTGCCTTGGTGGGACATGCTGTTTGGCACGGCAGATTTCCAAGTCAGGTTTGATCCCACCGGTGTCCGCGACCAAGTTGAGCAAGGCCGTGACTATGGGCGAGGATATTGGGCGCAGCAGTGGCAGGGGCTGTTGCGCCTGGTGGGCAAAGCCTGATGGGCGCTTTGTGCAGTGCCCGCGCCTGAAAATGGGTCCGTCCATTTTGCTGGTCCATTCGGCCCGTCCACTTGGCCCTCACTGAGCATGAAACTCTTGATCGATTCTTTTTGGCGTGCGGCGATGTATTGCGTTTACCCGCGGGTGGTGGGCTTGTCGTTTTTGCCGCTGGTGCTGATCGTGGCCTTGTCTTGGGGCCTGGGCTATGCGTATTGGGACACGGCGGTTTCAAGCGTACGGGCTTGGCTGGAATTGTCGAGTTGGCTCACAGTGGTTTGGCGCTGGCTTGAAGACATTGGCTTACCCGACCTGAAAACCGTGGTGGCCCCTTTGGTGGTCATTCTTGCGGTCACGCCTTTGGTGGTGGTGGCTTCGTTGTTGGCGGTGGCCTTATTGATGACACCTGCGCTGGCCAGATTGGTGGCCGATCGGCGCTTTCCAGACCTTCAACGCAAACAAGGCAGCACTTGGCTGTATGGCATGGTTTGGACTTTGCTGTCTCTGTTGTTGGCGCTGGGTGCCTTCTTATTAACGCTCCCCTTGTGGCTGGTCCCTCCCTTGGCCATGCTGCTGCCCGCGCTCATTTGGGGTTGGTTGACCTACCGCGTCATGGTGGTTGATGTGTTGGCCGAATTTGCCAGCACCGAAGAACGCCACGTGTTGATGGGCCGTCACCGCATGAGCTTGCTCAGCATGGGCGTGATCACCGGCTTGATGGGGGCGGCCCCGAGTTTGGTATGGGCCTCGGGGGCTTTGTTTGCGGCCGCCTTTGTCATCTTGGTGCCGGTGGCCATCTGGATTTACACCCTGGTGTTTGCATTTTCTTCGCTGTGGTTCGCCCATTACACGCTGGCCGCCTTGCAGGCTTTGCGCCAAGAGCCTTACACCACGGGCGCTACTGCCGCTGCCTCAACCTTTGCATCAGCCCACCCATTCGCCAAGCCCAGCGAAGACGCGGTGCCCCCTTCGCCGCACACACAAGCCCGGTGGGCGCCACTGGCCTCTGACTCTGCAAACGGGCGTCCCGACATCACCGATGTCGAGTCACGCCCCAGTCGCTGAACCTCGAAAGAAAGTTTTTCCAATGACCCCCACTTTTGGTCTGATCATCATTGGCGATGAAATCATGTCCGGCAAACGTGCCGACAAACACATGCCCAAAGTCATCGAATTGATGTCCGCACGGGGCCTGAACTTGGCATGGTCCGAGTATGTAGGGGACTCCCCAGAGCGCATCACGCAGACCTTGACGCGTGCCTTGGCTTCGGCCGATGTGGTGTTCAGTTGTGGCGGGATCGGGGCCACCCCCGACGACCATACCCGCCAATGTGCAGCCAAAGCATTGGGCGTTCCCTTGCTGCTGCACCCAGAGGCCAAACGGCTCATCCAAGAACGCATCCAAGACACGGCCAAAGAGCAGGGACTGCCCTACGAACCCGATCGGCCAGACAACCTGCATCGTCTGAACATGGGTGTTTTTCCAACGGGTGCGCGCATCATCCCCAACCCCTACAACAAGATCCCGGGCTTCAGTTGCACGGGCCCGGGCGGTGGCGCAGTTCACTTTGTGCCAGGTTTTCCGGTCATGGCTTGGCCCATGATCGAATCGGTGCTCGATGGCCAATACCGTGCTCACTTTCAGCGCGATGCGCACTTGGAAAAGTCGGTCATCATTTTTGGTGCGATGGAGGCCACGCTGACCCCCTTGATGGAGAGCATTGAAGCGGCCCACCCAGGCGTCAAGGTTTTCAGTTTGCCCAGCGTTGACCACCCCCAATGGGGTCGTCACATCGAGTTGGGTGTGAAGGGTGTGCCGCAAGCCGCCGAGCAGGCTTATGGGGACCTGAGAGAGGGCTTGAAAGCCTTTCCCCTGGAGTATGGCCCCGAAATGGTGCGCTAATCGTAATTGCACTTAATTGGTGCATAATTGCACAAAATAGGTGCAACGCTTTCCGGTCCCTTTGCTTCTTTCTGGCCCGTCACACGCGGCTCAGCCGTGTCTCAATACCCAAGGGATTGGGGCAGTCTGGGGAATGCAATTTTTTGTGGTCAGCAGAGGCTGGGGCGCTCAGGCTCAGGGCACAATTGTGGGTTGCACAGGCGCTGCGTTTTAGGCCAAGTTGGCACAGAAACTGCATGACCTGGGAATCAGTTTTTTAACCCCGTTCCATTCAGGAGAATTTGATGGCCAAGACCGTCGCAGACGTGATGAAGATGGTGAAAGAGAACGAAGTCAAATTTGTTGATTTCCGTTTCACCGATACCCGTGGCAAATGGCAGCACATCACTGCGCCGGTGTCGCAGTTCAGCGAAAGCAAGTTCGAAGAAGGCCAAGCCTTTGACGGTTCTTCAATTGCCGGTTGGAAAGGCATTGAAGCTTCAGACATGTTGTTGATCCCCGATCCCAACAGCGCGCTGATCGACCCCTTCTTTGAAGAAGTCACTTTGGTTCTGATCTGCGACGTGATCGAGCCCACCGACGGCAAAGCCTACGAGCGCGATCCTCGCTCTATTGCCAAGCGCGCCGAGACTTACCTCAAGCAATCCGGTTTGGGCGACACCGCTTATTTCGGTCCTGAGCCAGAGTTCTTCTTGTTCGACGACGTGCGTTGGAGCACCGAACCCAACAACACGTTCTACGCCATCGACGAAGCCGAAGCCCCATGGAACACCGGCACCAAGATGGACAACGGCAACAGCGGTCACCGCAACCGCGTCAAGGGCGGTTACTTCCCAGTGCCTCCCGTTGACAGCACACACGACATGCGCAGCGAGATGTCGCTGATCCTCGAATCTGTCGGCATCCCAGTTGAAGTGCACCACCACGAAGTGGCAGGTGCTGGCCAGTGCGAAATCGGCACCAAGTTCTCGACCCTGGTTGAGCGCGCCGACTGGACACTGTTGCAAAAGTACGTGATCCACAACGTGGCCAATGCCTACGGCAAAACAGCCACCTTCATGCCCAAGCCTTACGCGGGTGACAACGGCTCTGGCATGCACGTGCACCAGTCCATCTGGAAAGACGGCAAAAACCTGTTCGCCGGCAACGGTTATGCAGGCCTGTCTGAATTTGCCCTGTACTACATCGGCGGCATCATCAAGCACGCACGTGCATTGAACGCGATCACCAACCCCGGTACCAACAGCTACAAGCGTTTGGTGCCGCACTACGAAGCGCCTGTGAAATTGGCTTATTCCGCCAAGAACCGCTCGGCTTCGATTCGCATCCCTAACGTCGCCAGCGACAAGGGCCGTCGCGTGGAAGCGCGTTTCCCCGATCCATTGTGCAACCCTTACCTCGGCTTCGCAGCCTTGTTGATGGCTGGCTTGGATGGCGTGGAAAACAAGATTCACCCCGGCGAAGCCGCGACCAAAGACTTGTACCACCTGCCTCCAGAAGAAGACAAGTTGGTGCCCACCGTTTGCTCCAGCTTGGACCAAGCTTTGGACGCACTGAACGCCGACCGCGCCTTCTTGACCAAAGGTGGCGTGTTCACCGACGCGTGGATCGACGCTTACATCGACTTGAAGATGCAAGAAGTCAACCGCAGCCGCGTGGAAGTGTCGCCTGTCGAATACGACATGTACTACTCGCTGTAAGCGCAGTGGATGTGGTTGCACAACACCGTGCAATACAAACTAAGGACGGCTTCGGCCGTCCTTTTTTTTGCAAAGCCGTGACGCCATGAGTTCTTCTGCCACCCGTTTTCAAGCCTTTGATTTGTTGGCCACCCCCGTCGCGGTGCTGCAAGGCAATGGCCGGGTGCGCTTTGTCAATTCGGCTTTGGAAGACGCGTTGGGCTTGTCGCGACGCACCCTGACCAACACCCTGTTGTCAGACCATTTTCTCGATCCGCAGCCGCTGATCACGGCCCTGGTGGGGGCGCAATCGAACGAGTTTGCGGCCTTGCGCTATGAGGCGCTGATGCGGCGTTTTCACCACGAAGACCCTTTGCCGGTGCATGTCATCGTGGCGCCCACCGACCAAGCCGATGAAGTGATGGTGGAGTTGTTGCCCGTGGAGCAACAAACCCGCCAAGAGCGCGAAGAACGTTTGTTTGATCAAGCGCAAGCCAACAAAGAGTTGATTCGCAATTTGGCGCATGAAATCAAAAACCCCTTGGGCGGCATTCGCGGCTCGGCCCAGTTGCTCGAGATGGAGCTGGACAACAAAGAGCTGACCGAATACACCCAAGTCATCATCCACGAGGCCGACCGCTTGCAAACCTTGGTCGACCGCTTGTTGGCGCCGCATCGCCGCCCACATGTGGTGAGCGATGTGAACATCCACGAAGTGTGCGAGCGCGTGCGCACCTTGATCTTGGCCGAGTTTCCCCGAGGCCTCAAAGTGGTGCGCGACTACGATATTTCAATTCCTGAGTTTCGCGGTGATCGCGAACAACTCATCCAAGCGGTGCTCAACATTGCACACAATGCGGCGCAGGCGCTGCACGAACGCATTGTGCAAGGCGATGCGCAGATCGCACTCAAGAGCCGAATCTTGCGACAGGTCACCTTTGGCAAACAACGCTATCGGTTGGCATTGGAATTGCATGTCATCGACAACGGGCCTGGTGTTCCAGACTCGATCAAGGACCGCATTTTCTTCCCGTTGATCTCGGGGCGTGAAGGCGGATCTGGCCTGGGACTCACGTTGGCGCAGACCTTTGTGCAACAACACCATGGCATGATCGAATGTGACAGCGAGCCCGGTCGTACGGATTTCAAAATTTTGATTCCGTTGCCTTGAGTCCCACAGAAAGTGCCACCTTGATGAAGCCGATCTGGATCGTAGACGATGACCAATCCATTCGCTTCGTGCTTGAGAAAGCACTGTTGCGTGAAGGCTTGCCCACGCGCAGCTTTACCAACCCGCGCGAGGTTTTGAAAGCCTTGGATGCCCTGGTCGATGGCGAAGGCCCCCAAGTGTTGGTCAGCGACATTCGCATGCCAGGCGGCTCTGGGCTTGATTTGTTGGCCACCATCAAACAGCGCATGCCCGGACTGCCGGTCATCATCATGACCGCGTTTTCTGATCTGGACAGCGCCGTGTCTGCCTTTTCCAGTGGCGCCTTTGAATACTTGCCCAAGCCCTTTGACTTGCCCAAGGCGATCGAGTTGATTCGCCGCGCCGTCGGCGAGAGCCAACGTGAAGATGTGGCCGAAGAAAAGTTGACCGAAGCCCCCGAAATGCTGGGCCAAGCGCCGGCCATGCAAGATGTGTTTCGCGGCATTGGTCGCTTGGCGCAAAGCCATGTCACGGTGCTCATCACCGGTGAATCGGGCTCGGGCAAAGAGCTGGTGGCGCATGCGCTGCACAAACACTCGCCCCGTGCCAGTCAGCCCTTTGTGGCCATCAACACGGCGGCCATTCCCAAAGACTTGCTGGAGAGTGAGCTTTTTGGCCATGAGCGCGGCGCCTTCACCGGGGCACAAGCCTCGCGACGGGGTCGCTTTGAGCAGGCCGATGGCGGCACCCTGTTCTTGGACGAAATCGGCGACATGCCTTTTGATCTGCAAACCCGCTTGTTGCGCGTCTTGTCCGATGGGCATTTTTACCGCGTGGGCGGACACAACGCCGTGAAGGCCAATGTGCGTGTGATTGCAGCCACTCACCAAGACCTTGAGCAGCGCGTCAAAGAAGGCGTTTTCCGCGAAGACCTGTACCACCGCCTGAATGTGATCCGCTTGCGCCTGCCCGCTTTGCGTGAACGGCGCGAAGACGTGCCGGTGTTGGCGCGCTACTTTTTGCAGCGCAGTGCACAACAATTGGGCGTTGAGGCGAAACGCATTTCCGATGCGGCCTTAGACCAACTGAGCCACTTCCAATTTCCGGGCAACGTGCGGCAACTGGAAAACATCTGCCATTGGCTCACCGTCATGGCACCGGCTCAGGTGATCGAAGTGAAAGACTTGCCACCAGAAGTGCAAGTCCTCAGCACATCGCCCGCGGCCCTGGCCCCGGCTGTCGCCTTGGCCTCAGGCATGGCATCCGCTGTCAATGCCAATTCAACCCCTCTTGCTGCTGCACCAGCCACGGACAGCCCGACGGCCTCCGACAGTGGAGCCAGCGCGGCATTCAGCGGCCTCGGTGTGAACCCGTCAAGCTGGGAGCCGGGTTTGGAGCAAGAAGCACTGGCGCTGTTGAATGCAGGCCGCACAGATGTGTGGGACGCACTGACCCGTCGCTTTGAGACCAGTCTCATTCAGGCGGCACTGGTCACCACCCGAGGACGCCGCATAGAGGCGGCTCAAAAATTGGGCATTGGCCGCAACACCATCACCCGCAAAATTCAAGAGTTGGGCATCGACGAGTGAGTCGCCTCTGACCGAGGCCCGCCGAGTCCCCAGCGGCTCAGTTTTTGCGGGCCACCCAATAAGTGGCTCCCTCTGGCCCGTAGTGCTCGGCGTGGGGCTCGTCACGCTTCAGGCTGAATTCGTCGCCTGGGGTCAGATAACGTTTTTGCGCCGTGCCATCCGCGGCGGTCCCACTCAGCCACAACTGTCCCGCCGTCACGCGCGCCTTGACTGCAAACGGGTGGGTGTGGGTCTCAACGACGGTGTTGGGTTCCCAATGGCGTTCCAGCACTTCGTCAAAACCTTCGGCCAGTGCTTGTTGTTTGAATGCTTCAAAACTCATGGTGGGGACCTCATTGAAAACGCCATACGGGGCATCGGCCGTCCACTGAATCGGCGACGCAAATGCCATGTTTGCTTCGGTGAAAGGGTGCGGAAACTCCAATGACTGCGCATGCAACATCAAGCGTGGACAGAGCGCCCTGACCGATGCCGGAGCATACAAGGCATCGCCCAAAATGGGGTGTCCCACACTTTGCAGGTGCACACGCAATTGGTGCGTCCGACCCGTCACGGGTTCAAGCTCAACCAAGGTGGCATCCGTGCCGCTTTGCAGCACCCGCCAGCGGCTGCAGCTGGGTTTGCCATCGGGGTGCACGATGTGAAGAGGCCGCCGCTCCCAGTCCAACAAAATCGAGCCGTCGATGGTGCGCCAGCCAGTGTCGTCTGTGCTCACCGCTTGCTGCGTGAGGGCCATTTGCCCCGCCACGACCGCCACATAGCGCTTGTGCACTTGGCGCGTTTCAAACAATCGGCTCATGCGACGCTGGGCCTCGATGCCACGCGCCATCACCAACAAGCCCGAGGTGTCTTGGTCTAAACGATGCACCACCAGCGCTTCTGGGTACAGGGCTTGCACGCGGCTGGCCAAGCAATCTTGCTTGTCGGCGCCACGCCCGGGCACTGACAGCAGACCGCTGGGTTTTTCCAAAACCAACAGGTGTTCGTCTTCGTAGAGGGGTGTCATGGGGAAATTCAAGCCACCGAGGCCGCTTCTTGCTCTATCACCACATCCGTCAGCGGGCGTGCCACGCAGGGCAAGACCAGCCCTTCGGCTTTTTCCTCTGCCGACAGGCCAGGCCATTCCACGGTGTAAGTCACCTCACCCCTCACCAACCGGCACAAGCAGGTGCGGCAAGTGCCGTTGCGGCAAGAACTGGGCAACTGCACACGGCCCATTTCGGCCGCTTCGAGCAAGGTCAGATCGCCTTCCACATCGAACTGCACATCGGCAGGCAGCACCCGTGCTGTGAAAATCTGAAACTGTTCTGGCATCTTCAAAGAGATGGATTTACTTGTCTTTCACTTTGCCACGGGGTGCGACAAAAGTCGATGGCGCGGTGGGACGATCGGAGGTGAACGTCTTGGGAGGAGACGTGTCTTTCTTTGGCTTTTTGGCCATTTTGTTGCTGCGTTGTTCGCCTTTGGCCATGGTCATTCCTAGGGTTGCATCCCGACATGGGAGTGTGCTGATGTTAAAGCACAAAGCCGCACATTCTGCGGCTTTGGCTCTGTTGTCTTGGCCCGAGAAGGTCAGGCCGTGACCCCAAAAGGTCGGATCGATGACGCGGAAGTTATTTCACTTCGGTGACGAACTGTTCGCGCGGACGGCGCACCTTTTTCAGGTTGACCAGCCAGTCACCCTCTTGCGCGCGGTAACCCAGTGGCACGATCACCACGCTGCGCAAACCCCGAGCGCTCAGGCCCAGAATTTCGTCAATGGCTTTGGGGTCGAAGCCTTCCATGGGGGTGGCGTCAACTTCTTCAAAAGCTGCGGCAATCAATGCGGCTCCCAGACCAATATAGGCTTGACGCGCCGCGTGCTCAAAGTTCACTTGCGCATCGCGTGAGGGGTAGGTCTTGAGCAACATTTGGCGGTAGTTTTCCCAGCCTTCGTTGGTGCCGCCACGTTGCGCGTTGGTCAAATCAAACATCATGTTGATGCGCTCAGCTGTGTAGTTGTCCCACGCTGCAAAGACCAACAAGTGAGAGCCATCGGTGATTTGGCCTTGACCCCAAGCCTTGGGCTTGATTTGTTCGCGCACAGCGGCGTTGCTCACGACCAGCACTTCAAACGGTTGCAAGCCACTGGAGGTCGGGGCCAAACGGGCGGCCTCCACAATGCGATCCACTTTGTCTTGCGGCACTGCTTTGGCCGGATCCATTTTTTTGCAGGCATAGCGCCATTCGAGTTTGTTCAGCAATTCAGACATGCGGTTTCCCAAGAAATAATGAAGAGAAAAAAGTAATCAACCCCGATTGTGTCGGATTGCGCAGGGGGGAGCTGTCCGCCATGCAACACGTTTTATCTAGATGTTGACAGCTTGCCAAGTGCCGGTGGGCAGACCCTCTAGGTGGTAAGGCCCGATGGCGGCACGGATCAGGCGCAATGTGGGCAAACCGACTGCGGCAGTCATGCGGCGCACTTGGCGGTTGCGCCCCTCTCTGATGGTCAGCTCCAGCCACGAGGTGGGGATGTTTTGCCGTTCTCGAATCGGCGGGTTTCGGGGCCACAAATTTTCAGGCGCAGCCATGGCGCGGGCCCGTGCGGGCAGGGTGGGTCCGTCGTTCAAGGTCACGCCGTTGCTCAGGGCGCTCAGCGCTTTGTCGTCCACCACGCCTTCGACCTGGACCCAATAAGTTTTTTCCATTTTGAAACGTGGGTCTGAAATTCGGGCTTGCAAAACGCCATCGTCCGTCAACAGCAACAGCCCTTCGCTGTCGGCATCCAAGCGCCCCGCCACATAAACGCCGGGCAGGTCAATGTGGTCCTTCAGCCCTTGCCAACGCCCCTCGGGAGTGAACTGGCTCAGCACCCCATAGGGTTTGTTGAAACGGATCAGCATGACAAATGGCTCAATAAACATTCAAACAAAACCAAAGCGTAGCAGGTCTCTGAAGGCGGCTTGGCCGCTTGGCGTGGGTTAGCATCGCCCGCATGAGCACCCAATACGAATGCCTGAAAAGCGCCGATCTGTACGCCGAAGCCTTTGGCATCGCCCCACCTGAAACTTTGTTGGGCAAAGAAGTCTGGCCTCGCCAACAAGGGTTTTTTATTTGCAAAACCGAGACGGCTGACTGGGCATTGAGGCAAGGCCAATTTGGTTTGGTGCCCACGTGGGTGAAATCGGCTTCTGACGCCAAACTGCGTTCCACCAAACTGGCCGTGACCCGCTACGAAACCATGAGCACCGGCACCGCAACGCGCGACACATGGCAAAAAGCGCAACGCTGCATCATTCCCATGCAAGCCTTTTTTGAAGACGATTGGCGCACCCGCAAAGCTGTGCCGACGCGCATTGCACGGGTGGACGGCAAGCCCATGGGCGTGGCGGGGTTGTGGGAGCGCTGGGCTCAAGACGGCGAAGAAATCATCAGCTTCACTTTGCTCACCGTCAACGCCAACAGCCACGCCCTGATGAACCGCTATGGCCAAAACGGCAATGAAAAGCGCATGCCCGCCATCTTGAACGAAGGCGCCTATGGCGCTTGGCTTTCGGCGCCCCTCGACAAAGCGCGTGAGTTCATGCGGGCCTACCCCGCCAACCTGTTGTTGGCCAATCCGGTGCAGAAAAAATAGAGGGGCGTCTCAACGCACTCCTAAGCCAGAGGCATTGTTTACAGTGCCTCTGTGCATCTCAATGGGCCTTCATGCGATTCACAGCGTGGCGGCAAGCGCAGCCAGTTGGTCGGTGGCGATGCCCCAGCCCACATGAAACCCCATTTTGTCGTGTTGTTCGCAGTCCTCGGCGCTCCAGTGGCGAGCTCGGGCGGTGTAGCGGGTTTGGCCGCCTTCGTCTTCAAACGTCAACACGCACGTAAAAAACGGTTTGCCAGACGGCCGCCAATCACCGGTGTAGGCGTCGGTGAACACCAAGCGTTCATTCGGCACCACTTCAAGATAGACGCCGACATTGGGCATCCGTGTCCCGTCTGGGCCCTGCATCACGATGCGGCTGGTGCCGCCGGGGCGCACATCCGTTTCGGCCTCCACAGTTTTCCAAGGCGGCGGCGTGAACCACTGCACGATCAGCGCAGGCTCTGTCCAACACCGAAACAGCTTGTGGCGCGGCACATCGATCAAGCGCGTGAGCGCCAGCTCACGGGGGTCGGATGCGAGGGGCAAGTCAGAAGAGGTCATCGAAGGGCCATTTCAAAGGCATAAACCTAGGCATTAAGCAAGGCATCAAGCAGCATTGACCATGGGGCTCATTTGCCCCAACTGTCTTTCAAACCAGTCACCCGATTGAACACGGGCTGGGTCCCCGCCACATGATCTAAGCGATCCGCTACAAAGTAGCCAAAGCGCTCAAACTGGAACTTCTGGTCGGGTTGCGCTTGGGCCAGTGAGGGTTCCACATAGGCCTTGACGATCTTCAAACTGTCCGGGTTGAGCGACTGCAAAAAGTCTTTGCCTCCTGCATCGGGGTGCGCTTCGGCAAACAGGCGGTCGTACAGGCGCACTTCGGCTTGCACGCCGTCGGCCACGCTGACCCAGGTGATGGCGGCTTTGGCTTTGACGCTGTCGGCGCCGGCTGTGCCGCTCTTGGTGCCGGGAATGACTTTGGCGTGCACTTCAAGCACGCTGCCCGCCGCGTCGCGTGCACAGCCGGTGCATTCGATCACGTAGCCGCCTTTCAGGCGCACCACGTTGCCGGGGAACAATCTTTTGTAGCCCTTGGGTGGCACTTCTTCAAAGTCTTCGCGCTCGATCCACACTTCTTTGCCGATCTTGAACACGCGGTCGGCTGGCGGTGTCTGGCCCTCTGCCATGGCGCTGTGGGGCAGGGCGGGTTGGCTGCAGTCTTCGGTGTAGTGTTCGCTGCCAAACGCCTCGGCCCAATTCGTCAGCACCAACTTCACGGGGTCGATCACGGCCATGCCGCGGTGCGCTTTGTTTTCCAGGTCTTCACGCAGACAGCCTTCCAGCGTGCTGTAGTCGATCCAGCTGTCGCTCTTGGTCACACCAATGCGATCTGCAAACAGGCGCAGGCTCTCGGGCGTGTAGCCCCGGCGGCGCAGGCCGACGATGGTGGGCATGCGCGGATCGTCCCAGCCGCTGACTTTGCCTTCATTCACCAATTGCACCAATTTGCGTTTGCTGGTGATGACGTAGGTGAGGTTCAGGCGCGCAAATTCGTATTGCTTGGGCGAGGGCGCGGCCAGCAACTTGCATTTGCACAGGCGCTCCATCAGCCAGTCGTAAAACGGGCGTTGGTCTTCAAACTCCAGCGTGCAGATGCTGTGGGTGATTTGCTCCAACGCGTCTTCGATGGGGTGGGCAAAGGTGTACATCGGGTAGATGCACCATTTGTCGCCCGTGTGGTGGTGGGTGGCGCGGCGAATGCGGTAAATCGCTGGGTCGCGCATATTGATGTTGGGCGAAGCCATGTCGATCTTGGCGCGCAGCACGGCGGCGCCGTCGGGCAATTGGCCGTCGCGCATCTCACGGAATCGTGCCAAGTTTTCTGCCACGGTGCGGCTGCGGAAGGGGCTGTCCACGCCTGGCTTGCCAAAATCCCCCCGGTTGGCACGCATGTCTTCGGCGCTTTGCTCGTCCACATAGGCGTGTCCGGCTTGGATCAAAGCCTCGGCAGCGCGGTACATGAAGTCGAAGTAGTCGCTCGCTTGGTAGGGCGCAGCGCTGCCGGCGGCTTGGCCGAGCTGTGCCCAGTCAAAACCGAGCCATTTGACGGCATCGATGATGCTGTTGACGTATTCGGTGTCTTCTTTTTCGGGGTTGGTGTCGTCAAAACGCAGGTGGCAGACGCCGCCGTACTCTTGGGCGAGGCCAAAGTTGATGCAGATGCTTTTGGCGTGACCCACGTGCAGATAGCCATTGGGCTCGGGCGGAAAACGCGTGCGAATCTTCGCCGGATCGGGCTGGCCAGCGGCGTGGTGCGCGGCGTCGCCAGGACTGCCCGCCCAGCGGCGATTCGCGTAAGTGCCTAGCTCCAAGTCTTTTTCGATGATTTGGCGCAGAAAATTGCTGACTTTGTGTTCAGCAGTCGCGGAATCGCGGGCGTTGTCGGTGTGGGAAGTCATAGCCCTCGATTTTAGAGGGTGCAGGCGCTGATTTGAGGCCGTCTTCTCGCCAGACTCTCCCCCAGAAGTGCTTGGCACATCCACGAGGGCTGAGCTGACGGTTGGCGCCGCCGCTTGGGCGACGCCGACTCAGATCATGGGATCAGCGAGGTTTGTCGGCTGCTTTGTTGTAGTTCGGCGAGCGTGGGCCGAACAACATGCCGTTCACATTTCCTGCAGACAGCAGCCGCTGGCTGGCCAGCCCAGCCATGGGGTGGCTTTCGTCGGTGACCGTGCCCACGATTTGTTTGACGATTGCGGTGATGAGCATGCCAGCCAAGCCGCCTTGGTTTTGGTTTTGCTTTTCAGCGGTGCTGGCCGAAGCTTTGCCAGCCCAAAGCACTTTGTTGGTTTTCAGGTCAACCAATCGTGCCTCTGCCGAGACGGTGGTGTGGCTGTCCAAGAGCAGGTAGACCGTGCCGTACTGCGTCATGGTGATGTAAAGCGCCGCATCGGCGCCAAAAATCTCGCGCAGTTTGGCGCTGGGCAGTTCGTGGGCGTCTTGGGCCTGGGTGACGCCGTTTTCTTTCAGGGTTTCGTCGACCAGCGACACGGGCAACACGTAGTAACCCGATTCGGCCAACGGGAACGTGACCTGAGACAGCATGCTGTAGGGCGCTCGGACCTCAGGTGTTTTGTTGACAGGCGGCAGCACCAAGATGGACTTGGGGTTGCTGAGTTTGTATTCGGTGTAGTTGTAGGGGGCTGAGGGGGTGTTGGCGCAACCACTGAGCACCACCACCGCCAACGCTGCGGCCACGAGTTGGAGAGAGTTTTTCATGTCGGAGGCTGGCCTTAGTTGGATTTGAATTTGCGCAGCAAGAAATTCACAAAGGTTTCAGACTCTGGAAATTGTGCTTTTTCGGCTTGCAGGTGCCTTTGAAAGCGTGCCAGGTCACCTTGCTTGCCATGCAGCAAGCCCAAGTGGGCTTGGTAACCCGGTGGCGTGGCTTGGCCAGCGGCGCGCATTTTTTGCAAGTCTTCTTCCATGCGTTTGGACTGTGTGTCCAAACTTTCGCGGTCGCCACGGAAATAGGTGTCGAGGTTTTTCTCGTACCCGTTCCAGCCGTACATCAGTGGTGGTGCCTTGTTGGCGCAGCCAGTCAGGGCCAGCAGGGTGGCCAGCAAGGCCAAGGTTTTGATGCGGGTACTCATGGTGCGTCTCACAGGGCCGGACGCCATGCGCCGTTTTCGATCGCGCTGACCAAGTTGTTCACAGCGTCGCGGATGGCAAGGTCAAGCACTTTGCCATTCAGCGTTGCGTCATAGCCGGCAGTGCTGCCAAAGCCAATGACTTCTCGTTCTGACAGGCTGTACTCGCCCGCGCCTTGGGAGGAAAACACGACTTCTGAAGTCAGTGTGTTGACGATGTTGAGGTTGACTTTAGAGTAAGCAATTTGAGTTTTGCCACGCCCCAAGATGCCAAACAGTTGGCGGTCGCCCACATCTTTGCGGCCAAATTCTGTCACGTCACCTGTGATCACGTAGTCGGCACCTTTGATGTTTTGGATTTGTTTTTTGAGGTTGGCTTCTTGTTTGATTTCGCTCATAACAGAACGGTCGAGCACATTGAACCGCTGGCTTTGTTGCAAGTGCGTGACCAAGATGGTTTGCGCTTGGCTGCCCATGCGATCCTCGTTGTTCGAGAAAACGCCACGCATAAAGGAAGACCGGTTGTCGAAGTTGCCCACGGACACCGGCACGCGAACCCCCATGTGGGGACGGGCCGCTGACTCGACTTTTTGAATCGGCAAGGTGCGCGATCCTTCTTGCACGCATGCGGTCAGTGTCAGGGCGGCCAAAGAGGCCAAAATGAGTTTTTCCATGTCTGTGACTTCCTCAAAAAAGAGGAAATTGTAGACATGAAAACGGTTTAAATTAATTATTAAGTAATAAAAATAAAACGATTTGTTCAGTTCTGAGTTGCCATTTCAGTGTTTCAAAGCCAACCCAGCCAATGCCCCCAAACCAATTGCCCCAGATAACGGCTGGGCCACAGCGTGAATGCGCCCGTCACGATGCAGGCCGACCCATAAAGCCATTGCATGGTCTTTCGATGGCCCTGAATATTGCCTTGGGCCAAAAAGCGAAACGATTGGAACAGACTCAAGAACGTCACGGGAACGAGCAAGTGAATCGGGGTGTAACCCCAAAAGTTGGGCAGATGGAAGTCTCTGATGAACAAGCCCGAAAACCCTGCACCTAACATGCAAGTCACCCATGCATAACCGAATGCGCGGTGCAGTTTGGGGCGGATGAATGTGCCCAGTCGAGCCCAAAGTGCCACCGGGCCCAAGGCCGTTGCGGCCAGCGTGAAACTGATGTGGATCGCGATGATGGGCGTGAGTTGCATGTGTGCTGATGCGGACTTGGATGTCACCTCAATGTGCCACAAGTGCTCGGTATGACATTTTCTTTTTTCTTGTAAGTCCAACAGCGATAATCCTCTCAGTTTTTGGGGAGCGATTGTGGATTTGATGCTGTTGTTAAAAGCCGTCGTGATGGGCGTGGTCGAGGGCTTAACCGAGTTCCTGCCGATTTCGTCCACGGGACATTTGATCTTGGCCGGGGCCTTGCTGGGCTTTGACGACGACAAAGCCAAGGTCTTCGACATTGCCATTCAGACCGGCGCGATCTTGGCTGTGATCATTGTGTATTGGCAAAAAATCAGCTCGACCTTGGTGTCACTGCCACGCAGCGCAGACGCACAACGTTTTGCCCTGAATGTGTTCATTGCCTTTGTGCCTGCCGTTGTTTTGGGTTTGTTGTTTGGCAAAGCCATCAAGGCGAACCTGTTCACACCCGCGGTGGTGGCCACCACTTTCATCATCGGTGGCTTCATCATTTTGTGGGCCGAGCGCCGACAAGCCACTGCGGTGCGCATCGCAGAGGTTGAAGACATGCGTTGGCAAGACGCCCTCAAAGTCGGTTTGGTGCAGTGCTTGGCCATGATTCCGGGCACCAGCCGCAGTGGTGCCACCATCATTGGCGGCATGTTGCTGGGCATGTCGCGCAAAGCGGCGACCGACTTTTCTTTTTATCTGGCGATTCCCACACTCATCGGCGCGGGGGCCTACAGCCTGTACAAAGACCGTGCGCTGCTCAGCATGACCGATGCCCCGATGTTTGCGGTGGGTTTGTTGTTTTCGTTTTTGAGCGCGTGGATCTGCGTGCGTTGGTTGCTCAAATTCATATCGACCCACAGCTTTGTTGTTTTTGCTTGGTACCGCATTGTGTTTGGCTTGGTGGTGCTGGGCACCAGCGCCACGGGACTGGTGCGCTGGACCGCTTGATCAGGCGCCCAGATTGCGCAGCGAAGCTTCAATGGCTGCGGCGGTGGCCAGCGGCTTTTCCATGGGAAACAAGTGGCTGCCGTCCAACATCATGACGCGGCCTTTCACCACCTGGTGCGTCAACTCTTTGCCCACTTGACGCATTTCGGCGGAATGCGTGCCTCCAATGAATGCCGCAGGGCGCTTAAGCGGGTGGCGCTTGAGCAAGCTGACCAAGTTATCGGGCAAGGTGTTGTAGATCGCGGTTTCGACATCGCGGTCAAAACTCAAAACCCGTTGACCGCCTTCATCGTGGGTGCCGTGCGCAATGTAATCGCGCAACACTTGGGGATCCCATCGGGCAAACGCTTTTTTGTGTTGAAAGCTCTCCAGCGCGGTTTGCGCATCGGGCCAGTGGTTGCGGCGCTTTTGGCTGATGCGCCCTGGCGACAAAGCCCCGACCAAAGTGGTTCGTTTGGCCAGCTCCAAGGTGGTGGCCTTCCAGCCGCCCAATACCGGTGAATCGATCAACAACACCCCACGTGCCAATTCGGGATGCAAGGCGGCGCACATCAAACTCAAGAGGCCTCCCAACGAGTGACCCACTAAAAAAGCAGGCTCCCCTTGGCCTTGTAAGGCGCGGGCAAAATCGGCCAATTGCTGGACCAAGTGCGGCCAGTTGTTGGTGACCGGGTACTGCGGGTCGTGGCCCAATTTGTCGATGGCGTCGACCGTGAACCCGCGCTGGCGCAGGTGCTGAAAAATGACTTGGTAAGTGCCCGCCGGAAAACTGTTGCCGTGTGAAAAGACGATGCGCGCGGCCATCAGATGAGTTTTTCTTCGGGGGTGGTGATTTTCTTCAACACGGCATTGCGAACCGGAGCCACCATGAGGGGAATGTCGGTGGCGCCACCGTTCCACATGGGGTCTTCAATGCTGTCAAACATTTGGCGAAGCTTGTCGCCCCAGCTGCTGCGCAACATCTGGAAGTAGGGGTTGTGCTCGTCAATGCACATGATGCGGTCGGTCTGCAAGCTGCCGACTTTGTAGACCACCATGTCCAGAGGCAGGCCAACCGACAGGTTGGATTTCAAGGTCGAGTCCATCGACACCAAGGCGCATTTGGCGGCTTCGTCCAGCGGGGTGTTGGGGGTGATGACGCGGTCCAGCACAGGCTTGCCGTATTTGGATTCGCCAATCTGGAAGTAGGGCGTTTCGTCGGTCGCTTCGATGAAGTTGCCGGGGGAGTACACCTGAAAGAGGCGCATGCCTTCGTTGCCAATTTGGCCGCCAAAGATCATGGACACATTGAAATCCACGCCCGAGGCTTTCAGGGCAGCGGCATCGCGGTCGTAGACCCGGCGCACCGCCGCACCCAATACCCGCGTGGCGTCAAACATGCTTTTGGCGTTCCAGATGGTCAAGGGCTCGTCTTGGCCCGGCTCAACCAATTTTTCAATTTGCAGCACCTCTCGAATCGACTGTGAAATGCTCAGATTGCCGGCTGACAGCAAGGTCATGAAGCGATCGCCCGCTTTTTCGTAAACGATCATCTTGCGGAAAGTGCTGATTTGGTCCAAGCCCGCGTTGGTGCGCGAGTCCGACAAAAAAACCAAACCGGCTCGGGTCTTAACGGCGACGCAATAAGTCATGACGGGGTGTTCCTTTCATTTTTTGGCAGCAGGCGCTGCAGCGCATACAACGCATCCAGCGCTTCTCGGGGACTGAGTGCATCGGGGTTAATTTGAGCCAAGGCCACTTCGACAGGTGTCGGACCGGTGGCTTCGGCTTCAGGAGGTGCCGCAAACAAATCGACTTGCTGGCGGTTTTGCGTAGCCCCTGCCTCGAGCGCTGTCAGCGCGTGGCGTGCGTGTGTCAAAACAGCGGCAGGCATGCCGGCCAAGCGGGCCACTTGAACGCCATAGCTTTTGCTGGCGGGACCCGGTTGCAGCTCGTGCAAAAAGACAATGGACGAACCCGATTCGGCGGCACTGACATGCATGTTCACTGCGGCCGCGTGGGTGGCCGGAAACTCGGTGAGCTCAAAGTAGTGCGTGGCAAACAAGGCAAAGGCTTGTGTTTTGTTGTGCAGGTGCGTGGCGATGCCACTGGCCAAGGCCAGGCCGTCAAAGGTCGAGGTGCCACGGCCAATTTCGTCCATCAGCACCAAGCTGTGCGGCGTGGCGCTGTGCAAGATTTGCGCGGCCTCGGTCATTTCCAGCATGAAGGTCGATTGCGCGTTGGCCAAATCGTCGGCGGCGCCAATGCGGGTGTGGATGGCATCGATCGGGCCAAGGCGACAGCTGCTGGCCGGCACATGGCTGCCGATGCTGGCCAGCAACACAATCAAGGCCACTTGCCGCATGTAGGTTGATTTGCCGCCCATGTTGGGGCCGGTGATGATTTGCATGCGCTGACGTGGCCCCAGCACCGTGTCGTTGGCCATGAAGCGGGTGCCCGACAGTTCGGCCAGCCGCACTTCCACCACCGGGTGACGGCCTTGTCGAATTTCAATGCACGATTCTTTGCTGAACTCAGGAGCACACCAATTCAGCGTGAGCGCGCGTTCGGTGAGGGCGCACAGCGCGTCGAGTGAGGCCATGGCTTGGGCCAAGGCGGTGAGCGCCGGGACGAAGGTCTGCAGTTGGTCGAGCAGGCTTTCGTACAGCCATTTTTCGCGTGCCAAGGCGCGTTCTTGCGCCGACAGCGCTTTGTCTTCAAAGGCTTTCAGTTCGGGTGTGATGAAGCGCTCGGCGTTTTTCAGGGTTTGGCGGCGGCGGTAATCGTCCGGCACTTTGTCCAGCTGGCCTTGCGTGACTTCGATGTAAAAACCGTGCACTTTGTTGAACTGCACCCGCAGGTTGGCAATGCCGGTGCGCTCTTTTTCACGGGTTTCCAAATCCAACAAAAACGCATCGCAATTCGTCTGAATGCCGCGCAACTCATCCAGTTGCGCATCGAGGCCGTCGGCGATCACACCGCCATCGCGCACCAGCGCGGCAGGCTCTTCAAGCAAGGCCATTTGCAGCAGCTCGGCGCAGTTTGCCGGTGGCTGCAGCCACCGTGTGATGTCGGCCAGCAAGCTGCCTGCATCGGGCTGCAAAGTTTGCAATTGCGAGGACAGGGCGGCGGCTCGGCCAAGGGCGTGGCGCAAAGCCACCAACTCGCGCGGCCGCACTTGGCGCAAGGCGGTGCGGGCGGTGATGCGTTCGACATCGCTGGCGCCTTTGAGTTGTTCGCGCAAGGCCCGCCACGCGCCGGCCCCGCTGTCCCCCCGCAGCACCGCTTGGGCTTGCAGACGTTGAGTGGCCACTTGGCGGTCGCGCGGCGGGCTGAGCAACCAGCTTTTGAGCAAACGGCTGCCCATGCCGGTCATGCAGGTGTCCAGCAAGGCCAACAGGGTGGGCGAGTGCGCGGCGCTTTCGCCGCGCAGGGTGTGTGTCAGTTCCAGATTGCGACGGGTGCTGGCGGGCAAGTCGATCAGCGCATCCGAGCGTTGCACTTGCACGCGTTGCACATGTGGCAACTGGCGACCTTGCGTGTGCTCGGCGTATGTGAGCAGGGCCGCGGCGGCGGCGTGGGCATCGCTCAGCGCATCTGCGCTCCAAGCGGCCAGTGAGGCGGCTTGCAATTGCTCGAGCAATTTGCGCTGTCCCAAGCCAGCGTCAAACTGAAAGTCGGGACGCAGCGCCAGCGACCAGCTGCCGCGGCCTGCTGTTTTGATGCCGCGCAGTTTTTGCTCAAACGATGCGGTCATGCCCGCGCTGGCCAACAATTCGCTGGGGCCGATGCGGTCGATCCAGTCTGCCAATTCGTCTTGTGCGCATTCGGCCAACTGCACCACGCCTTGGGTGACACTGAGCCAAGCCAGACCGCAGCGGTTTTTGGGCGCTTGGTGCACCGACAGCAAAATGGCTTCGCTTTTTTCAGAAAGCAGTTCGCTGTCGGTCAAGGTGCCGGGGGTGACCACGCGCACCACTTTGCGCTCTACCGGCCCTTTGGAGGTGGCCACATCGCCGACTTGTTCGCAAATGGCCACCGATTCGCCCAACTTGATGAGTCGGGCCAAATAGGTTTCAACCGCATGAAAGGGCACGCCGGCCATCAGCACGGGTTGCCCCGCAGACTGGCCGCGGCGGGTCAGCGTGATGTCGAGCAGACGGGCGGCTTTTTCAGCATCGTCATAGAACAACTCGTAAAAGTCGCCCATGCGGTAAAAGACCAGCGTGTCGGGAAATTCCGCCTTGATGCCCAGGTACTGGGCCATCATGGGGGTGTGGGCACTCAGGTCGAGCGCAGACATGGCTTAGAACGGGGCGTTTTTAGAATCAGCGCCTTCGGCGGCGTCTTCTGCGACGTCGGCTTCGGGTTCATCGCTGTCTGAGGCGCGTTCGCGGCTCAACGTTTCAACGGCGGCGCGCACAGCGGCTTTGTCGCCCGCGCTGGCGAACTTGCTGTATTTGCCCAAGATGCTGACCAGTTGGCCGTAGATGCGGGGCGCACCGGCCAAGCATTCTTTTTGTTCCAAGAAATCGGATTCGCCTGTGAAATTGCCAATCAGGCCACCGGCCTCGGTCACCAACAGCGAGCCTGCAGCCACGTCCCAAGGCGACAGCCCGGTTTCAAAAAAGCCGTCGGTGAAACCAGCCGCCACGTAGGCCAGATCGAGGGCCGCTGAGCCCGGACGGCGCAGGCCGGCGGTGCGTTGCATCACGTCGCCCATCATGCGCAGGTATTGGTTGAAGTTATCGCCCTTGCGGAAGGGGAAACCGGTGGAAATGATGCACTCTTGCAGGCGAATGCGTTTGCTCACGCGCAAACGGCGGTCGTTCATGAAGGCGCCACGCCCTTTGGTGGCGGTGAACAGGTCGTTGCGGGTGGGGTCGTAAATGACGGCTTGCTCGATCTTGCCGCGCACTTGCAGGGCAATGCTCACGCAATAAACAGGGAAGCCGTGGATGAAGTTGGTCGTGCCGTCCAAGGGGTCGATGATCCAGATGTGATCCGCGTGGGGGTTGCCATGCGTGCTGCCCGACTCTTCGGCCAAGATGCCGTGCTCGGGGTAGGCGGTCAGCAAGGTGTCGATGATGACTTTTTCGCTGGCATGGTCGATCTCGGTGACAAAGTCGTTGACTTGTTTTTGCGAGATGCGAACCGCTTCAACGTCCAGCGCGGCACGGTTGATGATGGCGCCAGCAGCGCGTGCAGCCTTGATGGCCACGTTGAGCATGGGGTGGAGATTGGACGACATAAATTGTGTGAAGAACCAGACTGGCCACCGCACGATCACGGGGGCGAAGCGCGCATTTTCTCATGAAAAGCGGGGCCTGCCGGGGTCAGGCAGGCCCGAGCTTCATTTCACGGTGTAAGTCAGTGCCGCAAATCCCGAGACCTGGCTGGAGCGGCTCACCAAGGGGCTGTTGGCAATGGCGCTGTCCAAATGGCGGTAGCGGGTTTGCAGCTGCAAGGCCCAAGGTCCACTGAGCGGCACAGAGGCTTGCACGGTGAGCATCGGGGTGAAAGAGGCGCCAGGGCGGTAGGGGGAAAGGCCCGTGGCCGTGGCTTGCGCTGCGCTGATGCCATACAGATGGCGCACATAGTCTGCCGATCGGTATTGCAAACCCAGCTGGGGATAAATCTTCACGCCGCCAGCCGCCTCGATTTGGCCTGCCCAATTGACTTCGCCAAATTGGCCGGCAGATTGGGGTTCGTACATCGCATAGGCAAACAAGCCGCCCATGGCTGTGCGCTGAAAGGTGCCAATGCCAATCGGCATGGGGGTGCTGCGGTCATCTGCGGCGGGGTGGGCGGTTTTGGCCGCCTTAAAGCCCTCGGTGCCGACGCGCAAGGCCAATTCAAGGTGACCAGATGCCAGCGGCATGGCCCTGAAACCCAGGGTGTCCACACGGGCGAAAAAATTTCCCATGTCGCCGTAAAGGTAAGGCAGGGCCGAGGTGGTTTTCTTGGCGCCATTCACCACCGCTTGTGAGGTGGTGACCATGCCGCCAATGTCGCCCACAAAGCGGGGGGCTTCGGCGGTTTGGGCGAGCGCCCACACGGGGCTCAGAGACAAAAGACAGCAAACCGATAATTTCATTTGAACACTCCAAAATTCGTTAAATCCCATATTAAGGGATGCGGTCGATCGCCGCCAGAGACCAGAATCTTGACACAGTTGAGCCCCCAAAAAGGGGCGGCTCACCGGCCTTGCCCGTCCCAGCGTGGACAATTGGGGCATGAAAACCCGTTTCATCCTGATAGAAACCAGCCACGCCGGCAACGTGGGTGCCGCCGCCCGCGCCATGAAAGTCATGGGCTTTGACGATTTGGTTTTGGTGGCCCCGCGTTGGCCCAATGTGCTGCGCAAAGAAGAGACCATCCAAAGAGCCAGTGGCGCCAACGATGTGCTGGCCAAAGCCCGCGTGGTCCAGACCTTGGATGAAGCGCTGGACGGCGTGACCCATTTGTGCGCCACCGCCATGACGCCGCGCGACTTTGGGCCCCCCACCCGATCGCCTCGTGAGCACTTTGCCGAGTTGACGCAGCCCGGGGCAGCCGCGCAGAGTGTGGCGTTTTTGTTTGGCTCGGAGCGTTTTGGCATGAAAAACGAGGACGTTTACCGTTGCCATGTGGCGCTGTCGATTCCCACGCACCCTCAATTTGGCTCGCTCAATTTGGGCTCGGCCATCCAGGTGCTGGCCTACGACTGGCGCATGGCCTTGGGCGGCTTTGCGGTGCAAGACGCGGTGCCCCCATCGGAAAAAGCCGATGCCCAGCAAGTGGCTGGCATGTTGACGCATTGGGAGCAAGCGCTGACCGAGATCGGTTTTTTAGACCCGGCCGCACCCAAAAAACTCATGCCTCGGCTGAACCAGTTGTTCAACCGAGTCGATTTGAGTCAGGAAGAAATCCACATCCTGCGCGGGGTGGCCAAAGCCATGATCCAGACCGCCGCGGGCAAGCGATAGACTTGGGCCCTATGTTTTCACGTCTTCGCTCCGACATCCAGTGCATCCTCGATCGAGACCCCGCGGCCCGCACCGCTTGGGAAGTCTTGACCTGCTACCCCGGCCTGCACGCTTTGGTGCTGCACCGCCGCGCGCACTGGTGCTGGAACCATGGCTTCAAATGGTTGGGGCGCTTTATTTCGCACATCTCACGGGGCTTGACGGGCATTGAGATTCATCCGGGCGCCCAAATTGGCGAACGTGTCTTTTTTGACCATGCGATGGGGGTGGTGGTGGGCGAGACCGCCGTCATCGGCGATGGCTGCACCATTTACCAAGGCGTGACTCTGGGCGGGACATCGCTATACAAAGGCACCAAGCGGCACCCCACTTTGGGCAAAGATGTGGTGGTGAGTGCGGGCGCCAAAGTGCTGGGCGGCTTTGTCGTGGGCGATGGCGCCAAGATTGGCAGCAATGCCGTGGTCATCAAGCCCGTGCCTGCAGGCGCTACCGCGGTGGGCATTCCGGCGCGCATCATTCCTTCTAAATCGGGCGAAAGCGCCGATGTGTCTGGCACAGACCGCAAATTTTCAGCTTATGGCATCACACAAGACGATGACCCTGTCAGCCAAGCCCTGCGCGGCTTGATCGACCATGCGGCGGGACAAGAGCATCAGATCGCCATGATCTGGAAGGCCTTGGAGCAGTTGTGCGCCCAGCAATCGGTGCAAATGCCCGGCGATGCCGCCACCCGCGAAACCTTTGAGGCAGACAAGCTCAACCAGTTGTTGGGCAAGTGAAGCTCGGGCCAGTCCGCCATCACGGGTTTTGGCGTTTCGGCGGGGTTCAGGACTGATCTGGAGCGGTTGCGGCGGCGGCCATCAGGGCTTTGCGCCGCTCGTGCAGGCTGCGCCAGCGGAGTTGGGCTTCGGGGTCTTGGCCGGTGCTGGCCTGTGTGAGGGCTTCGGTTTCGAGCTCTTTCAGCCGGTCAATCATCAGGCCATTGAGCAGACGGCGCAGTTCTTGTCGGGCTTCTTGGGGATCGGGGGGCGTGGCGTCTTCACTGCCACCGATCGCGATCAATTGGTCTTGCGCCATCCAGCGTGTGGCTTCGTCGGCAAAAGACTGTCCCTGCATAAGTTCTCGCAAGGTGGTCGATCCCAAGGCCCCTTGGTCGTGAAACTGCGATTCAAGCCATGCAAAAAAAGCGCCGTGCGGGTCGGGCAGGGCGCACAACAGGGCATGGTCTTCACTGGCCAACGAATCCCACAGCGCCATGTTGCTCAACAGCAAGCGCGCGGCGTGGTCCGCCCGACTGGCGGGCACGGTGCGTGGCCCGGTGTAGACCGGGGGCAAATCGCGCTTGTAGCGGCTGTTGCCAAATTTGCTGTTGGGCGTCCAAGTGCCGGTTTTACGTGGCCATGCTGTGGCATTCCCTTGGCCATAAAGAGGGTCATTCCCCCACGTCGGAGGCCCACTGTAAGAGGCCTCTCGCCCCGCACGCTCACCCAAGGCACTCACTGCGGCATTCAATCCTGCCGCCGCCCCTGTGGAGGCTGGCCCGGCCCCAGGGGCAGGGGAAAAACCGGCCGCAGACGCTGACCCGCCGCGGGGGGCAAAGCGCGAGTCTGCCGCTGCCTGTTGTTGCCAGAGTTTTTCAAGGCCTGCGGTTTCCAGCTGAATGAGTTGCGCCAACTCGGTGAGCAATTGTTGTTTGAGCGCCCCTTCGGGCAGCAATTGCCACAAAGGGCGGGCTTGGCTGGACAGGCGCGCGCGACCTTCGGCGGCTTGCAAGTCGCAATCGGCACTGGCCGCCTCGATCAAAAAGCGTGACAAGGGCATCGCCTGTTTGATTTGCTCGGCAAATGCGTCTTGCCCAAACGCGCGCACATAACTGTCAGGGTCGTGTTCCGCGGGCAAAAACAAAAATTTGATGCTGCGCACATCGGTCGCGTAAGGCAAGGCGCCATCGAGTGCTTTGCGCGCCGCGCGTCGGCCGGCACTGTCGCCGTCAAAGCTGAACACCACCGAGTCGGTGAAGCGAAACAGTTTTTGCACATGGTCCGGCGTACAGGCCGTGCCCAAGGTGGCCACAGCGTTGGCAAATCCCAGTTGGGCCAGCGCCACCACGTCCATATAGCCTTCGGTCACCAGCACATAGCCCGCACTGTGTAAGGCTTCACGGGCTTCGAACAAGCCATACAGCTCGCGGCCTTTGTGAAAGACCGGCGTTTCTGGGGAGTTCAGGTATTTGGGCGTCCCGTTGCCGATGACCCGACCACCAAAACCGATGCATTCGCCTTTGATGTTGCGGATCGGGAACATGATGCGGTCGCGAAATCGGTCGTAGCGTTTTTCATCTTCTTCGTTGACGATGACCAAACCGCTTTCCACCAACAATGGGTCGTCGTATTTGGGAAACACACTGGCCAACGAGCGCCAACCCTCAGGGGCATAACCGAGCCCAAAACGCTTGGCAATCTGCCCCGACAGCCCTCGGCCTTTGAGGTACTCGATGGCGCGTGGCGTGATTTTGAGTTGCTCGCGATAAGCCTCACCGGCTTTTTCAAGCACATCGCTCAGGCTGTCTTGCTTGGCTTTTTGCGCGGCGGCTTTGGCCCGGTCTTCTGGGGAGACTTGTTCCTCGGGCACTTGCATGCCGGTTTGTTGGGCCAGGTCTTTCACCGCTTCGATGAAAGTCATGCCCGCGTGCTCCATCAAAAAACCGATGGCATTGCCATTTTTGCCGCAACCAAAGCAGTGAAAAAACTGTTTGGTGGGGCTGACGCTGAAGCTGGGTGATTTTTCACCATGGAATGGGCACAGGCCCATGAAATTGGCGCCCCCTTTCTTGAGTTGCACGTATTTGCCCACCACATCGACCACGTCGATGCGAGACAACAACTCCTGAATGAAGGTTTGGGGGATGGCCATGGGGCTATTTTCGCCGATAAGCGAGCCGATTCAGGGGCGGCAGGCTTGTCTTGAGCTCAAGCCTCGGGGGTGAATGGGGTGCCTTGCCCGCGCTTCAGGTGATGTCGAAGGCGTGGGTGCCAAAACGCCCCGCCTGTCGGTCGGCGAAGTAATACTCCAGCGTTTCTTTCACGGTTCTGAAGGCCAATTCTTCCCAAGGGATGTCGGCCTCGCTGAACAAGCGGGCCTCCATGGTTTCATGGCCGGGATCAAATTGGTCGCTGGTCAGTCGGGCCCGGTAATACAGGTGAACTTGCCCGACCCGGGGCACGCTCATCACGGTGAACAGGTCTTCCATGATGAACTGCGCACCGGCCTCTTCGGTGGTTTCGCGGGCGGCGCCCTCTGAGGTGGTTTCGCCCAACTCCATAAAGCCTGCGGGCAAAGTCCATTTGCCTTTGCGGGGCTCGATGTTGCGCTTGCACAAAAGCACTTGGGTGCCCCAATAAGGCACCGTGCCCACCACATTCAGCGGGTTTTCGTAGTGCACGGTGTGGCAGACGGTGCAGATGGCCCGCAGCTTGGTGTCGCCGTCGTCTGGCAGTCGGCGGTCCACAGGGGCGCCGCATTGTCGGCAATGTCGAATGGTGCGGTCAAACATCATGGCGAAACTCAGAGGGGAAGGGCGGTCATGGGGCACAAGGTCGACAGAGTCTAACCATTTCGCCCATAAAAAACGCCTCCAGAGAGAAATGCTCTGGAGGCGTGCAGGTCATGTGGCCGAGGCCCGTTCCATCAGGTGAGGTATTGGATCAAGAACAAGGAAATACCCGGGAAGAACAGCAACAGCAAAGTGCGCAGGGTGTCGCTGATCAAGAAGGGCATGATGCCTTTGTAGCTCTCGCTCAAAGGCACGTCTTTCGCCATGCCATTGACCACATACACATTCAGCCCCACCGGTGGTGCCAACATGCCAAAGCCCACGGTCATGAGCACCATGATGCCGAACCAAATGGCGGTGTGCTCGGGCGTCATGCCGAAGTCGAGCTTCATGATGATGGGGAAAAAGATGGGGATGGTGAGCAAGAGCATGGACAACTCGTCCATCACCGCACCCAGCACCACATACAAGAGCAAGATGCCCGACACCACCAACAGGGGCGCCAGATTCATTGAGACCACCAATTCGGCCAGTTGGCCGGGCACTTGCGTGCGCGCCAAAGAGGCGTTCATGACATCGGCCCCCATGAAGATCAGGAAAATCATGGCGCTGCTCAAGGCGGTGGCATGGAAGCAATGCAGAAATTTTTCCCAGTTCAATTCACGCTTCAGCAAGGCCGCCACAAAGGTCGAGGCCGCGCCCACTGCAGCGCCTTCGGTGGGTGTGAAAAAGCCCGCATAAATGCCACCAAACACAATCACAAAAATGGTGGCAATCGGCAAGATGCCTTTCAGCGACTCGAAGGTGAGGCGTTCACGGTCTTCTTGGTCGGGGGCTTGACCGGGCACCAAGCGCACATAAATGGCGATCGCGATCATGTAGCCCACCATGGCAATCAGGCCGGGCAACATGGCGGCGGCAAACAACTTGGCGATGTTTTGCTCGGTGAGGATGGCATAAATCACCAAGGGCACCGAGGGCGGAATCAAGATGCCTAAAGTGCCACCGGCGGCCAGCGTGCCGGTGGACAAACGGCCTGAATAACCGTGGCGCTTCATTTCAGGCAGGGCCACACCGGTGATGGTGGCGGCCGTGGCCACCGAAGAGCCGCAAATGGCGCCAAACGCCCCGCAGGCCAGCACCGCGCCCATGGCCAAGCCCCCTTTGAAGCGGCCCATGACGGCCGCCGCAAATTGGAACAAGGCTTTGCTGATGCCCCCTTGGGTGGCAAAGTGCCCCATCAAGATGAACAAGGGAATGACCGACAGGTCGTAGTTGGCCAAACGCGCAAAGGCCAAGTTGTTCAAGAAGTTCAAAAATGGCGAGACGCCGGACTGCAAGACAAAGCCCACCGAGCCAGCCAAGAACATCGCGCCCGCAATCGGCACACGCACGACCATCAGCAACATCATGGTGCCGAAGATCAACAAAGCCAGGGTGATGGGGGTCATGCTGCGGCCTCGTCTTTCGCTGTGGCTTGTGAAACAGTCTGCATGGCCGCGATGACGGCAGTGATGCCGAAGGGAATGCACATGCTGGTGAAAACGATCCAGTCGGGAAAGCCCAACAACATGGAGGCGCCCATGGTTTCTTTGGCATTGATGGCGGCCGCACCGCAGCGCCAGGACAGCAAGGCAAAAATGACGGTCATCAGCAAATCACCCAAGCGGTCGAGTTTGAAAATGGTGGACTCGCTGCATTTCGAGGTGAAAAAGTCCACGATGATGTTTTCGCGCTTGAGTTGGCAGAGCGGCATGAATAAAGCAATGGCCGCCCCCGCGCCCACGCCGGTGAGCTCAAAGTCGCCAATCAGGGCAGAGTCGAAAAAGTTGCGGCCAATCAGGCTGTAGCACGTCATCAGCATGATGGCTGTCATGACGATGCCGCCCAAAATGCTGCAGAGTCGGGCCAGCCGCTCCAGGGGTTGAGAAAACATCATGGTGAAATCCGCTGTGCGGTGAAAAAACAATCAGAGCAGGGTCCGTCTGGTGGAAGACGGCCGAAAAAAGAGCAGGGGAGGCCCTGCTCTTTGCTCATATCAAGCCCACCTTATTTGGTGTATTGCTTGATCAGGTCGGTGGCGGTTTGCAACATGCCTTTGCCGTCCATGCCCTTGCCGGTCATCTCGGCCACCCAAGCATCGTCCAGGGCGTCCGTGGCTTTTTTCCACTTTTCCAGTTCAGCTTTGGGAATGATGCTGATTTTCTGGTTGGCAGAAGCTTCAAACACTTTCTTGCCGGGCACGTCATGGCCGGCTTGGGTTTTGCCCATGAAAGCAGACAGTTCGCGGCCTGAGTTTTTGTCAATGACCGCCTTCAAGTCGGCGGGCAAAGAGTCGTACTTGGCTTTGTTCATGGGCACCACAAACACAGTGGTGTACAGGGCGTTGTAGCTGCGGTCGGTTTCGGCCGTGAAGTTGGTCAATTCGTTGACCTTCAGGCTGGGCGCCACTTCGTAAGGAATCACCGCGCCATCGATCACGCCTTTGGACAGCGCTTCAGGCACTTGTGGCACGGGCATCGCCACAGGAGTGGCACCCATCATCGCCACCATTTTGTTGACTTGGCGTGTGGGGGCGCGCACTTTCAGGCCCTTCAGGTCGGCCATGGTTTGGACGGCTTTGGACTTGGTGTAAATGTTGCCGGGGCCATGCACGTGGATGGCCAGCATCTTCACGTCTTTGAAATCGTCTTGCGCGTACTTTTGCGCAAAGTCCCAAGCCGCACGGCTGGTGGCTTCAGCGTTGGTCATCATGAAGGGCAATTCGAACACTTCGAGCTTGGCCAGTTTGGGGGTGTAGGCTTGCAGCGTCCAGGCCACATCGACCACGCCGTCACGCGCTTGTTCATACAGCTGCACGGGTGTGCCGCCGAGTTGCATGGACGGGAAAATTTCGCACTTCAAGCGGTCTTTGGAGTCGCGTGCAATGTTTTTGCACCACTCGCCCAACATGGTGGTGTGCTGAATGGTTTGGGCATTCAAAAAGTGGTGCACTTTCAGGGTGATGGTTTGGGCTTTCACCCCCAAACCCGCAGCCATCAGGCCCAGCGCCAAAGCCGATTTTTTGAAAAATGGGGTCATTTGAATGTCTCCTGTTGTCGGTAAAAGAAGAATAGTAAACCAACCACCGGGTCGGTTTTGAGGGAGTAACATGAATTATGTTGCAAGTTCAATCGATTCAAGTCAGGGTAAACGCGAAGTTTTTATCGATTTTTGCACTTTTATTCATTTTGTGATCTGAATGTTCAGCGGGGCCAACCCGTCCACTTGGCCCACCAAGACATCGCCTGCCACCACGGCGGCCACTCCTTCTGGTGTCCCCGTGTAAATCAGATCGCCGGGCTGAAGTTCCCAGGCGGCCGACAAGTGCTCGATGGTTTCGGCCACATTCCAGATCAGTTTGGCCACGTTGCTGCGTTGGCGATCGGCGCCGTTCACTTGCAGGCTGATTTCAGCTTGGTTCACATTGCCAGCTTGTGAGAGGGGCGTGATGGGCCCGATCGGCGCGGAATGGTCAAAGGCTTTGCCAATGCACCAGGGACGGCCTTGTTTTTTCATCTCGTTTTGTAAATCGCGCCGGGTCATGTCCAAGCCCACGGCGTAGCCAAAAATGTGTTGGGCGGCATCGGCCGCCGCGATGTTGCGCCCGCCGCGGCCAATGGCCACCACCAACTCAATCTCGTGGTGCAGGTTTTGCGTCAGGCTGGGGTAGGGCATGTGCCCCGTTTCGCCCGCATCCACCACCACCAAGCTGTCGGTAGGCTTCAAGAAAAAGAAAGGGGGTTCACGCCCGGTGAAGCCCATTTCTTTGGCGTGTTCTTCGTAATTGCGTCCCACGCAGTAAATGCGGTGCACCGGAAATCGATCGGCTTGGCCGAGTACCGGCACTGAAACAGGGGGCGCTGGAGGAAATACAAAAGACATGAATCACTTTCAAAAAAACCGGATCGCCTTGCCCAGCAACCCTTTACTAAGTGCGCTTACTATAGGAGCCTGTCACACCCCCGTGACTGGTGTTAACCCTGCCATCGATGGAGCGCCCCAACCATGAGCCACCGCTTTGAAGTGAACGCAGCGCCGGGACATTTGATCCGACGCGCCCACCAAATCTCAGTGGCGATTTTCAATGATCATTTGGCGGCGGCTGAAGTCACCCCTGTTCAGTTTGCCATCTTGAATGCCTTGCAAAACAAACCCGGTGTGGACCAAATCACCTTGGCCAAGCATGTGGCGTTTGATCCGGCCACGTCGGGCTCGGTGATTGGGCGGCTGGAAAGCAAAGGTTGGGTGGAGCGGCGCGCCGATGAGGCCGACCGGCGTCGCAAACTGCTGGTGCTGACCCCAAAAGGATTGCAGGCGCTGCAGGGCATGCATGCCGCAGTCTCGGCGGTGCAGGCCGAAATATTGGCGCCGCTTTCGCCCCAGGACCAAGCGCACTTCATGCGCTTGGTGACCCAGTTGGTGGCAGGTCACGAGCAATCTTGAGGGCCAATGGCCAGCCCTTTGCGCTGGCAATCAGGCCGACTTGCTCGCCAATTCAAAATGCTCCACATGCGGGGGCGATGCAAAGAACGGCCCCACAATGGCGCGCCATTCTGTGAACAAGGGCGATTGACGAAAGCCCACGGTGTGGTCTTCGAGGGTGTCCCAGAAGATTTGCAGCACATAGCGCTCGGGGTTCTCAATGCCCCGATTGACTTTGGCGCCTTGAAATCCCTTGGCCCGATTGGCCACGGTGTTCAAACCGAGTTCAATGGCTTTTTCAAAGGCGGCTTGCTGACCGGGGTGGATGCGGATATCGGCGAGTTCGAGGATCATGTTGGCCTGTGGTGGAGAGTGAGAAAAGCCGCTACCTTAACGCAATGAAGCCGGCCGCGAGGCGCGCCACACCATCGCGGCAAACAGCACCGACACCAGGGCCAGCGCCACTGTGCTGGTGATCCAAAATGTGTCGACGCTTGCTCGCATGGGCCATGACAAGACATCCAAGCCTTGGTAAGCCCAGCGATATCCGCCATACAAACCCACGCCCCAAAGCAAAGCGGTGTAGATCAGCAAGGGGCGCAATGTGATGCGATAGCAGCGCAGTACAAATGCGCAAACCGCTTGCACGGCGTCCGCCATGTGGTACAGCGCCACCCATGTCAACCACAGCGTGGCCGCTTGCACCACTTGCGCATCGTTGCTGAAGGCTTTCGCCACCCCTTCGCGGCCCCAGAAAAGCAGCGAGGCCCCCAGGCAGGCGGCGCCCATCGCCAAGGCAATGCCCAGACCCGCAGCACGGCGGGCTTTGTGCGCTTGACCCGCCCCAATCCAATACCCCGTGCGCGCACTGCTGGCAATACCCAAGGCCAAAGGCACCATGTACAACAGCGCCGCCAAACTGGCGGCAATTTGGTGGCTGGCCAAGGCCACTGCCCCCAAGCGCGCAATGAACAAAGCCATCAAGGTGAAGGAAGTCACTTCGACCATGATGGACAAACCTGCAGGCACACCCAGTGCCAGAAAGCGGCGAATCACGGGCCAGTCGGGTTTTTCAAGACGGCGCCATAAAACATAGGGCCGATAAATGTCTTGTGTGCGCAGCAGCCACAAGCCGGCCAGCAGCATGAGCAGGTTCACCACCAGCGTGGCCCACGCGCAGCCCACCACCCCCATGCCCGCCACATCGGCCACCCCAAAAGTCAGGGCATACGACAAAGGCACCTTCACCAACAAGGCCCCGGCCTGCAACCAGGTTACCAAGCGGGGCAGGCCCAGGCTTTGGTTCAGCGTGCTGTACATGCGAAACATCAGCGAGGGCACCAAGGCCAAGGCCAAGATGCGCAGGTAAGCGCGCACATCGGGCCACAGCGCTTCGGGTACTTCTGTCCATGACAGCCAAATGTCTGGAAACCACAAACCGCTGATGCCCAACACGGAGGCCACCGCAGCGATGTAAAGCGCTTGCCTGACCGAGCGGCCCAACTCGGCATGTCGGCCAGCGCCGTGCAGTTCAGCCCAAGCGGGAAGCAAGGCCTGCATCAAGCCGTTTAATGCGACATAAATGCTGATGTAAATCGACGAGGCCAGTGACAACACAGCCAAGGCTTGGGGGCTGTAGCGTCCGGCGATCAAGGTGTCGGCAATGCTGAAGGACATCACGGCCAGTTGCCCCACCAGCACGGTGCCGGCATGGCCGGCGATGATGCGCAACTCGGACATGGCTCAGTTCTGCTGCGGGGCTGTGGCCGTGAGCAGACCTGTTGCGGGTCGGTAGATCACCAGAGTTTCTGATTTGTCTGTGGGGCGCTTGATGGCCGTCACTTCCACCCAGCCCAGCGCTTCAACTTTTTCAGACCACGTGGCTTGATTGATTTTGTCGACCAGCAGCCAGTTGCAAGTGGCGTTGGGCGCTTGCACCGGCATCAACTTCACATGGGCGTGGTACCTCAAGGCCGTCGCTTGGGCTTTGTTGATCCCGGCATATTGCAGGCAAGGCGTGGGGCCTGTGAAGCGCATGATCTTTTGCACCAAGGGGGCATAACTGCGGGCGTAGTCCAGCAAGGGCAACCACAAAGTGGTCAGCAGCAACCAACACAACACAGCACCCCCAGCGGGCAACACCAGGCTTTTCCAAATCGCAGCGCGGTGGTGGCCTGTGCGCCAACGGACCAGCGCCGCCCACGCCAGCGTCGCCAACAAGGCTACAGCCGTCGCCCCGAAAGAAAGCTCAGGCACAAACTCGGGTGCCAAGCGCGTCACGTTGGCGGCCGTTCTGGCGGGAGTGCCCGTTTGCATCGCCACCCAGACGACCCAGATGACGAGTGCGCAAACACTGAAAAACAGCAAGGTGAACCAGTCGATCAGCGCACCCAAACTGCGTTTGAGGGTGGGCAATGCCAAAGCCGCCAGCGTTGCAATGGCGGGCAAGGCGGTCAAGAGGGCGCGGTCTGACAAGCCGGTAATCCAGGTCGCCCCCACGGTGACCAAGACAAACCACAGTGGCAATGACAAATGCAAAAAGCGCCAGCCCTGGGACAACTGGCCACGCCAGCGCCACAAGGACCACAAGGCCAAGGGCCACGCGGGCCAAGTGAACCAAGCGATCAGTTTGGCCAAAATGTGCACATCGGCAATGCGGTGAGGCACGACACGCCAGCGCCACAAATCCAAGGCCCCTGCGAGCGTGATGCACAGCAGGCACACCAAGCCCAAAAGGCCCAAGTCCAACATGCTCAAACGGCGTTGCGTGGGGTCGGCGTGGGCAGTGGCGCACAGCACAGCGCCCCCCAGACCCAGCCACAGCGCCAGGGCCGGGGCGCCTGACAGCGTCAGACCCAGCAGGCTGGCGGCAACGGCCACTCCACTTTGCAGGCGGTGCCGCCCCGAGTTGGCCAAACCAAAAAACAGCAAGGCGGTAAAGAAAAGTTGCGTGAGTGCAGGCGTCGTCTCGTGCGACAACTGGGCCAAACCCAAGCATGCCAACAGGGCCAGCAAGCCACCATCGGCCATGGCACGGGCGTAGTCTGCAGGTTTGGCCTCGCCACCAAAAGCAAACGCCACTGGTTGTGCAGAGGGATGCCGGGTCAAGGCATAAACAGCGTACCAAGTGGCCGCCAATGTGCCCGCCAACATCGCCACAAATGGCAGGCGGGCAAACAGCGCTTCAAAACCCGCTGGTGCCCATTGAACAAACAGGGCGCCAAGCCAAAAAGGCAACAAGGCTAATTGGGCGTCTGGGCTGCCCAGCAAGGTGGGTTGCAGCCAGTGGCTGGCCATGTCACTGGAAGGCTGGGCCAAT
Organism: Comamonadaceae bacterium; assembly: GCA_027488255.1. Classification (GTDB taxonomy): domain Bacteria; phylum Pseudomonadota; class Gammaproteobacteria; order Burkholderiales; family Burkholderiaceae_C; genus Limnohabitans_A. The sequence goes on along the minus strand of JAIYBZ010000029.1, from coordinate 238,394 downwards.
TGCAGCATGTAGCCAAAGGCTTCAATGTCTTGCGATTTCCAGGGGGTACGCCCCAAAAAGCCCGGCAACACATAAGCCGCGCACAACAACAGCAATGCCAGACGAGGCAGTCTGCGCACGGCGCTTTGCGCCACGATGGCGGGGCTGGGTTGATTCACGGCGAAGAAGATATCAGGTCAGAAAATGCAAGGGGTGGCTATTGGGCACAGGGCCCCGCCGCAACATGGCACGCTCCGTGTGGGCGTTTCACCATTGAAAAAGGGCAGGCCGGTGACCCGGGCTGCCCTTGTCTGGACACCAAATAAATTTACTTGGTGACGGTGGTCTTGCCAAAACGGTTGCGGAATTTTTCCACGCGACCGCCCATGTTGTCGACCGACTTTTGTGTGCCGGTGTAGAAGGGGTGAGATTCGCTGGTGGTATCCAGTTTGTACAGAGGCAACTCGCGACCGTCTTCCATGGTGATGGTCTCTTTGGTGTTGGCGCACGAACGTGTCACGAACTTGAAACCATTGGACATGTCTTGGAAGCAAATTTCACGGTAGTTGGGGTGAATGCCTTCTTTCATGGGGAAATCCTTTTATTTTCGCTACGGTAGCCACACTGCAGCCTATCTGAGTGCACTTTCCGCAAAACCTGTCGATTATAGGGTATCAGCCGCCGCGACGCATCATCTCGAAGAATTCGGAGTTGTTCTTGGTCGCTTTCATGCTCTTCAAGACCATTTCCATGGCTTCAATTTCGTCCATGTTGTACATAAATTGACGCAAGATGCGGGTTTTTTGCAGCACTTCGGGCTGTAACAGCATCTCTTCACGGCGCGTGCCACTGCGGTTCAGGTTGATGGCCGGGAACACGCGTTTTTCGTACAAGCGGCGCTCGAGGTGGATTTCGCAATTGCCGGTGCCCTTGAATTCTTCAAAGATCACCTCGTCCATGCGGCTGCCGGTGTCGACCAATGCGGTGGCAATGATGGTCAGGCTGCCGCCTTCTTCTACATTGCGGGCCGCACCAAAGAAACGCTTGGGGCGTTGCAAGGCGTTGGCATCGACACCGCCCGACAACACTTTGCCTGACGAAGGCACCACGTTGTTGTAGGCCCGAGCCAGTCGGGTGATCGAGTCCAGCAAGATCACCACGTCTTTTTTCAGTTCAACCAAACGCTTGGCTCGCTCAATCACCATCTCGGCCACATGCACATGCCGTGACGCGGGTTCGTCAAAGGTGGAAGAGATCACTTCGCCGCGCACACTGCGCTGCATTTCGGTCACTTCTTCAGGGCGCTCGTCGACCAACAACACCATCAGGTGCACATCGGGGTAGTTGGCCGTGATGGCATGGGCAATCTGCTGCATCATCACGGTCTTGCCCGACTTGGGCTGTGCGACGATCAGTGCGCGTTGGCCGCGACCGAGGGGCGCAATGATGTCGATCACGCGGCTGGTGATGTTTTCATCGCCCTTGATGTCGCGCTCCAGACGCATTTGTTCTTTGGGGAACAAGGGCGTCAAGTTTTCAAACATCACTTTGTGTTTGTTGTTCTCGGGCAAGTCGCCATTGACTTGGTCGAGCTTGGTCAATGCAAAGTAACGCTCGCCGTCCTTGGGGATGCGCACTTCGCCTTCGATCATGTCGCCCGTGTGCAGGTTGAAGCGGCGTACTTGGCTGGGGCTGATGTAGATGTCGTCGGTGCTGGCGGTGTAACTGGAGTCGGGGCTGCGCAAGAAGCCAAAACCGTCAGGCAAGATTTCAAGCACGCCATCGGCAAAAACCTGTTCGCCGGCTTTGGCGCGTTTTTTGATGATGGCAAACATCAACTCCTGTTTGCGCATGCGACCCGTGTTCTCGATTTCGAGGGTGTCAGCTTGCTTCAGGAGTTCGGACACATGAAGTGCCTTGAGTTCATTCAAATGCATGGGAATTGGCCTGTGTCGAAGCGGTCATGTTGTTGACCGTTTTCAGATAACCGAGTGGAAATGTTCAGAGTCGGAGGGCGCCCGGGGTTGGGGCTGGTACATCCGTCAATCAAGGCGTTGCTCCCTGTTCGGGGTGCCTTGGTGGAAATTATGACAGGTTTTGTGAGAGGGCAGAAAAGAAAAAAACCGGGCCTTTGTTGCCCGGTTTTGAGTTTGAAAAGGCCCGAGTCAAACCCGAGCCCTTCAGGTCATCAAGCCAATTGTTGGTCAATGAAGGCGGTGAGTTGCGACTTGCTCATGGCCCCGACTTTGGTGGCGGCCAACTGACCGTCTTTGAACACCATCAGGGTGGGAATGCCGCGGATACCAAATTTGGCGGGCACATCGCGGTTGTCGTCCACGTTCATTTTGGCGATTTGCAACTTGCCTTGGTAGGCGGTAGCCACTTCGTCCAAGATCGGGGCAATCATCTTGCAAGGGCCGCACCATTCGGCCCAGAAGTCAACCACCACAGGTTGGCTCGAATGGAGGACGTCGGCTTCAAAAGTGGCGTCGGTAATGTGTTTGATCAAATCGCTGGCCATGGCCTATTCCTTGTGAACATTGAAGATGCGGCTAAAGTCACGGCTATTTTGACAGAATCCAAGGACTTCGCCTGTCGCGCATGCGTGGCCGGCTCACAAATTCATGACATTTTCTTCGGCTGATTCGGTTGCCAGTGACTCGCCAGTTCTGACGGTGGAGGTGGCCATTGTGGGCGGTGGCCCCGCGGGTTTGATAGCCGCTGAGGTGCTGTCAGGCGCAGGCCATTCGGTCCATCTGTTCGATGCCATGCCATCAGTCGGACGCAAATTTTTGTTGGCAGGCAAGGGCGGTTTGAACCTCACGCACGCCGAGCCTGCGCATCAATTTCGCGCACGGTATGGCCAAGAGCAGGCTGCAGTTGGCGCATGGCTCGATCACATGGACGCCCAAAAGGTGCGCGAATGGGCCCAGGGACTGGGGGTCGAAACCTTTGTGGGCACATCAGGCCGCGTGTTCCCACAAGAAATGAAAGCCGCCCCTTTGCTCAGGGCTTGGTTGCAGCGCTTGCGGCATCCGGCCTCGGGGGTTCCCGTTCAATTTCACATGCGTCACCGCTGGCTCGGTTGGGCGGGCCAACACCTGGCTTTTCAGCCTACGGGCTCTACGGGTTTCACGCGGGTAAACGCCCGAGCCACTTTGCTCGCGCTGGGTGGGGCCAGCTGGCCGCAGCTGGGATCAGACGGCGCTTGGGTTCCTGTTTTGGCCGAGCAGGGGGTGCCGCTGAACCCCCTCAAGCCTGCCAATTGCGGTTTTGATGTTTGGGGCCGAGAGGGCGCAGGCTGGACCGATCACTTTCGTACGCGCTACGCCGGTCACCCGCTCAAGTCGGTCGTCTTGAAGGTGCAGGCAACTCCCCGCCCAGCAGGCGGGCGAGGGGACGCCCCTCTTTTTGAGCGGCAAGGCGAGTTTGTGGTCACTGAAACGGGGGTCGAGGGCAGCCTGATCTATGCCGCATCGTCCCTTATGAGAGACGATTTGGCGCAGGGCGATGCCCATTTTTTGCTCGACCTGTTGCCCGACAAGTCTCTCGAGCAAGTGCAATCTGCGGTGCGCTGGCCGCGCGGCAGTCGCAGTTTGTCCAGCCATTTAAAAAGTCGTTTGGGCCTCGATGGCGTTAAAACCGGGCTGATGTACGAGCTGTGTACGCCCCAAACGCTGGGCAACCCTGACGCGCTGGCGCAGGCCTTGAAACAATTGCCGATACGTCTGAAAAGCCCCAGGCCGGTGGCAGAGGCCATCAGCACTGCCGGGGGGGTCGCCATGGCGGGGCTGACACCCGAATTGATGCTGACGCAGCGACCCGGCGTGTATTGCGCCGGTGAAATGTTGGACTGGGAAGCCCCCACCGGCGGCTATTTGTTGACCGCCTGTCTGGCCAGTGGGTGGCGGGCTGGACACTCTATTTTGACGGTTTTGTAACAATTTCACACAAATTGTGTATGCCCCAAGGGCTGGTGGTGCGTTTTGGTTCTGTGAGTAACTTCATTCAGAACGAGGTGGACATGTCTCCAGAAAATTCCCAGGAATACCAGCGCGCCGTCGAAGAGGCCGCCAACGCCTTCATGAAAGTCATGGCTTTGCGCGGGTTCAATGTCCGGGATTACCCACAAAATTTTGTGGCTCAAATGGCACAGCAAACCCGTTTGACCTTTGAGGCCAATCGCCAAGGGGCCCACAAAAACGCCAACCAATTGGTTTCTGAAATGCTGCGCGCTGCGCCAGCCGCCACAGCCGCTGCCCCTGCGGTGTCCCCTGCCAAAGTCAAATCCTTGCCTTTTCCAGCCCTGCGCCGTCGCATGGCTTGATGGCCGCTGCGGCAAAACAGCGATTTCGGCTCTTGTCGCGCAGCAAGAGCCCGTGTTGATGTCGCTTTTTCAGTGAATCAGCCATGAAAGTCCCACTTTTCTTTCGGGATTTGGGCATCTTGATTTTGACCACCTGGGTCTGTCTGCCCGCTTGGACTCAGGATCGCTCCCCCGTTATTCAGTCTGAAAAACACGCCTTTCGCGTGGTCACGCTGGTCAATGGTCTTGAAAACCCGTGGTCCATGGCATTTTTGCCAGATGGCCGGATGTTGGTCACTGAGCGCACAGGCCGGCTGCGGCTGGTCGGACCGGATTTCCGCCTGGAGCCCAAACCCATAGAAGGTTTGCCGGAGGTCGCGGTGCAAGGCCAAGGCGGCTTGTTTGATGTGGCCCTGCATCCGCAATATGCACAAAACGGCTGGATATATTGGGCATTCAATGCGCCCGGGCCGGGCGGTTGGGGCACGGCCTTAGCCCGTGGCAAGCTGCAAGGCCTGCGCATGACCGAGGTGCAGTTGCTCTTTAGCATGCAACCCAAAACCCGCTCAGGACAGCATTTTGGCGGCCGCATGGTGTTTGACAAAGCGGGCATGTTGTACCTGACCCTGGGCGACCGAGGTGACAAAGAGCGCGCCCAAAAACTGGACGACCATGCGGGCTCGGTCATCCGATTGCACGACGATGGTCGCGTACCGAAAGACAATCCTTTTGCCTATCGGGCAGGGGCTTTTCCTGAAAAATGGACGCTGGGTAACCGCAACATGCAAGGCGCGGCCTTGCACCCCAAAACCGGCGAGTTGTGGACGCATGAACACGGACCGCAAGGCGGTGATGAGGTCAATGTGATGCGCGCTGGCCAAAACTATGGATGGCCCGTGATCACCTACGGCGTCAACTATGGTTTGGGCACGCGCATCGGTGAAGGACAGAGCAAGGCCGGCATGGTGCAACCCGTGCATGTCTGGACGCCCTCAATTGCGCCTTCGGGCATGGCCTTCGTCAACGGCGCTCAATTTCCCCAATGGAGCGGCGATTTGTTGATGGGGGCTTTGCGCGGACAAATGCTCGTGCGTCTGGTTCTCCAGGGCGAAAAAGTCCAGCGCGAAGAGAGGTTGTTGCAAAGCCGGGTCGGTCGCATTCGCGATGTTCGAATGGGGCCAGACGGTTTTGTGTACCTGCTGACCGACGACTCACAAGGGGCTTTGCTGAGACTGGAGCCCGCAAAGGCCTGCAACAATTGCTAAGTCCTTGATTCATAAGGACTTGAGAGGAAGAAGTTGACGAGCCTTGACCCCGGCACTGACTCCACAGTTAGGGCTGCTTGGTTCCCCACCTGACCCGGTTGGCCGCTTCACCATGCGGGAAGGCCCGTCAATGTCAATTGTAGGCGAGCTTGCTCTGGCTTTTTGCAGGCGGGCCATTTCCCTTTCTCTTCGCCTGAGTTCCGAGTCGCAACAGGGCTTTCTGGGCCGATAGAATCAAGCCCATGTCTTACCTCGTCCTCGCGCGCAAATACCGCCCCCGTAATTTCACTGAAATGGTGGGGCAAGAGCACGTGGTGCAGGCCTTGACCAATGCCTTGGTGCAGCAGCGCTTGCACCACGCTTATTTGTTCACGGGCACCCGAGGTGTGGGCAAGACCACGGTGTCGCGCATTTTGGCCAAATCGCTCAACTGCCAGGGCGCCGACGGTCAAGGGGGCATCACCGCCGAGCCGTGTGGCGTGTGCCAGGCCTGCCGCGACATCGATGCGGGCCGGTTTGTCGATTACACCGAGCTCGATGCCGCCTCAAACCGAGGTGTAGACGAAGTCCAAAGTTTGTTGGAGCAAGCGGTCTACAAGCCAGTGCAAGGGCGCTTCAAGGTCTTCATGATCGACGAGGTGCACATGTTGACCAACACCGCGTTCAACGCGATGTTGAAGACTCTGGAAGAGCCCCCCGAGTATTTGAAGTTTGTCTTGGCCACCACCGATCCGCAGAAAGTACCGGTGACGGTGCTCTCGCGTTGCTTGCAATTCAATTTGCGGCCTATGGCGCCCGAAACAGTTTTTGAACACCTGACGCAAGTCTTGTCGGCCGAACAGTTGGTGGCTGAACCCCAAGCTTTGCGTCTGCTGGCCCGCGCTGCGCGCGGCTCGATGCGAGACGCCTTGAGCCTGACTGATCAGGCGATTGCCTTTGGCAACGGCCATTTGAAAGAAGCAGGTGTGCGCCAAATGCTGGGCAGTGTGGACCGCAGCCACGTGATGCAGATGCTGCGCGCCTTGAGCGAGGGCGATGGGTCGACGGTGGTCGCGCAAGTCAATGAATTGCGCTTGCAAGGCGTCTCGGCGGCCACCACGCTCGAAGACATGGCCATGGTTTTGCAACGCATGGCGGTGATGCAACTGGTGCCCAGCATGGCGCAAGACGGCGATGACCCAGACACCCAAGGTCTGGCCGCCTTGGCGCAAGCCATGCCTGCCGAAGAAACCCAATTGCTGTACAGCCTGTGCTTGCATGGCCGTACCGAGTTGGGCCTTGCGCCCGACGAATATGCGGCATTGACCATGGTCTTGTTGCGTTTGTTGGCCTTCAAGCCGCAAGCGGCCACAGCGGAAAAAAAAAGCCCGCGAATCAGCCCTGAACCCCTAAGCCGCCCGCCTGCCCAGGCACCTGCGGGCGCCACCGCGACTCAACCCACTTCCGCGACTCAAGCCGGCACAGCGACTCAAATCACTGCCGCGACTCAACCCGCCACCGCACCCAAGGTTCAGCCGGTCAGCCAGCCCGAGCCACCCCCTTGGGAAGCATTGCCCGTGGATGGGGCTTGGGATGCCCCCGAGATGTCGATGGTGGACGAGATGCCAATGGATGTGCCACCGCCGCCCTTGGCCAGACCTGCGCTGCGCTCTTTGCCTGTGCGTGAGTCATCAGAGCCCTCTGCACGCGTGGATGTGCCGCGGGCCAACAGTGGTGCCCCCTTGCAAGAAACGCCTGAGGGTGAGGTTTGGCTGGGCATCGTGAAGGCGCTGATGGCGCAAGATGTCATCACCGCCTTGGTGCGGGAACTGGCTTTGCAATCGCAATTGGTGGCGCGGGATGGCCTGCAATGGCAATTGCGGGTCGAGCGCGAAACCCTCAACCACCCCGCCAGCCGCGAGCGTTTACAAGCGGTCCTGATGGACGCGGGTCATGGCGAGGTGAAGTTGCACATTGAAATTGGCACGGTGACCGACAGTCCCGCCAAGCGGCTGGCGGTCTTGGCTGCCGCCAAAATGGAAGCCGCACAAGAATTGATTCAAAACGACCCCTTGGTGCAGGCGATGGTGCGTGACTTTGCGGCCAAAATCGTGCCCGGCAGCATCCAGCTGATTTGACGGTTCATTTTTCATTTATCTCCATTCAAAGGAAACTTCATGTTCAACAAAGGACAACTCGCCGGCTTGATGAAACAAGCCCAAGCCATGCAAGACAACCTGAAGAAAGCGCAGGAAGAACTGGCATTTGTCGAAGTTGAAGGCCAATCCGGTTCGGGCATGGTCAAAGTGGTCATGACCTGCAAGCACAATGTGCGCCGCATCACCATTGACCCCAGTTTGCTGGCAGACGACAAAGACATGCTGGAAGACTTGGTGGCCGCTGCATTCAACGACGCGGTGCGCCAAGCCGAAGAAGTGTCGCAACAAAAAATGGGCAAGCTGACCGCCGGTTTGCCCCCAGGCATGAAGTTGCCTTTCTGACACGCAGACAGCTGATTCATGGCCGACACCCACGCTCTTGCCACTTTGGTGCAAGCCCTCAAGGGTTTGCCGGGGGTGGGCATCAAGTCGGCCCAACGCATGGCGTTTCAGTTGCTGCAAAAAGACCGTGCAACGGCCCGCCAATTGGTGGCGGCCTTGCACAACGCGGTTGAAAAAATACAGCACTGTGCGTGTTGTCACACCTTCACCGAAGCCGAGTTGTGCGACACCTGTTTGGATGCCACCCGCGACCGCACCGTCTTGTGTGTGATTGAAACTCCCGCCGATCAATCGGCGATTGAGCGGACAGGCACTTACCGCGGTCTTTACTTTGTGTTGATGGGCAAACTCAGCCCGCTCGATGGCATCGGGCCGCACGATATCGGCTTGGCCAAACTCAAGCAACGGGTTGCCGATGGCGTTTTGACCGAGGTGATTTTGGCCACCAACTTCACCGCCGAAGGCGAAGCGACGGCGCATGTCATTTCAGAAATGATCCGCCAGCAAGGCTTGAAGGTGACCCGACTGGCCAGAGGGGTGCCTGCGGGCAGCGAGCTGGAATATGTCGACTTGGGCACCATCGCCCACGCCTTGGTCGATCGGCGTTAATTCTCCAAACGGTCTCGGGCAGACCCATCATCAATGCCGCCCCAGCCCAGACTTTCTGTGGCGAAATGAAGCGCCACTCGCTTACCGGCAATCCATTACGTGAAAACCCGCTCGGGATCAATCCTGATGCGAAAAATGTCCCCTTTACTTATGCTCCAAGCATCGCAATCAGGGTGAATACAGGAGCATTGGGGTGTCGGAAAAGGTTTGGCGTCGTCGGTCTGTCTTGCTGGCCAGCATGGCGGGGATGGCCGCTGGTGCCATGCCTTCGGCGACCTGGGCCGCCATAGACCCCGCTCGCAGCACCCACCGGGTCACGGTGGCCCTGGCGGCCAAACAAAGCCTGTACCACTTGCCCCTCACGTTGGCCGATCAGCTGGGTTTCTTCAAGCAAGCCGGGCTGTATGTGGAATGGTTGCCCCATGAATCAGGTGCCAAAGCCCTTGGCAGTGCCACCCAGGGGCAGGCCGATGTGGTGGCGGGTGCGTTTGAACATTTGTTTGCCTTGCAACACCGTGGTCTCAACTACCAAGCGTTTGTGCAAACCGGGCGAACGCCGCAAGTCAGTTTGGGCGTGGCCACACGCTGGGAGATGCGCTCCATCATGGCCTTGAAGGGCGCTCGCGTGGGGGTCTCTTCCATCGACTCCAGCACCCATTGGATGGCTTGCCAATGGTTGATGCAGAACGGGCTTTTGCCAGAGGACGTGGTGTTTGTCGAGGTGGGGTCTTCGGCGAGCGTGGTGGAGGCCTTGCGCAGTGGCGCCATTGATGCCCTGTGTAATCCCGATCCGGTGATGTACGGGCTTGAGCACAAAAATGAAATCCGTGTGGTGGGCGAGGCGCGCACCTTGTTGTCCACCCGCAAACTCATGGGGGGCAATGTGCCGGGGGCCTGTTTGTTTGCGCGCACCGATTATTTGCAGCGTTACCCCGATGTGGTGCAGGCCATGAGCGATGGGGTGGTGCGTGCCTTGAAGTGGTTGCAGACTGCGGGGGTCACGGACATTCTCAAAACCGTCCCGATGCCCTACTGGTCGAACGATCGCGCCATGTATTTGGGGGCCTTTGAAAAATTGCGCGAGTCGTATTCACTGGACGGCTTGATCCCCTACGAGTCGGTGGTCAACGCTTGGCGCGCCCATGCGCGCTTGCCAGGCCGTTTGAGCAATGCACGCTTGGTTTTAGGACAAACCTTTACCAACACATTTGCCACCAAATCCAAAGCGCGATTCACCACTTGATCGCCCCGCTGTGATCGGGCTGGATCAGGGTTTTTTCTTGCTGGCTTTGTTAGATTTGCTGCGTTTTTGAGACGCCGCTTTGGGCGAACTTGATTTGTTGGGGGCAGCGCGTGCCACGCGACGCGAGCCCTCCGAGGGCACCAAGATCGTCAAGGTTTGACCTGCAGTCACAGGCGCGTTGACTTTCAGTTTGTTCCAAGCCGCCATGTTCGCCGCCGAGACGCCATGTCGCGCCGCCAGGCTGGCCAATGAGTCGCCTTTGCGGGCTTTTACTGAAATCCGTCGCAACACCACTTCGGGGGCCAAGCCCAGTTGCCCGTTGTCGGCCAAGTGCGAAGCCACGTCGCTGTCCAAACGGCCTTTGCGGTGCACCAACAAGGTAGAGCCCGCCTTGATCAGCATCCTGGGCGGAATGCCGTTCACCGAGCGCAATTGCTCGACCGACATGTCCAACTGACTGGCCACTTCTTCAGGCTTCATGGTGCGCGGGGCTTGCCAGGCGGTCCAAGTGGCCAATGGCCGGTTGGCGTGGTCTTGCAGGTTGCGTTCAAAAACAGCGGCGTTGTCCCAGGGCAGCAAAATTTGCGGCGTGCCGGCCGCCAAGATCACTGGCAGGTTCATCGACGGGTTGAGCGCCTTGAAGTCTTCCATCTTGACTTGGGCCAGCTTGACCGCCAAGGCCACATCGATGTCTCGCTCAATGGGGACGCTTCTGAAATAGGGGTGGTTTTGAATCAAGGGAAGCTGGGTGTTGAAGGCTTCCGGTTGCGCCACGATGTTTTTCACCGCTTGCAATTTGGGCACGTAGTAGCGGGTTTCGTTGGGCATGTTGAGGTCGCTGTAGGTCAGCGGCTTACCTTGTGCACGGTTTCTGGCCAGGGCTCGGCCCACGCTGCCTTCACCCCAGTTGTAAGCCGCCAGAGCCAAATGCCAATCGCCAAACATGCCGTAAAGCTTTTGCAAATAGTCAAGGGCCGCTCGGGTGGACTCCAGCACATCCCGACGGTCGTCGCGGAACAAATTTTGTTTCAGGTCGAAATATTTACCGGTGGCCGGCATGAATTGCCACATGCCGGCTGCTTTCGCGCTGGAAACGGCTTGCGGATTGAAGGCCGACTCAATGAAGGGCAACAAGGCCAACTCGGTGGGCATGTTGCGACGCTCGAGTTCTTCGACCACATGGAACAAGTAGGGGCGTGAGCGCTCGGTCATGCGCAACATGTAGTCGGGGCGGCTGGCATACCATTGCTCGCGGTTGCGCACCAAGTCGTTGTCCAAGTCGGGCATGGCAAAGCCCCGACGGATGCGATCCCACACATCCACAGGCGGCGTCAGGCCGATGCTGCTGCGGGGTTTCAGCGTAAAGGCCGGATCGGGCGCAACCACAGTGCCAGCCGCAGATGCTGCAGAAGTTGCCGGGGTGTTGGTGGTGGGCGCAGCGGCGGGTGCCTCAGGGGCAGCAGCGGTGGCTTGCGGCGCATTGGGCAAACCCGATGAGGACGTGGAGGGGGCTGTGGCGCAAGCCGTCAAAAACAGCGTCAGAGCCAAGCAGGCTGCGGTGGTCCAGCGTTTTGCGACAGCTCCCTCAGGACTTGCCTGAGGGGTCAATGTGGGGGCGATTGAGTTCATCAAAATTCGTTTTTCCAGCTGCGAAGCGCGGCAAAAATAGAAACATCGTCCAGCGCTTCAGCCTGGTCTGGGGTGTTGCGTTGTCGCACGGCGGCAGTCACCTGAGGGTGACGGCTTCTTAAAAAAGGGTTGATGGCCAATTCTGTGGACAAGGCCACAGGCAGGGTGGGTTGCTGTTGTTGGCGCAACTCGGCGCAGGCCTGTGCATAGTGCCGCAAAGGCATGTTGGTGGGGTCAACCGCCACCGCAAATTTCAAATTAGACAGGGTGTATTCGTGGGCGCAGCACACCCGCGTGTTGCCGGGCAGGGCGGACAAACGGTCGAGCGAGTCGAGCATTTGGGCTGGCGTGCCCTCAAAGAGACGCCCACAACCGCCTGAAAACAAGGTGTCGCCACAAAAGAGCAGGGGATCTTGGCCCTCAGGCTGGGCCCAAAAAGCGATGTGTCCCAAAGTGTGCCCGGGCACATCCAGCACTTTGAAGTGCAGCCCATGCCACTCGAGGGGGTCTCCTTCTTGCAAACCTAGGCCGTCGACCGGCATTTTTTCCAGGGCAGGGCCGCACACCGAGGCGCCGGTCTGCGCCACCAATTCGGCCAATCCCCCAACGTGGTCGGCGTGGTGATGCGTGACTAGAATCAAGTCCAATTGCACGCTGGGGTGCTCGCGCAACCAAGCCAGTACAGGCGCGCTGTCTCCCGGATCCACCACCAAAGCGTGGCGGTCGTTTTGCAACAACCAAATGTAGTTGTCTGAAAATGCGGGCAATGCGATGAGTTTCATGGAGAGTCAGATTATAGAAAGCCAGCTTTCCCAAGACGCTTGGTTGTCCCAGATGGGGCAACCGGTCGCATCGCGCTTGCTGTTGTGGGAGCAACAACAGGCCGATGAGTTGTTGGCCGATGTCTTTGGCTACCACGCCGTGCAACTGGGTTGGCCCCAATTGCAGGCCTTGCGCAGCAACCGCATGCCGCACCGCTGGCAAGCCAGCGCCGAGTTCGAGTGGCCCAACATCCCTCTTGAGTCCCCAGCGGCCACTGAATCGCTCGATGGCGAGAGCAGCCCCACACCGCAAAACCTTGCCTCCGCAGAGGGCCCCGATCTTTGGCTGGACAGCCGGGCATGGCCTTGGCAAGCCGACAGCCTCGACCTCGTGGTGTTGCCCCATACATTGGAGCGCTCCGCCGACCCCCACGCCTGCTTGCGCGAGGTAGAACGGGTGTTGATCCCGGAAGGGCAGGTTTTGATCACTGGCCTCAATCCCATGAGTTTGTGGGGGTGGAAGGGCTCGTCATTGATCGGCTATCGCCGCTTGCGCGATTGGTTGCGTTTGTTGGGCTTCGAAGTTCAGGTCAGTCGTTTTGGGGGGTGGACGCCTGCTTTGGGCAGTGAGCGATGGATGCAGCGCTTGAGTTGGATGGACACGGTGGGCCAGCGTTGGTGCCCGATTTTGGGTGGCGTTTATCTTTTGATGGCCACCAAGAGAGTGCCGGGTGGACGGCTGATTGAAGGGCGTCGCTGGCGCGCGGTACGATCGCCCGCTGCAGCGACCGCGCCAATCGCACGGTCAGAATCTTTGATTGGCCGCGATTCGGCCCCGAAAGACCATCTTGAGTCACGTTGAAATCTACACCGATGGTGCCTGCAAAGGCAATCCAGGACCCGGAGGCTGGGGGGTGCGTTTGCAATCCGGTCAGCATGTGCAGGAGTTGTTTGGCGGTGAGTTGAACACCACCAACAACCGCATGGAGATGACGGCGGTCATTGAGGGCTTGCAGGCACTGAAGCGTCCCTGTCAGGTCACGCTGTATCTGGACAGTGAATATGTGCGCAAGGGCATTACCGAGTGGATTCATGGCTGGAAAGCCCGCGGCTGGCGGACGGCGGCCAAGCAACCCGTGAAAAACGCCGACTTGTGGCAAAAATTGGATGCCGTGGTGTCAACTTCGGGACACCACATCGAATGGCGCTGGGTCAAAGGCCACAATGGGGACCCCGGCAATGAACGGGCGGACGCCCTTGCCAACCAAGGCGTGGAAAAAGCGTTGGGGCGTTGAAGCGGCTTTTTCTGGCAAAAATCGTTAAAAATCGCCCAAAAGGCCCATTGTCGATTTCATTGGATTTGTCTTCAGGCGCTGTTACATTGCTTGAGATGGGTCAAAACAACCTCTAAGAGATATCTGAATGGCTTACAAAAAAACATATGCCGTCCTGGCATTGGTGGGTATTTGCGGTGCTTCAGGCGCGGCTTGGTGGTGGCAAAACAAACCCGCTTCATCTGACAACGCCGCAGCAACGGCCGCGGCACCCGGAGCCGCCGCTTCAGGGGCTGGTTCCGCTGGGGCTTCTGGCGCTGGGCCTGTGGGTGCAGCTGGAGGCGCACCAGGCGGTGCTGGTGGTGGGGCCCCTGGCGGGGCGCCGGCCAGGCCGCCCGCTGTAGAAGTGGCCAAAGTGCAGGCCCTGACCTTGGTGGATGAAACCCAGGCGGTGGGCAGTTTGCGTTCCCGCCAAGGCGTGATGATGCGCCCCGAGGTGGGGGGGCGTATTAAGAGCATTTATTTCACCGATGGCCAGCGCGTCCGCAAGGGGCAGGTCATGGTGCAGTTTGAAGACCAACTCCAGCAAGCCCAGTTGTCGCAGGCCAAAGCCGAGTTGTCGATTGCCGAAGCCAACCACAAACGCAACCAAGAGTTGGTGACGCAAAACTTCATCAGCAAACGGTCGCTCGATGAAAGTGCCGCGGCCCTCGAAGTCTCGCGCGCCAAAATGGCCTTGGCCGAAGCAACATTGCAGCGCTTGAAAGTGTTGGCGCCCTTTGACGGCGTCACCGGTTTGAAGCAGGTCAACGTGGGCGATTACTTGAAAGACGGCGCCGACATGGTCAACGTGGAAGACATGGATGCGGTGTTGCTCGACTTCAGATTGCCTGAGCGTTTTCAAGCCAAGATTCGGGCCGGACAAAAAGCCCAGTTGAGCGTCGATGCCTTGCCAGGTCGTCCCTTCACGGCGGTGGTGCAAGCGGTGGATCCCTTGATCGAGGCGAATGGACGCTCGGTGGGGGTGCGTGCCTGCATTGACAACCGCCAGCAGCAATTGCGTCCCGGCATGTTTGCGCGGGTGACCGCGGTGTTTGGTTCGCGTGAAAACGCTTTGGTCATTCCTGAAGAGGCCATCATCCCGCAAGGCGGACGCACCTTTGTCGTCAAAGTTGTGCCGGGCGAAAAGCCCGAGACACAGATGTCCGAGCGCGTGGCCGTGAAAACAGGCTTGAGACAACCCGGCAAAGTTGAAATTTTGGAAGGTCTCGCCGAAGGCGATACCGTGGTCACTGCTGGCCACCAGCGCCTGCAAAAAGACGGCACCGTGGTGCGTATCGTGGACATGTCACAAGGTGGAGGCAACAAGCCAGGCGCCGCAGCGCCTCAGGCCGGAGCGTCTGCACCCGCCCAAGGCGGTGCACCTGCACAGGGCGGTGCACCCGCTGGGGCCTCGGCATCGGCACAACGCGGCGCTCCTGCAGGGCCTTCCGCTGCCAACGCGGGGCCCAAAGGAGCCGCTAAAAATCTGGCGCTCGCTGGCCCCAACCCTTGCTTGAGGGGCGCCAATGCAGCTTTCTGAAGTTTCCATCCGACGGCCGGTTTTGGCCGTGGTCATGTCTCTGCTGATTGTGCTGATCGGCGCGGTCAGTTTCAAAGGCCTGTCGCTGAGGGAATATCCCAAAATTGACGAGCCGACCGTGACCGTCACCACCCGCTATGTGGGCGCATCGGCCGAAGTGGTCGAGTCGCAGGTCACCAAGCCGCTAGAAGACTCCATTGCGGGTATTGATGCGGTGGACGTGATCACTTCCATCAGCCGCGCCGAGCAATCGCAAATTACTGTGCGCTTTCGGTTAGAAAAAGACGCCGATACCGCCGCTGCCGAAGTGCGCGATCGCACCTCGCGTGTGCGCAATCGCTTGCCGCAAGCCATCGACGAGCCCGTCATTGCCAAGGTCGAGGCCGACGCCTTCCCCGTCATTTGGTTGGCCTTCTCGAGCGACACCCTGAACGCCTTGCAGATCAACGACTTGGTCAACCGCGTGGTCAAGCCCCGCCTGCAGACCGTGACCGGGGTCGCGGATGTGCGTATTTTTGGCGAGCGCAAATACGCCATGTTGGTCTCACTGGATCCGGCGCGTTTGTCTTCTTACAAGCTCACGCCGCAAGACGTGGAAGACGCGATTCGCCGCAGCAATCTGGAATTGCCGGCTGGCCGCATCGAGTCCACCACCCGCGAGTTCAGCGTGTCGTCGCAAACCGACCTGACGCGTCCGGGCCAGTTTGGCGAAATTGTGATTCGCAACGTCAATGGTTTCCCCATCAAGTTGCGCGATGTGGCGCAAATCAGAGAGGACGCGGCCAACGACCGCAGCGTGGTGCGCCTGAATGGCCAACCCGCCATTTCTGCGGGCGTGATTCGCCAAGCCACCGCCAACCCGCTGGAGTTGTCCAAAGGGGTGCGCGAGATGATTCCTCGCCTCAAGGCCGACATGCCTGGCGACATGTCCATCAATGTGGCCAACGACAACTCGGTCTTCATTGACCGCTCCATCAAAAACGTGTTCCAGACCATCGTCGAGGCGGTGGTCTTGGTGGCCTTGGTGATCTTTGTGTTTTTGCGCACCATCCGCGCCTCGATCATTCCCATCATCACCATTCCGGTCAGCCTGATTGGCGCTTTTGCCATGATGGCCTTGGCGGGTTTCACCATCAACACGCTGACATTGCTGGCGCTGGTGCTGGCTATCGGGCTGGTGGTGGACGACGCGATTGTGGTGTTGGAAAACATCTACCGGCACATCGAAGAGGGCTTAGATCCGTTTTCTGCAGCTATCAAAGGCGTGCACGAGATCAGCTTTGCCGTGGTGGCCATGACCATGACGTTGGCGGCGGTCTTTGCGCCTTTGGCTTTCACGCCCGGACGCACGGGTAAATTGTTTGGTGAGTTTGCGCTGGCCCTCGCGGGGGCGGTGTTGGTGTCGGGCTTTGTGGCCCTCACTTTGTCCCCCATGCTCAGCTCAAAACTGTTGCGGCACAACCCCAAGCCGGGCTGGTTTGACCGCAGCATGGAGCGTTGGCTGACCGCACTTTCCAATGGCTACGAATCGTTGTTGCGCCTGATCTTGACTCGGGCTCGCTGGGTCGTGGTGTTGGTGATGATTGGTTCGGGTGTGGGCATCGCCATGATTTACCCCACCATGAAGCAAGAATTGGCGCCCTTGGAAGACCGCGGCACCATTTTGGCCACGGTCAACGCGCCTGATGGTTCGACGCTGGAGTACACCGATCGGTACGCCCGCTCGTTGGAAAGAATCGGCCAGTCGTATCCCGAGTTTGACCGCATTTTTTCCAACATGGGCAACCCCACCGTGGGGCAGGGCTCGGTGGTTTATCGCGCGGTCGATTGGGACGAGCGCAAGCGCACCACGCTTGAAATTGCGCGCGAACTCGGTGGCAAGTTCAACGGCCTGCCGGGTGTCAATGCCTTCCCCATCACGCCCCCTTCTTTGGGACAGGGCTTCCGTGAACGGCCTTTGAATTTCGTGATTCAGACCTCGGACAGCTACCAAAATCTGAACGCACTGGCGCGCCAGATGATGGACGAGATCGCCAAAAATCCGGGCATTTTGTCGCCCGACGTTGACTTGCGCTTGAACAAACCCGAGTTGCGTGTCGAGGTCGATCGTGTCAAGGCCGCCGAGTTGGGCGTCAGCATTGACGTGGTGGCCCGCACCATCGAGACCATGTTGGGCGGCCGTGTGGTGACACGCTACAAGCGCGACGCCGAACAGTACGACGTGATTGTGCAAACCCCCACAGCCAGCCGCAACACGCCAGACGACATCGATGTCTTGCAGGTGCGCGGCCGCAACGACACCATGATTCCGCTGTCGAGCTTGGTCAAAGTGCGTGAGAGTGTTTCGCCTCGTGAGTTGAATCACTTTGGCCAACGCCGATCGGTTTCTATCACCGCCAACTTGGCGCCGGATTACTCTTTGGGTGAAGCACTCAAGTTCATGGACGAGACCGCCGCCAAGGTCTTAAAGCCGGGCTACACCACCGAGTTGAATGGCACTTCTCGTGAGTTCAAGAACTCGCAAGGGGCCTTGGTCATCGTGTTTGTGCTGGCGCTGTTCTTCATCTTTTTGGTGTTGTCGGCCCAGTTCGAGAGTTTCATCGATCCGTTTGTCATCATGCTCTCGGTGCCTTTGTCCATGATCGGTGCGTTGTTGGCGCTCAAGTACACGGGAGGGTCACTGAACGTGTATTCGCAAATTGGTCTGATCACGTTGGTGGGGCTGATCACCAAGCACGGCATTTTGATTGTGGAATTCACCAACCAATTGCGCGAACAAGGCCTGGCCACCCAAGAGGCCTTGATCAAGGCTTCGGGCCAACGTCTGCGGCCAATTTTGATGACCACCGGGGCCATGGTGTTGGGCGCTGTGCCATTGGCTCTGGCCACGGGTGCGGGGGCTGAAAGCCGCACTCAAATTGGCTGGGTGATTGTGGGTGGCATGAGCTTGGGCACTTTGCTGGCCATCTTTGTGGTGCCCACCATGTACTCTTTGCTTGCACGCAAAGCGGTTCCCGGGCCCAACAAATCCATCGCTTTGGAAGAGCCTGCGTCAGCCGGTCATTCAGCGCCACACTGACATCTTCGCCACACCGAAACCCGTGTGTGGGATTTAAAGGGCTGCTGTGGCAGCCCTTTTTTTGGCCTCACAGGTGCCCGTCAAACATCATCACGTCCACCGTGTCGCCAATGGCCACATCACCTTGCGCGTGCTTGAGCACGATCAGCCCGTTGGCCTGCACCATCGAGTTCAGCACGCCAGAGCCTTGGTTGCCCGTGATGCTGACTTGCAATTCCCCCGCCGCATTGGTGCTGACAATGCCGCGTTGGTATTCGGTACGACCGGGTTTTTTGCGCAAGGCCTCGGTGCTCTTGGCTTTCAACAGCGGCAGGGCCGGGGCGTTCCAGCCCATGAGCCGTTGCAACGCGGGGCGCACAAAAGCGGCAAATGTCACCATCACGGCCACCGGGTTACCGGGCAGCCCAAACAACACGGCCTGGCGTGGGCCTTGGCTGATGCGTCCCACCGCCATGGGCCGGCCCGGCCGCATCGCTATGCGCCAAAAAGCCACATCGCCCAGTAGTTTCATCATGGCTTTGGTGTGGTCGGCTTCGCCCACGCTGACACCGCCGCTGGTGATGATGGCGTCGGCCTTCTCGGCGGCGCTCAAAAAGGCCTGCTGCAAAGCGGCGGGTTCATCGCGCACCACCCCCATGTCGATGCACTCGCAGCCCAAAGATTGCAACAGACCGGCCACGCTGTAGCGGTTGCTGTCGTACACCGCCCCTTCGCGGGGCGATTCTCCGAGGCTCAGAATTTCGTCGCCGGTTGAAAAATAAGCCACCTTGGGCCTGCGCCAAACCGGCACACTGGGCAGCCCCAAACTCGCCAGCAGGCCGCAGGCGGCCGGACTCAATCTTGCGCCTGCAAAGAGGGCAGGCTGGCCCGCCATCAGGTCTTCACCCAGCAAACGGCGGTTGTCTCCGGTTTGCAGCAAACCAGCGGGAATGCGCACCGAATCGCCTTCGGCTTTGACCAACTCTTGCGGGGCCACTGTGTCCAAGCCGGTCGGCATGATGGCCCCGGTCATGATGCGCACACATTCGTCAGTGGCCACTTCGCCTTGCCAGGCTTTGCCCGCAAAGGCGGTGCCCACCACGCGCAAAGTGGTGGCGGCGTCGGCGCTCAAGTCGGCACCACGCAGGGCATAGCCGTCCATGGCCGAATTGTCGTGCGGCGGTACGCTGATGGGCGAGACGATGTCTTGCGCCAAGATGCGGCCATGCGCCTGCATGAGGGGCACAGTTTCTGACTGGCTCACGGGCTGCACCAACTGCGCCAGAAAATCATTCACATGCTGGGCAGACAGGGCTTGGGGGTCGTAGCCTTGCAGGCGTTCGGCAATGTCATGCAGCGTCAAGGGCGAATTCTGGGACATGTCGATTCAAAGCGATTCGAGTTGCTGAAGCTCAGCCAAGGTGTTGGCGTTGGAAAACGCCAGGGCGTTGTCCTCGGGCGCGTCAAAGGGGACGAGGGCACAGTGGTGTTGTGCCGTCCAAGCATCGATTTTTCGTCCGCCGCTTTGAGTGAACTTCACCAAGCTTTCAAGCAAGCCGGTTTTGAGCAAACAAAACACAGGCTGAGCGCGCACTTGGCCATCGGCTTCTTGGGCCGCTGCCATGGCCATGTCGGCGTTCTCTTGCGACAAAGCGGTGTACAGCCGCTCAGCGAGATCGAGGGGAAACAAGGGGCTGTCGCACGGCACGGTCAAGAGCAAAGGGGTTTCACAGCGTTCTAAACCGGTTAAAAAGCCGGCCAAGGGTCCGGCAAAACCATCGATGCTGTCGGGCCAAACCGGCACGCCCAGTGATTCATAAGCCGACAAATTGCGGTTGGCATTGATCAGCGTTTCTTCCGGCGCGAGGCTTTGCATTTGCAATCGCATCAGGGCATGCAAAGCGAGTGGCATGCCACGAAAATTTTGCAAGCCTTTGTCGGTCCCTCCCATCCGAGAGCCGCGCCCCCCCGCCAAAATCAAGCCGGTGATGGCCGGTGCCGTGTTGTTGGGCATGCGCATCATCCTCCGATGTAGCTCATCTCAACCCGCTTGCCTTGGCCGAGTGCTGAGTCTGGCCCTTGCAAGCTGCGAAGGCGGGAGTATTGGTCGGTTCGGCCACGCCAAATGGCATCGATGGTGGCGGCCAATTGGGCATCGGTTTGGGCAGGATCGCGCAGCAATTGACGCAGGTCGTAGCCTTGGCTGGCAAACAAACACAGGTACAAACGCCCTTCGGTCGACAAGCGGGCGCGGTTGCAGTCACCGCAAAAGGCTTGCGTGACGCTGCTGATGACGCCCACCTCACCGCAGGACGGGTCGTGTTGGCCCTGGGCGTTGGCATAGCCCCAACGCTCGGCGGTTTCTCCGGGTGCAGCGGCTTCCAGAGGCACCAGCGGCATTTCAGCATTGATCGTGCGAATGACTTCGGCGCTGGGCATCACTTCGTCCATGCACCAACCATTGGTCGCGCCGACATCCATGTACTCGATGAAGCGCAACACGATGCCCGTGCCGCGGAAGTAGCGCGCCATGGGCAAGATTTCTTTTTCGTTGGTGCCGCGCTTGACCACCATGTTGACCTTGATGGGCCCCAGCCCGGCCGCTTGTGCCGCCTCGATGCCCGCCAAGACATCGGCCACCGGAAAATCGACATCGTTCATGCGGCGAAACACCGCATCGTCCAGACCATCCAGGCTGACCGTCACGCGTTGCAGACCGGCGTCTTTCAGGCTTTGCGCTTTGCGTGCCAGCAAAGACCCATTGGTGGTGAGCGTCAAATCCAAGGCCTGTCCATCGGGGGTGCGCAAGGCGGCCAGTTGTTCGACCAAGATCTCGATGTTTTTGCGCAGCAAAGGTTCGCCGCCTGTCAGGCGAATTTTGCGCACGCCGCGTTCGACAAACACGCCGGCAATGCGGGTGATTTCTTCAAAGTTCAGCAGTTGGTGGTGTGGGAGGTAGGCGTAGTCTTTGTCGAAGACTTCTTTCGGCATGCAATAGCTGCACCGAAAGTTACAGCGGTCTGTGACGCTGATGCGCAAATCGGTCAGCGGTCTGCGCAGTGCGTCCACAGGCAAACCGTGCCGTGTTTGCCCGGCCACCACGGGGGGCAAAGGCAGGCTGGGATGGCGCTGGTCAACCAGCGGAATGACGCGTTCAGACATGGCTTGATTGTGCCGCAGCAAGAGTGCTCGGGTGGCGTCAGGGGGCAACTTATCCGTGCTGTATGGCCACGGTTTTGAGGGTGGTGAAGCCCAGCAAAGCCTCAAAACCTTTTTCCCGCCCATAGCCCGAAGATTTCACGCCACCAAAGGGCAACTCGACACCCCCGCCCGCCCCGTAATTGTTGATGAAGACCTGACCGCTGCGGACCCGTTTGGCCATGCGGAATTGACGGGCGCCGTCGCGTGTCCAAATGCCTGCGACCAAGCCGAAGGGGGTGGCGTTGGCCAGTTCCACCGCGTGGTCTTCGTCTTGAAAAGACATGGCCGCCAACACCGGCCCAAACACCTCTTCTTGGGCGAGGCGGTGCCGCACTGGCACATCGCGCAGCAAGGTGGGGGCTTGGTAGTAGCCACCACGGGGCACGCCCGGCGCAATTTGCCCTTGGGCCACGGTGGCAATGCCATCGGCTTTGGCTTGGTCAAGAAAACCACTCACGCGGGCCAATTGGCTGGCGCGAATCAAGGGGCCCAAGTCCAGGTTCATGGCTGCAGAGCCCACTTGCAATTTGGCAAAGGCGTCGCCCAAGCGTTGCAACAAGGGCTCATAAATGCTGTTTTGAATCAACACCCGAGAACCTGCGCTGCAGGTTTGGCCAGAGTTTTGCACGATGGCATTGATCACCACCGGCACCGCCGCGTCCAAGTCGGCGTCTGCAAAAACAATTTGGGGGCTCTTGCCACCCAACTCGAGGGTGACCGGGCAGTGGCGTTCTGCGGCCACTTGCTGAATCAGCGTGCCCACACCCGGACTGCCGGTGAAGCTGATGTGGTCGATGCCCGGGTGTCTGGCCAGCGCATCGCCCACTTCATGGCCATAGCCGGTGACGATGTTGATGGCACCGGGCGGAAAGCCGACCTCGGCCGCCAATTGGGCCACCCGGATCAGGCTCAAGCAGGCGTCTTCGGCGGGCTTGACCACGCAGGCGTTGCCGGCGGCGAGGGCGCCACCCACGCTGCGGCCGAAAATTTGCATGGGGTAGTTCCACGGAATCACATGGCCAGTCACGCCATGCGGTTCGCGCCATGTCAGCACGCTGTAGCCATTTTGGTAGGGCAAGGTTTCGCCATGTAACTTGTCGCACGAGCCGGCATAAAACTCAAAATACCGAGCCAAGGCCAGGGTGTCTGCGGCGGCTTGCTTGGTGGGCTTGCCGCAATCGCGTTGTTCGAGTGCCGTGAGTTCGGCGGCGTGTTCGGTGATTTTTTGCGACAGCTTCATCAACAGCCGGCCCCGTTCCAAGGCGCTCAGCTTGCCCCAAGGGCCATTGAATGCGGCTCGGGCGGCTTGCACCGCTTGGTCAATATCGGCGGCTTGGCTGCGCGGAATGTGGTCAAACACCAAGCCATCGGAGGGGTCGATGACGTCAAGGGTTTGCCCGTTCAGGGCGGGGACGGATTGGTTGGCGATGAAATTGAAGAGCATGGGCTCATTTTGATGCCGAAAGATTTTTTGAAAATCACCCACGGGACATCTCCCGCCCGGCGCCCGCCCAAGAAAAAGGCCCGCCGAGGCGGGCCTTCAAGAGCGGGAATGGGGTTTAACCGCCGTGTACCTGCATCACCACGGGCACGATCAAGAGCGCCACAATGTTGATGATCTTGATCAAGGGGTTGATGGCCGGACCGGCGGTGTCCTTGTAGGGGTCACCCACGGTATCGCCGGTCACCGCGGCTTTGTGGGCTTCAGAGCCCTTGCCGCCGTGGTGTCCGTCTTCGATGTACTTTTTGGCGTTGTCCCAAGCGCCGCCCCCGGTGCACATCGAGATGGCGACAAACAAGCCGGTGATGATGGTGCCCATCAACAAACCGCCAAGCGCCTTGGGGCCCAAGATCAAGCCCACCAAGACCGGCACCACCACTGGCAACAGGCTTGGGATAACCATTTCCTTGATGGCCGCACTGGTCAGCATGTCCACGGCTTTGCCGTATTCGGGCTTGGCCGTGCCGGCCATGATGCCGGGGATTTCCTTGAATTGGCGACGCACCTCGACCACCACGCTGCCCGCAGCACGGCCCACGGCTTCCATGGCCATAGCGCCAAACAGGTAGGGAATCAGGCCGCCAATAAACAGGCCAATGATCACCAAGGGGTCAGACAAATCAAAGTTGATGGCTTTGCCATAGGCCTCGAGTTTGTGCGTGTAATCGGCAAACAACACCAAGGAAGCCAAGCCGGCCGAGCCGATGGCGTAACCCTTGGTGACGGCCTTGGTGGTGTTGCCCACCGCGTCGAGGGGGTCGGTGATGTCGCGCACGCTGCTGGGCAACTCGGCCATTTCGGCAATGCCACCCGCGTTGTCGGTGATGGGGCCATAAGCGTCTAGGGCCACCACGATACCGGCCATGCTCAACATCGACATGGCGGCCACCGCAATGCCGTAAAGACCGGCCAAGGCATAGGCGGTCCAGATGGCCAAGCAGACAAACATGACGGGCCAAGCGGTGGACCGCATCGAGACACCCAAACCCGCAATGATGTTGGTGCCATGTCCGGTGGTCGAGGCTTGGGCGATGTGTTGCACCGGGGCGTATTGCGTGCCGGTGTAAAACTCGGTGATCCACACCAAGGCGGCAGTGAGCACCAAGCCCACCGCACAAGCGCCAAACAGTCTCATTTGTGCGCCGGTGCCGCCCAATGCGTTGTCGGGCATGAGCCAAGTGGTGACAAAGAAAAAGGCCACCAACGAGAGGCCCCCGGCGATGGCCAGGCCTTTGTAAAGGGCGGGCATGACGTTGGTCATGCCGGGCGAGGCCTTCACAAAAAAGCAGCCGATGATCGAGGCGATGATCGACACCCCGCCCAAGGCCAAGGGGTAGAGCACCGCTTGGCCCGGCGCGGCCGAGACCAGCAAGGCGCCCAACACCATGGTGGCGATCAGGGTCACGGCGTAGGTCTCAAACAAGTCGGCGGCCATGCCCGCGCAGTCGCCTACGTTGTCGCCCACGTTGTCGGCGATCACAGCGGGGTTGCGCGGATCGTCCTCGGGAATGCCGGCCTCCACTTTGCCCACCAAGTCGGCACCCACGTCAGCGCCTTTGGTGAAAATGCCCCCGCCCAAACGGGCAAAAATAGAAATCAGCGATGAGCCAAAGGCAAAGCCAATCAGAGGGTTGAGCAAATTGGCCAGGTTTTTATCCGGGGTCAGGTTGCCATTGCCCACCAAAAACCAATAAAAACCACTCACCCCCAACAAGCCCAGTCCGACCACCAGCATGCCGGTGATGGCGCCGCCTCTGAAGGCCACGTCCAGCGCGGGACCAATGCCGTGGGTGGCGGCCTGAGCGGTGCGCACATTGGCCTTGACGGAGACGTTCATGCCAATGAAGCCGCAGGCGCCCGAGAGCACAGCGCCAATGACGAAGCCGATGGCGGTGACGCCGTCCAAAAAGAGCCCCATCAAAATGGCCAAGACCACGCCGACGATGGCGATGGTTTTGTATTGACGGGCCAGGTAAGCGGCGGCACCGGCTTGGATCGCCGCCGCAATTTCTTGCATCCGGGCGTTGCCGGCATCTTGGGAAAGGATCCACCCTCGGGCCCAAATGCCGTAAGCCACGGCAATCAAGCCACAAACGAGCGCCAATATGAGCGCTGAATTTCCTGCCATTGTTCTCTCCTTGATGGTTGTCGCTGATCTGAGGGGCCACGCTCGGGAGGCTCCTCCAGGGCGTTGCTTCCTCGTCACTGAAACCAGAGAACGATTGGCCAACGGTTCATTAAAGAGGTCGTTTCGGGGTTTGCGCAAGGCCTGTGAAAGTAAAATCGGGGTTAATCCCTAGTGATTCCGCTTTTTTTAACTTTTCACAAAGAGACCTGAAAGATGTCCCTCGACAACGTCACCCCCGGTAAAAATGTGCCTGAAGCCTTCAACGTCATCATCGAAATTCCGATGAATGCCGACCCGATCAAGTACGAAGTGGACAAGGAAAGCGGTGCCCTGTTTGTTGACCGTTTCATGACCACCGCCATGCACTACCCCACCAACTACGGGTATGTGCCGCAAACCTTGTCAGGTGACGGTGACCCCGTGGACGTGTTGGTCATCACCCCCTACGCTTTGCACCCCGGTGTGGTGGTGCCTTGCCGTGCTTTGGGCATCTTGATGATGGAAGACGAGGCCGGTGTGGATGGCAAAGTGATTGCCGTGCCCACCAGCAAAATTTTGCCCATGTACGACCATTGGAAAGACATCGAAGATGTGAACGCCATGCGCCGCAACGCCATTGCCCACTTCTTTGAGCACTACAAAGACCTGGAAAAAGGCAAATGGGTCAAGGTGCTGGGTTGGGAAGGCAAAGACTCGGCCCACAAAGAAATCTTGGACGGCGTGGCCAACTACAACAAAGCCAAGGCCTGATCCTCTTCGAGTCATCGACGTGCAACGCCTGCTCGGCCTGTCTGAGCAGGCGTTTTTTTTGATGAAGCCATGCGAAATGGCGGGCTGTGACGGCGCAAGACCGCAGCCCGACAGCTCGGGCCGCAGCACAAAGGCCAAAGTTCACAAGCTGCGGGTGCGCGCCAGCGGCGGGTTGCGCGAAAAATAATTCAAGATGCCGCGCATCAGCGCATCGGTCAGCTTTTGCTGGTAAGCCTCGCTGCGCAGTTTTTCTTCTTCGTCGGGGTTGCTGATGAAGGCGGTCTCCACCAAAACGCTGGGAATATCAGGTGCTTTGAGCACCGCAAAGCCGGCTTGCTCGACACGGGGTTTGTGCAAGCGCCCCACCTGACCCATCTCGCGCAGCAAATTGCCGCCCAAATTCAAGCTGTCCTTGATTTGGGTTTCGGTGCTCATCTCGAGCATCGCGCGTTGCACTTGGGCATCTTGGGCTCCGAGGTTGATGCCCCCGATCAAATCGGCCTTGTTTTCTTTTTGTGCCATCCAACGGGCGGCACTGCTAGAGGCCGCACCATGGCTGAGCGCAAACACGCTGGCCCCGCTGGCTTGGGGCGTGAAAAAAGCATCGGCATGGATGCTGACAAACAAATCGGCTTGCACCCGCCGGGCCTTTTGTACACGCACATGCAGGGGCACAAAAAAGTCGGCATCGCGCGTCAAGAAGGCACGCATGGGGTTGCCATTCACGCTGCTCGCATTGATCTGGTCGCGCAACCTTTTGGCGATCTTGAGGACCACGTCTTTCTCGCGCGTGCCACCGGGGCCAATGGCGCCAGGGTCTTCGCCGCCGTGCCCTGGGTCCAGGGCCACCACGATCAATCGGTCGGTGTTTTGCGCAGGCGCAGGGCGAGAAGGGGGGGCGTGGGTGGGGCTGTCAACAGAGGTCGACGGGGCTGGCGCCACGTCTTGCTTGCGGGTGATGGGCGCTGGCGGTTTGCTGGGCGCTTGGCCTTGTTGCGCGATCAAATCGCCCAAGGGGTCAGGGGTGGCGTTTTTCGAGGGCAGAGGGGGTTGCGCCGTTCGCGGACTGCCTGAACGCTCTTGGATGAGTTGTTCCAAAGGGTCCAGGGCTTGCGCCGGGTACAAGTCGAGCACCAAGCGATGGGCATACGCCGCCACGGGCTGCAGGGTGAACACTTGCGGCGCAATGGGGCGCTTCAGGTCAATCACCAGCCGCACGGTGTTGGGGTTGAACTGGCCCACCCGAATGCCTGCAATATTGGGGTCAGACGCTTGCACTTTGCCCACCAATTCGCGCAAGGCGGCGTTCAATTCCATGCCCTCGATGTCGACCGCCAAGCGGGGCGGCGCATCGATGAAGGTTTGTGTGGTCTTCAGCGGGGCGTCCGATTCAAGCGTGACGCGGCTGTATTCGGGCGCCGGCCAAATGCGTACCGCCAACATGCTGGCACCCCGCGCGAAGTGCGAGGCCCCCAGGCTCAGGACCAACAAACCCGTTTTGATCCAACGGCGGCGTTCAAGCTGCATCCGCAGCCCCCTGCGTCCAAGCGGCTAACCAAGCGTGCCCTGAGTCTGTAGCGGCGTGGATGGTGACCCGGCGCTGTTCTTCGTCCAAGGCCTCGAGCGCAATCACCCAATCGGGTGGGGGCAATTGGCCCGCCACTTTGTCGGGCCACTCCATCAGCTTGAGTCCCGGCCCCGCAAAGATGTCCCTGAAGCCCGCGTCTTCCCATTCTTGCGGGTCACTGAAGCGATAAAAATCAAAATGCCAAATCGGCCAAAGCCCTTTGTCGGTGCTGGCTTGGTGCGGCTCGACCACGGCGTAGGTGGGGCTTTTGATGCGCCCCTGCACCCCGATGGCACGCAGCAAATGGCGCACCAAGGTGGTCTTGCCTGCGCCCAATTGGCCACGCAATTCGATGCGGGCATCCCGCCCACCCGGCCAGGTGCCCAGAGACTGCGCCAGCAAAGCGGCAAAGGCCTGTGTGGCCGCTTCGTTCGACCACAGCCCTTCCCAACGGAGGGGCACGGCGGGGCTTTCTACAATCGGCGTGTGACTGCTGAACGTACTCAAATCGACCTTCTTGAACTGTGGCCCCAGATTCAAATCTGGGCGCATGAGCTTGGATTGTCCCAAATTGGCGTGTCGGGTATAGATTTGTCCTCTGCCGAGCCCGGATTACAGGCCTGGTTAGCGGCCGGCTTTCACGGCAGCATGGGCTATATGCAAAGCCACGGTCTGAAACGGGCACGTCCCGCCGAGTTGCAGGCCGGCACCGTCAGCGTGATCACCGCGCGCATGGATTATTTGCCACGCGAGACGCCGGCAGATTGGGTGGCGCACGAAACCGCCAGACTGTTGCAGCCGGGTGAGGCGGTGGTGTCGTTGTATGCCCGAGGCCGCGATTACCACAAGGTGTTGCGCAGCCGCTTGCAAAAACTGCAAGAGCGCATTGCGCAAGCCATAGGGCCTTTTGGTCACCGGGTCTTCACCGATTCAGCCCCGGTGATGGAGGCCGAGTTGGCCACCCGCAGTGGCTTAGGCTGGCGCGGCAAACACACCTTGGTGCTGAACCGAGAGGCCGGTTCGATGTTTTTTTTGGGCGAGTTGTTTGTCGACTTTGCCTTGCCTGAAACGCCAGCGGTTTCGGCCCACTGCGGCGAGTGCCGTGCCTGCCTTGACATATGCCCCACGCAAGCCATCGTGGCGCCTTATCGCTTGGATGCGCGGCGCTGTATTTCTTATTTGACGATCGAACATGCGGGGCCCATCGACACTGCCTTGCGGCCATTGATTGGCAACCGAATTTACGGCTGTGACGATTGCCAACTGGCCTGCCCTTGGAACAAGTTTGCACAAGTCAGCCCTTTGCCCGATTGGCAAGCCCGCGAGGGCTTGGGCGCCTCGGACTTGGTGACTTTGTTGGGCTGGTCCGAGCATGAATTTTTGCGCCGCACCGAAGGCAGTGCCATCCGCCGCATTGGCCATGCCCGGTGGCTGCGCAACTTGGCTTTGGCGGCGGGCAACGCACTCGCATCCGCCAAAGTTTCGGCCAAAGTGTCGGCCACGCAGCGCCATGCTTTGCTGCAGGCCCTGAGCGCCCATGCCACCCACCCCGATGGGGTGGTGCAAGAGCAGGTGGCATGGTCGATAGCCAGGGCCGATGCCGGCCTTGCCCATTGAGGTCAACCGAGCAAGACGCCCAGCGCAAACGGCAAACTCAGCATGCCGGCCAGGGTGGATAGCGTCACCAAACCGGCCACGTAAGGGCCGTTGTAGCCCATGCGGGCAGCCAAGACATAACAAGTGGAGGCGGTGGGCAAGGCTGAAAACGCCAACAAAATGGTGCTTTGTGCGGCCCCCAACTGAAACACATGGGCCATGCCCCATGCGATCAGGGGCAACAGCAAGTGCTTGATCATCAGCACGCTCAACCCCAGCAGCTTGCCCTGTCGCAAGGTGCCCAGTTGCATGCCCGCTCCCGCAGCCATCAAGCCCAAAGCCAATGAGGCAGCGCCGATGCGCCCCACACTGGGGTCAAGCCAAACCGGGATGCGAAACCCCAGCAAATTGGCGATCAGCCCCGAGCCGGTGGCAATGATCAACGGGTTGCGCAGCAGTTCACGCACAAACCCCGTGTTGCCTTGGCGCGCCATGGGCCACACGGCGCCAATGTTGAACAAGGGCACGCAGACCCCAATCAAGACCGAAATCATGAGCAGCCCTTCCGGACCCGCCAAGCGTTCGGCCAAGGCCAAAGCAATGAATGAGTTGAACCGAAAGCCCACCTGGGCACTGGCCGCGTGGTCTCTGCGGTCCAGGTGTTTGCCCAAAAGAGGCCAGTAAGGCAGGCTGTAAGAAAGGGCAATGGCGCACAAGCCCAGACTCAGGCCGGCACCAATCAGACTCGAAGCGGCATGCAGGTCCAGCGGGCTTTTCACGATCGAGTGAAACAGCAGCACCGGAAACAAGAAAAAGTAAACCAAGCTTTCAACGTGTTGCCAAACCGGACGGTTGAGCGCCGTGAAGCGGCAGATCAAATAGCCGCACAAAATCAGGGAAAAATCGGGAAAGAGGAGTTGAGCAAAATTCACGGGGCTAGGATAACTGAGTGCCCGAGGGGTCCAGATGGGGAGAGTCACACCTGCAACAGGAAGGCTGCCTTTTTCAGGCCTTTTGTGGGTTTTCCCTCCATGGGCGCCGTCATTTTTTGCATATCATGTGTGCACTTTCTAGGAGTTTTCGAATGAAACGTCGTGCTGTTTTTTCGGTGGTCGGTCTGGCAGCCACTGTGCTGGCTTCGGGCTCGGTTTGGGCGCAGGCTTACCCCAACAAACCCATCAAATTGCAAGTGCCTTTTGCCCCCGGTGGCACCACGGACATCGTGGCACGGGTGATTGCTGAGCCATTGGGCAAGGCCCTCGGTCAAAGCGTGGTCATTGAAAACAAAGCCGGTGGCGGTGGCGTAGTGGGCGCCACCGAAACCGTGCGTGCGGTCCCCGATGGTTACAACCTGGGCATGGCCACGGTCTCCACCACGGCTGCCAACCCCGCCATCAATCCCAAAATTCCTTACAACCCGCTCACCGACTTCACGCCCATCATCAACATTGCGGCCACGCCCAATGTGATCGCCGTGCACCCCAGCTTTCCCGCCAAAGACTACAAAGGCTTTTTGGCTGAAATCAAAAAGAACCCCGGCAAATACTCTTATGCATCGTCGGGCACAGGCGGCATTGGTCACCTGCAAACCGAGCTCTGGAAGAGCTTGGAAGGCGTGTTCATCACCCACATTCCTTACCGCGGTGCGGGCCCAGCCTTGAATGACACGGTCGCCGGTCAGGTGCCGATTATTTTTGACAACTTGCCTTCGGCTTTGCCCTTCATCCAATCGGGCAAGTTGGTGGCCATTGTGGTTGCCGCGCCCCAGCGTCTGCCTCAGTTGCCCAACATTCCAACTTTCAAGGAAATTGGTTTAGAGCCAGTGAACCGCATGGCTTATTACGGCATTTTGGGCCCCAAGAACTTGCCCAAAGAAGTGGTCGACAAAATCAGCAGTGGTGTGAAAAAAGCCTTGCAAGATCCTGGGGTGACCAAGCGCATTCAGGACACAGGTTCTTTGGTGGTGGCCAACACCCCTGAAGAGTTCACGGCCCAAATCAAGGCCGAGTTTGAGGTTTACAAAAAGGTCGTGGACCAGCAAAAACTCAAACTTGACTGATGCACGAGGCCAGCCAGAGTTCGGTTGATCGATTCATCGAAGCCCTCTGGCTGGAAGATGGGCTGGCCAGCAACAGTTTGTCAGCCTATCGCCGCGATTTAGAGCTCTTTTCTGGCTGGTTGTTGTTGGCCCACGGCCAGCCCTTGAATGGCACGCAAGAGCACCACCTGCAAGGGTATTTTGCCGAGCGGCACGCCAAGACCAAAGCCACTTCAGCCAACCGCCGGCTGACGGTATTTAAGCGTTACTTTCGTTGGGCCTTGCGTGAACGCTTGGTCCAAACCGACCCCACCCTGCGCCTGTTGGCCGCCAAGCAGGCGATGCGTGTGCCCAAAACCCTGGGCGAATCTCAAGTCGATGCTTTGTTGCGTGCGCCCGATGTCGATACCGATTTGGGCACGCGCGACCGCGCCATGTTGGAGTTGATGTACGCCAGCGGTTTGCGTGTCAGCGAGTTGGTGCAACTCAAGGCCCTGCATGTTTCGCTCAACGAGGGCGTGTTGCGCATCTTGGGCAAAGGCAGCAAAGAGCGCTTGGTGCCTTTTGGTGAAGAGGCGCGGGAATGGTTGCAGCGCTACATGCAAAAGGCGCGACCCGCTCTGTTGGGGCAACGCCAAACCGAAGACCTGTTTGTCACCAGCAGCGGGCCCAAACCGGGCACGGGCATGTCGCGTGTCATGTTTTGGAATTTGGTCAAGCGCTACGCCATTCAAGCCGGCATCACGGCCCCCCTGTCGCCGCACACTTTGCGCCACGCTTTTGCCACGCACTTGCTGAACCATGGCGCCGATTTGCGTGCCGTCCAAATGCTGCTGGGCCATGCCGATATCTCGACCACCACCATTTACACCCACGTGGCCAGAGAACGGCTGAAAACCCTGCATGCGCAGCACCACCCTCGGGGCTGAGTGCCATTTGCTGCAACCGAGCGTCAGCTCAGGGCCGACAACTCGGCTTCTTCAAAACCAGCCAAACGCCTGGCGGCCATGTTGAAGGGCGGGCGCAGTTTGGGCGCGTCGTATTGCGCGATCAGATCGGCGTAAGTGCTCACCGGATCCAGTCCGCGTTGCGCGCAAAGGTAGCGGTACCAACGGTTGCCCGCCGCCACATGGCCAATTTCTTCGGCCAAGATGATGTCCAAGATTTCACCTGCGCGATGGTCGCCCACGCTGACCAGTTTGTTTTTCACCCCCGGCGAGGCGTCCAAGCCGCGGGCCTCCATGGTGCGGGGCACGATGCCAATGCGCGCCAACACATCGGCTTGGGTGCGCTCGGCCATGTCCCACAAAGTGTTGTGGGCGGGGAAATCACCGTAGTCAAAGCCCATGCTCACCAAGTGGTTGCGCAGCAGGGTGAAATGCTGTGCTTCCTCTTGCGCGATGCGCACCCAGTCGGTGTAAAAAGCATCCGGCAAGCCGGCAAAGCGCCAGACAGCGTCCAGCGCCAAATCAATCGCGTTGAGCTCGATGTGGGCGATCGAGTGCACCAGCATGGCGCGGCCTTCCAAGGTGGCCATCGACTTGGCCTTGAGCTGTGTGTGGGGCACCAACACGGGCTTGGCCCCTCTGCCGGGGCCAGCGCAGGGGGCTGTGAGTGGCATTTCTGCGCCCACAGGCAGCTGCAGGTCCAGCGCCAAAGTGGCCTGGGCCTTCAACACAGGATCGGTTTCGGCCCAGGGAATCAGGGCCGCAGTGCGCAAAGTCGACATGGCATCCGCATCATGGCCCACGACAGGGCGTGAGCATCCCTACAATTGTAGGTTTTCAAACCCCACCCTCGACAGGAGACGCCCGTGGCCCTTTACCAACTCGACTCGCACACCCCCGAAGTGGCGGAGAGCGCCTGGATTGCGGACAACGCGCAAGTGATGGGGGCGGTTCACCTTGCGGCCAATGCCAGTGTGTGGTTTGGCGTCACGGTTCGTGGCGATACCGAAACGATTTCAATTGGCGAAGGCAGCAACATCCAAGACGGCAGCGTGTTGCACGCCGACGTGGGCAAACCCCTCACGGTGGGCAAAAACGTCACGGTCGGCCACATGGTCATGCTGCACGGTTGCACCATTGGCGATGAGTCGCTGATTGGCATTGGTGCGGTGGTC
The DNA here is from genome assembly GCA_027488255.1 of Comamonadaceae bacterium. Lineage (GTDB taxonomy): Bacteria > Pseudomonadota > Gammaproteobacteria > Burkholderiales > Burkholderiaceae_C > Limnohabitans_A. The sequence goes on along the minus strand of JAIYBZ010000029.1, from coordinate 205,305 downwards.
TTGAACGGCGCCAAAATCGGTAAAAATTGCCTCGTGGGCGCCGGCTCCTTGGTCACCGAAGGCAAAGAGTTTCCAGACGGCTCCATGATCATGGGGTCCCCCGCCAAAGTGGTGCGCGAATTGACCCCCGAACAGATCCAAGGCCTGCGCTTGAGTGCCCAGCACTACATTGAAAACGCCCACCGATTCAAAGCCGGTTTGAAGCGCTTGGCTTGAAACACAAGGCTTGAAAAACATTGAGTTTGTCAGCGCCGCCAGCGACCCCATTCACTATTTCGAGGAACAGCCCCCAAGGCCGTAGATAGCACTTTGTCAGAACTCCATAAATTTATTTTCGAAGGCCTGCCGGTGCGCGGCATGTTGGTGCGCTTGACCGATGCTTGGCAAGACATTTTGGCGCGCCGTGCGGCCAACACCGAGACGGGTGCTTACCCCGCGCCGGTGCGGCAGTTGTTGGGCGAAATGGCTGCGGCCGGCGTGCTGATGCAGGGCAACATCAAGTTCAATGGCGCGTTGGTGTTGCAGATTTTTGGCGATGGTCCGGTGAAGTTGGGCGTAGTGGAAGTGCAGCCAGACCTCAGTCTGCGTGCCACGTGCACGCAAGTGGGCGAGGTGGCGCCAGACGCGAGCCTGAGCCAGATGGTGAATGTGAACAACGAAGGCCGATGCGCCATCACCTTGGACCCACAAGACCGCTTGCCCGGGCAACAGCCCTACCAAGGCGTGGTGCCTTTGTTTGGCGACCGTGGCGAAAAGCTGGAAAACATCAGCGAAGTGCTCGAGCACTACATGCTGCAGTCGGAGCAATTGGACACGGTGTTGGTGTTGGCGGCCGATGACAAAGTGGCGGCGGGTTTGCTGATCCAACGCTTGCCCGTTGAGGGCGAAGGCAATTTGGCCGGCAAAACCGATTCGCTGTTGCGCGAGTCGGTGCTGGGTCAAAGTGAAGATTTCAGCCGCATTTCGATCTTGACGAAAAGCCTGAAGCGTGAAGAGCTGCTGGGCTTGGACGCAGAAACCATCTTGCACCGTTTGTATTGGGAAGAGCCCCTGGCACGGTTTGAGCCCTTCATTGGCGAAACAGGTCCGCGCTTTGCTTGCCGTTGCAACCGCGAACGCGTGGGTCGCATGATTCGCAGTCTGGGCACCGAAGAAGTTGAAGGCATCATCGCCGAGCAAGGCCAAGTCGAAGTGGGGTGTGACTTTTGCGGCGCTCAGTACCGCTTTGATCCGGTGGATGCGGCAGGTTTGTTCACCGGTTTGCCGGCCGATTTGCCGAACAATTTGCCCGGCGGCCCCGTGCACTGAGCTTCTTCCGGCGGCCGGCGCAAAGCACATTGCCGCCGACACGCTTCAGCGCTGGGCCAACAGCCCCGTGAACAATTGGTGCTCGCAGTCGGGGTCGCTGCACGCGTTGCACTGCCACACCGTTCGTCCGCGATGAATCGCAAATTGCGATTGCTCTCGCACCTCATGTGCCGTGGGGTCTAGGCTAGGCAAACCCAGTGCCAGCAATGCATTGTTCAGCCTCTGCGGCCCTTGGCCATAAACCACGTGGTAACGGCAGCCGGCTTGGTCGAGGGCCTGCCTGAGCAGCGTGTCGATTTGACTGCGCTGCGCGAGAGCCAGCGCATCGGCCTGCACGTGGGCCTGTACTTCAACCTGTGCTTGAGCCTGTGCTTGAACCTGTGTTTGATCCTGAGCCTGCCCCTCTGCCTTCCCATTCGGCGCTTCTGACAACCACGCCCCATCCAGCCCCATCAACAAGGTGACCTCGAACTGTGCGTGTTGCGCCAAGGCTTGGGGATAAAGGCTGGCGTCGTTGAACCGCCAATGGCCCAGCACGGCGTTCAAGAGGGGAGGGGAGTCGGCAATGTGGCAGTCGGGCAAGACCGAAGCCAAGGCATGGGCCAGCCAAGTTTTGCCCGTTTTTTGCGCCCCTAAGACCGCCACACGACGTGTGCGGGAGGCCTTGGTGCTGCTCGTCAGACCTGTGCCTTCATTTGGCGATCTGAACGTAGATTTCATTCGGTTTGACCATGCCCAATTCATGGCGCGCGCGCTCTTCGACCATGTTCAACCCTTCCTTCAGGTCATTGACCTCGGCACTGAGTTGTTCGATTTTGCGACGCGCTTCTTCGTTGGTCGCTTTTTGTTGGGCCAGCTCACGCTCCAGCTCTGCCACTGTGGGAACACCGCCCCGGCCCAACCAAAGTTGGCCCTGCAAGATCACCAACAAGGTGACCAACACGATGGGGACGATGCGATTGCCCACAGCGATCGATCAGCGCAGGTTGTAAAACGCGCTGCGGCCAGGGTACACCGCCACTTCGCCCAAGTCTTCTTCGATGCGCAACAGCTGGTTGTACTTGGCCATGCGGTCTGAGCGGCTCATCGAGCCGGTTTTGATTTGGCCTGCGTTCAGACCCACCGCGATGTCGGCGATGGTGCTGTCTTCGGTTTCGCCCGAGCGGTGGCTGATGACGGCGGTGTAACCCGCGCGCTTGGCCATTTCGATGGCTTCAAACGTTTCGGTCAAAGTGCCGATCTGGTTGATCTTGATCAGGATCGAGTTGGCGATGCCTTTTTCGATGCCTTCTTTGAAGATCTTGGTGTTGGTGACAAACAAGTCATCGCCCACGATCTGCACGTTTTTCGCCAAGCGATCGGTCAGCACTTTCCAGCCATCCCAGTCGCCTTCGGCCATGCCGTCTTCGATGCTGATGATGGGGTACTTGTCGCACCAGCTGGCCAACATGTCGGTCCATTGCTCAGAGCTCAGGCTGATGCCACCTTCGCCGGCCAAGACGTACTTGCCATCTTTGTAAAACTCGCTGGCTGCGCAATCGAGGCCAATGGCAATTTGCTCGCCCGCGGTGTAACCGGCGGCCGAGATGGCGTCGAGCACCATTTGAATGGCGGCTTCGTGGCTGTCCACGTTGGGGGCAAAGCCACCTTCGTCACCCACGGCAATGCTCATGCCTTTGTCGTGGATGATTTTCTTCAGAGCGTGGAACACTTCAGCACCCCAACGCACAGCTTCGCGGAACGAAGGTGCGCCGACCGGGATGATCATGAACTCTTGCAAGTCGAGGTTGTTGTTGGCGTGTGCACCGCCGTTGATGACGTTCATCATGGGCACTGGCAATTGGTTGCCGTTCATGCCGCCAAAGTAGCGGTACAAGGGCAAGCCCGACTCTTCGGCGGCGGCACGGGCCACAGCCATCGAAACGGCCAACATGGCGTTGGCGCCCAAACGGCTCTTGTTCTCGGTGCCGTCCAAATCGATCAGGGTGCGGTCCAAAAAGGCTTGCTCAGAAGCGTCCAAGCCCAACACGGCTTCAGAGATTTCGGTGTTGATGTGCTCCACCGCTTTCAAAACGCCTTTGCCCAAATAGCGGCTCTTGTCTCCGTCGCGCAATTCGATGGCTTCACGGCTGCCTGTGGACGCGCCAGAGGGCACTGCGGCACGGCCCATCACGCCGGATTCGAGCAAGACATCGCATTCGACCGTAGGGTTGCCACGGCTGTCTAAGATTTCACGGCCGACGATATCGACGATTGCACTCATTTTGGAACTCTCTCAAAGTTGGAAATAAAAAACAGACTCACAGACCTTCGACCACCACCATGCGCATGATCGCGGCACCCGCTCGGGCCTCGCGCGCTTGGCGGTATTCGGGGGTTTCATAAAACGCCTTGGCGGCCGCAAAGGTGGGAAACTTCAGAATGACCAAGCGCTCGGGTGACCAATCCCCCTCCAGCACCTCCACTTGCCCGCCGCGCACGCACACCTCAGCGTGGTGCGCTTGCATGGCCAAGGTGGACCATTTTTTGTACTCTTCGTACTGCCCAGGATGGGTCACCTGCACGTTGGCGATGATATAGCCGCTCATGTGAAATCGTCCTCTAAAAATGGATTCTTTTTGGTGACGGAATCAAGTTGAACCAAGGTTTCCAGCAAGGCTTTCATCTTGCCCAGTGGCACTGCATTGGGGCCATCCGACCACGCTTCGGCCGGTTTGGGGTGGGTTTCCATGAACAAACCGGCCACCCCTGCCGCCACGCCCGCGCGGGCCAGCACGGGCACCATCTCGCGCGCGCCGCCGCTGCTGGTGCCTTGGCCTCCGGGCTTTTGCACCGAGTGGGTCACATCAAACACCACCGGGGCGCCCGTCTTGCGCATCTCGGCCAAGCTCGACATGTCGGCGACCAAGTTGTTGTAGCCAAAGCTCACGCCCCGTTCGCAGGCCAAAAACTGGTCTTCTGGCAGCCCGACTTCGCGCGCCGCACTGCGGGCTTTGTCGATGACATTTTTCATGTCCCACGGCGCCAAAAACTGCCCTTTTTTGATGTTCACCGGTTTGCCCGACTGGGCCACTGCGCGGATGAAATCGGTTTGTCGGCACAAGAAAGCGGGGGTCTGCAAAACATCGACCACGCTGGCCACGGTTTTGACCTGCGACTCGTCGTGCACGTCGGTCAAGATGGGCACGCCAATTTGCCGGCGCACTTCGTCCAAGATTTTCAAGCCGGCATCCATGCCCACACCGCGTGGGGTGTTGCCCGAAGATCGGTTGGCCTTGTCAAACGAGCCCTTGTAAATCAAGGGGATGCCCAAGGCCGTGCAGATTTCTTTCATTTGCCCGGCAACCTGCAAGGACATCTCCAGCCCTTCAATCGAGCAGGTTCCTGCAATCAGAAAGAAGGGGCGGTTCAGGCCAACATCAAATCCACACAGTTTCATGAGGCAGTCCTTGGGTGGCGGTCAGTGGGCTTTTTGGTGTTCAATGGCCGCCTTGATGAAGGCGTTGAACAAGGGGTGACCATCCCATGGGGTGGACTTGAACTCAGGGTGAAACTGCACGCCCACATACCAAGGGTGCACCGACTGCGGCAACTCAATGATCTCGGTCAGTTGCTCACGCTGAGTGAGGGCCGAGATCACCAAGCCGGCTTTGCGCAAATCGTCCAAATAATTGACGTTGGCTTCGTAGCGGTGGCGGTGACGCTCGGTCACCACATTGCCGTAAATTTGGTGTGCCAGCGTGCCTTGGGCCACGTCCGAGCTTTGTGCGCCCAAGCGCATGGTGCCCCCCAAATCCGAGTTGGCGTCGCGCACTTGGATCGAGCCATCGGCGTCTTTCCACTCGTTGATCAAAGCGATCACGGGGTAGGGTGTTTCGGGTTCAAACTCGGTACTGTTGGCGTCTTTCAGGCCGGCCACATGGCGGGCATATTCGATGGTGGCCACTTGCATGCCCAGGCAAATCCCCAAGTAAGGCATTTTTTGGGTGCGCGCGAATTGCGCGGTCTCGATCTTGCCTTCCACGCCGCGCTTGCCAAAACCGCCGGGCACCAAAATGCCGTCAAAACTGGCCAAGCTGGCCACCGTTTCGGGGGTCATGGTTTCAGAGTCGATGTGCTCGATTTTCACGCGCACATGGTTGCGCATGCCGGCGTGGCGCAGGGCTTCGTTGACCGATTTGTAGCTGTCGGACAACTCGACGTATTTGCCCACCATGGCGATGGTGACTTCGCCCTTGGGGTGCTCGGTTTCATAGACCAAGTCGTCCCAGCGCTTGAGGCTGGCGGGTGGCGTGTTCAGGCGCAATTTGTCGCAAATCAGGCCATCCAAACCTTGCTCGTGCAAGACGCGCGGCACTTTGTAGATGGTGTCCACATCGGGCATGGAGATCACGCCCCAGCCTTGCACGTTGGTGAACAAAGAAATTTTCTCGCGCTCGTCTTCAGGAATGAAGCGGTCGGCGCGGCACAGCAAGGCGTCGGGCTGGATGCCGATTTCGCGCAACTTTTGCACCGTGTGTTGGGTGGGCTTGGTTTTGAGCTCGCCCGCTGTCGCAATCCAAGGCAAATACGTCAGGTGCACAAAGGCGGCGTTGTTGGGGCCCAAGCGCAAACTCAGTTGGCGCACGGCTTCGAGGAAGGGCAACGATTCGATGTCACCCACGGTGCCACCAATTTCAACAATGGCCACATCCACCGCTTCGGGGGTGCCATAACCGGCGCCGCGTTTTACGAAATCTTGGATTTCATTGGTGACGTGGGGGATGACCTGCACGGTCTTGCCCAAGTAGTCACCACGGCGCTCTTTTTCGAGCACGCTTTTGTAAATTTGACCGGTGGTGAAGTTGTTGGCCTTCTTCATCCGGGTGTTGATGAAGCGCTCGTAATGGCCCAAATCGAGGTCGGTTTCAGCACCGTCGTCGGTCACAAAAACTTCGCCGTGCTGGATCGGCGACATGGTGCCAGGATCGACGTTGAGGTAGGGGTCGAGCTTGATGAGGGTGACGGAGAGGCCGCGCGATTCGAGGATGGCCGCAAGAGAGGCGGAGGCGATTCCCTTGCCCAGGGAAGACACCACACCGCCGGTGACGAAGACAAATTTGGTCATGTCCAAGACGGGAGCCAGGCGCTCCCGGTAGGTGGAAATCGTGATTATAGACAGTCGGGTCTGCTACATTTCTGCGCATGAGCACATTGGCTGGAAAACACCTTGTTTTGGGTTTGTCAGGGGGCATTGCCGCCTACAAATCGGCTGAACTTTGCCGCGCTTTGGTCAAAGCGGGGGCCACGGTTCAGGTCGTCATGACCCAAGCCGCAGAGCAATTCATGACCGCCGTCACGCTGCAAGCTTTGTCGGGCCGTCCGGTCTACACCTCGCAGTGGGATCCGCGCGAAGCCAACAACATGGCCCACATCAATTTGAGCCGTGAGGCCGATGCGATTGTGGTGGCCCCGGCCAGCGCCGACTTCATGTCCAAACTGCTGCATGGCGGCGCAGATGAGTTGCTCAGCCTGATGTGCCTGGCGCGGCCTTTGGACAGCGTGCCCCTCATCGTGGCCCCGGCCATGAACCGCGAAATGTGGTCCAACCCCGCCACCCAGCGCAATGTGGCCCAACTTCGGGCCGATGGCGTGCATGTGCTCGATGTGGGTCAGGGCGATCAAGCCTGCGGTGAAACCGGCGATGGCCGCATGCTCGAGGCCGAAGAAATTTTGCAAGAACTTGAGGCCTTTTTTACCCCCAAGTTGCTCGCGGGCAAGTCGGTGCTGGTGACGGCCGGCCCCACTTATGAAGCCATTGATCCGGTGCGAGGCATCACCAATTTGTCGAGCGGCAAGATGGGCTTTGCCATTGCCCGCGCCGCGCAAATGGCCGGCGCACAGGTGACGCTGGTCGCTGGGCCTGTGCACTTGCCCACCCCGCGTGGTGTGGGGCGGGTGAATGTGCAGTCGGCCCAGCAAATGCAACACGCCGTCATGCAGCATGTCGAGCGCGCGCACGTGTTCATCGCCACTGCCGCGGTGGCCGACTGGCGTCCCGCCCAAGCGGCCGATCAGAAAATCAAAAAAGACGGTTCGGGCCAAACCCCGCAACTTGCATTTGTCGAGAACCCCGATATTTTGGCCACCGTGGCACAGTCCTCACGGGCGCTTTCGGGGCAACTGTTTTGTGTGGGGTTTGCCGCCGAAAGTCACGACTTGCTGGCGCACGCGACGGCCAAGCGCCAACGCAAAGGGGTACCACTTTTGGTGGGCAACATCGGCCCGGCCACCTTTGGGCAAGACGACAACGCCTTGCTCTTGGTGGACGAAAAAGGCGCGCGCGAGTTGCCCCATGCCAGCAAACAAGCCTTGGCCTTTGACTTGGTCGCCGACATTGCCCGCCGACTGACTTGATGCCAATTTGGGGCTCCACCCACGGGCACCCCTCCACGCTCACCGCCTTCAATTCGGAGTCTTCATGAACATTGACCTCAAAATCCTCGATGCCCGCATGGCCGATCAGTTGCCCGCTTACGCCACGCCCGGCAGTGCCGGGCTGGACTTGCGCGCTTGCCTTGAAGCCCCCCTGACGCTGCAGCCCAATGCTTGGCAGTTGGTGCCCACGGGCATTGCCGTGCATTTGAAAGACCCTGGCTATGCGGCCATGCTGCTGCCGCGTTCCGGCTTGGGCCACAAGCACGGCATTGTGTTGGGCAATTTGGTGGGATTGATTGACAGCGACTACCAAGGCCAGTTGATGGTCAGCGCTTGGAACCGAAGCGATGTGGCCTTCACCATCGAACCGATGGAGCGCATCGCGCAAATGGTGATTGTTCCGGTGGTGCAGGCCAGCTTTCGGGTGGTCACTGAGTTTGCGGCCCCGAGCGAACGCGGTGAAGGCGGTTACGGCTCCACCGGCAAAAAATAAGCGGGCTGGCCGCTCAGTGCAAGGTGGGCCCAGTGGCGGTGCCTTCGTCCGCCACTTCAATCTTGAAAAAGCCGGTGCCACAACTGCCACTGCCCACCTCGGCTTCGGTGGGTTCGCGCACCGCTTCCACCTTCAGGTGCAAACGCAGTGCGATGCCCGACAAGGGATGGTTGGCGTCCAACACCACGTGCTCGGGATAGATTTCGGTCACGGTGTAGAGTGCGTTGCGCGGGGCATCGGGGTTGCAACCCGCAGGCAGGGCGGTCCCCTCGATGGTGAGTCCCGGCTCCAAACCCGCAGGAAACAGGGCCAGCGGCTCTAAAAACAGCAGGTTTTCGTCAAAGTCGCCAAAGGCGTCTTCGGGCTCCAAATGCAGATCGACTTTGGCGCCGGGCTCATGGCCTTGCAGTGCCTCTTCGATCTTGGGCAACAGGTCTTGTCCCCCGATGAAAAATTCAACCGGCTCGTCCAAGGTGTCCAGAACTTCGCCCAGCGTGTCTTTGAGTGTCCAGGTCAGTGCGACCACGGAAGGTGTCTTGATTTCCATAGGACAATTGTCGCAGTTTGACGGCCCATTTTTGGCTGTTTTCGCATGGCTTTTAGCCCTTGGCCCTTTGGAAGGGCCGATCACCAGGAAATTGAGATGGACACCGATCTGCCTTTGGCCCTGCTTGGGGGCTTGACGCCCCGCCAATTCATGAAGCGGCACTGGCAAAAAAAGCCTTTGTTGGTGCGCAATGCCTTCGCTGATTTTGTACCTTGCGTGAACCGCGCTGAGTTGGTGAATTTGGCAGGGCAAGAGGGGGTCGAGTCGCGGCTGATCGTGGCCTCTGAGAAGGGTTGGAAAATGCGCCATGGCCCTTTGAACAAGCGCAACTTGCCGCCGTTCAGCCAAAAGAAGTGGACTTTTTTGGTGCAGGGCGTGGATTTGCACCACGACGGCGTGCATGCCTTTTTGCAGCAATTTCGCTTCGTACCGGATGCCCGTCTGGACGACCTGATGATCAGTTATGCCACCGATGGCGGCGGTGTGGGCCCGCACTTTGACAGCTATGACGTGTTTCTGCTGCAAGCCCACGGGCAACGGCGCTGGCGCATTGGACGTCAAAAAGATTTGAGTTTGCAGCCCGATGTGCCTCTCAAAATTTTGCAAAATTTTGAGGCTGAAGATGAGTTCGTGCTCAACCCCGGTGACATGCTCTACCTGCCGCCCAAGTACGCGCACGATGGGGTGGCCGAGGGGGAGTGCATGACCTGGTCGATTGGATTCAGGGCCCCACAACAAGGCGAATTGGCCCGGGAATTGTTATTGGGGCTGGCCGATGAGTCGTTTGAGGCGCTCGGTGAAACCTTGTACGCCGACCCCGGGCAAGCCGCGGTGGACACACCGGCGGCTATCCCGGCCTCTTTGTCTGTCTTTTCGCGCCAAGTGGTTGAAAAAGCGCTTAAAAATCCAGATTTGCTTGACAGCTTGTTGGGTGAGTATCTGACTGAGCCGAAATCGAATGTTTGGTTTGAGGGCTCCGAGGCGCCATCGGATTTGTCGCAGGGCGTGCAATTGGATCGGCGCAGCAAAATGATGTACGACCATCGGCATCTGTTTATCAACGGCGAAAGTTTCCGAGTTGCGGGCAAAGATGCCCGTTTGTTGCGTCAATTGGCTGACAAAAGACAGCTTTCAGCAGCTTCTTGTGCAAAATTGAGCGACGATGCCCAAGCCGCACTGTGCGATTGGATGTCTGCCGACTGGTTGAAGCCTTTGGCCGAAAAGCCCTTCTGAACAGGTCCTTTGAAGGATTCATGTCAGTTTTATGAGGGTTTTCTGCGGCCACCTAGGGAAAACGCTATAATTTGAGACTGAGAACGAAAGAGCTCGAGTGCTTTTGTCTCGGTCTTAGCCAACTTTCTGTTCGCTTCGACAATTTCCGGAAATTGTTATCAACCCCTATAAGGAAAATCATCATGAACAAGTCCCTCGTTTTGGCCGCCATCATCGCTGCTGCTGCTTTGTCCGCTTGCGGCAAAAAAGAAGAAGCTGCTGCTCCTGCCGCTCCAGCTCCTGCTGCTGCCGCTCCTGCTGCTGACGCATCTGCCGCTCCTGCTGCCGCTGCTCCAGCTCCTGCTGCTGACGCATCTGCTGCCAAGTAATGGCCGGCTGCTCTCCCGGAATCTTTCCGGGATGGCGAAAAAAAACCCCGCTTTGCGGGGTTTTTTTATGGCTGACGTCACAGGGGGCTGTGCACAAGATCTTCAGGGGCGGACGATCCGAGTGGGATGCCCGCCGCCAGAGGGTTCAACGGAGTTCGTTGGCCAGCAGTTTCAAAATGCGCTCGGCATTGCCCGATGTTTCGGCTTGGCCCTTTTCGTCTTGCACGCGAATGATGCTGCTGTCGCCCGCGCCGCTCAAAGCGATGCGGTAACGCGACAGTGAGGCTTCTTTTTTGCTGCTGAACATGCGGCCAAAGAAGCCGGGCTCTTTGTCAGTGGTGGCGCCAGAGGTGACATACCGCACAAAGTAAACGCCCTTGCTCCGGTCGCGGTCTTCCACGGTGAAGCCCGAGCGGTCCAGCGCCACACCGGTCCGGCGCCAAGCGCGGTCCAGCGTGTCGTTGAGTTGAATGCCGGCTTGTCCATCGATCGTGCTGACTGTGGCCACGGCCGTTGCCGCTGCAGGCGCTGCGGCTGACTTGACCGCTTCGGGGGCGGCGCCCAGTTTCACCATCATGCGGCGCAAAAACTCGATTTCAAGTTCGTCATCGCTGGGGCGGGGTTGCCAAATGGTGCGGACTTTGTCTGCGGAAGCATAGTTTTCAACCATGCCCCGGTGCGTGACGTAAATGTCAACGCCGCCTTGGGCATTGCGTTCAACGCGGGTGCGAAAACGGTCGCGCTCCCCGGTTGAATACAAAGAGTCCAGCACTTTGCCTAAGGTTTTGCGGATCACGTCTTGCGGGATCTTGGCGCGGTTTTCGGCCCAATCGGTTTCCATGATGCCCACATCGGGCGAGTCGGTGGTGAGGGTAAAGCCGTTGCTGGTCCAGAACTCTTTCAGGGGTTCCCACACCTTGTCTGCGGGGCGGCCCACCACCAACCAGCGTTGGTTGCCCTGACGCTCCATGCGCACATCGCCCACATTGTTGGCGGCTGTGCCCGCATCGGCCACTCGGTTGCTCGCATTGTTGAAGCCCGAGGCGGTGGCTGAATTGCTTTCCAAAGCGTAGCGCGATTCTTTGCGCAGCTGGCTCAAATCAGGCGGCACTTCGAGGGTGGGGGCTTTGGCCGCGCTTTTGTAGTCAATCTTGTCTTCTTCAAGGACCGAGCACGCACTCAACGTCAGGGCCACAGCGGCCACAACGGCGGTGCGCTGAACGGTGTTACGGGGAGTAGAGCGAGAGGACAATTTCACAAGCAATCCTTAGAGAAAATCAAATCAGGCCGCTGGCTTTGAGGGCGGCTTTGACAACGGGCTGCTGAGATTCAGACAACTCGGTCATGGGCAAACGCAAAGTCGGGCCGCACAAGCCCATTTGATTCATGGCCCATTTGACAGGAATGGGGTTGGCTTCGACAAACAGATTTTTGTGCATCGGCATCAACAAAAACTGGATCCGCATGGCTTCTTGGATATCGCCACGCAGCGCTGCCATGCAGAGTTCGTGCATCAAGCGAGGTGCCACATTGGCCGTGACGCTCACGTTGCCAGCGCCACCGCACAGCATCAAGGCAACGGCAGTTGGATCGTCACCCGAGTAAACGGCAAAGGACTTTGGCAAATCACGGATCAGCCATTGCGCACGTTCGATGTTGCCGGTGGCTTCTTTGATGCCGACAATGCCGGGCACTTGGGCCAAGCGCAACACCGTGTCGTGCTGCAGATCGGCCACGGATCGGCCGGGCACGTTGTACAAAATCACGGGCAGGTCGGGCGTGGCTTCTGCGATGGCGCGGAAGTGACGGTACTGGCCTTCTTGGGTGGGCTTGTTGTAGTAGGGCACCACTTGCAATTGGCAATCCGCGCCCACTTTTTTGGCAAATTTGGCCAGCTCGATGGCTTCAGCGGTGGAGTTGGCACCGCAACCGGCCATGATCGGCACACGGCCTGCCGCTTGCTCGACCGAGACGCGAATGATCTCGCAGTGTTCGTCCACGGTGACCGTAGGCGACTCGCCGGTGGTACCCACCACACCGATGCAATCGGTGCCTTCCGCCACATGCCAGTCGATCAATTTTCGCAAGGTGGGGTAATCCACTTTGCCGTCTTCGAGCATGGGGGTGATCAAGGCAGGAATGCTGCCTCGGATGGGGCGAAATTCGGTGGTCATGTCAGGTGTTTCTGAACAGAAAAAACCCATTCTAACGACTGCAAGCCCGGTTTACTGAGCGTGCAACAGGCGATTGTGAGGGGATTTGTCAGGAGATGTGAACGGAAACGAGGCCCGCGATTTCAATTTGCAGACAAAGGAAAACGCAAGGGGCTGGCGCTGTCTTCGGCTCGGACGGCCACGATGCGCTGCACAAACCGCTCAGGGTGGCTCTCAAAACCGTCTTCGTAGGCCACGGTGCGCAGGCCTCGCGTGGCCTGCAGCAGTTCACCGGGTTGCAGCAAAAAATCGGGCCGGGAAGGTTTGCCCACGGTCTCGTTGCCGGCCGCAAAGGTCTCATAAATCAGCAGCCCACCCGGTGCCACCGCTTGCACGATGTGGGGCCACAAAGGGCGCCAGAGGTAGTGGGTGACCACCACGCAGCCGAAGGTTTGCCCAGCGAAAGGCCAAGGGCCATTTTCGATGTCTGCACACACCACTTCGCCATGCGCACGGGCCAAGGCCACAGCTTCGGCATGGCGGTCAACCCCGAGCACCGTGTGTCCGTGCGAGGCCAACCAGCGTATGTGCCGGCCAGCGCCACAGGCCACGTCGAGCACACGGCTTTGCGGCGGGATCAAGTGGGTCCAGCGTTGCAGCCAGGCGGAGGGGTTTTCGGTGCCGTGCATAGTGAGATCAGGGCAAGGGAGGGTGAAAGGACAGAAAAAAGTTCAAGGCCCTGGTCGCGACCGGGTTCAAAAACAAGCCCACAGCTGTTCGGCCAGCATGATCGCCAATTCGGGCTGGGAATACAGCCAAAACGTGAGCGCCAACACGGCGATCAGGGCCAGCCAAGTGGTGGTGCGCGAGGTCATGCGGCTTGCGGTGCCCCGCGTTGAATCGGACCTTCCTTGACGGGCAAATTCACCAGCGCCGCAAAGATGCCCAAGGCAATCGCCAAGTACCAGACGATGTCGTAGCTGCCGGTTTTGTCATACAAATAGCCGCCCAGCCAGACCCCCATGAAGGAGCCAATTTGGTGGCTGAAGAAAATAAAGCCACTCAACATCGACAGGTGCGAAATGCCAAAAATTTGCGCCACCGCTGCGTTGGTCGGTGGCACCGTGGACAGCCACAACAAGCCCATCACGGCAGAAAAAATGTAGACACTGGTGGGCGACAAGGGTGCCAGCAGAAAGAGCACGATGGCCACCGAGCGGGCCGCGTAGATAAACGCCAAGATCTTTTTCTTGGCCATTTTTTGCCCCAAAGACCCCGCGATGTAGGTGCCAAACACATTGAACAAGCCAATCAAAGCCAGCGCATAACTGGCTACCTGGGCGGGCAGGCCATGGTCTTTCAGGTAACTGGGCATGTGCACGCCAATGAACACCACCTGAAAGCCGCACACGAAATAGCCTGCCATCAGCAGCTGAAAGCTGGGGTACTGAAAAGCTTCTTTCAGGGCTTGGGCAATGGTTTGGTCGCGTTGCACCGGGCCGCTGGCATTCAATGCCGGCTCGCGCAGGCCCCAAGCCAAAGGCACGATCAAGAGGGTGGCCGCCGCCAAAATCATCAGGGCTTCTTGCCAGCCAAATTGGGCAATCAGCAAACCCTCAATCGGGACCATCAAAAATTGGCCAAAACTGCCGGCAGCCGCCGCCACGCCCATGGCCCACGAGCGGCGCTCGGGCGGCACATTGCGCCCAATCACGCCATAAATCACGGCATAAGTGGTGCCTGCTTGGGCGGTGCCGATGATCACGCCGGTGAACAAAGCAAACACCCAAGGGTCAGTGGCCCAAGCCATGCCCAACAGGCCCACCCCATAGACCAGGGCGCCCAGCGCAATGACCTTGAAGGCCCCAAATCGGTCGGCCACCATGCCGGCAAAAATGCCCATAAAGCCCCAGGACAGGTTTTGTACCGCCATGGCAAAGCCAAATTCTTGCCGGCCCCAACCTTGCGCCAGTGTCAATGGCTGCAGCCAGAGGCCAAAGCCATGGCGAATGCCCATGGACAAGGTCACGATGGCGGCACCGCAGGCCAGCACCTGAAAGAGAGAAAGGGGTTTGTGTTGCATCTGTCCACTTTAACCAATCTCGCCCGCACTGGCCGTCACCTAAATGCCTGGGTTGGGGCGATGCGCCTCTCAAAACACTGTTTTTGTATCCAGTAGGCAGGCGCAATTCCCACTACAATCCGCCACCATGGCCACCCAAACTACTGTCAAAACATCCAACGAGTACTCCGAAGGCTCCATCCGCGTCTTGAAGGGCCTGGAGCCCGTCAAGCAACGTCCGGGCATGTACACCCGCACCGACAACCCCTTGCACATCATTCAAGAAGTGCTGGACAACGCGGCGGACGAAGCGCTGGCGGGCTACGGTAAAAAAATCAAAGTCACCCTGCATGCCGATGGTTCGGTGAGCATCGAAGACGACGGGCGGGGCATCCCCTTTGGCTTGCACCCCGAAGAAAACGCCCCGGTGATCGAGCTGGTCTTCACGCGCTTGCACGCGGGCGGTAAGTTCGACAAGGGCAAAGGCGGCGCCTACAGTTTTTCGGGCGGCTTGCACGGCGTGGGGGTCAGCGTGACCAACGCTTTGTCCAAACGCCTTGAAGCCACCAGTTACCGCGAAGGCAAAGTGGCCACCTTGGTGTTCTCGGGCGGCGATGTGACCGAACCCTTGGTGGCCCGCGCTGCAGGCGAGGGCGACCGCAAACAAGGCACGACTGTGCGCGCGTGGCCCGATGCCAAATACTTTGAATCGAGCGCCTTGCCCATGCACGAGCTGACGCACCTGCTGCGCAGCAAGGCGGTGCTGATGCCGGGCGTGACCGTGACTTTGGTGAACGAAAAAACCAAAGAAACCCAGCAATGGCAATACAAAGCCGGTCTGCGCGACTACCTCACGCAGACGCTCACGGCCGACCCGGTGATTCCCCTGTTTGAGGGCGAAGGGTTTGCCGACGCCAACCACGACAGCTTTGCCGAAGGCGAGGGCGCCGCTTGGGCCGTGGCCTTCACCGAAGACGGTGCGCCGGTGCGCGAAAGTTATGTCAATCTGATCCCCACCAGCGCGGGCGGCACCCACGACAGCGGCCTGCGCGAGGGTTTGTTCACGGCCGTCAAAAGTTTCATTGAATTGCATGGCTTGCTGCCCAAGGGCGTGAAACTGATGCCCGAGGACGTCTTTGCCCGCGCCAGTTATGTCTTGTCGGCCAAGGTGCTGGACCCCCAGTTTCAGGGCCAGATCAAAGAGCGTTTGAACTCGCGCGATGCGGTGCGCTTGGTCTCCAGCTTTGTGCGTCCGGCATTGGAGTTGTGGCTGAACGAGCACGTGGACTACGGCAAAAAACTCGCCGAGTTGGCCATCAAAGCGGCGCAATCGCGCCAAAAGGCCGGCCAAAAAGTTGAAAAACGCAAGAGCTCGGGCGTGGCCGTGTTGCCCGGCAAACTCACCGACTGCGAAAGCCGAGACCTTGCCCACAACGAAGTGTTTTTGGTCGAGGGCGACTCTGCCGGAGGCAGCGCCAAGATGGGCCGCAACAAAGAGGTTCAGGCCATCTTGCCTTTGCGCGGCAAGGTGCTGAACACCTGGGAGGTCGACCGCGACCGCTTGTTTGCCAACAACGAAATCCACGACATCTCGGTGGCCATTGGCGTCGACCCGCACGGCCCGAATGACTCGCCCGACATGAGCAACCTGCGCTACGGCAAGGTGTGCATCTTGTCGGACGCCGATGTGGACGGCTCACACATCCAGGTGCTGTTGCTGACCTTGTTTTTCCGCCACTTTCCCAAGCTCATTGAGGCGGGGCATTTGTATGTGGCGCGGCCACCTTTGTTCAGGGTCGATGCGCCAGCGCGCGGCAAAAAGCCGGCCTCCAAAGCCTATGCCTTGGACGAAGGCGAGTTGACCGCCATCATCGACAAATTGCGCAAAGACGGCGTGAAAGAAGGCGGCTGGAGCATCAGCCGATTCAAAGGCTTGGGCGAGATGAGCGCCGAGCAACTGTGGGACACCACCCTCAACCCCGACACCCGCCGATTGCTGCCCATCGAGTTGGGCCCCTTGGACAACGCCGGCACTGAAAACCTGATGACACAACTCATGGGCAAAGGAGAAGCCGCCGCGCGCCGTGAGCTGATGGAGCTGCATGGCGACAGCATCGAGATCGATGTCTGAGCCGCACCGGATTTGAAACATGACCTTTGATTTGTTGACCCCCGAACCCACCGCCGCCCCAGAGGGCGACCACCTGGGCGCCTATGCCCAGCGGGCCTACCTTGAATACGCTT
This sequence comes from Comamonadaceae bacterium, assembly GCA_027488255.1. GTDB lineage: Bacteria > Pseudomonadota > Gammaproteobacteria > Burkholderiales > Burkholderiaceae_C > Limnohabitans_A. The sequence continues at coordinate 188,480 of JAIYBZ010000029.1, read as the reverse complement.
TGTCAGTCGTCAAGGGCCGCGCCTTGCCCGATGTGTGCGATGGCCAAAAGCCGGTGCAGCGGCGCATCTTGTACGCGATGGACCGCATGGGCCTGTCCTACAGCGGCCCCAACAACAACACAGCCGCCAAGCCCGTCAAGAGCGCCCGTGTGGTGGGCGATGTGCTGGGCCGTTACCACCCGCACGGCGACACCGCCGCTTATGACGCGCTGGTGCGCATGGCACAAGACTTTTCGCAGCGTTACCCGCTGATCGATGGTCAGGGCAACTTTGGCAGCCGAGACGGTGATGGCGCTGCCGCCATGCGTTACACCGAAGCCCGTTTGTCGCGCATCACCAGCCTCTTGCTCGATGAGATCGACATGGGCACGGTCGATTTCATTCCCAACTACGACGGCTCGACCGAAGAGCCGCGCCAGTTGCCTGCGCGTTTGCCCTTCAGTTTGTTGAACGGTGCCAGTGGCATTGCCGTGGGCTTGGCCACCGAAGTCCCGAGCCACAACTTGCGTGAAGTCGCCGATGCGTGTGTGGCGTTGATTCGCAACGACAAACTCTCGGAGAGCGAATTGATGGCCCTGATTCCTGGGCCTGACTATCCCGGCGGCGGGCAAATCATCAGCCCCGCCAGCGACATTGCTGAGGCTTACCGCACGGGCCGCGGCAGCTTGAAGGTGCGTGCCCGCTGGAAGATCGAAGAGTTGGCGCGCGGCCAATGGCAATTGGTGGTGACCGAGTTGCCGCAAGGCGTGAGCTCGCAGCGCGTGCTCGAAGAGATCGAAGAGCTGACCAACCCCAAAGTCAAGGCCGGCAAAAAAGCCCTCAGCACCGACCAGCTGCAGCTCAAAGCCAGCATCTTGGCGGTGTTGGATGTGGTGCGCGATGAGTCCAGTAAAGACGCAGCGGTGCGTCTGGTGTTCGAGCCCAAAACCAGCCGCATTGAACAGCAAGAGTTGATCACCGCCTTGTTAGCCCACACCAGCTTGGAAACCTCGGCGCCGATCAACATGACCTCGGTGGGCATCGATGGCAAGCCGGTGCAAAAGTCGCTGCGCCAAATGTTGGTGGAGTGGATCAGCTTCCGCCAAACCACCATCACCCGCCGCAGCCAGCACCGCCTGGACAAAGTGTTGGACCGTATCCATATCTTGGAAGGCCGCCAGTTGGTGTTGCTCAACATCGACGAGGTGATCCGCATCATCCGCCACAGCGACGAGCCCAAGCCGGCCTTGATCGAGGCCTTCAAGCTCAGCGACCGCCAAGCCGAAGACATTTTGGAAATTCGCTTGCGCCAGTTGGCCCGTCTTGAAGCCATCAAGATCGAGCAAGAGTTGAGCGAGTTGCGCGAAGAGCAAGGCAAGCTGGAAGAAATCTTGGGCAGCCCTGCCGCTTTGCGCCGCCTCATGATCAAAGAAATCGAGGCCGATGCCAAGACCTTTGCCGATCCGCGCCGCACCTTGATTCAAGAAGAGAAAAAGGCCGTGGCCGAAGTCAAGGTGGTGGACGAACCCGTGACCGTGGTGGTCTCTGAAAAAGGCTGGGTGCGCGCCCGCACCGGCCATGGCCACGATGCCACCAGCTTTGCCTTCAAGGCCGGTGATGGTTTGTATGGCACCTTCGAGTGCCGCACAGTCGACACGCTGCTGATCTTTGGCAGCAACGGCCGCATTTACAGCGTGGCTGTGGCCACCTTGCCCGGTGCGCGCGGCGATGGGCAGCCGGTGACCACCTTGATTGAGTTGGAGCCCACCACCCAAATTGCCCACTACTTTGCCGGGCCTGCCAACGCCACGCTGCTGCTCAGCGGCTCGGGCGGCTATGGCTTTTTGGCGTCGGTCGAGAACATGGTGTCGCGCAACAAAGCGGGCAAGGCTTTCATCAGCTTGGGCGATGGCGAAACGGTGAACGCCCCCAGCCACGTGAGCGGCTCCAGTGCCACGGTGCCTGCCGACAAACAGCCCATGCCATCTGCCACCAGCGTGTGCTGCGCCAGCACCGGCGGTCGGGTGTTGACGTTTGACATCGGTGAACTCAAAACCATGGAAAAAGGCGGCCGCGGCCTGATGCTGATCGACCTCGAAGCCAAAGACACTTTGGCGGGCGCTGCGGCCTACACCCGCAGTGTGAAGATCGAGGGCATTGGGCGCGGGGGCAAAGCGCGCGACGAAACGCTTGAAATTCGCAGCCTCAACAACGCCAAAGCCAGCCGAGCCAAGAAGGGCCGTGTGGCCGACTTGGGCTTCAAGCCCCAACGCGTCTTGCGCGGCGAATAAAAAAACGGGGCCTCGGCCCCGTTTTTTATGGCGGTGTTTATGCGCCGGTCTCTCTAAACAACGCCGGTCTCAGCCCTGTGCGCCCATCAGGTAATCCACCTTGCCCACTTCCACGCCGTTGTGTCGCAAGATGGTGTACGCCGTGGTGATGTGGAAGTACATGTTCGGCAGCATCCAGCCGGTCAAGTAGTCCTGGCCTTTCAAGGTGCGGGTTTTGCCCGGGCCTGCTGGAAAGGTGATCTCTTTGTCTTCGGTGCCGTCCAAGGCGCTGGCCGGCACAGTGGCCACAAAAGCCAAGGTTTTTTGAATGCGCTCTTGCAATTGGGCCAGCGTGGTTTCGTTGTCCTCGAACTTGGGCGCCTCGATGCCCGAGAGACGCGCCAAGCCATTTTTGACCGCATCACATGAGATCAGCACCTGACGGGTGAAGGGAAACATATCGGGTGCCAGGCGATAGGTGGTGAGCGCGGCAGGGTCGATTTTTTTGGCTTCGACAAACTGCTCGGCTTTGCTCAAGATGTGGCTCAAGTTGCTCAGCATGCGGGTGCACACCGGCAAACTGGCGCTGGACATAGAAATGCTCATTTAGGGGACTCCGTAGGGTTGAGGGGTTCAGCCGATTTCGGCAATCAACTCGATCTCGACACAAGCGCCGAGTGGGATTTGGGCCACGCCAAAAGCGCTGCGGGCGTGTGCGCCCACTTGCGGGCCAAAGACTTGGCCCAGCAATTCGCTGCAACCGTTGGTCACCAAGTGTTGCTCGGTGAAGTCGCCGGTGGAGTTCACCAAGCTCATCACTTTGACAATGCGCTTGACCTTGTTCAGGTCGCCGACGGCGGCATGCAAAGTGCCCATCAGGTCAATCGCCACGGCGCGCGCGGCTTGTTGGCCCTCGGCGGTGGAGATGTTTTTGCCGAGTTGTCCGGCCCACACTTTGCCGTCTTTTTTGGCGATGTGGCCCGACAGAAAAACCAAATTGCCGGTTTGTACAAACGGCACATACGCGGCAGCGGGCACGGCCACGGGGGGTAATTCGATGTTCAGAGATTTCAGGGTGTCGTAAACGCTCATGGTGATCGGTCCAAGTCAGGGATGAAAGTAAATAGGTGCAGGGCGCACGCCGCAGCAAGCCCCTCCAAACAGCGATTGTCGCTGAAGGGGCGGCACTGGATTTTCAGGGGGTAACTTCGTCCAAGGGGGCCACGGTCACCGCCACTTCCAACGTGTGCGAGCCTCCGCCATGCAACACCCCGCGAAGGGGCGACACATCGGCGAAGTCCCGGCCCACCGCCAGCCGCACATAGTCTTCACCCGGGCTGGCCAAGCCGGCGCGGTCGTTGGTGGGGTCCAAGTCGAGCCAGCCTTGGCAGGCATGGCTGGCCAATTCAGGCAGATATACCGAGGCCCAGGCGTGCGAGGCATCGCTGCCCACCAAGCGGGCTTGGCCCGGTGGGGGTTGCGTGAGCAAATAGCCGCTGACATAGCGGGCAGGCAGACCGAGTGAGCGCAAGCAAGCCAACAAAATGTGTGCAAAGTCTTGGCACACGCCGCGTTTTTCTTGCAAGGCCTCGAGTGCCGGCGTGTTGATGTCGGTGCTTTTGGATTCGTAGCGAAAATCGCGGTGCATGCGCGCAGTCAAATCAAGAGCCGCTTGCACCAGCGCGCGTCCGGCTGTGAAGCTGCTTTGTGCATAGGCCAAAAAAGCGGCGTGCACTGGCGCATGGTGCGAGCCGAAGACAAAGCCGCTTTGCAAGTCGCCCGGCTTGCCGCCTTGGTATCTGAAATGCTCACGCACCGATTCCCAGCTTTGGCTGAGTGAATTCAGATCGGGGCTGTCGGTCAGGGGAGTGGTCTCGATTTCGCTGTAAGCCCGCACCTGTAAACCGTCATGCGGATGCGTCAAGGCCCAATAAGCCCGGTGGTTCAAATAGGCGTCGATGTGGTGTTGCACCACCGCCTCGGGATCGGTCTGCATCTCATGGCAGATGACCGTTTGGCAAGGCGTGTTAGACGGCTGCAAATGCGCCACATGTTGCGCGGTTTGCACCTGCGGGCTGTAGCGGTAGCGGGTTTCGTGCGTGATGGCCAAGTGCATGGGGACTCGTCAATCTCAAGCGCCAACGCTGTAGCGTGCCTCGCCACTGTGTGTAAAAAACAATGCGCACAGTTGGTCAGATACTTCTCGGGCGGCCACTTGGCATTCGGCCAAGGTGGCATGCAAAGGCAAGGGCATTTCAGCGGTGACCGATTGACGGCCCGCCTTGCTGCTCAAGGGCCACAGCACTTCAGGCGTGAGTGGTGTCAGCTGGGGCACGCGTTCGGCCAAAGGCAAGGTGGCCCCCTCGGCCAGTTCCCCCATGCGGCGCAAACGCGATCGCAGGGTGTGCGCCACCCAACCCAAAGAGCGCGGGTTGTCACTGTGCGTGACCAGCAAGTCCATCAGGGCTTGTGGGGTACGGCTTTGTTGGTACTGGGCATGAAAGCTGATGGTGCTGTCAAACAATTCCAGCACCGCATCAAAGCCGGCTTGCTCGGCCATCAGGCCCAGTTGCACCGCTTCGCTCAAGGCGTCCGACAAAAAGGCCAGTCGTTCAATGTGTCGGCCAATGGAGAGCAAACGCCAACCATCGTCGCGGCTCATGCGGTCGGTTTGGGCGCCGGTGAGGGCGGCCAGCATTTGGCTGGTGTCGGCCAACAAACGCTGCACGGTGACGGTGTCTGATGCGCCTTCGGTGAAAAACCGCGCTTCGGTTTGTTCCAGCAAGCGCCAATGTTCGGGCGAGAGGCGCTCGCGCACCGAGGCGGCTGCCAAGCGCACCGCACGCAAATTGAAACCCACGCTGGTGGCCAGCTCTTTGTCCCACAAACCGGCAATCAAAGCGCGCTCAAACACCCGATGCGCTTGGCTGGCCGAAGGCACGCCAGGACGCACCAAACCGTGGCGTGTCGCCATGCGCGTGATGAAGTGCAGCAGATCGGGTTGGTTTTGGTTTTCGCTGCCCAAAATCTCCAAGCTCAAGCGCACCAGGCGCAAGGTGTTTTCGGTTCGCTCGGTGTAGCGGCCCATCCAAAACAGGTTTTCTGCGGCGCGGCTGGTGACCAGCCGCTGGCGTTGTGCTGCCCCATCCGCCATTGCGGCGCTCACGCTCTGACTTTGGCTCTGGCTCTGGCTTGGGGCTTGGGCCTGCACCCACACATCGGCGCTGCTGCCGCCACGCTGCATCGAGGCAATGCCCTCTTGCGTGCCCAGTCGGGCCAAGCCGCCCGGCAGTACCTGCCAGCCGCCTTGCGCATCGGCCACGGCAAAGACCCGCAACACCACGGGGCGCGACTGAATGCTGGCTTGCCCATCGGCCCCCGTGTGCCAAGTGGGTTGGTGCGACAAGGGCAACCAAGACTGCAAAGTGTGGGCATCCGGGTCGAGCTTGATGCGCTCTGCCCAGGCGCTTTGTTGTTGTGGCGTCAAGGTGTGGCCCAACATGGGCTCAAAGCTTTGACGATCGCTGTGGTAAGGGTAGGTGGGCTTGATCACGCACTGCGACATGCGCGGCAACACATCGTGCATGGCCGCTGCTTCGCCGCACCACCAGCTGGGAATGGCCGGCAACTGCAATGCTTCGTCTAACAACTCGCGCGCCAAGGCCGGCATAAAGCCCAGCAAGGCGTTGGACTCCAAAAACCCCGAGCCCGGTGTGTTGGCCACCAGCACATGGCCACTGCGCACCGCTTGCAACAAGCCGGGCACCCCCAAGGTCGAGTCGGCGCGCATCTCCAAAGGGTCTAGCCAATCATCGTCCACGCGCTTCAGCAAGCCGTGCACCGGCTGCAAGCCTTGCAGAGTTTTTAAATAGAGCTTTTCATCGCGCACGGTCAGGTCGTTGCCCTGGACCAAACTCAGCCCCAAATAGCGCGCCAGATAAGCGTGCTCAAAATACGTTTCGTTGTAAGGCCCCGGCGTCAGCAAAGCAATGTGCGCCGCATTGCCGGCTGGGCTGCGGGCTTTCAGGCCATCGATCAGGGTGCGATAAGTTTCGGCCAATCGCTGCACTGGAAATGCCTCGAAGGCTTGCGGAAATTGACGCGAAATGATTTGTCGGTTTTCCAGCAAATAGCCCAATCCCGACGGGGCTTGGGTGCGCTGTGACAACAACCACCAGCAACCATCGGGGCCGCGTGCCAAATCAAAGGCGGCCAAAGACAAATAGCGCCCACCCACCGGCGGAACGCCCTTCATGGCGGGCAAAAACGCCGGATGGCCTTGCACCAAAGCCGCCGGTAACAAACCCCGCAACACCAACTGTTGCGGGCCATAGGCATCGGCCATGATGCGTTCCAACAATTGCATGCGCTGCAACACCCCGGCTGCAATTTGTTGCCAATCGTCTGAGCCCAACATCAAGGGAAAAAGATCGAGCGACCAAGGGCGTTGCGGTTGGTCGGCCGCGGCGTACACGTTGTAGGTGATGCCGTTGTCGCGAACCTGCCTTTGCAAATTGGCCATGCGCGCATTCAGGTCGGCCAGCCCCCGTGGGGTTTCGGTGTCCAGCGGCGCAATAAAGGTTTGCCACGCCCGGCTCAGTGTTGGCGCGGCATCAGAGGCATGCCCGCGCAGCTCGTCCCAATGCCCTGCGGGCGCACGCGCTTGCTGCAGCGACAGCCATTTCAGGGCATCGGCTGGGTGCAGGCTGGGCAAGGGAGATTGGGGCTCGAGCATCCGGGCCATTGTCGCCGATCAGACGCGCCTCAAGTCCAGCGTGTGAGGAAATTCGGGGCTCGCGTGCAGCAACACATTGGGCCGCACAGAGGCCCCATTTTTAAGCGTGCCAGGCGTGTGCCCCATGCGGAAAAAGCGCGCCAAGCGCCGGCTTTCGGCTTCATACGCGTTGATCGGAAAACTGTCGTAATTGCGCCCACCCGGGTGCACCACATGGTATTGACCGCCGCCCAAAGACCGCTTCATCCAGGTGTCCACCAAATCGATCGTGAGGGGCGCGTGCGTGCCAATGCTCGGGTGCAACGATGACGGCGGGTTCCACGCCTTATAGCGCACGCTCGCCACATATTCGCCCACCACGCCGGTGGGCTGCAAGGGCAGCGCATGGCCGTTCACGCACACGCCATGGCGGCTCGGGTTCATGCCACTCACATGCACTTCAATGCGTTCCAAAGACGAGTCCACATAACGGGCCGTGCCGCCGGCCGTGCTTTCTTCGCCCATCACATGCCAAGGCTCGAGCGCATTGCGCAAGGTCATCACGGTCCCGTCGACTTTGATTTGGCCTACCAAGGGAAACCTAAATTCAAAATGCGGCGCAAACCAACTCGGGTCGAAATGGAAACCCGCATCGCCCAGCTCGGTCAACACGTCGTCAAAATCTTGCCGAATCCAGTGCGGCAACATGAAGCGGTCGTGCAACTCCGTGCCCCAACGGGTGACGGGCGCCACATAGGGCTCGTCCCAAAAGCGGGCCACCAAGGCGCGCAATAAAAGCTGCTGCACGATGCTCATGCGGGCGTGCGGCGGCATCTCAAAAGCCCGCAACTCCAGCAGGCCCAAGCGGCCTGTGCTGCTGTCGGGCGAGTAGAGTTTGTCGATACAAAATTCGCTGCGGTGGGTGTTGCCCGTCACATCCACCAAGATGTTGCGCAAGGTGCGATCGACCAGCCAAGGGGGCATGTCGTTGCCAAACCTTCTGCGGTTTTTCACGATCTCGCGCAAGGCGATCTCGAGCTCATACACCTGGTCGTTGCGCGCTTCGTCAACCCGTGGGGCTTGGCTGGTCGGGCCAATGAACATGCCGCTGAACAAATAGCTCAGGCTGGGGTGGTTGTGCCAGTACAACACCAGACTGGCCAACAATTCTGGGCGGCGTAAAAACGGGCTGTCTGCGGCGGTCGCGCCGCCCATCACCATGTGGTTGCCGCCCCCGGTGCCGGTGTGGCGGCCATCGGTCATGAATTTTTCAGCGGACAAGCGGGTCTCAAAAGCCGCTTGGTATAAAAACTCGGTGTGCTCGACCAACTCGCGCCAGTTGTGCGCGGGGTGAATATTGACCTCGATCACGCCCGGGTCGGGCGTCACTTGCAGCAACTTCAGTCTGGGATCGCGCGGCGGCGGGTAACCTTCCAGCACCACCTTCATGCCCAACTGCGTGGCGGTGGCTTCGACCGCTGCGAGCAAGGCCAAGTAGTCTTCCAAGTGCGCCAATGGGGGCATGAACACATACAGCACCCCCAAGGCTTGGCCAGCGGTCAGTGCGGCCGCTTCTGCTTTGGCGCCATGGGCGCGGCTGGGGTCGCGCACCTCGACACACAAAGCGGTGCGCACCACCGAGGCATCGGACACCCCTTTGTTTGCAGGCCCCTGCGCGTCCACTTGCACGGACCCTTTTGGGGTTGCTTCTTGGCTTGCTGCATGGCTTGTTGATTGGGTTGATAAATGGGGCCGCGCTTGCAGCGTCGGCACCTTGGCGGCGGGCAAGGCGCTGCGCGGGGCAAACGGGTCTTGCTCCAACATGTGCCAGCGGTCGGTGGGCGAAGCCCATGGCAAAGAGTCCAAAGGCAAGCGCCAGCCCATGGGCGAATCGCCGGGCATCAAATAAAGCCGTTCATCGCGCAAAAACCAGCGCCCGGTTTCCCACTGAGCGCCCGACAAAGAGGGAGTTAAAACGGAAGGGGGTGCGGCGTTGGCCCTGGCCGGCTGCAAAGGCAAGACATAGCCCACCGGTTGGTCCAGCCCTTGTTGGAAGACACGGCGCAAACGCACCCGCTCCATTTCGTCGTCAAGTTTGGCGTCAAAGGGGTCGACGTTGACGGGCAATCGGCGCTCGCGCCACAGGTAGTACCACGTGTCTTCGTAGCCCGGCAGCACGGTGTCTTGGGGCAGCCCGAGTTGGGCGGTCAAGGCCTGCATAAAGCGTTGTGCATCGGCCGAGGTGTAGTGGCTGGGCACCCGCTCGTCGGCAAACACACTCGGGTCTTGCCAACACGGCTGGCCATCGGTGCGCCAATAAATGCTCAAGGCCCAGCGCGGCAACTGTTCGCCCGGGTACCACTTGCCTTGGCCCAAATGCAAAAAGCCCCCTTGGCCATATTGGTGCCGCAGCTTGTGCACCAGCTCCGTGGCCAAGCCGCGCTTGGTGGGGCCCAAGGCATCGGTGTTCCACTCGGGCGCATCACGGTCTTGGTTCGCCACAAAGGTGGGTTCGCCCCCCATGGTCAAGCGCACATCTTGCGCCGTCAATTGCGCGTCCACTTGCTCGCCCAGTGTGAGCACTTTGCGCCACTGGTCTTCGGTGTAGGGGTTGGTCACGCGCGCTGACTCGTGGATGCGCGTGACGCTCATGGTGTGGTGAAACGTCACCTCGGCCTTGTCCATCAGCCCCTCAATCGGGGCGGCCGCTGAGGGTTGTGGCGTGCAGGCCAGGGGAATGTGGCCTTCGCCCGCCAGCAAGCCCGATGTGGGGTCTAGCCCCACCCAACCCGCACCCGGCAAATACACCTCGCACCACGCATGCAGGTCGGTGAAATCAACCTCGGTGCCACTCGGCCCGTCGAGTGATTTGACATCGGGCGACAGCTGAATCAGGTAGCCCGAGACAAAACGCGCAGCGATGTTCATGTGGCGAAACAGCTGCACCAGCAACCACGCCGAATCGCGGCAAGAACCGCTTTGCAGATGCAGCGTTTCTTCGGGCGTTTGCACCCCCGGCTCAAGTCGAATGGTGTAGCGGATGTCTTGGTGCAGGCGTTGGTTGATTTGCACCAAAAAGTCGATGGTGTTTTGGCGCTTGCGGTCCATGCTGGCCAAGTATTTTTTGAAGAGGGGTGTTTTGTCGTCTTTGTCCAGGTAAGACCGCAACTCTTCTTTCACGCTGTCGGCATAAGTGAAGGGCACCTGCTCGGCCGTGGGCTCTAAGAAAAAGTCGAACGGGTTGAACACCGCCATCTCGGTGACCACATCCACCGTGACTTTGAAGGCCTGCGTCTTTTTAGGAAAGACCAAGCGCGCTTGGTAATTGGCAAACGCGTCTTGTTGCCAGTTGATGAAATGTTCTTCGGGCTCGACTTTCAGGCTGTAAGACAAGATGCGGCTGCGGCTGTGCGGGGCCGGGCGCAAACGGATGACTTGGGGGCCAAGCTGAACGGGGCGGTCGTATTCGTAATGGGTAACGTGGTTCAGGGCAACGTGTATCGACATATTTCTAACTGCGCAACAGGGGCTGCACGCATGACAAATGCAGCTTGGGCGGTTACAACAAGCAAGACACGCGCCAGAGCGTATCGCCAGAAAAAAAAGAGCGTCATTTTTTTACCAGCCAAATCAGGGAGGCTGCCATGCAACGGTGCTGCACGCAGAGTGAGGGTTGCGCGCGCGTTTGTCTCGCGCGGCCTCCACCATGATGGCCATGCAATGGGCCCGGGGTTTGGGGGTGGGCTTGCTCGCGTGGTGGCTGGGCGTGGCGCTGCAACTGCAGCAAGTCCAGCTGTGGCCCGCCTGGGGCTATGCCGCCTTGCTGGCTTTGGCCCTTTTTCCAGCGCTGCTCAAAGCCCTCGCACCTCGACTGGGGTGGAAAGGGTGGGGCGGGTGGCGGCATTGGGCCCGAATGGGTCTGTTGGGTGCGGTGTGGCTGGCGGTGGCCTTTGCCGTCACGGGCATGCACGCGCTTGGGCGCTCGGCTGCCCTCGATCCCGCCTTGGAAGGGCAAGATCTGGAGGTGGTGGGCGTGGTCCAAGCCATGCCGCAGAGGCAAGATCTGGGGTGGCGTTTTCGCTTTGAGATCGAGCAAGCATGGCGAGTGGAGGCCGAAGGCGCTCTGAGCCCCATCGACCTCGCCACGGCATTGCCCACGCAGGTGTACTTGGGCTGGTATGGGCAAGCCGGTTTGTCAGAAGGGCCGGGCGCCTCTGTCGCTTTGCCAGAGCCGGTGCAAGCCGGCGAGCGCTGGCGACTGCGTGTGCGCCTCAAGGCCCCGCACGGCCACATGAACCCCAGGGGCTTTGACTACGAGCTGTGGCTGTGGGAGCAAGGCATTGGCGCCACCGGCACGGTGCGCCAAGGCGCGCGAGACCCGCCTGCGGTGCGCTTGGCCACCACTTGGAAGCACCCCATTGAGGGCTGGCGCCAAGCGGTGCGCGAGCGGCTGCTGACACAACTCACGCCCACCGCTGGCACCTTGGCCCATTCCCCTGACGTCACCAGCCGTTTGGCAGGCGTGGTGGCGGCTTTGGTCACCGGCGACCAAGCCGCCATTGACCGCAGCGACTGGGATATTTTCAGAGCCACCGGGGTGGCGCACTTGATGAGCATCTCCGGCCTGCATGTGACGATGTTTGCGTGGTTGGCCTCGGTGCTGGTGGCGTGGTCTTGGCGTCAATCGGCTTTATGGGGATGGACGGGCCCCTTGCTTTGGCCGGCGGTGCATGTGGGGTCGGTTTGTGGCGCGGTGTTTGCAGGGTTTTATGCCTTGTTCAGTGGTTGGGGAGTGCCTGCCCAGCGCACCCTTTGGATGCTGTGCGTGGTGATGGTGCTGAAAATTTCTGCGCGGCAATGGCACGGCAGCCTGATCTGGTTGCTGGCGGGCGCAGTGGTGTTGCTGTTGGACCCTTGGGCCTTGTTGCAGCCCGGTTTTTGGCTGAGCTTTGTGGCGGTTGGCGTGCTGATGACCTTGGACCGCCAACGCCCCCCAGCACCGGGCAAAGTAACCCAAACGCCAGAGCCAGATGCACCATGGCGGGGCACCAATGGGGTGCATCAGTCGTTTTGGCACCGATCGAGTGCGCGCCTCGGCCCAGTTTGGGGAGGCGCGGGTCTGCAAGCCCTGCAGCGCTTGCTGCGTGAGCAAGCCACCCTCACATGGGCACTGGCACCGCTGACGCTGCTGTTTTTTGGGCAAGTGTCGCTGGTGGGTTTGCTGGCCAATCTGTTGGCCATTCCGTGGGTGACCTTGGTGGTGACCCCGCTGGCCTTGTTGGGCGTGGTGTGGTCCGGCGCTTGGACTTTGGCTCTCTGGGCTTTGCAGCCCATGGCTTGGTTGCTTGGCGAAATGGCGGCGTGGCCTCTGGCCAGCCTGTCATTGCCGCTGCCCCCTTGGGGTTTGTCGGTGTTGGCGCTGGGGGGTGCGGCGGCCTGGGTGCTGCCTTTGCCTTTGTCGTGGAAGCTGTTGTGCTTGCCCTGGCTGTGGCCCGCCTTGAGCTGGCAGCCCGCTCGGCCTGACGCAGGTCAATTTGAGCTGTTGGCCGCCGATGTGGGGCAAGGCAATGCGGTGCTGGTGCGCACCGCCAAGCACAGCCTGTTGTACGACGCCGGGCCCAAGTATTCTGCCGAAAGCGATGCGGGGCACCGGGTCTTGGTGCCCCTGTTGTCCCAGATGGGTGAACGGCTGGATGTGCTGATGCTGAGCCACCGCGACAGCGACCACACCGGCGGCGCCGCGGCCGTGCTGGCCATGCAAACCCAAGCCCGCTTGTGGTCCACGCTGGAAGACGAGCACCCGTTACACGCCCTGCGGTCCGACTGGACCCGTTGCCAAGCGGGCCACCGCTGGGTCTGGGACGGGGTGATGTTTGAGGTGCTGCATCCGCCCGTTTTGCCTACCCCAAAAGCCTCCTCCAATGCCGTCAGTTGTGTCTTGCGCATCAGCAACTCTGAGGTAGCGGCTTTGTTGGCGGGTGACATCGAGGCCCCGCAAGAACAAGCCCTGGTGCAAGCCGGCCTGCGCCCAGTCAAGCTGTTGCTGGTGCCGCACCACGGCAGCAAGACCTCATCGACGCGGCCGTTTTTGCAAGCGCTGCAGCCCCAATGGGCTTTGGTGCAAGCCGGCTACCGCAACCGTTATGGCCACCCGGCAGCGCCGGTGTTGTCGCGTTACCGAGAGGAGGGCATTGCCCTGCTTGAAAGCACCCGTTGTGGTGCCGCCACTTGGCAAAGCGCCGCACCTGAAAAAGTGCGCTGTGAGCGGGTGGAATCGTTGCGCTATTGGCACCATGCCATAGTGCCTAATTGAAATGGGTATGCATCTTGCTACCCTGAGTTAAGGAGTTTTGAGTCATGCGCCAATTCGATGAGATGTACAGCCGCCTGCCTGCTGCGGGCGACGCAGGAGAAGTCCGAGAGCATTACCAGGCCTACGCCCGCTGGTTACAAGCCCAAGACGGCTCCACCATGGCGGCGCGGCGTGAAGAGGCCGAGATGATTTTTCGGCGCGTGGGCATCACCTTTGCGGTGTACGGCGACAAAGACGAAGACGGCTCGGGCACCGAGCGGCTGATCCCGTTTGATTTGATTCCCCGCGTCATCGCCGCCCAAGAGTGGCGCAGCATGGAAGCCGGTTTGGTGCAGCGCGTCACCGCCCTCAACCGCTTCATTCACGACGTGTACCACGAGCAAGAAATTCTCAAAGCCGGCGTGGTGCCGCGTGAACAAATTGAGCGCAACGCGCAATTTCGTCCTGAAATGGTCGGCGTGAAGGTGCCCAACAACATCTACTCGCACATCAGCGGCATCGACATCGTGCGTGCCCCCGACGCACAGGGCAAGGGCGAGTACTACGTGCTGGAAGACAACCTGCGTGTGCCCAGCGGCGTGAGCTACATGCTGGAAGACCGCAAGATGATGATGCGGCTGTTCCCCGATTTGTTCAGCCAACACCGTGTCGCCCCGGTGGCGCATTACCCCGACTTGCTGCTCGAGACCCTGCGCGCCAGCAGCCCCGCCACCACCGCCGAGCCCACAGTGGTGGTGCTCACACCCGGCATGTACAACAGCGCCTACTTTGAGCACGCCTTTTTGGCGCAGCAAATGGGCGTGGAGTTGGTGGAAGGCCAAGACCTGTTTGTGAAAGACAAATTTGTCTACATGCGCACCACCCGCGGGCCCCAACGCGTTGACGTGATTTACCGCCGGGTGGACGATGACTTTCTAGACCCCCAAGTTTTCAGGCCCACTTCTACTTTGGGCTGCACCGGCCTGATGGACGCCTACAAAGCCGGGCACGTGGCCATTTGCAATGCCGTGGGCACCGGCGTGGCAGACGACAAGTCGATCTACCCCTACGTGCCCGACATGATCAAGTTTTATTTGGGCGAAGAACCCATCTTGAAAAATGTGCCCACCTTCATGTGCCGCAAGCCCGACGACTTGCATTACACCTTGGCCCACCTGAAAGATTTGGTGGTGAAAGAAGTGCATGGCGCGGGGGGCTATGGCATGTTGGTCGGCCCGGCCGCAAGCCAAGCCGAAATTGAGCGGTTTCGCGCCGCCTTGCTGGCCAACCCCGAGGGCTACATCGCGCAACCCACACTCAGCCTGTCGAGTTGCCCGACCTATGTGGAGAGCGGCATTGCGCCGCGCCACATCGACCTGCGGCCCTTTGTGCTGAGTGGGCGCACGGTGCAAATGGTGCCTGGCGGCTTGACGCGTGTCGCCCTCAAAGAAGGGTCTTTGGTGGTTAACAGCAGCCAAGGCGGCGGCACCAAAGACACCTGGATCTTGCAAGACTGAACCGGGAGAAGACACATGCTTTCAAGAACCGCCGACCACCTTTTCTGGATGTCCCGCTACATGGAGCGGGCCGAAAACACTGCCCGCATGCTCAATGTCAGCTACGAAACTTCGTTGCTGCCGCAATCGGCCGCCGCTGTCGAAGCGGGCTGGGAGGGCATTTTGTCGATCAGCGAATTGTTGCCCGCCTACTTGGCGCAATACAAAAACATCAACCCGCGTGACGTCATGGCGTTCATGGTGAAAGACGCCAACAACCCCTCGTCCATTTTGTCGTGCTTGCGCGCGGCCCGCGAAAACGCCCGCGCTGTGCGCGGCACCTTGACCACCGAAGTGTGGGAGACGCAAAACCAAACGTGGCTTGAAGTCAACCGCATGCTCAAGAGCGGCGAGTTTGAGCGCGACCCGGGCCAGTTTTTTGAGTGGGTGAAATTCCGCTCGCACCTCTCGCGCGGCGTCACGGTGGGCACCATGCTGATGGACGAGTCGCTTTATTTCATGCGCATGGGCACGTTTTTAGAGCGCGCCGACAACACCGCGCGTTTGGTCGATGTGAAGTTTCACGCCATGCAAAACGACTTTTTTGGCGCCCCGCAATACGGCGCGCCCGAGACAGAGAGCACCCAAGAATATGACTTCTACCACTGGAGCGCGATCTTGCGCAGCGTGAGCGGTTTTGAGGTCTACCGCAAGGTGTACCGCGATGTCATTCGCCCAGAGCGCGTGGCCGAGTTGCTGATCTTGCGCCCCGACATGCCGCGCTCGCTGCACGCCAGCTTGAACGAAGTGCTGGCCAACCTGAAGCTGGTCTCGCACGACCCCAACAGCGACACGCTGCGCCACGCTGGCCGCTTGCGTGCCGAGCTGGCGTTTGGCCGCATCGACGAAATTTTGGCCACCGGACTGCATGCTTACTTGACGCAGTTTTTGGAGCGCGTCAACGTGTTGGGCGGCCGCATCAGCCGCGAGTTTTTATTGCCCCAAGCGGCTTGAACTCAGCCGCTGGACGCTGCGCTGCTTTAGCCCAGCGTCAGCACCACCGGGGCGTGGTCGCTGGGGCGTTCGTTTTTGCGGGGTGCGCGGTCAATCACACAGGCCTGGGCGCGGGGCTTGAGTGCTTGTGAAATCAAGATGTGGTCGATGCGCAAGCCCCGGTTGCGGCGAAACGCAAACTCGCGGTAGTCCCACCAGCTGTAGCTTTTCTCGGGCTGCTCAAAAAGCCGGAAGCTGTCGCTCAGCCCCAAGTCGATCAAGCCCTGCAGTTTTTCGCGCTCGGCATCAGTGCAATGGATGGTGCCGGCCAGCGCCACCGGGTCCCACATGTCCCGTTCGTCAAAGGTGATGTTGTAGTCGCCCAGCAGCACCAACTGCGGGTGCTGTTGCATCTGGCTGGCCACCCACTCGCGCAGGGCGTCGAGCCAACGCATTTTGTAAACAAACTTGTCGCTGTCGGGCGCTTGGCCGTTGGGGAAATACGCGCCAATCACCCGCACATGGCCTCCTGAACCATCGGGATAAGTGGCCGCGATCACGCGCGACATGTCGTCTTCAAAACCCGGGATGTTTTTCACCACCTCGGTGCCTTCGGCCTTGGAAATCAGCGCCACGCCGTTGTAGGTTTTTTGGCCAAACCAATGGGCTTGGTAGCCCGCTTCGTTAAAAGCCGCGATGGGAAACTTGTCGTCACTCAGCTTGAGCTCTTGCAAGGCCAACACCTCGGTGGGGTTGGCCGCCAACCAGTCCAGCACTTGTGGCAAACGCACCGACAGCGAGTTGACGTTCCAGGTGGCGATCTTCATGGCTGGCGGGTGTTTTGGTAAGTGACAAATGCAAAACCCAAGCCGCTGGCGCTGGTGTGCTCTTCGCGGTGCACGGCTTGCCACTGCGGTCCCAGCTCGGGGGCATAGGCATCGCCGTCAAAGTGGGCGTCGATCTCGGTGACGACCGCGGTGCTGGCCAGCGGCTCGGCCTGTCGATAAATGTCGGCGCCACCGATGATCCACACATCAGGCGCGTCACCGCAGCGGCGCATGGCCTCTTCGAGTGAGCTGGCGCGAAGGGCGCCTTCGGCTTGCCAATCGGCTTGGCGCGTCACCACCACATTCAGGCGACCGGGCAGGGGCCGGAAGCGCGGAGGCAAAGAGTCCCAGGTTTTGCGCCCCATCACCACCGGCTGGCCCAGCGTGACGCGCTTGAAGTGCGCCAAATCTTCGGGCAAGTGCCAAGGCATTTGCTTGTCTTTGCCGATCACGCCATTGCGGGCGCGGGCATATATCAGGTGCAGCTTCATCGGGCCGGCACTCACACCGCCACTGGCGCTTTGATGGCCGGGTGGCACTCGTAGCCCAGCACCTCAAAGTCTTCGTATTGGTAGTCAAAAATAGAGTCAGGCCGGCGCTTGATGTTCAGCGTGGGGTAGGCCATGGGGCTGCGGCTGAGTTGCAGCTCGACTTGCTCGTGGTGGTTGCTGTAGATGTGGCAGTCGCCCCCGGTCCAGACAAAGTCGCCCACGTCCATGTCGCACTGCTGCGCGATCATGTGCGTCAGCAAGGCATAGCTGGCAATGTTGAAGGGCACGCCCAAAAAGATGTCGGCGCTGCGCTGGTAAAGCTGACAACTGAGCTTGGCTTTTTCGCCGGGGTTTTGTGGCGGTGCCACGTAAAACTGAAAGAAAGCGTGGCAGGGCATGAGAGCCATTTTGTCGAGCTCGGCCACGTTCCAAGCGCTCACAATGATGCGGCGTGAGTCGGGGTTGGTTTTCAGCGCCTTCATGACATCGCTGATCTGGTCAATGTGACCGCCGCCCGGCGTGGGCCAGCTGCGCCATTGCACGCCATACACCGGGCCCAAATCGCCGTCTTCGCGGGCCCACTCGTCCCAGATGGTGCAGCCGCGTTCTTGCAGCCATTTCACATTGCTGTCGCCACGCAAAAACCACAGCAATTCCACGATGATCGCTTTCAGAAACACCTTTTTGGTGGTCACCAGCGGAAAGCCCTCGTTCAGGTCAAAACGCATTTGGTGGCCAAACACGCTGCGCGTGCCGGTGCCCGTGCGGTCGCCTTTTTGCACTCCCGTGGTGTACACGTGGCGCATGAAGTCTTCGTATTGGCTGCGGACGGGGCGATCCAGCTGGAGATCTGGGGAGCGGGCAGGGGTGTTCATGGTGGGCAAGTTTAAGGCAACAGGCGGGTCGATTGGCCCGCGCTGGCCGCTAGCGGGGGCGACATTGTTACCATTCTTGGTCGAATTGAACTTCAGTAAGCCAAAAGAAAACATGTCCAGTCAACGCCCTTGGCAACCATGGTTTGCGCGTCTGCTGTGCCTGTTGTGCTGGGCGGGTTGGCTGTGCCTGCCCCACAGCGTTTTGGCGCAAGATCAAGCTGACCGCCAAGCGCCCTTACCATGTGCCGAGTTTTGAAGAGAGCAAAAACCTCCTGCAAGCCGCCGTGGTGCAAAACCGCCGCACCGCCTTGCTCAAAAAACTGAGCGACGCGGCGACGGTGAAGTGACGGACGCTGTTGGTACTTAGTCCCAAGGCAGTTCGGCCAAGTTTTCTAGGCTCTCAATCAATAGGGGCAATCGGTCCTGACTGGCAGGGTCGGGTGGAAGATGCCCCGGCAATGCATCCATGAACGCAGTTTTTTTCATCAGTGCTTGAAATTGCAAGCTCAGGTATTGACGCAAAGGGCGAAGACTTTCTTGGCATTCAAGAGTGAGGGTGTCTCGCCCATCAATCACGTTGATGATGTCTCCCATGTCGTGACTGAGTAAAAAATCGCTGCGCCCACGACCCCAAAATGCTTCTAGTTTGGTGGCAATGAATTCGGGGGCGCGAATGACTTTGATACGGGCGCCACTTGGAAGTTCGTGCCACTGGGCCGTGGACACACTCATGACGTACCACCGGTTGGTGAACCCCAGGATTTCTTCTTTGCTGGGCATCAAGTCCATGGTGATGTTGTCTATCTGCCATCGGCACACTGGTGCCTCTTGGCGCATGTCTGGCGTGAAGCCTCTTTTGCGAAGTTGGTCTTCCAATTTGTGAAAGTCTTGCAAGGCTTCGGCGGGCGTGACCACATCTACATCATCGGTGCGTCTGATGGGGGGGAGCGCAAGGTCTGTGATCAGCAGACCGGCTGCAGCACCGCCAACAAAAACCATGTTTTCACAAAGATCTGCTCCCAAATGCTGCGCAACGCGATCCAGCATGATCAAGTTGGGATCGTTTGAACCGATTGGGTTCATCCCATGAACCTGGTCTCTATCTCCTGCTGGGCCAGTAGTCTTTCGCGTGGGCTGCCACCGCGCAGTGCATCGGTCAGCGCGAGCAACTCATACAACTGAGAATTTCGACGCGCCGCCTCTGGTACTGTGGGGTACAGCGGTTGAAAGGTCATTCCCCGAATGGTTCCATTTTTGTCGGGCCAGACCGGCACGGGGTCGTTGCTGTTGAGAATTTTGCTCGCCAATGGCGCACAGGCATGGGCCGTTGGCATGCCCCGTGTCATCTCGCCTCGAATGGGCGGGAAACAATATCGAACCCCATGGAACAAAAACAATTTCAGTGGCTCTAGCAAAACAGTGGGCCTGCCTTGAGCGTCTTTTTTGACCAACTGAGCCAAATGGGAACGGTTGACACTGGCATGTACCTCTGACGCGGTGAGCTGAACCTCTTCAGCGATCGTGGCATAGGCAGGTGTTTTGTCCTTGTAAAGACTCAGACGCAGCAGCACAACCACATCTTGTGGACGCAGAGTGATTTGCGGGTTGGATTTGGGTTGTGCCATGACGATGAGATTCTATATTCTTCATTCGCGAATGGCAAATATTTAGCGGTGTTTTGCTATAGTTCTGACTGAAGCAGAAATCAAACCAACACCCGCCCCGGGTTGAGCAGGTTGTCTGGGTCAAGCGCTTGTTTGACGGCGCGCATCATGGCCAGCGCTGTGGGGTCTTTGTAGTGCGGCAGTTTGCCGGCTTTCAGGGCGCCCACGCCGTGCTCGGCGCTGATCGAGCCGTCAAAGCGTTTCACTTGGTCAAACACCACGGTGTTCACGCGCTCTTCGTGCTCGCGTAAAAAAGTCGGGCCATCCACCCCCTCGGGGGCTTGCACGTTGTAGTGCAAGTTGCCATCGCCCAAGTGGCCAAAATCAACCATGCGCACCCCCGGAAACTCGCGCGCCAGCAGGGCATCGGTTTCGGCCACAAAGGCCGGTATGCGCGACACCGGAATGCTGATGTCGTGCTTGATGTTCAGGCCCTCAGCGGCTTGCGCCAGCGTGATGCTTTCGCGGATGTGCCACAGGCTTTGCGCTTGACTCAGGTTTTCGGCCACCACGGCATCGGTCACGCAGCCTTGCTCGAGTGCGGTTTCGAGCAAGCGCTCAAATTGGCTGCGCGCATGCGCTTCGTTTTCGTGGTCAGAGTTTTCCAGCAGCACACACCACGGGGTGCTTTGCCACAAAGGCACGCGCAGTTGGGGGTAGTGTTTGTCGACCAAGCTCAGTGCAAATTGGCCCATGACTTCAAAGCCCGTGAGGCAGGGTCCCAGCCCTTGGTGCGCCAGCCCCAGCAGTTGCACCGCCGCTTGCAAGCTGGGCACGGCGGCCCAAGCGGTGAGTTGCGCGGCCGGCTTGGGATAAAGCTTGAGCGTGGCGGCGGTGATGATGCCCAAGGTGCCTTCGCTGCCAATCATGAGGTTGCGCAGGTCGTAGCCGGTGTTGTCTTTGCGCAGACCCGACAGGCCGTGCCAGATGTCTCCTTTTGCGGTGACCACTTCCAGCCCCAAACACAGCTCACGCGTGTTGCCGTAGCGCACCACTTGCGTGCCGCCTGCGTTGGTGCCCAAGTTGCCACCAATGGTGCAGCTGCCTTCGGCACCCAAGCTCAAGGGAAACAATAAGCCCGCTTGGTCCGCCACACCTTGCAGTTGTTGCAGCACGCAGCCGGCCTCCACCGTGAGGGTCAGGTTGTCGGGGTCGATGGACCGCACCGCGTTCATGCGGGTCATGCTGAGCACGATTTGTTGGCCAGAGGCATCGGGCACGCCGCCCACCACCAAGCCGGTGTTGCCCCCTTGCGGCACGATGGGCGTGCGGTGTGCGGCGCAGGCTTTCACCACCTCGGCCACTTGCGCGGTTGAGGCAGGGCGCACCACCGCCAAGGCGCGGCCACGCACGCGTTTGCGCCAGTCTTGCTCCCAGGGGCTCAGGTCGGTCGCGGGGTCTTCGGCGGTCAGCACGTGGGCGGGCCCGCAAATGGCGCGCAATTGGTCGAGCAGGGGCACCGAGATGGGCATAGGCACGGTCACGTGAATGTGAACGGGAATGGCGCTCAGTCTTTGGGCACTGGCACAAATTCGCCAGTGGCTTTGGCGGCCTTGAAGCGGATGCGCACATGCAGCGCACAGGCCAAAAACAGGGTGGTGCACAGCACAATTTGCACCCCCGCCAAGGCGTTGGCAGGCCATGCATCACCCCAGGCCCGCACCACGCCTTCGGTGAAATAAAGCCACACCAACATGCTGACCCAGCGGTAGGTGTACATGCGGTTTTTCAGCAAGCCGGCCAAGGGAATGCACAAGGGCAAGACCTTGATGGCCCACCAAGAGCCACCGGGACGCAAGGGAGCCCACCAAAGCTCCCAAGCCAGTCCCAACAAGATCAGGCCGAGCAAACTGCCGACCGACATCCAGCGTGTGAAATCGACGCCAGCAGGGTTGTTTTCTGTGATTTTGTTCATTGCGGTGGCATCATACCGGGCATGCAATCTCCTCTGTCAAAGACCACCATGGCGGACCATTTCGCGCTTTGGTGGCAAGAAGTTTCGGTTTTTCCTTGGCGCCAAATGGCCCGTGTCTTGGCCGAGCGCTTTCGCGATGCGCGTTTGGGCGTCAGCGCCAGTTCGCTCACCTTCACCACGGTGCTGGCTTTGGTGCCTTTGTTTGCCGTGGGTTTGGCGGTGTTTGCGGCGTTTCCGGTGTTTGGCAAGTTTCAAGACTCGATTCAGCGCTGGCTGATCGAGAGTTTGGTGCCCGAGAGCATTGCCCGCCAAGTGCTGAGTTATGTGACCCAGTTTTCTCGCAAGGCCAGCCGTTTGGGCACGGTGGGTTTGGTGGCGGTGCTGATGACGGCGGTGGCCTTGATGGTCACCATCGAGCGCACGTTGGGACAAATTTGGCGCCTGCGCCGCCAGCGTCCTTTGCAGCAGCGGGTGTTGTTGTATTGGTCGGCCATCACCTTGGGGCCCTTGATGCTGGGCGGCAGCTTGGCCATCACCTCGTATGTCATCACGGCTTCGCGCGATGTGGTGGATGTGTTGCCGGGCTCCACGCGGTGGCTCTTAGATGGCTTTGAGTTTTTGTTGCTGACCGCGTGTGTCAGTGGTTTGTACTTTTATGTGCCTTACACCCGGGTGCGTTGGCGGCACGCCATCACAGCGGGGTTTTTGGTGGCGGGGGGCCTTGAGTTGGCCAAAAAGCTGTTAGCCCTTTACCTGTCGCAGGTGCCCACGTATTCGGTCATTTACGGCACCTTTGCGGCCTTGCCGATCTTGCTGGTTTGGATTTATGTGACCTGGCTGATTGTCTTGTTGGGCGCGGTGCTGGCCGCCAGCTTGCCCGAGTTGGACCGTCAAGCGTGGCGCAAACCCGAGGGCGCCGGCTGGGGCTTTCGCTTGGCGCTAGAAATTTTGGCCGAGCTGCAAGCAGCCAAAGACGCCGCGCACAAGGGCTTGAGCAGCGATGCTCTGGCCGAGCGCCTGAATGTCGAGCTTTCTGAGTTGCGCCCGGTGTTAGAGGTCTTGCAAAGCCTGGATTGGGTGGGCCGCTTGACCGAAGAAAACGCCCAGGGACAAGCCCGTCAGGTGCTCTTGATCGACCCTGCGCAGGCCGTGGTGGGCCCCTTGGCCGACCGCTTGTTGGTGCTCAGGGCTTCGGCCGCAGACCCGGTGTGGGTGCAGACCGGGCTGGACCAAATTGCCGTGGCGCAGCTGTTGCCCCGGCCAGTCGCCACAGCCTGAAAGCCGCTGCTGGGCGGCTTAAAAACTGACCCGGCCGCGCCACATGTCGCGGTACATCACCCAGTCGCCCATGAAGCTGTAGAGCGGGCGCTTGAAGCTGGCGGGTTTGTTTTTCTCAAACACAAAGTGCCCCACCCACGCACAGCCATAGCCGCACAACAGGCCATACAAGAAGTATTGGGGCTTGCCGGTGAGCACCAACATGGCGAGGCAAATCAGCGACAGCGTGCTGCCCACAAAATGCATGCGGCGGCACATGCGGTGGCTGTGCTCACTCAGGTAAAACGGATAAAACTCGGCAAAACTGGCGTGTGACATGGGGTCTCCTGTGGCTTGGCATCACTGGGTGCTGAAGGGGGCATGCAAAAAGCCCCGAAAGCGCGCGCGGCCGCCCCGCACCGGCGCTTGGCTGAGTTGGTAGTGGGGAAAGCGTTGCAAAAATCGGCCAATGGCGATGCGGCCCTCAAGCCGCGCCAAGCTCAAGCCCGCGCACTGGTGCACGCCAAAGCCAAACGCCAAGTGTTTGTTGCCGGTTCGGCGCAAATGGAGTTGCTCGGCGTGCTCATACACAGCCGGGTCGCGGTTGGCGGCGCCAATGCACAGCGTGACCAATGCCCCCTCGGGCAAGTCAACGCCGTTGACTTGCGTGGCTTGCAAGGCCCGGCGGTTGCCCAATTGGTTGGACGATTCAAAGCGCAAAAACTCGTCCACCGCCAAGCCCAAGATGGTCTCTCGCTCGGCCTCGCTGGCTGCGGCTTGCAGTTCGGCCATGAGTTGTTGGCGTTGCGCGGGCCACTCTTGCAGGCAGATGAGCGCGTTGCCAATCAGGTTGGTGGTGGTTTCGTGTCCGGCGTTCAACAAAAAAATGCAGTTTTGCAGCAGCTCAACCTCGCTCAGTGCCTCGCCGTTGTCTTCTCCCTGAATCAGCCGTGTCAGCACATCGTGTTCGGGGTCGCCGGGGTGCGCTCGGCGGTGTGCCACCAAGTCACGCAGATAGGCCAAAAACTCGCTCACACTTTGGTTGCCCAGCATTTCTTGTTCGGGGCTGAGGGCGGGCTCGAGGGCGCCCAAAATGGCCAATGACCAGCCCCGCAAGGGCGCGCGGTCGGCATGCGGCACATCGAGCAAATTGCCAATGATCTCGACCGGAATGGCCGAGGCAAAGTCTTCGATCAAGTCGCCACCGCCTTTGGCTTGCAGGGTGTCGAGCAAGCTGTCCACCAAGGCCACCAAGCCGGGCTCCATGGCTTCGATGGCGCGGCGCGTGAGGGCCCCCATGATCAAGCGCCGCACGCGGGTGTGGCGCGGCGCATCGTTGAACACCAAGCTGTGCGTGTGGTGCTCAAACAAAGGCGCCACGCCGCCTGGCTTGCAGTAGGGCGCTTGGTTGAAGGGCGCGTGGTTGTACTTGGGGCCAAACTCGACTTGCTTGTCTGAGCTGAACACTTTGGCATCGCGGTACACCGCCACCAGATCGGCATGGCGGGTGAGAAAAAAAGACCCATCGGGCATGCGCTTGATGGGCGCCGACTCGCGCAGCGCGGCGTACACCGGGTAGGGGTTGTCCAAAAAATCGCGCGGCAACTGGCGCAGATCCAGCTGTTGGGCAATCTCTTGAGCCCGCGCCGGCGTCATGGCGGGGGTGATTGGAAAGGTCATGGCTTCAAAAAATCTTTCAGGGCTTGCAGCACGCCCTCGGGCGCTTCGGTCATCAGCGAGTGCCCCGCCGGCAGTGACACCACCTTGGCTTGAGCGCATTGTTGAATCAGGCTTTGCGCGGCTTTGGGCGGCGTCATTTGGTCGGCACTGCCCAACACAAACAAAGTGGGGCAGCTCACTTGGGCCATGGCCGCTTCACCGCCGTCATAACGGTCACAGGCCAAAAAGCCGGTGTGAAACACATTCACCTCGGGGTTGCTGGCCAGCACGCGCCGCATCAGGGCTTTGCTACCGCCATACAGCCAAGTGCCCGGGCCCAGTGCCGAGGGCGGTGGCGCCAGGGTGGCGTGCGAAAACTGGTTCACCATGTCGATGGCTTTGAAGGGCGCGCTGACCGAGGTCTCGAGCAGCGCCGGCGACACCCGCATCGGGTAGGCCGTGCCGACCATCACCAAGTGGCCAATGCGGCCGGGGTGCGAGGCGGCATCGCGGGCCGTGGCCTCGAGCGCAATCAAAGAGCCCCAGCTGTGGCCAATCAGGGCGGCGCGCTGGATGTTCAGGGCATCTAGCAACGCCATGACCGTCTCGGCCGCGACTTGCACGGTGGCAGGCGGTGCGCCGGCGCTTTTGCCGTGGCCGGGCAGGTCGATGGCCAGCACGTTCCAACCGTGGTGGGCGAAGTAACGGGTCTGCAATATCCAGACGCTGTGGTCGTTCAACACGCCGTGAATGAAGACGGCCGTGGGCAGCTCTGGGTTGAAGGGTTTACCGCCGGTGTAGGCGTAGAGGCTGTGGCCTTGGACGGTGATGTTCATGCGGCTTTCTCCGCGGCCTTGAGGGCTTTTTTCAGGTCATCGATCAGGTCGGCAGGGTCTTCCAGACCAATCGACAAACGGATGGTGCCGGGGCCGATGCCACTGGCCACCAAGGCCTCGTCGGTCATCCTGAAATGGGTGGTGCTGGCGGGGTGAATCACCAAACTGCGGCAGTCGCCCACATTGGCCAAGTGGCTAAACACCTTGAGAGCTTCGATGAACTTTTGCCCCTGTGCGCGGCTGCCCCGAATGTCAAAGCTGAACACCGAGCCCGCCCCACGGGGCAACAATTTTTGCGCCAAGGCGTGCGAGGGGTGGCTGGCGAGCAGCGGATGGCCCACGCGGCTCACCAAGGGGTGGGCGGCCAAAAACTCGACCACTTTGGCGGTGTTTTCCATGTGGCGGGCCATGCGCAAGGGCAAGGTCTCGATGCCCTGCAAGATGAGCCACGCGGTGTGCGGGCTCATGCAGGCGCCAAAGTCGCGCAGGCCCTCACGGCGCGCCCGCAACAAAAATGCCCCCACCGTGCTTTCTTCGGTGAAGACCATGTTGTGAAAGCCCTCGTAGGGTTGGCTGAGCTCTGGAAATCGGCCTGATTTTTCCCAATCAAAACTGCCGCCATCGACCACCACGCCGCCCACCACCGTGCCGTGGCCCGACAAAAATTTGGTGGCGGAGTGGTAGACCAAATCGGCCCCATGGTCGAAGGGCTTGATCAGCCAGGGCGAGGTGAGGGTGGAGTCGACCAACAGGGGCACACCGGCTTGGTGGGCAATGGCGCTGATGGCTTCGATGTCCAACACGTCCAGCCCCGGGTTGCCCACGGTTTCGCCAAAAAAGAGTTTGGTGTTGGGCCGGATGGCGTCTTTCCAGGCCTGCAAATCGCCGGGTTTGACAAAGGTGGTGCTGATGCCAAAACGGCTCAGGGTGTAGTGCAGCAAATTGTGCGAGCCACCATACAAAGCGGTTGAGGCCACGATGTGCGAGCCCGCTCCCATGAGGGTCGCAATGCTGAGGTGCAAAGCGGCTTGTCCGCTGGCGGTGGCAATCGCCCCAATGCCGCCTTCGAGGGCGGCAACACGTTGCTCCAACACGGCGTTGGTGGGGTTGCTGATGCGGCTATACACATGGCCGGGGCGCTCGAGGTTAAACAGCGCCGCGGCTTGGTCAGAAGACTCAAACACAAACGAGGTGGTGAGGTGGATGGGCACGGCGCGGGCGCCACTCACCGGGTCGGGTGAGGCCCCCGCGTGCAGGGCCAAAGTGTCAAAACCGGGATCACCATAACCAGCCATGAAAGGTCTCCGAAAAAAAGAAAGTGTCAGGCAAGCTTTGGGCCTTACGCTCGGCGCCCATTGTGGGCTATATTGATAGCGAAATTAACCCGTAACGACCCTCAGGAGACACACCATGAAAGTCAGCGACATTCTCCGCGTCAAAGGCGGCACCTTGTTCACCATGCAGTCGGACGAGCCCTTGGCTCGCGCCATGAACGACATGGCCGAAAAAGACTTGGGTTCCCTGGTGGTCATGACCCAAGGGGCGTTGGCGGGCATGCTGACGTTCCGCGAGGTGATTCGGCAGATTGTGAAAAACGGCGGCCAAGTGGGCGCTTCTTTGGTGCGTGATGCCATGGACGCCCAACCGATCACCTGCACCGGCGAAACCGATATCGACGATGTGCGCCGCATGATGCTGGAGCACCATGCCCGCTACATGCCCGTGATGGACGGCGCCATGTTGATGGGCGTGATCAGCTTTTATGACGTGGCCAAAGCGGTGGTGGACGGGCAAAACTTTGAGAACAAGATGCTCAAAGCCTACATCCGCGATTGGCCCGATGGCACGTCCAACGAAACGGACGAAGTCAAGCTCTGAAATCCGCCCCGGCCGCTCTGGGATAATCAGCCCCCATGAGCGGCAATACCTTTGGAAATCTCTTTTCGGTCACCAATTTTGGTGAGTCCCACGGCCCGGCCATCGGCTGCGTGATTGATGGTTGCCCGCCGGGCATGCCTTTGTCAGAGGCCGACATCCAGCCCGACCTCGACCGCCGCCGCCCCGGCACCAGCAAATTTGTCACCCAACGCAACGAGCCCGATGCGGTGCAAATCCTCTCTGGCGTGTACCAAGGCCTCACCACCGGCACGCCCATTTGCTTGCTGATTCAAAACACCGACCAGCGCAGCAAAGATTACGGCGACATTCTGCAAACCTTCCGGCCCGGCCACGCCGACTACACCTATTGGCGCAAATATGGTTTGCGTGACCCGCGCGGCGGTGGCCGGTCTTCGGCCCGCCTGACAGCGCCGATGGTTGCAGCCGGCGCGGTGGCCAAAAAATGGCTGAAAGAAAAATGGGGCACCACCTTTGTCGGCTGCATGACCCAAATTGGCGACGTGCCCATTGGCTTTGAAAGCTGGGACCATGTGCCCAACAACCCGTTTTTTGCTCCGGTTGCCGATGTCTCGGCGCTAGAGGATTACATGAACGCCTTGCGGAAATCGGGTGACTCGTGCGGGGCCCGTTTGCGCGTGGTGGCGCGCGGGGTGCCGGCAGGCTTGGGCCAGCCTTTGTTTGACAAGATGGATGCCGACATTGCCTTTGCCATGATGGGCATCAACGCCGTCAAAGGCGTAGAGATTGGCGCCGGCTTTGCCTGCGTCACGCAAAAGGGCAGCACCGGCGGCGATGCGCTCACCCCCGAGGGTTTTGTGGGCAACAACGCCGGTGGCGTGTTGGGCGGCATCAGCACGGGGCAAGACATTGAGGTGTCGATTGCCATCAAGCCCACCAGCTCGATCTTGATTGCGCGCGACTCGATTGACGCCAATGGCCAGCCCACCGAAGTGCTGACCAAAGGCCGTCACGACCCGTGCGTGGGCATTCGCGCCACGCCCATTGCCGAGGCCATGTTGGCCTTGGTGGTGATGGAGCATGCCTTGCAGCATCGCGCCCAATGCGGTGACGTGGTGCACGCGGTGCCGCCCATCGCTGCTGGCAAGCCCTGAGGCATGCCGCAGCGCCGCCAGCTGTTGCCGTTTGCCGCCCTGTCGGCCAGCTACTTCGCCCACATCGGTTTTTTTAACCCTTACTTGCCCCTGTGGTTGCAAGACATGGGGTTCAGCCTGCTGACCATCAGCGTGCTCACGGCGGTGCAAGCCACCACCCGTTTGTTTGCGCCCTACGCCTGGGGCGCTTTGAGCGACCGCACCGGCGAGCGTGTGAAGCTGCTGCGCGTGGGCGCGGCGGTGGCCTTTGCTTCGGCTTGTTTGCTGTTTTTAGACTGGGGGCCGGTGGGGCTGGGGCTGGTGCTGTTGGTCATGTTCACACACACCAGTTCCATGATGCCCATGAGCGAAGCGGCCATGGCCCATTTGGTCAGCCAAGGCGGCGCCTTTGACACCAAGCGCTATGGGCGCGTGCGCTTGTGGGGGTCGATGGGGTTTTTGGTGACGGTGTTTGCGGCCGGGGCTTGGTTCGAGGCTTTTGGCATGCAGCATTTTCCGGGCTGGACGGTCATCAGTTTGGGCATGGTGCTGTTGAGCGTGTGGTGGTTGCCCGACTTGAAGGAGGCCGCGCACACCTTGAGCGTGCATGTGCCGGTGATGCCGGTGCTGCGGCAAAAGGCCGTGCAGTGGTTTTTTGCCGCCGCGTTTTTTCATGTGCTCTCGCACATTGGCATTTATGTTTTCTTCTCGCTCTACCTCGACTCGTTGGGCTACAGCAAGACCATGATCGGGGTCTTGTGGGCGGTGTCGGTGGCGGTGGAGATTGTTTGGTTTTTTAGCCAGTCGCGTTGGCTGCCGCGCATTCCGCTCACGGCTTGGTTGGTGGTGTGCTCGGCCACCATGCTCTTGCGCATGGGCTTGACGGCCACCTGGGCCGAGGTGCTGTGGGTGTTGTTGTTGGCGCAGACGCTGCACGCCATCACCTTTGCCACGCACCACACGGTGTGCATTGCCTTGCTGTCACACCATTTCCCCGGCCAATTGCGCGGCCGGGGGCAGGCGCTTTACACCGTCATGGCCTATGGTTTTCCGGGGGTCATAGGGGCTTTGTTGGGCGGTGTGATCAGCGAGCGTTTGGGTTTGCAAAGCGTCTTTGTCATCAGTGGCCTGACCAGCGTGGTGGCCACAGCGGCGGCCTACAAGGTGTGGCGCATGCAGCACCCGAAGGGGAGTTCTTGATGAGCAACGCTTTTTCGCAGCACGAGTTTTCACTGCCAGAGTTTTTGCCAGCCGACCTGCGCGTGGCATTGCAAGACGGGCAACGTTTCAGCACATGCCTGGATGGCGCATGCACCGTTTGGCACGCTTGGGGCCAGGTGCATCACCCTGCGGTGGTGTTGCTGCATGGCGGCAGTGGCAGTTGGACGCATTGGGTGCGCAATATCGCGCCCTTGGTGCAGGCAGGCTGGCGGGTGTTGGTGCCCGACTTGCCGGGCTTTGGCGACTCTGATTTGCCCGTCGGCTGCACCGATGTCGATGCGCTGCCCCGCCACTTGCACGCGGGTTTGCAGCAGCTGCAGGCCGCCGGGGTGTGCGGCACGTCGGTGCGCTTGGCGGGGTTTTCTTTTGGCGGCATGACCGCTGTGCTGTGGTTGGCCGAGTACCCCGATGACGCCAGTCACATCGTGCTGGTGGGGGCGCCGGGCATGGGCCTCAGGGTGTCCGAGCGCATTCCGCTGAAGGGCTGGCGCCACTTGGCCACCGCAGAGGCCCAGGCCGAGGTGCACCGCCACAACCTGTTGGCGCTGATGTTTCATGACCCTCTGGCGCTGGATGACTGTGCTTTGGCCTTGCACACCGCCAATGTGCAGCGCGACCGCATGCCCCGCCGCCGCTTGTCGGGCACGCCCATCGTGGCGCAGACCTTGCCCCAGCTGCGTGCCAGTGTGAGTGCCATTTACGGCGAGCGCGATGCGCTGTACCGCGGCCTTTTGCCCGAACTGCAAACGGCCTTGCAATCGGCCTTGCAATCGAGTGCGCCCCGCTGGAGCCGTTGGTACACCGTGCCCGATGCCGGGCATTGGGTGCCCTACGAAGCGGCCGAGCGCTTCAATGCGGTGTTGTTGGCGGCATTGCAGCCTTGAAGTGTTGAAGCCCTGAAGCCCCGCAGCCTTGCAGCTGTTCACAAATCGAGTTGTGGCCGCAGCTGGCGCACCGAAACATAGCGCCAGCGGCCCCAGTGCATGGTGACCGCCGCTGCCAACAAGCCGATGCCCGAGACCTGCAGCCAAGACATCAGCCACTGGCCTTCAAAGGCGCCAAACAGCGAGGCCTTGATGGCGTGGGTGAGCCACGTGATGGGCAGCCAGGGGCTCAGGGTGGCAAAAAAGCTGCCGCTCAGTTCGACCGGCATCAAGCCTCCGGACGAGGTGATTTGGATGGCCAAAAACACCATCGCCAGCGCTTTGCCGGCATCGCCCATGAAATGGGTGAGCGCACTGATGATGAAGAAAAAAGACAGCCCCGCGCACAAGAGGGTGCACACAAAGGCCAGCGGGTGCACCACCTCGATCTGCAACACCACAAACACGGTGAACAAAATCAGCAAGCCCTGCAAGACCACCAGCGCCCCGGGCAAGGCCAACTTGCCAATCAGTTGCGCGGCCGGACGAAACAGCTTGGCGTGCACCGGTTGAGAGCGCAAATTGACAAAAAACACCGCAATGCCCGCGCCCAGCCAAATGGCCGCAGGCAAGACATTGGCCATGAAACCCATGCCGTATTTGCCAACCGAGGCCTCCATCTCAAAGCGCGGCCGCACCGAGTCGGCCAAGCCTTCGGGGCTGCCTTCTTGCAAGGGCTCGGTGGCAGGGATGACTTTGCCCACCCACGCCAAACCCGACTCCAAGCGTCGGCTGCCTTGGCTGAGGGCCTCGTTGCCTTGGGCCAACTGGTGGGCGCCCGAAGCCAAGGCCGCGGCGCCTTTGTCCAGGGCCTCCAGCTTGGCGTCTTCTGGAAATTGCGTGACCATGGCGCGGTTGGCGGCGCTCATTTGGCCCACACCTTGGGTGAGGCCGTTGACCCCGTCCTTTAACTGCCGGGTGCCGGTTTCGAGTTTTTTACCGTTGTCGATCGTGACTTGCAAACCGGCGTCGAGTTTTTGCAGACCCGTCAAGACCTGGGTCACGTTGTCCACCACGCTCGGGCTGATCAGCATGGAGTTGCTGGCTTCCTCTTTGAAGGTGGCCACGGCGCCCAGCAGTTGTTCATTGCCGGTCTTGAGTTTATTCAGTCCTTGGCCCAATTCGGTCATGCCATTGGCCACGCTGTCGGCACCTTCGTTGAGTTTTCTCAAATCAGAGTTGCGGGGCCGTGAAGCCTCTATTTGTCGCAAGCCGGCACCGAGTTTGATGGAGTTGTCGGTCAACTGCCCCACGTTGACGCTCAGGTTTTGTGCGCCCAAGTGCACCGACTTGGCGGCCACCATGGCCGTGTTGGCACCTTTGTTCAACTCGATAGCACCTTGGTGCAACTCCAACAGGCCTTGACGCAAACGCACGACACTTTCTTTTGAGCCCGCGGCGCTCATCAAGACCAGCGACCACCGGCGGGTGTTCAGGCGTTCGTTCATTTTGTGACCCAGCTCGGTCGCAAATTGTTGTGCGATGCGGGCAGACTCGATGTGGTTGCCCTGTGATGCAAACACCACCAGTTGGCCTGCGCCCGCCTGCTCGCCCGGCACCGCGTTGGCACTGAAGTGGGGAGGAATGATCAGCGCAAAAGCCAGCGCGCCTTGTTTCACTTGGGCACGCGCGGCGGCTTCGTCGTTCATCACTTGGTAGTCAAAGCGGGCTTGCGACTTGAGCAGGTCGCTCAGTTCTTGGCCCACGTTGACCTGCTGGTCTCGGTACACCAGGCCTTGGTCCAGATTGACCAAGCCCACTTTGAGCTCGTGGCTGTGGGCCGCAGGGTCCCAAATGCTGGACAAATAAATCAGGCTGTACAAGCAAGGGATGAGGGCCACCACGGCAATGGACACCATCAATTTGGCGCGGCGCAAGAAAAAGCCAGCTTCGATACGGGCAATTGAACGTGCTTGACGGAGGACCTGAAAAAAGAGACGCATGGAGGGGTGTAACGCTTCGCTAGGGGTGTATTTTGCCTGCCCAAGCTATTTATTCCCCTTGGTGTTGGGTTTGGCTGCTTGAAACCGAGGGGCTGAGGGGCGCTGTGGTGGGCAAATGGGTGGTTTTTCCTCTGGCCATCAGGGTGTTTTGCAGCACCGCCATCGCAAACGCGTGGCCGCAGGGAGAATACAAGCCTCAAAGTGGACAAGCCTAAACCCTGAAGTTGACGCCCCGCTGATGCGAAAGCCCAACATGACCCCCTTGAAAATCGATTTCGTCTCAGACATTGCCTGCCCCTGGTGCGCCGTGGGTTTGGGCGCGCTAGAAAAAGCCCTGGCCCATTTGGAGGGCGAGGTGCAGGCCGAGTTGCATTTCCAGCCCTTTGAGCTCAACCCGCACATGCCCCCGGGCGGACAAGATTTGGGCGAGCACTTGACCGAAAAATACGGCTCTACTCCCGAGCAACAAGCCCAGATTCGCCAAACCATTGCCCAGCGCGGGGCCGAAGTGGGGTTTCAGTTTCACCCCGGTGGGCGTGGCCGCGTGTACAACACCTTCAACGCGCACCGCTTGTTGCATTGGGCCGAAGGGCAAGGCGCGGGCGCCCAACATGACCTGAAAAAAGCCCTGTTGGAGGCCTACCAAGGCCGCGCCGAATGCATGGAAGACCCCGGCGTGTTGCTGGCCTGCGTAAAGGCTGCGGGCTTGGACGAGGCGGCTGCGCGCGCCGTCTTGGCCAGCGATGCCCACAGCGCAGAGGTGCGCCAGCGACAGCAGTTTTACAGCCAAGCGGGCATCCGTTCGGTGCCCGCCATCATCATCAACGACAAGCACCTGATCTCGGGCGGTCAGCCCGTGGCGGTGTTTGAACAAGCCTTGCGCCGCATTGCTGCGGGCGAGGTGTCCTGAAGGCTCTGCAGTATGCCCCGCTTGATTTCTCGCCGGCGTTGGGTGCTCGGCCTGACCGCGATGGGCACGGCCGCCGGAGGCGTGTTGCTGTCTGGTGCGGCCACCGCCCAAGCCCCAAGTGACAAGGTCGTGGAGTGGGGCGGCCGTGAAGGCTTGGCGGTCTTGGCCCGTGAGTGGCGGCGCGAGGGCGGTGTGTTGCTCATTCGGCATGCCGCCACCGAGCCCGGCTTGGGCGATCCGCCCGGTTTTGTCTTGGGGCAATGCCCCACCCAGCGCAATTTGAGTGAGGAAGGGCGGCAAGCCTCGCGCCATTTGGGCTTGGCTTTGCGGCAACTCGGCCTGCAGCCCGATGCGGTACGCAGCAGCCAGTGGTGCCGTTGCCAAGACACGGCGCGGCTGGCCTTTGGGGCATTTGAAGATTGGCCAGCCCTCAACTCGACCTTTGCAGGACAAGGCGATGCCGCCGCACAGCAAGCCGCTTTGCGCCAGCGTTTGCAGGGCTTGCCCAAAGGCCGCATGGAGGTGTGGGTGACGCACCAAGTCAATATGACGGCACTGACCGGGGCGTATCCGTCTATGGGCGAAGGTTTTTTGGTGAACCGCCAAGGGCGTTTGCTGGCGCGTGGAGGGTTGGCGGTATGAGCGCGCAATGGCCGCTGTTGACGGTTTACTTTGATGGCTCGTGCCCCCTTTGCCAGCGCGAAATCGCCCTCTATCGGCGCTTGCCGCAAGCCCCGTCGATCGAATGGGTGGATGTCAGCGCAGGCGCTGAGTTGGCCCCGGGCTTGAGCTGTGCGGCCGCAATGGCGCGCTTTCATGTGCGCGACCCTGAAGGGCGCTTGTTCAGTGGCGCGGCGGCTTTTTCCAAAATGTGGCGCGTTTTTCCGGGCTGGCGCTGGCTGGGCTGGTTGTCGGCTTGGCCGCCGTTGTCGTGGTTGTTTGAAGGGGCGTACCGCGTGTTTTTGCCGCTGCGACCGGCCTTGCAAAAAGCCGTGCGCCGGAGTTTGGGGGAGGGGGCACCATGATGCGCAAAATGTTGGGGTTGTCCCACCGGGGCTTGGCTTTGGTGGCGCTGGGCGCATGGCTGGTCTTGCTGATGCAAGCTCCAGTTCAAGCTCAAGTTCAAGCGCAGACACAAGCGCAAACACCTGCGCCCACAAAATCTCAGGGGCCCGCACGGGATGTGGTGGCCTTGGGAGGATGGTGGTTGGACCGCACCGAGGTCACCATCGGCCAGTTTGAGCGCTATGTGCGCGCCACCCAAACCGTGACCCGCGCTGAAAAAGAAGGCGGCGGTTTTGAGTATGGGGCCGGCTGGGAGCGCCGTCGGGGCTGGACGTGGCGCCAACCCGATGGCGTGCCGGCCAGCCCAGACCTGCCGGCGGTGCATTTGGACTATGCCGAGGCCCAAGCCTATTGCCAGTGGGCGGGAGGCCGTTTGCCAACCGGCGCCGAATGGCAAAAAGCGGGCTTCACCGAAATGCGTCAGAACCCGCCTGCGCCTTGGGTGAATGGCCGCACTTACCCCTGGACCACCGGCGACTCGCCCCAAGGCGCCAACACCAGCGACCCCGACCCGTGGCCCCGCGCTGCACCCGCTCGCGCCACCCGAGCCGGCGTGAATGGCCTGTACGACATGGGGGCCAATGTGTGGGAGTGGACCAGCGATGCACGAGGACAAGAACGCCGCACAGTGGGCGGGTCTTGGTGGTACGGCGCCTTCAACATGAAGGCCGATGTGCAGGCCTACAAGCCCGCCGATTTTTATGCGGTGTACATCGGCTTTCGCTGTGCCTACGACCGCGCACCCACCGGGGCCGGCGCCTCTTCGTCTTGATTGCTCGCCATGATGGATTCCTTGCCTGACCCCTTTTCTGCCTTGGTGATCGGGGCCAGCGGCGCCATTGGCCAAGCACTGGTGCAACAACTGCAGCAAGACTCGCGCTGCGGCCAGGTGCTGGGGATTTCACGCCAAAGCCAACCGGGGCTGGATCTGTTGCACGAGCCCAGCATTCAAGCTTGCGCGCAGGCCTTGGCACCGCTCGGTCCTTTTCATTTGGTGCTGGATGCCACCGGTGCACTCACCGTGAACGGGCAGGGGCCTGAAAAAAGATTGGACGAACTCGGAGCCGAGCCCTTGCTGGCCAGCTTGCACCTGAACGCGGTGGGCCCGGCGCTGCTGCTGAAACATTTTGTGCCTCTGTTGGCCCCGGGCCAGCGGGTCATTTGGGGCAAGTTGTCGGCGCGGGTGGGCAGCATCGAGGACAACCGCAAGGGTGGTTGGTATGGTTACCGCGCAGCCAAAGCGGCGCTCAATATGCTGCTGCAAACCACGGCCATCGAGGTGGCTCGGCGCAGACCCTTGGCGGTGGTGGCGGCCTTGCAGCCGGGCACGGTGCAATCGGACTTGAGCCGGCCCTTTGTGGGCGAAGAGGCTCTGCCGCCAGCAGTCTCGGCGCAGCGTCTGTTGCAGGCATTGAATGCGCTGCAGCCCACTGGGCGCGCGCAATTTGTCGACCACCAAGGGCAGTCCATTCCTTGGTGAGTGCCTGGTGCGTGCCTATTGAGTGGAGTGCGCGCGAGGCTTGGGCCCCGCGCTGTCAGCCCAGTGCCTTGGCGATTTTGTGGCGCGGCACCGTGGGCTTGGGACATTGCCCTTTGGGCAAATCAAACCACTGGCGCACATCGGCCTCGACGCCCACGCCGTGCATGAAGTTGTAAATGGCTTTTTTCAGGCCTTGGCCGAGCAGGTCGTGGTCCACGCCCGGTGGCATGGGCGTGGGGTCGACAAAGCCCACGTCGTTTTTGGCAAAGCGGCCTTCGGGCAAGGGCAACAGCGTGACGCCATAGGCCTCGGGCTGCAGGCCCACGGGCGAGTGCACGGTGCACACAAAGCGGTGGAAAAAGCCGCTGTGAATGCAGCCGTTTTCAAACAGCTGGCGGACATACTCCAGCGCATCCACGGTGTCTTGCACGGTTTGCGTCGGAAAGCCGTACATCAAGTAGGCATGCACCAACACCCCGGCATCGGCAAACCCTTTGGTGACCTGCGCCACTTGCTCCACCGAAACGCCTTTTTTCATGAGCTGCAGCAGCCGGTCAGAGGCCACCTCTAAGCCGCCTGACATGGCGATGCAACCGCTTTGCGCCAGCAGCTCGCACAACTCGGGTGTGAAGGTTTTTTCAAACCGAATGTTGCCCCACCACGAAATTTGCACGCCCCGGCGCAGCAGTTCTTCGGCCAGTGCTTTGAGGGCTTTGGGCGGTGCGGCTTCGTCCACAAAGTGAAAGCCGGTTTGGCCAGTTTCGGCCACGATCTGTTCGATGCGGTCGACCAAGGTGCTGGCTTGCGCGGTCTCGTAACGGCTGATGTAGTCGAGGCTGACGTCGCAAAAACTGCATTTTTTCCAGTAGCAACCGTGCGCCACGGTCAGCTTGTTCCAGCGCCCATCGCTCCACAAACGGTTCATGGGGTTGAGCATGTCCAACAGCGACAAATAGCGGTGCAGCGGCAGGCCGTCCCAAGTGGGCGTGCCCACCTCTTCAAAGGCGATGTCGGGCTCGGCCATGTTGAGGTACTGCACCTCGCCCAAGGCGTTGCGCACAAAGGTGCGTTGCAGCCGTTGCGCACTGCGCTGGCCTTGCAGGTGTTCGATCAGGCTGAGCAGCGGGCGTTCGCCGCCGTCCAGCGTGACGAAGTCCACATGGTCAAACACACGCGCGTCTTTCAACTCGCGCAATTCGGTGTTGACAAAGCCGCCGCCCAAGCCAATGCGCACCTCGGGGTGCGCGCGTTTGATGCACTGGGCGATGCGAAACGCCGCATACACCGAGCCCGGAAACGGCACCGACAACAACACCAACTGCGGTTGGTGGCGGGCCATGGCTTGCAAGGCCAAGTCTTCGAGGGTGGTGTCGATCAAGTGCGGGGGCCGGGCCAAGGCCTCGGCCAATGCGTCAAAGTGGGGTTGGCTTGCGGCCAAGCGTTCGGCGTAGCGGACAAACTCAAAGCCTTCATCGACCGCATCGCGCAGCACATCGGCCACATCGTTCAGGTACAGCGTGGCCAAGTGACGGGCGCGGTCGGTTTGTCCCAGCGCGCCAAATGCCCAGCCGATCGGGTCGCCCGTGCCCTCGTCGTCGTAGGCGTCCAGTGCGGCAAAGCGCGGTCCTTCGGGCAAAAAGCCCCGGCTTGCAATGCGGTGGCTGAGGGTGCTGTCGCGGCCTTGCAAAAAGGCGATGACGGGCTCGATGGTGGCGGCATAGGACGCGAAATGGTCCAGGAAAAAATTGACCGGACCCGAACGGTCTTCTACTGGCAAAGCCAGGGCGGCATCGCGCAATGCGCTCATGCCCGAGCGGTTGAGCAAGGCCAGCACCGTGGCCAGCGCCAAATCTTCTTGCACCGCATCGATGCCCCGCGAACGCAAAAAACCCGTCAGGTAGGCGGTGGACGGGTAGGGCGTGTTCAGCTGCGTCATCGGCGGGATGAGGCTGAGCACTTTGAACGGGGCAGGGCGGGACATCAGGCGGGGGCGAGACGGGTCATGAGGGGGGATTATCAACGGGCATTAATATCCAGTGGCC
This sequence comes from Comamonadaceae bacterium, assembly GCA_027488255.1. Taxonomy (GTDB): domain Bacteria; phylum Pseudomonadota; class Gammaproteobacteria; order Burkholderiales; family Burkholderiaceae_C; genus Limnohabitans_A. The sequence continues at coordinate 150,638 of JAIYBZ010000029.1, read as the reverse complement.
CCGGTGGTGACTGGGCCACGCATTTTCTCTGATTCGTTTTTACCGATGACCCCTGTTCCCCAGACCGCTGCCGAAGCGGCGTTTTCGCTGTCGGCCTTGGCCGTCCAGCCTGCTGCAGAAGCCCCATTGAGCCCTGCGCAGCGCCGGTTCAACGAGCTGTTGGCCCGCATCGATGCGCTGACGGGCCAAATTCAGCGGCTGGAGGCTTGGTCCGACCGGCATCGGCTGGCGCACCTGAACCTCTTGGGTGAGGCGGTGCAAAAGGCCCAAAAAAATCGCAAAACGCTGTTGTTTGTGTTGCATGACCGATTGCAGTCAGAGACGCTGACGGCCCAACACCAGCGCATGGCGCGTGGCAAGGTGCGCGCCTTGTTGGCCGAGTTGACCGATTCGGCTCAATCCCCCGACCCCCAAGTGAAGGCCTTGCTTGATTTGTATGTGAGCGAAGAAGAGGTGCAAGAAGAAGCCCAGGCGCAGGCCGAGGCCGCAGAGCGCGTGCGGGCTCGCTTGGAAGAGGCGCTGGGCCAAGCGATTGAAAAGCCGAGTCAATATCAAACACCCGATGAGATGCTGGCCGCGGGCATGCGCCAGTGGCAACGCCAACAACAGGCGGCCGATGAACGCAAAGCGGCCAAACGCGCGGCCCGAAAAGCGCAAAAGAAAAGCGCGGCCACGGGCCCGGGTGATGCCGCCGCCGCAGCTCCTGTCACCGATGCCAAGAGCACGCTTCGCACCTTGTATCGCCAACTGGCCCGTGCGCTGCACCCCGACCGCGCCTCAGACGAGGCCGAGCGCGTGCACAAGACGGGGCTCATGAGTGAGGTCAATGCGGCGTATGAAAAGAACGACCTGACCACCTTGATGCGCTTGCAATGGCAAGCTTTGCGTCAGGGCCTGTCGGCCGCGCCGACCGGTGCCGACTCTGATGCGAAATGGCGGGCCATGGCCGAATTGTTGAAAGAGCAATTGGCTGCACTAGAAGACGATTTGGACCACCTGCAACACCGCTTGAGCCGCGAGCTGTGTGTGCCTGTTCGGGCCAGCGATGACGAGGCGCTGTTGACCCGGTCTTTGCAGCGCGTGCAGGCAGAGCAGCGCCAAGTGGCCGATCTTTTGGCCGATGATCTAAGGTGTGTTCAAAGCGACGCCGAATGGAAGCGCTGGTTGAAAGCGCAGTGGCAATTGGCCAAAGAACAAGGCCAGCAGGCCCGCGACGACTGAAGTGCTTAGAGCCACTTTTGCATGAAGCTGGCTTGTCCCGCTGCCGGGTCCAAAGCATAGGCTTCAAAGCCAAATTTCAGGTAACTGCGCAGCGCAGGGACATTGCCTGTCAGCACTTCGAGGGTGAGTTTGCAGCAGCCCCGCTCGAGGGCGTGTTGTTGCGCCGCCGCCAACAGGGCGCGGCCCACGCCTTGGCCCCGGTGGCCCGGTAACACCGCAAGGTCGTGGATGTTCATGAGCGGTCGGGCCTTGAAGGTGGAATAACCTTCGATGCAGTTGATCAAGCCCACCGCTTGGTCCCCATGCCAGGCGATAAAACTGGCGGCGGTGGGGCGCACCGCCAGGTCATCGCACAGGCGATCTTGCACCTTTTGGGGCAGTGCTGTGCCGCCGCCCATCGGGTCGAGGGCATAGGCGTTCAACAGCATCACCAAAGCGCTGCGGTGGGCCGCGCTTTGGTAATCGACACGCAAGACAGTGATCGACATGGTGTTCCTGCAGTTTATTGCGCAGCTTGTTCTGCAGGCCTGCTCAGGCCGCAGCCGGCGTCAGGGCCGAGCGGATGGGCGTGTTCATGCTCTGCATGACATGGCCGGCGAGTTGGTGCGCGGTGATGGCCGACAGCGTCCAGCCCAAATGGCCATGGCCGGTGTTGTAAAACACATTCGCTTTTTTACCGGCGCCCACCCGCGGCAACATGTTGGGCATCATGGGGCGCAGACCCGCCCAAGGCTCCACGCGGCGCGTGTCTACGCCCGGGAAGCACTGGTTGACCCAGTTCACCAAGGGCTTGATGCGGTCGGCGCGAATGTCCAAGTCAATGCCATTGAACTCGGCAGTGCCCGCCACGCGGAAACGGTCGTTGCCCAAGCGGCTGGTGACCAGTTTGGTTTCGTCGTCCAGCAAGCTCACTTGCGGCGCTGCGGCTTGGCTGGCGGCGTCGTTCAGGCCGACCGTGATCGAATAGCCTTTGACGGGGTAAATGTTCAAGCGGTCGCCCAGCTGTGCGGCCAGACGGCGGCCATGCACCCCCGCGCAAATCACGATCCCGTCAAAACTCAAGGTGTCCGTTTGGCCTTGGTGTTGCACGGTCACGCTGGCGGTTTGGCCGTTGGCATCCACGTTCATGACTTGGTGCTCGGTCAATATTTTCACGCCCATGCGCTCGCAGGCTTTGGCCAAACCAAAGGTGAATTTGTGGATGTCGCCAGTGGAGTCGCTTTCGGTGAAATAGCCGCCGTAGTACTGGCCTTTCAAAGTGGGCTCGATGGCTTTCATCTCTTCGGGCGTGACGGCGCGGCGGGGCAAACCGCCTTGGGCCAACAACTTCGAGACTTCACCTGCATGGTCAAAGCCTTTTTTGTCGCGGTAGATGTGCAAGATGCCTTCGCGCTTGTGGTCAAAGTCGATGCCCTCGGCCTTGGCCCAAGCAAAGTGAAACTCGCGCGACTGAATGGCCAGTTGTGCCGTTGCCACGGTGTTGTCTTTGTAACGCGGAATGGCCGCGACAAACTCGGCCATCCAGCTGAGTTTGTGCCAAGTGGGCGCGGGGTTCATCAACAAGGGGGCGTCTTTGGTGAACATCCACTTCAGGCCCTTGACGATCGTGGAGGGGTGGGTCCAGACCTCGGCATTGGAGGCCGAAAGTTGGCCACCATTGGCATAGGAGGTTTCCATGCCGGGGTAGCGATTTTTTTCGATCAGGGTGACCTGAATGCCTTGTTGGGCCAGGGCGTAGGCGCTGGTGACCCCGGTGATGCCGCCGCCGACAACCACCATGTGTTTTTTCGTGAAGCTCATGAAAGTACTCTCAGAAAGACGTCTCAAACGGATGGGACGCACTGCACACCGGATGTGTACAGAACGACCCCCTCTGTTTGAAACCTGAGAGATTCACCCGGCCATGGCGGCTTGGGCTTGCTCCTGCGGTGTGCCAGGGGACGAATCCTGGCAACTCTTCAGAGTGCTTGGTTCACCACGGTCCTTTTGCCTGAGAGTTTCCGGGGTGGTTGCTCCTTCGGCGTTGAAGGCCTGGGGCCTTCAATCTCTCCCGCGGTGAACGTCGGTTTGGAACCGACTTGGGGCAACAGTTGCAAAACCGGTGTCACCCCAATGGGAAGCGAATGGCGGGATTTTACAGCCCCTTTTCAGGCTGTCAATTTTTGATAACTGGCTTCGTCGTGCAGGGCATCAAGGTCGGCCATTTGGGTCAGGCGTACCTTGAAAAACCAGCCTTGGCCCAAGGGGTCAGAGTTGGCCAACGAGGGGTCGGCCCGCAAGGCTTCGTTGACTTCGATGATCTCGCCACCGGCGGGCATGTGCACATCAGCCGCGGCTTTGACGGACTCCACCACGCCGGCCACTTCGCGGGCAGCAAAGGTTTTGCCAATGGCGGGCAAGTCGACAAAAACAATGTCGCCCAGCGTGTCTTGGGCATGGACGGTGATGCCCATGACGGCGGTGCTGCCATCACCCTGCTCGTCAATTTGGAGCCAAGTGTGGTCTTCGGAATATTGGATGGGCATGGTGCGCTCAAAAAAAAGCCTGGCCCGAGGGGCCAGGCGCGGTATGAATGCGTGAAATTTTAGCTTTATTTGGCGTAGACCAAATCACGCAAAGTGAGTGACAAAGCCGGCACATAGCTCACGACCATCAGACAAGCCAAGATCACCAGCACAAAGGGGATCAGGTCTTTGATCATGCGGTCAAGCGAGATGCGCGCCACCGTACACGCGGCGAACAAATTGACACCAAACGGGGGGGTGATCATGCCCAAGGCCAAATTGACCACCATGACCAAGCCAAAGTGAACCGGGTCAATGCCAAAGTGCACGGCCACGGGCGCCAAGATGGGTGCCAGCACGATGATGGCCGCACTGGTCTCGATGAACATGCCGATCAAGAACAGCGCGGCATTCACGCCCAGCAGGAAATAAAACGGTGATTGGAGGATGTCTTGCAGCCAGTGGCCAATGGCTTCGGGAACACCGGCGCGGGTGATCAAGAAAGCAAACAGGCCTGCGTTGGCAATGATGAACATGATCACTGCACTTGAGAGCACCGATTTGCGCATGATCACGGCCAAGTCTTTCAACTTGATCTCACGGTAAACAAACATGCCGACAACCAAGGCATAAAACACCGCCACTGCCGAGGCCTCGGTCGGGGTGAACACCCCGCCATAAATGCCGCCCAAAATGATCACCGGCATCAGCAGTGCCCAGCCCGCTTGCCAGGTGGCCTGGCCAAAACCCAAGCGGCCATCGCCGTCGTTTTTGCCCCAGCCTTTGTATTTGCAATAAATCCAGACCCACAACATCAAGGTGAAGCCAATGAACAAGCCAGGGCCAAAGCCTGCGATGAACAATTCACCAATCGAAACTTCGGCACTCACCCCATAAAGAATCATGGGAATAGAGGGCGGAATGATCACCCCCAATTCAGCCGATGTGGCTTGCAGCGACGCCGCATAAGTGGTGGGATAGCCGTGCTTGATGAGGGCCGGAATCAGGATGGCGCCAATGGCAAAGGTGGTGGCCACCGAAGAGCCTGAAACGGCCGCGAAAATCATGCAGGTCAGCACACACGTCATGGGCAAACCGCCCTGAACGCCGCCGACGATGCTTTTGGCAAATTCGACCAATCGGCGCGAGATGCCGCCGGTTTCCATGATGTTGCCGGCCAAGATGAAAAAGGGGATGGCCGCCAGCGGAAATTTGTTGATGGAGTTGAACATCTCTTTGACCGAGATGAGCATGTTGGCGTTGACAATTTGAATGCCGACAATCGCCGACAAACCGATGGAAACAGCCACCGAAATGGTGAGTGCAAAGCACAGCACCATGGTGCAAAGCATGACGGCGCTCATTGTGCGGTCTCCAGTTCAAGGCGTTGGGGATCCAGCCAATTGCCGATGATGCTGATCACACTGAAAACGGCACCCACTGGCAACGCCATGTAGGCCCAGAACATCGAGACATCTTCCAAGCCAATCATGGACTGCACTTTGCCGCGATTGGCGTAGTCCCAGCCCCACCAAATGATGATGCACACCAAGGTGAGCGCCGCCAGGGCGACCATGGTGTCTAAAAATCTTCTCATGCGCGCGCCGCTCCAACGGTAAAGCACATCCACGCTGACCATGGCACCTTGTCTAAAAGCCATGGGGATGCCCATGAACACCATCCAGATCAGACTGAATCGGATGAGGACCTCGGTCCATTCGAGGGGCACTTCGAGCACAAATCGGGTGAAGATTTGCAGCATGCCCAGGCATGCGGCTAAGGCCAGCATCAGACAGGCCACCAGCATGGAAAAGGAGGTGGTCCACCTTTCCACACTCAACAAGAGCGAGCGCATAAACATTCCTTCAAGACAAAATCAAAAACGCCCGCCAATGGGAAATTGGGCGGGCGTTTTTTCAAGCTTCAACTCACTTGTAATTGCGGATGCGGTCCAAGTTGGCTTTGCCAAATTGCTTTTCAAACTCGGCCATGGCGGGGCCCATGGTCGCCACGAACTTGGTTTTGTCGACGTTTTCAATCACGTTCATGCCCTTTTTGCGCAGTTCAGCCACGCCGTTGGCATCGTCTTTGTCCACGCGTGCGCGGTTGACTTTGACGGCTTCTTTTGCGGCGTCAAGGAAGACTTGTTTGTCAGCAGCGCTGAGTTTGTCAAAGGTGCCCTTGTTCATCAAGATGACCACCGGGGAGTACACGTGGCCAGTCAGTGTCAAGTGCTTTTGCACTTGGTCAAAGTTGGCGGCCATGATGACCGACAGCGGGTTTTCCTGGCCATCCACCGTGCCTTGTTGCAAGGCGGTGAACACTTCAGGGAAAGCCATTGGCGTGGTCACAATGCCCAAGCTTTTGTAGGCTGCGACGTGCACGGGGTTTTCCATGGTGCGCATCTTCAGACCCTTCAGGTCGCCCGGTTCGTTCACGGGACGCTTGCTGTTGGTCATGTGGCGCACGCCGTTCTCACCCCAAGCCAAGGCCTTGAAGCCCTTGGCGTCAAATTTGGTCAGCAACTCTTGGCCAATGGGGCCGTCCAGCACAGCACGGGCGTGGGCCTTGTCGCGGAACAAGAAAGGCACATCCAAAATGCGTGACTCTGGCACGAAGTTGGGCACGGGGCCGGTGGAGGTGGTGGCCAGTTCTTGGGTGCCCAATTGAACCGATTCAATGGACTCACGTTCACCGCCCAAAGCGCCCGAGTAGAAGTTTTGAATCTTGATGCGACCGTTGGTGCGCTTCTCGACTTCCTTGGCCAGCGTGTCAATGGCTTCACCTTGGTGCGAGTTCTGGGCCACAGAAATACTGTTGCGCATGGTGATTTGCGCCGTTGCTGTGGTCATGAGACCCACAGCCAAACTCAACCCCAACATCAGTTTGCTCAGTTTCATTGCATAGCTCCTCGTGATGGATCAGTGGACGACAACAGGTTGCGAATCAACTTGTCATACAAGTTTTATTATGGAGGGCAGTTTGGCGCGATGGGCTACGGGTTTTCGCGGGGGTGGTGATGCCAAGGTGACGCAAGGGGCAAGGGCAGGGCGATAACGGTGTGCCGATCGGGCAAAAAAAAGAGGCTCGAAGAGCCTCTTGGATGGGGAATTCACGCGGCTCACATGCCGGTGTAGTTGGGCCCGCCGCCGCCCTCGGGCGTCACCCAAACGATGTTTTGCGTGGGGTCTTTGATGTCGCAGGTTTTGCAATGCAAGCAGTTCTGCGCGTTGATTTGCAGGCGATCGGTGTTGTCTTCGTTCTTCACGTACTCGTACACGCCGGCGGGGCAATAGCGCGCTTCTAGGCCCGAGTAAATCGCCCAATTGACCATATTGGGAATGCTGGTGTCCTTCAAGGTCAGGTGTGCAGGCTGGTTTTCTTCGTGGTTGGTGTTGCTGATGAACACACTCGACAGCTTGTCAAAGGTCAATTTCCCATCGGGCTTGGGGTATTTGATCTTGGGGCATTCAGTGGCCGACTTGATGTACAGGTGGTCGGGTTTGTTGCGGCGCAAGGTCCACGGAATGTGGCCGCGCAGCACAAATTGCTCGATGCCGTTCATGAAGGTGGCCATGCCCAAGCCCTTTTTGAACCACGCCTTGAAGTTGCGCGACTTGTTCAGCTCGGTATAGAGCCAGCTGGCTTCAAAGGCTGCGGGGTAGGCACTCAACTCGTCGTGTTGGCGGCCTGCCACCAGCGCGTCGTAAGCCGCCTCGGCAGCGAGCATGCCGGTTTTGATGGCGGCGTGGCTGCCCTTGATGCGGCTCACATTCAAGTAACCCGCATCGCAACCCACCAAGGCGCCGCCGGGGAACACGGTTTTGGGCAGACTCATCAAGCCGCCTGCGGTGATGGCGCGGGCGCCATAGCCCAGGCGTTTGGCATTGACTTCGCCTTCGCTGTTGGTGAAATACCAACGGATGTTCGGATGGGTCTTCCAGCGCTGGAACTCTTCAAACGGGCTCAACCAAGGGTTGGCGTAGTCCAAGCCCACCACAAAGCCAATCGCCACTTTGTTGTCTTCCATGTGGTACATGAAAGCGCCGCCGTAGGTGTGGTTGTCCATCGGCCAGCCGGCGCTGTGCATGACAAAACCGGGCGTGTGGCGGGACGGGTCAATCTCCCAGACTTCTTTGATGCCGATGCCGTAGGTTTGGGGGTCACGGCCTTCGTCTAATTTGTAACGGGCAATGAGTTGTTTGCCCAAATGGCCACGCGCGCCTTCGGCAAACACGGTGTATTTGGCATGCAGTTCCATGCCCAACTGGAAGTTCTCGGTGGGCTCGCCGTCTTTGCCGATGCCCAAGTTGCCGGTGGCCACGCCTTTGACGCTGCCGTCGTCGTTGTACAGCACCTCAGCGGCGGTGAAGCCGGGGAAGATTTCAACGCCCAGATTTTCGGCCTGTTGGGCCAACCAGCGTGTGAAGTTGCTCAGGCTGACGATGTAGTTGCCGTGGTTTTGTGCGCACTCGGGCAAAAACAGGCCGGGCGTGCGGAAGGCGCCTTTTTCAGACAAAAAGCTCCAGGCATCGTCGGTCACGGGTTGGTTGAGGGGGGCGCCGCGTTCTTTCCAGTCGGGGAACAATTCGGTCAGCGCCTTGGGGTCCATGATGGCACCCGACAAAATGTGGGCGCCGGGCTCGCCGCCTTTTTCCAGCACCACCACCGACACGTCTTGGCCTTTTTCGGCCGCCAGTTGTTTCAGGCGAATCGCGGTGGACAACCCTGCGGGGCCACCGCCCACCACGACCACGTCGTATTCCATCGATTCGCGGGGGCCATAAGTGCTCAAAATGTCTTCGGGGCTCATAGAGATCTCAGTCAGAAGGGGTCTACACACTTGCCCTTCTTGGCTGGACAGGGCATCGGCGCATTTTATGCGCCCTTGAGCCGATTAAACCTTGCTGCCCACGGCGGTCCATTGGTGGGCGTGACCGGTGAGCCAGTCGTTGGCCTGGGTCGGATGGCCCACCTGCAGGGGGTGGAAATCTTTGCGGGTGTACGCCCAAACGGGCTTGGCCACGCGCCAGACCATGCCGTGTCGGCCAAACAAAAACCGGCCGGCAGACCACCAGGTGCTGGGTTTGAATAGGGTTTTGTCGTGCCACAGGTTGTTGACGGTTTGGCGAATGACATCGGTGCTGAATTGCACCGTCACATACCAAAACCAGCGCATGCGCCAAGCATGGTTGCCGCCCAAGCGTTGGTACAGATCAAAGGCCACGCATTTGTGCTCAGATTCTTCGGCCGCATGCCAACGCCAAAGGGTCTGCAACGAAGGTTCGGCGCCACGGAACCAATCGCCGGGTTGGTCGATGCGTTCCAAGGTGAGATCGCCAAAGATCGAGGTGAAGTGTTCAAACGCAGCGGTCATGGCGAGCTCGTGCAAATAGCCTTTCTCGCTTTTTTCGAACAGCATTTGACGGCCTTTTTCGAGGCGCTTTTCAGAGCGCGGGCCCCAGTGGTTGACCAAGCCTTGCTTTTCAAGGTGCGCGTTGTACAGGCTGTGCAAGTGGCGGTGGGTGGCCTCTTGGCCGATAAAGCCTTTGACCACGCTTTTCAGGTCGGCGTTTTCAGGCGTGTCGGGCAGGGCTTTGGCGCCATGTTTGACGGCGTCCATGAAAAACTGTTCCCCCACCGGAAAGCTCATGGACAGGGCGTTGGCAAAGGCGGTCAAAAAAGCATCCCCGCCGTTCCAGTGGCGAGGAAAACCTTGGCTCAAGTCAACAGCCAACCGCCGGATGGTCAGGTCTGTGGGGGCGTGTGGCGCAGCATTCATGGCAGCAGTCCTTGGAATCAGTCAGAATGTGAGCATTATTCAGGTTTTTGTGAGATCGACAACTCGCAAATTGCTCATGTTTTTTCGAAGGTCGCCATATGGTCCGTCCTGCCGCCAAAATGAAGCCAGAAGCCCCTAGCAGCAAGCGCCGAGAGCCTACTCAAGAGCGGGCGCAGAAGACCATACAAACCCTTTTTAAAGCCGCTGCTCATATTTTGGACAAAGAGGGTGAAGCCGGCTTGAGCACCAACAAGGTGGCCGCTGTGGCGGGGTTTTCGATCGGCACGCTTTACCAATACTTTCCCAGCAAAGAAATGCTGGTGCGCGCCATGGCGTCCAGGGGCCAAGACCTGGTGCTGCAAGAGTTAGAAAATTACCTGAGTGCGCTGGAAAACCGAGACGATGTGAATCAACTGGAGGGGCGCGCTTTGGTGGACCAAGCCATTCAGATTTTGTTGCGGGGTTTTGCTTCGGGCAAAGGCCTCAGTCAGACCCTGATTCGGCTGGCTTGGTCGATGGAAAAACCCGACGAAACCGCGAGTGCGGTGCGCCAAGTGGCCGACCGGCTGGCGATTTTTTTTGAGCGCATTGACCATCCCGCTCTGTGGGTTCCCAGCGCGGCACAAATGTTTGTGTTGACGCGCTCGGTCATCGGCACGTTGCGCAGCGCCAGTCTTGAAAAATCGCCGCTTTTGGGCAGTCCCGCTTTTGAAGAGGCGTTGACGCAGATGGCTTGGGCCCTGTTGGCCAAGCCTGTTCAGGCCGAGGGTTTGGCTTTGGGGACGCGGCCCATCAGATAAAACTCGGGGTTGGGCATCATGTTGCTGAAACTCGCCATGCGGTTGCTCAAACCAAAAAACGCGGTGATGGCGGCAATGTCCCAAATGTCTTCGTCACTGAAGCCATGGGCGTGCAAGGCGGCAAAGTCGGCGTCTTCAATTTCGTCGGAGTGCTGGCACACCTTCAAAGCAAAGTCGAGCATGGCGCGCTGACGCGGCGAGATGTCGGCCTTGCGGTGGTTGACGGCCACTTGGTCCGCCACCAGCGGATTTTTTTCATAAATGCGCAAAATGGCGCCATGGGCCACCACGCAATACAGGCACTTGTTGCTGGCGCTGGTGGTGGTGACAATCATCTCGCGCTCGCCTTTGCTGAGGCCGCTCTCGCGCCCCACCGACTCGGGCACCATCAAGGCATCGTGGTACGCAAAGAAAGCGCGCCACTCGGCCGGGCGGCGAGCCAAGGCCAAAAACACTTGGGGCACAAAGCCCGCTTTTTCTTGCACCTCGAGCACTTTGGCGCGAATATCGTCGGGCAGGTCTTTGATCTCGGGGGCAGGGTAGCGAGGGGACATGGGCGGTCTTTCAAAGTGGGGTCGCTGTGGGCGCAAGCACTGGCTTATCGCACGCATTATGCTCAGGGCCATTACAGGAGCTTGTCATGTCCACTACACCCCCATCTGCCTCTTCATCTGCCTCTTCATCTGCTACTTCATCAGCCAATTCACCCGCAACGTCACCTTCGGAAAAAGCGCGTGCAGCACGGACAGATGATGCGGTCTTTCAGGCCGGCATCGCCACACGCACCCAAGTCATGGGCAGCGACTTTGTTGACCGCGCGTTTGGCCAAGCCACCGACTACACCTTGCCCATGCAAGAGTTCATCACGCGCAATGCCTGGGGCAATGTGTGGCAGCGGCCGGGCTTGGATTTGAAAACCCGCAGTCTCGTGACCGTGGCCATGCTGGCGGCCCTGGGCAAACAGCAAGAACTCAAAGGCCATGTGCGCGGCGCTTTGAACAACGGCGCCACCCCGGATGAGTTGCGCGAAATCATGTTGCATGCCACGGTGTATTGCGGCTTTCCCACGGCGATTGAAGCCTTTCGGTCGGTCGCGGAAGTGGTGGAGTCAAAGCCCTGAAGACGGCTTGGCGTCAGCCGCGCAGCAGCTTTTGTATCAAGTCTGCGGCCCCTGAGGCTTGGTATTTGCGCATCAGTTTCACGCGGTAAATCTCGACCGTTCGGTGGCTGATGCCCAGAGCGCGGCCAATTTCTTTGCTGGTCAGGCCGTCCATCAGGTGGGCTGCCACTTCGCGCTCGCGCGCGGTCAGTTCCGCCTTGACGGGTTTGCGGGCCGACAAGTCTTCAAATGTCCAAATGCCGGCTTCGTGTGGGGCCTCGCGGTTCAGGGCACGCCCCGTCACATGGCACCAAAATGTCTCGCCTTTGAAGCGCCCGTCTACCCGCTTCATCACGCGGTCATCGGCGTACACCCCTTGGGTGTTCAAGATGGGGCCAATGCGCTGTCCGGTGCGCTCGTACTCGTCGGCGCTGGGGTAGAGCAGCTGAAAAGTCTGGCCGATCAATTGTTCTCGGGGCACGCCAAACATTTCGCACACGCGTTGGTTGCAGTCCACCATGGTGCGGTTGCGCGAGAGCACCATGCCAATCGGCGCCAAGTCAAAGGCCAAGCGGTAATCAATTTCGTGGGCGGTACTCATGGGCAATCCTGTGACAATGGCTGCGAGTCTGTCTAAGGACTCACCACTACGAAAAACTACGTAGTCAGATACGTAGTATCGTAACGATTTCATCCTCTATCTGGAGATTGGCGTGAACAAGATTTTTCCCTCTGCAGCCGAAGCCTTGAAGGGCATCGTGGCTGACGGACAGTTGATTGGTGTCGGCGGTTTTGGCCTGTGCGGCATTCCCGAAGCCTTGATTGATGCCCTGCGTGACAGCGGCGTGCAAAACCTGACGGCGATTTCAAACAACGCGGGCGTGGACGATTTCGGTCTGGGCAAATTGCTGCAGACCCGCCAGATCAAAAAAATGATTTCGTCTTACGTGGGTGAGAACAAAGAGTTTGAACGCCAATATTTGGCGGGCGAATTGGCCCTGGAGTTCACGCCGCAAGGCACCTTGGCCGAAAAATTGCGCGCAGGCGGTGCCGGCATTCCCGCGTTTTTCACCAAAACCGGGGTCGGTACCTTGGTGGCCGAGGGCAAAGAGTTGCGCGAGTTTGATGGCGAGACCTATGTGATGGAGCGCTCATTGGTGCCCGATGTGTCACTGGTCAAAGCGCACCGCGCCGATAAATCAGGCAACTTGCAGTTCCGCTACACCTCGCGCAACTTCAACCCTGCCGTGGCCATGGCCGGTAAGTTGTGTGTGGTCGAGGTCGAAGAGATTGTGGAAACCGGCGACATGCATCCCGACAGCGTGCATTTGCCCGGCATTTATGTGCACCGCATTGTGCTGAACCGGCACCCTGAAAAGCGCATCGAAAAACGCACCATCACCGAGAAAGCAGGAGTCTGATATGAGCTGGAGTCAAGACCAAATGGCCGCCCGTGCGGCCCACGAATTGGAAGATGGTTTCTACGTCAACCTGGGCATCGGCATTCCCACGCTGGTGGCCAACTTTGTGCCGGCCGACAAAGAGGTGTGGCTGCAAAGCGAAAACGGCATGCTGGGCATCGGCCCTTTTCCCACCGAAGACGAGGTGGACGCTGACCTGATCAACGCCGGCAAACAAACGGTGACCACCATCAAGGGCTCGTCCATTTTTGGCAGCGAGCAGTCGTTTGCCATGATCCGTGGCGGCAAGATCAATTTGTCGATTTTGGGCGCCATGCAAGTGAGCGAAAAAGGCGATCTGGCCAACTGGATGATTCCCGGCAAGATGGTCAAAGGCATGGGTGGCGCGATGGACTTGGTGGCGGGCGTCAAGCGCGTGATCATCTTGATGGAGCATGTGGCCAAAAAGAAAGACGGCACCGAAGACCTGAAGATCTTGCCGAAATGCACGCTGCCCTTGACCGGGGTGGGCGTGGTTGACCGCATCATCACCGACTTGGCCGTGATGGACGTGACCGACGCGGGCTTGAAAGTCATCGAGTTGGCGCCGGGGGTGACCCCCGAATTGCTGCAAAGCAAGACCGGCGTCAAACTGATTTTTTGAAGGGCTTGCCCTCAGACCCAAAAAAGGCCCCGAAAGGGGCCTTTTTCATTGGCTGAGCCTCGAAGAGTAGCGGCAGAGTTGGGGGTCAAACCAGGTGTGCGAATACTCGGCCAAGGTGTTGTTGGCGGTCCAAGACAAACGCTCAATGAAGCCCGCACTTTGGTGGGCCACCAATCCGCAGGGCGGGGCTGTCCAATCGGGGGTTGGGGCCACACTCAAACGGTCTTCAACGCGCGCGATCCACACGCTGAAACGCTCTTGGTAGAACAAATACATCGAGTCGCCCAACTCGTCGGCGCGGAGTTGTTTGCAATAACTGGCATCGAACCAAATTTCTTCCAGCGCAACGGGCACCTGACTCAAAAAACGCAAACGGCGCACGCGCCACGCCATGGGCGTTCCCGCTCCCAGCGGTGGCACATGATCCGGCCGACGCAGTTTGCTGACATCCAAAATCAGGGCGGTCGGCAGACCAGGCCCGGTGTTGAGCTCCAGCCGGAACAACTCATAAATGCGTTGCGTTCCGGCCACTTGTTTGACGTAAGTGCCCGACCCTTGCTTGCGCTCCAGCACGCCTTGGTCTGACAACAATGCCAAGGCTTTGCGCACGGTGCCCACCGCCACGTCGAGGGTCTGGGCCAGCTCGGCCTCGGTGGGCAGCCGTTCGCCCTTGTGCCAATAGCCCGCTTTGATTTGGCGGGCCAGCAGCTCAGAGATTTGCAAGTAAACCGGCAGCGGTTTGGCAGGGGTGGTGACGGACATGGCGCTCAGTATGGCAAAGGATCTGGCGACTCGGGCAAACCCTGATGCCGAGAAGACTTAATTCATATACTATTCCTACATTATTTTTCTCGCCAATCGCTTCGTTTTTTAAAAGGTGTGCCATGAGCATTGTTCCGGTCAGAGGTGAAGATATCGCGGGTGCCGAAGTGGCTTGGTTTGCGCCCTTGTGCTCCGATGATTTTCAGCACCTGGGCGTGCCCGAAGGTCAATTTCGCAGCAGTTGGGCCAACACCAGCCGCATTGCGCAACGCGCAGACGAGTTGGGTTTTCGCAATATCTTGTGTCCGTCGTCCTACCAAGTGGGACAAGACACACTGACTTTTGTGGCGGGCATGGCGCCCCAGATCAAGCGCATGAACATGTTGGCCGCGATCCGTTGCGGCGAAGTGCAGCCCGCCATGTTGGCGCGTACCGTGGCCACGCTGGACCACATGATGCAAGGGCGTTTGACACTCAATGTCATCTCGTCAGATTTTCCGGGGCAACAAGAAGACAGCGCTTACCGTTACCGCCGCAGCTGGGAGGTGGTCGAGATCCTGAAGCAAGCCTGGACCCAAGACGAGATCAACTACGAAGGGCAGATCTACAACATCAAAGGCTTGTCGACCGACCCTGTGCGCCCTTATCAAACCGGCGGCCCCTTGTTGTATTTCGGTGGCTACAGCCCTGATGCCTTGGCTTTGTGCGGCGCACACTGCGACACCTATCTGATGTGGCCTGAACCGCAAGACATGTTGGCGCAGCGCATGCGCGACGTGCATGCACAGGCTGAAAAATACGGCCGCACGCTGGACTATGGTTTGCGGGTGCACATGATCGTGCGCGACACCGAAGCCGAAGCGCGCGAATATGCCCGCGAATTGGTCTCGAAACTCGATGACGACAAGGGCCGAGAAATTCGCCAACGCGCGCTGGACGCCAAGAGTATGGGCGTGTCTTTGCAAAGCGCCAACCGCGAGATTGCAGACGATGAGGGCTACATCGAGCCCCACCTGTGGACGGGTGTGGGCCGCGCACGCAGCGGCTGCGGTGCCGCGCTGGTGGGCAGTGTCGACCAAGTGCTGAGCACCATCCATGACTACATGAAAATGGGCATTCGTGCCTTCATTTTCTCGGGCTATCCACACCTGCAAGAGTGCGAGATTTTTGGCACCAAAGTGTTGCCGCATCTCAAAACCGTGTCCTTGGCCCACGAGTACGGCCGCGTCCCTGCAGCTACACCTGCGACCCCACTGGGTGTGGGCGTGCGTCGCTGAAATTTCTTTTTGAATTGACCTGTTTATGAACCGCATCACTCTGCCCAATGGGCGCACGCTCAGTCAGATGGCCTATGGCGTCTGGCGCTTGTCTGAAGCCCAGAACACCAGCGTCTCGGCCAACTTGGCACGCATTGACGCTTGCCTGGCGCAAGGCATCACCACCTTTGACCATGCCGACATTTATGGTGATTACCGTTGCGAGGCGCTTTTTGGCGAAGCCATCAAGGCCCGCCCGGCACTGCGCCAACAGATCGAGATCGTCACCAAAACCGACATCATGTTGCTGTCGCAGCAGTGGCCGGGCACGCGGGTGAAGCACTACGACACCTCACCCGCACACGTCACCGCGAGTGTCGAGCGTTCTTTGCAACGCATTGGTGTGGAGGTGATTGATCTGCTGCTGATTCACCGGCCAGATCCGCTGTGCGATGCCTCGGCCCTGGGCGCTTGCTTGGACGGACTGATCGACAGTGGCAAGGTGCGCGGTGTGGGGGTGTCTAACTTCATGCCTTGGGATGCCGACCTGTTGCAGTCCCGCATGCAGCACCGCTTGCAAACCAACCAAATCGAATTGAGTCTGTTGCACACGGCGCCTTTCATCAATGGTCAGATTGCCCATGCCCAGCAACACCACATGCCCGTGATGGCGTGGTCGCCCTTGGGCGGCGGGCGCTTGCACAGCCAAGCCGCGCAAGCGGGTACGGCGGCGGCGCGATTGGCCCCCAAATTGGCCGCATTGGCCCAAGCCGCAGGCACCGACACCACGGCGGTGGCCATGGCTTGGTTGATGCACCACCCCGTGGGCGTGATGCCCGTGATGGGCAGCAACCAACTCGATCGCATGGGTGCATTTGCGCAAGCCTTCAAGGTGCCCATGGACCGCCAAACTTGGTACGAACTGTACGAATTGGCCAACGGCCATGAAGTGCCTTGAACACCCGGCCCACCTCCAACGAAAGCCCCTTCATGCGTCTCATGCCCGATGTTTTGCCCGCCAACGCGCCGACCCCTGTGTCTGCGCATGCGCCGGTGCCTCCCGCACAAGATCCTGCCGAGTACCGCAAAGCACTCTCTTGTTTCGCCACGGGGGTCACGGTGGTCACCACGCGCTGGCAAGAAAGCGATTGGGGCATGACCTGCAATTCGTTTGCTTCGGTGTCTTTAGAGCCCCGTCTGGTGTTGTGGAGCATTCGCAAAGCAGCCAGCAGTTTGGAGGCATTTATTCAGTCGGGGGGCTTCTGCGTGAGCGTGCTGTCGCATGCCCAACAGGGCTTGGCTCGACAGTTCGCCACCGGTGACATGTCGGCCCGTTTCGCCCAAGTGCCTGTGCAACGGCAAGCCAGTGAGCGCTTGCGCTTGTCGGAGGCCATGGCTTGGTTTGACTGCACGCTGCACCAGTTGGTGGACGCGGGAGACCATCACATAGTGATCGGTCAAGTGCAAGACTTTGGCTGGCACGATGCCGCGGCGCTGACGTTTTGCCGCAGCCAATTTGGCCATTTCCAGGCCAGCACTTCATGATGCCCTTGTGGCTGTTGTACCTGCTGGTGGGAGCCGCAGGGGGATTTACAGCGGGCTTGTTTGGCGTGGGGGGCGGCTTGGTGATCGTGCCGACCTTGTACTTTTTGTGGCGGCTCGATCCTGTCTTGGGGCCGCAGGTCATGCATTACGCCGTGGCCACATCGCTGGCCTGCATCGTGGTCACATCGGTCAGCAGCAGTTGGACACACTGGCGTGCGAAACGCATGCAATTTCAACCGTTGTACTGGTTGAGCGCAGCCGTCAGTGCCGGCGCCGTATTGGCGGTTTGCTTGGCCAATGTGCTCCCCACGGCAGGCTTAAAGCTGGGGTTTGGCGTGTTTGCCTTGGTGACTTGCATCACACTGCTGCGCAAAAAAGCCAATGAAGTCAGCCAAGCTGCACCTGCCAAGACCGAGCTGATGGGGGCAGGCTTGGTGATTGGTCACATCTCAACTTTGCTGGGCGTCAGCGGTGGCGCCATGACGGTGCCATATTTGGTGTTGCGTGGCATCGACATGCGACAAGCCGTGGTGGTGAGCTCGGCGGTGGCGATTCCTATTTCTTTGATCGGCGCGGTCGGCTTGGGCATGACCGGCCACGACACCGCCGTCACTTGGGGCTATGTGCACCTCAGTGCGTTCATGGGCATCAGCGTCATCAGTGTGGTGTTTGCGAATGCCGGTGCGCGCTTGTCGCAGCGCATGGACAAGCGCCGATTGCAATTGGCATTTGCCGGTTTCTTGGCCTTGGTCGCGGCCCACATGTTGTTCTTTTAGCCGCCCAAGCACCTTTAAAACTGCACGGTCTCACTCACGGGATCGTCAAACCTGGCCACCTCACCCGGACGGGGTGCCGCCAGCGGAAGGGACGCGCCTTGCACCACGAACAAGGGCAGGCCATCAGCGGAAACGGTGTGGCTTTGCCCGGCTTGAAAACGCTGCCGAGTGTGAAAATCGATCCAGCCCAGGCCCTTAGGCAGTGCTGGCAAGTACAGCGTGCGGGTTTGCGCGCCAGCTTGCACCACCGGTGCCACCAGCAAGGAGTCGCCGAGCATGAACTCGTCACTGTCTTGCAAGCACTGTTCGTCGTCGGGGAAGTTGTAAAACGTGGGCCGAATGATGGGCACCGCGTCGCGGCTGGCGGCTTCAAAACACGACCAAAGATAGGGCATGAGTCGGTAACGCAATTCAATGGCCGAGCGCACACCATCGGTCACCGAGGGGTGCATCCAGGGCACATTGCTTACGTTGCCGGCTTTCCAAGAGTTCATCACCATGCGGGGGTTCAAGGCGCAGGCCTGCACCCAGCGCAAGAACAACTCGGGCTCGGGCAAGGGCCCATAAAAACCGCCTACATCGTGGCCGATGTTGAACATGCCGGACAAGCTCATTTGCAAGCCCGTGCGAATGTTCCACTTCAAAGTGGCCCAACTGGTGGTGTTGTCGCCCGACCAAGTTTGGGCGTAGCGCTGGATGCCCGGTGGCCCCGCGCGCGTCACGGTGAACGCGTGATCTTGCTGGCCTTCTTGCGCTTGCCAAGCCATTTGCGCCTCAAAGGTGGCGCGCGTCATCAGCAGGGCATGCAAGGGACGTGAGCGATGAATGGGCAGGGCTTGGCCAAAGCCGTGACTGATGGCGTCTTCCGCCGCGATCGCGTATTCGTTGTTGTCGTTCCAACCGATCTCGATGCCTTTTTCAAGAATCTGTTCGCGCAACTGGGTTTGCCACCAAGCGATGGCTTGGGGTTTGGTGAAATCCAAATGTGAGCCTTGACCATCCCAATAAGGTTCCACCACCGGGGTTTGCGAGTGCTCGTGCTCAACAAAAGCTTGTGCTTCTTGCAGTTGGGCATAGGCGGGATGGTCGTCCAACAAACACGGCTTGAGGTTGGCCACCAAGCGCATGCCTGCGCGGTGAAATTTGGCATTGATCGCTTGCGGGTCGGGAAACTTGCTGGCGTTCCAGGTGAACACATAGCGCTGTTTGCCGCGGCTGGAGTAGCCCGAGCCGTAATGGAATGAGGAAATGGGCATGCGTTGCCGCTGGCACTCGTCGATGAAGCGGTCGAGTTGTTGCTGGGCATCGGGGGCATCGGCCAGGCCCATCGCTGTTTGTGCATAGCCCAAGGTCCAGCGTGGGGGCAAATGGGTGCCACCGACCAAACGCACAAATTGGGCAATTACTTCGCCGGGCGTGCGGCCGGCCATGACGTAACAATCTAAATCGCCGTCATCGATGTCCACGCTGCGGAAAAGGCCATGGTAGTTGTCGTGTTCACACCCTAAGTCGAAAGTGCAGGCCGACAAGGTGTCGTAGTAAGTGCCGATCCACAACCCTTGCAGGGTGCGGGTTAACAAAAAGGGCCAGTGCTTGTACAGGGGGTCGCCGCTCAAGGGGTCATACCCGATGGAGTCTTGGCCCAAGCACCGCAGGCGCCTGCCGTGCAGGTTCAGCGGGCCTGTTTTGTCGCCCAGCCCAAAGTAATGTTCGCCGGGGTGCCGCACCACACTGTGCCGTACCAGGCCAGTGCGTCGTTCATCCAAATAGGCGCTGGTGACGCGGTCTTCCATCAGCACCGATTGGCTGCTGGGATCGGACCAGATGGCGCGAACGGCGCCACCACGACCCGCCGTCAGCCGAACCCGCAGGCGCTCGGTGCCCAAGTACTCGCCGTCGACTTGGAGGGGTGGGCGCTCAAAGCCCGCCAGGCTGTCTCGGGCGCGGCCCTCCCAAGGCACATCGCCGTGGCCCTCTGGCGCAATCGACCAGGTGCGCGGCTCACGAAAGCCTGTGCGGGGGACCCAGCTCATGCGGGCCAGGGTTGGCGACAAAAACACCACCCGCAACTGACCGCCATCGGTCAAGTCAGCATGTGCGTCAGCGACTTCGGCTTGGGGGTGAATGACCCATGAGACGGCTTCAATGGGCTTCATGCGGCCGAGCCTTCGATGCGCTGGCCCTGCTGGTCGAAGGCATGGATGTGCGGGCGATCGACCCGCACATGCAAGGTTTGGCCGGTCTGGATGTGGTGCTCACCGCTGAGCAAAATTTCCAAGCGATGGTCTTGCCCCAAACGGGCTTGCACCAAACGCTGTGACCCCATGTACTCGGAGGCCGTGACTTCAACGCCGACGCCTTGTCCTGCCTCGCACAATTGCCAGTGCTCAGGGCGAATGCCCACTTGGTCGGTTTGGTCGGGCAGGCCATGGGTGAGGCCACTGGCTGCACTCAGCGCCGCGAAAGGCAGAAAGTTCATGCGCGGGCTGCCAATGAAACCGGCCACAAAGGTGTTGCAAGGGCGTTGATACAGCGCCTCTGGGCTGCCCACCTGTTCGACCTTGCCCGCGCGCAACACCACAATTTTGTCGGCCATGGTCATGGCTTCCACTTGGTCGTGGGTGACGTAAATCATGGTGGACTCGAGGCGCTGGTGCAACTCGCGCAATTCGGTGCGCATCGAAACCCGGAGCTCGGCGTCTAAGTTAGACAAGGGTTCATCGAACAAAAAGATTTTGGGGTTTCGCACAATGGCACGGCCAATCGCAACACGCTGACGTTGCCCCCCCGAGAGTTGGGTTGGGCGGCGTTGCAGCAGCGTGTCCAAGCGCAACAGGGCGGCCGCTTCTTGGACTTTTTGTTCGATCTCGGCTTTTGGAACTTTGGCGTTTTCAAGGCCAAAGGCCATGTTGGCGTAGACCGTCATGTGCGGATAGAGTGCATACGACTGAAACACCATGGCGCAGCCCCGGTCCGCTGCGCCGATGGCGTTGACCTCTTCGCCGTCGATCAAGATGCGTCCGCTGGTGGGCTCGTCCAGGCCCGCAATCATGCGCAACAAGGTGGACTTGCCGCAGCCCGATGGGCCTACAAAAACCACGAATTCGCCGTTTTTAACCTCGAGATCAACGCCATGAATGACGGGCGTTTGCTCAAATTGCTTGTGTATGGATTGAAGAGAGAGAGTCGACACGCGAGGGTCCAATCGAAAAGGGGGTTACTTGACACCGGCACCGGCAATGCCTGTGGTGATGTAGCGTTGGAGAAAGGCAAAAACCAAGGTGACCGGGAGCAAGGTGATGACGGTCATGGCCAGCAAGTAATGCCATTGGGTGTTGAGCTCTCCTTGGAATGAATTCAAAGCCAATTGCAGTGTGAAAAACTCGTTTTGCGACAGCACGATCAAGGGCAGCAAAAAGTCATTCCAGCGCCACATGACCGAGAAAATAGCCAATACCGCCAAGGCGGGCGCCGACAAAGGCAACACGATGCGCCAGTAAATGCGCCATTCGCTGGCGTGGTCCATGCGAGCGGCCTCCAGCAATTCGTCGGGAATGGTCAGCATGTATTGCCGCAATAAAAACACCCCGGTGGGCGTGGCCACGGCAGGCAAGATCACGCCCCACAAGCTGTTCAGCAAGCCGACTTGGTTGATGACCAAAAACACCGGCACCAAAATGATGGTGGGCGGAATCATCAGGGTGGCGATGATCAGCAGAAAGACGGCCTTTTGTCCTTTGAATCGGTATTTGGACAGGGCAAATGCCGCCATCGAGTTGAACAACAAAGTCAAGGCCGTGGCCACCACCGTGATGAACACGCTGTTCCACAAATAGGTGCCAAAGCTGAATTTGTCGAAGAGGTCGGTGTAGTTGTTCCACGCCCACTTCAATTCGTTCACCGGCTGGCGTTGGTTGATGTTGACCGAGATGCGTTCTTCAGGCGCAGCCGGATCGACCATATTGGCTTTGATGCCGATGCGGTTGATTTGCACCATCTCGCGCTGGCTGCCATCTTCCATCGTGACTTTGAACAAGGGCAGTGGCTTGTCGTGTCCCGGGACAGAAATTGATTTTTGGCTGTAAGGCAAAAAGCTGGGCGGAAATTGGGCAATCGCGGCTTCGGTTTTAAACGACGACATGACCAACCAGACCACGGGCGCAAACATCGTGAACAAGCCCACGACCAAGTACAGGTAGCTGACGCTGTCGGTCCAATGCAGTCGGCGCACCCCTCGGGTTTTGAATAGAAAGTTCAGCGAGGTCATGTCAACGTGCCTTTTGTCCAAGTTCGTTCGCACGTGTCAAACGCAGTTGCGCCAACGTCAGCAAAATCAAGAAAAGAGCCAGTGCCAGGGAAGCTGCGGCGGCCAGTCCGTACAAATGAATTTGCTCGGCAAAACCGGTTTGGTAGATGAATTGCACGATGAATGTGGTGGCCGAACCCGGGCCGCCACCCGTTAGCACAAAGACCTCGTCGAACACCTGCACCGCGCGGATCGCCGCCAACACCAGCACCACCACCAAATTGGGCAGCAGCAAGGGCAGGGTGATGCGTGTCAGCGTGCGCCAGGGCGAGGCACGGTCCATTTCTGCGGCTTCATAGAGGTCTTTGGGAATGGCTTGCAGACCGGCCAAAAGAATCAAAGTGTAGAAGCCCATGTGCGCCCAAATAGAAACAAACACGGCCCAGAAAAACGCCCATCCAGCATCGGTGAGCCATTCAATGGGGGGGCTGTCCATCGCGATCAGTCCGGCGTTGAACGCGCCTTGGCTTTGCAGCAGCCATTTCCAGATCAGCGCGACGACGACAGGGGACAACAACACGGGGTAAAAGAAGACGCCACGCCAGAAGCCTCGGCCGATGATTTTTCGGTTGAGCACCAAGGCGGTGATGAGGGCAAAGAAAACCATCAAGCCCACTTGAATCAAGCTGAACTTGAGGGTGTTGCCCATGGCCCGCCAGAAGATGTCTTTGCGGCAGGTGGACAAATCGGTGTAGTTGCCGCATTCAAACAAAATTTGAAAATTTTCAGTGCCCGTATAGGGGCGCGTCCAAGGCATCAGGTTGACACCGCCTGTGGTGGCGTAGACCACGTTGATGACGATGGGCAGAAAACAAAACAAGCCAAACACGACGAGGTTGGGCGCGACAAACAGCCAGCCCAGGCGATGGATGCCCAGAACCCTTTGGCCCAACCGAAACACGGGCTCGAGTAAGTTGAAGAAATAAGCAAGAAAGGTCATGGACCACTTTCGTCGTGTCGGCGAGCGCCCCAAGGGGATTTGAAAAAAAGGGGGCATCCCGTGGGATGCCCCTGGGGTTCAGCCCAAGCCTGGGCTGAGCCTAGACGGCCATCACTTCTGGGCTTGCTGGATCGCGTCTTTCATGTCGGCGCTGATTTTGCTCACGGCTTCGTCGGTGTTCATCTCACCCACAATGGCCTGCGTCACGCGAGTGACCGTGGGCAACATGATGGCGCGGTTGAACTTGAACCCTTGGAACTGGTAGGCCGTGGGTGCCAGTGTGCTCACGCCTGCACTGAAGATGCCCAAAGCGGCTTTGGACGCGGGGTCAGCGCTGGTGTAGTTGACGCCTTTTTTAGCCAAACCAGCATGCGCAGGAATGTTGTTGGTGCGCGCGGTGAACTCGGCGTAAGCCGATTCAGAAGCCATGAATTCCAAGAAGGCGGCGGTTTCTTTGGGCGACTTGCTGGTCTTCAAGGCCACCCAAGCGGCGCCGCCAGGAATGCCCGAGCAAGCGGCTGGGCCGCATGGGTTAGGCACGGCCACCCAGTCAAAATTGGTGCCGACCTTCTTTTGCAAGTTGCCGATTTGCCAGCTGCCTGCCAACACCATCACCACGTTGCCGTTGATGAATTCGTCGATGGAAGAGGCATAGGTCGAGCCGCCCGAGCCTGCCCAAACTTCGCGCATCATGGTGCCATCTTTGTGCCAATCAACAAACTTGTTGACCGCAGTTTTGTAGCCTGCATCGATGATGGGCTCTCCTTTGGCATCAAAAATTTTCGCACCATAACTGATGGCGGGGCCTGCAAAACGGTGTCCCGAACGGTCCCACGCAATGGCGGCTTTGGTTTGAGTGGCTTTGGCCACTTGGCGCGAAGCGGCCACCCATTGGTCCCAAGTGGCTTTGGCCCCTGGCATCGGCACTTTGGCTTGTTCAAACAAAGTTTTGTTAACAAAGGGGCCGGTCATGGTCAGCTGAGACATGAAGCCGTAGACGCCTTTGTCGTTGGCCGCTGGACGCAACCAAGGGGCCGTGGCGCCAAAGTTGTCGTCAAAATATTTTCGGTTTTTCAGGTCTTTGGAGATGTCCAAGTAAAACTTGGACAAACCGCCCAAGTCGGTCACACGGGCGATGTCAGGGCCTTGACCAGCAGCCAATTGCACGGGCAATTGCTCAACCACCGTTTTGTAGGGTACGGTGTCGATGATGATTTTGGTGCCTGGATTGGCAGCTTCGAAACGCTTGGCCAGTTCTGCCGTGACGTCGCACTCCACGCCGTCTTGGTAGCACATGACACGCACTTCGCCGGCCATGACCAAGGGGGCCAAGGCTGAAATGCCCAAAGCCAAAGCGAGGGATTTGATGTGAATGGATTTCATAAAAAGTCTCCGGTTGTGGTGATGAAACAAAATGTAGAGCAAGCTCTGAAAAAAACAACTATCGTTTGTACGAATGATGAATGATTCGACCCATTTTTCGAGGCCTTCGGTGCCCCACGGCGAGGGCATGGAGGCCTTGTTTGGCCCTCAGCCCCCCCATGACGACCCCTGTGATGTGGTGTTGGCCCACCAGTGGCAAGGTGCCAACCACCGTGTGCAGGTCTGGCAGGTGAGCGTGGGGCATCCCGCCTGGGTTTCTTGGTTGTTGTACCGAGCCGAGCCCCTGCAGCCATCGACAGGTATCACCCTGTTGAGCCCAGATGGTTGTTGGCCCCAAGTTATCAACGATGCCGCCATAGACAGTGTGTTGGGGAATGGTGTGGCGCTCAGTTGGTTTGATCGCGTGGGCTTGGCCTGGGACGGGCCTGATGCCTTGCGTGGCGGTCCGGTGCATCGCCATTGGCCCGAAGTGCCGTGGTCGGCAATCGCCGTTTGGGCTTGGGGCATTCGCTACAGCGTCTCGGCTTTGGAGAAGGTGTTGCCGTCGCCCAAGATCGCGGTGATCGGCCACTCCCGTGGTGGCAAAGCGGCCATGGCCGCAGCTGTTGGCGACGCCCGAATTCAAGCCTTGGTGTCGCACAATTCGGGAACGGGCGGTGTGAGTCGTTTGCATCCCGCGCCACCTGGCGCCGAAAGTTTGGCCGAATTGGCCTTGCGCTTTCCGCATTGGTTGTCGCCCCAAGCGCAAGAGGCCCGACACCAAGCCCACTTGGCGCAAACCGATTGGCCTGCTGAAAGCTTGCGTGCTTTGGCTCTGCGCGGCTTGTGTCTTTTGCAGGCCGAGGACGACCTGTGGGCCAATCCCCAAGGCACGCGGGCCATGTTTGAGCACTTGCAACCCGCTTGGCAAGCCATGCCCGAGCGTTTGCGATGGCAAAGCCGCAGCGGCGGGCATGCCATGACGGCGTTGGACTGGCAACGCGCCGCAGAGTTTTTGAGACAAGTGCTGTAAGGTCATGGGGGTCAGGCGCGGAGAGGGGTGAGCGCGTAGTCGCCTTCCCGCAAACTGATGGCTTGCCCGGTGCGCGCCGATTCTTGGGCTGCCAAGCCCATCATCACCGCCGCCAAGCCGTCGTTCAGACTGACTTCAACTTGGCCTTCTCCGCGCACCACCGCGTTGAAGCGTTGGTGCTGGTACAGCGTGGAGCCGTTGTGGTCGCCAGCGGCCAACGCCACCGGTTCCACCGGCACATCCAACTCCCAGGGCCCCTTCGGCTCGCGCGGGCTGATGACCACTTTGGGCACCGGCGCTGCACCCAAGTGGGCAGGCCAGAAACGACCGGGGCCGGGCACGAAGCATTCGGCTTTGCCGCGTGGGCCCACCACCGAAATTTCTTCTTGGTAGCGAGCGCCTTCGGCAAACATGCACAACTCCAGCATGGCCCGTTGTCCGCTGGCAAAGTCGACGATCACATAGGCGTTGTCCAAAATATCGGGGGTGCCATCGGGATAGCGCTCGTCCAAGTGGTTGTGGTCGGCCGAGGCCGAGGCAAACACCCGGACCGGTTCACTGCGGGTCATGTGGCGCATCAGGTCAAAAAAGTGGCAGCATTTTTCGACCAAGGTGCCCCCGGTGTAGCGGTTGAAACGGTTCCAATCGCCGACCTTGACCAAAAACGGAAAGCGGTGTTCTCGAATGGACAACATTTTCATCGGGCCGATGTGTTGCGCGTGGTGCACCTCTTCGCTCAAGCGGGCCACGGGCGGCATGTAGCGGTACTCCATGGCGACCCAAATGGGTGCAGGGTAGGCTTGGCCCAAGGCGGCGAGTTCTCGCACATCTTGCAAGTGGGTGCAGGCGGGTTTTTCGAGCAAAACCGGCAGCGGACGCAGGGCGGCAATTTCACGCAGCTGGTCGGCGTGTCGGAAATTGGGGCTGGCGATCAAGAGGCAATCCACATCGGCGGCGGTCACCACCGCGGCCAAGCTGCCGACCCGCCGGGCACCGGGTGCCAAGGCCAAGCTGCTGGCGGCCATGCCGTCGTCGGGTTCAAAAATGCAAGTCACGCTGGCACCGGGCAACAAGGCGATGTTGCGCAAGTGTTCTTGTCCCATCATGCCGCAGCCAATGATGCCGTAACGAACAGCGTTCGATTTAGTCACAAGGTGTCTCCGTACTTTTCAGAATGTATTGTTCGCTGAGCGAAAGGAAAGCGTTGAGCTGGGGGTCGATACCGGTTTCTTCACGCAGGATATCGGCCACGCGCGGGGCCATTTTTTGTGCCAACCGCGCATCTAAAAACAGCACACGCCAACGACGCGCCAGCATATCTTCCACTGTGATGGCCCATTCGTGTCGTGCGCTGTATCGCACCAGCGACTCGGTCAAGCCCAGTCCGAGGGGGCAATCATGGCCGGGAAGCCGTGCGACTTCCGCCGCATCGCTGCCCAAGAGGTGCAGGCCGGGCGCTTGTTGTAGCCCGGTGATGGGGGCGTTGGGGGTGTAGCCGTGCAGTCGGTGTTGATCGGTGCGCACGGTGTTGGGGGCGTTGGGCAAATCCCCGGCGCTGACCAAGGTCTGCATCAAGTCTTCGGCCATGGCGCGGTAGGTGGTCCATTTGCCCCCGGTGATGGTGACAAAGCCCGGCGCATCGCGCTGGATCACATGCTCACGCGACACTTCGGCACTGGTGTGTTCGGGGTGTGAGTTCACCAAGGGGCGCAAGCCCACCCACACGCTGCGCACATCTTCTGGGCGCAAGGTCACGCCCAGACTGATGCGTGTTTGCTCAAACAAAAAGTGCAATTCCTCGGCAGTGGCTTGGGGCTCGATGGGGGCATCGTTGCGGGGCGTGTCGGTGGTGCCAATCAAGGTGGCGCCCAACCAAGGCAGCGCAAACAAGACGCGTCCATCGCTGGTTTTGGGCACCAGCACCGCTTCTTTCAGTGGAAAGGTTTCACGGTCCACCACCCAATGCACACCTTGGCTGGGTCGAACCAAGGGGGGGATGTGACGCTGTGCGGGGCCCGCACTTGGATTTGCCCCTGGCGCAGCACTTCGGTCTGAAGTGGCCAACGCTTGTTGTCGCAAGGTGTCAATCCACACCCCGGCGGCGTTGACGACGCAGCGGCTGAGCAGTGTCACGCGCTCGCCACTCAAGGCGTCTTGCACGCTGACATGCCAAATGTCGCCATGTTTTTCGAGGCCGGTCACACGGCTGTGGTTGCGCACGGCAGCGCCGGCTGTTTCAGCGGTTCTGGCCAGCGCCAATGCCAATCGCGCATCTTCAAATTGGCCATCCCAATAGCGCACACCGGCAACGGCATCGGGCAGCTTGGGCATCAGGGCGCGCAGGGTCTGGGCGCCCAAAAGGTCGGTGCTGCCCAAGCCCAAGCGCCCAGCCAGGGCGCCATACAGCTTCAGTCCAATGCTGGTGATCAACCAAGACCCCCAGTGTTTTTGCGCCACGACAAAGGGCAGGGGTTGCGCCAAGTGCGGCGCCAAACGCAGCAAGGTGCCACGCTCGCGCAAGGCCTCGCGGACCAAAGCCAGACGCCCTTGCGCCAAATAGCGAACGCCGCCGTGCAAGAGTTTGGTTGAGCGTGAGGAAGTGCCAGAGGCAAAGTCTCGGCCCTCCAACAAGACCACCTGACGACCTTCTAATGCGGCTTGCACTGCGACGCCCAAACCCGTCGCGCCACCCCCGATCACCAGCACATCGGCGATGGGTTGTGGCAGGCTGCTGGCCCACAAAAGAAGACTTTTTCGCGTCATTTAAGTGAAAATATAATTTCGAATAATGTTCGTTATTGTTCGTTTATGTATTTATACCTTGTAAAGAACACAATCGCGTATGCTCGCAATCCCTAATGATAGGGCGGGGTAGACCCTGTACAAAGGCACCATGACCATGGCATTGAATCCCCGACAACTGGCGATGCTGAAGACCGTGCGCGAGCAGGGCAGCTTAAAAACAGAGGCGCTGGCCGAACAGTTTCAGACCACCTTGCAGACCATACGCCGGGATATTTCCCGCCTGAGCGAGGCCGGGGTCATTGAGCGTTTTCATGGCGGTGTGCGGGTCATCGACAGCAGCAGCCGCAACACGGCTTACGCCGAGCGGCAGCGCACCCATGCCGAAGCCAAGCAACGCATCGCCCGCACCGTGGCTGCGGCCATTGCGCCGGGCACCAGCCTGTTTATGAACATTGGCACCACTGTCGAAGCGGTGGCGCACGAGCTTTTGCACCACCAAGACCTTCGTGTGATCACCAACAATTTGCACGTGGCCCGCATCTTGAGCGCCAACCCCCAGTGTGAGGTGGTCGTGGCCGGCGGAACGGTGCGCCACGAAGACTTGGGCGTGGTGGGCGAGTCGGCGCTGTCCTTCATTCGGCAGTTCAAAGTGGACATTGGCTTGATCGGCATCAGTGGCATCGACAGCGACGGCGCGCTGCGCGACTTTGACATGCGCGAGGTGATGGTGGCACGGGCCATCGTCGAGCAGTCGCGGCAAGTTTGGTTGGTCGCCGATGCCAGCAAATGGGGCCGTCCCGCCATGATTGAGATGGCGCCCATCAAAGCGGTGCACACCGTGTTCACCGACACCCCACCCGATGCGGCCTTTGAGCGTTTGCTCAGAGACTGGGATGTGCACAGCGTGGTGGCATCTTCGGCTTGATCGCCATCCTGCCTTTAATTTCGACCGCAATTTGATTGAAAGAAGTGTTGACATGAGCCCAGCCGATTCACGCGCTTATCTTTTGGCATTGGACCAAGGCACCACCAGTTCAAGGGCCATCGTCTTTCGCGAAGACGGCTCGGTGCACAGCATGGCGCAGCAAGAGTTTCCGCAGATCTATCCCCAGCCGGGTTGGGTCGAACACGATCCCATGGCCATCTGGCAGAGCCAGTTAGACACTGCACGGCGTGCACTCACCGAGGGCGGCCTGAGTCCCAGCGACATCCGCGCCGTGGGCATCACCAACCAACGTGAAACCACCGTCTTGTGGCACCGCCGGACAGGCCAGCCGCTGCACAACGCCATCGTCTGGCAAGACCGCCGCACCGAGCCTCTTTGTGTGCAACTCAAAGAGCAAGGCGCGGAAGAGGGGGTGCAGGCCAAAACCGGTTTGCGTTTGGACCCCTATTTTTCGGGCACCAAGCTGCGCTGGTTGCTTGACAACGTGCCCGGCGCAAGGGCCTTGGCCGAAGCGGGTGAGTTGGCCTTTGGCACCATCGACACGTGGCTGATTTGGCAACTCACAGGCGGGCAACGGCACGTGACCGATGTCAGCAACGCCAGCCGCACCTTGATGCTGAACATTCACACCGGGCAATGGGACGATGCGTTGCTCAGCCTCTTGGACATACCGCGCAGCGTTTTGCCTGAGGTGTTGCCCTCGGTGGCCGATTTTGGTCAAGTCACGCCCGGTTTGTTGGGCCGAGGTGAGGCGGCGCTGCAGATTGGCGGGGTGGCCGGCGACCAACAGTCGGCCTTGTTGGGGCAAGCGTGTTTGCAGCCCGGTGATGTCAAAAACACCTACGGCACCGGATGCTTCATGCTCATGCACACCGGCCACATGGCCCCGACCAGTGCCAATGGTTTGATCACCACTTGTGCCGCACAACCCTACCCCCAAGCCGCGCCGGTGTATGCGCTGGAGGGCAGTGTGTTCATCGGGGGCGCGGTGGTGCAATGGTTGCGCGATGGGCTCAAGGCCATTGCCCACAGCCACGAAGTCGAAGCCCTGGCGGCCAGCGTACCTCACAGCGATGGCGTGGTGCTGGTGCCGGCCTTTGCCGGTTTGGGCGCGCCCTATTGGTTACCGCATGTGCGGGGCAGCATCCAGGGGCTGACGCGGGGCAGCACCGTGGCCCACATTGCGCGTGCGGCGCTGGAGAGCATCGCCTTGCAAAGCACCGTGTTGTTGCAAGCCATGCAACGCGATGCCGCGCAGCACGAGGGCTTGAAAGTGAGTGCGCTCAGGGTGGATGGTGGGGCCTGCGCCAACAACCTCCTCATGCAAATGCAAGCCGATTTGATGGGGCTGCCGGTGGTGCGCCCCAAAACCACCGAAACCACGGCCTTGGGTGCCGCTTTGTTGGCGGGCTTGCAGGTGGGCGTGTTCAGCGCGTCCACACAACTCAAAGAGCGATTGGCGGTTGATCGGGTGTTTGAGCCCCAGTGCAGCCGCGACCAAGCCGAAGCGCAATTGGCGGCATGGCATGCGGCGGTAGAGCGCAGCCGTTGAGAAACAAGTCAGCCCCTGAGCGGGGCTGTGGGCGCATGTGGAGCGGGTGATGGGAATCGAACCCACGTTATTTGCTTGGGAAGCAAGAGTCCTACCATTGAACGACACCCGCGAAGCTGGGTAGTTTACTTGAGGATGTCGCCCACGCAGAGGTATTTGATTTCTACATAGTCGTCCATGCCGTGGTGCGAGCCTTCGCGGCCCAGGCCCGATTGTTTGACGCCGCCAAACGGCACGTGTTCGGTGGCCAAAATGCCCACGTTGATGCCCACCATGCCGTACTCCAGCGCTTCGCTGACACGGAAAATGCGGCCCACATCGCGGCTGTAGAAGTAGCTGGCCAGACCAAACTCGGTGTTGTTGGCCGCCGCAATGGCTTCTTGTTCGGTCTTGAATTTGAAGATGGGCGCAAATGGGCCAAAGGTTTCTTCGCGTGCGCACACCATGTCGGCGGTGGCGTCGGCGATGACGGTGGGCTCAAAGAACTGGCCGTCCAAGCGGTGACCGCCCGTCAGCACCCGACCGCCTTTGGCGATGGCATCGCTCACATGGCGCTCGACTTTTTCGACGGCCGAGGGCTCGATCAGCGGGCCTTGGTTCACGCCATCGGCAAAGCCGTTGCCCACTTTGGCTGTTTTGACCTTGGCCGCAAATTTGGTGGCGAATTCTTCGTACACCGATTCCTGCACATAAAACCGGTTGGAGCACACGCAGGTTTGGCCGGCGTTGCGGTATTTGCTGGCAAACGCACCTTCCACCGCGCTGTCGATATCTGCGTCTTCAAACACGATGAATGGCGCGTTGCCGCCCAACTCGAGTGACATTTTTTTCACCGTGGGCGCCGACTGGGCCATCAAGATGCGGCCCACTTCGGTTGAGCCGGTGAAGCTGATGTGGCGCACCACATCGCTGGCGCAGAGCACCTTGCCAATGGCGATGCTTTGCGGTCCATCGGCAGTGATGATGTTGAGCACGCCAGCCGGAATGCCCGCGCGCAGTGCCAACTCGGCGGCGGCCAAGGCGGTGAGCGGGGTTTGCTCGGCGGGCTTGATGACCACGGGGCAGCCGGCGGCCAAGGCGGGCGCCACTTTGCGGGTGATCATGGCCAGCGGAAAGTTCCAAGGCGTGATGGCCGCGCACACGCCAATGGGCTGCTTGAGCACCAGCAGGCGGCGGTTGTTGTCGAACTGGGGCAGCGTTTCGCCATTCACGCGTTTGGCTTCTTCGGCAAACCACTCCACAAAACTGGCGCCATAGGCCACTTCGCCACGCGATTCGGCGATCGGCTTGCCGTTTTCTGCAGTCATCAAGCGGGCCAAGTCTTCGCTGTTGGCGATCAGCAGGTCAAACCATTTGCGCAAGATGATGCTGCGCTCTTTGGCGGTTTTGGCTTTCCAAGCGGGCCATGCGGCGTTGGCAGCGGCAATGGCGGCTTCGGCTTCGGCGGCGCCCAAATTGGCCACCTGCGCCAAGGCCAATCCTGTTGCAGGGTCACTGACTTCAAAGCGTTGGCTGCCAGCGACCCATTGGCCGTTGATCAAGGCATCGGTTTTGAAAAGCGAGGGGTCTTTCAGCAAGGCGAGGGGGGAAGTTTTCATGTCCATGGGGTCTCCGAAATTATTTAAGCTGTTAAATAAATTGTGCCATCTTCAGCACCATAACGCAGATGACTTGGGCGCACTGTCACCCAGACAACTGACGCTGGGGGCAAACTTATAATGGCCGGTTGCATCTCCAGCTAAGAACACCATGAGCCAACCCGTTTTTTCCGTTGCCGACATCCGCAAATCCTTCTTGGACTTTTTTGAGTCCAAGGGCCATACCGTGGTGGCCTCCAGCCCCTTGGTGCCGGGCAATGACCCCACCTTGATGTTCACCAACTCGGGCATGGTGCAGTTCAAAGATGTTTTTCTGGGCACAGACAAGCGTTCTTATGTGCGTGCCGCTTCGGTGCAAGCCTGTTTGCGCGCGGGCGGCAAGCACAACGACTTGGAAAACGTGGGTTACACCGCTCGCCACCACACGTTTTTCGAGATGCTGGGCAATTGGTCTTTTGGCGACTACTTCAAGCGCGAGTCGCTGGAGTGGGCATGGGAGCTGCTGACCCAGGTCTACAAACTGCCTGCCGACAAGCTGTACGCCACGGTGTACATGGAAGACGACGAAGCCCATGCCATTTGGGAAAACATTTTCGTCAAAGCCGGCTGGACGCCTGAGCGCATCAAGGCAGAAAACCGCATCATCCGCATCGGCGACAACAAGGGTGGCCGTTACAAGAGTGACAACTTTTGGATGATGGCCGACACCGGCCCATGCGGCCCTTGCTCCGAAATCTTTTATGACCACGGCGCGCACATTCCTGGCGGCCCACCCGGCAGCCCCGATGAAGACGGCGATCGCTTCATCGAAATCTGGAACAACGTGTTCATGCAGTTCAACATGGACGAGACCGGTGCCGTCACGCCGCTGCCCGCACCTTGCGTGGACACGGGTATGGGCCTGGAGCGCTTGGCTGCGATCTTGCAGCACGTGCACAGCAACTATGAGATCGATATTTTTGACGCGCTGATCAAAGCCGCCGCCCGCGAAACCGGTTGTGCCGACTTGAACAACAAGTCTCTGCGCGTGATCGCCGACCACATCCGCGCCACCGCCTTTTTGGTGAGCGACGGCGTGGTGCCCAGCAACGAAGGCCGCGGCTATGTGCAGCGCCGCATCATTCGCCGTGCCATTCGCCATGGTTATTTGCTGGGCCAAAAGACGCCGTTTTTCCACAAGCTGGTGCCCGATTTGGTGAAGCTCATGGGCGCGGCTTACCCCAACATGGCCGATCAGGCCGAGCGCATTGCCGATGTGTTGCGCGTCGAAGAAGAGCGCTTTTTTGAGACGCTGCAAAGCGGCATGCAAATCTTGGATGCCGCTCTGGAGGGTGGCGTCAAAGTGTTGCCCGGTGAAGTGGCTTTCAAGCTGCACGACACCTATGGCTTTCCGCTGGATTTGTCGGCCGATGTCTGCCGCGAGCGCGGTTTGAGCGTGGACGAAGCCGGCTTTGCAGTTGCCATGGAAAAGCAAAAAGCCCAAGCCCGTGCGGCCGGCAAGTTCAAGTCGGACAAGGCGCTCGACTACGCCGGCGCTGGCAACGCGTTTGTGGGCTACACCGATCTGGCGGCCAGCGCCAAAGTGCTGGCCTTGTACGCCGAGGGCGTTTCAGTCAACGCACTGAAGGCCGGTCAATCGGGGGTGGTGGTGTTGGACACCACGCCGTTTTATGCCGAGGCGGGCGGACAGGTCGGCGACCAAGGCCTGCTGCAAAGCGCCACCGCTCAGTTTGCGGTGGCCGACACACTCAAGATCAAGTCCGATGTGTTTGGTCACCACGGTGAATTGACTTCCGGCAGCCTGAAAGTGGGCGATGCCGTTCAAGCCCAAGTGGACACCGCTGCACGCGCCGCCACCGTGCGCAACCACAGCGCCACCCACTTGATGCACAAAGCCCTGCGCGAAGTCTTGGGCGCACATGTGCAGCAAAAAGGCAGCTTGGTGAATGCCGATCGCACCCGTTTTGACTTTGCGCACAACGCCCCTGTGACCGATGCCGAGATTCGACAAATTGAAGCCCAAGTCAACGCTGAAATTTTGGCCAATGCCGCCGCACAGGCGCGTGTCATGGACATTGAAAGCGCCCAGAAAACCGGCGCCATGATGTTGTTTGGCGAAAAATACGGCGAGACCGTGCGCGTGCTGGACATCGGCTCGAGCCGTGAACTGTGCGGTGGTACCCACGTCAAAGCCACGGGGGACATTGGTTTGTTCAAAATCGTGGCCGAAGGCGGTGTGGCTGCAGGCGTGCGCCGCATCGAGGCCGTGACCGGTGCCAATGCCTTGGCCTACTTGCAGTCGCTGGAAGACACCGTGACCCAAGCCGCTGGGACCTTGAAGGCGCAACCCGCTGAACTGAACCAGCGCATTGCCCAAGTGTTGGAGCAAGTCAAAGCGCTTGAAAAAGAGCTGGCCACTGCCAAAGGCAAGTTGGCTTCAGCCCAGGGCGACGAGTTGTTGACTCAAGCGGTGGACATCAAAGGCATCAAGTTGTTGGTGGCGCAGCTTGAAGGGGCCGACGCCAAGACCTTGCGCGACACCATGGACAAACTCAAAGACAAACTGAAAACGGCCGCCGTGATTGTGCTCACCGCCGTGGACGGGGGCAAAGTGCAAATTGCCGCGGGTGTCACAGCAGACAGCACGGGCAAAGTCAAGGCGGGTGAGTTGGCCAACTTTGTGGCCGGCCAAGTGGGTGGCAAAGGCGGCGGCAAGCCCGACATGGCCATGGCTGGCGGCACCGATGCGGCGGCCTTGCCCGCGGCCATGGCCAGCGTTCAGGCTTGGGTGACTGAGAAGCTCTGAAAGCCGCACATGCTTTGGATGGAGTGGGGTGTGATCAGGCCAAGCTGAGGCAAGGTCTGATCACAGCCGCAATTCAAGCTGACTTTGAAACTCACGTGCTTGGCCCGTGTGCGGGTCGGTGAACTGCACCGAGTGCGCCAACAACTGCAAGGGCTGACTGAAATCTTCGGGTTCGTCCGGCCTGCGCAACACCTCGGGATAAAACTGGTCGCCTTCGATGGGCAAGCCCAGCGACATCATGTGCACCCGCAACTGGTGACGCTTGCCGGTGACGGGCTCCAGTTGGTACAAGGCCCGTGAGCCCTTTTGCGCGAGCAGTTGAATGCGGGTTTCGCTGTTGGGCGGGCCAGCCACTTCTTGGCTTTTGAAAAACGGTTCGCCCGGCACCATGCGGCTGGCGTGGACGCAAGGCAGCTGCAAATCGGCTCGCCAAGCGGCAACCGCATGGTAGCGCTTGTGGATGGTTTTGTCCCTGAACAAGGCGTGGTACGCATCGCGCTCTGACAAGCGTTTGCCAAACATCACCAAGCCCGCGGTTTCGCGGTCAATGCGGTGCAAGGGCACCAACTCGGCACAACTCGTCAGGCGCTTGAGTTGCACCAGCAAACTTTGCTGCACGTACCGACCCGAGGGTGTCACGGGCATGAAGTGCGGCTTGTCGGCCACCAGCAGGTGTTCATCTTCAAACACCACACGGGCCTGCTCGGGCAAGGTGGGCTCTTGCGCCAAGTGGCGGTAGTAGTAAAGGCGCTGGCCCGGCTGGCAGGTGTGCTCGGGCCGCACGGCTTGCCCGTTTTCTTGCAAAACAAGACCTTGCTGCAAGCGTTCTGCCCATTCATCGCGCGAGATACCGGGCATGCGCGCACACAAAAAATCAAGCACGGGGGGGCTGGCCCCTGCGGGCACCGCGACCACACTGGCGCTCACGCCCAAGCGCATGGGCAGCTGAACCGCAGGGGTCTGGCGGGTCATGGCAAGCGCATCAGGTCAGGCGCGCTGAAACACCAGATCCCACACGCCATGTCCCAGCTTCAAGCCCCGATTTTCAAATTTGGTCAGGGGTCGATAGTCGGGCTTCAGCTCGTAGCCGCCCTGGCTGGCATCAGCGGTGTTGCGCAGCAAGGGCTCGGCACTGATGACTTCCATCATTTGTTCGGCATAAGGTTGCCAATCGGTGGCGCAGTGCAAATAGCCCCCGGGCTTGAGTCGGCGTGCCAGCTTGTTCACCAGCTCGGTTTGAATCAAGCGGCGTTTGTGGTGCTTGGTTTTGTGCCAAGGGTCAGGAAAGAAAATATGCACGCCGTCCAAAGAACCTTCAGGCAGCATGTGGTCGATGACTTCCACCGCATCGTGGCGCAGGATGCGGATGTTGTGAATGTCTTGCTCACCAATGCGCTTGAGCAATGCCCCCACACCCGCTTCGTGGACTTCGCAGCACAAAAAGTTGTCTTCGGGTCGCACCTTGGCAATGTGGGCGGTGGCTTCGCCCATGCCAAATCCGATTTCAAGAATCAAAGGCGCTGGGCGGCCAAAAGCAGCAGCCGCATCCAGCGCTTGCGGTTGGTAGTTCAATAAATGGGCAGGGCCATAAAGTTCATAGGCTTTGGCTTGGCCCAGGGTGGTGCGTCCTGCGCGCAAGACATAGCTTTTGACGGTGCGTAAAAAGGGCACATCGGCGGGAATGCCAGAGGGCTTTTTGCCCTCGCTCGGGGTGTTCTCAATCATGGTCAGGGATTGTAGGCGGGCAGGGCCAGAGCCTGAGGCCAAGCACGCGTCCAGACGGCGAGGGCGGTGGCAATGTCACCCGATTGGGCGGGCAAGCCCAAGGCTTGGGCGGCAGCGTTTAACGCGGCCAGCGGGTCGCTGAGGTCCAAGGGCGTGGCCCCGTTTTGCTTGCTGAGTTTTTCGCCGTTCGAGCCCAAGACCAAGGGGGTATGCAAATAAGTGGGGGTACTCAAACCCAAGGCTTTTTGCAAAATGATTTGCCGTGGCGTGTTGTCAGCCAAGTCCTCGCCGCGCACCACATGGCTGATGTTTTGCGCGGCATCATCCACCACCACCGCCAATTGGTAGGCCCACAGGCCATCGGCGCGGCGCAGCACAAAATCACCCACGTCGACCGCCACTTTTTGCTGTTGGGGCCCCAAACGTCGGTCGTGCCAAGTGGTGAGCTCAGGCAATTGCAAGGCCGCTTGAACGGCTTGCACATTCAATCGCCAGGCCCTGGCGGGTTTGCCGTTCAGCCCTGCACGGCAAGTGCCTGGGTAGACGGCCAAGGCATGACGCGCCAGTAATGGGGTCTGGGGCTGGGCGTTTTCGATGTCTTTGCGCGAGCAGCCACAAGGGTAGACCCAGCCCTGATCGATCAATTTTTGCAAGGCCAAGCCATAGGCGAGTTGGCGCTGGCTTTGCCAAATCACCGGGCCATCTGGCAGCAGGCCACAAATTGCCAATTGGCGCAAAAGCGCTTGGTCGGCCCCTTCGATACAGCGCGGGGTGTCCACATCTTCGATTCGAACGACCCATTGGCCACCATGTGCTCGGGCATCCAGCCAACTGGCCAGCGCAGCCACCAGCGATCCCGCATGCAAAAGGCCGGTTGG
Source organism: Comamonadaceae bacterium (assembly GCA_027488255.1). Classification (GTDB taxonomy): domain Bacteria; phylum Pseudomonadota; class Gammaproteobacteria; order Burkholderiales; family Burkholderiaceae_C; genus Limnohabitans_A. The sequence continues at coordinate 112,938 of JAIYBZ010000029.1, read as the reverse complement.
CGAAGGCGCAAACCGGCCTGTGTACACCATGGTCAAGGCGGCTCAGCGTTTTTGCAGCACCGCCAAGGCCAGTTCGAGGCCTGAGACAAAAGCGTCTTCGGCTCGGTGGCCCAAACACCAGTCACCGCACAGCCCGATCCCTTGGTCAGAGGTCCAGAGATGGCTCTTTCCCAGTGGCTGAGCGGTTTTGGCATAGAGCCAGCGGTGCACGTCGGCATGGGCCGGTGTGGCGCGAATGCCGGTGATTTCGGCAAACGCTTTGATCAGTTTTCCGGTGATGCGCTCGGGTGTGTCGTTGACGTGCTCAGCCGACCAAGGGGCGCTGGCCTGCACTGTCCAGCGTTCGATGCGCTCGCGCCCGGGCTTGGACGATTCACGTGCCATCCAGGCAATGCGGTGGTGCGTGCTGCGCGCGGCGTTCCATTGGGGGCCCAGCGTGATCAAGTTGGGCTGCACCGCTTGGGGGTAGGCCAACATCAAGGTCCAGCAAGGGTCTTGCCGCACATTTTCCAAGGGTTTGGCCAAGGCACTCAGACCCGATGCCTTCAGCAAGGCCGTGGCTTGTGCTGACGGAATTGCCAAAATGACTTTGTCAAAACCAGCAAAGACCTGTTGTCCGCCGTCATCGGTTTCGGTGTGCAGTTGCCAGCCTTTTTTCTTCAGCGGGTCCTTCAAGATTTGGGTGACCCGAGTTTGCAGCTGCACATTGCCATCTTCGAGCAAGGGCGCAGCCCAAGCCTTGACCAAGCCATTCATGCCGGGTGTGGCCACCCAGTGGCGCTCACCGCCGGGCAAGCCGGCCTCGATCACGCGGCCATTCGGGTCCAGTACGCGCACCGCGTTGGCGCTCCAGGGTTTGCACACGCCAGGCACGGTGCTGATGGCCAATTCAAAGCGCGGGTCTCGCACCGTGAAGTACTGCGCACCATGGTCAAAACTGCCAAAGGCGCTGCTGCGGGTGGACATGCGCCCGCCGACGCCGCGGCTTTTCTCAAACAACGTGACGTTGTGTCCTGCTTGGCGCAAGGTGCGTGCACAGGTCACGCCGGCCAAGCCGACTCCGATGATGGCGATGTGTTGTGTGGTCATGCATTTACTTTAGCCGAGAAATGCCGCGCCATGAAGGTCGGGTGGGTTAGTCCCAATACGACTTGGCGCTTGCCTTGTCATGCAGCAAGGCCGATCGGGTGGTCGGGTTTTGCAGCTGTGTGGTCCACCATTGCAGCCCATGCCCGGCGGGGTTGAGGCGGCTGTCCCGCCAAGCGGCATGCACGGGACTGATGCGATTTTGGTCGGTTTTTTTCAACACCAATCGACCTTGCTGCACATGCGGCAGGGCCAGACTTTCGGGCAAAAACCCCACGCCCAAACCCCGCAGTTGGGCTTGCAGTTTGCTGTGCATGTCGGGCACCGTGAAAACGTCTTGTCCGCCTTGAAGCCCCACGGTCATGCCGCTGCCGCGCTGTACCGAGTCGGCCACGGCCACCATGCGGTGCTTGGCCAAGAGTGCGTTGCTCAAGGGCTCGGGCATTTGGGCCAGCGGGTGTTGCGGGGCCACCGCAAACACAAAGGCCACCTCACCCAGTGTCATGTGCTGGATGTCGGCGGCCACCTGCTGCCCCATGACCACGCCCAAGGCCAAGTCGGCTTGGCCTGATGTCAGGGTGGCCAAGGTGCCGGACAGGGTTTCGTGGCGGATGCGTAAACGCGTCGGGCTTTTGAGCGCCAGAAACGCTTCGCTCAAATCCATCACCACGGCATGCGAAACAATGCTGTCGACCGCGACCGTCAGCAAGGCCTCCCAGCCCGTGGCCACGCGCTTGACCCGGTTGGCCACCACATCGATGTCGTGCAACAAACGCCCGGCCTCGCGCAGCAGTTCTTGACCCGCTGCCGTGGGGCGCGCTTGTCGGGCGCTGCGGTCAAACAACAGGACGTCCAGGGCGTCCTCGAGTTGGCGCACACGGTAGGTGAGGGCGCTGGGCACCAAATTGAGCTTGCGGGCGGCGGCTGCAAAACTGCCTTCCGCTTGGATGGTCTGCAGCATGAACAGGGCATCGGGTGTGAGCCAATCTTTGGGACTTTGCATAGTGGCCCCATGTTAATTGAAAAATATTGAACGATGGCGGCAAAGCATTTGCACCATTTTCAGGGGGCAGATCTTTAAAGTTGCGTCATTACTTGATAGGAAACCCACCATGCTGACTGTGCGTAAATCTTCGGAACGTGGCTATGCCGACCATGGCTGGCTGAAGTCGTTTCACAGCTTTTCTTTTGCCAATTATTTTGATCCTGCCCACATGGGATGGGGCAACTTGCGGGTGATCAACGAAGACCGCATTGCGCCGGGAACGGGTTTTGGCACCCACGGCCACCGCGACATGGAAATCATCAGTTACGTGCTCTCTGGCAATTTGGCGCACCAAGACAGCATGGGCAATGTCAAGGGCATCCCTCCCGGCGATGTGCAGCGCATGAGTGCTGGCAGTGGGGTGCGACACAGCGAGTTCAACCATGCCGAGGGCGAGCAAACGCATTTTTTACAAATCTGGATTGAGCCCAATGTGACGGGCATCGATCCCGGCTACGAGCAAAAAACGGTGCCTGAAAGTGCCAAGCGCGGGCAACTGGCCTTGGTGGCGGCCCCAGAGGCGGCAGAGTACACCGTCAAGATTCATGCCGATGCACGGCTTTACGCGGGCTTGTTTGATGGCGCGGAGTCGGCCCAGTTGGCGCTTGACCCAACGCGCAAAGCCTATGTTTTTTTGGTCCGTGGCCGCTTGCAGGTCAACGGGCAAGGGTTGGAGGCTGGCGATGCCGTCTTGCTTTCAGCGGAAAAGAATTTGGCCATTGGGCAAGGCCAAAACGCCGAGGTGTTGGTGTTCGATTTGGCCGCCTGACGGATTATTTTTCTGTCGATTTTTTCACTGTCATTTTTAAGGAGTTTCTCTCATGGCAAAAACAGTTGTTGTTTACCACTCTGGCTACGGCCACACACAGCGCGTGGCGCAATTTGTCGCGCAAGGCGCCAATGCCCAACTCATCGCCATTGATGCCGATGGCAACATCACCGATGCCGACTGGGCGGCTTTGGATGCAGCAGACGCCATCATCTTTGGCTCGCCCACCTACATGGGCATGGCTTCTTGGCAATTCAAAAAATTTGCGGATGCAACCTCCAAGCGTTGGTTCACCTCTGCATGGAAAGACAAAGTGGCGGGCGGCTTCACCATCTCGGCCAGCCCCAGCGGCGACAAACTCTCGACCATCCAGTACTTCATCACTTTGGCCATGCAGCAAGGCATGGTTTGGGTCGGCCAGCCTGCCATGAACGATGGCACCATCAACCGCATTGGCTCCAACTCCGGTTTGATGGCCCAAGTCGGCCCGACCAGCCCAGCGGAAGACATTCCGCAAGGCGACTTGGACACCGCCAAGGCCTATGGCGAACGCGTCACCGCGGTCGCCACCAAATTGCGCGGTTAACCGCTCAGCGAGGACACTTTTCCGACAGGAAGAGTGTCCTTGTCTCGGGTAGCATGTCGGCATGAAAATCATCTCGATGCTGCCTTGGGCCGATTGGTTGGCCCTGTTTTCTTTTTTCGCCATGTGGATGGGCTACGCGTGGGTCGCCAAGGTGCGGGGCTTGCGTGACCAAAGCCTGATTGCCACCACCAACATGTACCGCCAAAAGTGGATGTTGCAGACCACGGCTCGCGATCCCCGGATGTTGGACGGGTTGATCACGCAAAATCTTTCGCAAACCCCGGCCTTCTTTTCATCGACCAGCATCATCATCATCGGTGGACTTTTTGCCTTGTTGGGCACCACCGACAAGGCGGCCGAATTGGTGCGCGAAATTCCGTTTGCCCAACCCACCCCCATCTTGGTGTTTGAGTTCAAGATTTTGGTGTTGGTGGGGATTTTTGTTTACGCATTTTTCCGCTTTTCATGGTCCATGCGGCAGTACACCTTTGTGGCACTGGTGATCGGCGCCATGCCGCCGCCAGAAGATTTCAGCAACCACTTGCATGACCGCCAACAGTTTGCCGAGCGGGCGGGCAACTTGGTCAGTGCTGCTGCCGAAACCTTCAACGATGGCTTGCGCGCGTATTACTTTTCATTTGCGGCCATGGCGTGGTTTTTTTCACCCTTGGCCTTGGTCATGGGCACGGCGTTGGTGGTGGTGATTTTGTATGGCCGTGAGTTTCGCTCGGAAGTGCTGCAAGTACTGCGAGATTGAGCGCGCAACCCGCTTTCAGCAGGGGCGACCTTCTACAATAAGAGCCTATGTTTGTTCACCTGCGTCTCCACACCGAATTTTCAGTCGTTGACTCCACTTGTCGCATTGACGATGTGGTCAAAATGGCGGCCAAAGACGCTCAACCGGCACTGGCCATCACCGACCTGAACAACCTTTTTGGTGGGGTCAAGTTTTACAAAGAAGCACGTGGAAAAGGGGTCAAGCCGATCCTGGGTGCAGAGATCAATCTGGAAGGTTTGGGGGGAGACCCAGCGGCCCTCAGCCGCTTGATGGTGTTGGTGCAAAGCCATGCCGGGTATTTGAATATTTGTGAACTCTTGGCGCGGGCCTGGACACAAAACGCGGCCCGTGGAGTGGCGGTCGTCAAGTTGGCATGGCTAAAAGAACTGTCAGACGGATTGATATTGCTTTCGGGTGCGCAAGCCGGCCCAGTGGGGCAGGCCTTGGTGCAGGGAGATGCTGACAAAGCCGCCGATGTGGCGTTGCAGTTGGCGTCGATTTTTCCGCACCGTTTTTATTTGGAATTGCAACGCGCGGGACGCCCCGAAGATGAGCCCCAAGTTGCCGGGGCCGTGGCGCTGGCGGCTCGCTTGCATTTGCCCGTGGTTGCCACCCATCCGGTGCAATTTCACACGGCCGATGATTACGAAGCACACGAGGCACGTGTGTGTATTTCTGAAGGCGAAATTCTGGCCAATCAGCGCCGTGTTCGGCGCTTCACCCGTGAGCAATATTTCAAATCGGCGGCGCAAATGTGCGCGCTGTTTGCCGATGTGCCCAGTGCCATTGCGAACACCCTAGAAATTGCCAAACGCTGCAACTTGACTTTGGTGTTGGGCAAGCCTCAGTTGCCCCATTTCCCGATTCCCCCCGTGAACGGCGTGGTGATGTCGGTGGAAGAGTATTTCCGGCATGTGTCTTTCGAGGGGCTAGAAGCCCGCTTGCGCCATCTTTACCCGGATGAGGCGAAACGCCAGACAGAGAAGCCGCGTTATGTGGAGCGGCTTGAGTTTGAGCTCAACACCATCTTGAAGATGGGCTTCCCCGGTTACTTTTTGATCGTGGGTGATTTCATTCAGTGGGCCAAATCCAATGGCTGCCCTGTGGGTCCTGGCCGGGGATCGGGTGCCGGCTCGTTGGTGGCGTATGCCCTCAAGATCACCGACTTGGATCCCTTGCAATACAACTTGCTGTTTGAGCGTTTCTTGAACCCAGAACGGGTCTCGATGCCCGACTTTGACATTGACTTTTGCCAAAGCAACCGCGATCGGGTGATCGATTACGTGAAAGACAAATATGGCCGCGATGCGGTCAGCCAAATCGCCACCTTTGGCACCATGGCCGCGCGTGCTGCCATTCGCGATGTGGGGCGTGTGCTGGACATGAGCTACACCTTTTGCGACGGCATCAGCAAACTCATCCCGAACAAGCCGGGCATGTCGGTCACTTTGCAATACCCGCCAGCGACCCCGAAAGAAGGCGACAAAAACAACTACGCCATCGCCATGGAGCCGATACTGGCCGAGCGCATTGAGCGTGAAGAAGACGTCAAGACCCTGATCGAGTTGGCGCAAAAATTGGAGGGCATGACCCGCAACATCGGCATGCACGCGGGGGGCGTTTTGATTGCGCCGGGCAAGCTGACTGATTTTTGTCCGCTGTACCAACAACCCGGCAGTGAATCGGCCGTCAGTCAATACGACAAGGACGATGTGGAGTCGGCGGGCTTGGTGAAGTTTGACTTTTTGGGTCTGGCCACGCTGACGATTTTAGAAATCGCCCGAGAGTTCATCATCCAACGGCACAAAGGCCAAGAGAACTTTGCGTTTGAAGACATTCCGCTGGACGATGTGGCGACCTACAAGCTGTTTTCAGAAGGCAAAACCGAAGCCGTTTTCCAGTTTGAAAGCCGTGGCATGCAAGGCATGTTGCGCGATGCCCGGCCCAGTCGCTTGGAAGACTTGATTGCGCTGAACGCTTTGTACCGACCCGGGCCCATGGACTTGATCCCGAGCTTTGTCGCGCGCAAACACGGGCGCGAGGTGATTGAATATCCGCACCCCTTGGTGGCCGACATGCTGAGTGAAACCTACGGCATCATGGTTTACCAAGAGCAGGTGATGCAGACGGCGCAGATTTTGGGCGGTTACAGCTTGGGTGGCGCCGACATGTTGCGCCGGGCCATGGGCAAGAAGAAGGCCGAAGAGATGGCCGAGCACCGCGCCATCTTCCGCGAGGGCGCCGCCAAGAACAACATCTCCGCAGAAAAAGCCGACGAGGTGTTCGACTTGATGGAGCGCTTTGCGGGCTATGGTTTCAACAAGTCACACGCCGCGGCGTACTCTTTGTTGGCGTACCACACCGGTTGGCTCAAGGTGCATTACACCGCCGAGTTTTTCTGCGCCAACATGACGGTGGAGATGGACGACACCGACAAGTTGAAAGTGCTCTACGAAGACGCCCTGAAGTTTGGCATCACCTTTGATCCGCCCGATGTGAACCGCGGCTCCCACCGCTTTGAGCCCGTCACCGACAAAGTCATCCGATACGGTTTGGGGGCAATCAAGGGCACAGGACAGCAAGCCATCGAAGCCATTGTGGCGGCACGCGAAGCAGGTGGACCGTTCACCAGTTTGTTTGATTTTGCGGTGCGCGTGGACCGCACCCGCATCAACAAACGCACCGTGGATGCACTCATCAAAGCCGGTGCTTTTGATTCCCTGCACATGAACCGGGCCGCCTTGTCGGCCAGCATTGACCGCGCGTTTGAGTTTTCAAATGCCACCACGGCCAATGCCAACCAAGGTGGTTTGTTCGACATGTTGGGCGACGACTCGCATGGCTCGAGCACCCAAGAGCCCGAGTTGGTGGAGGTCATGCCTTGGGGCATCAAAGAGCGTTTGCTCCTTGAAAAATCGGCGGTGGGTTTCTTCTTGTCAGGCCATTTGTTTGATGCGGTCGAGCGCGAGGTGCGGCAATTTGCACGCCGCAAAATCGACGACCTGATCGACAGCCGCGAGTCCATGGTGTTGGCCGGTATCGTCAGCGACTTGCGGGTCATCAATGGGCAGCGCGGCAAAGTGGCCATTTTCAAGCTCGATGACAAGTCCGGTGTGATGGAAGCCACGGCAGACGAAGCGTTGCTCAACGCCGCCAAGCATTTGCTGAAGGACGATGAGCTGATCATCGTGAACGCGAAGATGCAAGCGGACCGCTTTTCTGGGGGCTTCCGGCTAAAAATTGAGCAAATCATGGACTTGGGAACCGCCCGCTGCCGTTATGGCAAGTACCTGCGCGTGGCGGTGAATGGGCGTGCGCCAGACATCGCCAGATTGGTCCGGGAATTCCCGGCACAACGCGAGCAAACCGAGCAAGGCGATCTGGTGCGCGGCTTGCCGGTGCGCTTGGTCCTAGAGCGCCGCAACGACCAGTTGGCCGCGCGTGCCGAGCTGGCGCTGGGAGAGTCGACGCGATTTTTTCCCACCGATGCCGCGCTGGCAAGTTGGATGGCGCAAGCGGATCAAGGGCAAGCGCGGATCGTTTACGACTGATCTTGCTGCGCATTGCACATGCTGTCTTCGCTCGAGTTGTAGCGTGGTGCGTAACTGAGCGCTGACTGCTGAGTCAAAACAAGACTGCTCTGTTCTCTTTCATGGCAGTTGCACCCATGAAATCCATTCGAGCTTAGAGCCACTTCATGCCAGCGGCAGGTTGACTGGGCGAAAGTCACTTCTTATAAATTAATTGTATTTATAGTTATTTTAACTATTTATTAAAATTAATTAATTAAATTACTAAATTTAAAATTTTGACCATTTTTTGGTGTTGTATATATAAATTTAAAGTAACATGAAAACTTAACGCATTCGCTAAGACTGGAGTGGTATGAGCACGAAATCGTTGGCCAGGCCCATAGACAATGTCCTGGATGTCCATGAAACGAGGGTGGTGGCCATCATTGATCACCTGGCACCTGTGCTCGCTTCGTGGCGACAGGGTGAAGATTTACGCCACGAAAAAGACACGTTGGAAACCCAGTGCGATGCACTTGAGGGCGAAATCCTCAAGTTGAAACCCGTCGGGGTGCAACTGAGTGCCGATCTTGCTTCCGTGCAAAAGAAGGTCTCCACCTTTTTGTTTGTGGCTGCCGCATTGTTGGTGGGAGGTGTCGGCTTATTCTTTGCGACTTCCGCAGGGATTGTGCTGGCTGTTGTCGCTGGGTATCCCTTTTGGAAATGGCTACAGCTGAAGAAGCAAGCGGCTGCTTTGGCCGATGAATTGACGCAAAATCAGCAGGCATTGGCACAAGCCGATGCGGGTTTGCGTCAGGCCCTGGCGCGCTTAGAGGTGATCGAAAAAGAACTTGAGTTGCGCGTGGGTGGCTTTCCCGAGATCACTCTGGCCGATGTGCATTTGCCATTGGAGTCCTTGGATTTGGCCGGACACCAGGTGCTCAATGACCGTTCTGGAAGCCATGCGCCGGTTCATTTGTCCACCATCGACATGACCGCTTTAACCGATGAGGTGTCAGCCATTACGGGGCAGTTACAGTCTTTGCTGGACATTCCCCCCATGCTGTCTGCTGAAGATGTGACAGATTCATCGGACCCCATGAACAGCTTGTATGGCGAAGAAAATCAGCTGCAGTCTTTGGTGGGGGACTTCACCAACAATTTGGCCAAGCTGCACGATGTGGGCATCGACATGCATTTGGTTCCTGCCTCGAGTTTGTTGCAGCAGCGTCTGTCGAACGGTGAGTTTCAGGATGTGATGTCTCCGACCGCATGTGAAGCGGCCGCATCGGGCAGTGATGCGCCTGAAATCGAGACGTTCACAAAGACGATCAATGTGCTTTCAAGCACCAGCGGCCAGCACTTGTTGGACACCCTCAATACGGTTTATGAGGGCCTTGAGGGCACTTGTAACCGCTTTGCCAATGCCCGCATTGCGTCGGTCAACCAGATTCATGGGGGTTTGACGCAAGTGCTTGAGCGGGCGAGTTGGTGTAGCCGCAAGTTTTTCTGTCCGCGCACCATCGTTTCGCCTCATTACATTCAGGATTTGATTGGTGTGCAGATTGAAAGTGCACACATGCTGGACATTCACATCTTGCTGGACCGCTTGCAATCGGACGAAGTGGTGCGTGCACGCATCAGCAAGAAGCCAGATTTGCTGGAAGATTTATCGGCAGCGCATCAAACGGTCGGTTTGTTCTTGCAAATGATGGCTGTCGATGAGAACGGTAACACCTTGCACGATCAAGCCATCAAGCCTCGACATGTCCAGATGCAAATAGACGATGCACTGAAGGTCTTCCGTTTGGTCCTGAACAAAATCCTGACAGGTGCGAGCAATCCGATCATCCATTTCTCGCAAGAAGCTCAGTTGCGCTATGACCCAGACTTGGACGAATGGTCGACTGATCTGGCCGCGTATGTCTACCGCACCCCAGATGCCATCAAGTACGGAAGTGTCGTCAAGACGCATTGCGATTTGATGATCCCGCTCTGGGATCACCTGTGGACGGAGAAAGCCGATTTCCGCAAGTCAGAGCTGTTCCGAACCAACGAAATGATGATTTCGATGAGCGAGAAAGAGGGCGAAAAACTGATCAGCGTGGCCAATCAGTTCCGCGACGATTTGCGCACCAACCGAGAGAACTTGTATCTGTTGGAGTCAGATCTGAATGCCAAGTACGACGAGATCTTGAGTTTCCGAGATGGCATGAGTGCGCTGGGTCTGCTTTCGCCGCGCGTGATGGAACAAATTACCGATGAGCGTTTGCAACGTTTGTTGATCGGTGAGTCGCCATTGTCAGCGGCCAATACCTATGAAAATACCTTGGCCAGTTTGCCTAAAGCGCAAGGCCTCACGCGCGGATCGGTGCACGATCCGATCGAGGTGGTTCGAGAGCCCGGGATCATGTTGTCTACACCCCGAGTCGGTGGTCCGCGTTTGATTTCTCCTTGAGTGAAGGGAACAGAAGATGTCAAACACCCCATCGGGCGTGAGTCACGGAGAATTAAGCTCCGCGATTAACTCCCTTCGCAATGAATTGCGCGGCGAATTCCGGTCAGAGATTCGCTCTTTGCGCGACTATATCGACAGTGAAGTCGCAAGGTTGGAGAGAGAAATGAGAGAAATTGGCGAGATGATTGTTCAGGCTTTGGAGCGTCAGACCGTGGCAGTGGTGGGTGGCGTCGCGGCCACCACGGTGATGCTCGAGCGCACCAAGCAACAAATGCAAGCCGATTTCAGCGAAACACGGCTGAAACTGGATTTGCAAACCGAGTCGGCGATGCAGATTGAAATCGGCAAGAAAGTAGCCGAAGCCCAGTCGAGCAAGACGAAGTTGGGTGCATTCTCACAAGACATCAAGACCCGTTTTGAAAAGGCCTTGGAAGGGGCTGCGATCAATCGGGATTTATACGATTTGAATTTCCAAAAAATCTTGGACGAGTTTGACAACAAAACCAAGACGATTGGCAGCCACATTTTTCAGATCCGCAACGAAGACATTGCGCCTGCTGAACGCGCCGCACAAATTCCTTATGAAATGGCGCACACCTTGCCTATCGAGATGGATTTGCACCGCCTGGATATTCGTTCGCAGAATTTGGACCAGTCCTTGTCCATGCTCAAGTCCAGCCGGCTTGATGATGTGCTGTATTCGCGCCAGAGAAACGATGCCCAATTGGCTCCATTTGCAGCTCAACTGGCAACGCGCCCCGCTGACCGAATGGTGGTTGAAGGGGTGTTGACTCAATCCACCCTGCACAGCAAATTGCTGGCGGGCCAGTCGGCGCAAAGTTGTGGTGCTGATCCGTTGAGGCTGCAGAGTTTGACCGAGGAAATGGCCTGTTTGAACAACGAACAGGCTTTGGTTTCGGCAAAGCAAGGTGTCAGCGCGGGCTCGGCTCGTGATGCCGACGGCAGCGAAATCATGGCGATGGCCAAGGCGGCGCAGATGTTGCGCAACAAGGGCCTGATATCGCAGGATGCAGCCACCATGTTTGAAGATTTCATCGGTTCAGGTCAATTGAAGATTGTGGAGGCGCGTCATGCCCATTAAGCAAGAAGGCAGCAACGTGGTGGTCACGGGCCACATTGCGGGCAGTGTGTTTCCGACCAACGAAAAAGACACGGTTTTTCCGGTCTTGGTGGATGGCAGTGAAAAAGCCGCTCGCATTGAGGGTGCTTTGTATGGTCGAGCGCTGGAGTTGCGTGGCGATGTGCTGGTGGAAGGGCCCGTCGTGGCAAGGGGGGATTTGCGCATTGATCCACGGCAGGGTCGGGTGCAGCTTCACTCGGGCTTGACGATCAACGGGTCTTTGAATTGCCATTTGCAACCTGACACTCAGCCTATGCGTCAGGTGCAAAAAGCCTCTTTGATTATCAAAGGCGATCTGGTTGCGAACCAAAACATTGCGCTGAAAAATGCGGTGATTTTTGGCAGTGTCCGAGCCGTCAATTGCACCCTTGAAAACTGTGTGGTGTTGGGCACTTGCATTGTGGAAGAGCGTTTGTCTGTGCGCATGTCCTCGCTGGGCGGTTACGCCAGTCGAGATGTGTCCTTTGAAGGCGCTTGCATGATGATTCACGCCTTGGGCGAGAGCTTGACTCAGCCCGTGATGGCACCTTATGAGGCCGCCAACGGCACCATTCACGCCTGCGATGTGCGTTATTACCCGGCGGTCCGAAAGCTGGATCAACTGATGAATCTGGTGGATCAGGGGCAGGCCGACTACCCCGGTTACTCATTGCTTTCACCGCACACCGATTGGCTGGAGTCGCCAGTCACACCGAATGCAGCATTGGATGAATTGCATGCTCAGTCGTTGGACAAGTGGGTGCTTTCTATCGGCGGACGTATCGGGGATGTCACGGTGATTTCATCGTCGATTGATGCGATGACGGCGATGCTGAAAGTGGGCTTTGAGTACGAGCACTACCACCCCCAACGACGCCAACAGTATCTGGAGCGTCTGCGGGGCCAATTGACCAGCAGCGAGCAATGGATTTTGGAATCGGTGTGCCCAGCATGACTTCCGTTTTTCGCATTTTTGTCTTGGGCTTGGCTTTGCCTACGGTCATTTGGCTGTTGTTCAACGGGCCTAACTTGAAGGCATCTGCCAATTTGTTTTTCTTCGGCATTATTGTTCTCAAGTTTTATTGGTTGATTTGGGGCCGCGTTTTGTTTGCCATGTTTGGCGGCGATCGGTTCACTTACGGTGGTTTGGCTTTGGGGTTGAATATTTATGCTTTTGCCCAGGCCTTGGTCTGGGGGCTTTTCTATTTCACAATTTCCCCCATGATGTTGGGCAGCCAGCGCTGGCAACATTTGAGTGAGGTGCCCACTTGGTTGGTGGGGTATTTGTCGGTGTGGATGTTGTTGAACTTGGCCATACCTCTCATGACTTCGCGACATGTCAGTCCTTTGCCCAAAGCTTCGGAACGCAGAACGTTTGAAACGCCCGGTGAAAACCGGACACAGGAAGGGCAGTGACGATGAGCTTGCTTGGTAATTTGATTGGAAAGTCTGTGGAGGCCGTCAAAGACACGGTCACTTTGTCATTCATCCGGGATGAAACGAAGTCTTTGTACATTGCTCGCCCCGAAAGCGCGATGGGCGATTTGGTTTACATGCATCCTGACAAGAGCATCCCGAGAGGCGCAAAAATCACCGTGCGCAGCGACGAATGCGCTTTGTTTTTCCGCGAGGGCAAGTTCATCGCCCGCTTGAACCCCGGCACGGAATTGCTGGACACGGCGAACTTGCCATTTTTGGGCCATTTTCTGGTGGACCAATTCACCGGAGCGAACCACTTCTTGTGCGAGCTCTTTTTTGTGGCCACCTACGAATGCCGACTGGACAGTGGTGTGGCCGAGTTGGGTCAGTACAAGGATCTGAATTCCGCCAATGTGGTGGGAATCAATGCGCGCTTGTCATACACCGTTCGTGTCAAGGACCCCGTGACCTTGATGACGTCATTGACAGGCTTGTCCGCGGGGTCGGGAGCGGCTGCGCAAGAGGTGTTGGACGGCCGCATTTTCAACCAGTTGCGCAAAACGGTGGGCATGCGATCGATGCGCCAACCGATCATGCAGATTGTCTCGAATGTCGATGTTGAGTCGATCAGTCAAGAAATCGTCCGTCTGACGGACGATGAATTTACGCCCTTGGGTCTGACGATGGGTCGAATCTACGATTTGACCATGCAACTCGATGACACCAGTTTGCAGTTGCTGCGTGACTTCGGTATCCAAGAGTCACAAAACCGCATCGCTTCACAAAATGGCTATACCGAATTCAATTTGGTGCAAGGTCAGCGGGCAGCGCTTGAGGGCTTGGGCAAAGGCATGGAGTCGCATGGTGTACCCGTGTTGGGTTCTTTTGGTGACTTGACGCGCCGTGGGCCCACGCTGCAGTCGGGTTCCATCCCGAGCGGTTCGGTGCGCCATGCTTCCGCCGGTGCTGTGATCTCTGGTCAGTCTGCATTTATTGTGCAAACCGATCGGGGCCCTGCCGGTCCTTATTCGGCCCGACAAGTGGCCTTGATGGCGATCTCGAAGGGCCAGAGCTTGGGAGAGGTACAAATCCGGGGGACACAGGACCCCGAAGACATGTATTTTTCTGCCGACTTGGAGCCACAAATCGTTCAAGAGTTCAAGCGCCGATCACCCCCTGTGGCGTCTTGATTTGATGCTTGCAAAGGCATGAGCGATTGCCCATGCCTGGTTTGGCTTTTTGATGTGGCCGATCAGGGCTTGTAAGCCGGGATCGACTGAAACTGGGGTGACGTTTGGTTAACGACGGCCTTGAATTTGGGCTCGGCAGTGCGTGCAATTTCAACCAAACTGCCGGCGGCTTGTGTCCGGTCTTTGGCAAAGTAGTAAGCCAGTTTCAGCGCCGACTGGGCCGGTTGGGTGATGTCTTGTACGGCAAACACCTGCGAGGCTAACAACCAAGCAAAACCCGATTGAGGATCTGTCAGCAGCAACTCCAAAGTCAGCTTCTGGGCTTGTGCAGCATTGCCACCGCTCAAAGCGGCTTGGGCTTGCTCACGCAAAGTGGCGGTGTCTGCATTGGCTTGAACCTGCGCGCTGCGCACCTGATCTGCTAATGCGCTCCATTGGTCTTGGGCAACCCATTGCATCATTTCGTTGATGAAAGCCTTGTCTACTGTGCGGGACACAGCGGCAGCGGGGGCAGGTGCGGCCGGGGCAGCAGGTGCAGCAGGAGCCGCCTGAATGGGTGTTGGCGCCGAATCAGGCACTTGAGATTTGTTGCCCCCTGCCATTGCAAGATAAGCCACAACGCCCGCGGTCAGCAAGCCGATGGCCCCCGCCGCTATTTTGATGCCGCTCTTGGATGCATGGGGTCCCTGCGCGGACTGGCTGACGCTCGCAGCGGTTGGCATTGCGTTCACTGGGGGTGACGCAAATTCTGGGGCGACTTCGTATTTGGCCGTGGCTTGCGTCGCTTTGGGCGCCGCATTTTCCGCTGTGGCAACTGCTTGTTGTGTCGGGGCCTGCTCTGGTGTAGGCGCTTCGACATGATCTGGCGTTTGCGTGACAGCTGGCGTGGTCAGGCTGGCTTCGGAAGCCGAAGAGGATGCCCTAGAGGATGCGGGCAATTCGCTTGCAGCAGGTGCAGCGGGTGAGGGGGAGGCTGCAGGCGCGGGGGTGGCCCCGACTGCATTGCCGCACTGGATGCAGAGTTTGGCTGTTGGGCGCAACGATGCACCACAGTGGTTGCACTTCATGGGCAATGTCCTTCAGTCGGCTGAATCAAAAGCCAGTGGCGGCGGGTTTGGGTGCGGGGGCCGGCTTGGCGGCAGCGGGTGCCGCCGGTGTTGGTGCCGGTGGAGCAGCGGGTTTGGCTGGTGCAACTTCCTGGGCTTTGCGGTTCAGGGCGGCTTCGCGTTCGCGCAGGGCACGTTCGCGTTCAGCAAGCTCTCGTTCTTTGGCTTGTTGTTCCCGTTCTTCCAGGGCTTTGCGCTGAGCTTCGATGGCTTGACGCTCACGCGCAAGCCGTTCTTCATCCTGACGCATCCTGATGCGTTCATTTTGTTCGCGCTGTGCTTGCTCTTGGAGTCTTCTGGCGGCTTCACCCTCGGCAGGGTCAATGACTTTCACAGTCAATGCAATCGGAGCACCTTCGCAAGGGACGGCAGATCTCAAGCCGCGCGACATGTATCGACCTGACAGGCGAACAGTGTATTCACCGGTGACTGTGTAGCGGTGAGTCAATCGCAAGGGAAGACTCTGATAGCCCTCTGAGCCGACGCGAATGCTTTGCGCGCGACCGTCGCCGAATTCGATGCTCAGACCGCACAAGACGGGGTTGTTGTTCGGTGTGAGTTGAACAATGATCACAAAATCTTCGTTGATCGGCACCGGGCTTTTGCTGAGCGAAGCGGAGTTCAACACTTGGGCTTGGGCAGACACTTGCGTCAGCAGTGTCAGGCCAAAAAGAAGGCCTTTAACCCAGGATGTGGCAGTGTGGCTTGATTTGAGAATGTTTGTCATACCTGTCACTTTTAATGTTGATGTGATTATAAATTCAAATATTCAGCAAAGTCTCTTTGTGCCGCTCAGTCCAGCGGTCTGAACCCCAGCACGATCACCGGTGGAATACGCCCATCGGGGTCTTTCGGAAAGACTTCCGTCTTGTCAATGGCGCGCAGCACCGCATCGTCCCAGGCTTTGTTGCCACTCGATTGCACAATTCGGCGACTCTGGATGGTGCCGTCCATGCCCACCTTGACTTCGACTTCGGCGCGCGGGTTGCCCACCACATCGCCCGGGTAGGTGATGTTGGGCTTGATGCGGCCCACCAAGCGGCCCGCATAACTGGCCGATGGCCCAGATGATTTTTGGGCCGAGCCCGTGGCGTTTTCACCGCCTGTGGCGCCTGCCATGCCTTGCATGCGTTTCAGGTTTTCTTGGCGCATGGCTTCAGCGCGGGCCGCGTCGGCTTTGCTTTCCGCCGCGGCTTTTTCAGCGGCTTTCTTTTTGTCGCGCTCTTTGGCTTCTTTTTCTTTCGCGTCTTTCGCCGCTTTTTCTTTGGCCAGTTTGTCTTTGTTGGCTTTTTCTTTTTCAGCTTTTGCTTTCTCGGCTTTTGCTTTCTCGGCTTTTTCTTTGTCCGCCTTCAGCTTGTCATTTTTCTTCTTCTCTTCTTGCTTTTTCTTTTCAAGCGCAATTTGGGCATCCAAGCGTTCTTGCGCCGGGTCGGGGGCCGGTGGGGGCGGCGGTGTGGGCTTTACCGGTTTGGGCGTTGGCGTGGGTTCGGGCTCGGGCTCGGGCTCGGGCTCGGGTGGGGGCTCTTGCAGTTTGGGCGCCGCCGCTTGAGGCATGGCCGACCAGAGTTCGGCTTCAGCTTGTGCGGTTTGAGGTTGGGTTTTCCACGCCGTGGCCAAACCCAAAGCGACGAAGAGAATGGCATGCGCGATGCCCGCGACCGCCCAAGCTCGCCCCGCGCCCGGCGGTTTAGGCGGGGCAAATTCGAGGTGAGGAGTCGCCTTGGCGTTCAAAACCGAGGTCCTGTTAAGGGGCCAATTGAACCGACAGGCCCACGCGCGCAATACCGGCGCGTTGCAAGCTGTCCATGACTTGCACCACCGTTTCGTATTTCACATTTCGGTCGGCACTGATGACGACGGCCGTGTTGGCTTCGTTGCCCACCAAGCGCTTGACGATGTTGGCTACCGTGCTCAAAGTGGCGCTGTCGGTTTTGCCATCGCTCACCAACTCAAGGCGCTCGTCTTTTTGAATCACCACCTGAATGACTTTGTCGGGTTGCTTGGCCGCTTTGCCCACACTGGGCAAATCCACCATGCTGGGCGTGATCATGGGGGCCGTCACCATGAAGATGATCAGCAAGACCAGCATCACGTCGATGAAGGGCACCATGTTGATTTCGGCGATGGTGCGTCGGCCACGGCCTCGCGAAGAAACAGCTGGCATCTTGGCCTCCTTCAGTGGCCCGATGCCGATTGGCTGGCGCCGCCCAAGCTGCGCTGCAAGATGTTGGAAAACTCTTCAATGAAGGTTTCCAGCTTGATGGCGATGCGGTCCACATCGTGTGAAAAGCGGTTGTAGGCCAACACGGCAGGAATGGCCGCGAACAGGCCAATGGCGGTGGCCACCAAGGCCTCGGCGATGCCGGGCGCCACGGTGGCCAGCGTCACTTGTTGCAGGCTGGCCAGGCCCGTGAAGGCGTGCATGATGCCCCACACCGTGCCGAACAAACCCACATAGGGCGAGATGGAGCCGACCGAGGCCAAAAACGCCAATTGAGACTCGGCCACATCCATTTCACGCTGGAAGCTGGCGCGCATGGCGCGGCGGGCGCCATCCAGCAGAGTGCCGGGGTCGCTGATGTGTCGCTCGCGCAGTTTTTGATATTCGCGCATGCCGCTGGCAAAAATGCGTTCCATGGGCCCAGCCAACTTGGCGTTTTGGCTGGCCGAGTTGAACAACTCGTTCAAGCTGGTGCCTGACCAAAAGACGCGCTCAAACTCTTCGTTTAAATTTTTGATGCGTTTGATGGCACTCAGCTTGCGCACAATGGCGGCCCAACTGGAAACCGATATCGCGATCAACAACAAAACCACGAGTTGCACGACAAAGCTGGCGTGCAGCAAGAGGGTGACGATGGACATGTCTTGGTTCATTTGAGGGCTTCCAGAACAGGGGCCGGTATGCGGCCCGGTTTCAAAGTGGTGCTGTCAACCCAGCCGAGGCGAATGGTGCCTTCGGCCAGCAGGGCATCGGCTTGTCCGGCGAGTTGTTGATAGGCTCTTTGGACAATGGTCAAACTGGCTTTGCCGCCGGATTGCAATTCGGCAGTGACCAGCAGGGTGTCGTCCAGTCGGGCGGGTGCATGGTACTTGACGGTGGTTTCGCTCACCACAAACATCCCCCCAGACTGCTCGCGCAACACCTGTTGCCCAAAGCCCAGGGCGCGCAACCATTCGGTACGGGCACGCTCAAAAAACTTCAGGTAATTGGCGTAAAACACAATGCCGCCGGCATCGGTGTCTTCCCAATAAACGCGGACAGGGTGGGTGAACGGCCGCGCGGGTTGGTGAGAATCGTGGGTGAGGGTCATGGCTGCAACCAAGCTTTCAGGCGGGCAATGGCGGTTTGCAATTCGGCCATGGAGTTGGCCGTGGAAAAACGCACAAAGCGGTCGGTTTGCGCGGTACCAAAGTCACGCCCAGGGGTGATGGCCACATGGGCGTGCTCTAAAGCGGCAAAGGCAAATTCCCAACTGCTTTTCAGCCCCAATTTTTGACAGGCTGCCGAGCAATCGGCCCATGCATAAAAAGCGCCATCAGGCACCACGGGCACATGCAAGCCCAAGTCGTTCAGGGCTGGAATGAAATAGTCGCGCCGGGCTTTGAATTCGGCGCGGCGCCGCTCGTATTCGGCCAAGCTCTCGGCTTCAAAACAGGCGAGTGCCGCTTGTTGGGCCACGCTGCTGGCACAAATGAAGAGGTTTTGCGCCAACCGTTCCAACACGGGAACCAAGGTTTCGGGCACCACCAGCCAGCCCAGGCGCCAGCCGGTCATGTTGAAGTATTTGCTGAAACTGTTGATGCTGATGACGTCATCACCCAAGGCCAAAGCGCTTTGTCCAAACGCGGCTTCGTGGCTCAGGCCAAGGTAAATTTCATCGATCAGGGTGATGCCTTGGTGCGAGCGGACCACTTGCACAATGCGCTGCAGCTCTTCGGGGTGGATCGAGGTACCGGTCGGGTTGGAGGGCGAAGCCAACAACACGCCACGGGTCTGGGGCCCCCAAGCTTCGGCCACTTTGCTGGCAGTCAACTGAAAGCGCTCTTCGGCACTTGTGGGCAACAGCACAGCCGTGCCGTCAGCGGCACTCACAAAATGACGGTTGCAGGGGTAGCTCGGGTCGGGCATGAGGATTTCATCCCCTCGCTCAATCAAAGCCAAGCAAGCCAATTGCAAGGCGGCTGAAGCACCGGCCGTGACGACGATGCGGCTGGCTGGCACTGCCAGCCCAAAACGATTGCCGTACCAAGTGCTGATGCTTTGGCGCAAAGCATCCAGGCCCAAGGCCGGAGAGTATTGGGTGGCACCCGTCGTGATGCTGTGTTGGGCTGCTTGCTGCACCCTTGGAGGCGCGGTGAAATCGGGTTCGCCAATGTTGAGGAACACCACAGGGCGGTCGGTATGCGCCACTTCGCGGGCTTTGAGGGTGGCCGCCTTGGCCACCTCCATGACCCAGAAAGGTTCGATGCGCGTGGCTCGCTCTGAGATGCGCATGGCCACTTATTTGGCGCGGCCGGACTGCCGGTCGGCGCTCACCTCGGCGCGGCGAAGTTCAGGTGCCAAGCCATTCAGTACCGCGTTGACATATTTGTGGCCATCGGTCCCACCAAAGTCTTTGGCCAACTCGATGCACTCGTTCAGTACCACGCGCCAAGGCACATCAAGGCAGTGCTGCATCTCATAAGCACCGATCCACATGATGGCGTGCTCGACGGGAGAAATCTCGGCAAAGCTGCGGTCTAGCTTGGGCGCAATCATGCTGTCCAAGGTAGCCGCTTGTTCGGTACAGCCGAAAAACAAGGCGTCGTAATGGGCGGCATCGGCCTTGTGGAAGCCCGATAAATCGCGCGTGAAGACATCGATGTCGGTCGCTTCGTTGCGGCCCACAATGAATTGGTACAACGCTTGCAGGGCAAATTCACGCGAGCGGCTGCGTGCGGGTTTGGCCGACGATTTGCGTGTGCCACCCGCGGCTGCTTTTGTGCTGGCGTTCGCGCTTGCGGTGCCGGTACTGCGAAAGTCGTCGTTCATCGCGGGGTCTCTTCGTCGTCAAGCTCTTCGGCCAATTCGGCCATGTCGGCCGAAAGATCGTCCATGATGCAGGCCATTTCGACCGCCACGCGGGCCGCGTCACGGCCTTTTTCAGTTTGTCGAGCGAGGGCTTGTTCCAGGTTTTCGGTGGTCAGAATGGCGTTGGCAATGGGCAAGTTGTAGTCCAAAGACACGCGGCTGACGCCGGCGCCCGACTCGTTGGCAACCAATTCAAAGTGGTAGGTTTCACCGCGAATGATGCAGCCCAAGGCGATCAGTGCGTCGTATTCGGCGCGCTCTGCCATGGCTTGCAGCGCGACGGGCACTTCCAAGGCGCCAGGCACCATGACGTGGTCAATGCTGGTCACCCCGAGGGCTTCCAGTTCTGCGATACAAGCTTTGGCCAACGCGTTGGTGATGTCTTCATTGAAGCGGGCTTGCACGATGCCGATGTGCAGAAATTGGCCGTCAAGTTCTTCGGCTTGGCCTTTGTTGGCGTCGAGCATGTTTATTCCTTGGGGATGTAACCGGTGATTTCGAGCCCGTAACCGGTCATGCTGGGCATGCGTCGGGGTTGACCCATGAGTTTCATTTTGTGCACGCCGCATTCGCGCAAAATCTGCGCCCCAACGCCGTAGGTGCGCAAGTCCATCTTGCCGCGCTCGGGTGCTTGTGCAGAGCGTGCTCGGCCCTCAAATTGGGCCAACAACTGGTCCGCCGATTCACCACAATTGAGCAGTACGGCCACACCGCAGCCCTGCTTGTTGATGTAGTGCAAGCTGTTGTCCAAGCTCCAAGAGTGCATCGATCGGTTGATCTCCAAGGCGTCCAGCACAGACAGCGGCTCGTGCACGCGCACGGGCACTTGGGTGTCTTTTGTCCATTCGCCCTTGACCAAGGCCAAATGCACGGTTTGGCTGGGTTGGTCGCGAAACGCGTGGGCGATGAAGTCGCCATGTGCGGTTTGCAGGGGGCGGCTGCCGATGCGCTCGACCAAGGTTTCATTGCGGCTGCGGTATTGAATCAGGTCGGCAATGGTGCCGATTTTGAGACCGTGCTCGGCGGCGAAAATTTGCAGATCCGGCAAACGGGCCATGGTGCCGTCGTCTTTCATGATCTCGCAAATGACCGAAGAGGGGCTGCAGCCCGCCATGGCCGCCAAATCACAGCCGGCTTCGGTGTGGCCAGCACGCATGAGCACGCCACCGTCTACGGCTTGCAAAGGGAAAATGTGGCCAGGTTGGACCAAGTCGGTCGGGCGAGAATTTTTGTCCACCGCGACCTGCACGGTTTTGGCGCGATCAGCCGCTGAAATGCCCGTGGTCACCCCTTCGGCAGCTTCGATGGAAACGGTGAACGCTGTGCTGTACACCGTGCCATTGCGAGCGGCCATGGGGGGGAGTTTGAGGTATTCGCAGCGCTCGCGGGTCAGGGTCAGGCAGATCAAGCCACGCCCAAACCGGGCCATGAAGTTGATGGCTTCGGGCGTGACATGGTCGGAGGCCAGCACCAAATCGCCTTCGTTTTCGCGGTCTTCTTCGTCCACCAAAATCACGATGCGGCCTGCTTTCATGTCGGCCACGATGTCTTCAACAGGCGAAATCGCCACGGGGTGGAGTTGCATAGGGGCGTTCATGGCATGTGGGGGAGTGAAGCAGTGGGGGCAAGGCCTGCGCTGAGCATGCGCTCAACATAGCGGGCCACGGTGTCAATTTCGAGGTTCACCCGGCTGCCGGCTTGCAAACTGCCGAGTGCGGTGTTTTCGACGGTGTGCGGAATCAGGTTGATGCTGATTTCGCAGCCAGCGCTCAGATCGGTCACCTGATTGACGGTGAGACTCACCCCGTTGACGGTGATCGAGCCCTTGTAGGCCAGGTATTTGGCCAGCGAGTGCGGTGCCAAGATGCGCAGTTCCCAGCTTTCACCCAAGGGGGCAAAGTGGCTGATGTGGCCCACGCCATCCACGTGGCCAGAGACAATGTGTCCTCCCAGCCGGTCGTGGGCACGCAAAGCTTTTTCAAGGTTGATGCGACCGGGTTGGTCCAGACCGCTGGTTTTGTCGAGGGATTCGACCGAAATGTCGATGGTGAATTCGCGCTTTTCAGGGTTGAAGGTGGTGACCGTCATGCAGGCCCCGTTCAACGCAATGCTGTCGCCAAGGCCGACATCGTCGAGATACCCGGCCGGGGCCTCGATGGTGAGGCGTTTGCCGTGTTGTAAAGAGCGACCCAGGTCGTGGATGGCGACGATTCGCCCCACGCCGGTGATGATTCCGGTGAACATAGTGGTCTATTTTCGCAGGTTATGAGGGTGAATCGGGCAGGCGCACACAAAAAAACGGCCTGAACAAGGCAAGCGCCGGGCACCCGACCCCTCAGGGTTAACCAAGGCTTGGAGCTGTAGAGCGTGAGCCTAAAATGCTGCATTGCATCAGAATTGCAATTTTCTGACAGTCACCAGGAGTTTTCATTGCCGGTCAAGCCCCCAGCCAAGTCGGCCAAGCCCGCCCCAAGCGCTTCAGCGCCGGGGACTGAAGACGTCCGCACCATCAAAAAATACCCTAACCGCCGTTTGTACGACACGCAAACGTCCACTTATGTGACCTTGTCCGAGATCAAGAAAATGGTCTTGACCGCTTCGCCGGTGCAGGTGGTCGACGCCAAAACCGGCGAAGACCTGACGCGGTCTATCTTGCTGCAAATCATTTTGGAAGAAGAGTCCGCGGGCGTCCCCATGTTCAGCGAGGCGGTGTTGTCCAACATCATTCGTTTTTACGGCCATGCCATGCAGGGGCACATGGGCTCTTACCTCGAAAACCACGTGCAGTCATTCATGGATTGGCAGAGCAAGCTGGGTGAAGCCAGTCCGGTGCTGAGCCAAGAGGTGTGGAATCAGTTCATGAAGTGGCAGACTCCCTTGATGCAAAACATGTTTTCGGGTTTGGCCGATCCCTCACAAAACGTGATGGCTCAAATGCAAGAGCAAATGCAAAAACAGATCCACAAGAACACCGAGCAACTGCTGGGCGCGATGGGTTTAAGGACTTGATGGGCCTGGCATGCCCTTTTTGTCAAAAGAAAGTCATTTTTGCGGGGACAATGCGGGCATGAGTGAAACGACCCTGACCGCCAACCCTACAAGCCCCAAAGTGGGTTTCGTCAGCTTGGGATGCCCCAAAGCCCTGACCGATTCCGAACTGATCCTGACGCAATTGAGCGCAGAGGGCTATCAAACCTCCAAAACCTTTGACGGGGCCGATCTCGTCATCGTCAACACCTGTGGCTTCATTGACGAAGCCATCAAAGAAAGCTTGGATACGATTGCAGAGGCCTTGAGTGAAAACGGCAAAGTCATTGTGACCGGCTGTTTGGGCGCCAAAACAGGCGAGGGCGGCGGCAATATGGTGTTGGAAATGCACCCCAGTGTTCTGGCCGTCACTGGCCCTCATGCCACCCAAGAGGTAATGGACGCGGTGCACACGCATTTGCCCAAGCCGCACGATCCATTTTTGGATTTGGTGCCGGGCGGGTTTGGCGATGCCGGGCTCAAACTCACGCCACGCCACTATGCCTATTTGAAAATCAGTGAAGGCTGTAACCACCGCTGTACGTTTTGCATCATCCCGTCCATGCGTGGTGATTTGGTCTCGCGCCCCATTGGCGATGTGTTGAAAGAAGCCAAAGCTTTGTTTGAGGGCGGGGTCAAAGAGTTGCTGGTGATCAGCCAAGACACGTCGGCCTATGGCGTGGATGTGAAGTACCGCACGGGTTTCTGGGATGGCAAGCCAGTCAAAACCCGCATGTTGGAACTGGTGCAAACCTTAGGGGCCATGGCCCGCGAACACGACGCGTGGGTCCGCCTGCACTATGTTTATCCCTATCCCAGTGTGGACGAGATCATTCCATTGATGGCCGAAGGCTTGGTGTTGCCCTACCTGGACGTGCCTTTTCAGCACAGCCACCCGGATGTGCTCAAGCGCATGAAGCGCCCGGCCAGCGGTGAGAAAAATTTAGAGCGCATTCAGCGCTGGCGAGAGCTCTGCCCAGAGTTGGTCATCCGCAGCACGTTCATTGCCGGCTTCCCAGGCGAGACAGAAGAAGAGTTTTCGCATTTGCTGGATTTTTTACGCGAAGCACAAATCGACCGTGCCGGTTGCTTTGCTTACAGCCCTGTGAAAGGCGCGACAGCCAACGATTTGCCCGGCATGCTGCCCGAAGCCCTGCGTGAAGAGCGCCGTGCGAGGTTCATGGCTGTGGCTGAAGAGGTTTCGATTGCTCGCCTTCAGCAACGCGTGGGCTCAACCCTGCAAGTCTTGGTGGACTCTGCGCCGGCTTTGGGCCGACGCGGTGGTGTCGGGCGGAGTTTCGGCGATGCACCGGAAATCGACGGGGTGGTGCGTTTGTTGCCGCCAGAAAAGCTCAGCAAATCCCTCAAGGTGGGGGAGTTCACGCGTGCCCGAATCGTGCGCGTGGAGGGACACGATTTGGTCGGGGTACCTGTTTGAAGTCTTGCATGCCAGCTCCGCGTGACCTTCAGAGGGCCTTTGCGCGCCGACATGCCAGCCTGACTTTCCCGCTTGCTGTTGGGCCTGGTTGCCAAGCTGTTTTGGGCAATAAAAAAGCCGCTGATGGTGTATCAACGGCTGCATGCATTTTGGGAGTGAAAATCTTATCGGGTTCGATAAGATTGGTGCCCAGAAGAGGACTCGAACCTCCACGATGTTACTCGCTAGTACCTGAAACTAGTGCGTCTACCAATTCCGCCATCTGGGCGCCTCAGGAATAAAGGATTGTATATCAAAAAAGCAGCTCCACCCAGCGGATTGCTGGAAGAAATCGAAGGCACAGTCCAGGGTCACCGGGATGGTCATGGGTTCTTGATTCGCGACAACGGCGAGTCGGATATTTACTTGTCGCCGAACGAAATGCGCGCGGTTTTACACCGCGATCGGGTCAAAGTGCGCATCGTCCGACAAGACCGCAAAGGTCGTCCAGAAGGACGCATTGTGGAGATCGTCGAGCGGCCCGAGCAACCCATCATCGGGCGATTGCTCCATGAAGGCGGCTTGTGGTTGGTGGCCCCCGAAGACAAGCGCTACGGTCAAGATGTGATGATCCCCAAAGGGGCCACCGGCACCGCCAAACCGGGTCAAGTGGTGGTGGTCGAGTTGACCGAACCACCGGCTTTGTTTGGTCAGCCTGTGGGGCGTGTCAAAGAAGTGTTGGGTGAAATTGATGACCCCGGCATGGAGATTGAAATTGCGGTGCGCAAATACAGCGTGCCGCATGAGTTTTCGGCCGCGTGTTTGGATCAAGCCAAAGGCTTGCCCGACAAAGTGTTGGCCAAAGATCGCAAAGATCGCGTGGATTTGCGGGACATTCCTTTGGTCACGATTGACGGTGAGGACGCGCGTGACTTTGACGATGCGGTGTACTGCGAACCCGCCAAAGTCGGGCGCGGCAAAGGCTGGCGTTTGTTGGTGGCCATTGCCGATGTGAGCCACTACGTTCAAACCGGCAGCGCCATTGATGTCGATGCCTACGACCGCGCCACCAGCGTTTACTTTCCGCGTCGGGTGATTCCGATGTTGCCGGAAAAATTGTCCAATGGCCTGTGCTCACTGAACCCGGATGTGGACCGCTTGTGCATGGTCTGTGACATGCTGGTAACTGCCAAAGGCGATGTCCACGCTTACCAGTTTTACCCCGCTGTGATGCACAGCCATGCGCGATTTACTTACACCGAGGTTGCCGCCATATTGGCCAACACGCGAGGCCCGGAGGCGGCCAAGCGCAAAGACCGTGTGAACGACCTGATGAATCTGCAGGACGTCTACAGGGCCCTGCTGGCTTCGCGTTCGGTTCGCGGTGCTGTGGATTTCGAAACCACAGAAACCCAGATTGTGTGTGATGAGAGTGGCCGTATTGAGAAAATCGTGCCGCGCGTCCGCAACGAAGCCCATCGTTTGATTGAAGAGGCCATGTTGGCCGCCAATGTCTGCAGTGCCGACTTTATCCAACAGGGCAAACATCCTGGTTTGTTTCGGGTGCACGAAGGTCCAACGGCGGAGAAAAAAGACATTCTGCGCAACTACCTCAAGGCCTTGGGTTTGGGCATCAGCATCAGCGATGACCCGCATACCTCCGAGTTCCAAAAAATCGCGCAGGCCACCAAGGAGCGACCCGACGCGCAACAGATCCACACCATGTTGCTGCGTTCCATGCAGCAAGCCATTTACACCCCCATCAACAGTGGGCACTTTGGCTTGGCCTACGAGGCGTATACCCATTTCACCAGCCCCATTCGGCGATACCCCGATTTGCTGGTGCATCGGGTCATCAAGTCGATTTTGCTCGGGCGCAAATACACCTTGCCCAGCCTGCCACTGCCCGGCGAAGCGCATGCCAAGCTCAGCAAGCGATTGGAAAAAAGTCGAGCCGCCAAAGGCGATACGCCCGAATCTCAAGCGCCACGGGTCAAGATGTCGGCCGCCGATCAGCGTGCGTGGGAAGCGGCGGGCTTGCATTGCAGCGCCAATGAGCGGCGAGCAGACGAAGCTAGTCGCGATGTCGAGGCTTGGCTCAAATGCAAATACATGCGCGAGCATCTGGGGGAAGAGTACGGCGGTGTGGTGTCCGCGGCCACCAGCTTTGGAATTTTTGTAACCCTCGACTCTTTGTATGTGGAGGGCTTGGTTCACATCACCGAGTTGGGTGGCGAATACTTCCGGTTTGACGAGTTGCGTCAAGAGTTGCGGGGCGAGCGCACCGGCATCCGCTATGCGATTGGCAGCCGAGTTCAGGTGCAAGTCAGTCGGGTGGATTTGGACGGTCGGAAAATCGATTTCCGTTTGGTCCACGCGGGCGACGATTTGGTGCCACGAGCCATGCGTGACAAAGGGGTTTCGTCGCCATCTGACAATGGCCGTGCCAAAAAACACGCTTCACAAGACCGGCGCATGGCCGATGCCGAGCGCAACCGATCGCCTATTCAAGCACTCAAAGCGTCGGTCAAAAAAGCCGCGGCCAAGAAAAAAGGCAAGCGCACCAGCAAGCCTCGCCGTTGAGGCGAGGGGCTGGACGGATCGTTGTTTTTATTGATCGGTCGCCGCTTAACAGCTAGAAAAGAAACGCCAGACTTTCAGGTCTGGCGTTTTCGTTTCAGTTCAAGTGTTGGGCCAAATCGCTGGCTGTCAGCGCACGGTCTTGGGGCCAATCGTTGGCCACTTGACCGTGTTGTGCGACCGCCGAAGCGGCGGCTACAAAAGCACTTTGCCCTTGCGCGAGACGCGCGCCGATCAGACCCGCCAAGACATCTCCTGTGCCGCCGATGGCCAGGCGTCCGTTGCCCGTGGTGTTGAGGCGCGGCGTGACTCCGGGAGCAGCAATAACGGTCCCAGAACCCTTCAGCACCACAACGCAGTGAAACTTTTTTACCAGCGTTTGTGCGGCCAGCAAGCGGTCACTTTGTACGACCGCCGTGCTGCAATTCAAAAGCCGCGCAGCTTCCAGCGGGTGTGGGGTGAGCACGGTGGGCTGACATGCCCCTCTGTGGGCCAGCATGTTTTGTAGCATTGGGTCTTGTGCCACAGCATTCAGGCCATCGGCATCGAGCACCAGTTGGGCGCTGTGCTGCAAGACCTGGGGCAACACGCTGTGCACCGCTTTCCCACCACCACAACCGCACACCACATGCAGTTGCGGCAGATCGAGTTGTTGCCACTCGCGCTGCATCACGTCGATGGGAGCACATGACTGGGCCGAGCCCGACAGCAAACTCAAAATGACGCGACCCGCACCGGCGTGCACAGCCGCACTGGCGGCCAAAACGGCTGCACCCGTCATGCCGAATCCTCGCGCATCAATGCACTCGCCACCAATGATCGCCACATCGCCATGAAGCCCTTTGTGGCTGGCATGGCGCCTGTTTGGCCGCGGGCTTGCGCCATTCAACAGCGCTTGCGGTTCCATCAGGCGTGGGAGTTTGGCCAAGCCTAAGTCTTCAAGCCAGATCTCACCACAGGCATCTCGGCCTTGGCCCATGAACAGTCCGGGCTTGGCCGCAATGAAGGTCAGGGTGTGATCGGCCCGCACGCTTGGCGCGGGGTCGGAAGCCGAGTCCAGAGCTTGGCCAGATTCGGAGTTCAGTCCTGAGGGCACATCCAAAGACAAGATCAGGGCGGAGCAGTGGTTCAGCGCTTGCACCCCCGCGAAGAGCGCCGAATGCGGTTTGTGGCGGGCACCTAAGCCCAGCAAGGCATCTATACACAAGTCCATTGAACCCATGGCATCGAGCCATGTTGAGGGCAATTCATGAGAAATCGGAACGCCCGCCGCACGAGCCCTCAGCCAAGCCGCATGCGCGTCTGTGGGCAGATCTTGCGGATCAGCCCAAAGGGTCACCATCACGGTTTTGCCCCATTGATGCAGGTGCAGGGCGGCTTCTATGCCATCGCCGCCGTTGTTGCCGGGGCCCGCCGCGATCCAAATGCGCTGTGCGTGGGGCGCCAATGCCAATGCCAGTTGCGCTGCGGCCTTTCCGGCTTGCTGCAGCAGGGGTGTGGGGGTGATCTGTTGCAGTTGGGCTTCAAGGGTGCGGATGTCTTCCCGTCGATAAACAGGCCAAGCCGATTCCTTTGAGAGTTTTTGCATGGAGATCAGTGGGCTTGCAAAACAGGCTCGAGCAGCAAAGCCAATTGCAGCAGGGTGTCGTCGTGCATCGCGGTGTGCCAAGCCATGAGGCCGACGGGCAACTCTCCAGGCACATGGCAAGGCAATGAAATGGCGCAGCCGTCTAGAGTGTTGATGGTGCTGGGGTTGCGCAGCAGCAGGGCGTTGATCTTGAAAAACTCATCATCTCTTTCTGCGCCAGCCGCTACATCTTTCAGGCAAGGGCCTGTGATGGGCAAAGTCGGTGACAGCACAGCATCAAAACCTTGCAGCGTGCGCGCCATGCGGCCGATCCAATCGGCGCGGGCTTTTTGCAAATGGAGGTAATCGTGTGCGGTCATGCTCGCCCCACGCAGGATGCGGTGGGCCACCCGAGGGTCATATTGGGCAGCCTGTTTTTCGAGCAGATCTCGATGCCAAGCATAGCTTTCTGCTGGACTGAAGCCCCCCGTGGCCATCATCGGGCCGAGCTCTAGTAATTCCAGCAACGGTATTTCTACAATTTGCGCCCCCGCGGCACTCAGTTTTTTCAAGCTGCGCTCGAAGGCATGGGCGACCACGGGGTCTATGGCGTCTTGCATCAAACTTTGGACCACTGCCAAGCGGTAATGCGACAAGGGCTTGACGGCCTTGGGAACGTTTCGGCCAGACAAAATTTCGTGAGCCAATACGGCGTCCCGCACCGAGCGTGTCATGGCGCAAACCGTGTCCAGCGTGGTTGACAGAGGAATCGCCCCGGAAGTGGGCACACGTCGGGCGGTGCTTTTAAAGCCGACGATGCCATTCAAGGCCGCAGGGATGCGGATCGAGCCGCCGGTGTCAGAGCCTAAACCAATGAACGCTGCGCCCGTGGCCACCGAAGTGGCAGCCCCTGAACTGGAACCGCCTGGGATACGAGGGGCATGCGCATCGCCCACTCTGCGGTCGGTGAGCGCGTCCCATGCGGCAGGTGTGCCGTGGTGCGGGTTGATCCCTACGCCTGAAAATGCGAACTCCACCATATTGGTGCGCCCAATGAAGCTGGCACCTGCCGCGCGCAGCCGCGCAATCACTGGGGCATCTTGCTGGGCTGGGGGTTGGTTTTGCAAGACCACCGAACCCGCCGCCGTGACTTGTCCCGCGACATCGAACAAATCTTTCACCGAGACAGACAAGCCCGCAAGGGGGCGCTGGAGATTGTGGGGCTGGGTGGCGTCTTGGGTAAAGCTCTCGGGGGTCAGTTGCAAAAAAGCATGTTCGCAGGCATCGCTTTGCGCGATAAACAAACATTTTTCTGCAATGGCGAGGGGGGAGGCCTTGCCTTCCAGCAGGTTTTGCCGGGTGGCGATGAGATCGGCTTTCATGGTGAGCGGCTCGGTCAAGCAAAGTCAGGATGCTATAATCCTAAGGCTTTGCGGCGAACGGCTAATGCTTTTTGAGTTATTGACTCGAATTGCATTCTTTTTGCCTCACAAAGCGCAATCGCAAACCAGTCCCAACAAGGTGTCGAGCTTGCCATCACGGCAAATCGATCGGCGGACTGGATTTAAGACCCAACCTTTGGAGTATTTACTATGTCCGTCACTATGCGCGAAATGCTGGAAGCCGGTGTCCACTTCGGTCACCAAACCCGCTTCTGGAACCCCAAGATGGCCCCTTTCATCTTCGGTCATCGCAACAAAATTCACATCATCAACCTGGAAAAATCGCTGCCGATGTTTCAGGACGCGATCAAGTTTGCCAAGCAACTCTCGGCAAACCGTGGCACCATTTTGATGGTGGGCACCAAGCGCCAAGCGCGCGAGCTGGTCGCTGCTGAAGCCCAACGTGCAGGCGTGCCTTTCGTCGACCAACGCTGGTTGGGTGGCATGTTGACCAACTTCAAGACCGTCAAGACTTCTATCAAGCGCCTGAAAGACATGAAGGCCCAGCAAGAAGTGGGTCTCGAAGCCTTAAGCAAAAAAGAACAGCTGATGTTCAAGCGCGAGATGGAAAAACTCGAAAAAGACATCGGCGGTATTCAAGACATGGCGGCTTTGCCTGATGCCATCTTTGTGATCGATGTGGGCTACCACAAAATCGCCATCTCGGAAGCCAAGAAATTGGGCATCCCATTGATCGGTGTGGTGGACTCTAACCACTCCCCCGAGGGCATCGACTACATCATTCCCGGTAACGACGACTCGGCCAAAGCGGTTGCGTTGTACGCCCGCGGTATTGCTGACGCCATCATCGAAGGCCGTGCGAACGCGGTCAACGACGTGGTCAAAGCGGTCACCGAAGGCGCCGACGAATTCGTTGAAGAAGCCAACGCTTCTGCCTGAGTTTCAAACACTCGATGAAAGGGGCTTTGTGGCCCCTTTTTTTTAATCTCACTTTTTGACTGAATACGGAGAAATCAAAATGGCTGCAATTACCGCAAGCATGGTCGCTGAACTGCGCGCAAAAACCGACGCTCCCATGATGGAGTGCAAAAAAGCATTGACCGAGGCGGATGGCGACATGGCCAAAGCCGAAGAGTTGTTGCGCGTCAAATTGGGTACCAAAGCAGGCAAGGCCGCATCGCGCGTGACGGCTGAGGGTGTGGTCACCAGTTTCGTGAACGGCACCACCGGCGCCATGATCGAAGTCAACTGCGAAACCGACTTCGTGACCAAAAACGACAGTTTCTTGGCCTTGGCCAACGCCGCTGCCAAATTGGTGGCTGAGCACAACCCCGCCGACATCGCGGCTTTGGGTGCTTTGCCTTACAGCCAAGACGGCTTTGGCCCCACATTGGAAGAAGTGCGCAAGGGTCTGATCGGCAAGATCGGTGAAAACATGAGCTTCCGCCGCTTCAAGCGCGCAGCAGGCGCCGCCAAATTGGCCAACTACCTGCACGGCACCCGCATTGGCGTGTTGGTCGAGTACGAAGGCGACGAGACGGCAGCCAAAGATGTGGCCATGCACGTGGCCGCCATGAAGCCGGTGTCTTTGACCAGCGCTGAAGTGCCTGCTGAGTTGATCGAGAAAGAGCGCTCTGTGGCTGCTGCCAAGGCCGCTGAATCGGGCAAGCCTGCCGACATCGTCACCAAAATGGTCGAAGGTTCGGTGCAAAAATACCTGAAAGAGGTTTCTTTGTTCAACCAGACTTTCGTCAAGAACGACAAGCAAACGGTTGAGCAAATGCTCAAGGCTTCAGGCACTTCCGTGAAGGCATTCACACTGTACGTGGTGGGTGAAGGCATTGAGAAGAAAGTCGATGACTTCGCGGCCGAAGTGGCGGCTCAAGTGGCTGCTGCGCAAGGAGCTGCTTGATTCTCTTGGTTTGAGTTGCCTATTCGTCTTCCACTTTGAAACACAAGGAGCCCATCATGTCTTCAGCCCAGCCAGTCTATAAGCGTATTTTGCTCAAGCTGTCAGGCGAGGCCCTGATGGGGGACGATTCTTTTGGCATCAACCGCGCCACGATTGTGCGCATGGCCGAAGAAATTGCCGATGTCACCCGATTGGGCGTCCAAGTGGCCGTCGTCATTGGTGGCGGCAACATCTTCAGGGGTGTGGCAGGGGGCTCGGTCGGCATGGACCGTGCCACCGCGGACTACATGGGCATGTTGGCCACCGTGATGAACTCTTTGGCTTTGGCAGATGCGTTTGACAAAGCCGGTCTCACCGCGCGGGTGATGTCGGCCATTGGTATTGACCAAGTGGTCGAGCCCTATGTTCGCCCTAAAGCCTTGCAGTACCTCGAAGAGGGCAAGGTGGTGGTGTTTGCGGCCGGAACGGGCAATCCATTTTTCACCACCGACACGGCCGCAGCGCTGCGGGGTGCAGAGATTGGTGCCGAAATTGTTTTGAAGGCGACCAAGGTCGACGGTGTTTACTCAGCTGATCCCAAAAAAGACGCATCCGCCACGCGTTACAGCGAGATCAGCTTCGACGAAGCCATTTCTCGCAACTTGGGCATCATGGATGCCACCGCCTTTGCCTTGTGCCGCGACCAAAAGTTGCCAATCAAGGTCTTCTCGATCATCAAGAACGGTGCTTTGCAGCGCGTGGTTCTGGGTGAGGATGAAGGCACACTGGTTTATGCTTGAGCCCGTTCTGACGAGGAGAACCCCATGACCATTGCAGACATCAAAAAAACAACCGAAACCAAGATGGAGCAGTCCATTGCGGCTTTCAAAAATAACCTGACGCGCATTCGCACGGGCCGTGCCAATCCTGCGCTGTTGGACACCATTCATGTCGACTATTACGGCTCGCTGGTGCCTCTGTCCCAAGTGGCCAATGTGTCCTTGATGGACTCTCGCACCATCAGCGTTCAGCCTTGGGAAAAAGGCATGGGCGCCAAGATTGAAAAAGCCATTCGCGAAAGCGAATTGGGTTTGAACCCTGCGTCCATGGGCGAATTGATTCGCGTGCCGATGCCGCCGATGAGTGAAGAGCGCCGCAAAGAAATGACCAAATTGGCCCGCACCGAAGGTGAGAACGGCAAGATCGCGATTCGCAATTTGCGCCGTGACGCAAACGAATCGGTGAAAAAATTGGTGAAAGACAAAGAGGCTTCTGAAGACGATCAAAAGCGTGCAGAAGCCGAGATCCAAAAACTGACTGACAAACGCATGACCGAGATTGATCAGTTGGTTTCCGCCAAAGAACAAGAGATCATGGCGGTTTGAGTTTGAATCCTGCGTCGTGGCTTTTCACGGCCTGACAGGCCGCCCATAGGCGGCCTTTTTTCTGGAGAGTTCATGCTCAAGCAAAGAGTCATCACCGCCTTGGTCTTGTTGGCCTTGCTGTTGCCCGCCTTGTTTGCTTCCGCGGCTTGGCCCTTTATGGCTTTGACAGTCATCCTGATCGCAGCGGCTGCTTGGGAATGGGGGCGATTGAATGGGGTTCCCTCATGGCAAGCGTGGACGGGGGCGGTGCTGTGTTTGATGGCCTGCGCTTGGGCAGAACATGCGGGTTGGGTTCGCATGGCCCCCGCCTTGATTTGGTTGATTGCCGGCGCCATGTGGGTCTTGCTGGGGGCGTGGATGCTGCAGCGCGGTGTTTCGGGTTGGTCTCTCTGGCCGAAAGGCAGCCGTTGGGGCGCAGGACTGGTCTTATTGGTTTTGGCTTGGATTGCCATGGCGCAAGCCCATCAACGCGGCGTTAATTTTTTGCTGTCGGTGTTGGTATTGGTTTGGGCGGCCGATGTCTTTGCGTATTTTTTCGGCAAGGCTTTGGGCGGGCGTTGGATCAAAACCAAGTTGGCAGTCACCATCAGCCCCGGCAAAAGTTGGGAAGGGGTGCTGGGCGGCATGTTGGGTGTTTTGCTGGTCGCTTTGGTCTGGGCTGAAGTGGACCAAGCCTTGGCCCCCGCCGATCTGAGCTTGTTCTCGCTGCTCTGGGCAAAAGGGTGGTGGGTGGCTCTGCCTGCACTGCTGTTCATGGCCGCCATGAGTGTGGTCGGGGACTTGGTTGAGTCCTTGGTCAAACGCAGCGCCGGCATCAAAGACAGCTCCGGCTTGTTGCCGGGACATGGTGGGGTGTTGGACCGCATCGATGCCTTGCTCCCAACATTGCCTTTGGCCATGATGTTGGTCTTCTGGATTTAACTGAAAAGCGATTCTCATGTCCACTCCACAACGCATCACCGTGTTGGGCTCCACCGGCTCTATCGGGAAAAGCACATTGGATGTTTTGTCCCGCCATCCTGATCGCTTTCGCGTTCATGCCCTGACGGCATCGACCCAAGTGGATCTGATGCTGACCCAATGTGCCCAGTTCAGGCCGCAAGTGGCCGTCATGGTGGACCCGCAGGCCGCCCGCGCGTTAGCGGATCGTTTGCGCGCAGAAGGCATTCAAACCGAAGTTCGATCGGGCGTGGCAGCTTTGGATGCCGTCGCCAGTGACCCCGAAGTCGATGCGGTCATGGCAGCCATTGTGGGAGCGGCGGGTTTGTCGCCCTGCTTGGCTGCCGCTCGCGCCGGTAAACGCCTGTTGCTCGCCAACAAAGAGGCGCTGGTGGTGGGTGGCGAAGTCTTTTTGTCTGCCGTGAAAGAGGGTGGGGCGGTGCTCTTGCCCATTGACAGCGAACATTCCGCCATTTTTCAATCATTGCCCGAAGACCCCGCCACTTGGCCCAGACGGGTGGACAAGATCATCTTGACCGCTTCCGGTGGGCCCTTTCGCGGCCTCGAACTCGGCAGCTTGAAAGAGGTGACCCCTGAGCAGGCATGCGCTCACCCCAATTGGGTCATGGGTCGAAAAATCTCAGTCGACTCCGCGACCATGATGAACAAGGCTTTGGAGGTGATTGAGGCGCGCTATCTTTTTGGTCTGGCGCCGCGTCAGTTGGAAGTGGTGATCCACCCCCAAAGCGTGATCCATTCTATGGTTCAATTCACCGATCACTCTGTGGTGGCGCAATTGGGAACTCCCGACATGCGGGTGCCTATTGCTTATGGGCTGAGTTGGCCCGAGCGCATGTCGTCGGGCGCCGCCGCCTTGGACTTCAGAGCTTTGGCTCCAATGACTTTTGAATCCATGGAGGAGCACGGACATCCCGAGCGCTTTCCGGGTCTGA
Organism: Comamonadaceae bacterium; assembly: GCA_027488255.1. Classification (GTDB taxonomy): domain Bacteria; phylum Pseudomonadota; class Gammaproteobacteria; order Burkholderiales; family Burkholderiaceae_C; genus Limnohabitans_A. The sequence continues at coordinate 77,636 of JAIYBZ010000029.1, read as the reverse complement.
AATTGGCATGGCAAACCCTGGAGGGGCCATCGGGCAGTTGTGCTGTGCTCAATGCGGCCAACGAAGTCGCCGTGGATGCGTTTTTAAATCGGCGCATCCGGTTTGACCAAATTCACCACGTCAACGATGCCACTCTAGGCCGCATACATTCCGCCCGCCCCCAAAACTTGGAGGATTTGCTGGCGCTGGACAGGCAAAGTCGAGAGCAGGCCCGAGAAGTGGTTGCGGGTTTGAATTAAGTGCATTTTCCTCGGGCTCGGGCACAGGATTTCCAGTGATTTTCCCTCTCGGGAGGTGTATTATCTCGGGTGCGCGGCGCCTCTGGGCCGTGACCTCGCCCCAGTGGGTGGAAATGTTGTTTCGATGCCTGATTGGCGACACAAAATAAGGTTTTTCAATGAGGTTGACAGCCGACATGTCGCACACATGGCCGACTGTGACCCGATTAACGGTTGCCCCATGATTTTTAAAAACTTTCATTCACACGTTCGACCTGGCCTTGCCGCTGCCGCAGTGGCCTTGTTGGCTTGTTTGCCGGCCTGGGCAGTTGAGCCGTTCACGGTGCGTGACATTCGTGTGGAGGGTTTGCAGCGGATTGAATCCGGCACTGTATTCGCCTCCATCCCTTTGCGTGTCGGTGATCAATATTCTGACGAAAAAGGGGCGGCTGCGATCCGGGCGCTGTTTGCTTTGGGCTTGTTCAAAGATGTGCGCTTGGAAACCCAAGGGGATGTGCTGGTGGTGGTGGTGGAAGAACGCCCCTCGGTGGCAGCCGTTGAGTTTGTGGGGCTCAAAGAGTTTGACAAGGACGTGTTGATCAAAGCTTTGAAAGAGGTGGGATTGGCCGAAGGTCGACCATTTGACAAAGCGCTGGCCGACAAAGCCGAACAAGAACTCAAACGCCAATACATCAGCCGCAGTTTGTATGCCGCCGAAGTGGTCACCACGGCCACCCCCGTTGACCGCAACCGTGTGAGCCTGAGTTTCACCATCGCGGAAGGTGGCCCAGCCAAGATCAAAACCATTCAAATCGTGGGCAACAAGGTCTTCAAAGAGGCTGAATTGCGCGACCAGTTCAACCTGGACACTGGCGGTTGGATGAGTTGGTACACCAAATCAGATCGCTACTCCAGGACCAAGCTCAATGCCGATCTGGAGGCATTGAAGTCTTTTTATCTGTCGCGGGGTTTTTTGGAATTCCGCATTGACTCCACCCAAGTGTCGATCTCTCCCGACAAGCGAGAAATGGCGATCACCATCAACGTGACCGAAGGTGAGCGCTTTGTGGTGTCGGGCGTCAAGTTGGAAGGCAATTACCTGGAAAAGGACGACGAGTTCAAAGCCCTGGTCAAAATTGCCGTGGGCAAGCCCTACAACGCCGAGACTGTGGCCGAGACCACCAAAGCTTTTACCGATTACTTTGGTAAGTTTGGTTTTGCTTTCGCAAGGGTGGATGTCAAACCCGAAATCGACCGACAGAACAACCGTGTTCAATTTGTTTTGCAGGCCGAGCCCTCACGCCGAGCCTATGTTCGGCGCATTTTGGTGACCGGCAACAACCGAACCCGTGACGAGGTCATTCGGCGCGAATTCCGCCAGTTTGAAGCCGCGTGGTACGACGGCGACAAAATCCGTTTGTCGCGAGACCGTGTGGACCGATTGGGCTTTTTCACCGAAGTCAATGTCGAAACCGTGGAAATTCCCGGTACGCCCGATCAAGTGGATTTGATGTTCACCGTGGCTGAAAAGCCCACAGGCAGCGTGTCTTTGGGTGCTGGTTTTTCATCGGCTGAAAAAGTGACATTGAGCTTTGGCATTCGTCAAGAGAACGCATTTGGCTCGGGCAATTATTTGGCGGTGGAAGTCAACACCAGCAAATACAACCGCAATTTGGTGCTGAGCACCACCGATCCTTACTTCACCCAAACCGGTATTTCACGCACTTTGGATGTCTTCCAACGAACGACACGGCCCTACTTGGGTGACATCAATTCTTACAGCCTGATCAACTCTGGCTTGGGTGTGCGTTTTGGCGTGCCTGTGACGGAGACGGATACGGTGTTCATGGGGTTGAATGCTGAGCAGACTGAAATTCGTGAAGGAACCAGCCAAACCTTGCCTACACCATGGAGGGCATATGCCCAAGAAAATGGCTATACCAGCACCGCTTTCCCATTGACATTGGGTTGGTCGCGCGATGGACGTGACAGTGCTTTGGTTCCCAACAAAGGCACTTACCAACGCCTAAATGCTGATCTGAGTATGGCGGGGGATGTTCGATATTTCCGCAGTAATTATCAATATCAGCAATACATTCCGCTGAGCAAAAAATACACTTTGGCTCTCAACGCAGACATAGGATGGGGACAGAGTCTCAACAACAAACAGTTCCCACTGTTCAAAAACTTCTATGTCGGTGGTTTGGGCACCGTGCGGGGATTTGAGCAGTCCTCTGTCGGTCCAACCAGTTCAGACACCCCTCCCATTTACTTGGGCGGGCCTAAAAAACTGGTGTTGAATGCAGAGTTTTTGATGCCCTTCCCAGGCACGGGTAACGACAAGACGCTGCGCTTCTATGGCTTCACAGATGTTGGCCGTGCCTATGCGGAATCTGACGATTTCTCATTCAACAAGCTGAGTGCCTCCACCGGTTTTGGTTTGAGCTGGATTTCGCCTATGGGTCCATTGCGCCTTTCTTACGCCGTGCCCATCCGGAAGCAGACCAACGATAAAATCCAACGTGTTCAATTTCAAATCGGAACAGCCTTCTAATGACAAACTTTCGCAAGAACCTTCTGTTGGCCCTCTTGGCTTGCGCTTCGACCTTTGCCGGTTGGGCACACGCTCAGGATTTCAAAATTGGCATAGTCAACACCGACCGCATTCTGCGTGACTCGAACGTGGCCAAAGCCGCTCAGGCGAAGCTGGAGTCTGAGTTTTTAAAGCGTGAAAAAGACCTGAATGAAGCGATTTCGTCATTCAAGAGTTCGGCTGAAAAATTTGAGCGCGATGCGCCGACCATGTCCGAAACGTCCCGCGCCGCAAAACAAAAGCAATTGATTGATCAAGACCGCGATTTGAAGCGCCGTCAGCGTGAATTCCAAGAAGATTTGGGTGCGCGCAAAAATGAAGAAAACCAAATGTTGTTTGAGCGAGCTGGCCGCGCTGTGAAGCAAGTGGCTGAATCTGAAAAATACGATTTGATTTTGCAAGACGCCGCTTACTTCAATCCCAAGCACGACATCACTGAAAAAGTCATCAGGGCCCTCAACGCCTCGGTGGGCAAGTAACAGGCTTTGGCCTGTTTGAGATTGTGTCACTGACACTCGGCGCTATCGTAGAGGCTCTGGGCGGTCGCCTGCTCGGTGCCGCTGACCAACTCATCACGGGATTGGCGCCTTTGCAAACCGCTCAGTCGCACCACATCAGTTTTTTAAGTCAAGCCCGTTATCAAAAAGATTTGTCTGCCAGTCTTGCGGGCTGTGTCATTGTTTCCCCGGCCTTTGAAGCGCTTGCGGCGCAACGACAGGCCGCGATCATCACCGATGACCCCTATTTGTATTTTGCCCGTCTGACCCGTTTATGGAAACAGCGCCAGGCGCGTTCGTCGGGTCCCAAAATCCACCCCAGTGCGGTCATCGACCCGCAAGCCACGATTGCCGATGACGCGGTCATTGGCCCTTTGTGCGTGATTGAGCGTGGCGCGTCGGTTGGGGCGGCAAGCGTCCTCAAATCACGCGTCACATTGGGTGAAGATTGCAGCATCGGAGCGCGTTGTATCGTCCATTCTGGGGCGGTCATTGGCGCGGATGGTTTCGGCTTTGCGCCGCATCAAGGCGAATGGGAAAAGATAGAACAATTGGGCGCGGTACGCATTGGCAACGATGTAGAAATTGGTGCCAACACCTGCATTGATCGCGGTGCCTTAGAAGACACCGTCATTGAAGACGGTGTCAAGCTCGACAACCTCATTCAAATTGGTCACAACGTGCATGTGGGGCGGCATACCGCCATGGCCGGGTGTGTGGGCATTGCGGGCAGTGCGCGAATCGGTGCGCATTGCACCGTAGGCGGCGGGGCTGTGGTCTTGGGTCATTTGACTTTGGCAGACCATGTGCATATTTCGGCAGCTTCGGTGGTGACGCGATCTGTTTTGCAGCCCGGCCATTACACCGGCATGTTTCCCCTGGACAGCAATGTCAACTGGGAAAAAAACGCGGCCAGTCTCAAACAATTGTCTCGGCTTCGCGAACGCATCAAAGCTTTAGAGACCCAGGATCACAAGCACAATAACAAGGAAATCTGACCATGATGGACATTCACCAAATTCTCAAGCAGTTGCCGCACCGTTACCCCATTTTGTTGGTGGATCGGGTTTTAGAGATCGAGAAAGGCGTGCGCATCAAAGCTTTGAAAAACGTGACCATCAATGAACCCTATTTTTTGGGGCATTTCCCGCATCGCCCGGTGATGCCTGGCGTCTTGATGCTCGAAGCGTTGGCGCAGGCGGCCGCACTGTTGTCGTTTGATACTTTGGATGCGGCTCCTGATGAAAACACGGTCTATTATTTCGCCGGCATTGATGGGGCGCGATTCAAGCGCCCCGTAGAGCCGGGTGATCAACTGACTCTCGATGTTCAACTCGAGCGCATGAAAGCGGGCATTTTTAAATTCAAGGCCCAGGCCAAGGTGGGTGATGAATTGGCTTGCGAAGCTGATTTGATGTGCACCATGCGGAAAATTGCTTGAGGTCCTATGGCAACAATTCATTCCACGGCATTGGTCGATCCCGCAGCCCAGCTCGATACATCCGTTACGGTTGGCCCCTACACCATCATCGGCCCAAATGTGGTCATTGGTGCGGGCTCTACTGTGGGCTCGCACTGCACGATTGAGGGGCACACCACCCTGGGTCAAAACAACCATGTGCACAGTTACTCGTCTTTGGGCGCTGCCCCGCAAGACAAAAAATATGCCGGTGAGCCCACCCGCTTGGTGATTGGCAATGGCAACACCATCCGTGAGTTTTGCACCTTCAATGCAGGCACCGTGAACGGCGGCGGTGTGACCCAAGTGGGCGATGACAATTTGTTCATGGCTTATGTGCATTTGGCACACGACTGTCAGATCGGCAGCCACACCATTTTTGCCAACAACTCTCAACTGGCCGGCCACGTGGTGGTGGGCGATTGGGTCATCTTGGGCGGCTTCACGGTGGTCAGGCAGTTCTTGCGTTTGGGTGCCCACAGTTTCACGGCCATGTGCACTCTGCTGTTCGCCGATTTGCCACCGTATGTGACATGCCAGGGGCAACCGGCCTCGGCTCGAACGGTCAATGCAGAGGGACTGCGCCGGCGCGGTTATTCGCCTGAACGCATTGCGGCCGTGCGTGCCATGCACAAACTGCTGTACCGTGAAAATTTGACATTCGAAGTGGCCAAAGAACGCATTCTTCAATTGGGCCAAGACAAACCTGAAGTCCAAGCGGATGTCCAAATGATGTTGAGCTTTTTGGCAGGGGTCAATCCCAAAGTAGGCATTGTGCGATCGCGCCGCCGGTCGGTCGACTGATCAAAGTCAGGGGCAGAAGTTCCTTCTGTTCCGAGCATGAAAGGAGGGCGTCATGGCCCTGTTGCGTTGCGCCGTTATTGGCGTGGGATATCTGGGCAAATTCCATGCTCAAAAATACGCCAAGATTTCGCAGTGCGAATTGGTGGCAGTGGTGGACAGCCGACAAGAGCAAGCCGAGGCTGTTGCTGCGCCTTTGCAATGCGAAGCCTTGACGGACTACCAATCACTCATCGGTCGCGTAGACGCTGTCAGCATCGTGGTGCCTACGCAGGGGCACTACGAAGTGTGTGCTGAATTCCTCCGCGCGGGCGTGCATGTCTTGGTTGAAAAGCCGATGACCACCACGCTCGAGCAAGCCGACGAATTGATTCGTCTGGCCAAAGAAAACCATTGCGTATTGGCTGTGGGTCACTTAGAGCGCTTCAACCCTGCAGCCCTGGCTCTCGAGCCTTTGTTGTCTGACCCTCGGTTCATCGACAGCTCGCGACTGGCCCCCTTCAAGCCCCGCGCAACCGATGTGAGCGTCTTGCTTGATTTGATGATCCACGACGTGGACCTGATCTTGTCCTTGGTAGACAGCGAGCTTGAAAGTGTGGATTGCTCAGGTGCCAGAGTGCTCACATCTGACATTGATATCGCCAATGCCCGCATTCGATTTGCCAATGGTTGTGTGGCCAACGTCACGGCCAGTCGTGTCAGCGCCAAGAGCGAACGCAAAATGCGGGTTTTCCAGCATCAGGCCTGCCACTCGCTGGATTTTCAGGTTCGCACCTTGACCACGTATCGGGGCGCAAAAGACCCCATGGTCGATCCCGAACACGCCATTGAAAAGCAAGAGCAAACGTTTGGCGAGGCCGATCCTTTGTATGCGGAGATTGTTGATTTTGTTGACAGCATCTTGCACAAGCGGCCACCCAAGGTGAGTGGTGAAGCGGGGCGCCGTGCTTTGGAAGCGGTTCAGCGCATCACCGAAGCCACCCGGCTGATTTCTTGAAATTGAATACTTGAAAGGTACGCCATGCGCATCCCTATGGTCGATCTGGTCGCGCAATACCGCGACTTGCAGCCGCAACTCGAACCGGCATTTTTAGGCGCATTGAACGCTGCCCAATTCATCTTGGGCCCCAACGTCCAGGCCTTTGAAAAAGAGGCGGCAGCTTATTTGGGCGTTCAGCACGCCATCACCTGTGCCAACGGCACCGATGCCTTGCACCTGGCTTTGTTGGCCGCAGACATTGGGCCGGGTGATGAGGTCATCACGTCCCCATTCACGTTCATCGCGACCGCGGAGGCAATTGCCTATGTCGGCGCAAAAGCGGTTTTTGTGGACATTGATCCGCGCACGTTCAACATCGATGTGGAGCAGACTCGCCGCGCCATCACGCCCAAGACCAAGGCCTTGTTGCCTGTCCACCTGTTTGGCCAACCAGCCGACTTGACTCCCTTGATGGATTTGGCCAAAGAGCATCACCTGCAACTGGTGGAGGACTGCGCGCAGTCCTTTGGTGCGGACATCAAAGGCATCAAGACCGGGGCCATGGGCGACGTCGCTGCATTCAGTTTTTTCCCCAGTAAAAATTTGGGTTGCTATGGCGATGGCGGCATGGTGACCACCCAGTCTGACGAGATGGCTGAAAAATTGCGCATGTTGCGAAATCACGGCAGCAAAGTCCGTTACTACCACGACATCGTGGGTTACAACAGCCGCTTGGACGAACTCCAAGCCGTGGTGTTGCGCGCCAAGATGCCGTTCATTGACCGTTACAACCAAGAGCGGCGCCGTGTGGCGCACCGCTACACCGCGGGCTTGGCGGGCTTGAATCTGCAGACACCCTTTGAAGATGGTGTGGGCTTGCATGTGTACCACCAGTACACCTTGCTCAGTGATGACCGTGCGGTGATTCAACAGGCCCTGACCGATCAAAAAATTGCCTCCGCCATTTACTACCCCGTGCCCTTGCACCAACAGAAAGTCTTTGCTTCTATTTCAGCAGGCGCCCATTTCCCGGTGACCGAGTCGGTTGCCGAGCGATGCCTGTCCTTGCCCATTTATCCTGAATTGAGCAACGAAGCCATTGATGAAGTGTGTGCGGTCATTCGCCAGGCTTTGAAAGCGTGATGAACGCGCAAGGTTCATCCAATACACCTGAACCAAGGCCCGCACAGAACCTGCGCGTGTGCATGGTCGCTGCTGAACGATCCGGCGACATGCTGGCAGCGTTGTTGTTGAAGGGCATGCGCTCGCACTGGGCTGGCCTGAATGCCTTTGGCATCGGCGGGCCGCAGATGGATGCGGCTGGATTTAACTCCAAATGGTCTTGCGACGAATTGTCAGTGCGCGGCTTGGTCGAAGCCCTTTGGCGTTATCGCCACATCAACGGCATTCGTCAAAAACTGACGCAAGATCTTTGGGACAACCCACCAGATTTGTATCTGGGCGTCGATGCCTCGGATTTCAATTTGCCTGTCGAGCGCAAGTTGCGGCAAAAAAACGTGCCCACCGTTCAATTGGTCTGTCCCTCCATTTGGGCATGGCGCCCAGAGCGGGTACAAAAAATCCGTGACAGCGTGGACCACGTTTTATGCATTTACCCTTTCGAACCCGACTTGCTGGCGCAGCACGGTATCGCGGGCTCTTTCGTCGGGCATCCTGTTGCCGATGTCATTGATGCGGTACCCGATCGGCAAAGAGCGCGGCAGAATTTGGCTTTATCGCCCGAGGCCACTCTTGTGGCGCTGCTGCCCGGCAGTCGACTTTCAGAGATCAAGTTGTTGGCATTGCCATTTCTGCAGGCGGCCAAGCGGATGCGCGAGTGGCGACCCCATTTGCAGTTTGTCTTGCCCACGCATGCTGCTCTCTTGCCCATGATTGAAAGTGCTATTGCACAGGCCGGTATGCAAGGTCACGTGCATGTGGTGATGGGGCAATCGCATGACGTGCAGGCGGCCTGTGATGTGGCTTTGGTGGCCAGTGGCACCGCCACACTCGAGACGGCCTTGCACAAAAGGCCCATGGTCATCGCTTACAAAATGCAATGGCTGTCTTGGCAAATTGCCAATCGCCAGCGTTTGCTTCCTTGGGTCGGTCTGCCCAATATTTTGTGCAATGAAAGTCTGGTCCCTGAATTTTTGCAAGAGGAAGTTCAGCCCGATGCTTTGGCCACAGCGGTGTTGCGTTGGTTGGACGACCCCGACGCGGTCGCGCACCTACAACAACGTTTTTCTGAGCTTCACCTTCAACTGCGGCAAGACATGCCGACGCTGGCGACCCATGCGATCCAAAAAGTCCTTGCCCATTGAGCAAGCCTCATTGAATTGGGCCACTGCGGGCCTCACCGCCGGCGTGGATGAAGCTGGGCGCGGTCCGTTGGCGGGGCCGGTGGTGGCTGCAGCCGTGATTTTGGACGACTTGCAGCCCATTGCGGGTCTGAATGATTCCAAAAAACTTTCTGCGAAACGCCGAGAGCAGTTGTTTGACGAAATACGAGCCCGAGCTTTGTGTTTCGCCATCGCTGAAGCCAGCGTTCAAGAAATTGACCGACTGAATATTTTGCAAGCGACGATGTTGGCCATGAAGCGTGCTGTCGAAGGTTTGCGTCTGAAGCCGCAACGTGTGTTGGTCGATGGCAACCGATTGCCCACGCTGGACATATTGGCGGAAGCCATTGTGCAGGGCGACGCCTTGGTGCCGTCTATTTCTGCGGCCTCCATTTTGGCCAAGGTGCACCGCGACCGCTTGTGCCAACACCTGCACGAGCGTTACCCCGTTTACGGATTTGATCAACACAAAGGGTACGGCACGGCGCAGCACTTGAATGCTTTGCGTGAGCATGGACCCGCTGAATGCCACCGTCTGACCTTTGCCCCTGTGCGCCGGAGCGTGCGATGAATCTGATCACCTCGCGCGATAACCCCCAAGTCAAGGCCTGGCGGCGATTGGCGCAAGACACGACGGCCTATCGCAAAGCGGGCCAATTTTGGGTGGAGGGCGATCATCTTTGCCGTGCCGCCCTGCAGCGAGGCATTCGACCTGCGCATGTGGTGTTGAGCGCCTCTTTTTATGAAGAGCAAGGGCCCCAGTGGGAAGGCCTTGCCGACGCCGTGGTGGTTTTACCTGACGCCTTGTTTGCCAGTTTGAGTGGTTTGGAATCACCGGCCCGAATGGCATTTGTGGTTGACCTTGCCGGGTCGTCTGCAGTCATGCCGCAAGTTCCCACCGTGGTGCTGGATCGACTTCAGGATGCAGGCAATGTGGGGGCCATTTTGCGTTGTGCTTCAGCGTTTGGTTACCGCCAAGTGTTGGCCATCAAAGGCACGGCCGCCCTTTGGTCACCCAAGGTATTGCGGGCCGGTATGGGCGCGCATTTTGGCTTGCATTTGGTCGAATCGGTGGGTGAAACCGATGTGGCTGCGCTGGGAGTCCCCTTGCTGTCCACCAGCTCGCATGCCGGTCCGTATTTGCACGAATTGCTGCAGCAACGGGCACTGAGCCCTCAGTGCGCTTGGGTTTTTGGCCACGAAGGCCAAGGGGTGAGCGAGAGCTTGATGGCTTTGGCGCAACAAAAAGTCAGAATTGCCCAACCCGGTGGGGAAGAATCCTTGAATGTGGCCACGGCCGCAGCCATTTGTTTGCATGCCAGCGCCACGGCTTCAGACTGAGCCCTGGAATCCCCAAATTTGAAACGTTTTGTGTGGCCCCCGTCAGGGTTTTCGAGTGGTCCTCCGTTATAATGGGAGGCTTTCCCGCATCAACCTGTACGCCACAGTCCATCTTAGGCCCAATCCTCGAACAAGCAGCCCAAAAGAGATCCCCTCTCTGGTGAGTGCTGAGGCGTACCCGAACTATTCCGGAGAACCCAGTGCTTTTGTCTCTTCAGGGAACTTTCCCGCCCGCCATTTTGGCGCTCGCAGACGGCACGGTCTTTATCGGCAACTCGATCGGAGCCACAGGCTCCACAGTCGGCGAAGTGGTGTTCAACACCTCTCTCACCGGCTACCAAGAAATCCTCACTGACCCCAGCTATTGCCAGCAAATCGTCACCTTGACGTACCCGCATATCGGCAACTATGGCGTCAATGCGGAAGATGTCGAGGCAGACAAAGTCCATGCCGCAGGTTTGATCATCAAAGACCTGCCCTTGATCGCCAGTAATTTCCGATCGAGCCAAACCCTTTCGTCTTATTTGGCCCATGCCGGTACAGTGGCCATTGCGAACATCGATACCCGCCAATTGACCCGCATTCTGCGCACCCAAGGTGCTCAAAACGGAGCTATTGTCGGCTTGGCTCCCGGTCAGGCCGTGACCCAAGCCTTGAAAGACCAAGCGGTGGCATTGGCCAAAGGCGCCCCCAATATGGCGGGTCTTGATTTGGCCCAACAAGTCACGGTCAAAGAGCCCTATGACTGGACCCAAAGTGAATGGAAGTTGGGCTCGGATTATGGCGAACAGACGGCTCCCCGTTTTCACGTGGTCGCTTATGACTTCGGCGTCAAGAAAAACATCTTGCGGATGCTGGCCGAGCGGGGCTGCAAAGTCACGGTCGTACCGGCCAAAACGGCTGCTGCCGATGTGCTGAAGTACAAGCCTGACGGCATCTTTTTGTCCAACGGCCCTGGGGACCCTCAGCCTTGTGACTACGCGATTGCCGCAGCGGCAGAGCTCATTGAAACCGGCATTCCAACCTTTGGTATTTGCTTGGGGCACCAAATCATGGCCTTGGCCAGCGGGGCAAAAACTTTCAAGATGAAGTTTGGTCACCACGGGGCCAACCACCCGGTGAAAGACCTCGACTCGGGTCGCGTTTCCATCACCAGCCAAAACCACGGCTTTGCGGTGGACGAAAAGTCGCTCCCCGCCCATTTGCGCGCCACCCATGTGTCTCTCTTTGATGGCACCCTGCAAGGTTTGGCCCGCACGGACAAGCCTGCGTTTTGCTTCCAGGGGCACCCTGAAGCATCGCCCGGCCCCCACGACATTGCCTATCTTTTTGACCGCTTCATCAACTTGATGGAGGCGAAATAACATGCCCAAGCGCTCCGACCTAAAAAGCATCCTCATCATTGGCGCAGGCCCGATCATCATTGGTCAGGCCTGTGAGTTCGATTACTCCGGCGTGCAGGCTTGTAAAGCCCTGCGCGAAGAGGGCTACAAAGTCATCTTGATCAACAGCAATCCTGCAACGATCATGACCGACCCGGCCACAGCCGATGTCACCTACATCGAGCCCATCACCTGGCAAACCGTTGAGAAGATCATTGCCAAAGAGCGTCCCGATGCGATCTTGCCGACCATGGGCGGACAGACTGCGTTGAACTGCGCTTTGGATTTGTGGCGCAATGGGGTGCTTGAAAAATACAAGGTGGAACTGATTGGTGCCACCCCCGAGGCCATCGACAAAGCCGAAGACCGTCTGAAATTCAAAGACGCGATGACCAAAATTGGTCTGGGTTCGGCCCGATCCGGCATTGCCCACAGCATGGAAGAAGCCTGGGACGTGCAGAAGACCGTGGGATTTCCCACCGTCATTCGCCCCAGTTTCACTTTGGGTGGCACGGGCGGTGGCATTGCCTACAACCCTGAAGAGTTTGAAGTCATTTGCAAACGCGGCTTGGAAGCTTCGCCGACCACTGAGTTGTTGATTGAAGAATCTCTGTTGGGCTGGAAAGAATATGAGATGGAAGTGGTGCGCGACAAAGCGGACAACTGCATCATCATCTGCTCGATCGAAAACTTGGACCCCATGGGGGTGCACACCGGTGACTCGATCACGGTGGCGCCGGCCCAGACCCTGACCGACAAGGAATACCAAATTTTGCGCAATGCCTCGTTGGCAGTCTTGCGCGAAATTGGTGTGGACACCGGCGGCTCGAACGTGCAGTTCTCGATCAACCCCAAAGACGGTCGCATGGTGGTCATCGAGATGAACCCCCGCGTGTCTCGTTCATCCGCTTTGGCATCCAAAGCCACGGGCTTCCCCATTGCCAAAGTGGCCGCTAAGTTGGCGGTCGGCTACACGCTCGACGAATTGCGCAACGAAATCACGGGCGGCGCGACGCCTGCATCTTTCGAGCCGTCGATCGACTATGTGGTCACCAAGATCCCGCGCTTTGCTTTCGAAAAATTCCCCACTGCCGACAGTCGCCTGACGACCCAAATGAAATCGGTGGGCGAGGTCATGGCCATGGGCCGGACGTTCCAAGAATCCTTCCAAAAAGCCTTGCGTGGTTTGGAAGTGGGCGTCGACGGCATGAACGAAAAAACCCAAGACCGCGAGGTTCTTGAAAAGGAGTTGGGCGAGCCCGGCCCTGAGCGCATTTGGTATGTGGGGGATGCATTCGCCATGGGCTTGAGCGTGGACGAGGTCTTTGCCTTGACCAAGATCGATCCGTGGTTCTTGGTTCAAATCGAAGAAATCGTGAAGATCGAACTCGAGCTTGAAACCACCACTTTGGAAGCGATCACCGCCGAAGAGTTGCGGGCGCTCAAGAAAAAAGGTTTCTCCGATCGCCGTCTGGCCAAGTTACTGAAAACCACCGAGCACGTGGTGCGTGCACGGCGCCATGCGCTGAATGTCCGCCCGGTTTACAAGCGCGTGGACACCTGTGCCGCCGAGTTCTCGACCGACACCGCCTACATGTATTCCTGTTACGAGGGCAATGGGGACGGTGAGTGTGAAGCCGAGCCTTCCCAAAACAAGAAGATCATGGTCTTGGGCGGTGGTCCTAACCGCATTGGACAAGGCATTGAGTTTGACTATTGCTGCGTGCACGCGGCACTGGCGATGCGCGAAGACGGTTATGAAACCATCATGGTCAATTGCAACCCTGAGACCGTTTCGACCGATTACGACACCTCGGACCGTTTGTACTTCGAGCCCGTCACCTTAGAAGACGTGCTTGAAATCGTTGACAAAGAAAAGCCCACTGGCGTGATTGTTCAATACGGCGGTCAAACGCCTTTGAAGCTGGCCCTCGATCTGGAAGCGGCTGGCGTGCCCATCATCGGCACCAGCCCCGACATGATTGATGCCGCCGAAGACCGTGAGCGCTTCCAGAAATTGTTGCAAGACTTGGGATTGCGCCAGCCCCCCAACGCGACAGCGCGCACTGAAGCGGAGGCTTTGGAAAAAGCCGCAGCCTTGGGGTATCCGCTGGTTGTGCGTCCCAGTTATGTGCTGGGCGGCCGTGCCATGGAAATCGTGCACGAACAACGCGACCTTGAGCGCTACATGCGCGAAGCCGTCAAGGTGTCACACGACTCACCCGTGTTGTTGGACCGCTTCTTGAACGATGCGATCGAATGCGATGTCGATTGTTTGCGCGATCCTGCTGGCCAAACCTTCATTGGTGGGGTCATGGAACACATTGAACAAGCGGGCGTGCACAGCGGCGATTCGGCTTGCTCTTTGCCTCCTTATTCCCTGTCGGCGGCCACGGTGACCGAGCTCAAGCGCCAATCGGCCGCGATGGCGGGCGCCTTGAATGTGGTGGGCTTGATGAACGTGCAGTTCGCCATCCAGCATGTGGCGGGTCAGGATGTGATTTATGTGTTGGAGGTCAACCCTCGCGCATCCCGCACCGTGCCTTATGTTTCCAAAGCCACAGGCATCCAACTGGCCAAAGTGGCAGCGCGTTGTATGGCGGGCCAAACGCTGGTCTCTCAAGGCATTACCCAAGAAGTGACGCCGCCCTACTTCAGCGTGAAAGAGGCGGTATTCCCCTTCGTGAAGTTCCCCGGTGTGGACACCATATTGGGCCCTGAGATGAAATCCACTGGCGAAGTGATGGGCGTGGGCAAGACTTTTGGTGAGGCTTTTGTGAAGAGCCAATTGGGCGCAGGGACCAAATTGCCCCGACCCACCAAGGCCGATGGCAGCTCTTCGGGCAAGGTCTTCATTTCGGTCAAGAACAACGACAAAGTTCGCGCCATTGAAGTGGCGCGTCAGTTGGTGGCGCAAGGCTTTGAGTTGGTGGCAACCAAAGGCACGGCCTTGGCCATCAACGCCGCGGGTGTGGCTTGTGCCACGGTGAACAAAGTGACCGAAGGTCGCCCTCACATCGTTGACATGATCAAAAACAACGAAGTGGCCTTGGTCATCAACACGGTGGAAGAGCGCCGCAATGCGATTGCCGACTCTCGTCACATCCGCACTTCCGCTTTGCTCAACCGTGTCACCACGTTCACCACCATTGCCGGCGCCGAAGCGGCCGTGGAGGGCATGAAGTACATGGACCAGTTGGATGTCATTTCCGTTCAGGAGATGCATGCCCAATTGGTTGCCTAAGCCCTTTGTCCATGCCGGGTGTCTGAAACTGAGACGCAAGGCATAATGCAAGCCATGACCGCCGAGTTTCAACACTCGGCGGTTTGCTTTTGGAGAATTGAACATGTCTACCATCCCGATCACCAAACGAGGCGCAGAAAAGCTCAAAGACGAGTTGCATCGCCTCAAGTCCATTGACCGTCCCGCCGTGATTCAAGCCATTGCCGAAGCGCGCGCGCAGGGTGACTTGAGTGAAAACGCCGAATACGATGCCGCCAAAGACCGTCAAGGTTTCATCGAAGGCCGGATTCAAGAGATTGAGGGCAAGCTGTCGGCCGCTCAAATCATCGATCCCGCTTCAGTGGATGCGGGGGGACGAGTGGTTTTTGGTACCACCGTTGAGCTCGAGGATGAGAGCACCGGTGAGGCAGTGACCTATCAAATCGTGGGTGAGGATGAGGCTGATCTGAAGCTGGGCTTGATCAACATCAGCAGCCCGATTGCACGCGCATTGATTGGCAAAGAAGAGGGCGATGTGGCAGAAGTGCAAGCCCCCGGTGGTGTTCGCCGCTACGAGATTGTGGGCGTTTCATACATTTGAGTCGCGCCTTCAGAGCGCCGTGCTTTGCGGCACTCTGAAGTTCATTTGGCGGGCTTGATGTCGACTCATTTCAAGCCCGAATGGCTCAGTCGTGACGGCCTTTTTTCACTGATTTTTGTTTGGGTTTGGCCCGTTTGATCTGACCTCCCGCCGCCAAGCGTTGGTTGCCCAAAACGCGCACGGTCTTCACTTCAGGTCGCTGGCCGCCGCGTGAGCTGTATTTCAGAATTTTGAAATCACGAGGCCCCGCTTTTCGGTCTTCATCGATGGCTTTGACTTTTTCAGGTTGTGGGCGCCAAAGGATCAGCAATTTGCCAATGTGCTGAATCGGTGCGGCACTGAGTTGGTCGGCAAGTTGCGCAAACATCGCTTCTCGCGCGGCGCGGTCGTCACCCAGCACCCTGATTTTGATGAGGCCATGGGCGTTCAAAGCGGCTTCGGTTTCTTTGACAACGGCAGGAGTCAGACCATCCCCCCCGATCATGACAACGGGATCTAGGTGGTGGGCATCGGCGCGAAAAACTTTGCGCTCGGAAGGTGTGAGTTGAATTTGGGGCATTCCCGTATTATCCCCGCAAGGACGCAGAAGAATGAAAGTCAAAACCAAAAGTAAAAAGGTCAACAAAGCCTGGTTGAACGACCATGTGAATGACACTTATGTCAAATTGGCCCTGAAAGAGGGTTATCGCGCCCGTGCTGTTTACAAGCTGAAGGAAATTGACGAGACCTTTGGCTTGATTCGTCCCGGCCACTTGGTGGTGGATTTGGGCTCGGCTCCTGGCGCGTGGAGCCAATATTTGCGTCGACGACTGTCCCCTGACGGCGCTGCGGTCGGCACCCTCAATGGAACGATCATTGCTCTGGATATTTTGCCGATGGCTCCCATTGAAGGTGTGCAGTTCATCCAAGGCGATTTTCGGGAAACGGAAGTGGCTGCTGCACTGGATGTGGCCATGCAAGGACGGCAGGCCGATGTGGTGGTGTCCGACATGGCGCCCAATTTGTCAGGCATCGAGTCGTCGGACGCTGCGCGCATCGCCCATTTAATTGAGCTGGCGGTTGAATTTTCCCAAAACCACTTGAAACCTGAGGGGGCTTTGGTGGTCAAAGTTTTCCATGGCAGCGGCTACAGCCAAATCGTGCAGATGTTCAAAGAGAACTTCAAGGTGGTCAAACCCCTCAAGCCGAAAGCCTCCCGGGACAAGTCATCGGAGACTTTTTTGGTGGGCATTGGGCTGAATTCACGGGATTGAAACCTTAAATCCTCTGTTTTTGAGGGCTAAAACACCATCTTTTGCAGCCGAGAGCCTGTGGCAGGCCTAGAATAAGACCAGATATTTTTTTCGATTGGAGCCTCTCTTGAATAACCCTTGGTTTTCCAAAATTGCCGTTTGGATGGTGATTGCCATGGTGCTGTTCACCTTGTTCAAGCAATTTGACAACCGTGGTGTTGCAGGCGCAAACGCGATTGGCTATTCAGATTTCCTTGAAGAGGTTCGCGGTAACCGCATCAAGAGTGCCACCATTTCCGAAAGTCCGGGTGGCACAGAGATCGTGGCGGTCACCAACGACGATCGCCGCATCAAAACCACAGCCACTTACCTCGATCGTGGTTTGGTTGGTGACCTGATCAACGCCGGCGTCAAGTTTGATGTCAAGCCCCGCGAAGAAGGTTCGCTCCTGATGACCTTGCTGGTCAGCTGGGGCCCAATGCTGCTGTTGATCGGTGTCTGGGTGTATTTCATGCGACAGATGCAAGGCGGTGGCAAGGGGGGAGCCTTCAGTTTTGGCAAATCCAAAGCCCGCATGCTGGACGAGAACAACAACCAAGTGACCTTTGCCGATGTGGCGGGCTGTGACGAAGCCAAAGAAGAGGTCAAGGAAGTGGTTGATTTCTTGAAAGACCCACAAAAATTCCAAAAGCTCGGTGGACGTATTCCCCGTGGCTTGTTGTTGGTCGGGCCTCCTGGCACGGGTAAAACGCTGTTGGCCAAAGGCATTGCCGGTGAAGCCAAAGTCCCGTTCTTCAGTATTTCTGGTTCTGACTTCGTAGAGATGTTTGTGGGCGTAGGCGCTGCCCGTGTCCGTGACATGTTCGAAAACGCCAAAAAGAACGCGCCTTGCATCATCTTTATCGATGAAATTGACGCGGTCGGTCGCCAACGTGGCGCCGGCTTGGGCGGCGGCAACGACGAGCGCGAGCAAACCCTGAACCAGATGCTGGTGGAAATGGACGGGTTTGAAACCAACTTGGGCGTGATAGTGGTGGCCGCGACCAACCGCCCAGACATTCTGGACGCAGCGTTGTTGCGTCCCGGTCGTTTTGACCGCCAGGTCTATGTGACCTTGCCCGATATCCGTGGCCGCGAGCAAATCCTCAATGTGCACATGCGCAAGGTGCCGATTGGTCAAGATGTGAAGGCCGATGTGATCGCCCGTGGGACTCCTGGCATGAGCGGTGCCGACTTGGCCAACCTTTGCAACGAAGCAGCCTTGATGGCGGCGCGTCGCAACGCCCGCGTGGTCGAGATGCAAGATTTTGAAAAAGCCAAAGACAAAATCTTGATGGGCCCCGAGCGCAAGAGCATGGTCATGCCCGAAGAAGAGCGCCGGAATACGGCGTATCACGAAGCAGGCCACGCCTTGATTGGCAAGTTGTTGCCCAAGTGCGATCCCGTGCACAAAGTGACCATCATTCCCCGTGGCCGCGCCTTGGGTGTGACCATGAGTTTGCCCGAAAAAGACCGCTACAGCTACGACAAAGAGTTCATGTTGAACCAAATCAGCATGCTTTTTGGTGGGCGTATCGCTGAAGAAGTGTTCATGCACCAAATGACCACGGGCGCCAGCAACGACTTTGAGCGCGCCACCTCCATTGCCCGTGACATGGTCATGCGCTACGGCATGACCGATGCGCTCGGCCCTATGGTCTATGCCGAAAATGAAGGCGAAGTCTTTTTGGGTCGCTCGGTGACCAAGACCACCAACATGAGCGAGTCGACCATGCAAAAGGTGGACATGGAAGTGCGACGCATCATTGACGAGCAATACAACTTGGCCCGTCGTCTGATCGAAGAGCACAGTGCCCAAATGCATGCCATGGCCAAAGCGCTGCTCGAATGGGAAACCATCGACAAAGACCAAATTGACGACATCATGGCCGGACGTGATCCACTGCCTCCCAAGGATTGGACACCTCGTAATCCTCCTTCGGGCGGCGGCAATGGCGATGGACCGCCATCGGTTCAGACCGAGCCGGCCACTCACCCGGCTTGATTGGCGTCTGCATCACTCGCAAAGCGGGGCCTTCGGGTCCCGTTTTGCATGGCGCAGGAAAATCGGCCAATGATTGATTGAGGACGCAACAAAGACATGCATTGGCAAACCACACGATTTCAATTGGACCTTGCCCGTCCCTGTGTCATGGGCATTGTGAATTTGACGCCAGACTCCTTCTCTGGGGAGGGGCATCGCAATGACATGGCCCAAGCCCTGCAACACGCCGAAAAAATGCTGCGTGAGGGGGCCGCTATTTTGGATGTGGGAGGCGAGTCCACCCGCCCCGGTGCGGTGCCCGTGCCCTTGGAGGAAGAGCTGGCCAGATTGGTCCCATTTTTGAAAGAGGCCGTGCGCTGGCAGGTGCCCATTTCGGTGGACACCTACAAACCCGCTGTGATGCAAACGGTGTTGGACATGGGCGTTGACATCGTGAATGACATTTGGGCGCTGCGGCAGCCGGGTGCAGCGCAGGTCATTGCGGCGCATCCTCAATGTGGGGTCTGTTTGATGCACATGCACCGCGATCCGCAAACCATGCAATCTGACCGAATGGTGGGCGATGTGCTGCCTGCAGTGAAAAGCTTTTTGCAGGGGCGCGTCGAAGCGCTGCAGGCCCTGACGGTCAGTGCAGATCGGCTGGTGCTGGACCCGGGCATTGGATTTGGCAAAACCGTCGAGCAAAATTTTCAGTTGCTTGCGCAGCAAGACCAATTGCTGGATTTGGGTCTGCCCGTCTTGGCCGGATGGTCGCGCAAATCTTCTTTAGGGACCGTTTTGGCGCAAGAAGGGGTGGTGCCCGAGCCGGCCCATCGCGTGGTGGCCAGTGTGACCGCCGCCGTGTTGGCTGTCGAGCGTGGGGCGCGTGTCGTGCGCGTGCATGACGTCAAGGAAACGGCAGAAGCGCTCAAGGTTTGGCAGGCCATGCGCCTCAATGCCGGCGCTCACTGAGGCCGAGAGCTGTCAGCTTAGGGGGCGTGCTCGGCCGCTAAAATCAAGTGACACATTCAAACAGGCAGGACATTGAGCATGACGCGCCAGTATTTCGGCACAGACGGCATTCGTGGCACCGTGGGGCAGCGGCCCATCACGCCCGACTTTATTTTGCATTTGGCGCATGCGGTGGGCCGCGTCCTCAAGGCCCAAGAAACCCACCCTGTCGTGCTCATCGGCAAAGACACGCGCATTTCTGGCTACATGCTTGAAAGCGCATTGGAGTCAGGCTTCAACTCTGCGGGTGTGGATGTGGTGTTGTTGGGACCTGTTCCAACACCTGCGGTCGCCTATTTGACGCGTGCGCAGCGTGCTTCCTTGGGGGTGGTGATCAGCGCAAGCCACAACCCTTTTGCAGACAATGGCATCAAATTTTTCAGCGCCCAGGGCAAGAAGCTCTCTGACGAATGGGAGCAACAAGTCGAAGCCACTTTGTTGCAAGACCCCGTGTGGGTGGACTCCGCGGCACTGGGAAAAACCCGTCGCCTGAATGACGCTGCAGGCCGCTACATTGAGTTTTGTAAAAGCACATTTTCCAACGACTTGACCCTCAAGGGACTGAAGATTGTGGTGGACGCGGCGCATGGGGCGGCCTATCAAATTGCGCCGAAAGTCTTTCATGAGCTGGGGGCCGAGGTGGTCGCAATGGGTTGCTCACCCGATGGATTGAATATCAACAAAGGCGTTGGAGCCACCCATCCCGAAGCGTTGGTTCAAATGGTCAAGGAGCACCGTGCAGACTATGGCATTGCCTTAGATGGCGATGCCGATCGGTTGCAGTTTGTCGACGCCTCAGGCCGATTGTTCAATGGCGACGAACTGCTTTACCTGATGGTGACCGATCGCTTGGCACGCGATGAGGCCGTTCCTGGTGCAGTGGGAACACTCATGACCAACTTGGCGGTGGAAGTGGCACTGAAGCAGCGGGGCGTTCAATTTGAGCGCGCCAAAGTCGGTGACCGTTACGTCTTGGAAGTCTTGCATGACAAAGGTTGGTTGCTGGGCGGGGAGGGCTCAGGCCATTTGTTGGCTTTGGACAAACACACCACCGGTGACGGACTGGTCAGTGCCTTGCAGGTTTTGCAGGCCTGTGTGAGCAGTGGAAAGAGCATGACCCAGCTGCTGGAAGGTGTTGCTTTGTTCCCTCAAGTGCTGATCAATGTGCGCTTGGCGCCGGGATTTGACTGGCAATCGCATGCCTCATTGTGGGCGGCTACCCGAGCTTGCGAGGCCGATTTGGGCGATTCAGGGCGTGTCCTGATTCGTGCCAGTGGAACCGAGCCGTTGGTGCGCGTCATGGTCGAGGCGCGTGATGCCGAGCTGGCCAAGGTCTGTGCTGAGCGGATCGCCGCCACACTCGCCTGATTTTTGCGCAGTCAGCGTGGTGAATGCCACTCCACCTGGCTCAGTAAATCAAATGTTCGGGTTTGATTTCTTGCAAGATGGTGGTGGCGATTTCTTCAATCGACTTGGTGGTCGTGGACAACCACCGAATGCCTGAGCGGCGCATCATCGCCTCGGCTTCTGAGACTTCCATGCGGCAATTTTCAAGGCTTGCATATTTAGAGTTCGGCCGCCGTTCTGCCCGAATTTCCGCCAAGCGTTCGGGCTGAATACTCAAGCCAAAGATTTTTTTGCGATGCGGCATCAGGGCTGGTGGCAACTGTTTGCGCTCAAAGTCTTCGGGAATCAAGGGGTAGTTGGCCGCCTTCAATCCGTGTTGCATCGCCAGATACAGGCTGGTGGGCGTTTTGCCGCTGCGGCTAACGCCGACCAAAATCACATCGGCCGATTCCAAGTCGCGGTTGGATTGACCATCGTCATGGGCCAAAGAAAAGTTGATGGCCTCAATGCGATCGTGGTACTCCTTGCTTTTGCTCACATCCGAAAATCGCCCCACCCGGTGGTGCGACTTGATGCCCAACTCCATCTCCAAGGGGTTCACAAAGGTGCCAAACATGTCCAGCAGCATGCCTTGGCAATGCTCTTGCAAGACCTTGAGCACCTCCATGTTGACCAGCGTGGTGAAGACAATGGGCTTGTTGCCCTCGGCTTCTGCGGTCTGGTTGATTTGCCTCACGGCTTGATGCGCTTTGTCGACGGTGTCAGTAAATGGCAAGCGGACATGCCGGGTTTTCATGTCGAATTGCGCCAAGATGGCATTGCCAAAAGTTTCGGCCGTGATGCCCGTGCCGTCAGAAACAAAAAAAACGCTGCGTTTTGACATGGTTGAGAAAAATTCAAAAGGGGGCGGCAACAAGCCACCTAAAATGATTCGATTATCCATGCCCCTCCCGCTGCAGGTTGCACTCTAAGAAGAACAACAACACCTCAGCGCCGCGCATGGAGCCCGGTTTTAACTTTGGAGCTTTGTATGTCTGAACTGTTCAGTGAGACCGCCTGGGTCGTGCCGTTTGAGCTTTTGCGCATGACCGATGTCGAATCGGTGGGTGGCAAAAATGCCAGCTTGGGCGAAATGATCTCGCAATTGCCTTCGGGCGTTCGTGTGCCCACCGGATTTGCCACCACCGCCCACGCATTTCGACAATTTTTGGCTTTCGAAGGGTTGAGCGAGCGCATCAACGCGCGCTTGAATGCCTTGGACACCGAAGATGTCCGGGCCTTGGCGGCCGCGGGTGCAGAGATTCGCGCCATGGTCGAGGCGCAACCTTTTCCTGCCGACTTAGAACAAGCCATTCGCAGTGAATTTGCGCGTTTGCAGGGCAACAACCCTGAAGCTTCTTTTGCAGTGCGCTCATCGGCCACCGCCGAAGACTTGCCTGACGCTTCTTTTGCTGGCCAACAAGAAACCTTTTTGAACGTGGTGGGCATCGAGGATGTGTTGCACAAAATGAAAGAGGTGTTTGCCTCTTTGTACAACGACCGAGCCATCAGTTACCGCGTGCACAAGGGTTTTGCGCATGCCGATGTGGCCTTGTCTGCCGGAGTGCAACGCATGGTGCGTTCAGATTTGGGCGCGGCCGGGGTCATGTTCACAATCGATACCGAGTCGGGCTTTGAAGAGGTGGTGTTCATCACTTCCAGTTATGGCTTGGGCGAAACAGTGGTTCAAGGCGCGGTCAATCCCGATGAGTTTTATGTGCACAAACCCATGTTGGCTGCAGGCCACCGTTGCGTGATTCGCCGCAACCTGGGCTCTAAATTGATTGAAATGGTGTTTGCCACCCCGGCAGAAAAAGCGGCGACCGGCAAATTGGTCAAAACCACCGATGTGCCCACCGAGCTGCGCAACCGTTACAGCTTGACCGATGAGGAGGTCGAACAATTGGCGCGTTATGCGGTGGTGATCGAGCAGCACTATGGCCGTCCGATGGACATTGAGTGGGGCAAAGACGGCACCGATGGTTTGCTGTACATCTTGCAAGCCCGCCCAGAGACCGTGAAAAGCCAGGCCAAAGGCGCCCCAGAGTTGCGTTACAAGCTCAAAGGCAAGAGTGCCGTGTTGGCCGAGGGCCGGGCGATTGGACAAAAGATTGGCACGGGCCCCGTGCGCTTGGTGCACAGCATCAGCGAAATGGACAAGGTGCAAGCCGGCGATGTGCTGGTGACCGACATGACCGACCCGAATTGGGAACCCGTCATGAAGCGCGCCAGTGCGATTGTGACCAACCGTGGCGGACGCACGTGCCATGCGGCCATCATCGCGCGCGAACTGGGCATTCCGGCGGTGGTGGGCTGTGGCAATGCCACTGAAAATTTGACCGAAGGCACCTTGGTCACGGTGAGTTGCGCCGAAGGCGATACCGGACACATTTACGACGGCTTGTTGGAAACCGAGATCAGTGAGGTGCAGCGCGGCGTGCTGCCCGAGATCAAGACCAAAATCATGATGAACGTGGGCAATCCCCAGTTGGCCTTTGACTTCGCGCAACTGCCCAATGCGGGGGTGGGCTTGGCACGGCTTGAATTCATCATCAACAACAACATTGGCGTGCACCCCAAAGCGATCTTGGACTATCCCGCAATCGATGCCGATCTGAAGAAAGCCGTCGAATCTGTGGCCCGCGGCCATGCCTCGCCGCGCGCTTTTTATGTCGACAAAGTGACGGAAGGCGTGGCCAGCATTGCTGCTGCGTTTTGGCCCAAACCGGTGATTGTTCGCTTGTCTGATTTCAAGAGCAATGAATACCGCAAACTGATTGGCGGTAGCCGCTACGAGCCCGAAGAAGAAAACCCCATGTTGGGTTTCCGGGGCGCTGCGCGTTATGTCAGTGCAGATTTTGGCCAAGCTTTTGCCATGGAGTGCGAGGCTTTGAAACGGGTGCGCGGTGAAATGGGCCTGACCAATGTGCAAATCATGGTGCCGTTTGTGCGGACCTTGGGACAAGCTGAAAAAGTGACCAACTTGTTGGCCTCGCAAGGTTTGCGACGTGGCCAAGACGGCCTCAAGATCATCATGATGTGCGAGGTTCCCAGCAACGCCATCTTGGCCGAGCAATTCCTCCAGTACTTCGACGGCTTTTCAATTGGCTCGAACGACCTGACCCAACTCACCTTGGGTCTGGACCGTGACTCGGGCATGGAGTTGCTGGCCGCCGATTTTGATGAACGAGACCCCGCCGTCACGGCGCTCATCTCTCAGGCCATCAAGGCGTGTTTGTCGCAAGGCAAATACATCGGCATTTGCGGCCAAGGCCCCAGCGATCACCCTGACTTTGCGCGCTGGCTGATGGACCAAGGCATCAGCTCGATCTCGCTCAATCCAGACACCGTGATTGAGACTTGGACCAATTTGGGTCAATAAATCTGGGTTGGAAGGTCTTGCGATGACAGAGCAAAAAGATCCCACCGATGCTGTGGGCTACCTTTGGCGATTGCATCGCAATGTCCTGATTTATATCGCACTGCTCCTCACGCTTTTCGGGGCGATGGCCTGGGCTGAACGGTGGGGCCTGTCGCGTAATCTGATTGGCCCGATCTTTTTGTTCACTACCGTGATGATCTATGCCTTCATTGGTATTTCGGGTCGCACCTCGGACGAAGACGAGTATTACGTGGCGGGCCGCCGCATACCTGCGATGTACAACGGCATGGCCACAGCGGCGGATTGGATGAGCGCTGCCTCGTTCATCAGCTTGGCGGGTGCGCTTTATCTGCAGGGGTTTTCGGGCAGTGGACAACAGGCTGGTGGTTTGGCTTATGTCATGGGCTGGACCGGTGGCTTTTGTTTGGTGGGGCTGCTGATCGCACCCCATCTTCGGTCCATGAAGCTGTACACCCTGCCGGATTACTTCGACCAACGCTACGGTGGGCGATGGCCCCGTGTGTTAGCAGCGTTGGCGTCGGTTTTGTGTTCGTTCACCTATGTGGTGGCGCAAATCTACGGCATTGGTTTGATCGCCTCCCGCTTGACAGGCGTTCAATTCGAAATTGGCATCTTGCTCGGTTTGGGGGGCGTGCTGCTGTGCTCATTTCTGGGCGGTATGCGTGCGATCACCTGGACCCAAGTCGCGCAATACATCATGTTGCTGCTGGCTTTCATGATCCCCGTGTCATGGCTGGCCTACAAACAGATGGGCACCCCTTTGGCGCCCCTGGTTTATGGCCAACAAATGTCGAAAATTGAAGCGATCGAAAAGAAACTCATGGATGATCCCGGCGAAGTCGAGGTCAGGGAAGAGTTTGCCCGACGTGCGCAGATGTACAAAGAGCGGTTGGAGCATGTGGACCGTTCTTTGATCGAGTTGCGCCAAGAACTGGAAGAGAAAATTCGACTGCTCAAGTCGCAATCGGCAGACTATGCCGCCATCGCGCAAGCGCGGCGTGAACTTTTGGCAGTCCCCCCTGATGCCATGACAGCACGGGAGCAATGGACCCGTGCGATGCATGAAAACCTGGAACGGGCACGGCCGCTAGGCGGCATGCCCATGCATGCCCAGGCCTTTGCTGGCAATCCGAACGGCACCCCACAAGAAGTCCAATTGTTTGAGACATCCCGGCTTAATTTTCTGGCCTTGGTTTTTTGTCTCATGGTGGGCACGGCGGGCTTGCCTCATCTGCTGACGCGCTTTTACACCTTGCCCTCGGTGGCCCAAGCCCGCACTTCGGTGGCTTGGTCCTTGTTTTTTATTGGCTTGCTTTATTTGAGCGTTCCCGCTTTGGCGGTGATGGTCAAGTTCGAAGTGCTGAACAATTTGGTGGGCAGCAGCTTTGAAGACTTGCCCAGTTGGATGTTCCAATGGGCGCGCCTCGATTCAGGCTTGTTGTCTTTTTCCGACATCAACGGAGATCGCGTCTTGCAATTGGGCGAGTTGAAATTGGGCGCGGACATGATCATGTTGGCCACCCCAGAGATGGGCGGCATGCCCTATGTGGTGTCAGGGTTGGTGGCCGCAGGGGGATTGGCGGCGGCCTTGTCCACGGCGGATGGCTTGTTGTTGACCATCAGCAATGCCTTGGTGCACGACATTGGCCCCGGCCGGGAGAGAAAACCCAAGTCGCCAGAAGGTCGAGTCATCCTGTCTAAATTTGCCTTGTTGGCCGTGGCCATGTTGGCGGCCGTCGTCGCAGCCTTCAAACCCGCAGAAATTTTGGCCTTGGTCTCGACCTCTTTTTCTCTGGCGGCGGCCGCTTTTTTCCCGGGCATGTTGCTGGGCATGTTGTGGCAGCGTGTCCATCGCTATGCCGTGGTGACCGGCATGCTGGTGGGCTTGGGGGTGACGATCTACTACATGGTCATCAATGCCCCCAGCTTCCGCCATTTTTGGGGACTGGATCCTTTAGGAGGGCTGTGGCTGGGCATTCAGCCGCTGTCCGCCGGCGTGTTTGGTGTCCCTGCAGGCATGTTGTCGATCATTTTGATGACTTTGTTGTTACCCAAAGGGGTGGGGCAGGTACCCCAACACACTTCGGCGTCTAAAACGGACTACCCGGGCCTGTGAAATAAAGCTATAATCTGAGGCTTCGCCTTGCCGCACCCCGACAGACGCTGGGGGCGGCTTTTCCAACCTTTTGGGTTAACCGCAAGGAGTCTCAATGCGTCATTACGAAATCATTTTGCTGATCCATCCCGATCAGTCTGAACAAGTTCCAGCCATGCTGGAGCGCTACAAAGGCATGATCACTGCCGGCGGTGGCAACATCCACCGTGTTGAAGATTGGGGCCGTCGTCAGTTGGCTTACCAAATCAACAAACTGGGCAAAGCCCACTACCTCTGCGTGAACATCGAAGCCGACCAAGCGGTCATGGCCGAGTTGGAGCATGCCTTCAAGTTCAACGATGCTGTGTTGCGTCACCTGACCGTGCTCAAGAAAAAAGCCGACACTGCACCTTCGTCCATGATGAAGACTGTCGAGCGCGAAGAAGCCCGCAAGTCACAACAAGCCGAATTCGCCGCTTGATACTGACCCGTTGAGGAGTGAACCGAACAGAACTGACCGCTTGTATTGCTGAGCAAGCCGCTTTGCGATACACCCCCGCTGGTTTGCCCGCTCTGGATTTGATTTTGGAGCATGCCTCTGAAGTCCACGAGGCAGGACAAATCCGCAAAGTCCAGCTCAAGCTTCGTGCCTTGGCCTTCGGGCATCAGGCCGAAACGCTGGTGAAACAAGCGATTGGCAGTGTCTGGCAGTTCAAAGGCTTTTTAGCCACCCCTCGACAAGGTAAAAGTGTCGTGTTGCACATTCAAGAGTTTCAGCAAGATTAATTTCAGGAGGCCCCATGGCCACGTTCAAAAAATTCAACAAAGACAAGCGCCCTAAGCGCAACACCCAGTCACTGCTGTTCAAGCGCAAGCGTTTTTGCCGCTTCACCGTGACCGGCGTCGAAGAGATCGACTACAAAGATGTGGACACCTTGCGTGACTTCATCGCCGAAAACGGCAAGATCATTCCTGCACGCTTGACAGGCACCCGTGCCATCTTCCAGCGACAGCTCAACACCGCCATCAAGCGCGCCCGCTTCTTGGCCATGTTGCCCTACACCGACCAGCACAAAGTCTAAGGAGTCCAACCATGCAAATCATCCTGCTCGAAAAGGTTGTGAACCTGGGTAATCTGGGCGATATCGTCAAAGTCAAAGACGGCTACGCTCGCAACTTTTTGATTCCTCAAGGCCGCGCTCGTCGCGCCACTGAGTCCAACAAAGCCGAGTTCGAAGCGCGTCGCGTGGAGCTCGAAAAAGCCGCTGCTGCCAAATTGGCTGATGCCCAAGCCCAAGGCGAGAAATTGTCTGGTCTGGTGGTGAAGTTGTCGCAAAAAGCCGGCGTGGACGGTCGTTTGTTTGGTTCCGTGACCAACCACGACATCTGCGAAGAGCTGAACAAGCAAGGCTACAAACTGGTGAAGTCCCAGATCCGTATGCCTCTCGGCCCCATCAAGACCGTGAGCGAATCCACCGTGGCGGTGGCTTTGCACACCGATGTGGTGGTGGACGTGACGGTCACCGTGTTGGGCGAAACCGCCTGATTCTGTCCGTTCGGTTCAACCGATCACAAACCGCCAGCTTATCCCCGGCGGTTTTTTTTCGTCTGGCATCCGCGGACATCAGCGGCGGCGACTGGAGCCCAACAAACCGCCCAGCACACCCCGCACAATTTCGCGTCCAATGGCCGAGCCCACGGTGCGCACGGCGCTCTTGACCACCAATTGCGCCACGCCATCGCGTTGCCCGCCACGCGGGCCGGTGCTGCCAAACAACATGTCTGACAGGTTGCCCATCAAGCCACCGTCTTGCGCCTCTGAATTTGACGGCGTTTGACCAGGCAAGCTGCCGCCAGAGGGTGCACCGCCAGTGGCGGCAGTCGCTTGGCCCTTGATCTTTTCAAATGCCGATTCGCGGTCTTGGGCTTGTTCATAGATTCCAGCGACCAAAGAGCCTTGCAACAGGGCTTGGCGCTGTTCAGGCTGAATCGGCCCCAATTGGCTGCCGGGAAGCAACACAAACACGCGCTCTGTCTCACTGGGGCGGCCTTTGGCGTCTAAAAAGCTCACCAAAGCCTCACCGACGGCCAGCTCGGTGATGGCCGCTTCGATGTTCAGCCCTGCCTTGGGACGCATGGTTTGTGCAGTGGCGGCCACCGCCTTTTGGTCGCGAGGGGTGTAGGCACGCAAGGCATGCTGCACGCGGTTGCCCAATTGGCCGAGCACACTGTCTGGGATATCGAGTGGGTTTTGGGTCACGAAATACACCCCGACCCCTTTGGACCGGACGAGCCGCACGACCAACTCAATGCGCTCGATCAAAGCAGCGGGGGCATCCTTGAAGAGCAGGTGTGCCTCGTCAAAAAAGAACACCAACTTGGGTTTTTCAGGATCGCCAATTTCTGGCAGCACCTCAAACAACTCCGACAAAAGCCACAGCAAGAATGTGGCGTACAAGCGCGGCGCGTTCATCAGCTTGTCGGCCGCCAAAATGTTCACGATGCCCATTCCTTGCGCATCGGTTTGCATGAAGTCTTCAATGTTGAGCATGGGCTCGCCAAAGAAACGATCGCCACCTTGGCTTTCAATTTGCAGCAATCCCCGCTGAATGGCACCAATGCTGGCCGCACTGATGTTGCCGTATTCGGTGGTGAACTGTTTGGCGTTGTCACCCACGTACTGCAGCATGGCCCGCAGATCCTTCATGTCTAACAACAATAAGCCGTTGTCATCGGCAATCTTGAAGACCAGGTTCAGCACGCCGGCTTGGGTTTCGTTTAAGCCCAACATGCGGGTCAACAACAACGGACCCATGTCTGAAATGGTGGCACGCACGGGGTGACCCCGTTCACCAAAAACATCCCAAACTGTCGTCGGGCAGGCCATGGGCTCCGGCGTGGGCATGCCGCGGTCGGCCAAGACCTTGGCCAGTTTTTCACCTGTTTTTCCGCATTGGCTGATGCCGGTGAGGTCTCCCTTGACATCTGCCATGAACACGGGAACGCCTTGTCGTGAAAAATTTTCCGCCAAGGTTTGCAGGGTCACCGTTTTGCCTGTGCCCGTGGCGCCGGTGATGAGGCCGTGGCGGTTGGCCAAACTGGGCAAAAGAAAGCATTGCGCCTGCGCATTTTGTGCAATCAGCATCGGTTCGGCCATTTTTATAACTCCCTGGTGTGAAAAGTAAAATCCAAGCTCTAGGTTAAATCAACATTCAAGGAATTCCCAATGGCTGGCCACAGTAAATGGGCAAATATTCAGCACCGCAAGGGACGACAAGACGAAAAACGCCAGCGCATCTGGACCCGTGTGGTGCGTGAAATCATGGTGGCCGCCCGCACCGGAGGTGGCGATGTCGGTGCCAATCCCCGTTTGCGTTTGGCCATCGAAAAAGCCAAAGCAGCCAACATGCCTGCCGACACCATCAAGCGCAACGTGGACAAAGCCACGGGCAACTTGGAAGGGGTGAGTTACGAAGAGATTCGATACGAGGGCTACGGCATTGGCGGCGCTGCCATCGTGTTGGACACCATGACCGACAACCGGGTACGCACGGTGGCCGAAGTGCGTCACGCCTTGAGCAAACATGGGGGCAATTTGGGCACCGAAGGCTCGGTAGTTTTCCAATTCAAGCATTGCGGCCAGCTGATTTTTGCTCCGGGCACCCCAGAAGAGGCTGTGATGGAGGTTGCCCTCGAAGCCGGTGCGGAGGATGTGATCACAGACGAGGAGGGCGCCATCGAAGTCTTGACCGCTTATGCGGACTTTGAAACCGTCAAAAATGCGCTGGAGGCGGCTGGATGGGTGGCTGAAATGGCCGAAGTCACGATGCGGCCTGAGAACTCTGTCACTTTAAAGGGGGAAGATGCTGCCAAAATGCAAAAATTGCTTGATGTGTTGGAAGACTTGGACGATGTCCAAAACGTTTTCCACAACGCAGAATTCGAAGATTAAGGACGATTGATGAAAGTATTGGTAGTGGGCAGTGGTGGCCGCGAGCATGCCATGGCCTGGAAATTGGCCCAATCGAATCGAATTCAACAGGTGTTTGTTGCGCCCGGAAATGGCGGTACTGCCAGAGACAGCCATTTGATCAATGTCCCCATTTCAGATGGCATTCAGTTGCGGCAATGGGCCCTCGACAACAAGATTGACTTGACATTGGTGGGCCCTGAGGCCCCCTTGGCCGCCGGCATGGTGGATGACTTTCGCTTGCACGGCTTGCGCATTTTTGGCCCCACGCAGGCGGCCGCACAACTTGAAAGCTCCAAAGCTTTCTCGAAGTCGTTTATGCAAAGGCACGGCATTCCGACCGCCGAGTTCCAAACGTTTACTCAGGCTGAGCAAGCCCACGCCTATGTCGATGCGAAGGGCGCGCCCATTGTGGTGAAAGCCGATGGGCTGGCTGCGGGCAAGGGCGTGGTGGTGGCCATGACTTTGGCCGAGGCCCATGAGGCCATTGATTTCATGTTGCTGGACAACGCCCTGGGCGTGGCCCACAACGAAGGTGGAGCGAGGGTGGTGATCGAGGAGTTTTTGCAGGGTGAGGAAGCCAGCTTCATGGTGCTTTGCGATGGCAAGCACGTGCTTGCTCTGGCCACCAGCCAAGATCACAAACGCTTGCTCGACGGGGACGAGGGCCCCAACACCGGCGGTATGGGGGCCTATTCGCCCGCGCCCGTGGTCACGGCCGAAGTGCATGCGCGTGCGATGCGCGAAGTCATTTTGCCGACCATCAAGGGCATGGAAAAAGACGGCATTCCCTACACTGGGTTTTTGTATGCGGGGCTGATGATTGACACACAGGGTCGTATCAAGACCCTTGAATTCAATTGCCGAATGGGAGATCCCGAAACGCAGCCGATCTTGATGCGCATGAAATCTGATTTTCTCGAGCTCTTGTTGGCCGCCACCTCCGAAGGCTTGGACCAATTTGAATTGGTTTGGGACCGCCGTGTGGCTTTAGGGGTGGTCATGGCCGCGGCGGGCTACCCGATGAATCCACGCAAAGGCGATGCGATCGCGGGCCTGCCCAGCGACCAAGACGAGGTCATGGTTTTTCATGCGGGCACGGCTCAGCACGACGGAAAAATTGTGACTTCTGGCGGACGGGTCTTGTGCGTCACCGCCATGGCCGAGTCTGTTCGTTTGGCTCAGCAAAAGGCCTACAGCGCTGTTGAGCCCATTGCCTTTGACGGCATGCAATGGCGCAAAGACATTGGTTACCGCGCGCTCGCGCAATAAAAGGGCAATGGAACATGGCTGTGCCAACACCCCCTCTCACGCCTCATCCGGTTCAGTTCAAAGGCTCGCGCTTGGCCCGTTGGGTCTTGAAAATGTTGGGCTGGCGGCTTGAGTTTGAAGGGTTTCCAACGCGCCAAGGTGTGGCCATCGTGTACCCGCACACCAGCAATTGGGATTTCCCCATAGGCATGTTGGCCAAATGGGCCTTGGGCATTCCGGCGCATTTCTGGGGCAAAGACTCGCTGTTTAAGTTTCCCTTGGTCGGACGTTGGATGCGTTGGGTGGGTGGCATTCCCATTGACCGCCGTTCTTCTCGTGGTGTCGTGGGCCAGATGGTCCATGTGTTTCAAGAGCACAAGCAAAATCAGCAAATTTTGTGGCTGGGCTTGGCCCCTGAAGGCACACGCAGCCTCACCCCCGGCTGGCGCAGCGGCTTTTACCAATTGGCCATGGGCGCGCAAGTCCCACTGGCCTTGGTCAAGCTGGACTGGGGTCGCCGCTGTCTCAGCTTGGTGGATTTTTATGATTTGACCGGCCATGTCGAACAAGACTATGCCCACATGGCCCAGGTGTTTGCGGGGGTGCAAGGCTTTCACACCGACCAAATGGGGCCGATCGTGCCCTGGAGCCCCAAGCCCACCCCGAACCTGAACGCTGACGCCACCCTCCAAACAACCGGCTCAAATTCCGATGCGAATTCGACGCCCACATGACTTTTCACACCCCATCCTTCGCATGAACACGACCTTTGACATCGCCGCCGTCAAAACCTACTTGGTGGGTTTGCAGTCCCGAATCACCGGTGCTTTGACCGCCATGGATGGCACGCCTTTTTTGGTGGACACCTGGCAAAAAGACCCTGGCGAGAAATTGCAGGGCAACGGCATCACCCAAATTTTGGAGGGGGGGCCTGTTTTTGAACGCGCCGGCTGTGGTTTTTCGCATGTGAGCGGGCCGCAACTGCCCCCATCTGCCACCCAACATCGCCCTGAACTTGCAGGCTCTGCATTTGAGGCCATGGGGGTGTCTTTGGTGTTTCATCCGCGCAATCCCTATGTGCCCACGGTGCACATGAATGTGCGCATGATCGCGGCCAAACCCGAAGGCAAAGCCCCGGTGGCTTGGTTTGGTGGTGGGATGGACTTGACACCCTATTACGGTTTTGATGAGGATGCCGTGCATTTTCACCAGACCTGCAAAACGGCTTTGGCTCCCTTTGGCGAGTCCTTGCATCCCCGGTTCAAAACTTGGTGTGACGATTATTTTTGCAACAAACACCGCCACGAGCAACGCGGTGTGGGGGGCATCTTCTTTGATGATTTTTCTGAGTTGGGCATGGACGCCAGCTTTGCCATGATGCAAAGTGTGGGCGATGCGTTGCTGCCGGCTTACCTGCCCATCGTGGAGCGCCGAAAAGAGACACCTTATGGCGAACGCGAGCGTGATTTTCAGCTGTACCGACGTGGCCGATATGTGGAATTCAACTTGGTCTGGGACCGCGGCACCCATTTTGGATTGCAGTCGGGTGGCAGAACCGAGTCCATCTTGTTGTCCATGCCCCCTGAAGTCCGCTGGTCCTACCAACGACAAGACCCACCAGACTCGCCAGAGGCCCGTTTGTTGAGTCATTTCTTGGTTCCCAAGGATTGGGTTTGAACCCCTCTGCCATTCAAAGGTTGGGGGTTTTTGGCGGTGCATTTGATCCGCCGCATCTGGCGCATCTGGCATTGGTCCAAGCCGCTGTCGGGCAACTTCAGCTCGATCAAGTCAGGGTCTTGCCCACCGGCCAAGCTTGGCACAAACCACGTTCTTTGAGTGCAGGGGTTCACCGATTGGCCATGAGCCAATTGGCGTACCAGCACATGCCGGAAGTGGTCGTGGATGCGCGAGAAACCCACCGCGCTGGCCCCAGTTACACGGTAGAGACTTTGCGCGAGTTGCAAGTGGAGTTTCCTTCTGCCCAGCTGTATCTGTTGCTGGGTGACGACCAACGCCGGTCTTTGCCCTATTGGCACCAGATCGAAGAAATTGGGCGCATCGCTATAATCTGCGCCGCGGGCCGAGATACGGATGTGCGGTCTTGGAGTGAAGAAAACAAGGCTTCGCCGGCAGATCTTTCACTTTCCGAGGCGATGCTCGCGCGCATCCAAACCCTGGACATGCCGCTGATGCCGCACAGTGCGACAGATATCCGCGAGCGCTTGACCTCCGGACAGCCCATTTCAGGCCTCGTGCCTCCCGCTGTTGAACGCTATATTCACGAACACCACCTTTACAGGCTCCATTGATGACCGAATCCGCTGCAAAAAAAGACATCCAAAAACTCCAGCGAGCCATCGTGGACGCCTTGGAGGATGTCAAGGCCCAAGAGATTCAGGTGTTTGACACAGAGCACCTGTCCTCCTTGTTTGAGCGCGTCATCATCGCCTCAGGCACCTCCAATCGCCAGACCAAAGCACTGGCCGCCAGCGTGCGCGACAAAGTGCGCAATGCCGGTTTTGGCAAGCCACGCATTGAGGGTGAAGACAACGGGGAGTGGATCATTGTGGACTGCGGCGCTGCCGTGGTGCATGTCATGCAACCCACGATTCGCAGTTATTACAACCTCGAAGAAATCTGGGGCGGCACCCCCGTGCGTTTGAAGTTTGGGGCGCCCAAGCCCGCCGCATCGGCCCCTGCGAAATCGCACATCGTCAATACCGAGAGCCAGAAGGCCGCGACTAAAAAGACAGCGGCCAAATCGGCGGTAGCCAAGAAGGCCGTGGCCAAAAAGTCTACGGCCCCGGCTGCTGGCAAAACCAAAGTGGCCCTGAAGGCGCCCTCTGCGTCGCCCGCAAAATCAGCCGCCACTCGGTCAGCCAAGACCGCAACGCCTTCCGCAGGCAAGTCAACCGCCAGCAAACCCACGGTGAAGACGGTGGGCAAACCTGCGGCCAAGCCAGCCGCTAAGTCAGCGACCAAGCCAGCCGCCAAAAAGTCCCCAGCACGCAAGGCCGTGACAGCCACGACCCGCCGCAAAGCCGATTGATTTTTCATGAAGTTGCTGATCGTTGCGGTCGGCCAACGTGTGCCGGATTGGGCCCAGACGGCCTGGGACGATTACGCCAAACGGTTTCCGCCCGAGCTCAAGGTTGAGCTCAAGGCGGTGAAAACCGAGCCTCGGGGCTCAAAAACACTGCCCACTTTGTACGCCGCCGAGCGTCAGCGCATTGAAGCGGCCATTCCCCGTGGCACCCGTTTGGTGGTGTTGGACGAGCGCGGGACCCACCTGTCCACCCAAGCCTTGGCCAATCGGCTGACCCAATGGCAGTTGAGTGGCGATGATGTGGCGCTGGTGATCGGCGGTCCCGACGGCTTAGAGCCCGAATTCAAACAAGCGGCGCACGAACGCATTCGCCTGTCAGACATGACCCTGCCACACGCCATGGCGAGGGTCTTGCTGATTGAGCAGTTGTACCGTGCCTGGTCCATCAACGCCAACCACCCCTATCACCGCGAATGAGCGATTTCATTTACCTCGCCTCACAAAGCCCCCGTCGTCGCCAATTGCTCGACCAAATGGGGGTCTCGCATCGTTTGTTATTGGCCGAGCCCGGTGAAGATGTGGAGTCGCTAGAAGCGGTGAGGGGCCGAGAAGCCCCGGCCCGTTATGTGGCGCGTGTGACCAGCTTGAAGCTCGATCTTGCTGTGCAGCGCTTGCAACATCAGGGCTTGCCCGCTGCGCCCATTTTGTGCGCCGACACCACCGTGTGCTTGGGGCGCGAGATCTTGGGAAAACCGACCGATGCAGCCGATGCGCGGCGTATTTTGAAATTACTCGCGGGCCAAACACACCGAGTCTTGACGGCCATTGCTGTGCAAAAAGGTCGCCAGCGTGTGACCGCCTTGTCAGAGTCAATGGTGCGTTTTGCACCCATGACCTCGGCACAAATCAATGCTTACATTGCCTCAGGCGAGCCCATGGGCAAAGCCGGTGCCTACGGTGTACAAGGTCTGGCGGCTGTCTATATTGAGCAGATCAAAGGCAGTTACTCAGGCATCATGGGACTGCCCGTTTTTGAAACGGCGCAACTGCTGCGTGCCGTGGGCGTGCGCTGTTAGGCCGTTTGCACAGTGAACTCATGTTCCTTCTTCTCTTCTGAACAAAGCCATGCAACAAGATATTTTGGTCAATTGGTCCCCCCAGGAAACACGGGTTGCAGTGGTCGAGTTTGGTGCCGTGCAAGAACTGCACGTCGAGCGGACCTTAGAGCGCGGGCTGGTCGGCAATGTTTATTTAGGAAAAGTGGCCCGCGTTTTACCGGGCATGCAATCGGCCTTTATTGACATTGGCTTGGACAAGGCCGCTTTTTTGCATGTGGCCGATGTGTGGCAAAAACACACCGAAGCCGAGGCCTCCACGGCACGCACGGGCCAGCCCTTGGTGCCGATTGAAAAACAAGTGTTCGAGGGGCGCGCCATCATGGTGCAGGTCATCAAAGACCCCATGGGCTCTAAAGGCGCTCGGCTTTCCACTCAAATCAGCATTGCAGGCCGGCATCTGGTTTTTTTGCCACAAGACGACCACATTGGGGTGTCGCAAAAAATACCAGCAGAACAGCGCGAGGCCTTGCGCCTGAGGGTGCAGGCTTTGGTGGGGGAGGCGGGTGGGGGCTTTATTTTGCGGACCAACGCCGAAGATTCCAGCGACGAAGAATTGCAAGAAGACATTGCTTATTTGCGCAAGACCTGGGCGCGCATCAAAGAGGCGTCGGTGCGTCTGCCGCCGGCCTCGCTGTTGCACCAAGACCTGACTTTGTTGCAACGCGTGTTGCGCGATTTGGTGGGTGAGGCGACGCAAAGCATTCGCATTGACTCGCAAGAACAGTTTGCCCATCTGATGTCGTTTGGCCGCGAGTTCATGCCCAAAGCGGCCGAGCGCCTGCAACTGTACAAAGGGGAGCGGCCGATTTTTGATTTGTATGCCATCGATGAAGAAATTGCCAAAGCCTTGGGGCGTCGCGTCGATCTGAAATCGGGCGGCTACCTCATCATTGACCAGACCGAAGCGCTGACCACGGTGGACGTGAACACCGGCGGTTATGTGGGTGCACGAAATTTTGAAGACACGATCTTCAAAACCAATCTGGAGGCGGCTCAGGCCATTGCCCGCCAATTGCGTTTGCGTAATTTGGGCGGCATCATCATTGCTGATTTCATTGACATGGCTCGGCCAGACCATCAAGACGCGGTGTTGGCCGAGTTTCGCAAGCAATTGTCCCGAGACCGTGTGAAAACCATGGCCGGCGGGTTTTCATCCTTGGGCTTGTTAGAGATGACCCGCAAACGCACTCGGGAGTCATTGGCCCACATGCTGTGCGAGCCGTGTCCCAGTTGTCAAGGCAAAGGCATTGTCAAAACTGCTCGTTCGGTGGTGTACGACATCTTGCGTGAGATCTTGCGTGAAGCGCGGCAATTCAACCCCCGAGAGTTCCGCGTGGTGGCGGCCTCGCCAGTGATTGATTTGTTGCTGGACGAGGAAAGTCAGCACTTGGCGGGTTTGTCAGACTTCATTGCCAAACCCATCTCGTTGCAGGTCGAGCCCACCATGGGGCCCGAGCAATACGATGTGGTGCTGCTCTAGCAAGACCCCTTACTGGGGCTCGCTGGTCCATTCGCCGCGGTGGTGCAGTCTGGCGTAAGCGCCACCCCGCGCCAAGAGCTCGGCCGGGGCACCTTGCTCCACCACTTGCCCTTTTTCCATCACCACCACGCGATCGGCGTGTTCAATGGTGGACAAGCGGTGCGCCACGATCAGCGTGGTTCGTCCTTGCATCAGTTTTTGTAAAGCCTCTTGCACCGAACGTTCAGATTCGTTGTCCAGAGCCGAGGTGGCTTCGTCCAATATCAACAGAGGGGCGTCTTTGTAGACGGCCCGCGCGATGGCCAAACGTTGTCTTTGGCCACCTGACAACTCGCTGGCGTTGTGACCCAAAACAGTGTCCATGCCCTGCGGCATTTGCTGCACATGGGCCCACAAATTGGCCGCTTCTAAGCTGGCCTGAATCCGAGCTCGGTCGGCGTTTTGGCCCAAGCAGACATTGGCCGCCACGGTGTCGTTGAGCATGATCACATCTTGACTCACCATGGCAATTTGTTCGCGCAAATTGCTCAGGCTCCAATCCTCAAGGGGAATGCCATCGAGGGCAACCGTTCCGGCAGACGGTTGGACAAAGCGGGGCAACAACTGAACCAAGGTGGATTTGCCAGCGCCTGAGGTGCCCACCAGCGCGACCGTTTCGCCGGGCTTTACATGCAGGCTGATACCGCTCAAGGCCGGTTGGCTGTCGGCGCTGAACTGCACATGGACATTGGTCCAAGTCACGGCACCTTGTGCCCGTGCGGTGGTGTGGCGGCCTTGGGTTTCTTCTTGGGCATCGTCAATCAAATTGAGGCCACGTTCTAAAGCGGCCAAACCCCGTGTGATGGGGTTCGAAATTTCAGTAAGTCGCTTGATGGGAGCGATCAACATCAGCATGGCGGTGATGAAGGCGACAAAACCGCCCACAGTGGCGCCCGATGCGCCGTTTTGACTTTGGTAAAGCGCCATGACCAGCACCATGGACAGAGACAAAGCGGCCACCATTTGGGTGAGTGGGGTCATGGCGGCAGAGGCCACCGTGGACTTCAAGGCCAAACGGCGCAAGACCAAAGCCAACTGCTTGAACCGAGCGACTTGGTGCTCTTGGCCCCCTTGTAAACGCACGACGCGGTGGGCCAGCACGTTTTCTTCGACCACATAAGCCAAGTTGTCGGTGGCGTTTTGACTTTCTTTGGTCAATTTATAGAGCCGGCGCGACAGGGCTTTCATGATCCAACTCAAGCCGGGTGCCACCGTGAACACCAGCAAGGTCAGCTTCCAGTTCAGCCACATCAAGTAGCTCAACAAAGCGATCAGGGTGAAGCCGTCACGGGTCAAGGCAATGACGGCCGTGACCAATTGAGCCGCACCCGTTTGGACTTCGTACACGATGGTGTTGGACAGCGTGCTGGCCGATTGCTTGGAAAAAAGAGACAAGTCGGCTTTCATCAGCTGTGAAAACAGCCTGGACCGGAGTTTTTCCATGCCATCGTTGGTGATGCGAGAGAGCGCGTATTGCGCTACAAAATTGGCCAATCCCCTGACCGCAAACAAGCCCACCACCACCGCTGGGATGATCCACAAAGGCAGTTTGTTTTCTGAAAAACCCTTGTCCAACAAAGGCTGAAACAAGGCCGGAATCATGGGCTCGGTCAATGCGCCGACCAGCGTGGCCAAGACGGCCACCGCCCAAATCCCCTTCTGACTTCCGAAATAGGGCGTCAGGCGGCGCAGACGCTCCCGAATGTTCGCGGCTGGCGAGGACTGGACTGGGTTTTGACTCATGCCGTGGATTGTAAGGAAGGCCGTCTTGTCGAGAGAAAAGTCATTTCTTCGGTGTACGATCACGCTTTTCATGAATTCAATGGTCATCACCTTCCCATGAAGCTCAATTTCTTGCGCCGTTTTTCCATGAACTGGTGTCTTCCATGGTTGTTTTTGAGTACTTTGGCATGGCCGGCTTGGGCCCAGTTTCGGGTTGAAGTGACGGGCGTGGGCATGACCCAGTTGCCAGTGGCCATCGTTCCATTCAAGGGTGAGGCAGCGGCACCTCAAAAGTTGGCCAGCATTGTTCAATCTGATTTGGAGCGAAGCGGTCAATTCAAAGGCTTGGATGTGGGCGCAGCCGTGATGGACGAAAGCAGTCGGCCTGAATGGACGTCTTGGCGGCAACTCTCAGCCGAGGCCTTGGTGGCCGGCTCTGTGACCCGTCTTGCCGATGGTCGCTTTGATGTGCGTGCCCGTTTGTGGGACGCTGTCAAAGGACAAGAAAAAGGCGAC
The DNA here is from genome assembly GCA_027488255.1 of Comamonadaceae bacterium. Taxonomy (GTDB): domain Bacteria; phylum Pseudomonadota; class Gammaproteobacteria; order Burkholderiales; family Burkholderiaceae_C; genus Limnohabitans_A. Next base: position 37,908 of record JAIYBZ010000029.1, on the reverse strand, counting down.
TTCAAAGACACAGTGTCCGCCACTGATCTGCGTTTGTCCGCCCACCGCATTGCCGACTGGGTTTACCAACAACTCACGGGCACGCCCGGCGCCTTTGCCTCCCGCATCAGCTATGTCACCAAAGCAGGGGGGCGCTACTCGTTGTGGATTGCCGATTCAGACGGCGAAAACCCCAAGGCGGCATTGACCAGCCCCGAGCCCATCATTTCGCCCTCATGGTCACCCGCCGGCACGCAATTGGCCTATGTGTCTTTTGAGTTGCGCAAGCCCGTGGTGTATGTGCACGAACTGGCCACGGGCCAGCGCCGTGCAGTGGCCAATTTCAAGGGCTCGAACAGCGCGCCAGCTTGGAGTGCTGACGGCAAATCTTTGGCCGCGACGCTCAGCCGTGACGGAGGATCGCAAATCTTTCGCATCGATTTGAATGGCGGCGAGCCGCGCCGATTGACACCCCCCGGCGGCATCAACACCGAACCGGTTTTCTCACCCGATGGTTCGGCCCTGTTTTTTGTCAGTGACCGGGGGGGCAGCCCACAGATTTACCGCATGCCCGCACAAGGGGGCCCCGCAGAGCGGGTGACGTTTTCGGGCACTTACAATATTTCACCTGCACTCAGCCCTGACGGGCGATGGATGGCCTATGTCTCGCGCACCGGTGGGGGATTTCGCTTGCACCTGATGGACTTGGCTTCTGGACAAGTCACCGCCTTGACCGATACATCGGCGGACGAGCGTCCAAGTTTTGCACCGAACAGCCGACTGATTGTTTATGCCACTGTTTTCCAGGGCCGCGAATCCTTGATGACCACCACCTTAGACGGGCGCATCAAAGCGCGCTTGGCGGGCCAAGCGGGCGACATCAGAGAGCCGCATTGGGGCCCCATGCGCAAATAAATTTAGAACCTTCACTTTATTCAATTGACGAGGAAATTCATGAAAAAAAATGTATTCACCAGCTTGCTGTTGGTGGCCCTGTTGGCCGGTTGCGCTTCGGGCGTGAAACTGGACGATGTGCCCGTGGAAGACAAATCGGCGACCTCATCAGGCGTTTCGACACAAGCCATTGGCACTGAGCAAAACACCGCTCAGACCGGTGTGGCGTCTGTGGTGGTGGACAAATCCAGCACCGGGATGGGCCCAGCGGGTGTCGCGCATGTGGTGTTTTTTGATTACGACAGCTTTGTCGTGCGTGCAGAGGCCCGCCCCGTTTTGGAAAGCCATGCCCGGTTCTTGCAGGCCAATAAACAGCGCAAAGCCAACCTAGAAGGTCATACCGACGAGCGTGGTGGCCGTGAATACAACTTGGCACTGGGTCAAAAGCGTGCCGAAGCCGTGCGTCAAGCCCTGAGCTTGCTCGGCGTGGCCGACAGCCAATTGGAAGCGGTGAGCTATGGCAAGGAAAAGCCAGCGGCAACCGGTTCTTCTGAAGAAGATTTGGCGAAGAACCGCCGAGTTGAAATTCGGTACTGAAAGCCATGAGCGCGCGCGCAAGTTGTGTCTTCACCCGGCCCCTCGGCCTATTGGCCTTGGTGCTGGTGGGTCTGGTGGGTTCGGCTCAGGCGGCTTTGTTTGAGGACGAAGAAGCGCGCCGAGCGATCTTGGATTTGCGTCAACGGGTTGAGCAATCCAATAACGTCATCAAAGGCATGGGCGAAGAAAATGCCCAATTGCGTCGTGCGCTGCTCGATTTGCAGGGGCAAATTGAAGGGCTTAAATCTGATTTGTCCAAAAGTCGCGGCGTCCAAGAACAATTGGCGCGCGATTTGTCTGAGTTGCAAATTCGCCAAAAAGACCTGCTCATGGGCTTGGAAGAGCGCCTGCGTCGCTCAGACGAGCGAGTGCAGCGTTTAGAGCCCGTCAAGGTCAGCTTGGACGGCGCTGAGTTCATGGCCGAGCCATTTGAAAAACGCGAATACGACGCCGCCATGGAGACCTTCCGCAATGGCGACTTTGTGGCCGCCCAAATGGCGTTGGGTGCCTTTGTGAGCCGTCATCGCCTCAGTGGTTATTTGCCGTCGGCCTTGTTCTGGTTGGGCAATGCGCAATACGCCAACAAAGATTACAAAGAATCGTTGGCCAATTTCCAGCGCATGCTGAAGGCTTCGCCCAACCACCCCCGTGCAGCTGAAGCCATGTTGGCCATGGCCAATGTGCAGATTGAGCTGAAAGACCTGAGATCGGCTCGAAAAACCATGGAAGACTTGATCAAGGCGTATCCCTCATCAGAGACCGCGGCTACAGCACGCGATCGCTTAGCGCGCTTGCGCTAAGCGCGGGGCATTCGGGTGATCACGCTCGAGCAACTTCAGATGCAAACCCTGCTGGTGCTGGGGCTGACTTTTTTGTTGGCCACTGCCGCTGGCGTTTTATTTCATCGCAGCCATTTTTGCACCATGGGAGCCATCAGCGACGGGGTCGTCATGGGCGATTTCACACGCGCCAGGCAGTGGGTGTTGGCCGTGGCAGTGGCCGCCTTGGGCTTTGGCTTCATGGCTTGGCGCGGGTGGATTAACCCGTTCAATACGATCTATGCCGGAAGCCACTTGTCGTGGCTCTCCTTGTTGTTGGGTGGCTCTTTCTTCGGTTCGGGCATGGTCTTGGGCTCGGGATGTGTCAGCAAGTCCTTGATCCGATTGGGCGCTGGCAACCTCAAATCGCTGGTGGTGTTGATGGCGGTTGGCATTTCTGCACTGGCCGCCATGCGCGGCTTGGTGGCCATTTGGCGCGTGAATTCCCTTGACCAAGTCACCGTCGGCACGGGAGCTGGGCCATTTTTGGGCCAGTGGTTGAGCAGCTTCACGGGGGTCTCACAGCCATCGGCATGGTTGCTGGCCGCCTGTCTGTTTTCTGGGGTGCTCTGCCTCTGGGTGTTTAAAGACCGGCAGCTTTTGCGTTGGTCATGGGTGCTGCCCGGCGTGGCCTTGGGTGCGGTGGTGGTGGCTTTTTGGTGGATTGCCGGGGTGGTGGGCTTTGTGGCCGAGCATCCTGAAACGTTGGAGCCCGTTTTTTTGGCTTCATCCAGCGGGCGCATGGAGGCCATCAGCCTGACGGCGCCAGTGGCCTTGTGGTGGGACGCATTGATGTACCTCAGCGATGGCAGCAAGCGCTTCACGATCGGCATGATGACGGTGCTGGGCCTGGCTTTGGGATCGTTTATCAGCGCCAAAAAACAAGGGACCTTCCGTTGGGAAGGTTTTACAAAAACTTCTGATTTGGCACTGCATTTGTTGGGCGGTTGCCTGATGGGTGTGGGTGGCGTCATGGCCCTTGGTTGCACGGTGGGGCAGGGCTTGTCGGGCTTGTCCACTTTGAGTTTGGGCAGTTTCATCGCCGTGTCGGGCATTGTTCTGGGTGCGGTGGTGACGCTGCATTGGCAAATGCGGTCAGCGCAATAACATGGCGGTTGAGTTGCCCGAATCCCACGCAGACGAACGTCGTTTTGGCGGCTTGCAACGCTTGTATGGCATGCAAGGCGCGCAGCACATTCGCCGCGCGCATGTAGTGGTGGTGGGCATTGGTGGGGTCGGGTCTTGGGTGGCTGAGGCGCTGGCCCGCTCGGGTGTTGCCCGCTTGACTTTGGTCGACATGGACCACATTGCCGAGTCGAACATCAATCGGCAAATTCATGCGCTCACCAACACCACGGGGCAATCCAAGGTCGAGGCCATGAAAGAGCGGATCGCCTTGATTCACCCCGATTGCCAAGTCGACACCGTGGACGAATTTGTCACTCCCGAAAACTGGCCAGCGCTGCTCACCGACCAGCCCGATGCACTCGTGGATGCATGTGATCAGGTCAGCGCCAAGGTGACGCTGGCCAATTGGGCTTTGCGACAAAAGATCGGCTTCATCACGGTCGGCGCGGCTGGCGGTAAGCGCTTGGCGCACAAGGTCGATGTGGAAGATTTGTCCAAGATCACCCACGATCCCTTGTTGGCCCAAGTGCGGTATCGATTGCGCAAACACCATGCGGCGCCCAAAGGCGACAAGCGCATGGGCGTCCAAGGGGTCTTTAGCCGCGAGGCAGTTGCGCCACCCGATGCCTCGTGCGCCATTGAAGGAGATGGCTCGCTCAACTGCCACGGCTATGGTTCGGTGGTCAGTGTGACGGCCACCTTTGGCATGTGTGCGGCATCAGAAATTTTGAATTTTTTGGCCACGCGGCCTCTGAAGGTCTCAAAATAACGCTATAATTCAAGGCTTGCTCCAGTGCAAAACCACTGAAGCAAAGGGACCATAGCTCAGTTGGTAGAGCAGCGGACTTTTAATCCGTTTGTCGTGGGTTCGACCCCCGCTGGTCCCACCAAAACAAAACTTAAAACACCTCGTACAGCCGTGCGAGGTGTTTTTTTTCGTGTGTTCATTTCAATTTTTGCCGATCGGAGGTTGAACACAGCGTCAACCTTAATTTAGGCATTTGCACTTTGGTGCAGTGCGACAGGCTTTGGCCTCGCGCTCAATAAACCCTTCCCCAAAAGCCCGCTCCCCAAAGGCCCCGCGCTTAATGGTCTTGGTCTTAATGACCTCATGTCTTTACCGCTCGCCCGCTTTACCGGGGTCCTGGTGTTAGACAGGCTTTATGACCGTTCATTGGGTATCTGGCGCAACTATCAGTAGTTGGGTTGTTTAATTTTCCTAATTTCTAAGGAATGTAATTGTGCATAATAAGTTTCAATTATTTTTCTTTAAAAAATGAAAGTGTTAAATATGGAAAAACTAACTTTACTTGCAGTTGCCGCTCTTTCGGTACTGGCGACGGGCTGTTCAACGCTTACTGGGGAAGGGACCAGCCAAAACTTGTCTGTGATGACTTATACCGGCGACAACAAAGATTTACTGGGTGCTCAGTGCGAACTGAAAAACGACGAAGGTACTTGGACTGCGGTGACACCTGCGACCGTGATGGTGCGTCGATCGAATAAAGACTTGGTGGTCAAATGCACAAAACAAGGTTTGTCCGACGCTCAGGCAAACGTGGTGTCAAAAACCAAAGCCAATATGTTCGGCAATATCATTTTTGGAGGGGGTATCGGCGCCATCATTGATCACAACAATGGAAGCGCATACAGCTACCCGCCCGTCATCAAGATGACTATGGGCCAAGATTCGGTGATCAAAGAAGCTAAAAACTAATTTCAAAAGGCAAGCATCTTCGCGTGAAGATGCTTCATCTTTATGCCGACAATCAAGTGGCTTAAAAGTAAGCCGGTCATTGCTTTATCTTTGGTGTGTCTTTGTATTTATGTGATTTACAAATCTCATTCAAAAGAAGTGCAGATTTTTGCTTATCGGGATTTCATCATTGAAAAATTCCTTGAGGAACTTCCTGAGCTGAACAAGAAATTGCCCTTACAAATTGACGCAAACACTCAGTTGATGTCGATCCAATACAAAAACCAGAAAATCATCAACGATTACCAATGGGTTTCGATGGGCATATCAAATGACAACATCCCAACTATTGGTGCAGAAATTAAAAAGCAGTTTTGCTTGGATGAATTGAAGAGAAACTTACTGGATATCGACATTGAATTTTTGAACAGATATCAAAATTCATCAGGTGAGGCTCAATTTCAAGTAGGGATCAACAAATCAGATTGCCTGGCCCTTGAGCGCTCAGCCCATTGAACGGGCCGGGGTCAAAGCCCCGCCAGTAAACGCCTCAGGCCGCCACTTCCAGCAAGTGGGTCAATTCGAGCCAACGCTCTTCGAGGGTGTTCACCTCGTCAGACAAGGCTTTCAGGCGCCGACCTGCCTCAGCAATTTCTGCAGGCGACAACGGTGAACTCAGTTGCTGTTCCAGTTGGGCTTTTTCTGCCTCGATGTGGGCCATGCGTTGTTCGTTTTGTTCGAGCTCACGCTTCAGGGGGCGGGTTTGTGCGGCCAGCTGTTGGCGTTTTTGGGCGTCCAGTTTGCGCTGCTCTGCGCTGCTGAGGCCCGTTGCTGCAGGGGGGCTCGCATTGCTGGCCTTTAGAGGCGTGGTGGTGGATTCTTGGGGAGTCGCTGGCACCGCTGCAGCGGCTTCAGCCGTCACAGAACTGTCGGGCATTGCCGCATCTCGCGCCGTGTTTTTGGCTTCTTCGCGCAGGCGTTTTGATTCGTCCAGCAAGTAGCGCTGGTAATCGTCCAAGTCACCATCGAAGGGCTCGACTTTGCCTCGGCCCACCATCCAAAACTCGTCACACACGGCACGCAGCAAAGCGCGATCGTGGCTGACCAGCATGACGGTGCCTTCAAACTCGTTCAACGCCATCGACAACGCTTCGCGGGTGGCCAGGTCCAAGTGGTTGGTGGGTTCGTCCAGCAGCAACAGGTTGGGGCGTTGCCACACGATCATGGCCAGCACCAACCGCGCTTTTTCGCCGCCGCTCATGGTGCCCACGGTTTGCTTGACCATGTCGCCTGAAAAGTTGAAGGTGCCCAAGTAGTTGCGCAAATCTTGCTCTCGGCTGGGTTCCCCGCTGTTCGGCCCAAGCTCCTTGGCCAGCCGAATCATGTGCTCCAAGGGCGTGTCTTGTGGGTGCAGCACATCGAGTTCTTGCTGCGCAAAGTAACCGATGTTCAGGCCCTTGCCTTCAGTCAATGTGCCTTCCAGCAAGGGCATGGTGCGCGCAATGGTTTTCACCAAGGTCGATTTGCCTTGCCCGTTGGCGCCCAAAATGCCAATGCGTTGCCCGGCCAACACCGATTTGCTAACGCCTTGCAAGATGGCTTTGGGGGAGTTGTCCACGGTGTAGCCAAAACTCGCCTCGCTGATGGCCAGCATGGGGTTGGGCAGGTTGTTGGGTTCTTTGAAGCCAAATGTAAATTCGGCCTCGGCCAACAAAGGCGCCACCTTTTCCATGCGCTCCAAAGCTTTGACACGGCTTTGCGCTTGTTTGGCTTTGCTGGCCTGTGCTTTGAAGCGGTTGATGAATTTTTGCAGGTGTGCAATCTTGTCTTGTTGCTTGGCAAAGGAAGCTTGTTGCAATTCCATTTGCTGGGCACGCAAAATTTCAAAGGCACTGTAATTGCCCCCATACCGTGTCAATTTCGCGTGCTCAATGTGCAACGTGACATCGGTCACCGCGTCCAAAAATTCGCGGTCATGGCTGATCACGATCATGGTGCCTGCGTAGCGTTGCAGCCACGCCTCAAGCCACACCAAGGCATCCAAATCCAAGTGGTTGGTGGGCTCATCCAACAGCAAAATATCAGACGGGCACATCAGCGCGCGGGCCAATTGCAAGCGCATGCGCCAGCCACCTGAAAAACTGTTGACGGGCTGGTTGAGTTCATCCACGCGAAAGCCCAGACCCAAAATCAGAGCCTCTGCGCGGGGCAGGGCATCGTGATCGCCCGCATCGGCCAGGTCGGTGTACACGTGGGCCATTTCCATGCCGTCGCCAGAAGCCTCCGCCTGAACCAGCCGCGCACGCAATTCAGCCAAGCGGGTGTCGCCTTCCAGCACAAACTCAGAGGCGGCTTGGTCGGTCTCTGGCATGTTTTGCGCGACTTGGGCCATGCGCCAAGCTTTGGGCATTTCAAAGTCGCCACCGTCTTCGTGCAAGGTGCCGTTCAGCAATGCAAACAGCGTCGATTTTCCGGCCCCGTTGCGGCCCACCAATCCCACTTTCTCGCCGGGGTTCAGGGTGACCGAGGCTTGGTCCAGCAGCACTTTGGTGCCGCGGCGAAGGGTGACATTTTTCAGGTTGATCATGGGGTTGCAGTGCCAGCAAAGCCGGTGTTATTTCTCTCAGTGAAAGGGTGCCGCTTGAAGGCAGCAAATTTGGCGGTGTGCTTTCGGCCACACAGGTTCAAGCGCAGGTTCAAGCGCAGGTTCAAGCTCAAGTCAACGCAGGTTCCAGGCGATCAGGGCTTCGCGGGTCAGCAACAAGACCTGGTCGTCCCCGGAGCTGGTGTCAAGCCATGTCACTTCCAGTTGGTCGAACGCAGATTCAAAGTGCGCGCGCTCATTGCCAATTTCGAGCACCAGCACGGCTTGTTCGTTCATGTGCTGTGGCACATCGCGCAACAATTGCCGTACAAAGTCCATGCCATCGGCACCACCGGCCAAGGCCATCTGGGGCTCGGCCAAATATTCGGCAGGCAAGGCGTCCATGCTGGCTTGGCACACATAGGGCGGGTTGCAGAGCACCAAGTCAAACCCCGTGCGCAATGCTTGCAGCCCATCGCTCTGCATCAGCTTCACGCGCTCTTGCAGTCCGTGGCGTTGCACATTGATGGCCGCCACCGCCAAGGCATCGTCAGAAATATCGGCCGCTGTGACTTGCACTTCCGGCCATGCCAGCGCGGCCAACACGGCCAAACTGCCATTGCCCGTGCACAGGTCCAAAACCTGTTGGGTTTGGTCGGTCAACCAGGCATCGATGGTGCCATCGGCCAGTACCTCTGCAATCAAGCTGCGCGGCACAATGGCCCGCTCGTCGATGTAAAACGAAACACCTTGCAACCACGCTTCACGCGTCAGGTAAGCGGCAGGTTGGCGCGTTTGGATGCGTTGGGCGATCAATTCGGCACAAGCCGTTTGCTGATCGGGCGTGACCTCTTGCAGTCCGCTTTCATCGAGGTCGGTGTCCAAGGGCAGGCCCAGTTTCCACAGCACCAACCAGACCGCTTCGTCGAAGGCGTTCAGCGTGCCATGACCAAATGCCACGTCCGCTTGGGTCAATGCATCGGCGGACCGATCGATCAAGCCCGAAAGGGTCAAGGTGCTCATGCCGCGACAGCGCTGTTGAGCTGTTCCAATGTGCGGCGATAAATTGCCTTGAGCGGCGCGATATCGCTCAAAGCCACATGTTCATTGACTTTGTGAATGGTGGCATTGGGTGGGCCGCATTCGATCACTTGTGGGCAAATTTGGGCAATAAATCGTCCATCGCTGGTGCCTCCCGTGGTGGAGAGCTCGGTCTGAAGCCCCGTTTCATCGGCAATTGCTTTTTGCACGGCGGCCACCAAGGTGCCCGGGGTGGTCAAAAAGGGCAAACCCCCCAGCGTCCATTTCAAGTCAAAAGTCAGGCCATGCTTTTCCAAGACCGCCACCAGTCGCTGCTGCAGGCTTTCAGGGGTGGATTCGGTGCAAAAGCGGAAGTTGAAATCGACCACACATTCGCCCGGAATCACATTGCTCGCGCCCGTGCCTGCGTGGATATTGCTCACTTGCCAACTGGTCGGAGGAAAGAAAGCATTGCCTTCGTCCCAGCGCATAGCGACTAAATCGGCCAATGCCGGGGCCAAGCGATGAATCGGGTTATCGGCCAGGTGCGGATAGGCGATATGGCCTTGCACCCCTTGGACGGTCAATTTGCCACTCAAGGTGCCACGGCGTCCGTTCTTGATCATGTCGCCCGTTTGCTGCACCGAAGTGGGCTCGCCCACGATGCAAAACTGCGGAACCGCACCTCGGGCTTTGAGTTGTTCGCAAACCACCACGGTGCCATCAATCGCTGGGCCTTCTTCGTCGCTGGTCAGCAAAAAGGCGATGCCCAAAGCGGGATTGGGGTGGAGGGCCAAAAATTCTTTCACCGCCACCACCATCGCCGCCAACGAGGTTTTCATGTCACTGGCCCCGCGACCAAAAAGCTTGCCGTCTTTGTGCGTCGGGGTAAAGGGGTCACTGTGCCACTGCGTCAGTGGGCCTGTGGGCACCACGTCGGTGTGACCGGCAAACGCCAGCGTTTGGCCTGACGTGCCCGCACGTTTGGCCCACAGGTTGCGCACCCGAAAAGGCGCGGTCCCTGAATCCATGAATTCACAAACAAAGCCCAGCGGTTGCAAAGCCTGTGTGATGAGGTCCATGCAGCCCGCGTCATCTGGCGTGACCGAGGGCTTGGCGATCAGTTGCTCGGCCAGGCGAAGGGTGTCGTGACAGGGGCTCATGCGGCGGCCTTTTGAGGATGTGCCCGCACAAAGCGAGCGATGCGCTGGGCGGCTTCCAAGCACTCTGGGGTTTCGGCGACCAAGGCCATGCGGATGCGGCCTTGGCCCGGATTTTTGCCATTGAAATCCCGTGCCAAATAACTGCCCGGCAAAACGGTGACGCCTTCCTCGGCATACAGAGCTTTCGCAAATGCGGCATCGTCGTTTTGCCACCCGTCTGGCACGCCTGCCCAAAGGTAAAAGCTGGCGTCGGGCAAGGCCAAATTCAAGACCTCGGCCAACACGGGGGTCACTTGCGCGAACTTGGCGCGGTATTGGTTGCGGTTGTCCCGCACATGCGTTTCGTCAGACCATGCAGCGATGCTGGCCGCTTGCACCACCGGGCTCATGGCGCTGCCGTGGTAGGTGCGGTACAACAAAAACGGCTTGATCAGCGCGGCATCGCCTGCCACAAAGCCACTGCGCAAGCCGGGAACATTGCTGCGTTTGCTGAGGCTGGTGAAGGCAATCAAGCGTTTGAAGTCGGTGCGACCCAGTTGGTGCGCGGCTTCTAATCCACCCAACGGTGGCTCTTCGCGGAAATAAATTTCGCTGTAGCACTCATCTGAGGCGATCACAAAGCCATGCTGGTCGGACAGGTCAAACAGTTTTTTCCATTCCGACAGCGGCATGACCGCGCCGGTGGGGTTGCCGGGTGAGCAGACAAAAAGCAACTGGGTTTTGGCCCACACCTCGGCGGGCACACTGTCCCAATCGTTGGCAAAGTTGCGCGCCGGGTCGCTGGGCACGTAATAGGGAGTGGCCCCGGCCAGCAGGGCCGCGCCCTCGTAGATTTGATAAAACGGATTGGGGCTGACCACGGTCGCACCCGCGCGGTTCGGGTCGATCACGGTCTGGGTCAAGGCAAACAAAGCCTCGCGCGAGCCATTCACCGGCAGCACTTGGGTGTTGGGGTCCAATTTCAGGCGGTAGCGCGTTTGCAGCCAGTTGGCACACGCTTGGCGCAAAGCAGGCTCGCCAGCTGTGGCGGGATAGGCGGACAAACCGGTGCTCACCGACGCTTTGAGGGCTTCTTGAATAAAGGCGGGCGTTGCATGTTTGGGCTCACCAATGCCCAAGCTGATGGGCTTGAGTTGCGGGTGGGGTGTGACGCCCGAAAACAATTGTTTCAACCGCTCAAAAGGATAGGGTTGCAGCTTGGTGAGAAGGGGATTCATTCCCCGATTATCCGGGATCGTTCAGGCGGGTTCGCTGGGTTAATATTCATGGCTGAACGAATGGCCTGCTTGCAGGCTTTTTGGGCCGATTGATGGCGCCAAATGTCGTCATTTTGTATTCTCTTTTTAGAATGTCCTGACCGCCGTGCGCCTCAATTCCATCAAGCTTTCAGGCTTTAAATCATTTGCCGAACCGACCAATTTTCTGCTGCCCGGCCAGCTGGTGGGGGTGGTTGGTCCCAATGGTTGCGGCAAGTCCAACATCATGGATGCGGTGCGCTGGGTGCTGGGTGAGTCAAAAGCGTCCGAGTTGCGCGGCGAGTCGATGCAAGATGTCATTTTCAATGGCACCAACACCCGCAAGCCCGCCAGTCGCGCCAGTGTGGAGCTGGTCTTTGACAATGCCGACCACCGCGCAGGCGGTCAGTGGGGACAGTTTGCTGAAATTGCGGTGAAACGCGTCTTGACCCGCGACGGCAACAGCAGCTACTACATCAACAACCAGCCTGTGCGTCGCCGCGACGTGCAAGATGTGTTTTTGGGCACCGGTCTGGGGCCTCGTGCCTACGCCATCATTGGGCAGGGCACCATCAGCCGCATCATCGAATCTCGGCCTGAAGAGTTGCGCCTTTTCCTCGAAGAAGCGGCAGGGGTTTCAAAATACAAAGAACGTCGCCGGGAGACCGAAAACCGTTTGTCAGACACCCGGGAAAACTTGACCCGAGTGGACGACATCCTGCGCGAACTGAACGCCAACCTTGAAAAGCTTGAAAAGCAAGCCGAAGTGGCACAGCGTTACAACACCTTGCAAGCGGACAGCACGCTTAAGCAACACCAGTTGTGGTTTTTGAAGCGGCGCGATGCCGAGGCCGACCAAGGCCGCATGAAGTCCGATGTGGACAAAGCGGTGAACGACCTCGAGTCGCGCATGGCCGATTTGCGCCATGTCGAAGCCGATTTAGAAACCATTCGCCAAGCGCATTACGCCGCAGGGGATCAGGTCAACCAAGCCCAAGGCGCTTTGTATGAAGCCAGCGCCGAAGTGGGGCGTTTAGAGGCCGAAATCCGCTTTGTTGTGGAAGGTCGCCAACGCGCTGAGCAGCGCTTGCAACAGTTGATCGAGCAAACCGCGCAATGGCAAACGCGCAGCCAAGACGCGCAAACTGAAATCGAAAATTTGGCCGAGCAAGCCGCGCTGGCCGAAGACCAAAGCATGACGCTGGCTGCCCAAGTCGAAGACCAAGCGATGGCCTTGCCTGACTTAGAAGAGGCCCTGCGACAAGCACAAGAAAACGCCAATGCCCAGCGTGCCAGCGTGGTTCAGGTGCAGCAACAAATTGGCGTGTTGGCCGCGGACCAGCGCAACGTTGAGGAACAATCTCGCCAACTCGAGCAACGCCGCGAAAGGCTGCTCACAGATCGCAACGCACTGGCCGCGCCCGATGAAGCCCGCTTGCACCAATTGCAAGAGCAACTGGCCGTCGCTGAGGCGCAATCGGCCGAATCTGAAGCGCGTCTGCACGAACTGCAAGAGCAAGTGCCCTTGCTGGACGAAGACCGTCGACTGCGCCAGACCTCGGTCAATGACGAATCGGCCCGACTGGCCGATTTGAGCGCGCGCATCGAAGCACTCAAAGCCTTGCAAGAAAAAGTGCGGACGGATGGCAAGCTCAAACCTTGGCTGTCCAAGCACGGCATGGACGGGTTGGAAGGGCTTTGGAGCCGCATCCACATCGAGCCTGGTTGGGAAAACGCACTCGAGTCGGCTTTGCGTGAACGCTTGTCGGCGCTTGAAGTGTCGCGTCTGGACATGGTGCGTTCATTTGCCAGCGATGCGCCGCCCGCCAAGCTGTCCTTTTTCACCGCCCCAACGGCCACTACCGCCACGCAGCGTCAGGGCTTGCCCAGCGGCTGCCGGCCTTTGGCGGACTATCTGCGTATCTCAGAGGCCGGCTTGTCGGCGCTGCTTGGCGATTGGTTGCAGGGCTGCTGGACAGCCTCCAGCATGGAAGAGGCATTGGCTTGGCGCAGCCAACTCAAGCCCGGTGAAACGCTTTATGTGCAAGCGGGCCACGCCGTCGACTTGAACAGTGTGGTGTTCTACGCGCAAGACTCTGAGCAAGCCGGTTTATTGGCCCGCGCTCAAGACATTGAAAATCTCGACAAGCAACACCGCGCACAGACCCTGATCGCCGAGGAAAGCCGCAGCGCCTTGGTGCGTGCCGAGGCCGCCTACGCCGACGCAACCCAACGACTCATCACCGTTCGGCGCGAAGCCAGTGAGGGCCAATCCCGTACACACGAATTGCAAGTCGAAACACTGCGACTGTCGCAGTTGGTGGCGCAAACCCGTGCGCGCAGCGAGCAAATCAACAACGACTTGGCCGAGGTCGAGGCCTTGCTGGATGAATTGCAAGAGCGCCGCGTCACGGCAGAAGCCCGCTTTGAAGAGCTCGACATGCAGCTGGCCGACACGCAAGAGCGGCATGCCCAATTGGACGAGCGCGTGATTGAAGCCGAGCGCAAGTTGGCCGAGTGCCGCGAGCAGCAGCGCAGCTTGGAACGACGCGCCCAAGAGGCCCAGTTCTCGCAACGCAGCTTAGACGCTCGGCGTGCCGAGTTGCACCGCACAGTTGGGACGGCCCAACAACAAGCGGCCAATATCGACGCCGAAATGCAACGCGCCCAAGACGAGTTGAGCCGCCTGACCGACGCGGCCGCTCAGGCGGGTTTGCAAAATGTGCTGGCGCTGAAGCTCGAGCGTGAGCAAGCGCTGGGTGCCTGCCGCAGTGCCTATGACGACTTGACGGCCAAGCTGCGTGCCAGTGACGAACGGCGTGTCGGCTTTGAACGCGAGCTTGAGCCCTTGCGGCAGCGCATCTCCGACTTGCAACTCAAAGAGCAAGCCGCCCGCTTGGGCCTTGAGCAATATTCGCAACTCTTGACCGATGCGCAGGCCGATTTGGAGCTTGTGGCGCAATCCATTGAGGCGGGTCAAGTCCGTGTGACGGGTTTACAGGGTGAAATCGACCGCATCCACCGCGAGATCACGGCGCTCGGTCCCGTCAACTTGGCGGCGCTGGAAGAGTTGACCACCTCGCGTGAGCGCAAAGTGTTTTTGGATTCGCAATGTGCCGACTTGACCGACGCCATGAACACCCTCGAAGACGCGATCAAGAAAATTGACGCCGAGACGCGTGATTTGTTGGGCGGCACGTTCAAGATCGTCAACGAGCATTTCAGCCGCATGTTCCCTGAACTGTTCGGCGGAGGCAATGCCCGCTTGGTGATGACCGGCGATGAAATTTTGGATGCCGGGGTTCAGGTGTTGGCCCAACCCCCGGGTAAGAAAAACCAAACGATTCACTTGCTGTCGGGCGGCGAAAAGGCGCTCACGGCGATTGCTTTGGTGTTTGCGATTTTCCAGTTGAACCCTGCGCCGTTTTGCTTACTGGACGAGGTGGACGCGCCGCTGGACGATGCCAACACCGAGCGCTACGCCAAATTGGTGGCGGGTATGGGCAAAGAAACCCAGTTCTTGTTCATCAGCCACAACAAGATTGCCATGGAAATGGCGGAACAGCTGATTGGGGTCACCATGCAAGAGCAGGGGGTTTCGCGCATTGTGGCGGTGGACATGGAGTCCGCAGTGTCTATGGCCGACATGGCCTGAGGTATTGAATGATGTTGAGTTCAATGAGTTCCTTGCAGCTGAGTTTGTTGGGTTTGGGCGCCATCACACTGGGGGCGGTGGTCCTCTACAACTATTGGACCTCGCGCAAAAACGAACCGCGTCAAGCCGACCCCTTGATTGATCCGGTGGCCACCGAGCCCCCCTTGGAGTCTGAAGAGAAAGCGCCCCCAGAGCCCATCCTGATTGACGATTTCACCAACCTGCCCCAACCCGAGCGCAAAGCCCAGTTGGACGCTCTGATTGATGTCATTGCCACCATCGAAATGGACCACCCGGTGTCGGGGGATGCCGCTTTGGCCGCCTTGCCCGTTACCCGGCGTGTGGGAACCAAGCCTTTTCATGTTGAAGGCTGCAGCGAGCTCAGCGGGGAGTGGGAGCCCATGGTGGCGGGTCGCCGCTACTCGGCTTTTCAAGCGGGGGTTCAACTGGCCAACCGCATCGGGCCCCTCAACAACATTGAGTTTTCTGAGTTTGTCATCAAGACGCAGGCCTTTGCCGATGCGGTGGGTGGCGGCGCCAACTTCAGCGACATGATCGAAGAGGTCGCACGTGCCCGCGAGCTCGATCAATTTGCCAGCGAACACGATGCCCAGCTTGGCTTCACCTTGTGCGCGCGAGCCGCCGCCTGGAGTCCGGGCTACATCCAGCAACATGCCGCCCGTTTGGGCTTTGTGGCCGGCGTGATTCCTGGCCGCATGGTCTTGCCTTCGGCGGTGCCCGGCTTGCCGCCGGTCTTGTCTTTGACCTTCGACACCCAAGCGGCCATGGCCGATGACCCGGCTTTGTCCGCTATTCGTGAGTTTTCACTCAGCCTCGATGTGCCGCAAATTGCCCGCGACGACCAACCCTTTGAGCGCTTGCGCGATGCCGCCCGATTGCTCGCAGAGCACATGGACGGGGTGGTGACCGATGGCAATGGACAGATTTTGGGTGAGGATGTGTTGGACCAAATTGCCAACGATTTGCACCACCTCTACGACGCGCTGGATGCCCGTGAGCTGTCTGCGGGTTCGCCGCAAGCGCGCCGGTTGTTTTCCTGATCTGAGCTGACGACCATGTCCCAATCGGACTTGTTTGGCGAGGCGTCGGCTGACGTCTCGGTCAAAGCCGCCCAATTGCGTGAGCGCTTGCACCACCACGCGCACGCTTACTACACCCTGGATGCACCCGAAATACCCGATGCCGAATACGACCGCCTTTTCCGCGAGTTGCAGGCCTTGGAGTCAGCCCACCCCGAAATCTTGACGGCCGACTCTCCCACCCAGCGCGTGGGGGGCAGGGTGTTGGAGGCCTTTGCAGTGGTGCACCATGCTGTGCCCATGTTGAGCATCCGCACCGAAACCGACACTGAGGCCAGTGGAGCAGAGGCCTTTGATGCACGCATCCGCAAAGAGCTCGGTTTGAGCGCCGAAGAGCCGGCAGTGGACTATGTGGCCGAACTGAAATTTGACGGCCTGGCCATGAGCTTGCGCTATGAAAACGGCCTGCTGGTGCAGGCGGCGACCCGTGGCGATGGGGAGTCTGGCGAAGACGTGACGGCCAACATTCGCACCATCGGACAAATCCCACTGCGCTTGCCGCCCGATGCGCCCCAGGTGTTGGAAGTCCGGGGCGAGGTGTACATGCGCCGCGATGATTTTGAGGCACTGAACGAGCGCCAACGCCAACGCATTGCAGCCGGCATGAAGGGCGAAAAAACCTTTGTCAATCCCCGCAATGCGGCCGCAGGCGCTGTGCGCCAATTGGATTCGGGCATCGCCGCGGAACGGCCCTTGAGCTTTTTTGCGTACGGGCTAGGCGCTCTGTCAGACTCCGCAGAAGGCCTCACGACCGGGCCTTTGCCTTGGCATACGCACTTTGACATGTTGCAGCAATTCAAGGCTTGGGGCTTCCCCGTGGCGCACCAAACCGCCTGCGTTCAAGGGGCTGCGGGCTTGGTGGCGTTTCACCAAAATATGGCTGCAGCGCGAGATGCTTTGCCCTTTGACATTGACGGAGTGGTCTACAAAGTCAACGACTTGGCGCTGCAGGCCCGCTTGGGTTTTGTCACGCGTGAACCGCGCTGGGCGGTCGCGCACAAATACCCCGCGCAAGAAGAAATGACCACGGTGCAAGCCATTGATGTGCAAGTGGGACGCACCGGCAAGCTCACGCCGGTGGCCAAATTGGCGCCGGTCTTTGTGGGCGGCGTCACGGTGACCAACGCCACCTTGCACAACGAGTTGGAAGCGCGGCGTAAAGATGTTCGAGTGGGCGACACCGTGATCGTGCGCCGCGCCGGGGATGTGATTCCTGAAGTGGTCTCGGTCGTGCTTGATCGGCGGCCCGCCCATGCCGCCCCTTTTTCGATGCTCACGCATTGCCCGGTGTGTGGCAGCTTGGCCGAAAGAGAAGAAGGCGAAGCAGACCACCGTTGCAGCGGAGGTCTGTTTTGCAGCGCTCAGCGCAAGCAAGCCCTTTGGCACTTTGCCCATCGGCGCGCCATGGACATCGAGGGCTTGGGCGACAAGCTGGTGGACCAACTGGTGGATGCGGGCATGGTCAACACCCTGGCCGATCTGTACCACCTGAAACTGGACGACGTCGCCAAGATGGACCGCATGGCCGAAAAGTCTGCGGTGAATTTGCTCCAGGCCTTGGCGCAATCCAAGCAGACCACCTTGGGTCGTTTCTTGTTCAGCCTGGGCATACGGCATGTGGGCGAGGCGACGGCAAAAGAGTTGGCGCGCCATTTTGGCCAACTCGATGCCATCATGGCCGCCAGCGAAGATGCCTTGCTGCAAGTGGCCGATGTGGGGCCTGTGGTGGCGCACAGCATCCACACATTTTTTGCGCAACCGCACAACCGCGAGGTGGTGCAAGCCCTGCGGGATGCCGGTTTGAACTGGCCTGAGGGCGATGCGCTGGCCCCTATTGCCATGCCCCTGGCGGGTGTGACCGTGGTGTTAACGGGCACTTTGCAAAGCATGGGCCGTGACGAAGCCAAAGAACAACTCGAAGCCTTGGGCGCCAAAGTCGCGGGCTCGGTGAGCAAAAAAACACATTACGTGGTGGCGGGTGCCGAGGCGGGCTCGAAGCTCGACAAAGCGCTGGCTTTGGGTGTCCCCGTGTTGGACGATGCGGGATTGGCGCTGTTGCTGAGCGGAGAAAAACCATGACCATTCGAGACATCCTCAAAATGGGCGATGCCCGTTTGTTGCGCATCGCCGAGCCGGTTCGGGCGTTTGACACGCCCGAGTTGCACCAGCTGCTGGCCGACATGCGCGAGACCATGGCCGCCGTGAATGGGGCCGGGCTTGCGGCGCCGCAAATCGGGGTCAATTCGCAAGTGGTCATTTTTGGCGGTACAGCGCGTAACCCCCGCTACCCTGATCGCCCCTTGGTGCCGCCCACCGTGCTCATCAATCCGGTCATCACGCCTTTGGGCACAGAAGAAGAGCTCGATTGGGAAGGGTGCCTTTCCGTGCCCGGCTTGCGTGGCAAAGTGCCCCGTTGGTCGCGCATCCGTTACGCCGGGGTCGACGAAAGAGGGCAGGCCATTGACCGGACTGTGAATGGTTTTCATGCCCGCGTGGTGCAACACGAGTGCGATCACCTGATCGGCAAGCTCTACCCGATGCGGGTGCGCGATTTCAGCCAGTTTGGCTTCACTGAAGTGTTGTTTCCAGAAATCAGCGCCGCTGAAGACGACTGAACATTGGGGTTCAGCTTTTCGAGCCGTGCGCCAAAGCCCGCGCCCGACTGGCCGCCAGAGCCGCAGTGTCTGGCGCTGACAAATCCCAACCCTGCATGTGGTCCAGGCTGATATCGGCCAATGCCTCAATCCACGTGGCGTGGTTGTTCAGGCAGGGGATGTAGCTGAAACTTTCGCCGCCGGCGTGCAAAAACGCCTCTTGTGCTTCTTGCTGAATTTCTTCCAAGGTTTCTAAGCAATCGCTGGTGAAGCCCGGGCAAATCACATCGACCTTTTTGACGCCTTGTTGTGCCATGGCCACCAAGGTGGGCTCGGTGTAGGGCTCGAGCCATTTGGCTTTGCCAAAGCGCGATTGGAAGGTCAGTTTGTATTGGTCTTTGCTGAGCCCCAAGGCCTCGGCCAAAAGACGGCCTGTCTTCATGCACTCGCAGTGGTAAGGGTCGCCCAGTTGAAGCGTGCGCTCGGGCACGCCATGAAAGCTCATGACCAGTTGCTCGGCCTGTCCATGCGTGGCCCAATGCTCGCGGACTGTTTGCGCCAGCGCCTCGATGTAGCGCGGGTCGTCGTGGTAGTGGTTGACAAAGCGCAACTCTGGGATCAGGCGGGTTTTGAGGCCCCAGCGGTACACCGCATCAAAGACACTGGCCGTCGTGGTGCCGCTGTATTGTGGGTAGGCGGGCACGATCAACACCCGACGCACCCCCTCAGATTTCAGCGCATGCAGTTGCTCGGGCACCGAAGGTTGGCCGTAGCGCATGGCATAGCGCACGCTGACGTTGTGGCCACGTTCTTGCAGCGTCACGTTCAGGGCCTGGGCCTGTTGTTCGGTGAAGACCTTGAGTGGAGAACCCCCGGAGGTCCAGATGCTGGCGTATTTGGCTGCCGATTTCTTGGGGCGCACCCGCAAAATGATGCCGTGCAAGATGAGCCACCAAATGGGCTTGGGGATCTCGACCACTCGGCTGTCACCCAAAAATTCGGCGAGGTACTGGCGCAGTGCAGGGGCTGTTGGCGCACTGGGGGTGCCCAAGTTGCAATACAAAATAGCCGTGCGTGGAGCCTGACCATGCTGAAAGGAAGGTTCTTTGAGAAATGCCATGTCGGGTATTCTCCCTCACCATGATCGATATTTCTCGAATTCGTGCCATTACCCTTGATCTGGATGACACCTTGTGGCCCATCTGGCCCACCATTCACCGCGCCGAAGCGGCCCTGAACCAGTGGCTGGCCGAACATGCCCCCGCCACTGCGGTATTTTCTGAGCAAGCCGACCTGAAAAAAGCCCTGCGCGAGGAAATCAACGCGCGCCACGCCGACAAGGCCCATGATTTGTCTTTCCTCCGGCTTGAAGCCATTCGGGCCCTGTTACAAAAAGCAGGCGACCCAGAGCATCTGGCCGAATCGGCGTTCGAGGTTTTTTTCGCCGAGCGCCAAAAGGTCGATCTGTATGCCGATGCCTTGCCGGCTTTGTCTTTTTGGCACCAGCGCTACCCGTTGGTGGCGCTGTCCAATGGCAACGCCGATGTGCACCGTGTGGGCATTGGCCACTTTTTTCATGCCAGTGTGAGTGCCAAATCGCTGGGCGTGGCCAAGCCGGATGAACGCATTTTCTGGGCGGGTGCTGAGGCTGCTGGGGTCGCCCCCCACGAGGTTTTGCACATTGGCGACGATGCCCATGCGGACTGCTGGGGTGCCTTGCAGGCGGGCATGCAAGTGGCTTGGATCAACCGCGAAAACCACGAATGGCGCTATGGCGACATGCGCCCCCAAATGGAAGTGACAGACTTGCACACCTTGTGCGGCCACTGGCCCGACTACAACATCAAAGGAAGATAAATGACTCTCAAGATCTATGGCATCGGGGCTTCGCGCGCCGTGCGCCCCATCTGGACTGCGCTTGAACTCGGGGTGCCTTTTGAGCATATTCCGACTCCCTTCCAGGGCGGCGCCACGCGCACGCCCGAGTTTTTGGCAATCAATCCCAACGGCCATATTCCGGTCTTGGTGGACGAGCGCCCTGAGGGCAACGTGACGGTATGGGAAAGCATGGCCTGTGCTTTGTACATTGCCCGTGTGCATGGCAAGGCCGATGGTCAGTCGATTGCCCCGGCCTCTGCGCGTGAAGAAGCCGAGGCTCTGCGTTGGAGCTTTTGGACCGTCTCCGAGCTGGAAAAAGACGCGCTCACGGTGTTGATGCACCGCATGGTCATGCCGGTCGACCAGCGCAAGCCCGAATTGGCTGACCAAGCCGAGAGCCGCCTCAAAGTGCCATTGGCCGTGCTAGAGCAACACCTGCAAGCCCAACTCGCCCGAGGCGAGCACTATTTGGCTGCCAACCGCATGACGGTTGCCGATGTGTGTGTGGCCAGCGTGGGCAGTTGGCTGCGCCCGGCGGCTGACTTGTTGGCCCAATACCCCACGCTGTCCAAGTGGCTTCACGGCTGCGCAGACAGTGCGGGCCACAAACAAGCGCGCGCCATGAAGTGATGCGCCGCAGACCGTTTGGGGCGACTTAAAACCGCCCCAGCGCCTGCATCTTCCAGGCCAGCCACAGCTTGCGCAGCGGCGTCAGAGCGATGCGCTGGTGCAGCACCTGAAAGCCAGAAGCTTCAATTTCGCGCAACAGCGTGCGGTAAATGCTGGCCATCATGAGGCCTGGTTTTTGGGCGCGACGATCGACTGCTGGCAACAGGGCGAATGCTTCGTCATAAAGTGCGTGAGCGCGTTCGGTCTGAAATTTCATCAGTGCGCTGAACCCCTCTGAATAGCTGCGCTGCATCAGGTCTTGGGCTTTCACACCAAACCGCTGCTGTTCATCCAGCGGCAAGTAGATGCGTCCCCGCATGGCGTCTTCGCCGACATCTCGGATGATGTTGGTCAACTGAAACGCCAAGCCCAATTTGTGGGCATACGCGGTGGTGGCTGCGTCGGTTTGGCCAAAAATTCGAGCAGCCACTTCGCCCACGATGCCGGCCACCAAGTGGCAATACTTGGCCAGGCCCGGGAAATCGAGGTAACGGGTTTGGTTCAGGTCCATTTGGCAGCCTTCGATCACCGCCATCAGGTGTCGGCTTTCAATGCCAAAAGCCTGTGTGTGCGGCATCAAGGCCTGCATGACCGGGTGGCTGGCTTGACCCGCAAACGCCTGTTGTACCTCTTTTTGCCACCAGGCCAATTTGGTCGCGGCCACACTGGCGTCGCTGATTTCATCGACCACATCGTCCACTTCCCGGCAAAACGCATAAAAAGCGGTGATGGCGGCCCGGCGTTCAGGCGGCAGAAAAAGAAAGGCGTAATAAAAGCTGCTCCCAGAGGCGGCGGCCTTTTGCTGTACGTAGTCTTGCGGTGTCATGGGGTCAGATTTTCGCACCCAAAACAAGCCCTTACCCCGTCGTGTCGCTGGACAATTTCTCAAACAAGCGTCCCAAGCGGGCCGGCGATCCCCAGCCCAGCGCCAC
The DNA here is from genome assembly GCA_027488255.1 of Comamonadaceae bacterium. Taxonomy (GTDB): domain Bacteria; phylum Pseudomonadota; class Gammaproteobacteria; order Burkholderiales; family Burkholderiaceae_C; genus Limnohabitans_A. The sequence goes on along the minus strand of JAIYBZ010000029.1, from coordinate 15,966 downwards.
TTGCCATAGCAGCCCACGCAAGTCTCGGCGCGACATCTTGATGTGCGTGGTCAGCGCCTCCGGCCCTTTTTCTCTGAGCAAAGCCAGTGTTTTTGCCCCAATCAGCGCCGGCAACGCACTGGCCAAGCGCAATCGCCAAGGCTTGAGGGCCATGGCGTAACGCATGCCCGCCGCCAACTGACTGTGGGTGTGGTCGAGCCATGCGTCATACAGCGGGGCAATGCGCTGCAAGGTTTCCGCCCGGCCGGTGCTTGCCAGTTCCGCCAGCATGGGAGGTGTCAGCCCCGCGGTGCTCAAGGTCTCGCGGGGCCAATAGCAGCGGCCTGCTGTCAAGTCTTCGTGGGCGTCGCGCAAGATGTTCAAGCGCTGCAAACCCATGCCGTATTGGCGTGCGAGTGTCAGCATTTCATCGGCGGACAAGCGCGAAAAATCAGGCAGGTTTTGGATGCACAGATCTGTCCAGAACTCTCCCACACAGCCGGCAACCAGCCAGGTGTAGTGGTCTAACTCTTGTTCGGTGTTCAAGGCCTGCAAGCCGTTGCCAAAACGAGTCATGTCCAGGGCTTGACCTTGGGTGATCAGCGCTAAGACCTTGCGCACCAAGCCGCGATCGCTTTCGGTCAATGTGGCCAACAGTGGCAGGCACTCGGGCAGGGCTTGCATCAGGGCGCGCTCATGGGGCTGGCTTTGTTGCGCGGCAAATTGCCGGGTCAAGCGGGCCAGGTGATGCTGGGTTTCTTCATTTGGCTGGTCTTGGGCGATGGCGCTCGACAGCACCTCCAGCAGCACTTGTCTTTCAGGCAAGGGCAGGGTGCTGGTGTCGGCCACTGTGTCGGTGGCTCGGGCAAGCAGATAGCCAATGGCCACCGGGCCCTGAACCGCGGGTGGCAGCAAGCGGATGGACAAGTCAAACGAGCGCGACACGCGGCTCAGCAGTTTTCGCTGTTGAGGGCTTAAGCCGCGCGTGGGCGCTCGATGGAATAAGGGGCTTTCTTGCATGGGCAATGCCGATTGTCGCTTGACAGTTGGACGAACTTTGAATAGATTACTAACCAGTCAGTCATTATTATTTGTTCATGGGGTCTGCCATGCCTTTTCCATTCTCACTCGCCGAAGGGCGAGTTTTTCGTTCATGCGCTTTGGCCTTGAGTGTGATTACTTTAGTAGCATGCTCCAAAACCGAAGCCCCGAAAGAGCCCTTGCGCTCGGTCAAAGTCATCACCGTGGCGGGCAGCGCCTTGAATGTGGAGGGGGTTTACTCGGCCGAGGTCAGAGCACGGGTCGAGTCGCGGCTTGGATTTCAGGTCGGCGGCAAATTGATTCAACGCCCGGTAGAACTGGGCCAGCGCGTCTCAGCAGGCCAGTTGTTGGCTCAGATCGATGCACGTGACTACCAATTGGCCGCGCAGGCCGCTGCGGCGCAACTCAGTGCCGCGCAAAGCCAACGTGATTTGGCAGCCGCAGAGTTCAAACGTTTTGAGGCCTTGAAGGCCCAAAACTTCATCAGTGGGGCAGAGTTAGAGCGGCGCGAAACGGCCCTCAAGGCGGCCGAGGCCACACTCAACCAAGCCAAATCTCAAGCCCAAGTTCAAAGCAACCAAGCCAGCTATGCCAGCTTGTCTGCCAGCCACGCGGGAGTGGTGACGGCCGTCGATGGCGAGGTGGGGCAAGTGGTGTCAGCCGGACAACCCATCGTGCGCCTGGCCCACGATGGCCCCAGAGACGCCGTTTTTGCCGTGTCCGAACAATTGGCGATGGGCCTGAAATTGGGACAAGCCATGCAGGCCACTTTGCAGAGCACGGGTCAAATTTTGAAGGGCACGGTGCGCGAATTGGCGGCCAGTGCCGATCCCGTCACGCGCACGTTCGGGGTGAAGCTCTCCTTGCTCGACTCGAGCGCCTTGCCTTTGGGGGCGACGGTCAATGTGCATGCGGGTCTGTCGACCGGCAGCACGCCCGTGGTGATCAAACTCCCCACCAGTGCGTTGCGCCAAGAGGGATCGTCCACCGCGGTCTGGGTGTTGGATGAAGCCACCATGACGGTGAACAGCCAGGCGGTTGAGTTGGGGCCTGTGGATGGCAACGATGTGGTCATTCAGGCGGGCCTGAAGCCCGGACAAAAAGTGGTTTCTGCGGGAGTGCATGTGTTGTCCCCTGGGCAAAAGGTGACGATTTACGGTGCCGCAGCCACGGCCACAGCCGCAACCGCAGCCCCAGCAGAACGGTGAACGCATGAGCCGCGACGACAACACCCGATTCAACCTCTCGCGCTGGGCGCTTGAGCATCCCGCCCTGACGCGCTACCTGATGGTGGTGCTGATGCTGCTTGGCATGGCTTCTTACTTTCAGCTGGGGCAAGACGAAGACCCGCCATTCACCTTTCGCGCCATGGTGGTGCGGGCTTATTGGCCCGGTGCCACTGCCGAGCAGGTGGCCGAGCAAGTGACCGACAAGATCGAGCGCACGCTGCAAGAGGTGCCCTACGCCGACAAGATTCGCAGTTACTCCAAGCCTGGCGAAGCGCAGATCATTTTCCAGATCAAAGACAACTCCAAGCCCGGCGATGTGCCTCAAGTTTGGTATGCGGTGCGCAAAAAAATTGGCGACATGCGGGGCAGCTTGCCACCCGGCGTGGTGGGGCCGTTTTTCAATGACGAATTTGGTGATGTATTTGGCGTCATTTATGCCCTCAGTGGCCAAGGGTTTACGCCCGCAGAACTCAAGACACAAGCCGACACGCTGCGCCAAAATTTGTTGCGCGTGCCTGATGTCGCCAAAGTGGAATTGTTTGGCGTCCAAGACGAAAAGATTTACATCGAAATCTCGCAGAAAAAGTTGGCGCAAATGGGCCTCGACATTGGCGCTGTGTTGGCGCAGTTGGGTCAGCAAAACGCAGTCGAGTCTGCGGGCAGTGTGCAGTCGCCGGTGGATGTGGTGCAAGTGCGCGTGGCGGGGCAATTCCAAAGTTTGGACGATCTGCGCGCCATGCCTATTCGAGGGGCCTCGGGCGCGCAAATTCGTCTGTCTGACATCGCCACCATCCAACGTGGCTATGTGGACCCGGCCTTTGTGAAAGTTCGCCATCAAGGGCAAGAAGTCATCGCCTTGGGGGTCTCGATGGCCAAAGGCGGCGACATCATTGCGCTTGGACATTCATTGCGCCAGGCCATCAGCGGCATGGAGTCGAGTTTGCCCGCGGGCATGAAGCTCGAGCAAGTGCAAGACCAACCCAGCGCCGTGTCCAGTTCGGTCAATGAATTCATCAAGGTCTTGATTGAGGCGGTGGTGATCGTTTTGGCGGTCAGCTTTTTGGCCTTGGGTTTGCACAAGCGTCCTGGCGAGCATCCGTTGTGGAGGCGCTGGACCTTGGACATCCGTCCGGGCTTGGTGGTGGGCATCACCATTCCCCTGGTCTTGGCCGTGACCTTTTTGGCCATGCATTACTTCGGCATTGGCTTGCACAAGATTTCTTTGGGCTCGCTCATCATCGCGCTGGGTTTGTTGGTGGACGACGCCATCATTGCGGTCGAAATGATGGTGCGCAAAATGGAAGAGGGCTTTGACAAAGTGCGTGCCGCGACCTTTGCCTACGAGCTCACTGCCATGCCCATGTTGACGGGCACGCTGATCACGGCGGCGGGTTTCTTGCCCATCGGCATGGCCAAGTCCATGACGGGCGAATACACCTTTGCCATTTTTGCCGTCACCGTGGTCGCCCTGTTGGTCAGTTGGATGGCCTCGGTTTATTTTGTGCCTTATTTGGGCGCTTGGCTGCTCAAGCCGCCAGCGCACGCGGTGTCCAGCGAGCACCTTGATTCGGCAGAAATGTTCGACTCTCCCTTTTACCGGCGCTTTCGCATCTGGGTGACTTGGTGCGTCACGCACCGCTGGAAGACCATTGGCATCACCGTGTTTTTGTTCGCTTTGGGCATTGCCGGCATGGGCAAGGTTCAGCAACAGTTTTTCCCAGATTCAAGTCGTCCCGAAATTTTGGTGGACCTGTGGATGCCCGAGGGCACGCCCTTTGGGGCCAGTGAAGACATCGCCAAACGGGTGGAACAGCGTTTGGCAACGGAAGAAGGCGTCAAGTCGGTCACGACTTGGGTCGGCTCAGGCGTGCCGCGTTTTTACTTGCCCTTGGACCAAGTCTTTCCGCAGACCAACGTGTCGCAACTGATTGTCTTGCCGAAAGACCTCAAAACCCGCGAAGTGTTGCGCAACAAGCTGCCCGCCTTGCTGGCCCAAGAGTTTCCGGAGGTGCGGGGTCGCGTCAAGTTGTTGCCAAACGGACCGCCTGTGCCTTATCCCGTGCAGTTCAGGGTGGTCGGCCCAGACCCCAAGGTGCTGCGCTTGAAGGCCGATGAAATCAAGGTTGAAATGCGGCAAAACCCCAACACCCGGGGCGTGAACGACAACTGGAACGAATCGGTCAAGTCCTTGCGTTTAGAGGTCGATCAGGCCAAGGCCCGTGCTTTGGGCGTGACCAGTCAGTCCATCGCCCAGGCGTCCCGCACGCTGCTGTCAGGCTCGACCGTCGGACAATTCCGCGAGGGCGACAAGCTGATCGACATCGTCTTGCGTCAGCCCTTGTCAGAGCGCGACGCGTTGTCCGACTTGGCGCAGGCCTATGTGCCCACCGCCTCTGGACGCGCGATTCCATTGCTGCAAATTGCCAAGCCCGTCTATGCCTGGGAGCCCGGTGTCATGTGGCGCGAAGGGCGTCAGTACGCCATCACTGTGCAGTCGGACATTGCCGAGGGCTTGCAAGGGGCCACGGTGACCGCCCAATTGCAGCCGGCGCTCAAGAAAATTGAGGCCACTTGGCAAGGTCAAGGGCTGGATGGGTATCGCATTGAGGTCGCTGGCGCTGTGGAAGAAAGCTCCAAGGGCTCGGCCTCGATTGCGGCCGGTTTGCCCGTCATGTTGTTCATCACCTTCACTTTGCTCATGCTGCAGCTGCAAAGTTTCAGCCGCGCCATGTTGGTCTTTTTGACCGGCCCCTTGGGCATGGCGGGCGTGGCCGGTGCTTTGCTGGTGCTGAACCGACCTTTTGGCTTTGTGGCTTTGCTCGGGGTGATCGCCCTGATGGGCATGATCCAGCGCAATTCGGTCATCTTGATTGACCAAATTGAGCAAGACAGAGCCGCCGGAATGCCCGCTTGGCAAGCCATTGTCGAGTCGGCGGTGCGGCGTTTGCGACCCATTGTGCTCACCGCTGCTGCGGCAGTTTTGGCCATGATTCCCTTGTCGCGCAGTGTCTTTTGGGGGCCTATGGCGGTCGCCATCATGGGCGGCTTGATTGTGGCAACCGCCCTGACACTGCTGGCGCTGCCTGCGATGTACGCGGCTTGGTTCAGGATTCCGCGGCCAAATCAATCCCATGCCTGAATTTGGCCAATTGAAGCGGCTAAAATAGAAAATTGACCGATTTCAACCGGGCGGTCAGGTTAATCAGGCCGCTGGGATGCGGCCCGACGAACCTGACGCCCTTTTTGTTTGGCATTGCGCGGGTGGCGAAATTGGTAGACGCACCAGGTTTAGGTCCTGACGGTGGCAACACTGTGCGGGTTCGAGTCCCGCCCCGCGCACCACCGACTTTTGACCAACTGGGCAACTGGTTGGCCTGAGAGACATTCCATTAACCGAGAACGAAGATGACTGTGACTGTTGAAACCCTTGAAAAGCTGGAACGCAAGATCACCCTGACTGTGCCTGTGACGGCCATTCAGTCTGAAGTGGATGCACGTCTGAAGAAAATGGCCCGCACGGTCAAGATGGACGGTTTCCGTCCCGGTAAAGTACCCATGAACGTGGTGGCCCAGCGCTATGGCTACTCGGTGCAATACGAAGTGTTGAACGACAAAGTGGGTGAGGCCTTCTCTGCCGCCGCCAACGAAGCCAAAATCCGTGTGGCCGGTCAACCCCGTATTTCTGAAAAAGAAGGCGCACCCGAAGGTCAATTGAACTTTGATGCCGTCTTTGAGGTCTACCCTGAAGTGAAGTTGGGTAACTTGGCTGACACACAGGTCGAAAAATTGACCGCCGAAGTGTCGGATGCCGCGATCGACAAGACCGTCGACATTTTGCGCAAACAGCGCCGCACTTTTGCCCAGCGCGCCCAAGACGCGGCGGCGCAAGACGGTGACCGCGCCACCATCGACTTCGAAGGCAAGATTGACGGTGAAGTGTTCTCTGGCGGCAAAGCCGATGACTTCCAGTTCATCTTGGGCGATGGCCAGATGCTGAAAGAATTTGAAGACGCTGTGCGCGGCATGAAGTCGGGTGAAAGCAAGACTTTCCCCTTGGCTTTTCCTGCGGACTACCATGGCCAAGATGTCGCCGGCAAAACCGCCGATTTCATGGTCACCGTCAAGAAAATCGAAGCCGCTCACTTGCCCGAAGTCAACGAAGCTTTGGCCAAGTCTTTGGGCATTGCTGATGCGACGGTCGAAGGCCTGCGTGCCGATATCCGCAAAAACCTCGAGCGCGAAGTGAAATTCCGCTTGCTGGCCCGCAACAAGCAAGCCGCCATGGACGCCTTGGTGGCCAAGGCCGAGCTGGACCTGCCCCAGTCCATCGTGCAAGCCGAGATCGAGCGCCTGAAAGAGGGCGCCCGTGCTGACTTGAAGCAACGCGGCGTTAAAGATGCCGACAAGGCCCCAATTCCTGACGACATCTTCCGCCCTCAAGCCGAACAGCGCGTGCGTTTGGGCTTGGTGGTGGCAGAAGTCGTGCGCGGCAACACCTTGCACGCCAAGCCTGAGCAAATCAAGGCGCACATCGAAGAGTTGGCCTCCAGCTACGAGCGTCCCGATGACGTGGTGCGTTGGTACAACAGCGACAACCAGCGTTTGGCCGAAGTGGAAGCGGTGGTCATCGAGAGCAATGTGTCTGATTTTGTTTTGGCCCAAGCCAAAGTGGTCGAAAAAGCCATTACTTTCGAAGAGCTGATGGGTCAACAGGCCTAAATCGGCTTGAAAACTCGGTGAATGGGGCTTGAGCCAGGCTTGCAGTCTGGCGAACAAGCCCCATCTCTTTGGTGGGCTTGAAAAACCCGGTTAAAGTCATCCACGAAACTTCTGGAGAAAAGATGAGCGCACTGGACATCACGAACTTGGGCATGGTCCCCATGGTCATCGAACAGTCGGGCCGCGGTGAGCGTGCCTATGACATTTACTCGCGTTTGCTCAAAGAGCGCGTGATCTTTTTGGTGGGTGAAGTCAACGACCACATGGCCAATTTGATCGTGGCCCAAATGTTGTTTCTGGAAAGTGAAAATCCAGAAAAAGACATTTCGCTGTACATCAACTCGCCAGGCGGCTCGGTGAGTGCGGGCATGGCCATTTACGACACCATGAACTTCATCAAACCCGATGTGTCCACGCTGTGCAATGGCATGGCGGCCAGCATGGGGGCCTTTTTGCTGTCTTCGGGCGCAAAAGGTAAGCGTTTTTCATTGCCTAATTCCAAGATCATGATTCACCAGCCCTTGGGTGGTGCTCGGGGTCAGGCGACAGAAATCGAAATCGCGGCCCGCGAAATCGTCAAGACCCGCGCCCATCTGAACCGCATCTTGTCGGAAAACACAGGCCAACCGCTGGAGAAGATCGAGCTCGATACCGAGCGCGATTACTACCTGTCGGCCAGCGAGTCCAAAGACTACGGTTTGATCGATGAAGTGATCTCTAAACGCGCTTGATGACCGCCGGATTTCCGGCGCATTGGCTGACGGCGTTTGCCCTGCTGGGCGGGCGCCGTTTTTCTTTCGTTATCATTGACGAATTCCGGATTCCAAGGCGACATTTATGGCCGATAAAAAAGGCTCCAGCACTGAGAAAAACCTGTTCTGCTCTTTTTGCGGCAAAAGCCAGCACGAAGTCAAAAAGCTGATCGCAGGTCCATCGGTGTTCATTTGCGACGAGTGCATTGATTTGTGCAACGACATCGTGCGCGATGAACTGGCCGGTACCACCACCGCTGAAGGGGCCAAAGAAGGCTTGCCCACGCCGCTGGACATCAAAACCAACCTCGACAACTACGTCATCGGTCAAGACAAAGCCAAGCGCAGTTTGGCAGTGGCGGTCTACAACCACTACAAACGTCTCAAGCACAAAGAATCTGCCAAAAAAGACGATGTCGAATTGGCCAAGAGCAATATCTTGTTGATCGGCCCCACCGGCTCTGGCAAAACCTTGTTGGCCCAAACCATGGCCCGCATGTTGGACGTGCCATTCGTCATGGCCGATGCCACCACCTTGACCGAAGCCGGTTATGTGGGTGAAGACGTCGAAAACATCGTGGCCAAGCTGCTGCAAACCTGCAACTACGATGTCGAGCGTGCCCAGCGCGGCATCGTTTACATCGACGAAATCGACAAGATCACCCGCAAGTCAGACAACCCCTCGATCACCCGCGACGTTTCGGGAGAGGGCGTGCAACAAGCGTTGCTCAAGCTGATCGAAGGCACCATGGCCAGCGTGCCGCCACAAGGTGGCCGCAAGCACCCCAACCAAGACTTTTTGCAAATTGACACGACCAACATCTTGTTCATTTGCGGCGGCGCATTTGCGGGTCTGGAAAAAGTCATTGAGAACCGCACCGAGTCGGGCGGCATTGGTTTTGGTGCTGCCGTGAAGAGCAAAAAACAGCGCTCTTTGACCGATGTGTTCAACGAAGTTGAGCCCGAAGACCTGATCAAGTTCGGCTTGATTCCCGAGTTGGTCGGCCGCCTGCCTGTGGTGGCCACTTTGGCCGAGTTGACCGAAGAAGCCTTGGTTCAAATTTTGACCGAGCCCAAAAATGCGGTGGTCAAACAGTTCACCAAATTGCTGGCCATGGAAGGCGTCGATTTAGAGGTGCGCCGCAACGCGCTCACCGCCATCGCTCGCAAAGCATTGGCGCGCAAAACCGGTGCACGGGGCTTGCGTTCCATCATGGAGCAGGCGCTGATTGACACCATGTTTGAGCTGCCCAACCAAACCAACGTCGAAAAAGTGGTGGTGGACGAGTCGGTCATTGACGACAACAAACCCCCGCTGCTGGTTTACCGCGAGTCGGCCAAACAGGCCTGACGAAGAGATGTTCGTGGCCATGAATACCCCTTTGAACAATTGGGTTGAAATTCACGGCACAGCATCCATGTGTAGCTAATTGACCTGAGGACACACCATGTCTGGACACACACCTTTGCCTTCCACCCCGATCGAACTGCCCTTGTTGCCTTTGCGCGACGTGGTGGTGTTCCCTCACATGGTGATTCCCTTGTTTGTGGGCCGCCCAAAGAGCATCAAAGCACTCGAATCGGCCATGGCCGCCGAGCGCCGCATCATGCTGGTGGCGCAAAAGACCGCTGCCAAAGACGAACCTGCAATCGACGACATGTTCGATGTCGGGTGTGTTTCGACCATCCTGCAAATGCTCAAGTTGCCTGACGGCACCGTCAAAGTGTTGGTGGAAGGTCAGCAACGTGCGCTGGTGAAAACCATTGTCGACGGCGAAGCCCACTTTTTGGCCACCGTGACCCCAGTCGATCCAGTGGCTGAACAGGGCGAGCCCAGCAGCGAGATTGAAGCACTGCGCCGCGCTGTGATGCAGCAGTTTGACCAATACGTCAAACTGAACAAGAAAATTCCGCCTGAAATCTTGACCTCGATCTCCAGCATTGACGATGCCGGCCGCCTGGCTGACACCATCGCGGCGCACTTGCCCCTCAAGCTCGAGAACAAACAACAAGTGCTGGATTTGGCCAGCATCAAAGCCCGTCTTGAAAATCTGTTTTCTCAACTCGAGCACGAAGTTGACATCCTGAATGTGGACAAGCGCATTCGTGGCCGAGTGAAGCGCCAGATGGAGAAAAACCAGCGCGACTTCTACCTGAATGAACAGGTCAAAGCCATCCAGAAAGAGCTGGGTGAGGGCGAAGAGGGCGCGGACATTGAAGAGATCGAAAAGAAGATCAAGTCGGCCAAGATGTCGGCCGATGCCCGCAAAAAGGCCGAAGGCGAGCTGAAGAAACTCAAACTCATGTCGCCCATGTCGGCAGAAGCATCGGTGGTGCGCAACTATTTGGATGTGCTGACCGGTTTGCCTTGGAGTAAAAAAACCAAGCTGAAGCACGATTTGGCTAACGCCGAAGGCGTGCTGAACCAAGACCACTACGGCCTCGACAAAGTCAAAGACCGCATTCTGGAATACCTCGCGGTGCAACAGCGTGTGGACAAAGTCAAAGCGCCCATCTTGTGTTTGGTGGGGCCACCGGGCGTCGGTAAAACCTCGCTGGGTCAATCCATCGCCAAAGCCACGGGCCGTAAATACGTGCGCATGGCTTTGGGGGGCATGCGCGACGAAGCAGAAATCCGCGGACATCGCCGCACCTACATCGGCGCCTTGCCAGGCAAGGTGCTGCAAAACCTGAACAAAGTCGGCACCAAAAACCCGCTGTTCTTGCTTGACGAAATCGACAAGCTGGGCACGGATTTCCGGGGCGATCCTTCCAGCGCCTTGCTTGAAGTGCTCGACCCCGAGCAAAACCACACCTTTGGCGACCACTATGTCGAGGTGGACTTCGACCTGAGTGACGTCATGTTTGTGGCCACCTCCAACTCCATGAACATTCCGTCCGCCTTGCTGGACCGCATGGAAGTCATTCGTTTGTCGGGCTACACCGAAGACGAAAAAACCAGCATCGCCATGAAGTATTTGCTGCCCAAGCAAATGACCAACAACGGGGTCAAAGACACCGAGCTCAACGTCACAGAAACTGCCGTGCGTGATGTGGTGCGCTACTACACGCGAGAGGCTGGCGTTCGCTCACTTGAGCGCGAGTTGGGCAAGATTTGCCGCAAGGTGGTCAAAGCCCTGTTGCTCAAGCAAATGCAGCCCCAAGTGGTGGTGAACGAAAATAACCTCAACGAGTTTTTGGGAGTGCGCAAATACACCTACGGCCGCGCTGAGCAAAAGAACCAAGTGGGCCAAGTGGTGGGTTTGGCGTGGACCGAAGTGGGCGGCGATTTGCTCACCATCGAGGCCGCGCTCATGCCCGGTAAAGGGGTCATCACGCGCACCGGCTCTCTGGGTGATGTGATGAAAGAATCGGTCGAGGCCGCACGCACCGTGGTGCGCAGCCGCTCCCGGCTTTTGGGCATCAAAGACGAGGTCTTCGAAAAGAAAGACCTGCACATCCACGTGCCAGACGGGGCAACGCCCAAAGACGGGCCCAGCGCGGGTGCTGCCATGACCACCGCCATGGTCTCGGCCATGACAGGCATTCCGGTGCGCGCCGATGTGGCCATGACCGGCGAGATCACCTTGCGTGGCGAAGTGACCGCCATTGGTGGCTTGAAAGAAAAGCTGTTGGCGGCCTTGCGTGGGGGCATCAAGACGGTGCTGATTCCTGAGGACAACGTGAAAGATCTGCAAGACATTCCAGAAAATGTCAAAAACGATCTTGAGATTGTTCCGGTGAAGTGGATCGACCAGGTGTTGGACATTGCACTGGAAGCCAAGCCAGTGCCCTTGAGTGACGAAGAGGTGGCTGCGGTGACGGCAGTGGCCTCTACACCGACCTCTGAGGCCGTCAAGCATTGATGCAAATTTTTCCGGGCATCCTAAAATGCCCGGAAATTTGCATTACAATTCACCCTTACCAAAAACGGCCCGACACACAATGTCGAGTTTGTTGAAATGCGGGAATAGCTCAGTTGGTAGAGCGCAACCTTGCCAAGGTTGAGGTCGCGAGTTCGAGCCTCGTTTCCCGCTCCAAATTATCAGATTCATTCAGCTTCATGCGGGAATAGCTCAGTTGGTAGAGCGCAACCTTGCCAAGGTTGAGGTCGCGAGTTCGAGCCTCGTTTCCCGCTCCAAACATTGAAAGAACCAACCGATTCTTTCTGCAATTCGGGAAGCACTGCTTCCCGTTTTTGTCACTCAGTTTTGGCGCGATAGCAAATCGGTTATGCAACGGATTGCAAATCCGTCTAGCCCAGTTCGACTCTGGGTCGCGCCTCCAGGTTTAGCCTGTTCAACAAACCCCTGCCTCCCACGAGTCAGGGGTTTTTTTCGTCTGTCAATCTTCCAGCGCATCGCAGCCCCTTGGCCTGGGCATAACCGCAAATCAGGCTTCGCTGATCCATCCGACCATGAATAAAGGAGGAACAAAGTTCCTTTAAATTACTTTTTATTGTTGAATTAATACTTTTTAAAAGATATCTTATCGAAAACGTATCTTTCACTTTCAAAAGGGGCTAATCATGAAAATCCAAGTCACCCAAACGCTTCCTGATGGCCAAGTGATCCAACAAGTGTTGATTCGAGAGGGGACAACGCCCCTAAAGCTGCAAGCCCAGCCGGGAGCCAAAATCAGTTTCAACGTTGAAGGTGGCATAACCAATGAAGGCATTGGTAATTCAACAAAAACCGGAACAGTTAAAAAAGTCGGCAACCATTTGGTATTGGAGTTGGAGGGGGTCGAGCTGTTGGAAGTGACAGAGTTTTATGCCCACGCTGCTGCCAGTGTGGGCACGGTGGAGTGGAACTACTTGGCCACTGAGGCCGTCAGCTTGGCACCAACGCCAGAGGCTTTGGCTGCAGCGGGGGGCGCTGAGACTGCCGTTTTGTTGCCATCGGCATCGCCGGCTTGGGCGATTTTTTCAGGGGCTGTTGCCTTCGCAGCAGGCAATAGCGGCGATTCGCCTGGCATTGGTGGTGGTGGTGGTGGTGGTGGTGGCGGTGGCGGTGGCGGTGGCGTGACACCTTCGCCGCCAGTGGACTCTGTGGCGCCGACATTGGCCATCGCCAGCAACATGACCGAATTGGTCATTGGGCAAATGGCCACTATCACCTTCACGTTCAGTGAAGTGGTGCGCAATTTCACCACCGGCAGCGTTGTGGTCACCAACGGCACCCTGTCGGGCTTGGCCACGCTTGATGGCCAGGTGTACACCGCCACTTTCACCCCCACAGGCGGTTTGTCGGCTGCCATCGGTCGCATCTCTGTAGCCGGAAATACTTATCAAGATGCGGCGGGCAATGCGGGTGTTGCGAATGTTGATGGTCATTTTTTGATCAACACCTTCATCACCAACACCGCCACCATCACGCGGGCGGTGGACAATTCGGCCAACGGCACAACGGTCTCTGATTTGACGCGAGGCGCCAGCACCGACGATGTCACGATCGAGCTGAGTGGCAACATCACCACGCCGCTGAGCGCGAATGAACAAGTGGTGGTTTACACCCTGTTTGAAGGATCGGGGACACGCTTGGGTGTTGCTACAGCGGCCCCAGGCGCAAGCACTTGGTCTTTTGCCACCCCCACCATGGTCCGCGGGGACATTCAATTTGCAGTGCGTGTGGAAGACGCAGGCCTCAACTCCAAGGGCCCAGTATCTGATACGTGGATGCAGAAAATCCAATCGGTCACCCTCGTGACCTTGAATGACAACGAAGGTGCAGTGCAAGGGCCAGTTGCCAGCGGCGGCAGCACGGATGACCTGATGCCTACGCTCACAGGCACACTGGGAGCGCCTTTGGCGGCGGGGGAAGAAGTGGCCATTTATGCGGCCATTGGCGGTGCGGCGGCCCTGAAGTTGGGTGTGGCCACTACTGCCGGTAATGCCTGGAGCTACACCCCTTCGTCCGATCTGGTGACGGGGGCTTATGTGCTCTCAAGCGTTGTTCAAACAGCAGGCAACAGCAGCCTGGCCAATGCCTTGGCGGTTTCGGGCACTTTCAACATGGCCTTTGAAAATCCAGTGACGCCATTGAGCGCAGCGGTGGCCACCCTGGTCATGACGGACGATTCCACAGGGGTGACCAGTTACCAAGTCAACACCTCAGGGGTATTGGCGAGCGGTACCAGCACCGAAGACACCACGCCAGTGATCTCGGGCACTTACACCGGCACTTTGGGCTTGAATGAAAAAATTCGCATCTACAACAACGGCGCTTACCTTGGCGATGCGACGGCCGACACACTGAACAACACTTGGACATACACCCCTCCTGTCGCCTTGCGCAGCGCGGGTACCAACACCCTCATTGCCAAAGTAGTCAACGCCATCACTGACTCAAACGGCACCACTGTGAGCGATTCGGCCATCATCAACAACTTCACTTTGGCATATGACGCGGCCAGTCGCTCACTGAATGGCTCCGTGGGGACCTTGTTCGACCCCACCAAGGAACGTCTGGCGCTGTACAAAGGCAGCACTTTTGTGAGTGCCATCACCGTGGCGCCTGACCAAACGTGGAGTGCTGCTTTGTCGTCATACGATGGCACGGTCGATACCTACAAGGTGGCTTTGGAAAATGTGTCAGGAACGACAACCAAAATGGCCCGTACCCTGGTCGTCGCCGTGGGGTCTGCAGCAGCTGAGGTGGCTTCGATCAGCGTGGCCGATGATTCATCCGCCACCACCACTTATGTGACCAATGCCATTGGAACCGTGGGTAATGGCACCAGCACCGATGACTCGGTGCTGTCGCTCAGTGGCACGTACACCGGCATCCTGACAAGTAACCAAGCCATACGCATTTATGACAACGACCTGTTGGTTGCAGGTGCGGTCACCGTCGACACGGCCAACAAAACTTGGGCTTTGACCACCCCAACACTGACGGCAGGCCAGCATGTGCTGTCGGCCAAGGTGCTCAACACCTCCAACTCTACGGCCACTGCGGGGGTGAGCAGTACCGCGCTGGTTCAAACCATGAGTTCATTGAGTGGCGTTGCCGACGAAACGTCGCTGGTCCAAAACTTGTTGCTCAGCAAAACGGGACGCTATGTCATGGTGGCCCGTCAAGGCAATGTCTTACACCCGCTGGCCTTTAAAGATGTACAAGTGATGAGTGGCGGGGTGGATGTTGCGCTCGGCAAAACGGCCACAGCATACGCTGGATCTTCCGCTGCCAATGCCATCGATGGTTTAAGCCTGACCACTTACACCTCAAGCACGGGCGCAGCAAGTTCGGTCATGCAGTGGTGGCAAGTGGATTTGGGCCAAGACTTTGTCATTGACAGCATCAACTATGTCTCCTCTTCCACAACCCAAAGTGCCGGCGCCAATATCTTTTTGTCGTCCGCCAGCATAGGCAGTCAAACTGCAAAAACCAGCGTTACCGATGTGGCGGCCACAGCCGGCGTCGTGAACTATGGCAAGACCCCGGCTGCAACGGGAACTTTTCCATATTCGATCAACGTGCTCACCACTTCTGACAGCACGCCCACGCTGACAGGCAAGCTGGCCACGGGTTTGTTGGCGGGTGAAGTCTTGGCTGTTTATGACGGCACGACTTTCTTGGGTGATGCCACAGTCACCACTGACGGCAGCTGGCGTTATGGCCACTTGGGTGCACCCTTGTCGGCGGGTGCACACACCCTCACGGTCAAACTGCAAGATGTCACGCACACCATCACCAAACTGGCCCAAAGCTATGATTTTCACGTTGCGGGTGCCAGTACACCAACAGCCACCGTGAGCACTTTGGTGGTGACAGATGACTCCAGCGCCACCAGCAGCAATGGCTTCTCCTCCAATGGTTCTGGGGTGGTCGCCGCTGGTACAAGCACCGACGATGTCACCCTCAAACTGAGTGGCACCTACGCAGGCACCTTGTTGGAGACAGAAAAAATCCAAATTTTCGACAATGGCAATTTGTTAGGCAACGCCAAGACGGTCGACACTGTGACCCGCACATGGACCTACGACGTGGTCACGCCCAGCAGCGCTGGCAGTCATGTGTTCACGGCAAAGACGGTCAATCCCCTCACCGCGTCTGGGCAGAGCTCAGGCATCCCCAGCAGCACTGCACTCATTCAAACCCTGGGTGGGTTTGGTGTGGTCGCGGACAACGCCACAGCTGTTCAAACACATACCCTGCCCAAAACCGCGCGCTATGTATTGATTGCCCGCCAAGGCGACCTGACCAACATTTTTTCTTTCAACGAAGTTCAAGTCATGAGTGGCG
>JAIYBZ010000016.1 GCA_027488255.1 Comamonadaceae bacterium | reverse complement strand
TTGACCGCGTTTAACGGTTCCACCGGGACGAACACGGAAGCGCTTTTTAGCACTGCTTTTGGTCTTCATCTTGGGCATATCAATGCTCCTTTAATTGTGCTCGTGAGGCGTCTGCAAAATCTTTGCAGCCTTGTTGGCCCCGAGCCACTTTTAACAAAAGCCCTCCGAAAAGAGCTTTTGATTTGACCTGCCCGAAAGCAGAACAAATTCTGGTTTAAACCGATTCTGTTGGCGCTGCAGCATCTGCTGCTTTGCCTGAGACCGGCTTTTTGCGACCTGGCGCGATCATCATGATCATTTGACGGCCTTCGAGCTTTGGAAACTGCTCAACGACAATCGAATCTGCCAGCTCATCGCGAATCCGGTTCAACAAGTCCATGCCCAACTCTTGGTGGGTGATCTCGCGGCCACGGAAACGCAGCGTAATCTTGCATTTGTCACCATCAGCCAAAAACCGGCGAATGTTGCGCATTTTGATGTTGTAGTCACCATCATCGGTACCGGGACGGAATTTGACCTCTTTGATGTCAATCACCGTTTGCTTGGCCTTGGCCTCTGCCGCACGCTTTTGCTCTTGGTACTTGAACTTACCGTAGTCCATGAGGCGGCAAACTGGGGGGCTGGCCGTGGCGGCAATTTCCACCAAGTCCACATCCATTTCACCCGCTAAGCGGAGGGCCTCAGCCAAGGACAAGATGCCCATCGGCTCGTTATCAGGTCCGGAAACACGGACTTCTGGGGCCATGATTTCACGGTTTAAACGGTGTTTACGTTCTTCGCGTTGGCGACGATCACGAAATTCGGTAGCGATGACTCAATCCTTTACGGAACAAAACTGCAACATGCAGCCTATCCATCTTTGTGCCCACGGGCCAAAGCTTGTGGCGAAACTCACCTTCAGGCTTTAGAAGCGATGTCGGCAGCAATGCGTTCAATGAACGCATCGATCGACATCACACCGAGGTCTTTGTTACCCCGGGCGCGCACTGCGACGGTACCCGCTGCTTTCTCTTTGTCGCCAGCGACAAGGATATATGGCAGCTTTTGCAACGAATGCTCGCGTATTTTATACGTGATTTTCTCGTTTCGCAGGTCCAATTCAACCCTAAGGCCTTGATTTGACACTGATTTTTGCAATTTTGCGGCTATTTCCCGACAGTAATCGGACTGGGCATCGGTGATATTCAAAATCGAAACTTGGACGGGTGCCAGCCAGGTGGGCAAGGCACCGGCATGCTGCTCGACCAAAATACCGATAAATCGCTCCATGCTGCCGACAATCGCGCGGTGCAAGATCACCGGACGCTGGCGACTGCCGTCTTCGGCCACATATTCGGCGTCCAAACGCTCTGACAAGTTGAAATCGACCTGAATCGTGCCGCACTGCCATTCACGGCCAATCGCGTCTTTCAGGGTGTATTCGATCTTCGGCCCGTAAAAAGCACCATCGCCTTCAGAAATGACGAAGTCGCAACCTGACGAGCGCAAACTGTCCATCAGGGCCTTTTCGGCTTTGTCCCACAGCTCATCCGAGCCGATCCGCGCTGCGGGCCGGGTGGACACTTTGTAAAGAATCTGGTCAAAGCCAAAGTCGGCGTAAACCTGTTTGAGCACCTTGGTGAAGGTGTCACATTCCGGCAAGATTTGGTCTTCGGTGCAGAAAATATGCCCGTCGTCTTGCGTGAAGCCCCGCACACGCATGATGCCGTGCAGCCCCCCCGAAGGCTCGTTGCGGTGGCACTGGCCAAACTCGCCATAGCGCAAAGGCAAATCTCGGTAGCTTTTGATGCCCTGTTTGAAGATCAAGATGTGGCCAGGGCAGTTCATGGGCTTGAGCGCGTAGTCCCGCTTTTCCGACTCGGTCGTGAACATGTTGTCGCGGTACTTGTCCCAATGGCCGGTCTTTTCCCACAAGGTCTTGTCCAAAATTTGCGGCCCCTTGACCTCTTGGTAACCATTGATGCGGTACACCTGACGCATGTACTGCTCGACGGTCTGCCAAACTGTCCAGCCCTTGGGGTGCCAAAACACCAAGCCGGGCGCGTGTTCGTCAATGTGGAACAAATCCAACTCGCGGCCCAATTTGCGGTGGTCGCGCTTTTCAGCCTCTTCAAGGCGCGTCAAATACTGCTGCAAATCTTCTTTGCTGGCCCATGCGGTGCCGTACACGCGTTGCAGCATTTCGTTTTTGCTGTCGCCGCGCCAATAAGCCCCAGCCACCTTCATCAGCTTGAAATGTTTCAGCTTGCCGGTGCTCGGCACGTGAGGGCCGCGGCACAGGTCTTCGAAATTGCCTTCGCGGTAAAGACTGACTTCTTGGTCTGCCGGAATGCTGGCAATGATCTCGGCTTTGTAATGCTCGCCCAGTCCCTTGAAATAAGCCACGGCCTCGTCGCGCGGCAAAACACGGCGCACCACAGGCTCGTCTTTGTTGGCCAACTCGGTCATGCGTTTTTCAATGGCCGACAAGTCCTCGGGTGTGAAGGGTCGGCTGTATGAAAAATCGTAGTAAAAACCGTTTTCAATGACCGGTCCAATCGTGACTTGCGCCTCAGGAAAGAGGTTTTTGACCGCGTAGGCCAGTAAATGCGCCGTGGAGTGGCGAATCAGCTCCAAGCCCTCTGGGTCTTTGGCCGTCACGATGGCCAACTGTACGGCCGTGGTCAGGCTGTAACTGGCGTCCACCAATTGCCCATTGACTTTGCCGCCCAGAGCCGCCTTGGCCAAACCCGTGCCAATCGAAGCCGCGACTTCTGCCACGGTGACGGGGCCGGGAAACTCACGCACTGAACCATCGGGAAGAGTAATCTGAACCATGTGTCTACAAGTAAATAAGCGCGGCGAAGGCCGCGCTTGGAAGAAGTGTCAAAACGCTGAGGGTGCATTTTACGCCGCCCTCATGCTCAGCGCCGAAGCCATGTCCGGCAGAATCCTCTACGATTTCCATTCAGACAAGACTTGCCCCGTGCTGCCCCCTCAGGAGTTGATCGATGCGCACACTCTTTGCCCTGCTCTGCTTTTCATTCACGCTGGTGTCGACCGCTTGGTCATATGAAGTGGTCTCGGTGGAACTGAATCGCTCGGTCCAAGGAAAACCTGTGGTGATTTCGGCCTTGCTGCAATCCCCCGAAAAACCCAACGGCAAAGCCTTGCTGATCTTCCCGGGGTGGCCAGGCATACCCAGAATCGAAGAGGTCATGGGCCGACCCAGCTTTTTGTACCTGCAAGAGCACTTTCAAGAAATGGTGCCCACGCTCAACGCGGCGGGCATCACGACCGTCACGGTGGACTGCCCCACTGACCAGTGGGGCGCCAGAGGGTTCAACCCCACGGACTGCGATGACCACTATCGATCCAGCCCACAACACGCCGAAGATGTGGCAGCACTGATAGCCAAACTCAAAGACAGCAAGGCTTTGCAACACATCACCATCATGGGCCACAGCTATGGCGCAGTGAGCAGCCATTGGTTGTCTTTGCGACTGCAACGCGGTGAGATTCAAGGGGCAATCCATTCCGCCTCACAAACCGTTGCCGGCGGGGGACCGTATCGGAGTTATGGGTTTTCTCTGGCGCGCTTTCCCCATGCCGAGGTCACTGTGCCGTTTTTCTACCTGCACCACCGCGACGATCTGTGCAGTTTCACGCCTTACAGCTATGCGCAAAAACACGCACCGGCTGGGCGTCTGATCACCGTTTTGGGCGGCAACAAATGGAGCGCACCTTGCGGCAAAGCCAGCTACCACGGGTATGCGGACCGGCGCGGCCCCTTGGCAGAAGCCTTGGTGAAATTGATCAACCAATCGGAAGTGACCGCATTAGTCAAAGGCGAACAAGATTAATCCGCCATAAAAAAAGCCACCCAACACTTGCGCATCAGGTGGCTTGATTCAGACAGCGCCTTCACAGGCGCTGGTTCTGCAGATCAGTGGAACTGCTCTTCTTCGGTAGAGCCAGTCAAGGCTTTCACAGAGGACGAACCACCTTGGATCACGGTGGTCACGTCGTCGAAGTAGCCAGCGCCGACTTCTTGCTGGTGTGACA
>JAIYBZ010000001.1 GCA_027488255.1 Comamonadaceae bacterium | reverse complement strand
TTCATGCCCGGCAAACAAACCGGCTTGTCGGCGCAATGCTGGCCCGACCGCCTGATTGGCGCACTGCCCAATGTGTATTTGTATGCCGCCAACAACCCCTCGGAAGGGGCTTTGGCCAAACGCCGAGGCGCCGCCACTTTGGTCAGCTACCTGACACCGGCCCTCACCCATTCGGGCTTGTACAAAGAGCTGGTCAGCTTGCAACAATCGATTGAACGCTGGCAACAGCTGGGCCCCGAGCAAGCCTTGGACCGCGCCAGTTTGACCGAGCTCATCATCGAACAAGCGCGCAGCATCGACCTGGCGGTGCCTGCCCACATCAACGCTGCCAGCGATGCCAGCGATGTCAAGGCTACAAGAGACACTGCATTGGCCGCCTGGATCGAGCAATTGCAAAACCAATTGCTTGAGCTCGAATATGCGCTCATTCCCGAAGGCCTTCACGTGATGGGTCAAACGCCCACCCGCGAGCAGCGCTTGGGCACGCTGAAAGTCATGGCCGATGCCATGGGGCTGAACAGCCGCGAGCACAGCGCCCTGCTTGAAGCCTTGGTGGACGGTGCCACCGAAGCCGAGCTGCAAAGCCAACAAAACAACTTGAAAGCAGCGGCCCCACTCAGCCACGACAAAGCCAGCGTCCCCCCAGAAGCCGAGAGCCTGCGACAACTGGTGCGCAGCAACCGCTTGCTGGGCGAAGACCACGAAATGCAAGGCCTGATGCGCGCCTTGGATGGCCGCTATTTGCAACCCGCCCCCGGCGGCGACTTGATTCGCAACCCCGAGGTCTTGCCCACCGGGCGCAATCTGCATGGCCTCGACCCCTTCCGCATGCCCTCGGCCTTTGCCGTGCGCGATGGCCAACGCCAAGCCGAAAAACTGTTGGCCCGCTACCAACAAGACCACCAAGCCTTGCCCGAAACCGTGGCCATGGTCTTGTGGGGCACCGACAACCTGAAAACCGAAGGCGGTCCGCTGGCCCAAGCCCTGGCCTTGATGGGCGCAGCCCCCCGCTTTGACAGCTATGGCCGTCTGGCCGGTGCCGAGCTGTTGCCGCTGAGCACTTTGGGCCGGCCGCGCATCGATGTGGTGATCACCTTGTCGGGCATCTTCCGCGACTTGTTGCCGATGCAAATCAGGCTCTTGGCCGAAGCCTCCTTTTTGGCCGCCAGTGCCGACGAGCCGCCCGAACAAAACTACCTGCGCAAGCACGCCCTGGCTTATATGGCCGAGCACGAGGGCAGCACCCTCGAGTGCGCCTCGCTGCGGGTGTTTGGCAACACCGAAGGCGCCTATGGCGCCAACATCAACCACCTGATTGACAGCAGTTGCTGGGAAAACGAAAACGAGTTGGGCGACGCCTTCACGCAACGCAAAGGCTTTGCCTATGGCCGCGAAGGCCGTCCGGTGCGCAACACCTCGGTGCTGCAAAGCGCTTTGGCCAGTGTCTCGCTGACTTACCAAAACCTCGACTCGGTCGAGTTGGGCGTGACCAGCATCGACACCTACTTTGACACCTTGGGCGGCATCAGCCGCGCCGTCTTGCAAGCCAAGCACCAACGCGATGGCAATGCCGCCGAAGCGCCCCCCGTATTCATTGGCGACCAAACCCAAGGCGATGGCGTGGTGCGCAGCCTGACCGAGCAAGTGGCCCTGGAAACCCGCAGCCGCATGCTCAACCCCAAGTGGCACGAAAGCATGTTGCAACACGGCTACGAAGGCGTTCGCCAAATCGAAGCGCACCTCACCAACACCATGGGCTGGTCGGCCACCACCGGCCAAGTGCAGCCCTGGGTGTACCAACAACTGGCGCAAACCTTTGTGCTTGACCCCGCCATGCGCGAACGCATGGCGCAGCTCAACCCCACCGCATCGGCCAAGGTGGCCAACCGCCTGTTGGAGGCCACGCGCCGCCAATATTGGCAACCCGACGCCGAGACCATGACAGCCCTGCTGCGGGCCGGTGAAGAACTTGAAGACCGCCTTGAAGGCATACAGGAAGGACTCCCCGCATGATCGAAACCACCCACATTCCGGTGAACCGCATCCAAAAGGTCCGAGGCGCCGATGGCGAAGGCAGCGTGCAGGTGCAGATGGACCCCACCGTCAAGATCGGCAATGCCAAAGTATTTGCCGTGTACGGCAAAGGCGGCATTGGCAAAAGCACCACCTCGTCCAACCTGTCGGTGGCGTTCAGCAAATTGGGCAAGCGCGTGTTGCAAATTGGCTGCGACCCCAAACACGACTCGACCTTCACCCTGACCAAAAAACTCATGCCTACCGTGATCGACGCGCTCGAGACGGTGGACTTTCATGCCGAAGAACTGCGCCTCGACGACTTTGTCTTCAAGGGCTACAACGGCGTGATGTGCGTGGAAGCCGGTGGCCCGCCCGCCGGCACCGGTTGCGGCGGCTATGTGGTGGGTCAAACCGTGAAGCTGCTGAAAGAACACCACCTGTTGGAAGACACCGATGTGGTGATTTTTGACGTGTTGGGCGATGTGGTCTGTGGCGGTTTTGCTGCCCCCCTGCAACACGCCGACCGCGCGCTCATCGTCACGGCCAACGACTTCGACTCGATTTTTGCCATGAACCGCATCGTGCAAGCGATTGGCGCCAAGGCAAAAAACTACAACGTGCGTTTAGGCGGCGTGATCGCCAACCGCAGCGACGCGACCGACCAGATCGACAAATACAACGCGGTCACGGGCCTCAAAACCATGGCGCACTTTCCCATGCTGGACGAGATTCGCAAGAGCCGTTTGCAAAAGTCCACGCTGTTTGAGCTGGAGGCCACACCGGCCGTGAAAGCGGTGCAAGACGAGTACATGCGCTTGGCCGCCGCCCTTTGGCTGGGCGCCGATGCCCTGCCTTCGGTGCCCATGAAAGACCGCGACATTTTTGACCTGTTGGGTTTTGACTGAACCCGGCCAGCACCCCACATGGAAAGCCCCACATGAACACCACCGCCTACGAAGAACGCCGCAGCCAGATCGAGCATTACTTTGACCGCACCGCGGCCGATGCTTGGGCGCGCCTGACTTCGAACGAGCCAGTGGGCCGCATCCGCGCCACCGTGCGCGCGGGCCGAGACACCATGCGCGAAACGCTGTTGTCGTGGTTGCCACAAGACCTGCGCGGCCTGCGCGTGCTGGATGCCGGCTGCGGCACCGGCGCATTGGCTTTGCAAGCGGCACTGCGCGGTGCCGAAGTGGTGGCGATCGACCTCTCCCCCACTTTGGTCAAGCTCGCTGCCGAACGCATGGCGGCTGAGCACCCCAGCCTGCCGGGCTCGGTGCAGTTTTTGTCGGGCGACATGCTCAGCCCCGACTTGGGCCACTTTGACCACGTGGTCTGCATGGACTCGCTCATCCACTACGACAGTGACCAAATTGCCCATGCACTGGCCGGTTTGGCACAGCGCACCCGCAGCTCCATGGTCTTCACCTTTGCGCCGCGGACCCCGCTCTTGGCTTTGATGCACAGCGCAGGCCGTTTGTTTCCGCGCAGCGACCGCTCGCCCTCGCTCTCGCCCGTAGCGCATGCCGATTTGCTGCAACGCATGCAGCGCCATCCCGATCTGCAAGGCTGGCAAGACGCACGCATGCAGCGCGTGGCCAGTGGCTTTTACACCTCACAAGCTTGGGAGTGGACCCGCGCATGAAACTCCGCATCCCGGTTCCTCGTTGGATCACCGCCTATGGCACGCGCTTCATGCCGTTTGCCGATGCGGCCTCGCCCGAGTTGCCGATGGGAAGGTTGTTGCGCCTGTCTTTGTTTCAGGTGGTGATCGGCATGGTCACGGCCTTGCTGGTGGGCACCTTGAACCGGGTCATGATTGTCGAGCTGCACGTGCCGGCATGGTGGGTCGCATTGGCGGTGGCGATTCCGATGGTGTTTGCGCCTTTGCGCTCGCTGATTGGTTACCGCAGCGACACCCACCCCTCTGCGCTGGGCCTGCGCCGCATTCCCTACATGTGGTCTGGCACCTTGCTGTTGTTTGGCGGGCTGTCGATCATGCCGTTTGCCTTGTTGCTGTTGTCCGAGCCCGAAGCCGCCAACCTGTGGGTGGGCCAAATCGGCGCCTGCCTGGCTTTTGTGCTGGTGGGCGCGGGCATACAGGTCACCCAGACGGCTGGCATGGCGCTGGCGCACGACTTGGCCACAGACGACAAACGCCCCCGCGTGGTGGCCTTGCTCTACAGCATGTTGCTGGTCGGCATGATCGTCAGCAGCACCTTGTTTGGCTTGCTTTTGAGTGACTTCAGCCCACAAAAATTGATCCAACTGGTGCAAGGCTGCGCCGTCATGGTGGCCGTGATGAATCTGGCCTCGCTGTGGAAACAAGAAGCCCGCCAAGCCAAGCGCGGGCGCCGCGAAGCCGGTGGCTTTGCGCACAGCTGGAAAGGCCTGATGGCCCAGCCGCAAATGCGGCGCTTTTTGTGGACGCTGGCTTTGGGCACCTTTGCCTTCAACATGCAAGACATCGTGCTCGAGCCCTATGCCGCCGAAATCTTGAAGCTCGATGTGGGCATGACCAGCGCACTGACGGCCTTGAGTGCAGGCGGGGCGTTGTTGGCCTTTTTATTGTCGGCGCGTTGGTTGTCTGGCGGCATGCACGCCTGCCGTTTGGCCAGCCTCGGCGTGTTGCTGGGCCTGCCCGCATTTGCACTGTTGATTTTTTCAGGACCGCTTGGCGCGGCCTGGATGTTCCGCATCGGGGTGGGCCTGATCGGCTTCAGCGGCGGTTTGTTTTCAGTGGGCATGCTGGTGACTGCCATGGGCATGGCCCAAGAAGGCAGCCCCTTGGCACAGCTGGGCGGTTTGGTCATGGGCACTTGGGGCGCGGTGCAGGCCACCAGCGCTGGCGCCGCGATGGCGCTGGGCGGCGCTTTGCGCGATGGGGTCTCGGCACTCGCCATGTCTGGCGCCTTGGGCGAGGTGTTGGTCACGCCCATCACCGCCTACAGCTTTGTTTACCACTTTGAAATGTATTTGCTTTTTGTCGTGCTGGTGGCGTTGGGCCCCATGTTGCGCAGCAGCCGATCGGCTGCCAGCTCTGCCAGCAAAACCTCCACCCCTTTTGGCTTGGCGCAATTGCCGGGCTGAACCCACTCACAGATTTTTGAAGGAGACAGCCATGGAAACAGGCGCAATCACTCAGTACATCGATGTGGCCCAAATCGTGTTGTACATGTTCTGGGCATTCTTCGCAGGGCTGATTTACTACCTCTTGCGTGAGAACCACCGCGAGGGCTATCCGATGGATTCGGGCCGTGAAAAAGGCCCCAAGATCGAAGGTTGGCCGCCCGTGCCCGAGGCCAAAGAGTTTCACACTCAAGACGGCCACACCTATTTGTCGCCCGACCTGAATCGCCCAGACGGGGAATACAACGCCAAGCCCATGCACGGCTGGAACGGCGCCCCCCTTGAGCCCTTGGGCGACCCGCTGCTGGCGGGCGTGGGTCCGGGCGCTTGGGCCATGCGTGCGGACACCCCCGACATGGACCCGCATGGTCACCCCAAGATCGTGCCCCTGCGTGTGGCCACAGACCATTCGGTGGCCAAGCACGACGTCGATCCGCGCGGCCTTCCCGTTTGGGGCGCTGACAAAGAAGTGGCGGGCACCGTGGTTGACCTGTGGGTCGACCGCATGGAAATGATGTTCCGCTATGCCGAAGTGCAACTGAAGAACTCAGAGCAACGCGTGTTGTTGCCCATGACGTTTGCACGCGTCAAAAAAGACGGCGCCCATGTGCAGGCCATCTTGAGCCACCAATTTGCCAATGTGCCGAAGACAAAGTCAGACCAGCAAATCACTTTGCTCGAGGAAGAAAAGATCACCGCCTATTACGGCGCGGGCACTTTGTACGCCACCCCTGAGCGTCAGGAACCCCTGATATGAAAGCCACCCACGAACACGAATGGGAAGCCGCCCCCGGCTTGCCCAGCGCCCTGCCCGCA
This sequence comes from Comamonadaceae bacterium, assembly GCA_027488255.1. Classification (GTDB taxonomy): domain Bacteria; phylum Pseudomonadota; class Gammaproteobacteria; order Burkholderiales; family Burkholderiaceae_C; genus Limnohabitans_A. Next base: position 218,440 of record JAIYBZ010000001.1, on the reverse strand, counting down.
GGTGAGCGTGTGGTTTGGCAGGGTGCGCCCGACTGGCAGCGTTTGGCCATCCATGCTTTTCATGTGCGCAAGGTGGCCCTGTACTTTGTGCTGATGCTGGCGGTGCAGGCCATCAACCTCACCGCACCCGCAGGTGCCGTGGACTGGAAACCTTTGGTGGTGGCAGGCAGCTTGTATGCCTTGGCCTTGGGCTTGTTGTTGGGCACGGCTTGGCTGTCGGCGCGCAGCACGCTGTACACCCTGACCAACAAGCGCGTGGTCATGCGCATCGGCATTGTGCTGACCCTGACCTTCAACCTGCCCTTCAAACGCATCGCCGGCGCGTCATTGAAGACCCAAGGCGCGGGCACCGGCGACATCGCCTTGGCACTCCATGCGGAGGACCGCATTGGTTGGGCCCATTTGTGGCCGCACCAACGCGCTTGGCATGTCACGCAACCGCAGCCCACCTTGCGTTGCGTGCCCGGGAGCGTGCAAGTGGGTGAATTGCTTTTGAACCTGTGGCGCGCCGAAAACGGGGCCCAGCATTTGCAATTTTGCGAAGTGTCTAACGCCGCGCCCAGCAAAACACACAGCAGCATATCCAGCAGCTCTTCCGGCAACTCAACCGGCGACTCGTCACAACAAGGCATGCTGGCATGAACGTCCTGCCCCCCTCCTCGTCGTCTTGGCCCGGACGCCCAGCGTCCAAGGGCCTGAACAAGCCGATGGCTTGGATTGGCGTGTTTTTGTTGGCCCTGCTGGTGGCCGTGAGCTTGGCGCGCTGGTCGGGCTTTGACCCGCGAACGCCCGATGCGGCCGTGCAGTGGCAACGCGATTTGCAATTCAAAGACGTGGCGGGTGGCGACATCGTGGTGGTGGACCACCTGACTGGCCAAGCCGTGGCGCAATTTTCCGGCGAGCAAGGCTTTTTACGCAGCACATTGCGCGCCTTGGCCCGCGAGCGTCACCGTGAAAACATGAGTTCCGATGCCCCCTTTTTGTTGATCGGCCGGACCGATGGGCGCATGACCTTACAAGACCCAAGCACCGGGCAACGCATTGATTTGGAATCGTTTGGCCCCAGCAACGCCGCTGTGTTTGCCAGCCTTCGACTGGCCGGCCCCAAGGCTCCCTAAAAAATAATTTCGCACTGGAGAACCCCATGAACGCCACCGCTGTCCACACCATCGAAACCGCTGAAGACGCCAATAAAAAAGCGCTGCACAGTGACATGATCAGCCCGCGTTTTTACACCACCGACTTTGCCGCGATGGACCGCATCAACATCGAACCCGTGCGGGCCGAGTGGGACAAAATGATGGCCGAGTACGAGGGCGACAACAACCACGATCACTTTCAGCGTGACGAAGCATTTGCCGACGAAGTCGCCAGCGGCATGGCCAGCCTGTCGCCCGAAATGCGGCAAGAGTTCATGGACTTTTTGGTCAGCTCACTCACCTCTGAGTTTTCGGGTTGCGTGCTCTACAACGAGATCCGCAAAAACGTCAGCAACCCCGACATCAAGCAACTCATGACCTACTTGGCGCGGGATGAATCGCGCCACGCGGGCTTCATCAATTTGTCCTTGCGCGATTTCAATTTGGGCATCGACTTGGGCAATTTGAAGCGCACCAAGAAGTACACCTTCTTCAAACCCAAATACATTTACTACGCCACTTACCTGTCAGAAAAGATTGGCTATGCACGCTACATCACCATCTTCCGTCAGCTGGAAAAGCACCCAGAAAAGCGCTTTCACCCCATCTTCCGTTGGTTCGAGTTGTGGTGCAACGACGAGTTCCGTCATGGCGAATCATTTGCCTTGATCATGCGCGCCAACCCGCATCTGCTGCGGGGCGCCAACAAGCTGTGGATTCGCTTTTTCTTGCTGGCCGTGTACGCCACCATGTATGTGCGCGACCACACACGGCCCATGTTGCACGAGGCCATGGGCCTCGATTCGAGTGAATACGACTACCAAGTCTTTCGCATCACCACCGCCATCACGCAACAGGTCTTTCCGCTGGCTTTGGACACCGACAACCCCCAATTTCGCCGCGGCTTGGAACGCCTGTTTGAAGTGTCCAAGGCCATGGAAAAAGCCAAGGCCCGAGGCGGTCTGGTGGGCAAGGTGCAGCAAGGTATTTGCGCCGTACAAGCGGCCACCACCTTTGCGCGCTTGTTCTTCATGCCGGTCATTCAACAAGACCTGTCGCCTCAGGTCCGCATGGAACCGGCATGGTGACTGAAGTCATTTGGGCCTGCGTCTTCACCGCCCTTTGTTGGTGGTTGGGCACAGGCGTGATTTTGTGGCTTGACCGCCTGCCGGCACGCAGCTTCCGTTTCAGCCTGGGCGGCTGGACGGTGCTGTGGGCCTTGAGTTTTTGGGGTGTCGCGCACAGCATGCAAGAGGTCAGCGTGTTCAACGCTTACCTTGCATTTGGCAGTGTGATCGTGATGTGGGGCTGGCACGAACTGGCCTTTTTAACGGGCTGCATCACCGGCCCGCGCAAAACGCCGCTGGGGCTGGGTGTTACCGGCTGGCCGCGTTTTGTGCAATCGCTGCAAGTCATGCTCTACCACGAGCTGGCCTTGCTGGCCAACTTCGCCCTGTTGTGTTGGATGCAAGAGGGGCAACCCAGCCATGTGGCCATTTGTACCTTTGCGCTGCTCTGGTGCATGCGCTTGTCGGCCAAACTGAATTTGTTTTTTGGCGTGCCGCAAAACGGCGCGCAGTACCTGCCCGAACACCTGCAGTACTTGGCCAGTTATTTCCGCACCAGCTCGGGCATGTCGCTCTGGTTTGTGTTGTCAATGGGCGTGGCCATGGGCACCTGGTTTTGGCTGGTGTGGCTGGCGCAAAAAGGCGCCGTCGCCATCACCACCGGCTGGGTCATGCTGGCCACCCTGTTGGGGCTGGCGATTGTGGAACACCTGATCATGATTTTTCCTTGGCCACTGGAGCGGCTTTGGGGTTGGGCCATGGGCCAGACCGCCAAACCGGCTTTGACCACCCCTCCTTAAAGGCCTCCATGAACACCTCTGCCCAGACTTACCGCACCGAAGGTTTCGGTATTCCGCATCCACCGCAGGGGTCTGCCGAGAGTGCCACCAGCCCAACACGCCCACGCCCCGTGGCCGTGGTCATTGGCAGCGGGTTTGGTGGGCTGGCGGCCGCCATCCGCTTGAGCGTCAAGGGCTATGAGGTCAAAGTGTTTGAAAAGCTCGATGCCCCTGGGGGCCGGGCCTATGTGCACCATCAAGACGGCTTCACATTTGATGCCGGGCCCACCATCATCACGGCGCCTTTTTTGCTGGAAGAGTTGTGGGCACTCTGCGGCAAACGCTTCGCTGACGACGTGAAGTTGGTGGCCATGGACCCGTATTACCGCGTGCGCTTTTCAGACGGCACATGGTTTGACTACAACGGCGATGCGGCCCACATGCGCGCTGAAGTGGCCCGCTTTGAGCCCAATGACCTGCCGGGCTACGAACGCTTTTTGGAAGAAGCCGAGCGTTGCAAAACCTTGGGCTTTGAGGGCATGGGCGACATCGCTTTTGACAAAGTCAGCGACCTGATGGCCGCCATCCCCGACTTTTTGCGCATGGGCGCTTGGCGCAGCCTTTACAGCTTGGTGGCCAAACACATTCGCAACGAAAAGCTGCGCATTGTGATGAGCTTTCACCCCCTGCTGATTGGCGGCAACCCCTTTGCGGTGACCTGTGCGTATGCGCTGATCAATTCACTCGAACGCACTTGGGGCGTGCACTCGGCGATGGGCGGCACCGGAGCCATTGTGAAGGGGCTGGTCGGCTTGCTCGAAGGGCGCGGCGTGCCCATGCGCTACAACGCGCCGGTGACGCAAATTCGCATTGAAAACGGGCGCGCTTGTGGCATCGAATTGCAAAACGGAGAGTTCATCCCCGCCGACATCGTGGTGAGCAATGGCGACACCGCATGGACCTATAAAAATCTGGTGGCGCCCCAGCACCGACGGGTCTGGACCGACCGAAAAATTGCCAATGGCCATTACTCCATGGGCTTGTTTGTTTGGTACTTCGGCACCTCCAAAACATTTCCCGATGTGCCCCACCACATGATGGTGTTGGGTCCGCGCTACCAAGGCTTGCTGCAAGACATCTTTAAAAAACACAAATTGGCCGATGACTTCAGCCTGTATTTGCACCGCCCCACCGCCACCGACCCGGCATTGGCCCCTGCAGGCTGCGACACCTTTTATGTGTTGTCGCCCGTGCCCCACTTGGACAGTGGCACCGACTGGCCGGCGTTTGCCGAAACTTACCGCGCCGCCATTGCCGAGAGCCTCGAAGCCACTGTCTTGCCGGGCTTGCGCGATGCCATCGTGACCAGCAAGGTCAGCACGCCGCAAGATTTTCATGACAACTTGTGGTCGTACAAAGGCGCGGGTTTTGGCTTGGAGCCCTTGCTGCTGCAAAGCGCTTGGTTTCGCCCGCACAACCGCAGCGAAGATGTGCCTGGCTTGTTTGTGGTGGGCGCCAGCACCCACCCGGGTGCGGGCGTTCCAGGGGTGCTGATGTCGGCCAAGGCTTTAGAAACGGTGATCCCCCATGTCCACGCCTGAACGCGCCTTTCCACCACGCGAGTTGCCCAGCGCGGACACGCCCCTCGCGCCGGTGAGCCCACCTGCGCTCAACTTTGATTCCCAAGACTTGCAGGCCTGTGTGGCCATGATGCAAGGGGGCTCTAAAACTTTTTTTGCCGCCAGTCGGCTGTTGCCGCCCCGTGTGCGCACCGCGTCGATTGCGCTGTACGCTTTTTGCCGTGTGGCGGACGACTTGGTGGACGAAGCCGGCGCCGGCGATGAGCCGCTCAAGGTGCTGCAACAGCGCTTGGATGCCATTTATGCGGGCACCCCGCTGGACCATGTGGAAGACCATGCCTTGAGTTTGGTGGTGCAGCAAGTCAAGCTGCCGCGCCACTTGCTAGATGCCTTGATTGAAGGCTTTGCCTGGGATGCCGCCGGTCGCCGCTACGACAGCATCGAAGATCTGCACGCCTATGGCGCCCGGGTGGCCGGCAGTGTGGGTGCGATGATGAGTTGGATCATGGGGCCGCAAAACATGGACACCTTGGCCCGGGCCTGCGAGTTGGGTGTGGCGATGCAGCTGACCAACATTGCGCGCGATGTCGGCCACGATGCCCGCATTGGGCGGCTGTACCTGCCGCGCCGCTGGCTGATTGAAGCAGGCATCCAGCCCGAAGCATGGTTGGCCAACCCCACCTTCAGCCCGGCCTTGGCCGAGGTGGTGTCGCGTTTACTCGAAGAAGCCGACCGCCTGTACAAGCAAGCCCACTCGGGCATTGCCGCCCTGCCGCCCGACTGCCGCGCGGCCATTTGCGCGGCCAGCATGATCTACGCCGAAATTGGCCACCAATTGCGCCGAGAGGGTCTGGACTCGGTCAACAAACGCACCGTGGTCAGCGCCACCCGCAAGCTCATGTTGCTGGCCAGTGCCTGGACGCAAGTGCACTGGATCCGCATGAGTGCCCACACCCCAGAGCCCTTAGCCGCTATTGTGGACATGGTGCAAGGCTGTCGCGATGCGGCGCCCTTCACCGGTCACAAGGCTTATTTCCCCAACCGGGCGATGCCCCAGCGGGTGGCTTGGATGCTGGATTTGTTAGAGCGCCGGGAGAGTGAACGCCTCAACCGCAATGCCCCCAGCCACAGCGCCAGGCCCAGCCCCAGCCCATGATGGGCCACTTCGCCCACTTCGCCCACTTCGCCCCCTTCACCGCATGAGATCGCCTGTGCCCCACCGTCAAGTGCGCTTGCTGTATGTGAGCCGCGCCGTGGGCCCCCAAACCACCACGGTGACCACCGGCATCTTGCTGCAAGCGCAGTCGCACAACATGACGCAAGGCATCACCGGGGTGCTGTGCCAAGGCCAAGGTTTCTTTTTGCAAGTGCTAGAGGGAGAGCGCAACAGCGTGAATGCGCTGTACCGCCGTATCTGTGCCGACACGCGCCACCAAGATGTGACTTTGTTGCATTACGAGGACATGCAAGAACGGCAATTTGGCCAATGGTCGATGGCCTTGATCCATCTGTCTGTGGACGACCCCCAGGTGCAAATGCAAGACCCAGCGCTGGACCCCTACACCGCCTCAGGGCCGCAAGTGTTGCGGCAATTGCAGCATTGGCTGGCCGCGGGCCTGCCCATTCAAATGCCTTGAGCAAGCCCTCACCCACGCCCGAGGGGGTGGGCTTGCGAGCGCTCAAACGGCCCCAATCAGCTGTTGCTGATCACGATCTTGGCGACCACGGCAATCACGACAAACACCGACGAAAAAATCGCGATGCCCACGGCGTAGTAGAGACCCGATTTTTGGCGGATTTGAGAAACTGATAATTTGTTCATGATGACCCAAGGGTTGGAGATGAGGGCCTGTCTCGCCGCTGGCGACAGCATTGAGAACAGGGATAAATAAATGCCTGCGGGTTCAATCCGACTTTTTATCGTTTGATTTCCGGAAATTCGGCGTTGGACGGTTCAACCAATTGGCCAACATGAAGATGCAGAAAATCACAAACATGAGGATGAGAATGTGTTTGACTTCCATGGTTTTTCCTTGAGTGAGTGAAAGTTAAAGTGAGTGTGAACTTTTCGCCGGACATTATGCGGAAGGCGGGGGGGCCGTTGCAAGAGGCCGCAACAAGGGCGAGATGGCCCACAGGGTGAGCCCCAACAAAACGATCTCGATCAGGTAGACCGCCGAATACCCCATCACTGAGCTGCTGACCAGCGCGATGCCATCGCGCAACAAGCCGCCGCAAGCCATGCCCACGCCTGCGGCAGTGGCCTGCACCGCACCCCAAGCGCCCATGGCCAAACCCACCTGTTCAGGCGGCGCCAGTTGCATACTGGAAGTCAAGGTGCCGTGGGCAAACAAGCCGCCGCCCAATCCGATCAAGAAAATACCCGCCGCAAACAACAGGGGGGATGCGAGCGGGGCCGAGGCCAGCACCGCCACAAAAGCAGGAATGCCCACCCAAGCGCCCCAACTGGCCATGCGGTAAGCATCAGCCCCCCGGCTGAGCACGCGCGAGGCCCACGCAAATCCCATCAAGCCGCCAAAGGCCAAGTTGGCCGTGAGCAGCGTGGTGCTGGACACCGACATGTGCAAAATCTCGCCGCCAAAGGGCTCCAACAAAACATCTTCCATGGTGAAGGCCATGGTGCCCAGGCCCACGGCCAGCAGTCGGCGCACGGTGTGCGGCCCTTGGCAAAAGAGTTGCCAAGCTTGGGCAAAACTGTGCTCTATCGGGGTGCCGGGTTTGCGCAATCGGCTGCGCGCCTCTTGCTTCCACAGCGCGATCACATTGAGCACCAGCGTCATCACCGCTACGGCTTGCACCACGCGAATCAATTGGCCGGGGCTGTACTCGCGCAGCAAGTGGCCCAGCATCAGTGCACTGCCGATCATGCCGACCAGTTGCATCACATACATCAGGCCCACCACCTTGGGCTGGCTCTCGGGCGGTGCCAAGTCGGTGGCCAAAGCCAAGCCGGCGGTTTGCACCGTGTGCATGCCCAGCCCCACCAACACAAAAGCAACGGACGCACCCAACATGCCCACCCAAGCCGGAGCCTGACTGGCTTGGCCGGCGCCGCTCAAGACCAGCAAGGCAAAAGGCATGATGGAAAAACCACCAAATTGCAGCAAGCTGCCCATCCAGATGTAGGGCACGCGGCGCCAGCCGAGTTGCGAGCGGTGGTTGTCTGAGCGAAAACCAATCAAAGCCCGCAGCGGGGCGATCAGCAAAGGCAAAGCCACCATGAAAGACACCAGCGTGGCGGGAACTTTCAGCTCCACAATCATCACGCGGTTGAGGGTGCCCACCAGCATGACCATGGCCATGCCGACAGAAACTTGAAACAGCGACAAACGCAGCAGACGCGACAGCGGCAAATCTTCGCTGGCGGCATCGGCAAAAGGCAAAAAGCGCGGACCTAAGCTGGTCAACACTTGCGAGAGAGACGAACGTGCGTTTGATTTATTCATACAAGAAAGACCAGACGCTTGCGCGCCTGGCCGTTCGGGTTGGCACCCTTACTTTTTCACCGGGGCATCCGCCGCCGCAGGCGCAGGCGCCGTGGCTACAGTTTGGCTACCGCCGTTGAGGAAGGTTTTCACCCAAGTGGTGTTCAGGGTCAGGGCCAGGTGCACGCTGAAGGACGAAATCGCCACTGCAGCAATGAACACTGGAATACCGACCGCTGGTTTCACCACACACCACATTTTCGAGTAGATCATGATGGCGCTCCTTTACTTGAGCCAGGGTGAGTAGATATAGGCCAGCAGATGGGCAAATGCGGCAATCATGCCGAAAATCTGCGTGCCCTGGATGAGATTGCGGTGAATCTCTTCCGATTCGGCCTCGGTCAGTCCCGTTGGCCAGACTTTGTCTGAATTAGACATCGTTTTCTCCTTGCAGAAGACGTGCACGGCCCGCACGAGGGCTATTCATGGCCACCATGGCCAAGAATGGGGAGGCCTTGATGCCCAACACACATCGGCCCGATGGGCCTGCATGGAGAAGATCAAGGCGGTTCATATCAAGCCCGCCGTGGCATGCGCCAAGGCAGCATGGCTTGCACCACCGGTGACACCAAACGGGGCACCGACAGAGTTTCGTGAAACGCCAGCAATCGCTCGCGACCATATTCAAATTGCAGCAAGGCACGCTGATAAAAAGGCGTGTCTTCAAGTTGCTCGTGCAAGTGCACGGCATGTTCGCTGCGCATGCGCCGGGAAATGCGCCATGCCGTTTTGGGCAAGCGCTGCACGGGCGGTGTGGCCAGGGGTTCTACCGTGCCCTTGGGCGTGAAGCGCAGCGACAAAACCCGGTCTTGAACACCCGGCTCTTGCAGGTCATAAAACACCACGGTGCTGCCATCGCGCATGCGCGCGCGCGACCAGTCCCAAGTGTGAAAACCGCGGTCGATGGGTTCATCGCCTTCGTTTGAATCCAGATACGCGTGGCCTTGCCATTTCAGGTCGGGCGCATTCAGCGCGACCTCGATGCGCGATGACGGCGCCAAGGGCCCCCAGCGGTGCAGACCCGCCCCGTCCAAGGGCGTGGAATAGCCAAACATCTGTTGCGGCCAGAGCTTGATGCGTCCTCGAATGCGGCGCGGCAGCGGCACGCCCACTTCGTCAATGTCGATGGTGAGGCAGTCGCCATCCCAGCTCAGTTGGCTCGGGCCAATGGTGAACTGGCGGGCACTGCGCGCGCAATGGCGCTGCCCGCGCTCGGTCATGGACCAACGCTTTTGCCCTTTGCTGTAGATGGCCACGTTCAAAGCGCAATGGTGGTCCGCTTGGGCACGGCCACGGCCGCGCGCCCACGCGTAATAGGGTGAGAACACACTGCCCACAAACGCAATGAGGGTGATGCCGTGTTGGCCGTCGTCACTCATGGCATCGACATACCACCACAGGTAGCCTCCGTCTGGAACTTGTTGGTCGAAGCGAGGCTCGCCATCAGCGCCTCGGCCGCCCGCTGCCCGGACAAGGCCGCCATCGGCACGCCCGGCCCCGGGTGCACACTGCCCCCCGCCAGAAACAGGCCCTGCAGCGCTGTGGTGGAGCCAGGTCTTTGGAAGATGCTGGTCCAGCCGTGCGTCGCCTGCCCGTACAGCGCTCCGCCGCTGGCCGGAAATCGCCGATGAAAGTCCTGGGGTGTCGTGCGAATACAGTTGCTGGTCTGAGGCTGCAGTGGCAGACCCAGTTGCTTCAGATGCTGAAAGGTGCGGGTTTGACATGCTTCGATGGCCTCCTCGGTGATCTGATTCCCATCTCCGCAGGCAGGGGCGTTGACCAGACAAAAAATACGTTCGGGCTGGCCCGGGGTGACCGGCCCCGGCCGGTCCTGCGCGCAGACATACACGGTGGGCTGTTCGGGGAGGCGCTGGCGATCGAAGATGTCTTCAAACTCGCTGGCGTAATGGCTCTGAAAAAACACGTTGTGCCGGTCCAATGCCACGCCCTCGGTGGGGCTGTGCAAAGACCACGTCAGGGCCGACAAAGAGCGTGGGGGCACCGCCTGGGGCACAGCGCGACGCGCCTCGTCACCCAGCAGGCCTTGCCGCAACGCGGCAATGTCACCATTGAAGATGACCCGGTCGGCCGGCAAATATTCACCCGACTGCAAGTGCACACCGCAGACCCGCCCTTGGCGCTGCTCGATGCGCTGACACGTGCTCTGGTAGCGGAACACCGCCCCCCGCCGCCGCGCCACACGGGCCAGGGCTTGGGCCATGCCCACCATGCCGCCTTCGACCGACCAAACGCCATCCATCTCGACTTGCGCGATCAGCATGAGGGTGGCGGGCGACTGCCAAGGGGACGAGCCGCAATAGGTGGCGTAGCGGGCAAACAATTGGCGCAGACGCGGGTCGGTGAATTGATGGCCCAGTTGTTGCCACAGGTTGCGCATCGGTCCGAGTTGCGCCAACACGCCCAAGCCTTTGAAACCCAAGTCGCTCATGAAGCCGGCCATCTGGGGGCGCTGCGCCCGAATCATCGGCCCCTCCAGCGTGGCATACAGCTGCCGTGTGGTTTTGCAAAATTCTCTGAATCGCCGAGCTTCGTCACCGCCCGACCATGCTGCAATGGCGGCCTCACTGGCGGCGGGATCTGCCGACAAATCCAGCTGGCTGCCGTCGGGCCAAAAGTGGCGCGCCAGCACCTGCAGTGGCGTGATGCGCATCTCGTCTTCCAGACGCGTGCCCACGCTGTGCAGCAAGGCATCAAAGACCCAGCGCATGGTGAACACGGTGGGGCCACTGTCGATCTGCACGCCGTTGACTTCGCGGCTGTGCACTTTGCCGCCGGGCTCTGCACCCGACTCGACCACGGTGACATCCAAGCCTTGGTGTGCCAACAAGAGGGCACTGCTCAAGCCCCCCATACCCGCGCCCACAATGACCACGCGCGGCTCAGACATGGCTGTGCTCCAGCGCGGGCTCTCGCGCCGCAGCCTGCCGGTGCAAGTCGGGCATGTCGGGTAAATCGCGCAAGCCGGGCAAATTGAAATCTCGGCCCTGCCAGTGGCCCGCCATTTGCAAGACCTGCATGCGCACAAACAGCGACTCTGAAAAAAACTGGTGTTTGTATGCCGCGGCACTGGCCGTTTGGTGCGCCCCTTGGTGGGCGTATTGCAGCATGGCGGCGGTGTCTTCCCACAAGCTGAAGGTGCATTGCCGCACCAAAGGCACTTCGCCCAAGCCCATGGCCAGCAAGCAGCCTGGGGCATGGCCCAAATCGGCTTGCGCGGCCGGGGCGTAGCGCCAAAACGCCATGGCCTTGGTGGGCACAATGCTGGCGCGCGTCAAGACCGCAAAGGGCGCTGACTCCGACACCGGGGTGTGCTCGCCCAGCGCTTGCGGGCTGCTGGCTTGCCAAGCTTGTTTGTCCCAATGGCCTCGGGCCGATTGCACCGCCAGCACCCCCATCCAACACTCGCGGGCGCGGCTGCGGTAGGACTCGACCATCGGACTGGCTAAAAATTTTTGCGCCCAATCGAGGTGACTGAACGTGCAGATCAGGCCTTGGTGCGTGGCACTGGGGCGCAGGCTGAAGCCCCCACCATGGCCACTGCCCATGACCTTGGCCATGGTCAGACCCGGCACTTCTTTGTAGGGCGTGGGTCCGGCCACCAAACGCAGCCAGCCCCAGCCTTGGTGTTGCCTTAAAAAATCAGCCAACAGCACCACCACCACGCCAGAAAGCGGGTCATGAAGGGGGGCGACGGCTTCCATGACGGGGCTTTCGGCAAAGGGGCGTCCGGCAAAGCCGCTTACTTGGCCGCCACTTTGGATGCTGCCAAAGCCGGTTTCAACAACTCTGGAAAATCTTTGGCCATGCGTGCACCATTCAGCGGCTTGTACGCGCCTTGGTGGCAAGTGGCGCAATTGAGCTTGGCCACGTCACCCGTTGGGCCTTTGCGGTGCGCCGGAAAGACTTCGGTCAAAGGCTCCATGTAAGTCAAATTTAAATCACGCGCCATGCGGATGCCATGCCAAGCCGTGACCCGCTGCGGTGGGCTGATTTCCCAGTTTTGGAACGACTGCGTGTTGTGGCAATAGGTGCAGTTGACCCCCAAAGAAGTCGACATGTGCGTCATCAAGCCGTAGGTCCACTCCGCCTGTTTGATCGACTGGGCGTTGCCCGAGGGCAAGGCGGTGGGGCCGTTCAAGCGGATGTTTTGGTTGCCCAGCAAAAACGGCGTGAAGGGGTCGTTGGGCAACGATGACAGGTTGACCACTGGAGAGGGTTCGTTTTGTCCCGCCTTGTCGCCTATGAAGTTCGAGCCATGGGGCTCAGGGTTGGACTTGAACCAAATCGCATTGGGCACCGGCTCGCCGCGGTGGCAGGTGTAGCACGTCACCCCGGTCTGCGCCACATGGGGCTGCCAGTCGGCGTTGATGTGTTGCGTCATCTCGATCATGCGACGCGCCACCACCTTGGTGTATTTGCTGTCGTCTTCAAAATTGGGCAACTGGTGGCAGTAGGCACAGCCTTCTTGCGGGGCCACCCAACTGCTCATGGAGACCATCAAGCGGTTGAATTCCGCCACACTCAGATTGCCCAAGACCTTCACATTTTTGTAGGCTTGTGAGGCTTTGGGGCCGTCCGAACCGGGTGAAGGAATGGCCACAGGGGGTTGGTTTTTTTCGGTTTTGACTTCGAGCAAACGCGCGTTGTAAACCTGCACCATGCCGGTGCCGCGGTAACCGCTTTGCACCGACTCGGGACTGGGGCGTTCGCAACCGGCCAGGGCCAAGCCCAGCAGCACGAGGCCCAAGGTTTTGCCAAGGCGGCCGATCCACGGCGAGTGGCCGAAAGAGAAGGAGCCGGATGAAGTGGTGACGGTATGGCTCATGGCTTGCCTCCTTGGCTCAGTGCGGGGTCAGCCATCGCTGGGAAAATTTCGGGGTATGGCGGTGCCACACCATGCTTGATGGCCCACAGATACCAGTTGTCGACCACCGTGCCGGTGAGCAAGATGCCGATGCCGCCGGTGATGGGGCAGAGCACCGCAAACCACCAGGCCCAGCGGTGAATCGATTCCATGGTGGCGTTGAAGCCCATGGTCCAGCGCCAGAACAAAGCGGCGCGCTCAGAAGCGGTGCCGCGGTCGGTGATTTGCTCAATCTCGCGCTCACCGCCAAACCGGGTCACGGCCAAGATGGTCGCGCCGTGCATGGCAAACAGCAGCGCTGAGCCATACAAAAAGACGATCGACAGCGCGTGGAAGGGGTTGTAAAACAAGTTACCGTAGCGCAGCGAAAACGCCGCCGTCCAATCCAGGTGCGAGAAGATGCCGTAAGGCACAGCTTCGCCCCAAGAGCCCATCAAGATGGGGCGGAACAAGCCGAGCACCAAGAACAGCCAAATGGCCGCTGCGAAGGCCCACGCGATGTGGGTGCCCATGCCCAACTCCACCGCGCGGCGGTAAGTGCGTGCCCACCAAAACAGCACCGAAGCCGTGAGGAACAGACCCACGATGAGGAACCAACCGCCCTGATTGAGCGGCGGCAGACTCAGGCCATAACTGGGAGGTGGCGGCTCGAGTGAGAGCCAGAACAACTGGCGCACAAACTGAATCGGGTCGTAGTTGACCGAGGCCAGCATGTTCATGCCGATCAGCGTGAAAGCGATCAGGCCGCAGACCAGTGAGATCAGGCCGAGACCGCCCAAATAAATCGGTCCCAGCTGCGCGTTACCGAGCTTGCCAATCCAGTAGTTGATCACGGGTTGCCCGGTGCGGGGGCTGTTGCCATGTCCGAGCGGCACCCCGTGGTGCACCGGACCCACGGCTTGCACCGTGGTGAACAGGTTTTGATAGTCGGCCATTTGCGCTACTCCTCAATTCTTTGGGTTTGGGTCTGTGGGTGACGTACCACTCAAACAGGCCACTGGGACCAAATCGGCATGTTCAGCCACCAGCTCCACCACTCGGGCCAGCCACGGCTCCAGAAGGGACCACTGAGCACGATGCACAAGGCACTGAACAGCACCGCAGCCAAGGCCAAAAACAGGCCCAGTCGGTGAATGCCCAAGGTGCCAATCGAGTAACCAATGATGTCGCGGAAGAAGGTGTCTTCGTGCTCAGGCGTCTTGACCACGGTGCCAGGTTTGGGGTTGGTCGAAGACAAGATCAAGCCCCCGTGCAGCGACAACGCAAACACGCTGGCAAAGAAGAAACTCACGGCGATCATGTGCGCCGGGTTGTAGTGAAAGTGCAGGTATTGGTAGCCGACGTTCGAGACCCAGTCGAGGTGGCTGTAAATGCCGTACGGGAAGCCGTGGCCCCATGCGCCCATGAGCACCGGACGCACCACCACCAAAGTCACATAGGCCGAGATGGCCACACCAAAGGCCACAGGCACGTGGTAACCCATGCCCAGCTTGCGACAGATTTCAACCTCGCGCATCATCCACGAGCCAAAGGCGCCAATCGCGCAGACCGTGATGAGCTGCCACAGGCCGCCTTCCATCAGCGGCGCAAAGCGCAGGCCGTAAGACAAATCAGGCGGTGCGATGCTGATTTGCCAAATGTTCCAGGTCGGTCCTTGTGAGGCACCCCACAAGATCAGGGCCGTGCCCAAGAACGAGAAAAACAAAGTCGTCACGCCGAAAAAACCGACGTAAAACGGTCCAACCCAAAAGTCGAACAAATCACCACCCAGCAGGGTTCCACCGCGAACACGGTACTTTTTTTCAAAATTGAGCATGGCCATGGTAGGGTCCTCCTGCTTCAGTGGATCAACAGATGCCGCATTGAAGAGGCTTCAATGGCGGCATCTGAACAGCAAGTCCTGGATCAGGACTTGGGTGCGGGCAGCGAAGCCACCGCTGTTGGCAGCGGCGAGTTTTGTGCCGATGCAGCGACGGGTTTTTTCGCCCCGTCGAGCCAGTTGAACTTGTTCGTGCTGAGCAAGATGAGGTGAATCATCGCGGCCAAGCCGAACAAGAAAATGCCCTGAACTACCATGGCACGCAGCGGATCGTAAAGACGCCAAATTCTCCACATGGTGAATCTCCTAAATGATGTGGGACATGAAGGTGTACACCGCAGCTTTCACCCCCTGACTCATGCTTTTGGCATCTTCTGCACCGGGCAGCAGATCCCGCCAATGAACGCCGACCAGCTTGGCCAGTACGACGACCACAAACAGGCATCCGAATCCAATGATGAAAATGGACCAAAACGCTGGAGACTCATCGGCACGCGATGGGTCCTCATTGAGGTGGGTGGTGTTTTGCATGACAGTGACTCCGTCAATCAAAGGTTTAAAAAATAAGGCTCTGACTCAGAACCAGGGACGCCACGCCCAGACCAAGATGTGGGCCAAGACAGCAACTGCTGTAAATCCCACGGTGCCTTGCATCCAGTAGTGGTGAAATTCCTGGGCTTCCTCATCGGTGAGTCCGGAAATGGATGTCTTTGTGGACATTGATTTCTCCTGTTAACGAGGCCTTGCGACCCGGGGTGCGCACAGCCCGCGCAGATGGGCATCCGCAGCCAAAGGCCACGACATCCTGAGCCAGGCACCGACGGTGTCGCTGCCTGTGCATGTTTGAAATGAAAGAAGTGCCGTCATGCCGCCACCCCTAAACCCAGCTCGCGACTGGCGGCATTGACATGCGCCACGGTCACTTCGCTGTGGCCCTCGGCCTGCGAGAGTTGCTCGGCTTGATCGCGCAAGCGTTTGGCCGCTGAAATCTGCACCAGCACCGGCTGGCTCTGCACCACATCGCGCAGGCGTTGCTGCGCGGGGTCTTGCCAACTGGCGTTGGGCGCCACCACGCCACGGGCTTGTGTGGCCTCAACTTTGTCCATCTCGCTGCCCAAGGGCAAGATGTGAAACAGCGCATCAAACAGCGCGTTGCAAACCTCTTGCACCACATAAGTCGCACCGCTGTAACCCATGAAGGGCGTACCGGTGTGGCGGCGAATGATGGCGCCCGGGAAAGACGCTGGGATAAAGGCCGCACGCATCGGGCTGCCGCCTGAGATCTCGCTCAGGTACATGCGCTCGTTGTAGCTGCCAAACATGATCAGGGGCGTTTGGGTTTTGACCATCTCGCGCACGGTGGCGTTGTCGGTTTTCTGGCCCGCGCTGCGCGAGACGCTGAAACGACAGGGCAAGCCCATTTCGTGTTCCAAGAAGTTTTTCAAGCCCCGGGCGTAGGTCTCACCCGCCACCACCGCAAAACTGGCGGTGGCAAAAAAGTCTTGCGTGACCGAGCGCCACAGGTCCCACATGGGTTTCAGCGTGGTGTGTTTTTCACGCTCAATGAAGGGCTCGGGGTCGAGGTTCAACAGCTCCCCCAACTTGCGCAAAAAGTAAGTGGTGCTGTGCATGCCAATCGGCGCTTGCAAATAAGGGCGCTCCAGGGCCTCGCACAACATGCGGCCAAACTCGCGGTACATGCAAATGTTGACATCGGCTTCGACCAAGCGCGAGACGTCGGCCAAGTGGCTGCCCAAGGGGAAGACCATGTTGACCTCGGCGCCAATGCCTTGCACCAAGCGGCGGATCTCGGCCAGATCACTGGCGCTGTTGAAGGTGCCGTAGCTGGGGCCAATGATGTTGACGCGGGGCTTTTCCCCGGCTGGACGCTCGGCAAAGGGTTTGCGGGCCGGCACTTTGCGCAGACCGTACTCACTCCACAGCCAGTACATGGCGCGGTTGGCGCATTGCCACTGGTCTTCGTCGATGGTGCGGGGCAAAAAGCGGGCGATGTTGGTGCCCTCGGGCGTCACACCACCGCCAATCATTTCGGCAATCGAGCCCGTCACCACCACGGCAGGCAACTCGGGGTCGAGGGTGGCGTGGGCACGCTTCATCGAGCCTTCGGTGCCCTCGCGTCCCAGCTGTTCTTCGGCCAAACCGGTCACCACAATGGGCAACTCATGGGGCGGCAAAGCGTCGGTGTAGTGCAGCACCGAGGTGACCGGCAAGTTCTCACAGCCCACAGGGCCGTCGATCACCACTTGCAGCCCCTTGATGGCGGTGAACACATACACCGCACCCCAGTAACCGCCGGCGCGGTCGTGGTCCAAGATGAGTGGCGTTTTGGGCTTGGCCACCGTGTTGGGCGGCGTGGACACGGTGTTCATGACCCCATCTCCTCGGCTTTGCGCTTCTTCAAAAGCTTTTCAATTTGACGGCGGGTTTCGGCCTTGAACTCGGGCCGGTCTTTCGGCACCGACTCCCACACCCCGGCGGCATGGCCAGCACCGACATCGCCAAAAAATTCTTTCATGGCATCAAAGCGGCGCTGGTTGCCCATGGCCGCTTGCACCACTTGCACCAAAGAGCCCGCGCCCGCCACGCCCATCAAAGGCCGCGCCGAAATCAGGTTGGTGAAGTACAAAGAGGGCACGCTGTTTTGCTTGGCAATCTGCACCACGGGGGTGGTGCCAATGGCCAACTGCGGGCGGTACTCGTACATGGCATTCAGGTCTTGCTCAAGCGAGGCGCGCATTTGCACCTGCACACCTTTGGCTTGCAGCCAGGCGATGTCTTGCGCGTTCCAAGCGGTCGCGGGGCAGGCCGAGCCCACATAGCGCAAATCGGCGCCGCACTCGATGAGCAAGCGCCCGACCAGCAACTCAGAGCCTTCGTAGCCGCTCAAGGTGATGCGACCCGAGATGGGCTTTTGCATCAAGAGGCCGCGCATTTGTGTGAGCGCTTGGTTGCGCGCCACATCGATCTGCGCTTGCGCAATGCCGGCGGCTTGGCCGATGTTTTGCAACCAGTCTTGGGTGCCCTCGAGACCCACCGGGGCCGAGCCAACCACGGGCCGACCTGCGGCCTCAAACTCGCGCACGCTGGCGGTGTAAAACGGGTGAATGGCCGCCGCCACCGAGCAATCGAGCGCGGCATACAACTCGCGCCACTCGCGGGTGGGCACCACCGGCCCTGCGGCCAAACCCATCGGCGCCAGCATCTGGCCAATGATGACGGGATCGGCCGGGAACATTTCGCCCAACAAGGCCACCGTGGGCTTGTCGCCCCGGCCGGCACGCGGCGCGGCCACTGGGCCATTGATGATTTCTTCGCGCGCGTATTTCAGCATCGCGCCGGCCAGCACATCTTTGGCTTCGGCATGGGTGGGCACGCCAAAACCCGGCACATCGATGCCGATGATGCGCACGCCATTGATCTCTTTGGGCAACAACTGCAGCGGCACCCCACTGGCGGTGGGCACACACAGGTTGATGATGATGACGGTGTCCACCTTGTCGGGGTCGGCTTCGCTGTGCACCACTTCACGGATGTCTTCGAACAGCTTGCCCGTCACCAAGGACTCTGAGTTGAAAGGCACATAGCCCACACTGCGGCGCGCGCCATAAAAGTGCGAGGTGAAGGTCAGGCCGTACACGCAACAGGCCGAGCCCGAGAGGATGGTGGCGGTGCGCTTCATGCGCAGCCCCACACGCAGCGAGCCAAAGGCCGGGCACATGCTTTGCGGTTGGTCGTGCGGACCGGCATCGGGCTGGCGCGGATAGTCACGCGCATATTGGTCCAACACCTCAGACTTGCCCGCCTCTTTGGCGGCGGCCACCATGGCCTCTGTGCCGGCGTGACAACCCATGCCGTCACCTTGCAGACCTGCAGGGTTGGGCGCATCGTTTTGCGGATGGATAGGAATGGTGCGTGTCATGGCCGTGTCCTGTGGGGGTGTCTGCTGCGGCTCAGGCCGCGTCGTAGACGACTTCCAACGAGGGCTTGATGTCTTCGTGCTTGCCCACCATGTCGAACACGGTGGCGGGTTCGAGCACCACGTTGCGGCCCACCACATCGGCGCTGAACAGGCCGAGCAGCTGGTCTTGCGTTTGGGGCTTGGGACGCATCGGAGGCGCTTCGGCCACGTTCTTGGCCAACTCGGCAAACAGCGGGCCCCATTCGCCATCGGGACGGCCAATGATTTCGTAGCTCGCGCTCTTGCGGCGAATGTCTTCGTTGGCTGGAATCGCCGCCAACACCGGAATGCCTGCGTTTTCTGCAAAGGTTTGGGCTTCGCCAGTGCCATCGTCTTTGTTGATGACCATGCCCGCCACGCCCACGTTGCCACCCAACTTGCGGAAATACTCCACCGCGGAGCACACGTTGTTGGCCACATACAGCGACTGCAAGTCGTTGCTGGCCACCACAATCACTTTTTGGCACATGTCGCGGGCAATCGGCAAGCCAAAGCCGCCGCACACCACGTCGCCCAAAAAGTCGAGCAGCACGTAGTCAAAGCCCCAATCGTGGAAGCCCAGTTTTTCCAGCGTTTCAAAGCCGTGGATGATGCCGCGACCGCCGCACCCGCGGCCCACTTCGGGGCCCCCGAGTTCCATGGCAAAGACGCCATCGCGCTTGAAGCAAACATCGCCAATGCTCACGGCTTGGCCCGAGAGCTTCAGGCGCGAAGAGGTTTCAATGATGGTGGGGCAAGCCTTGCCACCAAACAACAAGCTGGTGGTGTCGCTCTTGGGGTCGCAGCCAATCAGCAGCACTTTTTTGCCTTGCTGCGCCATCATGTAAGACAGGTTGGCCAAGGTGAAGCTTTTGCCAATGCCGCCCTTGCCGTAAATGGCAATGATTTGCGTCTCTTTGGTCACCTCGGAGGTGCTCACCGCATCGGGCTCGATGTCGGCCTCACGGCGCAGCACTTCGACAAATTTGATGGGCTGGGTGGTGGTATCTGTGTTCATGCGGAGGCACTCCAATCAAGAATCATCTTGAGACAGCTCGCATCACCGAAGGCAGTCTCGTAGGCAGAACCAGCTTGAGTCGATGGCTGGGTGTGGGTGATCAAACCGTCCAACGACAAACGGCCGGTGTTCACCAGCTCGTTCACCGCCAACAGGTCGGGACGCTTCCACTCGGCGGCGATCCGCATGCGGGCTTCGCGCATGAAGGCCGGGGCGTAAGCAAAGGAAAGGTCTTGTTTGTAAAAACCGGCCAGCACCAATTCGCCACCGGGGCGCAGGCGCTGGATCAAGCCGTTGAGCAGGCTGCCATCGCCGCTCACGTCGTAAATGGTGCGGTAGTCGCGGCGCGCGTCGTCTTCGGGCTGGATGACGGTGTATCCGTTGGCTCCTGTTGACCGCTCTTGCTGGGTTTCCCAGACAGTGGGCGCGGGCAGGCCTGCCGCCACAGTCAGGCGGGCCAACAAGCGGCCCATGACACCGTGACCGACGATGAGTTCGGGTGCTTCAAAGGGGGCTTGCTGTCCGCCGCCCGAGACCGCGTGATAAGCCGTCGCGGCCAATGCCAACAGCACCGACTGCGCGCCCAAGTGCTCGGCCACAGGCACCACTTTTTGCTCGGACACCACCAAGCGGGAGGCCGCGCCACCAAAGAGGCTTTTCACCCCGGTGAAGCAATTGGCACCGGGCACAAACACGCGTTGACCGGCTTGCAAGCCCGACTCTGTGGCACTGCGGACCACACGGCCCACGGTCTCGTAACCGGGCACCAAGGGGTATCCCATGCCGGGAAAGGCGGGCATGCTGCCGTCCCAAAGCATGCGCTCGGTCCCGGTGCTGATGCCGCTGTATTCGACAGCCACTTCCAGCTGACCGGCCTGCAATTCGGGCAGGTCCAAGGTCTGCAAGGACAGACTCCTGGGGTTATGAAAGACAACGGCTTGAGCGGACATGCTTGTATTTTTTGCTTTACATTGCTAAATGTCAAAGTTAATTGACACTCTTTTCGTCAACATAGGGTAAACACTTAGATTTGCGACCCAAAAGAAGGCGCGCATGGATGGGCATGTCGTTCGGCAACAACTCCACATGCGTGAAACCGGCCTCTTGCATCAGGCTTTGCAGCTCTCGGGGCGTGCGCAGACGCCCTGCCCCCATGGCCAACAGGTAAAAATGAAAATAAGCATCGACCGAGGCTTCGGGCTGACCGGCCTCTTCCTCGGGTTGGGCCATCGGCTCGGCCAACAGCAAAACGCCGCCCACCGGCAAGGCGGCATGGGCTTTCTGCAAAATCTGACGCACCACCGCATCGGGGTGGTCGTGTGCTACGCGCACCAAGGTGATCAGGTCGGCCCCTTCGGGCAAGGGGTCGTGCAAAAAGCTGCCCGGATGCAAGCTCACGCGATCGGTCAAGCCCTTGGATTGCAGGTTGTCACGGGCCAGTGACAGCACCGGGGGCAAGTCAAACATCTTGAATTTCAAGTGCGGCGCATGCGCTGCCAACTCGCTCACAAAGCGGCCTTTGCCTGCGCCCACATCGAGCACGCAGCGGTGCTCGTCAAAAAAGTAGGACGACAAAATTTCTTGCACCACAAAGCCCTGCGAGGCGGCCATGAGCTGTGAGTAGCGCGTGAATTTGTCCACCTCGGCGGTTGGCGGGGGCACTGAATTCTCATGCGCGTAAGGCCAGTACTCGGCCATGCCACCGCTCCAGGCGTTGTGCAAAAACTTCACAGGGTCTTGCATGTCTTGGTAGAGCAAGTGGTTGTGCTCGATCATCTGGGCAATGCCTTCGTGCTGCGCCAGCGGCACCCCCAAAGGGCCCAAGCCAAAGCGCCCTTGGCTGCGGTGCTCTAACAAGCCCAGCGCCACCGCGGACAAGAGCAAACGCTGCAACACCGCCGGCGCCAAACCGGTGCGCTGGGCCAGCTGTGGCAGGCTGGCCGGAGTCTGGTACAGGCTGCGAAACAGGTCCAGTCGGATGCAGCCCAGCAACACTTGGCTGTGCACAAAACCCGCCATCAGGTCAAACAATTTGCGTGTGCGGCGGCGGGTGAGCCAACGCGTCAAGGGGTTGCTGAGCGACCATCGGTACAAGGCGGGATGGGCGTACCAGCGCTCAAGCTTGGCTTGCCAAGCGTCCTTGAAAGAGGTCGAGGCCGCGCGGGGCGGCACGGCAGTCAGATCCAAGGGTTGGGACATGGTGCTTCCTTCGGGTCGGGCTGGTGTGGCGCTCAATGCGGTGCTCTGTGGGGCGCGCTGTGGGGCGCGCTATGGGGCGCGCCGGTGCGGCCTGCCGCCACTTCAGGGTGGCTCTTGAAATAGCCCTCGCAAAGCGCTTTGGGCACCAAGCGCTCAGCCTCCACTTGCACCAATTGCCGCAACATGTCGCGGCAAGAGCACATGGGGATAGAGCTGGCCGCTTGGTCAATCAGGTGGTCAAAGTGCGCAATCGCACCGGTCAGGCCAAGGGCCTGGGCCGAGCTGGGGCGGGCGTGCAAAGCATCTTGACCCGCCGGCTTGCCCAAGGTGGCCGCATCGGCGATCACATCGCGGATATCGTCGGCCACTTGGTAGGCCTCGCCCAAATAACTGCCCAATGGGGCCCAGGGTTCAGGCGCGTGCCCGCAACTGAGAGCGCCCGCGCAGGTGGCCGAGACAAACAAAGCACCGGTCTTGGCGCGTTGGTATTGGCTCAAGTTGGCACTGGTCTCGCATTCCCAGGCCTGTCCGGCCACGATGCCGTGCGGCAATCCCACACCTTGCGTCATGTTGTCCATCAGCCCGATCAAGCGCTCGGGTTGCCGCGCACCGGCTTGCAACAGCACCCGATAGGCCATCACGATCAGGCCGTCACCGGCCAACAAGGCCAAAGGTTCGCTGAAGGCTTTGTGCACCGTGGGCAGCCCGCGCCGGGTGTCGGCATTGTCAAAAGCGGGCATGTCGTCATGCACCAGCGAGGCGCAGTGCATCAACTCCAGCGCCACGGCGGCCGCATTGGTGAGCTCGGGCTGGTCGTCACCGCAGGCGGTGGCCACTGCCATGCACAGCTGAGGGCGAATGCGCGCGCCCCCCGAAAACACCGCGTGTCGCATGGCAGCGACCAGCCGGGGAGGCGCTCCGGTGCCTGCGGCTTGCTCAAAATGTGTGCTCAAGGCGTGCTCGGCGCGCGTCAACAGGCTCATGGGACCTCCGAAAGAGAAGGCCCGTCAACTCCAGCTGACAGGCTTAAGTGTAAATATATCCTTATTTTCCGGACTGTCAATTCAGATTGACACAAACCGGTCTGGCCGGCGCACAAAAGGGGCACTCAACCTGTCGCCAAAACGTGAGCGCCCGTGCCGAGGGTGCAGCTTTCAGGCTCGCGGCGCGAAAAAACACACAACACCGCTACCATGCGGCCATCAAGGAGCCACGCCATGGGCATTTGGATCGAGCTGGGTGTATTTGGGTTGGTGTTGGTGTTTGCTTTTTGGCAAATGCACGATGTGCGCAAAGCACAAGAACAAACACGTTTGCAGCGCGAGCGAGAAAAAGCCGAACAAGAAGCCGAACAAAAAGCCGAACAAGAGGCACAAGAAAATGCCCAAGCAAATGTCCAAGAAGAAGCCCAAAAATAAGCCCCCAAAGTTGGCGAACAACCTTCCAAATATTGAGCCGGGCTGACCATCTTCAGAGCAGTGGCCCAGACCCACGGAACTCGTCCGTGGACAATGGTGGTTTTTGCACCGCACGATCACAATGAGCACTTTGCCGCCCTGCCCCCAATGCCACGACGCTTACACCTACGAAGACGGCACACTGTTGATTTGCCCCAGTTGCGGGCACGAATGGAACCCCAGCGAAGCCCCCGCCACAGAAGCCAGCAAAGTATGGAAAGACGCGAACGGCAATGTGCTGCAAGACGGCGACACCGTGACCTTGGTGAAAGACCTGAAGATCAAAGGCTCGTCCTCGGTGGTGAAGGTGGGCACCAAGGTCAAAAACATCCGTTTGGTCGAGGGTGACCACGACATCGATTGCAAGATCGAGGGCTTTGGGCCCATGCAACTCAAGACCGAATTCGTCAAAAAGGTCTGATGCCGACATGAGCGACGACAACCAGATCCACATGCCCAGCAGCTTCACGGCGCTGTATGTGTTGCCGGGCAAGATCAAGCCGAGCCTCGACCGGCAAGCCATGGCCGAGCGCTATGAGCTGTGTGAGGACTTGGCCCAAGTGCTGACCGAAAAAGCCGCCAACATGCAATTCACGCTGGGCATCACCGAAGACCTGGTGCTGGCGCAATGCGAACAGGGTTTGGTGGCGGCGCCCGCGGTGCTGAATCCCGCTGAAGCGCGCTGGGTGGTGTGCCGTTTGGCCGAATTGCTGCAATGGCCCATGGACACTTTGTTGCAAGCGCCCTTGTTGGACCCGCAGGACCAATAAGAGCAGCAAGGTCACTTGGACCGGTAAACCCCCTCAACGGCATGGCGACTGAGATGGGGGCCACCGCCAAACCCAAGGCTCCGGCGGCTGAGGGTCCGGCGGTGATGGATCAAGCGGTGATGGATCAAGCGGGGATGGATGAAGCCGTTTTGTCCAAGCCCAACAAGCGGATCGCATTGCCCTTCAAGATACCCGGCATCACTTCAGGCTTGAAACCGGCCACTTCAAAGTCTTTCATCCAGCGCTCGGGCGTGATCAGCGGGTAATCGCTGCCAAACAAGACGCGGTCTTTCAGCAGCGTGTTGGCGTACTGGATGAGTTGCTTCGGAAAATACTTGGGGCTCCAGCCAGACAGGTCAAGCCACACATTGGGCTTGTGCGTGGCCACACTCAAGGCCTCGTCTTGCCAAGGAAAGCTGGGGTGCGCCATGACAATTTGCATGTCGGGCCAGTCAATCGCCACATCGTCCAAATGCATGGGGTTGCTGTAGGCCAATCGCAGCCCACCACCACAACGCATGCCACTGCCAATGCCGCTGTGGCCAGTGTGAAAAATGGCTGGCAATTTGTGGTGGTTGATCACCTCATAAATCGGCCATGCCATCTTGTCGTAAGGGTGGTAGCCCTGCACCGTGGGGTGAAACTTAAAGCCCTTGATGCCCTCTTCCTTGATCAGGCGCTCGGCCTCGCGGGCGCCCATCTTGCCTTTGTGTGGGTCGATGCTGGCAAAGGCAATCATCATGTCGCTGTTGTCGCGCGCGGCCTTGGCAATTTCTTCATTGGGAATGCGGCGCCGACCCAGTTGCGATTCGCTGTCCACGGTGAACATGACCAAGCCAATTTTTCGCTCGCGGTAATACGCCACGGTTTCGTCGATGGTCGGGCGGCGGTTGCTGCCAAAAAACTTGTCGGCGGCGCGGTCGTATTCCTCGCCGTAGTTGTCAAAGGGGTTCCAGCAGCTCACCTCGGCATGGGTGTGGATGTCAATGGCAATCAGGTCTTGGTGGTTCATGGGGCTCCTGTCACAACAAGTTTTGGCATGCACGATAGCCGAAAGCCCGGGCAGTCTCGCTCGGCACCCGGGCCAGAAGCCCAGATTTTGCAGAGCACCTAGGGAAACCCCCAAGTTGAGTTGTCGGGCCATCTGCTCACAATATGGTTATCAATAATAACTTTCTTGGCCCATCGGTCAAGAGCTGCAAGGAACGCCCCATGACCCCTACCGCCCACCCCATCCTGGAACGCGCAACGCAAAACGGCGTGACGCTGGAGATGCAAGGGGCCGTGGCCGTGGTGCGCCTGTGCCGCCCTGCCAAACGCAATGCCTTGAGTGATGGCCTCATTGAAGCCTTGCGCGATGTGTTCCAAAACTTGCCACCCGAAGCCGGTGCGGCCGTGGTGCATGGTGAAGGCGACCATTTTTGTGCGGGCTTGGATTTGTCGGAACTCAAAGAACGCGATGCCGGTGAAGGCATTCACCATTCACGCAGCTGGCACGTGGCCCTGAACGCGGTCGAGCAAGGCCGCGTGCCGGTGGTGGCTGCGCTGCACGGTGCGGTGGTGGGCGGCGGCTTAGAGCTGGCCAGTGCCTCGCACATTCGTGTCGCCGATGAGAGTACTTTTTACGCTTTGCCCGAAGGTACACGCGGTATTTTTGTGGGCGGTGGCGGCTCGGTGCGTATCCCCAAACTGATTGGCGCGGCGCGCATGACCGACATGATGTTGACCGGCCGCGTCTACAACGCGCAAGACGGCGAGCGCTTGGGCTTTGCGCAATACCTGGTGCCACAAGGCACGGCGCTGCAAAAAGCCATTGAGCTGGCCGCGCGCATCGCGACCAACGCGCCGCTCACCAACTTTGCCCTGATGCACGCTTTGCCGCGCATCGCCGAGCAACCGGCCGACCACGGCTTTTTCACCGAGTCGCTGATCTCTTCTATTGCCCAATCCGCGCCCGAGGCCAAAGCGCGGGTCCGCGCCTTCTTGGATGGCAAAGCCGCCAAGGTGCAAAAAACCAGCTGAGCCGCCAGAAAGAGCCCGCCCATGACCGTCCCTCAATTTCGCCCTCTCCAATTTGGCGTGACCCGAGTCAGTCTGCGTGACGGCGCACCGGGCACGCACTACATGACGGCCGAGCAAGCTTTGCAGCCCTTTGCCGAGCGCATGACCGACCGGCTGCAGCACTGGGCCAAGACCCGGCCCCAGCACAGCTTCATGGCGCGCCGCAGCAAAATGGCCGATGGCACTTTGGGCGAGTGGCAACACATCAGCTACGCCCACGCGTGGCAGACCGCGCGCAACATTGCGCAGGGTTTGATCGATCGCGGCCTGAACGCCGAGCGTCCGGTAGTGATCTTGAGTGAAAACAGCCTCGAGCACGCGCTGTTGGCCTTGGGTGCGATGCTGGCAGGGGTGCCCTTTGTGCCCACTTCGCCACCTTACTCGCTGGTCAGCGTGGACTACGACAAGCTCAAGCACGTGCTGAAAACCGTCACGCCCGGCCTGGTGTTTGCCTCAGATGCGCGGTATGCCAAAGCCATTGCCGCCACAGTCGATGCGAGCATGGAAGTGGTCTTGGTCGAAGGCGAGCTGGAAGGCCGCCCAGTGACCCGCTTTGCGCAACTGTGCGCGACACCCGAAACGCCCGCGGTCGATGCCGCGATTGCGGCTACGGGGCCCGACACCATCGTCAAGTTTTTGTTCACCAGCGGCTCGACCAAGATGCCCAAAGCGGTCATCAACACGCAGCGCATGTGGTGTGCCAACCAACAGCAAATGGCGCAATCGATGCCCGTGCTGGCCGAAAAAGAACTGGTGCTGGTGGACTGGCTGCCTTGGAACCACACCTTTGGCGGCAACCACAACTTTGGCATGGTGGTCTACCACGGCGGCACGCTGTACATCGACGATGGCAAGCCCACCCCCGCGCTGATTGGCGAGACCTTGCGCAACTTGCGCGAGATCGCACCCACGGTTTACTTCAACGTGCCGACCGGTTTCGAAGCGATTGCCAATGCCATGAAAACCGACGACCTGTTGCGCAAAACATTGCTCTCGCGCGTGCAGATGTTCTTTTATGCCGGGGCCGCTTTGGCGCAACCCATTTGGGACAGTTTGTACGCCTCGCAAGAACGCGAAATTGGCCAACGCATCGTCATGGGCACCGGCTTGGGCATGACCGAATCGGGTCCGTTTGGCATCTTTGTCACCAACCCGTTTGTGCAAGCGGGCGACTTGGGCGTGCCCACCCCGGGGCTCGAGTTGAAACTGGTCGACATGCAAGGCAAAACCGAGGTGCGTTACCGCGGCCCGAACATCACGCCCGGCTATTGGCGCAATGCCCAAGAGACCGCTGACGCGTTTGACGAAGAAGGCTTCTTCAAAACCGGCGACGCGGTGAAATGGATCGACGAAACCGATGTGCATCTGGGCCTGAAATTTGACGGCCGCATTGCCGAAGACTTCAAGCTGGCCACCGGCACCTTTGTCAGTGTCGGCCCGCTGCGCGCCAAGATCATTGCGGCGGGAGCGCCCTATGTGCAAGACGCGGTGTTGACCGGCCTGAACTTGAAAGAAGTGGGCGCCATGATTTTCCCCACCCCGGCCGTGCGTGCCTTGAGTGGCCTGGGAGCCGAGGCACCGTTGGCCGATGTGCTGGCCTCGCCAGCGGTGCAGGCCAAGTTTCAAGAGATCGTCAATACCTTGGCAAAAACCGCCACGGGCAGTGCCAACCGCATTGCCCGCTTGTGCCTGCTGAGTGAGCCGCCCACCATCGACAAGGGCGAGATCACCGACAAAGGCTCGATCAACCAACGTGCGGTGCTGAGCCACCGTGCCGACACCGTGGCCGCTTTGCACGGCGACACCTTGCACTTCATTGTGAAGCCGCAAGTTTGAACAGAAAGCCCGACCTCATGGCCTCCCCAGGTTTTTTCAACGCATTTTCAGATGTCTGGATGCACGCTGGCGTGCGCACGCCAATGGTCGACTATTGCGGCGCATTGGGCCACATCTCACCGACCGACTTGGGCATCAAAGCCGCCCGCGAAGCCCTGAAACGCGCGGGCATTGCCCCCACAGAAATCGGCTCGGTCATCACGGGCAACATGGCACCCGGCGACTTTGACCAATTCTTTTTGCCGCGCCACATTGGCTTGTACGCCGGTGTGCCCCAAGAGGTGCCTGCCCTGATGGCGCAACGCATTTGCGGCACCGGCTTTGAGTTGTTTCGCCAAGCCGGCGAACAAATCGAAGCCGGCGTGTGCGAGGCCGCGCTGGTGGTAGGCACCGAGAGCATGACGCGCAACCCGATTGCCGCCTTCGACCACCGCACCGGCTTCAAGCTGGGCGCCCCCGTGGGCTTCAAAGACTACATGTGGGAAGCCCTGAAAGACCCGGCCGCTGGCATCAACATGATTCAGACGGCTGAAAATTTGGCCAAAAAATACGGCATCACGCGCGAAGAGGTGGACCAATTTGCCTCCGACTCGTTTGCCAAAGCGGTGGCCGCACAACAGGCCGGCTTTCATGCGGGCGAGATCGTGCCGATCGTCACCGAAAAATTTGAACTCGATGGCTACAAAGCCCGGGGCATTCGGCTGCAAGGCAAGCTCACCGAAGTCAGCGCCGACACGCACCCACGCCTCTCGCCTCCCGAGGTCTTGGCCAAGCTCAAATCGGTCTACGAAGGCGGTGTGCAAACCGGGGGCAACAGCTCGGCCTTGGTCGATGCCGCAGCCGCCTGCGTGGTGACCTCAGGCGCCTATGCCCGAGCCCATGGCAAAAAACCATTGGCCCGCGTGGTCGCGGCCGCGGTGGTGGGGGTGCCCCCTGAGATCATGGGCATTGGCCCAGCCCCGGCCATTCGCCTGCTGCTTGAGCGCACGGGCCTGCAACTGGCCGACATCGGCCGCTTCGAAATCAACGAAGCCCAAGGCGCACAAACACTGGCCGTGGGCCGTGAGCTGGGGCTGGACCTGTCCAAGCTGAATGTCAATGGCGGCGCCATTGCTTTGGGCCACCCCTTGGCCGCCACTGGCGTGCGTCTGACCCTGACGCTGGCCCGTGAGTTGCAACGCGCGGGTCTGCGCTATGGCGTCTCAAGTGCCTGCGTGGGCGGGGGTCAGGGCATTGCCCTGCTGATCGAAAACCCACTGGCCACGGCCTGAGTTTCGTCCCTCCACGCAACGCATTGAACGACTGAAAAAATACGGCAGACACTGAACCACCACCATGAACCTCCAGGAACTCTCATGAACATTCAAGGACAAGCCGCACTGGTCACCGGGGGAGGCTCGGGTTTGGGCGAAGCCACCGCCCGTGAACTGGCCCGTCTCGGCGCCAAAGTCGCGGTGCTCGACCTCAACAAGGCCAACGCCGAGCGCGTGGCACAAGACCTGTGCGCGCAGCATGGCGCAGGTGCCGCTGTGGCGGTGCAGTGCAACGTCTCTGACCCTGACAGCATGGCCCAAGCCATAGAGACCGCCGCAGCAGCCCATGGCCCGGCGCGCATCTTGATGCAAATCGCCGGCATTGGCTCGGCCAAACGCGTGGTCGGCAAAGACGGCAACGCCGCACCTTTGGAAGACTTCGCCCGCGTGATTCAAGTCAACCTGATTGGCACTTACAACGCGGCCCGTTTGTTCGCCGCGGCCTGCGCCAAATTGCCTCCATTAGAGGACAACGCGCGCGGCGTGATGGTCTTCACCGCATCGGTTGCGGCCTTCGATGGCCAAGTGGGCCAACAGGCCTACAGTGCCTCCAAGGCAGGCGTAGCGGGCATGACGTTGCCCATGGCACGCGACTTGGCACAACACGGCATTCGGGTCTGCACCATCGCCCCGGGTTTGTTTGCGACGCCCTTGCTGAAAGAGTTGCCCGAGCCGGTGCAACAGTCTTTGGCGGCCAGCATTCCCTTTCCCTCGCGCTTGGGCAAGCCCAGCGAATTTGCCGAACTGGCGTGTCACATCGTGTCCAACGACCATCTGAATGGCGAGACCATTCGCTTGGATGGCGCACTGCGCATGGCGCCACGCTGAAAGATCGCCATGAGCAAAACCGTGGTTTATGAAGTGCAAGTGATGTTTGGCGACTGCGACCCCGCCGGCATCGTTTTCTTTCCCAATTTTTCCAAATGGATGGACGCGTCGTCCTTGAATTTCTTTGTGCAATGCGGCGTGCCGCCCTGGCGCGAACTGGTCAAGACGCGCGGCATCATCGGCACCCCTTTGCTGGAGATCAACACCAAATTCATCCGGCCCGCCACCTATGGCGAAACGCTTCAGGTGCACACCAGCGTGCAAGAGTGGCGCGAAAAAGTCATCGTGCACAAGCATGTGGTGATGCGCGGCGACACCGTTTTGTGCGAAGGCACCGAGGTGCGCGCGTTTTGCATCAAGCACCCGGACGACCCCGACCGCATCAAAGCCATTCCGGTGCCCGAAGACATCAAGGCTTTGTGCACCTGAAGCCGAGCCGTATTCCAATTTCCGTTCCCGTTCTCGTTCCCCCTGTGTTCATTTTCAATATTTCATAAAGGAGACAAGCATGAGCAACCGCCGAGAATTTCTTCAAACCACCGTCAGCGCCGCCATTTTGGGCAGCACGGCCTTTCAGCAAGCCTTTGCGCAAAGCGGCTTGCCGATTGAGCAGGTCAAAGTGCTGTACGGTTTCCCACCCGGCAGCGCCGGTGACATTTGCGCCCGCCGCGTGGCTGAAAAATTTGGCGGCACGCCCTACAGCAAAAACGCCGGCATCATCGACAGCCGTCCCGGTGCGGGCGGTCAAATTGCGTTGAACCTGCTGAAAACAGCGCCAGCCGATGGCTCGGTGCTGGCCATGACCCCGTTCTCGGCCATCTCGCTGTACCCGCACATCTTCAAAAACCTGCAATACAAACCTTTTGAAGATTTCTTGTCGGTGGGCACGTCGTCCATGATTCACCATGGCCTGGCCGTGGGCCCGATGGTGCCCGCCACCGTGAAAAACGTGAAAGACTTTGTGGCTTGGGCCAAGGCCAACCCCGCGCAAGCCAGCTACGGCTCTCCCGCGGCCGGCTCGACCCCGCACTTCATTGGCGCTTTGCTGGGCTTGAACCAAAACTTCGAGTTCAAACACGTGCCCTACCGCGGCTCGGTGCCCGGCGTGACCGATGTGGTCGGTGGCCAGATCGCCTGCATGTTCACCCCGCATGGCGATTTCATTGCCAACCACAAAGCCGGCAAGATGCGCATCTTGGCGACCTCGGGCAAAACCCGTTCGCCATTTGTGCCCGATGTGCCCACCTTCGCAGAGCAAGGCTTCCCTGAATTGACCGTGGAAGAGTGGTTTGGTTTTTACGCCCCCGCCAAAACCCCTGCCAACGTGATCCAAGCCGCCAATGCCGCCATCAACGCTGCACTCAAAGACAAAGGCGTGCAAGACGCCCTGACCGTGGTCGGCCTGATACCTTATGGCGGCACACCGGCTGACCAACTCAAGAGCGCGCAAGTGGAGCTGGACCGCTGGGGCCCGCTGATCAAGCGCATCGGCTTCAGCGTGGACTCCTGATCGTTTGCCCTCCTTGTATCGCAAGGTCCAACTGGGGCATCCTCGGGGTGCCCCAGTTTCATTGATTGCCTCAACGTTCCCAAGAACCCCATGAACGCTTACCAGCCCCGCACCGAAGACATGCATTTTTTGTTGTCGCGCGTGCTGAACGCCCCCGCCCAACTTCAGGCCTTGCCGGCTTTCTCAGAGGTCGACCCTGAACTGATGCAGCAGGTGCTGGAAGAAGCGGGCAAGTTTGTCGGCGAAGTGGTGGCCCCGCTGAACCGCGACGGTGACGAGATCGGCGCGCAATGGCAAGACGGCGCAGTGACCATGCCGCCCGGCTTCAAGGCGGCCTACCAAACCTTTTGGCAAGCGGGCTGGCCGGCCCTCTCGGCTCGCCCCGAAGACGGCGGACAGGGCTTGCCCAGCGTGCTCGAAGCCATGCTTTATGAAATGCTGTCGGCCGCCAACCACGGCTGGACCATGGCACCGGGCCTGTTGCACGGCGCGTATGAGTGCATCAAGCACTACGCCCGCGATGACCTGAAAACGCTCTACCTGGAGAAAGTGGCCACCGGCGAATGGCTGGCCACGATGTGCCTGACCGAGCCCCACGCCGGCTCAGATTTGGGCTTGGCCCGAACCAAGGCGATGCCCTTGCCCGGTGACCCACAAGGGCGCTACACCGTGAGCGGCACCAAGATTTTTATCTCAGGCGGTGAACACGACCTGACCGACAACATCGTCCATTTAGTGCTGGCGCGTTTGCCCGAGGCCCCGCCCGGCCCCAAAGGTTTGTCGCTGTTTTTGGTGCCCAAGTTTTACCCCGATGGCAGCCGCAGCCGCGTGCACTGTGACCGTATTGAAGAAAAGATGGGCCTGCACGGCAGCCCCACTTGCGTGATGCGTTTTGACGAAGCGGTGTGCGACTTGGTGGGCGAGCCGGGCAAAGGCCTGAACGCGATGTTTGTGATGATGAACGCCGCGCGCTTGCATGTGGCCCTGCAAGGCATTGGCCTGCTTGACGCCGCTTGGCAAAAGGCCGATGCCTATGCACAAGAACGCCGCCAAATGCGGGCACCGGGCCAAGGCAAATCTGCGGCCGAAGCCGACCTGATTGCCGAGCACCCCGCGATGCGCCGCATCTTGGACACGCAACGCGCGTGGGTGGATGCGGGCCGCGTGTTGGCTTACCGCACCGCGCTCGAGTTGGACTTGGTGCAACACAGCCCCGAAGCCAGCACCCAAGCCGATGCCCAGCGCTGGTGTGCCTTGGTGACGCCGGTCATGAAATCGGTCTTCACCCACCAAGCCTTTCATGGCGGCAGCGACTGCTTGCAAGTCTTTGGGGGCCACGGCTATGTGCGCGAGTGGGGCATTGAGCAAATCGTGCGCGACGCGCGCGTGGCCATGATCTATGAAGGCACCAACGAAATTCAGGCCATCGACCTGTTGGTGCGCAAAGTGTTGCCCGATGGTGGCGCGGCCATGAATGCCTTGCTCGACCGTTTGCAAAACAGTCTGCCCTCCGACGCCAAATCCAGCACCGCCGCCCTCGCCCGGCTGCAGACTTTGCGGGCCGTGACGGCGCAAATCGTGCAAACTGCCCCGCGTGATGCGGCCTTGGCCTACCGTGTGGCCGACGACTATTTGCGCGCTGTGGCCTTGGTTCTGATGGACTGGGCTTGGCTGCAGATTGAGAACGGGCTGGACGCGCAAACGCCCAACGCCGAGGCCCGCTGGAAGAAGCCGGCCCAAGCGCTGCGCAGCTGGGTGCTGCCTGAGTTTCAAATGCGCACCTTCATCATCGTGCAACAGTGCGCGGCGGTCGCGTCATGACGACACCAAAAGCCCCCCAAACGCGCCCAGCGGGTACGCGCTCAACGAATGCACGCGCTTCGAAAGCAAGCGCGTCGGGTACTCGCTCGGCGGGGGCTGGCAAGACCCGTGCGGGCGGTGAAAAAAAATCGTCCAAAAGCGAGACGGCCGAGCAGATCGACACCCGCTATTTGCAAACCCTGATGGGCTACAACGCCCGGCGTGCCGCCCTCAGCATCATCGAATTGTTTTTAGAACGGCTCGCGCCCTATGGCCTCAAGCCGGTCGATTTTTCGGTCATGTCGACCATCCAGCACAACCCCGGCGTGACCTCGCGGCAACTGTGCAGCGCACTCAACTTGCTGCCGCCCAACTTGGTCGGCTTGATTCAATCGCTGGAATCTCGGGGGTTGATTGAGCGAAAACCCCATCCCCACGACGGCCGTGCGGTGGGTCTGCACGCCACGCCCAAAGGCCAAGCCCTGATGGTGCAGGCCGAGCAAACCGCGAGCGAACTCGAACTCGAAAAAACCGCCAAACTGACCCCCGCACAACGCCAGACCTTGGTGACTTTGCTGCAAAAAATTTACCTTTGAGGCACACTCCGTCCCACTTCCACCCTTGGGATTGAAAAGGCTTTTTATGCACACCACCCTGCCCACTTCTGGCGAACAGGCGCTGCTGATTGGACGCTTGTGGCAAGCCGCCACTGGCCCGGTGTTGGTAGCGGTCACGCCAGAGCATGTGTGGGACTTGTCGCCCTTGGCCCCGACCTGCAGCGCTTTGCTAGAGCTCGACCAAGCGGCCAATCGCGTGCGGGCGTTTTTGGCTTCGGGGCAAGCCCAGCGTTTGGCACACACCCCCGAGGTTTTGGCCCACAGCGATGCCGAAACGCGCGATGCACAAACCCCGTATTTCTTGGCCCCTTGCGATTTGCAAGCCGTCAAGGCTGCCGGCGTGACCTTTGTGGCCAGCATGCTCGAGCGGGTGATCGAAGAGCAAGCCCGCGGGGATGCCAGCCGCGCCGAATCGGTTCGCCAAGCCGTGGTGGCGGTGATTGGCGACAACCTGCGCAGCGTCAAACCCGGCTCGCCCGAGGCCCACCAACTCAAAGAAGTGTTGTTGGCCCAAGGCATGTGGTCGCAGTACTTAGAAGTGGGCATTGGGCCTGATGCCGAAATCTTCACCAAGGCCCAAGCCATGAGCGCCGTGGGCAGTGGGGCTTTGGTGGGCCTGCACCCCGGCAGCCAATGGAACAACCCCGAACCTGAAATTGTTTTGGCCGTCAACTCGCGCGGCGAGGTGGTGGGCGCCGCTTTGGGCAACGATGTGAATTTGCGCGACTTTGAAGGCCGCAGCGCCTTGCTCTTGGGCAAAGCCAAAGACAACAATGCGAGTTGCGCCATCGGCCCCTTCATTCGCCTGTTTGACGCCCATTTCAGCTTGGACGATGTGCGCCGATGCGATCTGAGTTTGACGGTGCGGGGCACCGATGGCTTTGTCATGCACGGCAGCAGCTCACTTTCGCAAATCAGCCGCGACCCGCTGGATTTGGTCAGCCAAGCGCTCGGCCCCAACCACCAATACCCCGACGGCATGATGCTGTTTTTGGGCACCCTCTTTGCGCCCACCCAAGACCGCTATGGTCCGGGCCAAGGTTTCACCCACGCGCTGGGAGATGTGGTGAGCATTGCCACGCCCACGCTGGGCACCTTGCTCAATCGGGTCACCACCTCGGACCAAGCGCCGCCTTGGTCGTATGGCGTGAACGCGCTGATGCGCGACTTGGCGCGGCGCGGCTTGTTGGGCTGATCGGCTCCACTGTGGCTGGTATGGCTGGTGGGGCTCCCTCACCCCAAGCTGCTGACCTGCTGGCATAATTTTGCTTTTTTCGGCCGGCCGGGTTTCAGCGCCCTTTGCTCAGCATGCCTGGCATGCCAGCCCTCGCAAGCTGACCCGCTGGCCGCTGGCCCCTTACCCTGGCACCCTCAGCCACCCGCTGGGGGCCTTCAACACCCTTTCATCAGAAAGCATTTCCCCATGATCACCACCGCATCCGGCCTGCAATACGAAGACACCGTTGTGGGCGATGGCGCCGTTGCCACCCCCGGCCAAGACGTCACCGTGCACTACACCGGCTGGCTCTACAAAGACGGCGCACAAGGAGCCAAATTTGATTCGAGCCGCGACCGCCGGGACCCCTTCGTCTTTGGTTTGGGTGCCGGCATGGTCATCAAAGGCTGGGACGAAGGCGTTGCCGGCATGAAAGTGGGCGGCCAACGCACCCTGATCATCCCAGCCGAGCTGGGCTACGGTGCACGCGGCGCGGGCGGTGTGATTCCACCCAACGCCACGCTGAAATTTGACGTCGAATTGCTGGCCCTCGACTGAGCTACTCCGTCGGTTCGCCCCAACCCGCCGTTTGGCGGGTTTTTTCTTGTGCAGGGCCTCCAAGGGCTCTGACACCCCCTCTTGAAGCCTGAAAAAACGCCCCTATTTACAAGGGGTATTCATTTTTGCGGACCTCGCTCATGTCAGAAGCCAGCAACAACTCCAATTCCACCCCTCAGCCCGAAGCCAAGCCCCAACCCCAGATGGACGAGGCGCACGCCCAGTCGGCGGCCCAGGC
This sequence comes from Comamonadaceae bacterium, assembly GCA_027488255.1. Taxonomy (GTDB): domain Bacteria; phylum Pseudomonadota; class Gammaproteobacteria; order Burkholderiales; family Burkholderiaceae_C; genus Limnohabitans_A. Next base: position 182,286 of record JAIYBZ010000001.1, on the reverse strand, counting down.
CACGTCCGACCCTGCGGCGGCCGCAGTGACCGACCCTTTGGCCGACGCACAGGCCGAACTGGCCAACCTGAAGGCACAAAACGCCGATTTGGCCGACCAATACCTGCGCGCGCAAGCCGATGTGCAAAACGCCCGTCGCCGCGCCGACGACGAGATCGCCAAGGCCCGCAAATTTGCTGTGGAAGGCTTTGCCGAGAGCTTGCTGCCGGTGTTGGACAGTTTGGAGGCCGGTTTGGCCATCCCCAACGTCACGCTCGAGCAAATCCGCGAAGGCTCTGAAGCCACTTTGCGCCAGCTGAAAAGCGCCTTGGAGCGCAACAAAGTGGTCGAAATCAACCCTGCCGCTGGCACCAAGTTTGACCCGCACCACCACCAAGCCATCAGCGTGGTGCCGGCCGAGCAAGAGGCCAACACCGTGGTCACCGTGCTACAAAAGGGCTACTCCATCGCCGAGCGCGTGTTGCGGCCTGCGCTGGTCACCGTCACCGCCCCCAAATAAGCAAAAACCTTTTTTGGCGTAAGGGGACTTGAAAAGCCCCCCAAGCGCCCCACTTGCAAAACATCTGCACTTTTACTCAATTTCGGAGCATCAAAATGGGAAGAATCATCGGTATTGACTTGGGCACCACCAACTCGTGCGTGGCCATCATGGAAGGCAACTCGACCAAAGTGATCGAAAACGCCGAAGGCGCGCGCACCACCCCATCGATCATTGCGTACCAAGAAGACGGCGAAATTTTGGTCGGCGCCTCGGCCAAGCGCCAAGCGGTGACCAACCCCCGCAACACCCTGTATGCGGTGAAGCGCCTGATCGGTCGCAAATTTGCCGAAAAAGAAGTCCAAAAAGACATCGACCTGATGCCCTACACCATCGCCAAAGCCGACAACGGCGACGCTTGGGTGGAAGTGCGCGGCAACAAATTGGCACCACCGCAAATCAGCGCTGAAATTTTGCGCAAGATGAAGAAAACCGCAGAAGACTACCTCGGCGAAGAAGTCACCGAGGCCGTCATCACCGTGCCCGCTTACTTCAACGACGCACAGCGCCAAGCCACCAAAGACGCTGGCCGCATTGCCGGTTTGGACGTCAAGCGCATCATCAACGAGCCCACCGCCGCTGCGCTGGCCTTTGGCTTGGACAAATCTGAAAAAGGCGATCGCAAAATTGCGGTGTACGACTTGGGCGGCGGCACCTTTGACGTGTCCATCATTGAAATCGCCGATGTCGATGGTGAAAAGCAGTTCGAAGTGCTGTCCACCAACGGCGACACCTTCTTGGGCGGCGAAGACTTTGACCAACGCATCATCGACTTCATCATCACCGAGTTCAAGAAAGAGTCGGGCGTCGATTTGGCGAAAGACGTGTTGGCCCTGCAGCGCCTGAAAGAAGCCGCTGAAAAAGCCAAAATCGAGCTGTCCAGCTCGGCCTCGACCGACGTCAACCTGCCCTACATCACCGCCGACGCCACCGGCCCCAAACACCTGAACGTCAAGCTCACGCGCGCCAAGCTCGAGCAGCTGGTGGAAGAGCTGATCGAGCGCACCATCGCCCCTTGCCGCATGGCCATCAAAGACGCGGGCGTTTCGGTGGGTGAGATCGACGACATCATTTTGGTTGGCGGCATGTCGCGCATGCCCAAGGTGCAAGAAAAAGTCAAAGAGTTCTTTGGCAAAGAGCCGCGCAAAGACGTGAACCCCGACGAAGCCGTGGCAGTGGGTGCCGCGATTCAGGGCCAAGTGTTGTCCGGCGACCGCACCGATGTGTTGCTGCTCGACGTGACGCCTTTGTCTTTGGGCATCGAAACCATGGGCGGTGTGATGACCAAGATGATCACCAAGAACACCACCATCCCAACCAAGTTTGCACAGACTTTCTCGACTGCTGAAGACAACCAGCCTGCTGTGACGATCAAGGTGTTCCAAGGTGAGCGCGACATCGCCAGCGGCAACAAGTTGCTGGGCGAGTTCAACCTCGAGGGCATCCCGCCAGCTTCTCGCGGCACGCCGCAAATTGAGGTGTCTTTTGACATCGACGCCAACGGCATCTTGCACGTGGGCGCCAAAGACAAAGGCACCGGCAAAGAAAACAAGATCACCATCAAAGCCAATTCAGGCTTGTCCGAAGCCGAGATTCAGCAAATGGTGAAAGACGCCGAGCTGAACGCCGAAGAAGACAAGAAAAAACTCGAGTTGGTGCAAGCCCGCAACGCTGGCGAAGCCGCGGTGCACAGCGTCAAGAAGAGCCTAAGCGAGCACGGCGATAAGATCGAAGCGGCTGAAAAAGAAGCCATCGAAGCCGCGGCCAAAGACTTGGAAGAAGTTTTGAAAGGCGAAGACAAAGCCGCCATCGAAGCCAAAACCGAAGCCCTGATGACGGCCAGCCAAAAGCTGGGCGAAAAGGTCTACGCCGAGATGCAAGCGCAACAAGCCGCAGCCGGTGCGGGCGCTGCAGCTGCCGATGCCAAGCCACAAGACGACAATGTGGTCGACGCGGAAGTCAAAGAAGTTAAAAAAGGTTAAGCCCTCTGCCACTGCGGCTTGGCCGCAGTCCCGCCGCGCAAGCTGATTCAGCCCTCTGAATCGCCTTCGCGGCGTTCTTGTTCTAACGGTTGGATTGCCTCATGGCCAAACGAGATTTTTACGAAGTGCTGGGCGTTGCCAAAAACGCCTCAGACGATGACATCAAAAAGGCTTATCGCAAATTGGCGATGAAGTACCACCCTGACCGCAACCAGGGGGACGACGCCAAGGCCAAAGATGCCGAAGCCAAGTTCAAAGAAGTCAAAGAAGCCTATGAGATGTTGTCGGACGCACAAAAACGTGCGGCCTATGACCAGCATGGCCATGCGGGCGTTGACCCCAATATGCGCGGCGGCGCCGAAGGCTTTGGCGGCTTTGGTGATGCGTTTGGCGATATCTTTGGCGACATCTTTGGCGGCCAAGGCCGGGGCGGTCGCGGCGGTGGCCGCCAAGTGTTCCGCGGTGCCGACCTGAGTTACGCCATGGAGATCACGCTGGAGGAAGCCGCCAACGGCAAAGACTCACAACTGCGCATCCCCAGCTGGGACGAGTGCGACACCTGCAACGGCAGCGGCGCCAAGCCGGGCACCAGCGCCAAGACCTGCGCGACGTGCCATGGCCAAGGCCAAGTGCAGATGCGACAGGGCTTTTTCAGTGTGCAGCAAACCTGCCCGCACTGCCGTGGCACGGGCAAGATCATTCCCGATCCTTGCGGCACTTGCCATGGTCAAGGCAAAGTCAAAAAACAAAAAACCCTCGAGGTCAAGATCCCTGCTGGCATCGACGATGGCATGCGCATCCGCAGCGCCGGCAACGGGGAACCCGGCACCAATGGCGGGCCACCGGGCGACTTGTTCATCGAGATCCGTCTCAAGAAACACGCCATTTTTGAGCGCGATGGCGATGACTTGCATTGCGCCGTGCCCATCAGCTTCACCAAGGCCGCATTGGGCGGTGAGATTGATGTGCCGACCTTGGGTGGCAAAGCCGCTATCGACATTCCCGAAGGCACTCAAACCGGCAAGCAATTTCGTTTGCGTGGCAAAGGCGTCAAGGGCGTGCGTGGCAGTTACCCGGGCGATCTGTATTGCCACATCACCGTGGAAACACCGGTCAAACTCACCGAGCACCAGCGCAAATTGCTCAAAGAGTTTGAAGACTCGCTGGCCAAAGGCGGTGGCAAACACCAGCCCAGCGGCGAAAGTTGGACCGACAAGCTGAAGGGCTTTTTTGGAGCCTGAGGCTCAAATGCCGAAGTGCTGAAGGCACCGTGACCGCTACAAAGCAGCGGCGGTCAGGGTCACAAAAAGCGGTCGAGCAATTTGCGGGAGTGTTTGTCCATGGCCGCTAAATCGCGGATCATGTATTGCACCCCGTGGATATCGTTGATCAGCAGCACCTTGCCCGTCAGGCGGCGAATGTCTTCTTCGCCTTTCAGCAAAAACTGCGTCTCACCGCGGTCAGTCAGCACCGTCCATGTGCTGGGCGTGGCAAAGCTGCTGACCTGCGTGAGCTGCAAAATTTCTGGCAAAAACTCGCGTTCGTTCAAGGCCTGCATCAGCTTGTCACGCAAGGGCGCATCGAGTGCGCCCATGTGCGGGAGCCACAGCAGCTCATGTCCCTCGGCATCCATCAGCGCCACCCCTTCGTCAGGGGCCGATACCGGGTAAGCGCGCAACGCCGTCACGGGCGCGTGGCGTGTGCCATCGGGCATCTCGAGCACCCAGCGGCCAAACGCATCGCGACTCAAATCAAACGGGTTCATGCGCTCACCTTTTGTTCTGCGCCATCGAGGCTGCCGCCCAGCACCGCCTCGGCTTCGGCTTGGCGTTGTTGTGCTTCGTACAAGCGCCAGTAAGCGCCTTGGGCTTCGATCAAGGCCTCGTGCGTGCCCTCTTCAACCACCACGCCTTTGTCCATCACCACCAAGCGGTCGGCTTTGCGCAACGTGGACAAGCGGTGGGCAATGGCGATGGTGGTGCGACCGCGCACCAAGTTGTCCAGCGCCCGCTGAATTTCTTTTTCGGTCTCGGTGTCCACCGCCGAAGTGGCTTCGTCCAAGATCAAGATGCGCGGGTTGATGAGCAAGGCACGCGCAATGGAAATGCGTTGGCGCTCGCCGCCCGACAGCCCTTGCCCGCGCTCGCCCACCAAAGAGTCATAGCCCTGCGGCATGCGCAAGATAAATTCGTGCGCGTGCGCAGCGCGCGCCGCCGCCACGATGTCTTCGCGAGTGGCCTCGGGTTTGCCGTAGGCGATGTTGTCGGCGATGGTGCCAAAAAACAAAAATGGCTCTTGCAAGACCAAGCCAATTTGGCGCCGGTAGTCGGCCACTTTCAACTGCCGAATGTCGGTGCCGTCCAACTCGATGGCGCCTTCAGACAGGTCGTAAAAACGGCAGATCAAGTTGACCAAAGTGCTTTTACCCGAGCCGCTGTGGCCCACCAAGCCAATCATTTGGCCGGGCTGAATATCCAGATTGAGCTGGCGAATCACGGCCCGGTTGCCATAGCGAAAGCCCGCATCGCGCACCGTGATGCGCCCTTGCACTTGTGCCGGCAAGGCGGTGGGTTGGCTGGGCTCTGGCACGCTGGAGACGTGGTCCAGAATGTCAAAAATGCGCTTCGCTCCCGAAGCGGCTTTTTGGGTGTTCGAGACAATCCGGCTCATCGAGTCGAGGCGGCTGTAAAAGCGACCGATGTAGGCCAAAAATGCGGTCAACACCCCCACCGTGATCTGGTCGTCTGAGACCAACCAGATGCCAAAGCCCCAGACCACCAAGAGACCAATTTCGGTCATCAGCGTCACAGTGGGCGAGAACAGCGACCAGACCCGGTTCAGGCGGTCATTGACTTGCAAATTGTGTGCGTTGGCGTCTTTGAAGCGCTGGGCCTCGCGGTCTTCTTGGGCAAAGGCTTTCACCACGCGGATGCCCGGAATGGTGTCGGTCAAGACGTTGGTGACTTCGGCCCAGACGCGGTCGATTTTTTCAAAGCCGGTGCGCAATTTTTCTCGCACCACATGGATCAACCAAGCGATGAAGGGCAAGGGCAACAAGGTCACCAGCGCCAGCGTCGGGTTGATGGTGAACAAGATGACTGCGGTCATCAAAATCATCAACACATCGGTGGCGAAGTCGAGCAAATGCAAAGACAAAAAGACGTTGATGCGGTCGGTCTCGCTGCCAATCCGCGCGATCAAATCGCCGGTGCGCCGACCGCCAAAATACTCGAGCGAGAGTTTCAGCAAATGCTCGTAGGTGGTGGTGCGCAAGTCGGCGCCAATGCGTTCAGACACCAAGGCCAAGATGTAGGTTTTGGCCCAGCCCAAGCCCCAGGCCAACAAGGCCGAGCCCAGCAAGCCCATCAGGTACATGGACACCAAGGTGGGGTCGATCGGCTTGCCGTTTTGGTACGGAATCAAGATGTCGTCCATCAAGGGCATGGTGAGGTAGGGCGGCACCAAGGTGGCCGCGGTGGCCGCCAATGTCAGCAAAAAACCCGCCAACAACGAGCGTTGGTATGGCCGGGCAAAGCGCCACAGCTTGAACAAAGTCCAGGTCGAGGGCGGCGCCAAATCTTCGCGGCCGCAGCTGGGGCATTCTTCTTCGTCATCCCGCATGACCTGCTGGCAAACCGGGCAGACCGAACCCGACAACACGGTTTGCAGCGCTCGGCCCCCTGCCGCGTCTCCGGCGGTGTTTCCTGCGAGGTTTGCTGCGCTGTCAGCCCCTTTGGCAAAGGCCTGGGCCAACTGGCTTTCACACTGGGCCACCCAACGCGCCACCGCCGCTTGTAAGCCCAAAGTAAAGCGCCAAACCGCCAGTTGCCCCTCCGGGCTGCTCAGGGCCAGCGAACCCACCCCGGCGTGGTCGGAGAGTTTGAGTGTCAAACCGGCTTGCAAGGGCCAACTGGACCAATTTTTTTCACCTTGCGCCCGTGATAAGACCCGTTGATCGGTCAAAATGACGGCACTTTTGGCGAAGCGCAAGCGGCCATCAAGGTCAACCTCCAGCCAGGCTGTTGCGTTTTCATCGGGTTGCAGACAAGAATGAACTTCAGCCTGCCAAGCGTCGGGCAAAACCTGACGAGATGCAGAGGCCAAAGGTGATGTTGATGTCATTGAAGGATGAACCGGAAGCGACTCGAACGACCTTGCGGCGGGCGAGACAGAAAAAACAAGCATTGAAGTCGCACGCGACTGACCATGAACTGCCCATGACTCTATTGAATCCCGTGCCTTTGACCAGCGCCGTGACAGGCCGGTCATTGTATCGCCGCCCATCTCATTCATGAACGCCAAAAACATCCAATTCCTGCGCATGACCCATCTGCGCGGGCCCAACATCTGGACTTATCGTCCTGTCATGGAAGCGCTGATTGACATTGGCGCGCTTGAAGACTTTCCCTCCAACACCCTGCCCGGCTTCAACGCACGGCTTAGCGCCTGGTTGCCCGGTTTGGTAGAACACCGCTGCAGCGTGGGCGAGCGGGGTGGCTTTTTGCAACGGCTGGAAGAAGGCACTTGGGCAGGTCATGTGTTGGAACACGTGGCCCTCGAGTTGCAAACCCAAGCCGGCATGCAAACGGGTTTTGGCAAAGCGCGCGAAGCGGGGCCACGGGGTCTCTACAAAGTGGTCATCCGCACCCGCCACGAAGCGGTGAGTCGCCGCGCCTTGGAAGCGGCGCGCGGGCTGATTTTGGCGGCCATTGAAGACCGTGCTTTTGATGTTCAGGCCGAAGTCCACCAACTCAAGCAAATGGTCGACAGTCTGTGCATCGGGCCCAGCACCGCCAGCATTGTGGACGCCGCCAGCGAACGCGGCATTCCGTCGATTCGACTGAACGATGGCAACTTGGTGCAACTGGGCCACGGCGAGCAACAGCGCCGCATCTGGACCGCCGAAACCGACCGCACCAGCGCCATTGCCGAAGGCATTTCCAAAGACAAAGACCTGACCAAGCAATTGCTCAGCACTTGCGGCGTGCCCGTGCCGCAGGGCCAAATTGTGGACAGCCCCGCCGCCGCTTGGGAAGCGGCGCAAGACATCGGCTTGCCCGTGTGCGTCAAACCCACCGACGGCAACCATGCGCGCGGGGTGTCGCTGGAGTTGTCACGCCAAGAAGACATTGAGGCCGCCTACGAGATCGCTTTGGCCGAAGGCAGTGAGGTCATTGTGGAAAGCTTCGTTCGGGGTGAAGAGCACCGTTTGTTGGTGGTCGGCGACCAAGTGGCCGCCGCCAACAAAGGCGAAACGGCCAGTGTGGTGGGCGACGGCGTGCACACCGTGGCCGAGTTGATCGAGTTGCAAATCAACTCGGACCCTCGGCGTGGCGAAGAAGAACATTTCCCGCTCGACACTGTCCGCTTGGACGAGCACACCACTTCGGTGCTCGAGCTCCAGCGGCAAGGTCTGAGCGCCGACAGCGTGCCCGAAAAAGGCCGCTCGGTGTTGATCATGCGCACCGGCAATATGGCCTGGGACGTGACCGACCAAGTGCACCCCGATGTGGCCGCGCAAGCGGTGCTGGCCGCGCGGGTCGTGGGCCTGGACATTGCGGGCGTTGATTTGGTGGCGCAAGATATCTCGCAGCCCCTGACCGCCCAAGGCGGTGCGATTGTCGAAGTCAATGCCGGCCCCGGCTTGTTGATGCACCTGAAACCCGGCTTTGGTCAAGCGCGGCCGGTGGGTCAGGCGATTGCCAACCATTTGTTCAAGCCCAACGACACGGGCCGCATTCCCGTGATTGGTTTGATGGGCGATGGCGACACCACCCGCCCCGCCTTGTTGGTCTCGTGGCTGTTGCATTTGCAGGGCCTTTACACCGGCTTGGCTTGTGCGCAAGGTTTGTTCATGAACCAACGCAAGTTGCAAAGCACAAGCGGCATGGACTGGGACAACGCCCAGCGCCTGCTGATCAACCGCTCGGTGCAGGCCGCGGTCTTTGAAAGCGATGTGCGCCACTTGTTGACCGAAGGTTTGCCTTATGACCGCTGCCAAGTCGGCGTGGTCACGCGCATGCCCAAGGCCCAAGGTCTAGAAGACCTGTACCCCGGCAACGACGAAAAAATGCCTTCCTATGTGCGCACCCAAATCGATGTGGTGTCCGCCCAAGGCACGGCGGTGCTGAATGCGGCGGACGAGGCCGTGGCCGATTTGGCGCAGTACTGCGATGGCAGCGTGATTTTTTACGCCCATGATGAAAGCGCAGCCCGCTTGCAAGCACATCGGGCCCAGGGCGGTCGGGTGGGTTTTTGGCGCGAGGGCCAGCTCATCTTGCAAGAAGGTGAGCGCGAACACGCGGTGTTGTCTGCCAAACGCCCGGCGGTCACGCGCATGCTGCAAGAAGGTCGACTCGGCACCGACGACATGTTGGTCGCCGCATGTGTAGCCTGGGCTTTGGACATCCCCACCGACCTGATCCGTGCCGGTGTCAAAAGCTTCGACTCTTCGGCCCATCATTAACCTCTGCCCCGCCCCACGGCCCTACCGCATCACAGGAATACCGGTTCATGGAAGTGTCAAGAATTCGCGCACTGCGCGGCCCCAATTTGTGGAGCCGTCACACGGCCATCGAAGCCATCGTGACCTGCCCTCCCGAAGAAGTCAGTCTGTCGCCCAACCACCCGATCGAGCAACGGCTGCGGCGCATCTTCCCCGAAGTGGGGCCGATCGAAGGCAGCCGCGCGGGACAAGCCCCGTCGATGGCCCACGCCCTCGAAAAAGTCACATTGGCCTTGCAGTCCCATGCCGGTTGCCCGGTGACCTTCAGCCGCACCACGGCGACCGAGGAAAAGGGAATTTTCCAAGTGGTGGTGCAGTACTCCGAAGAATCGGTGGGCCGCTTGGCGCTGGAATTGGCCGAAAAACTGTGCCGTGCCGCCATGCAAGGTCAAGGCTTTGACCTGGAAAGTGCCTTGGCTCAGCTGCACGAAATGGACGAAGACGTGCGCTTGGGCCCCTCGACAGGCGCGATTGTCGATGCCGCCGTGGCCCGGGGCATTCCGTATCGCCGCCTCACGCAAGGCAGCATGGTGCAATTTGGTTGGGGCGCGCAGCAAAGGCGCATTCAAGCCGCTGAAATTGACTCGACCAGCGCCATTGCCGAATCCATTGCACAAGACAAAGACCTGACCAAAAAACTGTTGCACGCCGCCGGTGTGCCCGTGCCTTTGGGCCGGCCTGCGCAAACCCTCGACGAAGCCTGGGCCATTGCGCTCGAGGTGGGGCTGCCCGTGGTGGTCAAGCCGCAAGACGGCAACCAAGGCAAAGGGGTCACCGTCAACATCACCGAGCGCAGTGCGTTTGACAAGGCCTATGCCACCGCCGAACGCTACGGCACCGTGATGGTCGAAAAGTTTCTCCCCGGCCACGATTACCGTCTGCTGGTGGTGGGCAACAAACTGGTGGCGGCGGCACGCCGCGAGCCGCCTTTGGTGGTGGGTGATGGCAAGCACACCGTGCGCCAATTGGTCGATTTGGTCAACGCAGACCCGCGCCGTGGCACCGGTCACTCGACCTCGCTGACCAAGATCCGTTTTGACGACATCGCGATTGGCCGATTGCATGCACAAGATCTAGAGCCTGAGTCGGTGCCCGAAAAAGGACGCCGCGTCATTCTGCGCAACAACGCCAACTTGTCGACCGGGGGCAGTGCCACCGACGTCACCGACGATGTGCACCCCGATGTGGCCGCCCGCGTGATCGAGGCGGCGCAAATGGTGGGGCTGGACATTTGCGGTGTCGATGTGGTCTGCGAATCGGTGTTGCGCCCCCTGGAAGAGCAAAGCGGCGGCATTGTCGAGGTGAATGCCGCACCGGGCTTGCGCATGCACATCAGCCCGTCCTATGGCAAGGGCCGTGATGTGGGCAAAGCGGTCATAGACCACATGTTTCCTGACGGCGCCACTGGCCGCATTCCGGTGATTTCAGTCACGGGCACCAATGGCAAAACCACCACCGTGCGCTTGACGGCCCACTTGCTCAGAACGCACGGACTGCGCTTGGGCATGACCAACACCGATGGCGTGTATGTGAATGGTCGCCAGACCGATTCAGGCGATTGCGCAGGTCCGCGCAGCGCACGCAATGTGCTGATGCACCCCGAAGTGGATGCGGCGGTTTTTGAAACCGCACGCGGCGGCTTGCTGCGCGAAGGCTTGGCCTTTGACCGTTGCAGCGTGGCCGTGGTGACCAACTTGGGTGGCGGTGACCATTTGGGCCTGAACTACATCACCACGCTCGAAGACCTGTCGGTGGTGAAACGGGTGATCGTGCTGAACGTCGAGCAAAACGGCATGGCGGTGTTGAATGCCGCCGACCCTGCGGTGGCCATGATGGCGCCGCATTGCCCCGGCGACGTGACCTTTTTTGCGCTGGATGCCACCCAACCGGTGTTGGCCACCCACCGCGCCCAAGGCAAGCGCGTGGTGTTCACCGAAGACGGCCACATCGTGGCGCAAAAGGGCAAACAAATTGTCCGCATTCCACTGGCCAATGTGCCCATCACGCGGCAAGGCCAAATCGGTTTTCAGACCGAAAACGTCATGGCTTCGATTGCTGCCGCTTGGGCGGTGGGCGTGCCTTGGGAGACGATTGCCCAAGGCGTGGCCACCTTCATCAGCGACATCCAGGGTGTGCCCGGCCGCTTCAATGTGTTTGATTACCGCGGTGCCACTTTGATCGCCGACTATGGCCACAACCCGGATGCGATCCAGGCCTTGGTGCAAGCGGTGGACAACATGCCGGCCAAAAAACGAATGGTGGTGATCAGTGGCGCGGGTGACCGACGCGACCAAGACATCCGGGACCAAACCAAAATTTTGGGAGCCGCCTTTGACGAGGTGTTGCTGTACCAAGATGCGTGCCAGCGCGGCCGCGAAGATGGCGAAGTGATTGCCTTGTTGCGCGAAGGCTTGCAAGGGGCCACGCGGACCACGCAGGTACAAGACATTCAAGGTGAATTCAACGCCATCGACTTGGCCATGAGCCGACTCTCCCCCGGCGACTTGTGCCTGATCTTGATTGACCAAGTCGAAGAAGCGCTGGCCCACATCACCGAGAAGGTCAAGGCCGGCTGAGGGCCCATTTCACCAGGGCCCTCTGTGACGGGTTTTCAGAGGGTCAGAGTGACAAGCGGGCCCGGGCTGCCGCGTACTCGCGCTTGAGTTTGGCCACAAGGTCGGCAGTGCTGAGCACGGCATCGACAGCGCCGATGCCTTGGCCGCAGCCCCAGATGTCTTTCCACGCCTTTTTGGCGTCGCCACCAAAGTTCATCTTGCTGGGGTCAGATTCAGGCAAGTTGTCGGGGTCCAAACCTGAGGCACGAATGGACGGTGCCAAATAGTTGCCGTGCACGCCTGTGAACAAGTTGCTGTAGACGATGTCGTCCGAGTTGCAGTCGACCACCGCTTGTTTGTACTCGTCAGACGCACGTGCTTCGTGGGTCGCAATAAAGGCCGAGCCAATGTAGGCAAAGTCGGCCCCTATGGCTTGGGCGGCCAACACCGCATCGCCGGACGCAATAGAACCCGACAAGGCCACCGGGCCCTCGAACCACTGGCGAATTTCTTGGATCAGCGCGAATGGGCTTTTGACACCGGCATGACCGCCAGCGCCAGCGGCCACTGCAATCAGGCCATCGGCGCCCTTTTCAATCGCCTTGTGGGCAAATTTGTTGTTGATGATGTCGTGCAAGACCACGCCGCCATAGCTGTGCGCGGCTTGGTTGATTTCTTCGCGTGCACCCAGCGAGGTGATGATGATGGGCACCTTGTACTTCACGCACAGGGACATGTCGTGCTCAAGACGGTCATTGCTCTTGTGCACGATTTGGTTGATGGCAAATGGCGCCGCGGGCTTGTCGGGATTGGCCGCGTTGTAAGCCGACAGGGTTTCTGTGATCTCGGCCAGCCAGTCTTCCAACTGCGAGGCGGGTCGCGCATTGAGAGCGGGCATCGAGCCCACCACGCCCGCCTTGCATTGCTCTATCACCAGCTTGGGATTGCTGATGATGAACAAAGGGGAGGCAATGACCGGGAAGGGCAAATGGGCGAGCACTGGGGGCAGCTTGGACATGAGGTCTCCTAATAATGGTGTGGGTCTGCTTCAGTTTCAGAAGGCGTCTAAGGCCATGGCCGTGACGCTGCCAGCGCCTTCCACGATGCTGTCGCGCATGCCTGGGGCTTTGGACAAAATGTGGTCGGCATAAAAGCGTGCCGTGGTCACTTTGGCCTTCATAAAGTCGGCGTCTTGCGCTTGGGCTTCGGGGCTCAGGGCCACCAGCAAAGAGCGGCCCATTTGCCAGCCGGCCATCAGGTTACCCGCCAACATGAGGTAGGGCACGCTGCCTGCAAACACGTCGTTGGGATGCGCTTTGGTGTTGCCCGCCACAAAGTCGACCACGTCAACAAACGCTTCGCGAGCGGCTTTCAGGCGCTTGGCCACTGCGAGTGCATCGGCATTGCCCGAGGCCATCAGTGCGCTTTCTGTTTGTGCCACTTGGGCTGCCAGTGCCTTGGCAGTCTGGCCGCCATCGCGGGCGGTTTTGCGGCCCACCAAGTCGTTGGCCTGGATGGCGGTGGTGCCTTCGTAGATGGTCAAAATTTTGGCATCGCGGTAGTACTGCGCGGCACCGGTTTCTTCGATGAAGCCCATGCCCCCGTGCACTTGCACACCCAAGCTGGTGACCTCCAAACTCATCTCGGTGCTGTAGCCTTTGACCAAGGGCACCATGAATTCATAAAACGCTTGGTTTTGCTTGCGCACTTCGGCATCGGGATGGTGGTGCGCCGCGTCGTAGGCGGCTGCGGCGGTGGTGGCCATGGCCCGGCAACCCTCGGTGTAGGCGCGCATGGTCATGAGCATGCGGCGCACATCGGGGTGGTGAATGATGGGGCCAGCAGCCGGCAAACTGCCATCGACAGGACGGCTTTGAATGCGGTCACGCGCGTACTGCACCGCGCGTTGGTAGGCACGCTCGGCAATCGCAATGCCCTGCACACCCACGGCATAGCGGGCGGCGTTCATCATGATGAACATGTACTCGAGGCCGCGGTTTTCTTGGCCCACCAAAAAGCCGGTTGCGCCCCCGTGGTCGCCAAACTGCAAGACCGCTGTGGGGCTGGCCTTGATGCCCATCTTGTGCTCGATGCTGACGCAGTGCACATCGTTGCGCGCGCCCAAAGAGCCATCGGCCTTGACCATGAACTTGGGCACCACAAACAAACTGATGCCCTTCACGCCTTCGGGCGCACCTTGCACGCGGGCCAGCACCAAATGGACGATGTTCTCGGCCATGTCGTGCTCACCATAGGTGATGTAAATCTTGGTGCCAAACACCTTGAAAGTACCGTCCGGCTGGGGCTCGGCGCGCGTGCGTACAGCGGCCAAGTCTGAGCCGGCTTGCGGCTCGGTCAAGTTCATGGTGCCGGTCCACTCGCCGGAGATCAGCTTTTCAAGGTAGGTGGCTTTGAGTTCGTCCGAGCCGGCCGTGAGCAAGGCTTCAATGGCGCCATCGGTCAGCATGGGGCACAACGCAAAACTCATGTTGGCCGAGTTGAGCATTTCGCCGCACGCCGCGCCAATGGTCTTGGGCAAGCCCTGCCCGCCAAAGTCGGCTGGGTGTTGCAGGCTTTGCCAGCCGCCTTCGGTGAATTGTTTGTAGGCTTCTTTGAAACCCGGGGTGGTGGTGACCCCGCTGCCGTTGTGAAATGAGGGGTTTTTGTCCCCTTCCCAATTGAGTGGCGCGATCACATCGCGGTTGAGTTTGCCGCACTCTTCCAACACGGCTTGAGCGGTTTCCAAGCCCGCGTCTTCAAAGCCAGGAATTTGAGCAATCTGGTCAATGCGTGCCAAATGCTCGATGTTGAAAAGCATGTCCTTCAGTGGGGCGTTGTAGCTCATGTGTGTGTCTCCGAAAAGTCTGGGGTCGGGTACAAAAAAGACCTCTCACGGAGGCCTTTTTTGCAGTCTTCAAAATGTCACAGTGCTTGGGTCAGTTCAGGGACGGCGGCAAACAAATCGGCCTCCAGCCCAAAGTCGGCCACGCTGAAGATGGGGGCCTCTGGGTCTTTGTTGATGGCCACGATGACCTTCGAGTCTTTCATGCCGGCCAAGTGTTGGATGGCGCCCGAAATGCCCGCTGCGATGTAGAGCTGAGGCGCGACGATCTTGCCGGTCTGGCCAACTTGTAAATCGTTGGCGGCGTAACCGGCATCGACCGCTGCGCGGCTGGCACCAATGGCGGCACCCAGCTTGTCGGCCAAGGGAGTCATCACTTCGTTGAATTTTTCTGAGCTGCCCAAAGCGCGGCCACCCGAGACGATGATCTTGGCGGCGGTCAATTCGGGGCGGTCGTTTTTGGCGATCTCGCTGCCCTTGAAGCTGCTCTTGCCGCTGTCGGCCTGGGCCGCTGCGGTTTCTACAGCCGCACTGCCACCCGAGGCGGCGGCGGCATCAAAACCGGTGGTGCGCACCGTGATGACTTTGGTCCCGTCGGTGCTTTGCACAGTGGCAATGGCGTTGCCGGCGTAAATGGGGCGCTCGAAAGTGTCGGCTGAAATGACTTGGGTCACATCGCTGATTTGCGCCACATCGAGTTTGGCCGCCACACGGGGTGCCACGTTTTTGCCGCCTGCCGTCGCCGGAAACAAAATGTGGCTGTACTGCGCGGCGATGGCCAGCACTTGCGCCGCCACGTTTTCAGCCAAGCCATGGGCCAGGCTGTCGCTGTCGGCGTGGATCACTTTGCTGACACCGGCGATTTGTGCGGCAGCAGCGGCGGCGGCGGCGGCGTTGTGGCCAGCCACCAAGACATGCACATCACCGCCGCAAGCGGCTGCGGCCGTGATGGTGTTGAGGGTGGCGCCTTTGATAGAGGCGTTGTCGTGTTCTGCAATGACGAGAGAAGTCATGGGATTTCCTTGTGTGTCAGATGACCTTGGCCACGTTCTTGAGCTTGTCCACCAAAGTGGCGACATCGGGCACCTTGATACCGGCGCTGCGCTTGGCAGGTTCGGCCACTTTGAGGGTCTTGATACGAGGCGATACATCCACGCCCAAATCTTCAGGCTTGAATGTGTCGAGCTGCTTTTTCTTGGCCTTCATGATGTTGGGCAAGGTCACGTAGCGGGGCTCGTTCAAACGCAAGTCGGTGGTCACCACGGCAGGCAGAGAGATAGACAAGACTTCCATGCCGCCATCAATCTCGCGGGTCACGTGGGCTTTGCCATCGACGATTTCCACTTTAGAAGCAAAGGTGGCCTGAGGCATGTCGGCCAAGGCGGCCAGCATTTGGCCGGTTTGGTTGCAATCGTCGTCAATCGCTTGTTTGCCCAAGATGACCAAGCCCGGCTGCTCTTTGTCGACCAATGCTTTGAGCAGTTTTGCCACAGCCAAAGGCTGCAAATCCAGATCGGCGGGGGTTTCAACCAAGATGCCGCGATCAGCCCCAATGGCCATGGCGGTGCGCAAGGTTTCTTGGCATTGGGCGACGCCGCAGGACACCGCGATGACTTCGGTGGCCAGACCCTTTTCCTTCAAACGAACCGCTTCTTCGATCGCGATTTCATCGAAGGGATTCATGCTCATCTTGACGTTGGCAATGTCCACACCCGAGCCATCGGACTTGACGCGAACCTTGACGTTGTAGTCCACGACCCGTTTGACGGGAACCAAAATTTTCATGAAAACTTCTCCATTGAAAGGCCAAAAATCAGCGGGGATCCGCGCGACGCCAAAACAGGAAAACAATTGACGTTAACGTAAACGTCAATTGTGCACCAAAACGCTTTTACAAAGATACAGTAAGCCGCAAAAAAGCACGGTCGTTCGCATTTTACAAGCAGTGTATTTCTATTTTTGCCATCCTACCCCCGGGAATTCACCGACCAAGCGGTTGGGCTATCAGGGTTAGCATGTAGTGCGTTTCGAAAAAAACCAGATTAAATTATGTTTTGTAACCAATTTGATGGAGCAATTTGATGAAGAAAAGCCTGATTTCACTGAGTGTTTTGTCTTTGAGCAGTCTCGCATTCACTGCCCAAGCCCAAACTGTTCTGACGGTCTCCAGCTGGGTTCCCCCCACACACGGTTTGAGCGTGGCTCAAAAAGAATGGTGTGACGATGTGGCGGCCAAAACATCGAACCGCGTGCGCTGCAACATTTTGCCCCGCGCCGTGACCCCTGCACCCGGCACCTACGATGCGGTGAAAAATGGCTTGGTTGACGTGTCTTTCACCGTCCACGGCTACACCCCCGGTCGCTTCGTGTTGACCCAGATGGCCGAATTCCCATTTTTGGGTGACCGCGCAGAGCCTCTTTCTGTTGCCTTTAACCGTGTAGCCAGCAAAAACGCTGAATTTGCCGCCGAACACCAAGGCGTCAAAGTGTTGGGCTACTTCACACACGGCCCTGGAATGGTCTTCAACACCAAAAAGCCCATCACCAAAGTGGAAGACCTGAGCGGTCTGAAATTCCGCGTCGGCGGTGGCATGGTCAATGAAATCACCAAAACATTGGACATGAACGTCACCCTCAAGCCAGCACCTGACTCCTATGAGTTGCTGTCCAGCGGCGTGATGGATGGCACCTTGTTCCCTGCCGAGTCCACCGACTCGTTCAAGATCGACAAGATCATCAAGCACGCCACCACTTTCCCCGGTGGTTTGTACAACACCAGCTTCGTCTTCATGATGAACCCAGCCAAGTACAACGCCCTGTCTGCTGCTGACAAAAAAGTGGTGGATGATTTGTCGGGCGATGCCGTTGCTGCGCGCTTTGGCAAGTCTTGGGACCGTGTCGATGAAGCGGCCATGTCCAATATGCAAAAGAACGGCGTGAAGATTGTCAAAGCCGACAACGGTTTTGTCAGCGGCGTGACGGTTCGGGTGAATAAACTCGAGCGCGATTGGGCTGCCGCCGCCAAGGCCAAAGGTCTGAAGGATCCTTCGGCCACATTGGCTGAATTCCGCGCCGAGATCGCGAAATTGCAAAAGCAGAAGTGATGAATCTCATCCCTCGGTTGTGCGACCGAGGGCTGATTCCCACGGCGGTACCTGTCACTCTCACAGGTACCGTTTTTTTTAGAGGTGAAATTTGAAGAAATCTCTCGAAATCTTAGTCAGCACATTGGCCGGCTTGGCCTTGATGGCCATCATGGTCTTGACCTTTCTGGATGTGACTGGCCGCAAACTTTTGTCGCACTCCATCACCGGCTCTCTGGAGCTGACCGAGTTGTTGATGGTGGTGGTGATTTTTGGTGCCCTGCCCTTGGTCTCGCTGAAGGGCGAGCACGTGGTGTTTGACTCATTGGATGCCGTGTTGCCCCGCTTTGTGCAACGCATCCAACGCACACTGGTTCACCTGATTTGCGCCGCTTTGTTGCTGGGCTTGGGCTACCTGATGTGGAACACCGGCAGCGAATTTGGCATCACCGGAGAGACCACTGCTCAACTCAAAATCGCCAAAGCGCCTTTCATTCATGGCATGGGCGTGTTGTGTGCTTTGACGGGTTTGGTGCATCTTTACAAAGCCTTCTCCCCTGAAGAAGAAAAAGAAGAATCTACCGAAGGAGGCACTCTGTGACCGAAGCGCTGTTGGGATTTTTGGCCATCTTTGTTTTGGCCTTGATGCGCATGCCCTTGGCTTTTTCCATGGGCTTGGTGGGCATCGTGGGCATTGGCCTGACCCGGGGTTGGATGCCCGCCTTGGCCAGCACCGCACAAGTGGTACATGAGACCGGTTTTGCCTACACCTTGTCGGTGATTCCCTTGTTCATCTTGATGGGCAACTTTGTCGCACGGGCCGGCTTGGCGCACGAGTTGTTTCATGCGGCCTACACCTTCATTGGGCACCGCCGAGGGGGACTCGCGCATGCCACCATCGCGGCGTGCGCCGGCTTTGGTGCCATTTGCGGCTCGTCCATTGCCACCGCTGCGACCATGAGCAAAGTGGCCTACCCGTCGATGAAAAAGCTGGGCTACAGCGATGCCATGTCGACAGGCGTGATCGCCGCAGGGGGCACCTTGGGCATCATGATTCCACCGTCCACCATCATGGTGATTTACGGCATCATCACCGAGACCCACATTGGCAAGTTGTTCGCGGCGGGCGTGATCCCCGGCATTTTGACCGCGCTCTTGATGATGGTGGCGGTCATGTTCATGACTTGGCACGACCCTGAGCATGCGCCCGCAGGTGAAAAGTTCAGCTGGCGCGAACGCCTGATTGCAGTGAAAGGCATTTGGGGGGTGCTGCTTTTGGTGGTGCTGGTGTTGGGCGGCATTTATGGCGGCTTTTTCACGGCCACCGAGGGCGCCGGCATGGGCGCGATGGGCGCCTTTTTGTTCGCCCTGGCACGCAAAGCACTGACCAAAGAAGTGCTGCTGCAAGTGCTGGTGGAATCGGCGCGCACCACCGCCATGTTGTTCACCCTGCTGATTGCCGCCACCATCTTCGCCAACTTTGTGAACTACACCAGCTTGCCGTTTGAGCTGAAAGAATGGATCACGCATTTGGGCCTGTCGCCCATCATGATCGTGGGCGCCATGATGCTGATTTATGTGCTGTTGGGCACGGTGATGGAAGAGCTCACCATGGTGCTGCTGACCATTCCCTTGTTCTTCCCCATCGTGATACAGCTTGGCTTTGACCCTGTGTGGTTTGGTGTGCTGATTGTGATGGTGATTCAAATCGGCCTGATCTCACCGCCCGTGGGCATGAACCTGTTTGTGCTCAACACCTTGCTGCCCAAAGTTGGCTTGGGCACCATCTTCCGTGGCGTCTGGCCAATGGTTTTGGTGCTGATCATCACTCTGGGTATTTTGCTGGCCTTCCCGCAATTGAGCTTGTGGTTGCCCTCGATGATGGACTGAGCTTCTGCCACCTGTGACAAAAAAGGCACACCCGAGGGTGTGCCTTTTTTTTGCCTTGCAAATGCCTCAAGATTCAAAAATCCTGTTCGGGCTAGCCGGTGATCGCATCGGTTGTGTGTGGCATTTTTGATGTGGCAGTTTTTGAACATCAGTTTTTGGGCGCTGCGGGCAGCAGACGCTGCGGATAAGGCATGGCGATGCCGTGGTCTCGCAGCGCTTGCAAGATCGCCAGATTGATGTCCGACTTCAAGCCCAGTTGTCCGCTCGCGGGGTCTTCAAACCAGTAACTCACCGTGAACTCCAATCCCTCTGCGCCAAATGCCGACAAGGCCACCAAAGGCGCCGGTTCTTGCAAGACCCGCGCTTGCGACTGACAAGCCTGCAGCAAGAGGCCCATCACTTGCTCCACCGGCGCGTCATGCACCACGGTGACCACCGTGCTTTGCGAGATTTTGGCGTCAGACAAGGACAAATTTTCGATCCGCTGCGTGATCAGCATCTCATTGGGCACGATCGACTCACGTCCCGAGGGTGCACGGATCACGGTGTAGCGGGCTTTGATGTCGGTGATGCGCCCTTCAAATTGGTCCACTTTGACGACGTCGCCAATGCGCATGCTTCGTTCTGCCAAGATGACAAAACCACTGACATAGTTGGCCGCCAGTTTTTGCAAACCAAAACCAATGCCCACCCCCACCGCACCGCCCAGCACCGACAAAGCGGTGAGATCAATTCCCACTGATGACAGCGCCAGCAACAAGCCGACAAACATGAGCAAAGCGCGCACGGTGTTGCTGATCACCTTGCGCAGTGACAAGTCGCTGCCGGTCGCCGACTTGAGCAAGCGGGACTCTAGCGCGGCTGAAATCCACAGCGTGACGATCAACACCGCCCCAGCCGTCAGCGCGCCTTCAATGAGCGTGCGTACCGACAACAAAGACCCGCCAACTTTCCAGCGAATCTGGTCTAACTCGTCCAACACCAGCGGCAAAATGCCCGTCACCCACAGCACCACGGCCAACCAAGCGAGCCAAGAAATCGTGCGCTCGAACACCCGCACAAAGGGCGCATCACCAAAGGCCACCTGCAACACTTTGACGCCAAACCGGATCAAAGCGAGGGAGATGCAAACGGGCAACAAAATATCAAACAGCGCGATCGGATGGTCTGCCGTCAAAAGCGTTTGCGCTGCAAAAGTCAAGCCCAACAAAATCGTAGGGAACAAGACCCCATCAATCAAGCGGCGGCCCAGCAAGACCGACAAATCATGGGCAGCAAATGCTTGGCGCATCAACCAAACCGCCACCCAAGCCAGTGCGATGCACACCCCAAAAGCACCCACCACCTGCAATGAATCGGCCGTGGCCAAGGTGTCCAGCCAAGCCAGTGGGTCGGCAATGTGCAAAGACTTCACGCTCGCCATCAGAATTTCCTTCTCTCGATACGGGTCAAGGGGTGTTTAAGAAAAGACACTTCAAACATCGGCCAAAACACGCAAATGCGCTTCGACACTGCGGCCCAGTGCACTCAAGTTGTAGCCGCCTTCGAGACAACTCACGATGCGCCCTTTGGCAAACCGCTGGGCGATATCTTTGATGCGCTGGGTGATCCAAGCGTAATCTTGCTCCACCAAACCCATCTGGCCCATGTCATCTTCGCGGTGCGCATCAAAACCCGCACTGATCAAGATCAACTCGGGCTTGTGCGCTTCAAG
The DNA here is from genome assembly GCA_027488255.1 of Comamonadaceae bacterium. Classification (GTDB taxonomy): domain Bacteria; phylum Pseudomonadota; class Gammaproteobacteria; order Burkholderiales; family Burkholderiaceae_C; genus Limnohabitans_A. The sequence goes on along the minus strand of JAIYBZ010000001.1, from coordinate 161,177 downwards.
GCGGGGCAACCACATCATCTCGATCAACTCACGAATGTCCATGCCCTTGGTGTAAGCGGGCACCGGCAAGTTGAGCAAATTGCGGGCCGTTGAAGTCGATCCACCTTCGGGATAAAACGGATGCTGAAAAAAACTCACCATCAAAATGCGGTCATCCCCCGCCACGATGTCTTCGGTGCCATTGCCATGGTGCACATCAAAGTCAACAATCGCTACCCTTTTCAAGCCATGCCGATCCAATGCGTATTTGGCTGCAATCGCCACATTGTTAAAAAAGCAAAACCCCATGGCTTTGTCGCGGCAAGCGTGATGCCCCGGGGGACGCACCGCACAAAAAGCATTTTCTAGCTCGCCCGCCAACACCGCGTCGGTGGCCTCAATGGCGGCCCCCGCCGACAACAAAGCCGCGTCCCAGGTGTGCGCATTGATCAAGGTGTCAGGGTCGATGGCCATGTGCGACGGTCCACCGGCCGCCATGTCTTCACGCAAGACATCACCCAAACCCCGCAAAGACGCCACATGCATCCGCCCATGCGCCAACTCAATGTCGGCCAAGGACGCGGGGCCGGCCTCGCGGCGCTGCAAAGCCATGTCGAGACCGGTGATCAACAAACGGTCTTCGATGGCGCTCAGTCGCTCAGGACATTCAGGATGTCCCGGACCCATTTCATGCTTCCAGCATGTGGGGTGAGTAAAAAAACCTGTCGCACCCATAAATTTTGGTTTCCTGAGGGTTCAACAGCGCCACTGCACTGTTGGTGTGTTGTCGGTCTGCTGCGCTTTTCCAAATCAGCTTATCACGCCTATTTCCCTATTTGGCACCTCGCCACCGGAGGCGATTAAACTGACGCCGCTGGTATTTTCTCTCTTCCTTTTCAGTGGTTGATCCCCATGCACCTGAATCAATTTTTTGCAGTCCTGCTGAGCATGGGTTTGCTGTGGCCTTCTCTGAGTTTGGCGCAAGCCCAAACGCCTCAAAATTCGACCCAGAATTCAGCCCAAAAATCGGCCCAAAAGTCTCAGATAAAGCAGCCGGCAAAAAGCCAAGCGAAGAAAAAACCGGCCATAAAGCCCAGCCCCAACAAGAATACGCCAGCCCTTGCAGCGGCCGCCGATTCGCTCATGAGCCAAAACATCGAAGTCTCGCAATGGGCAACAGCAGCGGCCCAAAGGCTGCAACTCGATCCGGCATGGGTGCAGAAAAACATGCAAAAGGCGCAGAGACTGCCCTTGGTCGAAAAACTGGTGCTGCCTGCAGCCAGCCCGATCGCCAAAGATTGGGGGGCTTATCGCGCGCGCTTCATCGAACCGGTCAGGATCCAAGCGGGCGTGCGCTTTTGGCTTCGGCACCGAGCCACGCTTGAAAAAGCCGAACAAGACTACGGCGTACCTGCAGCCATCATCGTTGGCATCATTGGCGTTGAAACTCTGTACGGACAAAACACGGGCAATTTCCGCGTCATCGACGCCTTGGGCACACTGGCTTTTCACTTTCCACAAGCCCACCCGCGAGCAGCTGAGCGGCAGGCGTTTTTTCGCGGCGAGTTAGAGCAATTTTTGCTGCTGACTTCGCGCAGCGGCGCAAACCCAGCGGCGGTGCGGGGCAGCTACGCCGGGGCCTTGGGCTTGCCCCAATTCATGCCCTCCAGCTGGGCCAAATTTGCAGTGGACTATGACGGCGATGGGCGCATTGACCTTTTCACCAGCCCGGCCGATGCCATCGGCTCGGTGGCCAATTATTTCAAAGCATTTCAGTGGCGCCCGGGCATGCCCACCCACTACCCCGTCACCCTCACCCCCGGCCAAACCGACATGGACAGCCTGCTGGCGCCTGACATCTTGCCCACCTTCAGTGTGGCCAGCTTTACCGGCAAAGGCGCAGGGCTTGAGGGCGCTGCGCTGGCACATCAGGGCCCCTTGGCGCTGATTGAACTGCGCAATGGCCCCAATCCACCCAGCTATGTCGCCGGCACCGAAAACTTTTATGCCATCACCCGCTACAACTGGAGCAGCTACTACGCCATGGCGGTGATTGACTTGGCCGAGGCGTTGGCGCGAGAAATGCAAAACCGACCTTGAAAAGGTCTACGCGCTTTCAATTTTGTGAACCGTCTTCATACCGCTGCCCCAAAGCCAGCAATTGCGGGGTTTCAATCACGGCATTCAGCCCCTCAAAGTTCAACATTTTGTCTTGCCATGGGCGTGTGGATTGGTGGGTGTGCAGGCTGGCGTAATAGCCTTGCAGGGTATGCAAAACAGCCCGCGCGGTGCCGCCGGGGAAGATCACTATTTTGAATCCGCGTTCACCCAATTCAGTCGCACTTTGAACCGGTGTCAAACCCCCTTCAACCATGTTGGCCAACAGCGGCACGCGACCGGCAAATTGAGCGCATGCCAGCTTCATTTGTTCATCGGACCGCAGAGCCTCTATGAACAGTGCATCCACACCACATTCCAAGTAGCGCTCTGCACGCTCTAAAGCCGCGTCCAAACCTTCGACAGCCACCGCATCGGTGCGGGCCAAAATCAATGTGTCTTTGTGGTGCCGATCGTCGGAAGATGGGATGACACAAGGATGCTGAGGCCCCACCCAATTTACGATTCGATCCTAAAATGTGAAAACCAAACCAAATATCTCAACCACCATGAAAATGCTGAAAACACTCGTTCTTATTGGTGCTTTGTTTGGCAGCTCCGTGTGGGCCCAAAGCGATTGCAAGCCATCTTCGCCAGAAGATACCCAAATCGTGGATCGGGGTCCTGTCAAAACCGTGATCGGCCCCTTGGCTGAGTTTGATCCTTGCCACAAATCTGTCAGGCTGGACACGCCCACTCTGTTTGCACCCAAAAGGGGCGCCAAGCCGCCACTGGTGATCATTGCGCACGGCGGGGGCGGCTTGGGTGGCTATGAACGTGACTTCGCCAAATTGATGAACCAACAAGGCTACGCCACGCTGATTTTTGACGCCTTTCAAATGAATGGTTTGACTACGGGGTCTGATCTTGTGGTCTATTTCATGAGCAATGGTGGGCGGCAAAGAATGATCTTCAAGGCGACCTTAGGCGCCTATCGTTGGGCCATTCAAAACGAAAAAGTAGACACCCAAAAAATATTCATTCAGGGCTTGTCCAATGGTGCTGCTGTAGCGCTCAACATGGCGGGTGCTGTCGACAGCGCTCACGTTCGTGGCGTTATTGCGGAAGGCGGGCCTTCTGCAGGCATTGGTTTTCCTGATGACATCAAAGTGCCGGTCCTGCTGCTCTACGGTTCCGCAGACAACTATGGAGGATTACGACAGGATGATTGGATGCATCTGCGAGCAATGCCCTGCGGCTACAACGATCACTATCCTTTGGCGCCAGAAGGCTTTGCACTGAGCTGCCACCGCACAAGCAACCCCTTCAATCCCATGCCTTCCCCCATGGGTTGGTATGAAACCCTCAAGAGCAAAGGCAAAGATGTGCGTTTTGAATTGATCGAAGGCGGTGGACACGGAATGATGTTTGCTGATTTTTCTTCATCCTCTCGGCAGCTTTCTGGTGGTCGGATGTTCTATCGATCACAAGGCGCCTCGGCCGATACGCGGCAAAAATTGCAGAAAATGGTGTTGGATTTTTTAGCGTCCAAGCTCTGAATTTTTCTCGGCCGTCGCTGCGGGGCCACTCATTGCAAATCGACGGACTCCCAAGGCAAGGTGTCGAGCATTTTCAGAACATGCCGCATGACCACTGTTTCTTTGTTTCTGAACCCATGCTGGGTGAACGCTTGGCAAGGGTGTCCTTGAAAATCACTTCCCCCCGAAACTGAAACCAAGGGCACTTTGTATTTTTCGGCGACAGTTCGGATGTAAGCGTAAGAAGTCAGAACGCAAGGGTCCTCGACATGATGGATGAACGCTTGTGGCGTCTTGATCGCAGCGTAGTCAAAATTCTTCAGCTGAACATAGGACTTGGGCACCGTCGGATCAATCGAGGCGGTATGGATAACGCCCGCAAACTCTTGCTGACCATTCAGGGCGATGAACGCAGAAGAGATAGAGCCCATGCTGGTCGAAAGCAAGTACACCTCTTTGACCGCAGGAAACTTGGCTTTGGCCGCATCGATGACCGCTTTCACATGCAGGTAGCGCTCTTTGGAGGCTTGGTATTCAGGGCTGCACATGTCCCCCTTTTGGCTGTGACAGTCGACCAACAGCGTCATCACTTTTTCAGTCACCAGATGCCGGCGTGCGCGAATCAAAAAATTACCCGTCAAGGCGCTGCTCATCATGACCCCCTGACCCATCTCGGGGCGCACCACAGAGGGGTAACCCGGCAGCAGCACCAGCAACTTGGCAGGCACAGATTGGCCCTGGCGGCGTGAAATGACAGCCCGCTGTGTGCCGCCATCGATGTGGACTTCCAGCAACTCCTCACTCAAGCCCGCCGCATGCGTCGGAATTGCTTGTGCCCACGCGGAGGAAATCAGGTGGGCCATGAACAACATGCCCATCAACAAGGGTTTCATCAATTGCTCCAACAAAGGGGCTTGCATCCGCAGATGGGGATCAGCCGGGTGATTGCATGGGAAGGCATCAGCCGATGGCAGTCTGCCGCAACGGCTCACTGCCCCGCCAAGGCTTTCATGGCCTTGCCCACTTCCAACGTCCCTTGCTCCGATCCCGAGCGCGGCACGGACTCGCCCTGTCGGTCCATCACCTGCGCCAGTGATGCGGCGAGTCGCTCGGGCACATCCGGGCCAGTGCCCAAATGCACGCCTTGCGTCAAGGTGATGTGCGCCACTTCAAAGCTGCCGGCCCCAGCACACAGGATGCTGCGGTTGGGCGCGTCTTCACTGGCCATGACCAACATCGCGGGCACCACCGCACGCGGCTCCAAGGCTTGCAACACCTGCTCGGGCATCAAGCCTTCGGTCATGCGTGTGGCGGCTGTCGGGGCCAAGCAGTTCACCCGGATGTGGTGTTTTTCACCTTCGATGGACAAGGTTTGCATCAAACCCACCAAGGCCATCTTGGCGGCGCCGTAATTGGCCTGCCCAAAATTGCCATACAAGCCACTGGACGAGGTGGTCATGACAATGCGCCCGTAGTTTTGCGCCTGCATGATCGGCCATACCGCTTGCGTGCAATGGAACGCGCCCATGACATGCACCTCCATGACCCACTTGAAGTCGTCCAAGGCCATCTTGGCAAAACTCTTGTCACGCAATATCCCCGCGTTGTTCACCAAAATATCCACCCGGCCCCATGCGTCCATGGTCTGCTGCACCATGGCTTTCACCGCATCAAAGTCGGTCACCGAGGCGCCATTGGCCATGGCCTCGCCGCCCGCCGCGCGGATTTCATCGACCACGGCTTGCGCTGCTGACACCGTGCCGCCCACCCCATGCACATCACCGCCCAAATCGTTGACCACCACTTTGGCGCCCCGCGCGGCCAAGGCCAAGGCGTGTTGTTTGCCCAAGCCACCGCCAGCCCCTGTAACGATGGCGACGCGGCCTTTGAAATCGATGCTCATGGGTTTTTCCTTGTTGAATAGGGTTTATTCGGCGACAGGTCTGACCCGTTTGATCTGCTAACCTGATGCCCACTGACATGGCACCCGACTTTAAAACAGGCCACACCACTCAGGTGTTGCACGATTGACAGCTTCACATGGAACTCCATACCGACATCATCACCACGCCCCCCTTGGACTCGGCCTCGGTGGTCTTGCTGCGTGACAGTTCACACGGCCTGCAAGTGCTCTTGCTCAAGCGGCACCAAGCCTCCAATGTGCTCGGTGGTGCTTATGTGTTTCCGGGTGGCAAACTCGACACCGCGGACCAACATCCGAGCTTGTTGCAGTGCCTCAGCCAAGATGTGGCCACCCTGCACCAACGCCTGTGCGAACCCGAACTGAGCCCGCCCCAAGCGGCCGGGCTGTTTGTCGCCGCGGTGCGTGAAGCGTTTGAAGAATGCCGTATTTTTCTGGGCCAAGGGCCCGACCGCAAGGCCGGCCTGCACACCCTGAAAAACGCTTTGGACCAAGGCCTCAGTTGGTCGGCCGCCATCCAATCACTGTCTCTGCAACTCGACACACACGATTTGGTCCCTTGGACGCGCTGGATCACGCCGCGCCAGGCCTCGGTGACCAGTAAACGTTTTGACACCCGCTTTTTCATCGCCCGAGTGCCTGAAGGCCAAACCGCCGAACACGACAACCACGAGACCACGGAAGCTTGGTGGACCACCCCTCGCGAAGCCTTGGTGCGCTACTGGGAACACCAGATCGAGTTGGCGCCACCGCAAATCATGGGCTTGGTGCAATTGGCCCGCCATGCAGACACCGCCAGCGCCCTCGCAGAGGCCCATCGTCGTCCACCGCCCATCATTGAGCCCGAGCCGTTTGACCAAGACGGCATTCGCACCATTTGCTATCCCGGCGACCCCCAGCATTCGGTTCGGCAGCGGGCGTTTCCGGGGCCGACCCGGCTGATGTTCAAAAACAAACGCTTTGAACCCGAGAGGGGTCTGGCCGCTTTGCTGGACACTTCAGCGGTCACGCCATGAAGACCTCACCCTAAGGAAGCCCCTATGCACGCCCCGCTTGCGCCCCAATACCTGTCTGTTGAACGGGCCATGGAATTCATTGGCGATGCAGACGGGGTGAACACCCTGCTGCACACCTTGCACCAAACTTTGGGGGATGACTTGCCCCGCATTGCCACGCATTTAGAGGCGGGGGACATCCCCAGTGCAAATTTTTTGTTGCACCAACTCAAGGGGTTCGCCCCCGTGTTTTGTGTGGACAGTTTGGTCGATGCGGTGGTGCAGGTCGAACAGCTCAGCAAACAAGGTGCGCCCGCAGACGTCAAGGCGGCGTATTCAAAAATTGCGCCCCAGCTGGCTCAGCTGCGCGCTGAAGTGGCCCGTCACTTGGGGCTGCCGTCTGGCGCCTGAAGGGCCAGCCACTGCTCAATTTTTGCCGGATCGTTCAGCAACCGCAATTGGTCAAACGCCTCTTGCGCCTCCGGATAAACACGGCGCAAATAGTTCAGCCATTGTTTGAGACGTCCCGCCCGGTGCCTCGGTGCCACCCTGAGCGCGATGCCCTGCCAAAACAAGCGCATCAAACGCACGATTTGGCTCCAGGCCACGGCACTCGTCAGGGCGCCTGAAGACCCCAAAGCATCGTGCTGCGCAATCGACAAGGCCAAACCCGGATCGGCCACCATGCCACGCCCAATCATCAAGCGATCGCAGCCGGTCACGGCACGGCAACGCAAGGCGTCTGCCAGCGTCCAGATTTCGCCATTGGCCACGATGGGCAAACGCACACATTGGCGCAAGTCGGCAATGCGCTCCCAGTAGGCAGGGGGTCGATAACCATGCGCCTTGGTGCGGGCATGCACCACCAGTTCACTGGCGCCGGCCGCTTCTATGGCCAGGGCGCACTCTTCGGCGCGCGTGTCGTCGTTGTAGCCCAAGCGCATCTTGGCCGAGACCGGAATGTGCGCCGGCACAGCGCGGCGCACAGCGGCCACGATCTGCCCCACCAACTCGGGCTCGTCCAACAAAACCGCACCTCCGCGGTGCTGGTTGACGGTCTTGGCTGGACAACCAAAATTCAAGTCAATGCCCGCCGGGCCCAACTCTGCCAAAGCCACGGCATTCGCCGCCAATAAATCGGGGTCAGACCCCAATAACTGCACTTTGACGGGCACCCCTGCTACCGTGCGGCTGTCGTTCAGCAACTCAGGGGCCACGCGAATGAAAGCACGCCGGGGCAACACGGTGTTGGTGACCCGAATGAACTCAGAGACACACAGGTCCACGCCCCCCACCCGCGTCAGCATGTCGCGCAAGGTGTGGTCCAACAACCCTTCCATGGGGGCCAACAAAATACGGGCTCCCGGCGGGCTCATGGACATGCGGTGAGGGCGGTCAGCGGGGGCCAAAGTCAGGCCGATGGCCGATGGCCGTTCATCAAGCCAGCTTGCGTTTCAAGCGCACTTCTTCCACCTTGACACCGCCCAAAGGCACGGTGCGGGCGGTGTTCATCTCGCGCTTGAAGCCAGCAAGGTCGTGAAAACGCAATGTTTGTTCGTGCAACAAAGGCAACCACACCGTGACCTCGGTGCATCCTTCGTCTTCAAGTCCTTCGCGCGCCGCATCCCACAAGGCCAAGCCAATGCCTTGGCCCAAACGCTCAGGCGCCGCGTAAATCGCCCAAATTTCACCGGTGGTGTTTTTTGATTTGGGATCGCGGGAGCGATCAAAACCGACAAAGCCCACAACATCTGCGCCTTCGGTGGCCACGATGACTTGCGGCTCGCCGTATTCAATGGCTTCTTTCCAAAACGACACCCGCTTGGGCATGGGGGTGGCGTCCCAATGCGTGTCGGGGACCTGTCCCGCATAGGCGGCGCGACAGGCCTTCACATGCAATGCCGCCACGGCGGGCGCGTCTTTCAGGGTGGCGAAGCGAACTTGGATATCGGACATGGTGGGTGTGAAATGGAGAAATAGCTCTGAAAACAAAGACCGCTGAAGCCCATTGGACCAGCAGCATCACCCGATATTGTCGCCGCTTCGGTTATCTTCAAGGCATGAGGCGTCCTTTGAAGTTGATGAATTTGATAAATATTGGCATCGCCAGCGGGCTCTGGCTGCTGTGCGTGAGCGTCTGGGCTCAGACGGCCGCGCCGGTTGCTGCGCCCGCCAGCCCACGCTCAGAGACGGCGAAAACGGCACGGTTTGAAGACTCTATGGCCGAGCGAACCCGCGCTTGCACCGCCTGCCATGGCGACCAAGGCCGGGCTGGGCCCGACGGGTATTACCCCCGCCTGGCGGGCAAACCCGCCGGATATTTACACAACCAATTGCGCAATTTTGCGCAAGGCCGCCGCCACTATGAGTTGATGACGCGCCTGATCGACCCCCTCTCAGACGAGTACATGGCCGAGATGGCACGGTACTTTGCCGCGCTGTCATTGCCCTACCCTGCGCCCAGCGCCAGCAATGCGATATCGGCCGAACGATTGGCCCGCGGTCAGCAATGGGTCACCCAAGGCGATGCCGCCCGAGGTCTGCCCGCTTGCACGCAGTGCCATGGTGTGCGCCTGACGGGGGTGCAACCCCATGTGCCCGGTTTGCTGGGGCTGCCCCTTGACTATCTGAATGCGCAATTGGGCGCTTGGCAGACCGGGCAGCGCAAGGCCCATGCGCCCGATTGCATGGCCGAGGTGGTCAAACGCATCCCGCCCGAAGACTTGATTGCCATTTCAAGTTGGCTGGCACGCCAGCCCTTGCCGGCCGACACCCAAGCCGCAGCGCGACCTCCGGCAGGCCCCGCCTTGCCAGCCGCCCTGCGCTGTGGCAGCGCCCCTGAGTTGCCAGTGGCCACGAAAGGCACGCCATGAACAACCGCCTGATGGGCCGTCTTGTTTCAGGCTTGTGCTTGGCTGTGGCTGCATTGGCCATTGGCGTGGTGTGGGACAACTGGGGCGACACTTGGCGCCTGTCTGCCCGCCCGACACCCGCCCTCACGGATTTAGCCGAACGGAGTGACTTCGAAAAAAAGGCAAGCATCGAACGCGGCCAATATCTGGCGCGGGCGGGAAACTGCGTGGCCTGCCACAGTGCGCGCGGATTGCCGTCCATGGCGGGGGGTCGCCGAATTGAGACGCCGTTTGGCGCGGTTTACAGCAGCAACTTGACCCCCGACAACGAGACGGGCATTGGCCGCTGGACAACACAAGATTTCTGGCAAGCCTTGCACCACGGCCGTTCCCGCGACGGGCGCTTGCTGGCGCCCGCTTTTCCCTACAACCACACCAGTGTCATCACCCGCTCAGACAGCGACGATCTGCTGGCGTTTTTCCAAAGCTTGCCCCCTGTCCACCAGCCCACCCCCGCGCACACCTTGGTGTGGCCCGTAGGCACCCAAGCCGCATTGGCGGTTTGGCGCACGCTGTTTTTCAAGCCCACGCCGTTCCAAGCCGACCCTGCACAAACCGCTGAATGGAACCGCGGCGCCTATCTGGTCACCGGTTTGGGCCATTGCGCGGCCTGCCACAGCCCACGCAATGCACTCGGGGCCAGTGGCGAAGTGCACGATTTGTCGGGCGGGCTGATGCCGGTGATCAACTGGTACGCCCCCGACCTGACCCGCGATGCCGAGACCGGCTTGGCCAGCACGCCCTTGCCCCGCATCGTGCAATTGCTGCGCACCGGCGAGTCTGCCCATGCCCAAACCAGCGGGCCCATGGCCGAGGTGGTGCAGCATGGCACCCAATACATGAGCGAGACAGATTTGCGGGCGATGGCGGTCTACCTGCAACACCGCGCACAACAAAACACCCAGCCAAGCCCCCCCGCACCGCGTGCGCAAGTCGGGGCGATGACCGCAGAAAAAGGGCTCAAAGTCTACGAACGGCATTGCGTGCAATGTCACGGTGAGCAGGGGCAAGGCGTCACCATGCCCTCGGGTCAAGTCGCCTACCCGGCGCTGGCGGGTAACCGCGCCGTGCTGCTGAACGACCCGACCAATTTGGTGCAAATGGTTTTGTACGGGGGCTATGGGCCCGCCACGGCAGGGCACCCTCGGCCTTTTGGAATGCCCCCCGCCGTTTTGGAGTTGGACGACCGTGACATTTCCGCTGTCCTCACCCACTTGCGTACCCAATGGGGCAACCAGGCCAGCGAGGTCACCCCGCTGCAAGTCAATCGGATCAGGGCCACGCAGGGCCATTGATCTGTCATCTGCGGCAACTGTGGACCCCGTTTTTTCGCGCACATTTCAGCCATGACAACACACCTCTACATCTTGACCGGCGCCTCCCGAGGCATGGGCTTGGCCATGGCGCAGCAATTGCTCGCTCCGCATCACCAACTGCTGTGCATTTCAAGGCAGGCCAACGACACACTGACCACCGCCGCCCAGCAAGCCTCTTGTGCCTTGACTCAGTGGACGCTGGACTTGGCCGATGGACCGCGCGCCAGCCGGCAGTTGAAGGATTGGCTGGATGACTTAGACCCTTCGGCTTACGCCAGCGCGACGCTGATCAACAACGCGGGCGTGATTCCCCGCATTGGGCCTTTGAGCCAAGCCGATCCCCACGATCTGGCGCAAGCCTTGCGGGTGGGATTGGAAGCCCCCATGCAGTTGTGCGCTGCGTTTTTGGGCGCCACAGAGCACTGGCATGCGCCTCGCCGAGTGCTCAATATTTCTTCCGGATTGGGGCGCAATCCCATGGCTTCGCAAGCCGGCTATTGCGCGGCCAAGGCGGGCATGGACCATTTCACCCGTTGCTTGGCGATGGACGAAGCCCTCAAGCCGCACGGCGCGCGCGTTTGCTCTTTGGCCCCTGGAGTCATTGACACCGACATGCAGGTGCAACTGCGGGGCGCAAACCCTGACGCGTTCCCTGACCAAGACCGGTTCAAGCAGCTCAAAGACAAGGGCCTGCTCAGCACCCCCCAGCAAGCGGCCCAACAGGTTTTGGCGTATCTGGCCCGGCCAGATTTTGGCCAACAGCCGATCGCCGACGTGCGGGGCTGAATGCTTAGCCCGGCGTCTTGCTGGGCTGTCAGGTCAATGTAGTGATTGCGCCTGACACTGTTTGCGGTTTGTTATTTCTATTCTTAAATTCTGGAGACATCCCATGAGTCGTGAAGTTGTTGTGGTCAGCGGTGTGCGCACCGCCATTGGTACTTACGGCGGCAGCCTGAAAGACATCGCGCCCACCGAATTGGCGGCGCAAGTGGTGCGCGAGGCCTTGTCCCGCGCCGCCACCGACGGCAAAGACGTCGGCCATGTGGTGTTTGGCCATGTCGTCAACACCGAACCCAAAGACATGTATTTGTCGCGCGTGGCGGCGATCAACGGCGGCTGCGCTGAAAGCACACCCGCCTTCAACGTGAACCGTTTGTGCGGCTCGGGCCTGCAAGCCATCGTCAATGCCAGCCAGTCGATTTTGCTGGGCGACTGTGACATCGCCATCGGTGGTGGCGCCGAAAACATGAGCCGAGGCCCCTACGCCAGCCTGAGTGCGCGTTGGGGCGCACGCATGGGCGATACCAAGATGGTCGACATGGTGGTGGGCGCCTTGCATGACCCCTTCCACACCATCCACATGGGCGTGACGGCGGAGAATGTGGCGGCCAAATACGGCATCACCCGCGAAATGCAAGACGCACTGGCCGTAGAAAGCCACAACCGCGCCGAGCGCGCCACTGCTGCCGGTTACTTCAAAGACCAAATTGTCCCGGTCATGCTGAAGAGCAAAAAAGGCGATGTGGCCTACGCCACCGACGAACACTTCCGCGCCGGTTGCAAGATCGAAGACATGGCCAAACTCAAGCCGGTTTTTCTGAAAGAAAACGGCACCGTGACCGCGGGCAATGCCTCGGGCATCAACGATGCTGCAGCCGCCCTGGTGCTCATGGAAGCGGGCACCGCCAAGGCCCGTGGCGCCAAGCCCATGGCCCGTTTGGTGGGTTATGCACACACCGGGCTCGACCCCAAGATCATGGGGGTGGGCCCCATCTCGGCGACGCAAGCGGTGCTGAAAAAGACCGGCCTGAGTGTGAACGATTTGGATGTGATCGAAGCCAACGAAGCCTTTGCGGCCCAAGCCTGCGCCGTGACCCGTGAGCTGGGCTTGGACCCGGCCAAGGTCAACCCCAATGGCTCGGGCATTTCACTGGGTCACCCGATCGGTGCCACCGGCGCCTTGATCACCGCGAAAGCCTTGCACGAGTTGCAACGCGTGCAGGGTCGCTATGCCTTGGTGACCATGTGCATTGGCGGCGGTCAAGGCATTGCCGCCATCTTTGAACGGATGTAATCCAGGGACCCAAAAAGGTTTGGGACGAAACGCCTGAATCGAAACACCTGAATCGAAATACCTGAATCGAAATACCTAAATCGAAAAAATTCAAACGAAAAAGGGCCTCTTCGGAGGCCCTTTTTGTTGCGCTGCTGTTCAGCGCTTTTGCGCCGCAGTGACCACTATTTCTATGCGGTAAGTTGGGTCAGCCAGTGCGGCCTCAACGGTGGCTCTGGGCGGGGCGCTGCCGGTCACCACCCAAGCGTCCCAGACTTCATTCATGGCCGAAATGTCAGCGATGTCTTTCAGATAAATCTGCGTGCGCAAGATGCGGGTTTTGTCACTGCCGGCTTCGGCCAAACGCAGCTCAACTTGGCGCAGCACATCGGCAGTTTGGCTGCGGATGTCGGTGGCCTCGCACTCGGGCACCATGCCAGCCAGATAGACCACGCCGTTGAAAACAGCCGCCTCGCTGTACCTTGCGGCCACGTGCAACCTTTGCAAATCTTGGCTCATGCTTTTTTCTGCCCCAATTGAGACTCGGTGCCCGCGATCAATCGGTTGATGTTCTCGCGGTGCCGCCACACCAGCAAGATGGCCATCACCGCCAGGCTGAACACTTCGGTGCCATTTGCATCCCAAGCAACCCCGTCGCCAAACAGATAAAACACCGGCGCAAAAACGGCTGCCACGATCGAGGCCAATGACACGTAGCGGCTGAAATACACCACGATGGCAAAGCTCAACACCGTGGCCAAGGCCAAGCCCCCATTCACGCCCATCAACACACCCACCGCCGTGGCGACGCCTTTGCCCCCGACAAAACCAAAAAACACCGGGAACAAATGGCCCAGAAAAGCGGCCAAGCCACACAAGGCGGCCACCCCGACACCCAAGCCGTAAGGCGCACCAAAGGCCAACACCAACGCCACCGGCACCCAACCCTTCACCGCATCGAGCAGCAAAGTCAAAATAGCGGCCTTTTTGCTGCCGGAGCGCAACACATTGGTGGCACCGGGATTTTTGCTGCCGTAGCTGCGGGGATCACTCAGGCCCATCCATCGGCTGATGATCACGGCAAAACTGAGCGAACCCATCAAATAACTGACCAGCACGGCAAGTGCTGGCAACAGGAAATCCATCATTTTTATTTTTCCGCGTTGATCGAACGGTAGTTATTCTGCCAGTGCGCAGTTCACCGCTTTTGCATTCAACAGACGCACACACACTTGAGGGTCGAGGCCCACCAAATAGCCACGACGGCCACCATTGATGCAAATGCGCGGCAAGGCCAAGATGCTTTCTTCGATGTAAACCGGCATGGCACGCCGAGTGGCAAAAGGCGATGTGCCGCCCACCCAATACCCACTGTGCCGATTGGCCACCTCGGGCGCACAAGGCTCAATGGCTTTTAATCCCAATTGCCGGGCCAAATTTTTGGTCGACACTTTGCGGTTGCCATGCATCAAGACCACCAAGGGCTGGGCGTCTTGGTCTTGCATGATCAAGGTTTTGACCACGCTGAAGGGGTCCATGCCAAGCACTTGGGCGCTGTGCTGCGCACCGCCGTGCTCAAGATACTCGTAGCTGTGCTCTGTGAAGTCCACCCCGTGCGCGCGCAGGAGCGCCGTGGCCGGGGTTTCGCTGACTTTGTCTTTCTTGGCCATGCCGCCAAATCACAGTGCTGGGTCGCGCATTTCCCAACGGATGGCGTCGATGGCCTTGAGCACATCGGGGCTCAATTCGGTGGCCCATGCGGCCAAATCTTCGTTCAACTGCGCCACCGAGGTGACCCCAATGATGGTGCTGGCCACACTCCAGCGGTGGTAGCAAAATGCCAGCGCCATTTGGGTCGGGGTCATGCCGTGGTCACGTGCCAATTGGTTGTAGCGGCGGGCCGCCACCAAGGCTTCAGGTCGGCCCCAACGCTGTTTGCGCATCGAGTCATAACGCGCAATGCGACCGCCATCGGGGATCAGCGGGCCCGTCAAATCGACCTGGTCGTATTTGCCAGTCAACAGACCAAAGCCCAAGGGCGAATAAGCCAACATCGAGACCTGCAAACGGTGGCAAGTTTCGTCCAAGCCGTTGTCGTAGGTGCGGTTCACCAAGCAATAGGGGTTTTGCACGGTGGCCACTCGGGGCAAGCCATGTTGCTCAGCCAGGCGAACAAACTCGTGCACCCCATAAGGTGTTTCGTTGGACAAGCCGATGTAACGCACCTTGCCGGCCTTCACCAACTTGGCCAAGGCCTCCAGTTGCTCACGAATCGGGGTGAGTGATTTGTCTTTGGCGGGATCAAAATAAACCATGCCAAAGGCGGGCACATGGCGCTCGGGCCAGTGGATTTGATACAGGTCGATCACATCGGTTTTCAGCCGACGCAAACTGCCTTCGCATGCGCTCAAGATGTCTTGGCCGGTCATGCCCGAGCCATCGCGAATCCAGGGCATGCCGCGAGAAGGACCGGCCACTTTGGTGGCCAGCACCATTTTTTGACGCACGCCGGGGTGCTTGGCGAACCAGTTGCCAATATAGGTTTCGGTAAAGCCACATGTGGCCTCTGTGGCAGGCACGGCATACATCTCTGCGGTGTCAATGAAGTTGATGCCCGCCTCGAGCGATCGGTCCAAGATGGCGTGGGAGTCGGCTTCATTGACTTGCTCACCAAATGTCATGGTGCCCAAACAGACCGGGGTTACATGCAAGTCAGATTGACCGAGTTGAACGAGTTTCATGGGGTTTCCTGTGGTGAACTTCAGCAAGGGAGGACGGGGGCTTGAAAACCTTTCTCACCTAGATGCATCGGTTCAAGGGTCTGCCAGCGCCGCCGTCTTATTTTGTCATGGCTCAAGCCCGATCCCTGGCACTGGGGTGACTCGCGCCTCCTCTTGCAAACGCAACACACGGCGTTGCACTTTGCCCGTGGTGGTCATGGGCAGTTGGTCGATGAACTCGATTTCTTTGGGGTATTCATAAGGCGCCAACAAGCCCCGCACATGCGCTTGCAAGCTCTGACGCACGTCATCGTCAAACGCCGCCTGCCCGGCCCCTTTTGGCCTGCGTCCCAACCACAGCGGCGACAAAACCACATAGGCTTTGACCAAGGCACCGCGGTCTTTGTCGGGCTTGGGCACCACCGCCGCATTGGCCACTGCGGGGTGCTTGACCAAACAGTTTTCAATTTCACCGGGGCCAATGCGGTAGCCGGCCGACTTGAACATGTCGTCGGTGCGCCCTTGGTACCAGAGGTAGCCGTCTTCGTCAGCCACCGCCATGTCGCCGGTGCGGCACCAATCGCCGGTGTATTTGTTGTGTGTGGCTTTGTCGTTGCGCCAGTACCCCAAAAAAAACACCGGATCGGGATGGCCATGCACATCAAACCGGTTGACCGCCACTTCGCCGGCCACACCAGGGGGGCACAAGCGGCCGGCCTCATCGATCACGCCGACCTGATGGCCCGGATAGCCTTTGCCCATGCTGCCGGGTTTTGCCGGCCACAAGCGGGCGCAATTGCCCACCACGTAGTTGATTTCGGTTTGACCAAACATCTCATTGACGGTGACGCCCAACTGTTGTTGGCAATAGTCAAACACCGCGTCCCCCACCGCTTCGCCGGCACTCATCATGGCTTGCAGCTGCAGGCGGTAGCGCCCGTGCACCACCGGCACCGCCTTCATCATGGCCTTCAGCGCCGTGGGGAACAAAAAGGTGTGCGTCACTTGGTGCGCTTGCAAAATCTCAAATGCGGTCTCTGGGTCAAATCGACCGTTGAAGGCCACGATGGGGCGACCAAAATAAAGGCTGGGCAGCAATGCGTCCATCAAGCCCCCTGTCCAAGCCCAATCGGCGGGTGACCAAAACACCGCTTTCGACACCCGCTCAGGTCGGTCGGGATCAAAGCCAAACCAGTTCTGGCTGCACACAAAACCCGTGAGATTGCCGATGAGGGCACGGTGGGGAATCAAGGCCCCCTTGGGATTGCCCGTGGTGCCGCTGGTGTAAATCAACACCGCAGGGTCTTCGGCCAAGGTCTTCACCCGCGAGAAGGTGGCGGTGCTCTGGGCCATGGCGGACTCATAAGCCAGATCCGCCTGCGTGCCTGCTGCGCCCACCCCTATCAAGGTTTGCAATTCGGGACATTCTTTCTTGGCTACGAGCAAGGCTTGCACAGTGGACTCGTCACACACCGCGACACGCGTCTGGCTGTCTTGCAGGCGAAACGACAACGCATCAGGGCCAAACAGCATGGACAAGGGCATGGCCACGGCGCCCATTTGCAACACCGCCATGTAGGCCACCGCGGTTTCAAAGCGCTGGGGCATCACGATCGCCACCCGATCTCCGGGCTGCACCCCGCGTGCCTTTAAAACCCGGCTCAAGCGGTTGGCATCGCCTTGCAGTTGGGCAAACGTCCAGCTGCGGCCCAAGCCTTGCCCCGCCACATGCTCCTGCACCGCGGTGCGCTGGGCCGTGCGGGTTTGGGCGGCCCATTGCCCACAGCAGGCCTCGGCCATGTTGAAGTGCTGCGGCACTTTCCAGCCAAAGCCCTGGTGCAGGGCGTTGTAGCGGTCAGGGTTGACGCGGGTGCTGCGGTCCTGATGGCGACTGACGCTCATGTTTTGTCTCCTTATGATCGAAAGTATGTACCAAGTTCAACGCGAATCTCACAGCTTTTGGGTGCCCCTGCGCGGATGCCGTTACCACGTGCGTCAGTGGGGAAATTCTGCAACAGGCGCCGCCCCATTGGTGCTGGCCCACGGCTGGATGGATGTCGCCGCCTCTTGGCAATTCATGGTGGATGCCTTCAGCGAAGCCTATGTGCAAAAGCGCCCGATCATCGCCATGGATTGGCGCGGCTACGGCTTGACCGAAGCGCCCGCCACCGACAGCTATTGGTTCCCCGACTATTTGGCCGACATGGACGCTTTGCTGGACGCGATTTCCCCCGGCCAAGCCATCGACTTGGTGGGCCACAGCATGGGGGGCAATGTGGTGATGATGTATGCCGGTGCTCGGCCAGAGCGCATTCGCCGACTGGTCAATTTAGAAGGCTTTGGCTTACCAACCTCACGCCCGGCCCAAGCGCCTGGCCGCATGAGCCAATGGTTGGACGAGCTCAAAGCACAGCGTCAAGGCGAAAACAACCTGAAACCCTATGCCGATGCCGCAGGCGTGGCCTCTCGCCTCATGAAAACCAACCGGCGCTTGGGACAAGACAAAGCCGATTGGTTGGCCCAGCATTGGGCAAAGCCTGGGGCCGATGGCCAGTGGCAAATTTTGGGCGACTCCGCGCACAAAGTGGTCAACCCCTATTTGTTCCATGTGGAAGAAGCCTTGGCGATGTACAGCCGCATCACGGCACCCGTGCTGGCTGTCGAAGCCTCCGACGACTCTTTGGGGCAATGGTGGAAAGGGCGCTACACGCTCGAAGAATTTCATGAGCGCTTGAGAAGTGTGCCCAGCCTGACCCTCGCCGTGATTCAAGATGCGGGACACATGCTGCACCACGATCAGCCCCAAGAGTTGGCCGCGCTGATCGAAGAATTCACCGCCGCTTGAGGCTTTAGAATCCCAGCCAATTCAACGCTTTCCCCAACCCCTATGCGCCTCTTTCGCCCACTCGGTCTTGCTGCGACTTTGTCTTTGTGCGCCGCTGCTGCCTTCGCTCAATCTGAAGGCCCAGCCCGGTACTGCCCCAATGGCTTGGCCGTGAAAAATGCACCGGCGCCTTCGCACCGTGGGGAGTTCATGTTTTCTCCTTACACCTACCACTTCAGCAACAACCCCGAACACAAGCACGTGGTCTTGGTGGCCGTGGAGGAGCAATTGCCCGGTGATCGTCTGTGTGGCGTCAGTTTTTTCAGCAACTCGTTTGGCCAGCCCTCGGTGTATGTCTACGCCGGTCAACAGTACAACAACCTCTTGGGTGTGCCGCAATTGTTTGCCAAGGTCACGGCCGGCCTGATGTACGGCTATGTCGCCCCTTATGAAAACAAGGTGCCTTTGAATTACAAAGGTTTCAATCCGGCCATCATTCCCGCTGTGGGCTACAAACTGAGCCCCCATGATTCGGTGCAGCTCAAAATTTTGGGAAATGCCGCCTTGATGTTTTCCTACGGCCGCCAGTTTTAAGACGGCCAGCGCCTGTCGTAGGACCAACTCATGAGAAAATCTCCGGTTTACCGAACCGGATACTTTTCCCATGGACGCAGAACACATCAACCAAATCGGCACCTCCCTCACTGACCTGACCGCTCGTACCCACGAGTTACGGGGGTATCTTTGACTACGATGCCAAGTCTGAACGGTTGAGAACCGTCAACGCATCTCTCGAAGATCCCACGGTCTGGAACGACCCGAAAAAAGCCCAAGAACTGGGCAAAGAAAAGAAAGCGCTGGACAGCGTGGTGGTCACCATCACCAACCTGACCACCGAGCTGGCCGACAACCTCGAGCTCTTTGAAATGAGCAAGGCCGAAGGCGATGAGACGGGTTTGTTGACCATCGAAGCCGAAGCCAGCAAATTGGCCAAACTGGTCGAAGACCTTGAGTTTCGCCGCATGTTCCGCCACGAGGCCGATCCCCTCAATTGCTTTGTCGACATCCAAGCCGGCGCAGGGGGCACCGAAGCCTGCGACTGGGCCAGCATGTTGCTGCGCCAATACCTCAAATACGCTGAACGCAAAGGCTTCAAAGCCACCGTGGAAGACGAAACACCGGGGGACACCGCCGGCATCAAAGGCGCGACCCTCAAAATCGAAGGCGAATACGCGTTTGGTCTGTTGCGCACCGAAACCGGGGTGCACCGCTTGGTCCGCAAGAGCCCGTTTGACTCTTCGGGCGGTCGCCACACCTCATTTGCCTCGCTTTTTGTGTATCCCGAAATCGACGATTCGATCGAGATCAACATCAACCCCTCGGATGTGCGCACCGACACCTTCCGTGCCAGCGGCGCGGGCGGCCAGCACATCAACAAAACCGACTCGGCGGTGCGACTGACGCACATCCCAACCGGCATTGTGGTGCAGTGCCAAGATGGCCGCAGCCAGCACAGCAACCGCGATGTGGCGTGGCAACGGCTGCGCTCGCGTTTGTATGACTTCGAAATGCGCAAGCGTCTGGAAGAGCAGCAAAAGTTAGAAGACACCAAAACCGATGTGGGCTGGGGACACCAGATTCGAAGCTATGTGTTGGACAACAGCCGCATCAAAGATTTGCGCACCAACGTCGAAATTTCTGCCACCCAAAAGGTGCTCGATGGCGACTTGGACGCATTCATCGAAGCCTCACTGAAACAAGGCCTCTGACCCTGTCAGACCTCAACCAAAACGGAGTTAGTGATGCGTGAAGGACAAGCGACCGCAATTCACCGGGAGGCGTATGCCGCCCCGGCGTTCTGGATTGACACCGTCGACCTGACATTCGACCTCGATCCCACCAAAACGCGAGTGCTCAACAAAATGCGGCTGCGCCGCAACCCCGATGTCCCCGCCCAAGCGCTGCGCTTGGATGGTGAAGAGCTGAATTTGGCCCGGGTGCTGGTCAATGGAGCGGGAACCTCGTTCAAGATGGACGGCTCGCAGCTGGTGCTGGAGAATTTGCCCAGCTTAGAAGAAGGGGGCGCAAACGGTTTTGATCTGGAAATCTTTACCACCTGCAACCCTTCAAAAAACACCCAATTGATGGGTCTTTATGTCAGCAATGACTCGTTCTTCACGCAGTGTGAAGCCGAAGGTTTCCGGCGCATCACCTATTTCTTGGACCGTCCCGATGTGATGGCCAGCTACACCGTCACCTTGCGTGCCGACAAAGCCCAGTATCCCGTGCTGTTGAGCAACGGCAACTTGGTCGAGCAAGGCTTGCTGGAAGACGGCCGCCACTTTGCCAAGTGGGTCGATCCACACAAAAAACCCTGCTACTTGTTTGCCTTGGTGGCAGGCCAGTTGGTGGCTCGCGAACAGCGCATCTTGAGCCGCTCTGGCAAAGAACACCTGTTGCAAGTTTTTGTGCGCCCCGGTGATTTGGACAAGACCGAACACGCCATGAACTCGCTCATGGCCAGCGTGGCATGGGACGAGGCGCGCTTTGGTCTGCCGCTTGATTTGGAACGCTTCATGATTGTCGCCACCAGCGACTTCAACATGGGCGCAATGGAAAACAAGGGCCTCAACATTTTCAACACCAAATATGTGTTGGCCAACCCCGCCACCGCCACCGACATGGATTTCGGCAACATCGAAAGCGTGGTGGGGCACGAATACTTTCACAACTGGACCGGCAACCGCATCACTTGCAGGGACTGGTTTCAGTTGTCCCTGAAAGAAGGCCTGACGGTTTTCAGAGACCAAGAATTCAGCCAAGACATGGCGGGTGATGCCAGCGCCCGCGCGGTCAAGCGCATCGAAGATGTGCGCGTGCTGCGCACTGTGCAATTTGCCGAAGACGCCGGCCCCATGGCCCACCCGGTGCGTCCGGACAGCTATGTCGAAATCAACAACTTCTACACCGTCACCATTTACGAAAAGGGCTCTGAAGTTGTGCGCATGATGCAGACTTTGGTGGCCACCCCGGGCGACCCCGCAGGGCGCGAGGGTTTCGCCAAAGGCATGCAGCTTTACTTTGCGCGACACGATGGTCAAGCGGTCACTTGCGATGACTTTGCTCAAGCCATTGCCGACGCCAACCCCGGCTCGGCCTTGCAACAGCACTTGATGGCCTTTAAGCATTGGTACAGCCAAGCGGGCACACCGCGTTTGCAGGCCCGTGGTGTGTACAACGCCGCTGAGCGCAGCTACACCCTCACCCTGAGTCAGAGCTGCCCCGCCACTCCGCAGCAAGAACACAAATCGCCCTTTGTGATTCCGGTCACCTTGGGTTTGCTCAGCCGTGATGGCCATGCCCTGCCCTTGCAACTGGCAGGCACTGAGCACACGGTGCCGCAACACACTTTGGTACTGACCGAAACCAGCAGCACCACCACTTTTGTGAATGTGGACAGCGCGCCTGTGCCCTCCTTGCTGCGCGGCTTCAGTGCGCCCGTGGTCTTGGACGACGGCTTGTCGCCTGACGATTTGCTGATCTTGTTGGCCCACGACAGCGACCCTTTCAACCAATGGGAAGCGGGCCAACGCCTGATGCTGCAAAGTGCCACCCATGCCATCCAGCACAACAAAGACTTGGCGGGTCAAGTGGTGCTGTCAGACGAATTGATCGGTGCCCTGCGCAACGTGCTGCGTCACCCGACGCTGGATGCCGCCTTCAAAGACTTGGCCTTGACCCTGCCGTCCGAGAACTACATCGCCGACCAATTGGACGTGGTCGACCCACAGCGCGTTCATGCTTTGCGCGAAAACATGCGCCTGCAACTGGCCACCGCGCTGCAATCAGATTGGCAATGGGCTTGGGACACACACAAAAACAATGGTGCTTATTCGCCCGATGCCCAGTCGAGTGGTCGTCGCGCCCTGGCGGGTCTGGCCATGAGCATGTTGTGCATCCCGGCGGTTCACAACGGAGACTCGGTGACCCCTGGGCGTGTGTACCAACAGTTCAAGAACGCCAGCAACATGACCGACCGGTTCAACGCCCTGTCGGCGCTGGTGGTCAGCGGCCATGCCTTGGCAGAAGACGCTTTGGCTTTGTTCCACAAGTTGTTCCAGCACGAGGCCTTGGTCATTGACAAATGGTTCTCGCTGCAAGCCAGTGCGCCCGATCGTTCGGGACATGTCTTGCCGCGGGTGCGCCAACTCATGCTGCATCCCGACTTCAGTCTGCGCAACCCCAACCGGGCCCGCAGTTTGATCTTCAGTTATTGCAGTGCCAACCCGGCGGGCTTTCACCGCGCGGATGCTGCAGGCTATGTCTACTGGAGCGAGCAGGTGTTGGCCTTGGACGCCATCAACCCCCAGGTAGCGGCCCGACTGGCGCGGGCGATGGACCGCTGGAGCCGACTGGCCGAGCCCTACCGCAGTGCGGCCCGCGTGGCCATCGAACGCGTGGCGGCCAAATCGGACCTGTCAAACGATGTGCGTGAAGTGATCAACCGCGCACTGAGCAGCACCTGAGCCAAGGAAAACCCATGAGCAACAGAATTTCTCTCTCCCGCTATTTGGTGGAGCAGCAAAGAGACAAGGGGCACATTCCAGCAGATTTGCGACTGCTGCTGGAAGTGGTGGCTCGGGCCTGCAAAAGCATCAGCCACGCTGTCAACAAAGGCGCACTGGGCGGTGTTTTGGGCAGCGCTGAAAGCGAAAACGTGCAGGGCGAAGTCCAGAAAAAACTCGACATCATTGCCAACGAGGTGTTGCTCGAAGCCAATGAATGGGGCGGCCATTTGGCGGCCATGGCCTCGGAAGAAATGGACAGTATTTATGTGGTGCCCAACCGGTACCCGCAAGGGGAATACCTGTTGATGTTTGACCCCTTAGACGGATCGTCCAACATCGATGTCAACGTCAGCATTGGCACCATTTTCAGTGTGCTGAAAAAACACGACGAGAGCGTGGGCGTGACCGAGCAAGATTTTCTGCAACCGGGCAAGCAACAAGTGGCTGCCGGCTACTGCATCTACGGCCCCCAAACCACCTTGGTGCTGACAGTGGGCGATGGGGTGGCGATGTTCACACTCGACCGCGAACAGGGCTCATTTGTGCTGACCCAAGAGAATGTGCAAGTCCCGGTCGACACCAAAGAATTTGCCATCAACATGAGCAATATGCGCCACTGGGACGAACCCGTGCGCCGCTACATTGACGAATGCTTAGAAGGCCGTGAGGGCCCACGGGGCAAAGACTTCAACATGCGATGGATTGCCAGCATGGTGGCCGATGTGCACCGCATTTTGACGCGGGGCGGCATCTTCATGTACCCCTGGGACAAACGCGAACCCCACAAAGCCGGCAAGTTGCGTTTGCTCTATGAAGCCAACCCCATGAGTTGGTTGATTGAACAAGCCGGTGGTGCCGCCACCAATGGCCAACAGCGCATCTTGGATCTGCAACCCCGCCAACTGCATGAGCGTGTCAGTGTGGTGCTGGGTTCTCGCAACGAAGTCGAGCGCTTGACGCAATACCACCTCAAGCCCTGAAGAAAAAAGGGGCTCAATGGGGCTAAAGGGGTCCCCACTGAATCCATTGGGGCCGGTTGTCTGCCTTCAAGCCTCGTTTTCGCTGGACAAATCAGTGGCGGTCGGAGCGGTGGCTGCACCTTCGCCCTGCCCTGCCACCACTGCGCGCAAAGTCTCACGCAGCATTTTCTTTTCCGGCAAGCTCAAGGCACGGGCCAAACGCTGACGCATGCGCAACAAGAGTTGGCGGTCAACCTCTTGCGGAATACCGCGGCTGATCTGCAAGGCATCCCGCAAGTCTTCGCGCAAATCTTCGGGTTCATCACTCCACCAAGCGGTGACAACCTCGTGCATGGATTGCCGCAGCTCTTCCACATCTTCCAACGCCAAACCCATCCCCGTGGGCATCTTGCCTTGCAGCATGTCGGCCAACGCTTGAGAGTTGACCACCACACGCCGATCGCCTTGGGCCAGCAAACGCGCCCAACCGGGGTCTGTGCGCACCATTTGCGGCATGTTGCGCGCCGACTCATCGGCCAGCAAATGCACGCTCAATCCGCTCAGTTGTGCTTCGTCAATGGTGGCCAAAAACCGTTCGTCATCACTGGCCACCAACACATGGTCGCAAGCATGGTGCTCGGCCAATTGCTTCAGGTCATGGCCCAAGGAACGCAACAAGGAAGCGCCTCCGTCGGCATCGTGCGTTTGTACCAAACGCACAATTTGGTCGTCAATGATGAGTCCGTCCGAACGATCGCTGTACCAATAAATGCGGCGCAAATCCACATCCAAACCCGCTTGAGCCAGGGCTTGCGATAACAAGCCCAGCAAGCCTTGGCGGTTCACAGACTCCCCCGTCGCTCCCACCGCCCCTTGTTGGGCCATCCAGATCAAAAATCGGCCATCAATCAAGGCCATGCATGTGCCAGAACGGTGTTCGCCAAATCGACGGTCAGAGGAGGTCCCTTGAGAAAAATAATCACGCTTCATGGTGTCAACCTATAAAAATAAAAATAGCGCTGCTAAAAAGTACAGCGTGGCTTATTTTAAGGGGAGGCTCCCTCTCTCGGTTATAAACAGCCCTTGTGTCTAGCCCTACGACTTTTGATCCCCGCACCGTCCCGATTTGGCGTATCGATCACGATATGCCGGCTGTGCCTTTGGCCCATTTGAAGCCTGAAGCGCTGATGGCGCGGCTCCAGAAGCCACCAGTTTGGGAGCCCGAGGTCGTTCGTGAAAAAGCCTTCACCCAACGCGCGCCGGCACAAGCTGCCGTGCTGGTCCCGATCGTTGTGCGCGGCTCTGATTTTTCTGACTCAACGGTTTTATTGACCCAAAGGGCCGACCACATGTCGACCCATTCCGGTCAAATTGCCTTTCCCGGCGGCAAAGTCGATGCCCTCGATGCCAATCACCACGCCACCGCACTGCGTGAGGCTCAAGAGGAAGTGGGCCTCCATCCTCGTCACGTACAAATCATTGGGGAACTGCCGGTCTACGTCACGGGCAGTGCGTTTTGGGTGACCCCGGTCATCGCTTTGGTGTCCCCTGATTTCGAAGTGCAAGCCAATCCGCAAGAAGTGCAAGACGTGTTCGAAGTGCCTTTGTCTTTTTTGATGAACCCCGCCCACCACCGGCGCCATACTTTTGAATGGCAAGGGTCACGCCGCGACTGGTTCTCAATGCCTTACCAGCAAGAGCGCATCACCGACAATGGCCAAACCGAGCGGGTTGAACGATTTATCTGGGGCGCAACTGCCGCTATGCTTCGCAACTTGTACCGATTGTTAGTGGTCAACCCCGCTGAGTGAGGACACCATGAGTTTTTTTGCAATCCTGTTGGCCTTGGTCCTAGAGCAAGCGCGACCCCTGCCCGCGGTCAATGTGATCTACACCACCGTTGAGCGCTGGGTCGCTTGGGTGGCTCGGACCTTGGATGCGGGGGTTCGACACCAAGCCTGGATCACATGGGGCATGACCGTGATTGGGCCTGCACTGGTGGCGATGGCGGTGCATTGGTCATTGGAATTGAGCTTGGGTTGGTTGGCCGCTGTTTTTTGGAATGTGGCGTTGCTCTACATCACCTTGGGGTTTCGGCAGTTCAGCCACCACTTCACCGCCATCCGCGAAGCTTTAGAAAATGGCGAGGAAAACAAGGCCCGAGAGCTTTTGGCCGAATGGCAACAAACACAAGTGGGACAAATCCCCCGCAGTGAGATCGTTCGGCATGTGATCGAGTACTCGATGATTGCCGCGCATCGGCATGTGTTTGGGGTCTTCTTTTGGTATGCCGCTTTGTCCATCATTGGCCTGGGGCCTGTGGGGGCGGTGGTGTATCGCCTGACCGAATTGGCGAATCGCCGCTGGCAACAACCCAGCCCAGATGGCTCTGTGACCAGCGAAGCCTTGCAATCAGTGGCCAGCAAAGCTTGGCAAACCATGGACTGGTTGCCCTCGCGCATGACGGCCTTGGGCTTTGCCATTGTGGGCAGTTTTGAAGATGCCATGGACGGGTGGCGTAACCATGCACAGAACTTCCCTGAAGACAACGATGGCGTGATTTTGGCGGCCACTGCGGGCGCCATCAACATCCGCTTGGGGGGCGCTCCGCTGAAAGCCAGCTCTGAAGAAGGCCCCTCGGTTGAAAAGGCCGGCAGCAGCAGTACCCCCGGTCGCCCGCCCGAAGTGGCTCACTTTGCGCAAGTGGTGGGGCTGGTTTGGCGCACTGTCATCATGTGGCTGGTGCTGGTGGCCTTGCTCACCATGGCCAATTTGATGGGTTGAACTGCAGGGCAAGCTGCAATTTAATCTGCAGTTTGGGTTGCCGTTTGATCTGTAATTTCACCAGCGTTGCTGGCTCAACTCTTCAAACAACTGCGCATAAATTCGGTGGCGTCTGACGCTGATCGTGCCGGTCTGGCTGGCACTCTCCACCTGCGCCAGCACGGCGCACCCCGGCTCATGCAGATGGGTGCAGTTGTAAAACTTGCACGCGCCCAAATGCGCCCGCAAATCGGGCATGCATGCCGCCAAAAGCGTGGGCTCGATGTGGTGCAGTCCAAACTCTTGAAAGCCCGGGGAGTCGATCAGCGCCGTTCGGCGACTGGGCATCAGAGCTGCAGCGTCCTTTGTGCCACTCAATGACCCGATGACGTGCTCACCCGGGGCATCGCTGCCGTCGGCGTGCGGCCTGTCCAGTGACGGCACCCAATACCAGCGGGTGCTGGTGGTGGTGTGCTTGCCCGAGTTGAGGGCCAATGATATTTCGCCGGTTTCCACTTGGGCATCGGGCACCAAGCGATTGATGAGCGTGCTTTTTCCGCTGCCAGAAGGCCCCAGCACCAGCGTGGTCAGCCCTGTCAGTTGTTCACACAAGGCCTGCACCCCATCATCGGCCACCGCGCTGCGTGGATTCAGACTGATGGGCATGACGCTGTAACCCATGGCCCGGTAAGGTGCTAGTCGCTCCCAAGCTTGTGCAAAGGGTTGTGCCAAATCGCTTTTGTTCAGCGCAATGAGGGGCTTGATGCGCTCGGCCTCTGCGGCCACCAAGGCCCGCGACAACTGGCTTTCGGAGTACTCGGGGTCGGCGGCAATCAAAATCAACACGCGGTCCAGATTGGCCGCAAATGATTTGGTCCGGATTTCGTCCTGACGGTAAAACAAGTTGTCTCGCGCCAGCAATTTTTCGATGCTGCCCTCATCCCCTGCAATTTGCCAAAGCACTTGGTCACCCACCACCACTTGGTTTTTTTTACCGCGTGGATGACAAATGAGCCGTCGCCCCTCGGGCGTCTCCACCAAACAATGCCGACCATAAGTGGCCACGACCCGACCCTGTTGCAGGTCTTCGGCGATGGTGGGCGGCAAGTCCCTTTTGGCTTTACTCATGCAGGCTCATGCGGGCATCAAGCCATCGGTTTCTTTGGCGGCCTTGAAGTCGAGTGAACTCAAACCCTTGACATCATGCGTGCGCCAACGGACCACGCAATGGGCATAGTTCACCAACAATTCGGGGTGGTGGTTGAGTCGCTCTGACAACCAGCCCATGCTGTTGACAAACCACATGGCTTGGGCGTGTGTCGCAAAGCCAAATGCTTTTTCAATTGCAATGCGTTCGCCATCGCCGGACAAGCTCCAACCTGTGAGTTGGCTCAGCGCCATGACGACTTCCGTGGGCTTGAGCGCCCGAACTTCTTGGCGCGTCATCGCGCGCCAATCCTCTGCAAGCGCTCACTGGCAGGCGGATGCGAGTAATAAAACTTCACATACCAAGGATCGGGCGTCAATGTCGAAGCGTTGTCTTGGTACAACTTGAGCAATGCCGAAACCAAGTCTTGACTTGGGGTTTGCGCGGTGGCGTAGGCATCGGCTTCAAACTCTTGTTGACGCGAACGCCATGAAGCCAAAGGCGCCAAGAAAAAGGTGAAAAGCGGGATCACCAACATAAAGAGGATCAAGGCCAGTGCGTCGTTGCTTCCCGTCATATTGGGCATGACCCCCAAGCCCACATAAAACCAAACTTGCTGAGCCAACCCACCCAGCAGAGCCAGCCCCCCCAAGGTCATGGCAAATTGGGTCAGCATCATTTTCAAGATGTGTCGGTGCTTGAAATGTCCCAGCTCATGCGCCAACACGGCCTCCATTTCAGCGGGACTCAGTTGCTCGAGCAAAGTGTCGAAAAAAACAACGCGTTTGCTGGCGCCAAATCCGGTGAAGAAGGCATTGGAATGGGCAGACCGACGACTGCCATCCATCACAAAAAATCCTTTGGCGGTGAAGCCGGCACGTTGCATCAAGGCCTGCACTCGGGTCTTGAGCGACTCGTCTTCCAGCGGGGTGAATTTGTTAAACAACGGCATGATGACATTGGGGGCAATGGACATCAAAAAGAGCTGCCAAGCCAACATCACGCCCCAAGCCCAAAGCCACCACAATTCGCCGCCCGCCTGCATCAGCCAAAGCACCACCCACAACAATGGTGTGCCCACCACCAGCCCCAGCAAAAGCCCTTTGGCCATGTCGGCCAACCAGAGCTGAGGCGTGACTTTGTTGAAGCCAAAACGCTGTTCCACGCCAAAGGTTTGCATCAGCGACAAAGGCAAGCCAAGCAAGCCCCCCACGGCCAAAAAGCACAGCACCAATGCGATTTGCTGAGCCATCCCCGGGCCCATCCACGCCATCAGCACTTGATTCATCGCATTCAAGCCGCCCAACAAGGTCCAAGCCAAAAGGATCGCCGCATCCAGGGCGATGTCCCATTGCGACAAACGCACTTTAGACAAGGTGTAGTCGGCCGCTTTTTGGTGATCCGCCAAAGAAACTGTTTGCGCGTAAGCCGCAGGAACAGCAGGACGGTGCTGGGCCACATGCCTGATATGGCGTGAATTGAGCCAAAATTTCAGGGCGACATTGGCCAACAAGGCGACCACCAGCGTCAGAGTCAAAGTGAGGGATGCATCCATGGGCGCAAAGTGTAGGGCAGATTGAAAGCATGCTCCGAGTCAGTGGCATCGGCGACAATGGCGAAATGTCTACATCGAACCCGCCCAACACCGTGACCGAAGCCCTGCCCTTGCCCAAATCCGACCAAAATTTGGTCTGGATCGATTGCGAAATGAGCGGCTTAGACCCTGAAAAAGAACGTTTGCTGGAAATCGCCGTGATCGTCACGGGCCCCCATTTGACGCCCCGCATTGAAGCGCCAGTTTGGGTCATTCATCAAAGTGACGCGCTGCTGAACGGCATGGACGCGTGGAACAAAGGCACGCATGGCAAAAGTGGCTTGATCGACAAAGTGAAAGCGTCGACCACCAGCGAAGCCGAGGCCGAGGCCGCCATCATGGCCTTCATTGCCCAATATGTGCCCAAAGGCAGCTCGCCCTTGTGCGGCAACACCATCAGTCAGGACCGCCGATTTTTGGTGAAGTACATGCCCAAATTGGAAGCCTTTTTGCACTATCGCAATCTGGATGTGAGCACGCTCAAAGAGTTGTCACGCCGTTGGAAGCCCGAGGTGTATGCGAGTTTCAAAAAACAACAAAAACACACCGCACTGGCCGATGTCCATGAATCCATCGACGAATTGCTGCACTACCGCGAGCATTTCTTGCAGTTGTGAAAAATTCAGGGAAAACCCTAGCCAACTTTTCAGATCCGTGCCATAATGCGAGGCTCTCTGCACAAGTGTGCAGCGTTTCACACATCTCCCTTCATGCCTTGACCCAACGATAGGGTCACTCTCAGCGGCCAGGCTTTATGCCCAGCGCCTCTCGCGAGCACCGTTTGATGGTTGATGTTTTTTCAACCTTGCGGTGCCAGCGGCCAGTGCAATTTCTTGCGGCCGTTGTTCCTTGCGAGTTTTTTCTAGTTACACATGACCGACACTTTGAACACAGTGCAGGACGACTTGTCGCCTGCCGAACACCTTTCTATGGCGGCCGAAGCCGCACACGCCAAAAACTTGGCGACTGAAATCATGGCCGCCGCTGCAGAAAACGCGACGGCTCAGTCGCCTGTGCCTGCCGCCCTTGACGAGGCCGCTTCACCCGAAGTGCCCAATGGCTTCGTTGAGTTGGGCTTGGCCCCAGAACTGGTGCAAGCCGTGGCCGATTTGGGCTACACACAACCCACCGCGGTTCAACAACGCGCCATTCCTCTAGCACTGCCCACGGCAGGTGGCTCGAAAGATGGCAAATCGAAGGGCTACACCGACTTGATGGTGTCCAGCCAAACCGGCAGTGGCAAAACTGCTGCTTTCTTGTTGCCCGTGCTGCACACCCTGATACAGCAAATGGCCGAGCAAGACGCCGCCGATCGCGCTGAATTTGAAAAAGCCTGCGCCGAAGCGGCCGCCAACGGCGCACCCGCGCCCAAGCGTGCCAAGCGCAAAGACCCCACCAACCCACGCAACTTCAAGGCACCCACCCCAGGCGCGCTGATTTTGTGCCCCACCCGCGAGTTGGCCCAACAAGTGGCACAAGATGCCATCGAGTTGGTGAAACACACCCGTGGCTTGCGCGTGGCCAACGTGGTGGGCGGCATTCCTTACCAATTACAAATTGCCAAACTCCAAAACGCCAACTTGGTCGTGGCCACGCCCGGCCGTTTGCTCGATTTACAGCGCTCCATGCAAATCAAGTTGGACCAAGTGCAGTTTTTGGTGGTCGACGAAGCCGACCGCATGTTGGATCTGGGCTTCTCTGACGATTTGGCCGACATCAACGACATGACCAGCCAGCGCCGTCAAACCATGATGTTCAGCGCTACTTTTGCGCCGCGCATTCAACAACTGGCGATGCGCGTGATGCACGATGGCGGCTCTTCTGTGCAGAAGATCCAAATCGACAACCCACAAGAAAAACACAACAACATCAAACAAGTTTTGTTCTGGGCAGACAACGCACAGCACAAACGCCAAATGTTGGACCACTGGTTGCGCGATGCCTCCATTGACCAAGCGATTGTTTTTTCCAGCACCCAGATCGAATGCGATGGCTTGGCTGCTGACCTCCAACAAGACGGCTTTTCTGCAGTGGCCCTGCATGGCGCGCTGAGCCAAGGCATGCGCAATCGCCGATTGATGGCGCTGCGCAATGGCCAGGTGCAAATTTTGGTGGCCACCGACGTGGCCGCACGTGGCATTGACGTCCCGACCATCACGCACGTTTTCAACTTCGGTTTGCCCATGAAGGCCGAGGATTACACCCACCGCATTGGCCGCACCGGACGTGCCGGCCGCGATGGTTTGGCGGTGACATTTGCCGAACTCCGTGACCGCCGCAAAATCGGTGACATCGAGTCCTACACGCGCCAACCCTTCAAAGCCGAAGTCATTCCTGGCCTCGAGCCCAAAATTCGCATGCCCGAAGCCCGCAAGCCCATGGGCCGTGGCGGTGACCGATTCGGTGGCGAACGCAACTATGCCAACGCAGGCGGCGGCTTCCGCGGGGGTCGCCCCTCAGGTGGCGGTCGTGAATTTGCAGGTAACCGCGATCGCGATGGCGGTGGTTTTGACAACCGCGGCCCGCGTGGTCACTTCCGCGATGAGCCTCCGCGCTTTGACTCTCGCAAAGAGGGTGGCCGTTTTGACGCGCCACGCGGTGGCGATCGCTTCGAACAGCGTGCGGCACCGGCACACCCTTGGGACCGTGGCGATAACCGTGGCGCACCCCGCCAAGATGCACGCCACGACTCGCGACAAGACACGCGCCATGACGGCCCCCGTCAAGGTGGCGGTCGTTGGGAAGATCGCGGCAACGACAACCGCAATGCCGCTCGCCCAGCCCCCCGTGGCGCAGCCAGTGATAAATTTGCGCGTGGCCCGAAGCAATTTGGCGCCAGCAACTTCAAGCCCCACGGCGCTGCGGGCGATGGCCCTGCTGGCAAACGGGGCGGTACACGCGTCCTGAAAATCACACGCGGTTGATCCCGCTTCAGAGCCCGGCGCCAAAACGGGCTCTGACCATAAAAAAACCGCCCTGGGCGCAAACCCGGGCGGTTTTTTCATGGGCCGAAAAGGCTTTACGCTTGGGCAGCAGGAGCTGCTTTGCGCTGTGGCAACTTTTCTTTGATACGGGCCGACTTGCCGCTGCGGTCACGCAGGTAGTACAGCTTGGCGCGACGAACATCACCGCGACGCTTGACTTCGATGCTGGCGATCACGGGGCTGTAAGTTTGGAACGTACGCTCCACACCTTCGCCACTGGAGATCTTGCGCACAGTGAAGCCGCTGTTCAGACCCCGGTTGCGCTTGGCAATCACAACACCTTCGTAGGCCTGGACACGCTTGCGCGCACCTTCCACCACGTTGACGCTGACAATCACGGTGTCGCCAGGGGCAAATTCAGGAATCACTTTACCCAAACGGGCAATTTCTTCCTGCTCAAGAGTTTGAATCAAATTCATTTTTGGAACTCCGTCCGATCATGCCTCGCTACACAAGGGGCGTTTTGTGCTGTAAAGGCCATGCCATGCATGACTGAGCCAAATCGCGGCGGGTAGAGGATCGAAAAGCCCCTGATTATAGCTTTTTTGGTGACTCTGTAGACCGCTATTGCGCGGGTTTTTGACGGTTTTGCATCAAAAAAGCCTCATCTTGCGGGCTTAACCGCCCTTGCAAACGCGCTTCCTCAAGCAATTCAGGCCGACGCTGAGACGTCAAAAGCAAGCTTTGTTCACGGCGCCAACGCGCAATTTGCGCATGGTGACCCGACATCAATTCAGCCGGCACACCCTGCTCTTGCCAAATTTCTGGACGGGTGTAGTGCGGACTGTCCAGCAAGCCATCCAGCGCGGGGTTGAAACTGTCCCACTGATGGCTGCCTGCATCGTTCAACACCCCGGGCTGCAAGCGGGCCACAGCATCCAGCAAGGCCATGGCAGCAATCTCACCGCCCGAAAGCACAAAATCACCCAGGCTGATTTGCTGGTCCACATACCGATCGATGAAGCGCTGATCGATGCCTTCGTAGCGACCGCACAACAAGATGGCCCCTGCACTGCTGGACCAATGCTCAACCGATGCATGGGTCAGCTTCTCACCAATGGGCGAGAAAAGCAGCACGGGCGCGGGCTCCCCTTCGTTTCGGGCTGTTCGAATGGCCAGCAAACATTGGTACAAGGGTTCCGCCATCATCACCATGCCCGGCCCACCGCCAAATGAACGGTCGTCGACACGCCGGTAATTGCCCTCTGCATGGTCTCGAGGGTTCCACAAATGCACCTCGACCAAGCCGCTTTCATAAGCACGGCGGTTGATGCCACTGCTCAAAATGGGCGCAAAAAGCTCTGGAAAAAGGGTGATGATGTCAAAGCGCATGGAAGCCCTCCACGGCCGCAGCCCGTCAGTAATCCGGTTGCCAATCCACCGTGATGCACTTGCCTGGCAAGTCCACACCATCGACGAATGCAGAAACGAAGGGAATCATCCGCTCTGTCGGCTTGCCGCCTTCCCCAGCAGGCTCTGACTCGATGACCAAAACGGTTTGGGGTCCGGTGGACATGAGGTCGCGCACTTGCCCCAAGTTCAAGCCCTCCCGATTGATCACTTGCAGACCGATCAGGTCCACCCAGTAATACTCGCCATCGGCAGCGGCAGGGAAGTGAGAACGCGGGACAAAAATACGGGCCCCTCGCAAGGCTTCAGCCGCATTGCGGTCTTCAATACCCTGGGCACAAGCCACGACCGTGTCGGAATGGTCTTTGACTTCCTTGAGGTTGAGCAGCAAGGGTTCTGTCCAAACTGGCGGTACAGCCACCGCGGCTTGCGTGGCACGCTGGGGTTTCATGGGCCGTTCAGGCGGCAACAAGAACCAGTTTTTGGCAGAAAAAAGCGCCTCGGGCGAGGCGCTGTGGGGCAAGACCTTGAACCAGCCTTTGATGCCCCAGGCATCGGCGATGCGCCCAATTTCGATGGCGTCAGCGGGCAAAGCCGCTGTTTCCAAGGCGTGGCGCATGACCAAGGCGAGCCAATTAGGCTGCGGCTTTACCGGCTTGACGGATCAGACGATCCACAGTGGGAGAAGCCTGGGCACCCACGCTCTTCCAGTAGGTCAGACGGTCTTGGGCGATGCGCAGACCTTCTTCGCCACCTTTGGCTGTGGGGTTGTAGAAGCCGATACGCTCGAGGAAACGACCATCGCGACGCACGCGCTTGTCAGCGACGACGATGTTGAAGAAAGGGCGTGATTTAGAGCCGCCGCGGTTCAAACGAATAACAACCATGATTTATCCTTGGGTGGTTGAGCGTGTTCGGAACAATTGCCGAGCCGCCCGGTATCCTTCAGCGTTTGAGACACGCAACTGGCCACCCGGCCAGTGACACACTGAAAAGCCCACCATTATACAACGGGAGCCCACCTTGCCACTGATCCGCCCCAGTCGCGACGAAGATATTGCGGCCATCACCGCCATTTATAGCCATCACGTGCTGACGGGAACCGGCACCTTCGAGATCGATCCCCCCAGTGAGGCCGACATGGCTGCGCGCCGCGCCGATGTGTTGGCCAAAGGCTTGCCCTATTTGGTGGTGGAAGAGGCAGGACGCGTCATTGGATTTGCTTATTGCAACTGGTTCAAGCCCCGCCCGGCTTACCGGTTTTCAGCCGAGGATTCGATTTACTTGGCCTCCGATGTTCACCGCAAAGGCCTGGGGCGAGCTTTATTGGCCGAGCTTTGCAGCCGGGCTGAACGCGCGGGCGTGCGGAAGTTACTGGCGGTGATTGGCGACTCGGCCAATGCCAGTTCTGTGGGGGTTCACAGCGCAGTGGGTTTTAGCCACGTTGGCGTTCTGAAATCTTGCGGCTGGAAATTCGACCGCTGGTTGGACGTGGTCATGATGGAAAAACCTTTGGGGGCAGGAGACACCACTGCTCCGCAATAATGGGCATCATGAAAAACAAAACACGCGCCACTTGGCTGGCTTTCTGGGGTGGTCCATTGGGATTGCACCGCTTTTATCTGTACGGCTTGACCGATACGCTGGCTTGGTTGTTACCGATCCCCACAGCGCTGGGGTTTTACGGACTCGAGAGAGTACAAAAACTGGGCCAAGACGACACCCTCAGTTGGGTGTTGATTCCTTTCTTGGGCTTCACCATCGCGGGTTGCGCTTTGAACGCGATCATTTATGGCCTCATGCCGATCGAAAAATGGAATGCCAAATTCAACCCCAACGCCGATGCCCTGACCCCTGCCGGGCGCACCCACTGGGGCACCATCATGGGCATCGTCACGGCCCTGTTGATTGGCACTGCGGTCATGATGTCCAGTCTGGCTTTCAGCTTTCAACGCTACTTTGAATATCAAATCGAAGCGGCCAAAGCCATCAGCCAATAACCAGGCCGAAAGCCCAAGGCCCCATAACCTCACGCACCTCCTGCAATCGCGTTTGCGGGTCTTGGCCGCCGCGTCCGAAGCGGCTCAATCTGGCAGGCGCGTGATTGCTTGCTGAGCGACCCGCGCCCAATCTTCACCGGTGACCCATTCAGGCGCCAAATCCGCCAAGGGCCACAACACGAAAGCCCGCTCCCGCCAACGCGGATGGGGCAAGTTGAGTCGCGTACTTTGCATGGTGGCATGACCAAACATCAACACATCCAAATCCAGCGTGCGCGGGGCATGGGTGTAGGGGCGCTGTCGGCCCGCCAGGTTTTCGATGGCTTGCAAAGCTGCGAGCAAATCGGGCGCTGTCAATCGGGTTTCAATACGTGCCACGGCGTTCACAAAATCAGGCCCTTCTGCTTCGTAGGGCGCTGTGCTGTACAGGTGGGAGTGGCCTGTTAACTGGGAATGGGGCAATCTTGAAAGCGCTTCTAGCGCCGTCAAGACGCTGTGCCGCGCATCGCCTAAATTGGCCCCCAGGGCCACATAAGCCGTGACGGGATCGCGCGCCGGGATGCTCATGTCATGGCCGGCGATGGTTCACTCGGCGCTGCCGGCATCCCCCGCCGAGGCGCCGGGCTTGCGGCGACGGCGACGGCGCTTTTTGGGTGCATCGTCAGAAATCGCCCCTGTCGAATCGTCTTCTGCGCGGGGCTCACTGGGGCCGGCTTTAGGCCGCGACTCAGTGGCCGCATCGGGCCGGGGTGCGCGGCGCACACGGGGTTTCGAGGCCTGCAATGCTTGCTGCTCGGCTTTGGCGGCCTGCACCAAATCTTCGCGCTCTGCGTCACTGGCCATGCTGAATTCTTGCCACCAATCGGCCAGTTGCACATCGACCTCTTCGATGTCTGCGCGTAAGCGCAAAAAGTCAAATCCAGCACGAAAACGGGGTTGTTCGACCAAGCCAAATGGCGTGCTGCCGACACGCTTTTCAAAGCGGGGTTGCATCATCCAAATTTCTCGCATGTCGGCCGCCAACTTGCCGCGACCCGACACGTCGCCAATGCGCGCATCAAAAACTTCGTCGATCGCGTCCTGCAATGCCGGATACGCGTGCTCTTTGCGGGCCAAGCGTTGGCTCCAAGCTTCACGCACATCGGCCCACAACACACACGCCAACAAAAAGCTGGGGGCAACGGGCTTGCCTTCGCCAACACGGCGATCGGTGTCAGCCAAGGCGACCTGCACAAAAGCACTGTCCGCCCGCTCCACGACCACATCCAGCAGGGGGTAAATGCCAGAGGCCAGCCCCAGCTTTTTCAATTGCTCAATGGATGCCAATGCGTGGCCCGTCTGCAGCAACTTCAGCATTTCATCGAACAAACGGCTTTGCGGCACATCGGCCAGCAAGGCCGCCGATGGCATGAGCGGTTTGGCGGTTTTGCTTTCCAGCTTGAAGCCCAAAGGGCTGAGCTTGGCGGCAAAACGCACCGCACGAATGATGCGCACAGGGTCTTCACGGTAACGCGCCGCCGGATCGCCAATCATGCGCAAGACCCGTTTCTTGGCGTCGCCAATGCCGCCGTGGTAATCAACCACGCGCTGTGATTCAGGGTCGTAGTACATCGCATTGACCGTGAAATCGCGACGGGTTGCGTCTTCGTCCTGCGGGCCCCACACGTTGTCGCGCAAGACACGGCCCGTTGAATCGACCGCATGCTTCATGCCTTCCAGCTGACGCTTGCTGGTGCGTTCATTGCCTTTGACCTGTTCTGCCGCCGCGTTGTCTAAATGGGCGCGAAAGGTCGACACCTCGATGACTTCGTTGTCTCGGCCACGGCCGTACACCACATGCACGATGCGAAAACGGCGGCCAATGATGAAGGCACGGCGAAACAAGCCTTTCACCTGTTCGGGCGTGGCGTTGGTGGCCACATCAAAGTCTTTGGGCCGCAGTCCCAGCAGCAAATCGCGCACCGCGCCGCCCACGATGTAGGCCTCAAACCCCGCTTGTTGCAAAGTGCGTGTGACATGAATGGCGCGTTCGTCTACCAAGTCAGGGTCAATGCCGTGCACGGAGGCGGGCACTTCGGTTCGGGTGCCAAAGTCCGGCTTGTTGCTTTTGGGGGCTTTGCCCATCAGCTTGTGGATGAATTGTTTGATCATTCTTGAAAGAGTTCGAGGATGCGCCAACCACGCTCTGTGGCCAGTTGACGCAAACGAGCGTCAGGATTCGTTGCCACCGGATGGTGGGCTTTTTCCAAAAGAGGCAAGTCGTTCATGGAGTCCGAGTAAAACGTCATCTCCACGCTGTCCCAGTCCAGGCCGTGTTGGCTCAACCAGTGGGTGACTCGGGTGACTTTGCCTTCCCGAAAGGACGGGACCCCAGAGATTTCTCCAGTGATCCAGCCTGTGGCATCGCGTGCCAACTCCACCGCGATCAACTCGCTCACGCCAAAAGCTTGGGCAATCGGGCGTGTCACCAACTCGTTGGTGGCCGTGACGATCATGACGGTATCGCCTGCGGCCTGGTGCGATCGTACCAGCGCCAAGGCTTCTGGCGTGATGCGGGGAAGGATCACTTCTTCCATGAAGCGCGCGTGGGTGTTGGCCACCTCTGCGGCCCCGCGCTCTAGGGCCGCGCGGGTGGCAAAACGCACATAGTCATGGATGTCCAGCGTGCCGGCTTGGTAGTGCGCATAAAACGCGTCGTTGCGCTGGTTGAATTCAACCGGATCATTCCAACCCAAGGCGGTGGTGAACACCCCCCAAGTGTGGTCTGAATCGAGTGGCAGCAAAGTGTGGTCAAGGTCAAACAGGGCCAGTTTCATGCGTTCTCCAACATCGCACGCACCAAGGGAATGGTCAGCGCACGCTGCGTTTGCAAAGCGTATTGGTCCAAGTGGTCCAGCAATTGCATCAAACTGCCCAGATCACGCGAGAAGCGGTTCAGCATGTAGGCCATGACCTCTTCACTCAATGTCAAACCCCGCGCATCGGCTTCTTGGCGCAACACTGCCAAACGCTCAGGCTCGTCCAACACCTTCAAGACCTCGACATGTCCCCAGCCCAAGCGCGAGCGCAAATCGTCACGCAACTTCAGATCGGGGGGCGGTAAAGCCCCGGCGGCCAAGACCCAACGGGGAGCGCCAGTGCGGGGCGTCAGGGCATTGACAAACCAATTGAAGGCGGTGTGTTGTTGCTCGGTGTTGTACAGATGAACATCGTCCATCAACACCGCGGTCCAGTCGTCGTCAAATTCTGGCGGGTGCAGGGTGTGGGCATCGAGCCAACCGATACGACCGCCCTGCTCTTTCAAAGCATGGTGCACCGCATGCAGCAAGTGTGTTTTTCCAGAGCCGCTCTCGCCCCAGAGATAACTGGGCACCGGTGATCGGTGTTGTGAGGATGTCCACAAACGCAAATGTGCAACAGCGGCTGCGTTGGGCCCGACGAAAAAGTTATCCAACGTGGGGGTTGACGCCAAACCGATGTCCAAAGCCAACTGCTTCATGCGCGATCAGGCCCTTGGTCGCGTGCGTTGACCCCACTCTTTTGATACAGATCGCTGCTCAAGTATTGACGGCGCAAGCGCCGCAGCCCCACCAGCAGCACGGCACTGGCCGGCAAAGCAATCAAGACGCCGACAAAGCCCAACAACTGCCCGAAAGCCATCAAAGCCAAGATCACCACCAGGGGGTGCAGGCCAATGCGCTCCCCCACCAAGCGCGGTGTCAGGACAAAGCTCTCGATCAATTGCCCCAGCCCAAACACCACCGCCACCATGACCACGGCATCGGCTGAAGCAAACTGCAACAAACCGGCCAGCAAAGCCAGCAACAAGCCGACACCAAAACCCAAGTACGGCACAAAAACAGCCAAGCCGGTGAAGACCCCAATCGGCAATGCCAAGTCCAGACCAAACAGGTGTAAACCGAGCGAGTAAAAAACCGCCAAGGCCAACATAACCAGCAACTGGCCTCGCAGATATTCACCCAAGACCAGATCGCTTTCCTGCATGAAGCTGTCGAAAGGACCGCGCCATCCGGGCGGGACCAATTCAACGAAGCGGCTCACCATGCGGGGCCAGTCGTGCAACAAATAATACAAAGCGACCGGCACCAAGACGACGTAGCCCAACAGCGCCAAGGCCGCACTGCCCCCCATCTTGAGCGAGGACATGAACGGCGCCCACCAGTCTTCTCGGTTGGCACTGAGAAACGACACCAATTGACTTTTCAGATCGCGAACATCGAGCGTAAAACTCAAACCCAATTGGTTCAACAAAGGATTGATGGACGCGGCCAATTGGTCGAGCAAGACCGGCAATTGCTGCTTGAGGAGCGGCCACTCGCGGACCAAGATGGGCACCAGCAACAACAAGACGCCCAGCATGGCCAAAATGGCCAACACCTCGACCATGACCACCACCAACGTGTGGGGCAAGCGATGCTTGAACAAGGCATCCAGACGCAGGACCAAAGGGTGCAGGATGTACGCCAAGACCGCTGCAACCACAAACGGCGCCAGCACCGGCGCCAGAAGCCAAAAAACAAGTACCAAAACCAAGGCCAAGCCCAACCATGCGGCCAGACGGGTCATCAAAAACGGTGTGGGTGTTGGCAAGGGGTTCTCGACTTTTGTTGCGGGCTGTCCTGACCAGTCAGGGTCAACCCTTAAAATAAAGACCGATTTTAGTCTGCCAGCCCGTTTATTGGCCCTCCCGTTCTCTATTTACTGCCCTCATCGGGCCAAAACCATGAGTCAAACTCCACTTTCCTACAAAGACGCCGGCGTCGACATCGTTGCGGGCGATGCCTTGGTCGAGCGCATCAAGCCTTTGGCGAAGAAAACCATGCGCGAAGGCGTACTGGCGGGCATTGGGGGTTTCGGTGCGCTTTTTGAAGTTCCCAAGCGCTACAAAGAACCCGTCTTGGTGAGTGGCACCGATGGCGTTGGCACCAAACTCAAACTCGCTTTTGAGTGGAATATGCACGACACCGTGGGCATTGATTTGGTCGCCATGAGCGTCAACGATGTGCTGGTGCAAGGCGCTGAGCCTTTGTTCTTCTTGGATTATTTTGCTTGCGGCAAATTGGATGTCGACACGGCAGCGGCGGTGGTGGGCGGCATTGCCAAAGGCTGCGAGTTATCGGGCTGTGCCTTGATCGGTGGTGAAACCGCTGAAATGCCCGGCATGTACCCGGCAGGCGAATACGATCTGGCCGGATTTGCCGTCGGCGCTGTCGAAAAATCAAAAATCCTCACAGGCCAAAACGTTCAGGCGGGCGATGTGGTCTTGGGATTGGCCTCCAGCGGGGTGCACTCCAATGGCTTCAGCTTGGTGCGCAAATGCCTCGAGCGCGCTGGGAATAACACGCCCAGTACCTTGGATGGTCAGCCCTTTAAACAAGCCCTGATGGCACCCACCCGCTTGTATGTGCTGAATGTTTTGGCCGCCTTGGCCAAACACCCCATCAAGGCATTGGCCCATATCACGGGTGGCGGTTTGCTGGAAAACATCCCGCGCGTGTTGCCCGAGGGATTGGCAGCCCATTTGCATAAAGGCAGCTGGCCACAAACGGAGTTGTTTGCTTGGTTGCAACACACAGCAGGCATCGACGACATGGAAATGAACCGCACCTTCAACAACGGCATCGGCATGGTGGTGGTGATTGCAGCCGACCAAGCGGAAGCTTGTGCGCGTACGTTGCGCGAAGCGGGTGAACAGGTGTACACGATTGGCAAGATTGCACCGCAAGGTGACAACGCCCCCGTGGTGGTCAACTGATCGGCGCTGGCTAAGAACTTGAGAGCTCGATGATGCGGTCTCTCAAGGCCGGTCCATCCGCAGCCGTGGGTTCGGCCTGAAGGTACACCTGAAGGTCTTGCAGGGCGTCGTGGTTGCGCCCCAACTCGGCCAGCACCAAACCCCGGTCACGCCGCTCCGACCACATCTCTGGCAACAAAACCACCAAACGGTCCAGCACGCACAAGAGGCGTGGCCAATCTTCTTGAGCGCGAAAAATTTCTTTCAGGTTGCGCAACATCCGCGCTAAAAAATCTCGGGGTGGGCAGGGCTGCAAATAAAGGCCCAGTGGGGTTTCGCCATCGTCCAAATCGGCGCCCGATACTTTGTGACCCGCACTGCGATAAGGCCCCAATCGTTCAGCCAAGTTGTCCACCCCCAACGACTCTCCCGTCAAGGGGTCCAGGACCACCAGCCCTCCCTCTAGGGTGACCTTGACCAAAAAGTGTCCAGGAAATGAAATGCCTTGCGCCTGCAAGCCCAGTCCTTGCGCCAACTCTATCCAGATGACGGCCAATGAAATCGGGAGGCCGCGCCGAGTGCGCAGCACCTCGTGCAAGTAGCTGTTTTCAGGGGCGAAAAAGTCATTGGCGTTCACGCCAAAACCCATTTCTTTGTAGAACACTTGACTCAGCATGGCCAGGCGCGTCAGGTCATCGGCATCGTCAGACAAGCGGGCTTTGATGCGCTTTTGCAAGCGTGCCACATCGTCCAATACCTGTTGCACATCCAGCGCGGGTTCTTCGTCTTGCGCCAAGCTTGCCGCCGCCTCCAGCAAAGGCAAATCCGCATCGCTTTGCACCAAACTGGCAAAGTAATCCAACGGTGTGGGTGCAGTGAAATTCAGGTTCATGCCCATCGCAAGGTCATCACCGTTTCAAAAAGGCTTTCAGCCGCACGCCCGTCAGCCACAAAGCGCCAAAATATACGCCGGCAGAAGTCAACAAAATAAGGGCCATCCAGCCCATGCGTTGCCAAGCGTCTTGTCGCAGCGCCAGCCACGGCAGCGCTTGGCTGGCATACATGAGCAAACCCGTGAGCAAGCCCGTGGCCAGCAGCACCTGAAAGACAAAACGCCACCAGCCCGGTTGCGGGATGTAACTGCCACGGCGCAACAAGCCCAACAGCAGCCACAGGGCATTGACCAAAGCGCCCAAACCAATCGACAGCGCCAGCCCGGCATGGGCCAAATGCGGCACCAACAACACGTTGAACAACTGGGTCAACAACAAGACCGCCACGGCAATGCGCACCGGGGTGCGAATGTCTTGGCTGGCGTAAAAACCGGGCGCCAGCACTTTGATCGCCACCAAGCCCAGCAAGCCCACCCCGTAGCCCGTCAAGGCCAGGGTGGTTTGCTGCACATCACGGTCGGTAAATGCGCCATAGTGATAAAGCACCGAGACCAAGGGTTGCGCAAAAACCAGCAAGGCCGCCGCACAGGGCAAAGAGAGCAACAACACCAAACGCAGGCCCCAATCGAGCATGGCGGCATAGCGGTCGGTGTCGCCCGTGGCCTTGGCCGCCGCCAGTTGTGGCATCAAAACCGCCCCCAGAGCCACCCCCAAAATCGCGGTGGGAAACTCCATCAAACGGTCTGCATAAGTCAACCAACTGACACTGCCGGGGGTCAAGTGAGAAGCAATCTGGGTATTGATCAGTAACGATATTTGCGCC
Organism: Comamonadaceae bacterium; assembly: GCA_027488255.1. Taxonomy (GTDB): domain Bacteria; phylum Pseudomonadota; class Gammaproteobacteria; order Burkholderiales; family Burkholderiaceae_C; genus Limnohabitans_A. Next base: position 117,986 of record JAIYBZ010000001.1, on the reverse strand, counting down.
ACGCCCACCCCCAGCAATGCCGGGGCCATGAGCCGCAAAATATTTCGGGTCGCAGGGTTGGTCCAAGCTTTTTTGAGGGCGGAGGGCCCCACGCCCAGACGGGGCAGCAAGCCCAAGCGGTGCAAGGCTGGAATTTGCACCGCCAGTTGCAAAAAGCCCCCCAACATCACCCCTGCGGGCAGGGCATAAATGGCTTCAATGCCCCGACTGGCCAAAACAGGTGCCAACCCCCAAGCGGCGGCAATCACGGACACATTCAACAACACGGGCGTGGCGGCCGGGACCGCAAAACGCTTCCACGTGTTCAAAATGCCAGCCGAGAGAGCCACCAGGGACATGAACGCGATGTAGGGAAACATCCAGCGGGTCATGTGTACCGCCGATGAAAAGCCGCTCGGATTTTGTTGCAAGCCACTGGCCATGGCCCACACCAACCATGGGGCTGCCAACACCCCCAGAATGGACAACAGCAAGACCGACACCGCCAATACCGTGGCCACGCTGTCGATGACCTCGCGGGTCGCTTCATCGCCATGTTGGGCACGACTCGCGGCCAAAACCGGCACAAACGCCTGACTGAAGGCGCCCTCGGCAAACAGTCTGCGAAACAAGTTGGGAATACGAAAGGCCACATTGAAGGCATCGGTCAAGGCGCTGGCGCCAAAGGCCGAAGCGATCAGCAATTCGCGCACCAAACCCGTCACCCGGGAAGCCAGGGTGAAAACCGACACAACAGAGGCAGATCGAAGGAGGCTCACAGTGGGCGAGTGTAGCGATCTTGCAGCGCTTTCTGGGCGCTTCCCACTCATAAAACCGCGGGCCAGGGTGACATTTCTGCTAGAATGCTGGGTTCGCTGGACATCATCCTCAGACACTGAAAGAACTTATCCATGGCATCCGCTAAACCCAAAAAGAAAAATCCCCGTCTTGCCTCCGGCCGTAAACGCGTCCGCCAAGACATCAAAATCAACGCCGCGAATTCTTCGCTGCGCTCCAAATACCGCACTGCTGTGAAAAACGTTGAAAAAGCCGTTGCAGCGGGCGACAAAGCCAAAGCCACTGAACTGTTCGCCAAAATGCAAACCGTGGTGGATATCATTGCCGATAAAGGCATCTTCCACAAAAACAAGGCTGCTCGTGACAAGAGCCGCCTGAGCGCCAAAGTCAAAATTTTGGCTCTCGCCGCAGCCTGATCCGCTCCACCAGATCTACAGCCCGGCGAGGCCTTGTCCTCGCTGCCGTTTGAAACGGGTGCGCTGTCCGCGAAAACTAAACCGCCTTGGTGACAAACCACAGGCGGTTTTTTCATGGTGCCTCAACATCCGCTGAGCGTAAAAAAACCGCCCAAAGGCGGTTGGTTTTAGGGCTTATCTCTTGGGGGGCGGATCGGGCAGCAAGCAGGCCTCGGCCACCTGCAGTTGGTTGTCACGGGCGAAGTTCATCACAAAATCCCAAGCCAACACATCGTGATCGCGCAGGTCGCGGTGCACGACCACGCATTTCACATTGTCCATCGTCGTGGTGGGAACGCACCATGGCGAATAACTGAGGTGGCTGCCGGGAACAGCGCCGCCTGGGCGGAACTGGCTCATCACGCCCGCCAATCTTTCGGCCCAATCGCTCGGGCGAAATGTCTTTCCGTCCAGGGTCAAACCCAGGATAAAGACTTCTTTGGCAGTGTTGGAGACCATCGGATAGAGGGGTTAGGGGTGGGTTCACGGAGCACAGGATCGCCGTGCTCTGAATGGCTGGGTATTGTATCTTATATAAGACTTAAATGCCTCAGCCGCCTGCTTCGGCGTGTCAGCAAAGTCCCTCTAAAATCACCCCTCAGCGGCCCTCTTCGTTGGGCCGATTTTCATTCAGGAGTTCAAGCATGACTGCTTTCATTGAAGCTGCCTCACCGCACACCATGAACACCTATGGCCGACTGCCTATTGCACTCAGCCATGGTCAAGGTTGCCGCGTTTGGGACGTCAATGGCAAAGCTTATTTGGACGCACTGGCTGGCATTGCGGTGAACACACTGGGCCACAACCACCCCGACTTGGTGCCAGCCTTGCAGGACCAAATTGGGAAAATGATCCACAGCTGCAATTATTTCCATGTGCCCAACGCCGAGGTGCTGGCTGCCAAGTTGGTCGAACTGTCGGGCATGACCAATGTGTTTTTCTGCTGTACTGGCCTCGAGGCAAATGAAGCGGCCATCAAACTGGCGCGCAAATTTGGCCACGAAAAAGGCATTGAAAAACCCGTCATCGTGGTTTACGAAAAAGCCTTTCATGGCCGCAGCATCGCCACCCTCAGCGCCACGGCCAATGAGAAACTCAAAACGGGCTTTGGCCCCATGTTGGACGGCTTTTTGCGCGTGCCGGTGAACGACATCGAGGCACTGAAAAAGGCCACCGCTGGCAACCCCAACGTGGTGGCCGTGTTCATGGAAACCATCCAGGGCGAAGGCGGCGTCAACCCCATGCGCGTGGAATACCTCAAGCAAGTGCGCGCCCTGTGCGATCAAAACGACTGGTTGATGATGATCGACGAGGTGCAGTGCGGCATGGGCCGTACCGGCAAATGGTTTGCCCACCAGTGGGCGGGCATCGTGCCCGATGTGATGCCCTTGGCCAAAGGCTTGGGCTCGGGCGTGCCGATCGGCGCAGTGGTGGCGGGCCCCAAAGCGGCGCACATTTTTCAACCCGGCAACCACGGCACCACGTTTGGCGGCAACCCCCTGGCCATGCGTGCGGGGGTGGAAACCCTGCGCATCATGGAAAAAGATGGCCTGATGGCCAACGCGGCCAAAGTCGGTGACCATTTGCGCGGCGCGCTCGAAAAAGCGCTGGCCGGCGTGCCGGGCGTGAAAGAAATCCGCGGCCAAGGTCTGATGTTGGGCGTGGAACTGGACCGCCCCTGCGGCGCCATTTGGAGCCGCGCCGCAGAGGCCGGCTTGCTGCTGAGCGTGACCGCCGACAGCGTGATTCGCTTGGTGCCCCCGCTGATCATGACCGAAGCCGAAGCCGACGAGGTGGTGGCCATTTTGGTGCCCTTGATCAAGACCTTTTTGGCAGAAAAACCATGACTGCAACCCCTCCAGCTTCAGCGCCAGCGCCAGTTCGGCACTACCTGCAGTTCACCGATCTGAGCGCCGATGATTACGCGCACGTGCTGTCGCGTGCTGCTGAGATCAAGCGCAAGTTCAAGGCCTACGAAAAATACCATCCACTGGCCGACCGCACCCTGGCCATGATCTTTGAAAAAGCCAGCACCCGCACCCGCGTGAGCTTTGAAGCCGGCATGTACCAACTCGGTGGTTCGGTGGTGCACCTGACCACGGGCGACAGCCAGTTGGGGCGCTCTGAGCCCATCGAAGACAGCGCCCGCGTGATCAGCCGCATGACCGACATCGTCATGATCCGCACCTTTGGCCAAGACAAGATCGAGCGCTTTGCCTCGCACTCTCGCGTGCCCGTCATCAACGGGCTGACCAATGAGTTTCATCCTTGCCAAATCTTGGCCGACATCTTCACCTTCATCGAACACCGCGGGTCGATTGCAGGCAAAGTCGTGGCTTGGGTGGGCGATGGCAACAACATGGCGAACACGTGGCTACAAGCCGCCGAGTTGCTGGACTTCACTGTCCATCTGAGCACGCCCAGTGGCTATGAGGTCGACCAAGCGGTGGCGGGCTTGCGCAGCAGTGCCAGCTACAAAATCTTCAAAGACCCGCAAGACGCCTGCCGTGGCGCTGATTTGGTCACCACCGATGTCTGGACCAGCATGGGCTACGAAGCCGAAAACGAGGCCCGCAAAAAGGCCTTTGCCAACTGGTGCGTCGACGAAGCCATGATGCAAGCCGCCAAACCCGATGCCTTGTTCATGCACTGCTTGCCTGCACACCGCGGTGAAGAAGTGAGCGCCGAGGTGATCGATGGCCCTCAATCGGTGGTGTGGGACGAAGCCGAAAACCGCATGCACGTGCAAAAAGCACTCATGGAGTTTTTGCTGCTTGGGCGTGTGACGGCCTAAGGCCGCTGAGCGCCAAAAGGCCACAGCGCACTGAGAGGCCAACAAGTCCATGAGCCAATGCACCACCTGCGGCGCTTGCTGCGCGAGCTTTCGGGTGGATTTTTCGATTGACGAATACGAAGAAGGCGGCGGCGATGTGCCCGCCGGTCTGGCCGCGCCCATCACCGAGCACACCTGCCGCATGCGTGGCACCGACCACAGTCCGCCGCGTTGCGCAGCCCTTTATGGCAAGACCGGCGAAAAAGCCATCTGTGGCATTTACGAATGGCGCCCTTCCCCCTGCCGCGAATTTGAAGAAGGCAGCCCTGCTTGCGAACACGCCCGCCGCCGACACGGTCTGCCCGCATTGAATTTGTGAAGACTATTTAGCGGGTGTTGGGAATAACCGACACCATTGGTTTTTATCTGGTGCTACCTTCGCACACCATGAAAAAACTTTGGGACATTTCTCCACCTGTTGATGCGCACAGCCCGGTCTTTCCGGGCGACACGCCGTTCAGCCAGCAATGGGCGGCCACCCTGTCGGACAGCTGCCCTGTCAATGTGAGCGCCCTCACCCTCTCGCCCCATGTGGGCGCGCATGCCGATGCGCCGCTGCATTACGACCCGCAGGGCGCGGCTGTGGGCGCGCTCGATCTGGCTCCGTTTTTAGGTCGCTGTCGCGTCGTCCATGCACTCGACGCCAGCCCACTGATCACATGGGCGCACTTGCAGCACGCCCTGACCGACCTGCCCCCACGGGTGCTGGTGCGCACCTACCGCCAGATGCCGCTGACGCAGTTCGACGCGCAATTGCCCGGTTTTGACCCTGAATGTGTGCAGCGCTTAGCCGATCTGGGCGTACAGCTGATTGGCACCGACAGCGCCAGCATCGACCCCGCCGACAGCAAGGCCTTGCTCAGCCACCAAGTGATTCGCCAGCGTGGTCTTCGCGTGCTGGAAAACCTGTGGCTCGACGAGGTGGCTGAAGGCGATTACGAGCTCATTGCCCTGCCCCTCAAATGGATCAGCGCCGACGCCAGCCCGGTGCGTGCGGTGTTGCGCGAACTTTGAATTCCCAACGAAAGAAAAACCATGATGAACCTGACCCCGACACTGCACGACTGCGAGCTGCTGGATCTGCAAGACCCCTTGCGCAGTCTGCGTGAGCAATTTGAATTGCCTGAGGGGGTGGTCTATCTCGATGGCAACTCTCTGGGGGTTTTGCCCAAGCAAACCCCCGCACGCGTGGCGCATGCCGTGGCCCACGAATGGGGGCACGACCTGATCAAAAGCTGGAACACGGCAGGCTGGTTTTCGCTGCCCCAGCGCATCGGCGACAAAATAGCCCGCCTCATTGGCGCCCGGCCGGGCGAGGTGGTGGCGGCCGACAGCACGTCGATCAACTTGTTCAAAGTGCTCGCAGCGGCTTTGCACAACGCCGCTGCCGACCACCCCCACAAGAAAACCATCGTCAGCGAACGCAGCAACTTTCCGACCGACTTGTACATCGCAGAGGCCTTGTGCAAAGAGCGCGGGTTCACACTCAAGTTGGTCGAAGCCCAAGACATTCCCGAGGCACTGACCGACGATGTGTCGGTGCTGATGCTCACGCACGTCAACTACCGCACCGGGGCCATGCACAACATGCAGGCGATCACGGCGCTGGCCCATGCCAAGGGCATTCTCACGGTTTGGGACTTGGCCCACAGCGCGGGGGCCGTTCCGGTGGATTTGCACGCCTCGGGCGCTGACTTTGCCGTCGGCTGTGGCTACAAATACCTGAACGGTGGCCCCGGCGCACCGGCTTTTGTTTGGGTCCACCCCCAACACACCGACCGATTTTGGCAACCGCTGGCCGGTTGGTGGGGCCACGCGGCACCGTTTGCTTTCACACCGGATTACCAACCCGCAAAAGGCATTACCCGTTTTCAATGTGGCACCCAACCCATCTTGAGCTTGACCGCACTGGACTGCGGACTGGACGCGATGTTGGCCGCTGAACCCTTGGGCGGCATGTCCGCCTTGCGCCAAAAATCACTGGCCCTCACGGGGCTGTTCATGCAACTCGTCCGCACACGACTGCATGGCCATGGCTTTGGCATCGCCACACCAGCAGAAGAGGCCCAGCGCGGCTCACAAGTCAGCCTGACCCGCACAGATGGCGCTTATGCCATCGTGCAAGCCTTGATTGAACGCGGCGTGATCGGAGACTTTCGGGCGGGCGATGGGGGCCAACATGCCGACATCTTGCGCTTTGGATTCACGCCTTTGTACGTCGGTTATGCCGATGTGTGGCGCGCCGCCGATCAACTGCTGCAAGTGATGCAAAGTGGCGAGTGGCAAGACGCTCGTTTTTCACAAAAACAAGCCGTGACGTGAAAGGTCAACCGTGACAGCGTGTCCCTTTAACCCGCCCAACCCGGACCACAACCCCATCCCACGTGCAGGCTCTGCCGAGCCTGCCGAGCCTGCCGAGCCTGCCGCGGTCAACGCTGCGAACGCATCCAATACGGCTAAGGCAGCAGCCGTGGGAAGCGCGCCTGCATTGGGCGAACGCATCGTGCACGAAGAAAGCGCCCAACTCGACTTTGAAGGTCGCATGAGTTATGGCGACTACTTGCAACTGGACGCCATCCTGAATGCACAGCAACCGCTTTCGCCGGACCACAACGAGATGCTGTTCATCGTGCAGCACCAAACCAGCGAGTTGTGGATGAAGTTGATGCTGCACGAGCTGACTTCGGCGATGGCCAGCGTGGCCCAGGATGAGTTGCCCGATGCCTTCAAAAAACTGGCACGGGTCAGCGCGATCATGGCGCAACTGGTGCACGCTTGGGATGTGTTGGCCACCATGACACCGCCCGAGTACAGCGCCATACGGCCTTATTTGGCGCAATCGAGTGGCTTTCAAAGTTGGCAATACCGCTGCATCGAGTTTTCGATGGGCAATAAAAATGCGGCCATGCTGCAGCCGCATGCCCACCGCCCAGACATTTTGGCGCGGGTGCAAGCCGCTTACACCGCCCCCTCGCTCTACGACGAATGCTTGCGCTTGCTGCGCCAACGTGGTCTGGCGGTGCCCGACAGCCACGTGCAACGCGATTGGCGGCAAGCCTACAGCGCCAGTCCGGCTGTTGAAAATGCTTGGCTTGAGGTTTACCGTCATCCTCAGCAGTATTGGGACTTGTATCAACTGGGTGAAGAATTGACCGATTTAGAAGACGCATTTCGACTTTGGCGTTTTCGGCATGTCACCACGGTGGAGCGGGTGATCGGTTTCAAGCGGGGAACCGGGGGCACAGGCGGCGTGAGTTACCTGCGCAAAATGCTCGACGTGGTGCTCTTCCCCGAGATTTGGTCATTGCGCACACAGCTCTGATGGGGCCTGGGTTTTGGCCATCCACCGTGAGGCCTCATGACATTTAAATTGCACTAACATGTTCACTTCCATTGAGGGAGAGAACACGTGCAACTGAACATCAACGGTGAAAACCGCAACGCCAATGCGGATCCCGCCATGCCCTTGTTGTGGGTGCTGCGGGACCAACTGAACCTGACCGGCACCAAATTTGGCTGCGGCATTGCCGCTTGCGGCGCCTGCACCGTGCATGTCGATGGCCAAGCCGTCCGCTCTTGCGTGATGCCGGCATCGGCTGTTGCCCATCAAAAAATACGCACCATCGAGTCTTTGGGCACACCTGAAAATCCACACCCCCTGCAAGCCGCTTGGATAGCCGAGCAAGTGCCGCAATGCGGCTACTGCCAAAGCGGCATGCTGATGGCTGCTGCCGCCTTGTTGGCAAAAAACCCGCGCCCCAGCGATGTCGAAATCGACGCGGCCATGACCAATCTGTGCCGTTGTGGCACCTACCAACGCGTCCGTTTGGCCATTCACCGCGCCGCAAAAAGCATGAGCACCGCATCGGGTGCCGCACAAAAAGGCGGTGCCGCATGAAACGCAGAACCTGGCTATTGAGTGCTTTGGGCACCACGGGGGCCTTGGTGGTGGGCTGGGGCGCGTGGCCTGCGCGGTCCAGACTGGGCAGCCCAGACCTGATGACCCAAACCGAAGGGGATGTGGCCTTGAATGGCTGGATCAAAATCGCCGCGGATGGCGCTGTGGTTTTGGCCATGCCCCGCAGCGAAATGGGGCAAGGGGTGCACACCTCGCTGGCCATGTTGGTGGCTGAAGAGTTAGACATGCCCCTTAACCGAATCCGGCTGGAGCAAGCAGGCGGCGATCGAATTTATGGCAACGTGGCCATGTTGGTCGCCAGTTTGCCGTTTCACCCGCTGGACAGCGAAGGCGAACAAAAGCCCGTGAAAATCAAAATGGGCGAATGGATGGTGGGCAAAATTGCCCGCGAATTGGGCATCAATGCCACCGGTGGTTCGTCCAGCATCGCCGACCTCTGGGACCCGCTGCGAATGGCCGCGGCAACGGCCCGCGCCAGTTTGCTGCAAGCGGCTGCACAGGCTTGGAAAGTCCCTGTGCAAGAGATCTCGGTGAGCGCCGGACTCATGCAGCACCCTTCTGGCGTGTCGGCCCATTACGGGCAAATGGCCTCAGTGGCGGCGGGCAGCAGCCCTCAACAAGTCACACTCAAAGCGCGTCAAGATTGGAAGCTGATTGGCCAAAGCACTCAGCGCACCGACATCCCCAGCAAACTCACTGGGCAAGCCCTCTTCGGCGCCGATGTTCGCCTGCCCGGCCTGCTGTTTGCAGCGGTGCGCATGTGCCCTATGTTGGGCGGCAGTGTGGCCTCGATCGATCGCACATCGGCCTTGTCTGTTTCGGGCGTGAGCCAAGTGGTTTCGCTCGACGCATGGGCTGGCGGCACCGCAGGTTTGGCCGTGGTCGGCCAGAGCACCTGGCATGCCCAACAGGGCGCAAAAGCCGTTCAGGTTCAATGGCAAGCACCTGCTGGTGGCGGTGCCGACACGTCACGCATTCAGGCTGCATTACTGAACGCCTTGAACACCGAAAGTGGCTTTACTTTCCACGAACAAGGCGTGCCGGTCCAAGCAGAAAAAGCCGCTGCCAAGCGCATCGATGCGCTCTACCAAGCGCCTTATTTGGCCCATGCCACGATGGAGCCCATGAATTGCACGGCCCAAGTCAAAGACGGCAAAGTCGAAGTCTGGGTGCCGACGCAGGTGCCGCAAATGGCCAGGGCCATCGCCGCCAAAGTGGCGGGTGTCGATGAAGACCAAGTCACGGTGCACGTGACACTGTTGGGGGGAGGCTTTGGGCGCCGACTTGAAGTCGACTTTGTCGGTCAAGCGGTGCAAGTGGCCATGGCCTGCCAAGGTGCTCCGGTGCAATTGAGCTGGTCGCGTGAAGAAGACATGGGCCACGACTTTTACCGCCCCATGCACTTGGCCAAATTTCAGGCCTCGTTGGATGACAAAGGCGAAGTCACCAGCTTGCGCATCAAGTCGGCGGGGGATGCCATCACGCCGCGTTGGATGGCCCGCACCGCGCCCCATTTGGCGGGTCCTTTTGACATGCCTGACAAAACCACCTCTGAAGGCTTGTTCGACTTGCCCTACGGATTTGCCAGCCAGCACATGAGCCATGTGGCCACCCAGTCGGGCGTGCCGGTGGGTTTTTGGCGCTCAGTGGGGCATTCTCACAATGCGTTTTTCTCGGAAAGTTTCATCGACGAACTGGCCGTGGCAACGCAACAAGACCCCGTCGCTTTTCGGTTGAAATGGCTAAAAGAAGCGCCGCGCTATGCCGCCGTGCTGCAACTGGCCGCAGACAAAGCGGGCTGGGGCCAGGCTCTGCCAAGTGGGCGTGCGCGGGGCGTGGCTTTGCACCGGTCGTTTGGCTCGATCACGGCACAAGTGGCAGAGGTCTCGGTAGAGCAAGGGCAGATTCGTGTGCACCGCGTGGTCTGCGCCATCGACTGCGGCACCGTGGTCAACCCGGAGACTGTGGCGCAACAGGTAGAAAGCAGCGTGCTGTTTGGCCTGAGCGCGGCCTTGTTTGGCAAGATCGACATCGTGGCTGGGGTGGTGCAGCAAAGCAACTTTCCCAATTACCCGATGCTCTCGCTGTCGCAAGCGCCACAGGTCGACACGCACATCGTGTCCAGCACCCGGCACCCCGCAGGAGTGGGTGAACCGGCAGTGCCACCCGTCGCTCCGGCCGTGGCCAATGCCCTGTTTGCCCTGACCGGCAAACGCCAGCGGTCTTTGCCCTTGGCTCTGGGTTGATGCGTTAAGGTTGCGGTCCTTGGCCATACAGCCAAGGCACATCCATCACACGCTCGGCCATGAGACGCATCGACAGATTGCGCGCCATGGCCAAGCCGCCTTGTGCATGGAAGATGCGGCCGTTGCGAACAGCTCGGGCTTGCACCCGCGCGTTGCGCGCCCAACGTTGCTCGGCATAGGCCTTCAAGCGTTGGCGTAAATCGCCCTGCCCTTGTGCCAGGCACTGCGACAACACCAGCGCATCTTCGATGGCCATGCCCGCCCCTTGCGCCAAATAAGGCCGCATCGGGTGTGCGGCATCTCCCAACAAAGCGACACGGTCACCGGCCATTTCGAGGGGCGAGGTCAGGGGGGCACGGTCATGCAGAGCCCATTGCCGCCAGCCTGAGACGGTTTCGATACGCGCCATCAAGTCTCTGCCTACAGAACCTGACTTGGCCCCCATGGCCTGCAGCAACGCTTGGGCGTGGCCTGCTGCGTCCCATTCTTGGCAAGGCGTGGGGCGATCTGCTTGCACGATGGCCACCACATTCAGAGCATCTCCGCCGCGCACAGGGTAATGCACCACATGCAGACGCGGCCCCATCCAAACAGTCACCTCTTTGGATCGCAAATGCAGGGGCAAATCGGCCTGTGGCAACAATGCCCGGTAAGCCACATGCCCCGTGAACGGGGCGGGGCCGTCGCCGCGCCACTGTTGGCGCACGGAACTCCAAACACCATCGGCCCCAATCAGCGCATCGGCCTGTGTACTTTCACCTTCGACAGAACGCACCTCGAGACCCTCATCCCATGTCTTCCAGCTTTGCAAGGTTTGGCCGAGCTTCATGTCTACGCCATGCGCTTGGGCGCTGTCGTGCAACAGGCCTTGCAAGTCGGCGCGGTGCAGGGTGACATAAGGTGCCCCGTAACAATTTTTTGCCCTTGCGCCCAGTCGCAAAACACCCAACAGCGCTCCAGTCCGAGCGTCCCGCGCTTGCAACCTTTCTGGAAAAGCCGCCACCTGGTTGAGCGCATCAGACAGCCCCCATGCCTGCAAAATCCGCGTCACATTGGGCCCCAATTGGATACCGGCCCCGACCTCGCTCAAATGAGCGGCACGCTCCCACAACTGGGTCGGCAAACCCTGGCGCGCGCAGGTCAGTGCAGCAGCGAGGCCGCCTATGCCCCCTCCCGCAATCAACACCTTTTTCAGCCCTGGGTTTGTCATGTGTGCATTGTGCCCCGAGCCGACAGGGCTAAACAAACTGGGGCATTCAGAGAGGTGACGACGACCAGATGCCAAGCAATCCCAGCATGGGCGCACAGCCAAAGAAAAACCCCGCTCAGTTTGACTGGCGGGGCTTTTGCGGGCTCAAGTCTCAATCAGGTTGAGATCCGAGATCGGGTCCTTAGGCGGTCACACCTTTGGCGATCTCCACGTACTCGTCGATCTGGTTGAAGTTCAAGTACTTGTAGATGGCGGCGCCGTCCTTGTTCACGATGCCCATGGCCTCGTGGTATTCGGCCACGGTGGGGAACTTGCCCATCTTCGAGGTGATCGCGGCCAACTCGGCTGACGCCAAGAACACGTTGGTGTTCTTGCCCAAGCGGTTCGGGAAGTTGCGCGTGGAAGTGGACACCACGGTGGCCCCTTCACGCACTTGGGCCTGGTTACCCATGCACAAAGAGCAACCGGGCATCTCGGTGCGCGCACCGGCCGTGCCAAAGGCGGCGTAATGGCCTTCCTTGATCAGCTCGCTTTCGTCCATCTTGGTGGGTGGGGCCACCCACAACTTGACAGGGATATCGCGCTGACCGCCCAACAATTTGGCTGCGGCACGGAAGTGACCGATGTTGGTCATGCAAGAGCCAATGAAGGCTTCGTCGATCTTGGTGCCCGCCACTTCAGACAAAAACTTCGCGTCATCGGGGTCGTTCGGGCAGCACACGATCGGCTCTTTGATCTCGGCCAAATCGATTTCGATGATGTGGGCGTATTCCGCATCTGTGTCGGCCTCAAGCAAATTGGGTGCTGCCAACCAAGCTTCGACTTTTTCGATGCGGCGTGCCAAGGTGCGTGCGTCGGCATAACCATCGGCAATCATGTTCTTCATGAGCACCACGTTCGACTTCAGGTATTCCTGCACGGGCTCTTTGTTGAGCTTGATCGTGCAACCTGCGGCCGAGCGCTCGGCGGACGCATCGGACAGTTCAAACGCTTGTTCCACCTTGAGGTTGGGCAGGCCTTCGATTTCGAGGATACGGCCCGAAAACTCGTTGATCTTGCCGGCCTTGGCCACGGTCAACAGCCCTTGCTTGATGGCGTACAGCGGAATGGCGTGCACCAAGTCGCGCAACGTCACGCCAGGTTGCATTTCACCCTTGAAGCGCACCAAGATCGACTCGGGCATGTCCAAAGGCATCACGCCCGTGGCCGCACCAAACGCCACCAAACCCGAACCGGCTGGGAAGCTGATACCGATTGGGAAACGGGTGTGCGAGTCGCCGCCGGTGCCCACGGTGTCGGGCAACAGCAAACGGTTCAACCAGGAGTGGATCACGCCGTCACCGGGGCGCAAAGAAACGCCGCCACGGTTGCTGATGAAAGCAGGCAATTCGCGGTGTGTCTTCACATCAACGGGCTTGGGATAAGCCGCGGTGTGGCAGAACGATTGCATGACCATGTCGGCCGAGAAGCCCAAGCAAGCCAAGTCTTTCAACTCGTCGCGGGTCATGGGGCCAGTGGTGTCTTGAGAACCCACGGTGGTCATCTTGGGTTCGCAGTAAGTGCCAGGGCGAACGCCTTGGCCTTCGGGCAAACCGACTGCGCGGCCGACCATCTTTTGGGCCAAAGTGAAGCCGGCCTTGGTGGCCACAGGCGCTGTGGGCAAACGGAACACGGTGGAAGCCGGCAGACCCAAGAACTCGCGAGCCTTGGCGGTCAAGCTGCGGCCAATGATCAGGTTGATACGGCCACCAGCGCGCACTTCGTCAAACAAGACTTCGCTTTTCAGCTGGAAGGTGGTCACGGTTTCACCGTTGCGCACGATCTTGCCGTCGTAGGGCATGACGTCGATCACATCGCCCATGTTCAGAGCGGTCACATCCACTTCAATTGGCAAAGCGCCGGAATCTTCTTGGGTGTTGAAGAAAATGGGGGCAATCTTGCCGCCCAAAGTCACACCCCCAAAACGCTTGTTGGGCACAAAGGGAATGTCTTGGCCGGTGGCCCAGATCACGCTGTTGGTGGCCGATTTGCGGCTAGAGCCGGTGCCCACCACGTCGCCCACATAAGCGACCAAGTTGCCTTTTTTCTTCAGGTCTTCGATGAATTGCATCGGACCACGCTTGCCATCTTCCTCGGGCTTGAATGCGGCACCTTCGCGGGTGTTTTTCAGCATGGCCAAGTAGTGCAATGGAATGTCGGGACGGCTCCAGGCATCGGGCGCAGGCGACAAGTCGTCGGTGTTGGTTTCGCCCGGCACCTTGAAGACGGTCACGGTGATTTTTTTCTCGACTTCAGGGCGGCTGGTGAACCACTCCGCATCGGCCCAGCTTTGCATGACTTCTTTGGCCTTGGCGTTACCGGCCTTGGCTTTTTCGGCGACATCGTTGAAGAAGTCAAACATCAACAAGGTTTTCTTGAGCGCGTTGGCCGCAACAGCCGCGACTTCAGCGTCGTCCAGCAGCTCAATCAGGGGGTGCACGTTGTAACCGCCCACCATGGTGCCCAAGAGTTCGGTGGCTTTGGACTTGGAGATCAAGCCCACCTTGACTTCGCCATGCGCCACAGCGGCGAGGAATGAGGCTTTGACTTTGGCCGCATCGTCCACACCCGGTGGCACGCGGTGCGTCAACAAGTCCATCAAAAACGCGTCTTCGCCAGCGGGCGGGGCCTTCAGCAACTCGATCAGTTCAGCGGTTTGCTTGGCATCCAAAGGCAGTGGCGGAATGCCAAGGGCTGCGCGTTCGGCGGCGTGTTCACGGTAGGCTTTCAACATGGTTTTTTCTCCGGTCAGTCAAGGTCAATGGGTAAATCTGCCCCTCGGTTCAGTCGAACAGACTGGGCAACGGGTTGGTTTTCATCTTTTCGCTAAAGGCCACTTGGTCAGGGTGGGCGCATTCGTCGGCCACACGCCGCCCCTTTTTTTCGTCCATCAGCATGGATTTGTTGGCCAACTGCAACCAAACGGCTCCAGCTTTTTTGTCTTCTAAGCGCAAGGCGCCGGTGTTGGTGCGCACGGGGAACATGCGGTAACGGAAGCCCTTGCCCTGCACATGAAAGTAACCGGGTTGCGTGGTGTCGGCTTCTACCCGGATGCTGGCGCCCATCTCGCAGGGCAACAGGCCTCGGTGAATTTGCTGCGCAATCGCCAATTCATCGGCGCTGGCTTCAGGAACAGGCCCCTCAGCGGCTGTCGGCACACTTTTCGGGGCTGCACGCTTGGCGGCGCTTGCCTCGGCGTTGGCCTGCGCTTGCAGACGCGCAGCCGCACTGGACGAGGCTGGGTTTTGTGTTGGCCTTTGTGCTGGCCTTTGTGCTGATTTTTGCGCTGGTTTTTGTGCGGAATTTTGTGCCGAATTTTTAACCGAGGGTTGCGCAGCAGTTTGCGCGATCGTGGGCATGCCCAGCAGCAAATTCGTCAAGAGCACGGCGGCACAGAGCTGCCATGACAAGGGCCTGTAGCCTTGGCTCGCAGGGATCGGGCGAAGAGCAAACCACATCATGCGGCCCCCTGCGCGGACAGTTCGCCTTGGGCCGTGAAAAACGCCTTCACCTCAGCAGGCAAACGGCGTCCGGTTTGGTGTGCACGTTCAATCAGTTGCCAAAAAAAGCGGTAACTGGCGCGGTCATGCAACTGCCCGCCGTGGCTGATGGGGGCCCAATGCGCTTGCTGCGCGGCCAAGATGATCTCGCTGGCTTGGTCCACTTGTGCATCGCTGGGAGACATGGCCTCCAAGATCGGGCGAATTTGATCCGGGTGAATGCTCCACATGCGCGTGTAACCCAGCTCGCGCGCCGCTTTTTGGGCGGCGGAACGAATGGCTTCAGTGCTTTTGAACTCGGTCACCACGCAATGCGAAGGCACCTTGCCGTGCGCGTGGCACGCACTGGCAATCTCCAGCTTGGCGCGCAGCACCAAGGGGTGGGTGAATTGGCCTTCCACCCCCATGCCTTCGGCAGGAATAGCACCAGCATGGGACGACACAAAATCCATCAAACCAAAGCTGATCGATTGCACACCAGGATGGGCCGCAATTTCAAATGCACGATGCACAGCGGCCGGCGATTCGATCAAGACATGCAAGGGCAATGGGCTGGCGTGCGCCTGGGACAAGGCTTTTTGGGCGCGGTCCACATCGGCCACAGACTCGACCTTGGGCACCATGATGTGAGACAGCACTCGACCGGCCGAGCCCGCAATCTGGGCCATGTCGGCTTCAAAACAGGGATGGTCTACCGGGTGCACACGCACGGCAATGCGGGCACTGGCCGATTGCGCTTTGGCCGCGAGCGCCAATTCGGTGACCATCACGGCATGATCGGCTTCGCCGCCGACGGGCGCGCCGTCTTCACAATCTAGCGTCACATCAAAAACGCAAGTGCCCAACTCTTGCGTCATCTCGGCTTGCAGCTGCAAGCTTTTGAGCATCCTCGCGTGAACGCCGCTGTAATGGTCACACACCGGAAGCTGAACGCTTGCGGCTTGCGCACCCAACAGGACATCGCGAGGATGGCTCACGGCAGCTCTCTGAGATCGATCAGATCAAGTGAGCGACACCGGCTTGCTCGTCGGTCAACTCTTTCAGAGTCTTGTCGATGCAGCCTTGGCTGAAGGCGTCAATTTCCAGACCCTCAACGACTTTGTATTGGCCGTTTTCGCAGGTGACAGGGAAACCAAACATGACATCCTTGGGAATGCCATACCAGCCTTGCGAAGGAATGCCCATGGTGACCCACTTGCCGTTGGTGCCCAAGGCCCAGTCGCGCATGTGGTCGATGGCGGCGTTGGCAGCCGAAGCGGCTGACGACAAACCGCGTGCCTCAATGATGGCGGCGCCGCGCTTGCCCACGGTGGGCAAAAACACATTGGCGTTCCACTCTTGGTCGTTGATCATGGCCTTGACCGACTCGCCCTTGATGGTGGCGAAACGGTAGTCGGCGTACATAGTGGGCGAGTGGTTGCCCCAGACGCACAGTTTTTCAATATCGGCCACGGCTTTGCCTGTCTTGGCCGCGATTTGCGACAAAGCGCGGTTGTGGTCCAAACGCAGCATGGCGGTGAAGTTGCCGGGCTTGAGGTCCGGGGCGGCCTTCATGGCGATGTAGGCGTTGGTGTTGGCGGGGTTGCCGACGACCAGCACTTTCACATCACGCGATGCCACGGCGTTCAAGGCCTTGCCTTGTGCGGTGAAGATGGCGCCGTTGATGGCGAGCAACTCGGCACGCTCCATGCCGGGGCCACGGGGGCGCGAACCGACCAACAAAGCGTAGTCAGCGTCTTTGAAAGCCGTCATCGGGTCGCCGTGGGCTTCCATACCGACCAACAGAGGGAACGCGCAATCTTCGAGTTCCATCATCACGCCGCGCAGGGCTTTCTGGGGGCCTTCGACGGGCACTTCCAGCAATTGCAGGATGACGGGCTGGTCTTTGCCCAGCATTTCGCCAGAGGCAATGCGGAACAACAATGCGTAACCAATTTGACCTGCTGCGCCGGTAACGGCCACGCGGACGGGTTTTTTGCTCATGGTGGAAACTCCAAAAGTGTTGAAAACAAGGGTCGCAGGCCTGCCTGACAACGGTTGTCAGCAGAACTGTCCGGCAAACCGGACCCGCGAATCAACTCCAAACCAAATGGCGATGACCGCAAGCAAACAGCTCTGAAGTGTACCCGCGAAAACCCTGATTCGTCAATTTGTCTTATGTCTTATATAAGATATGATAGCCCCCCTGACCCGCACCTGACTTGTGGGCCAGTTTCAACCCCATGAACAACATTTCGCCCCTGGCAGACAGCAGCCCCACAGACGCCGACGCGTCCCTGCTGACCCCTGCTTTCAGTCCGCTTTATCAGCAAATCAAGGGCTTGATCCTGAAAAGCCTGCAATCGGGCGAGTGGAAGCCCGGCGAGTCCATTCCCAGCGAAATGGATCTGGCCGCCCGCTACCGGGTCAGCCAAGGCACTGTGCGCAAGGCCATCGACGAATTGGCGGCAGACCACTTGCTGGTGCGCCGCCAAGGCAAAGGGACCTTTGTGGCGACCCATGCCGAGCAGCACGTTCAATACCGTTTCTTGAAGTTAGTCCCCGATCGCGGCAATTTAGACACCGAAGGCCCCGCACAACGCGAAATTGTGGATTGCAAACGCCTGCGCGCCAGCGCCGACATCGCCCGCGCCTTGGCCCTCAGAACCGGCGACGCCGTGCTGCAAGTGCGCCGTGTGCTGTCGTTTGCCGGCAAGCCCACCATTTTGGAAGACCTGTGGCTGCCCGGCGGCCCTTTCAAAGGCCTGACCGCAGAGCGGTTGGCCGACTACCACGGCCCCATGTATGCGCTGTTTGAAACCGAATTTGGTGTCCGCATGGTCCGTGCTGATGAGAAAATCCGAGCCGTTTTGCCCGATGAAGCGCAAAGCCAATTGCTCCAAGTGAGCGCGGGCACGCCTTTGTTGAGCGTCGAGCGGGTGGCTTACACCTACAACGACACCCCCATGGAATTGCGGCGCGGCTTCTACCGAACCGAAAATCACCACTACCACAACGTCTTGAACTGAGCCCCGTGCAATGCCCCCGAAATGCCCTAGCGCGGTCTGTGTGCAATGCTGGCGTCAGTTTGTTGCGCTGCAATAGAATCCGCTAGTCTGTCATCTCATAACAAACGCGTTACATCCTGAAAGTACCTCCATGACCGAACTCTCTCGAAAGCGGCCTGAATTCCGCAACATCAACGCCCTGAAAGACCTGCCAACGTACCGCCTGCCAGTCGCGGGTATCGTGTCCATCCTGCACCGCATCAGCGGATTTTTGATGTTTGCGCTGATGCCTCTCATCATTTGGATGTTTGACAATTCCATCACTTCCGAGATTTCTTTCGCTAAATTTGCTGCCGCCTTCAATGTGGGCCTGGGTTTTGTACCGGGTTGGTTCATGAAATTGGTGGCATTGGCCCTGATCTGGGCTTATCTGCACCACTTCATTGCGGGTTTGCGCCATCTGTACATGGACGTTTGCCACGCCGTCACCAAAGAATTTGGCAAATCCTCGGCCATCGTCACATTGGCCCTCAGCCTCGGTCTGACCGCCGTGTTGGGCGCCAAGATGTTTGGTCTGTACTGATCAGCCCCCAGAACAACGAGAAGGAAACTGACCTATGTCGACCGTCAACTACGGCTCCAAACGCATCGTCACTGGTGCAGGCTACGGCTTTCGCGACTGGCTCGCGCAACGCGTGACCGGCACCCTCATGGCCCTCTTCACCGTGATCTTGTTGGCCCAGGTGATCTTCACCTCTGGCCCCATCGGTTACGAAGAATGGGCGGGCATTTTTGCCTCTCAATGGATGAAGGTCTTGACCTTCTCCGTCATCCTTTCCTTGCTGTACCACGTCTGGGTCGGCATGCGTGACATCTGGATGGACTACGTCAAGCCTTTGGCGGTGCGTTTGGTCCTGCATGTGTTCACACTGGTCTGGCTGATCGGCTGTGCCGGTTGGGCGGTTCAAGCCCTCTGGCGCCTGTAATCAGACCGCAATTGCACAGAACTCATACCAAGATTGAGAAAACATGAGCTATACCAAAGATCAAATCACCACCCGCAAATTTGACGTCGTGATCGTCGGTGCTGGGGGTTCGGGCATGCGCGCGTCGCTGCAACTGGCCCGCGCGGGCCTGAATGTGGCCGTTTTGTCCAAAGTGTTCCCCACCCGCTCCCACACCGTGGCGGCGCAAGGCGGCATTGGCGCCTCCTTGGGCAACATGTCCGACGACAACTGGCACTACCACTTCTACGACACCATCAAGGGTTCTGACTGGCTGGGCGACCAAGATGCCATCGAATTCATGTGCCGCGAAGCCCCCAAAGTCGTGTACGACTTGGAGCACATGGGCATGCCTTTCGACCGCAACCCTGACGGCACCATTTACCAACGTCCGTTTGGCGGCCACACCGCCAACTACGGTGAAAAACCCGTGCAACGCGCTTGCGCGGCCGCTGACCGCACAGGTCACGCCATGTTGCACACCCTGTACCAACAAAACGTGGCCGCCAAAACCAGCTTCTTTGTGGAGTGGATGGCGCTCGACCTGATCCGTGACGCCGAAGGCGACGTGGTAGGCGTGACCGCCCTCGAAATGGAAACCGGCGATCTGCACATCTTGCACGCCAAGACCGTGCTGATGGCCACGGGTGGTGCAGGCCGCATTTATGCCGCCTCGACCAACGCTTTCATCAACACCGGCGACGGCTTGGGCATGGCCGCACGTGCCGGCATTCCGCTCGAAGACATGGAGTTTTGGCAGTTCCACCCCACCGGCGTGGCCGGCGCGGGCGTGCTCTTGACCGAAGGTTGCCGTGGCGAAGGCGCGATCTTGCTGAACAGCAATGGCGAGCGCTTCATGGAGCGCTATGCGCCCACCCTGAAAGATTTGGCACCGCGTGACTTTGTGTCGCGCTCGATGGACCAAGAAATCAAAGAAGGCCGCGGCTGTGGTCCCAACAAAGACTACGTGCTGCTCAAATTGGACCACTTGGGTGCAGAGACCATCCACAAGCGTTTGCCTTCGGTGTACGAGATTGGCGTCAACTTCGCCAACGTGGACATCACCAAAGAGCCGATTCCTGTGGTGCCCACCATCCACTACCAAATGGGCGGTATTCCCACCAACATCAACGGCCAAGTGGTCACACAAAACCCCACCGACCACAACGCCGTGGTGAACGGTTTGTATGCCGTGGGCGAGTGCTCTTGCGTCTCGGTGCACGGTGCCAACCGTTTGGGCACCAACTCGCTGCTCGACTTGCTGGTGTTTGGCCGCGCAGCCGGTAACCACATCGTTGAATTTGCCAGCAAAACCAAGTCTCACAAGCCTTTGCCAGCCGACGCTGCCGACTTCACCTTGAGTCGCCTGAACAAACTGGAAGGCCGTGGCGGTGAATACGCCCAAGACGTGGCCAACGACATGCGTGCCGCGATGCAACAACACGCTGGCGTGTTCCGCACCCAAGCCAGCATGGACGAAGGCGTGCAAAAGATCGCGGCCATCCGTGATCGCGTCAATGCGATTGGCTTGAAGGACACCTCCAAAGTGTTCAACACCGCCCGCATCGAGGCCCTCGAAGTGGACAACTTGATCGAAGCCGCCCAAGCCACCATGGTCTCTGCAGCAGCTCGCCGCGAGTGCCGTGGCGCCCACACCGTGAGCGACTACGAGCGCCCCGCCGACGACGCCGTGGCGCCATTGGGCCGGGACGATGCCAACTGGATGAAACACACCCTGTGGCACAGCGCTTCCAACAGCCTGACCTACAAACCCGTCAAGCTCAAGCCCCTCACCGTGGACTCTGTGCCACCGAAGGTCCGCACGTTCTAACCACCACTTGGACCGAACGCCCAAGGCCTGCGGTCCAGCCCCGAATTCAACAGGAGTTCTTCATGACCCTACGCACTTTTCAGATCTACCGCTACGACCCCGACAAGGACGCCAAGCCATACATGCAAACCATCCAGGTGGAACTGGACGGCAACGAGCGCATGTTGCTGGACGCGCTGATGAAGCTCAAGGCGGTCGACCCCACCATCTCTTTCCGCCGCTCTTGCCGCGAAGGGGTGTGTGGCTCTGATGCGATGAACATCAACGGCAAAAACGGTCTGGCTTGCCTGACCAACATGAACACCCTGCCCGGCACCATCGTGTTGAAGCCCCTGCCCGGCCTGCCCGTGATCCGCGACGTGATCGTGGACATGACCCAGTTCTTCAAGCAGTACCACTCGATCAAGCCCTACTTGATCAACAGCACCATCCCGCCCGAAACCGAGCGCCTGCAAAGCCCAGAAGAGCGTGACGAGTTGAACGGTTTGTACGAGTGCATTTTGTGCGCCAGCTGCTCGACCAGCTGCCCCAGCTTTTGGTGGAACCCCGATAAATTTGTCGGCCCTGCCGGCCTGTTGCAAGCCTACCGCTTCATTGCCGACAGCCGCGACGAAGCCACATCTGAGCGCTTGGACAACTTGGAAGACCCCTACCGTTTGTTCCGCTGCCACACCATCATGAACTGCGTCGATGTTTGCCCCAAGGGTCTGAACCCCACCAAGGCCATCGGCAAGATCAAAGAGATGATGGTTCGCCGGGCTGTCTAATGACGGTCACACCGATTCTGGAAGATGCTGCTCTGGTCGATGCCGATCGGCTCGCCCCTCTGAGCGAGCGGTCGCTGAGCAAACTCCGTTGGCGCAGCCGACGCGGTTTGCTCGAAAACGACTTGTTCATCGAGCGCTTTTTCAATCGGTTTGACACCCAACTCACCGTGGGACAAGCCCGGGGCATGTATGTGCTGATGGACCTGTCCGACAACGATCTCATGGACTTGTTGTTGCGCCGCAAGGAACTGCAACCTGAGATCAGCACCGACGAGGTGCGCGAAGTCCTGGACATGTTGAGAGCGTGACCCGTTGGGATCACTTCTGGAAATTTTGAGGAAAACCACCATGAAACTCGCCGATAACAAAGCCACCCTGTCGTTCTCCAATGGCAGCCCCAGCATCGAGATGCCCGTTTACTCGGGCAACATCGGTCCCGATGTGATCGACATTCGCAAGCTCTATGCGCAAAGCGGCATGTTCACCTACGACCCTGGCTTTTTGTCCACGGCTTCGTGCCAATCGGCCATCACCTACATCGACGGCGACAAAGGCGAGTTGCTGTACCGCGGCTACCCCATTGAACAGTTGGCCAACAAGGCCGACTACTTGGACACCTGCTACCTGTTGCTGAACGGTGAGTTGCCCGTCGGCCAGCAAAGCAAAGACTTCCACAAGATGGTGAACCAGCACACCATGGTCAACGAGCAGATGCAGTTCTTCCTGCGTGGCTTCCGCCGTGATGCACACCCGATGGCCGTTTTGACCGGCCTGGTGGGCGCTTTGTCGGCCTTCTACCATGACAGCACCGACATCAACAACCCCGAGCACCGTCACATTGCCGCGATCCGCTTGATCGCCAAAATGCCAACGCTGGTCTCGATGGCCTACAAATACGGCGTGGGTCAGCCTTTCATGTACCCCCGCAACGACCTTTCTTACGCCGGCAACTTCTTGCGCATGATGTTTGGCACGCCTT
Source organism: Comamonadaceae bacterium (assembly GCA_027488255.1). GTDB lineage: Bacteria > Pseudomonadota > Gammaproteobacteria > Burkholderiales > Burkholderiaceae_C > Limnohabitans_A. The sequence continues at coordinate 95,439 of JAIYBZ010000001.1, read as the reverse complement.
GCGAAGAGTACAAAGTCAACCCCGTGCTCGAGCGCGCGATGGACCGCATCTTCACCTTGCACGCCGACCACGAACAAAACGCCTCGACCTCCACCGTGCGTTTGTGCGGTTCGTCTGGCACCAACCCGTTTGCGGCCATCGCTGCCGGCGTGGCCTGCTTGTGGGGCCCTGCCCACGGCGGTGCCAACGAGGCTTGCCTGAACATGCTCGAAGACATCCAAAAAATGGGTGGCGTCTCCAAAGTGGGCGAGTTCATGAACCAAGTGAAAGACAAAAACTCTGGCGTGAAGCTGATGGGTTTTGGTCACCGCGTGTACAAAAACTACGACCCCCGCGCCAAGTTGATGCAAGAAACTTGCGACGAAGTGCTGAAAGAACTGGGCCTCGAAAACGACCCGCTGTTCAAGCTGGCCAAAGAGCTCGAGAAGATCGCCTTGGAAGACGAATACTTCGTCAGCCGCAAGCTCTACCCCAACGTGGACTTCTACTCCGGCATCGTGCAGCGCGCCATCGGCATTCCTGTGAACTTGTTCACTGGTATCTTTGCTTTGGCGCGCACTGTCGGCTGGATTGCCCAGTTGAACGAGATGATCAGCGACCCCGAGTACAAAATCGGCCGCCCACGTCAGCTCTTCACCGGCTCACCCCGCCGCGACGTGCAGCGTTAATTCCACGCTGCCGCTACAAGAAGCCCGCTTTTGCGGGCTTTTTTTCGCCCTATTTTTTCGACCCTTGAGCGCATAAAATGTCGGGCTGCACAGAAGGAAGCCCCATGGCACGCACGCTTTACGACAAGATTTGGGACGAACACGTCGTCCACACCGAAGAAGACGGCACCTCCGTCCTCTACATCGACCGCCATCTGGTGCACGAAGTCACCAGCCCGCAGGCCTTCGAGGGCTTGCGCCAGGCGGGCCGCAAAGTCTGGCGCGTCAGCTCCATCGTGGCCACGGCCGACCACAACACCCCCACCACCGGTTGGGAGTTGGGCTACGACGGCATCACCGACCCCATCAGCAAAGAACAAATCACCACACTGGACTCGAACATCAAAGAATACGGCTCTGCCGCTTTCTTTCCGTTCTTGTCCAAGCGCCAAGGCATCGTGCACGTGATTGGCCCTGAAAACGGCGCCACCCTGCCCGGCATGACCGTGGTCTGCGGCGACTCCCACACCTCCACCCACGGCGCATTTGGCGCACTGGCACACGGCATCGGCACCTCCGAGGTCGAGCACGTCATGGCCACGCAAACTTTGTTGGCCAAAAAAGCCAAAAACATGTTGGTCAAGGTCGAGGGCACTTTGGCAAAAGGCCTCACCGGCAAAGACATTGTGCTGGCCATCATCGGCAAAATTGGCACGGCGGGCGGCACGGGTTACACCATTGAATTTGCCGGCTCGGCCATTCGGGCGCTCAGCATGGAAGCCCGCATGACCGTCTGCAACATGGCCATCGAAGCCGGTGCGCGTGCCGGCCTGGTGGCGGTCGATGAGAAAACCATCGAGTACGTGAAAGGCCGCTTGCTCTCTCCCACCGGTGTGGAATGGGACCACGCAGTGGCCTACTGGAAGACCCTGCAATCTGACCCCGGCGCGCATTTTGACGCCGTGGTCGAACTGGACGCCAGCACCATCGTGCCGCAAGTCACATGGGGCACTTCGCCTGAAATGGTGTTGGGCATCGATGGCCACACCCCCGACCCTGACAAAGAAAAAGACGATGTCAAACGCGACGCGATTGAGCGCGCCTTGAGCTACATGGGCTTGCAGCCCGGCAAAGCTTTGGCCGACATCGCCATCGACAAGGTCTTTATTGGCTCATGCACGAACAGCCGCATCGAAGACATGCGCGAGGCTGCCGCTGTGGTCAAAAAACTCGGCCAAAAAGTGGCCAAAAACGTCAAACTGGCCATGGTGGTGCCCGGCTCGGGCTTGGTCAAAGAACAAGCCGAGCGCGAAGGCCTCCACGAGATTTTCAAGGCCGCAGGCTTTGAGTGGCGCGAACCCGGTTGCTCCATGTGCCTGGCCATGAACGCCGACCGCCTCGAGCCCGGCGAACGCTGCGCCAGCACCAGTAACCGCAACTTCGAAGGCCGTCAAGGCGCCGGTGGACGCACCCACTTGGTCAGCCCCGCCATGGCCGCAGCCGCTGCTGTGCATGGCCACTTCGTTGACATCCGCAAATTTGCCTGATCGCTGGACACCTCACCATGCAAAAATTCACCCTGCTCAAAGGTTTGGTCGCTCCGATGGACCGCGCCAATGTGGACACCGACGCCATCATTCCCAAGCAATTCCTCAAGTCGATCCGCAAGACAGGCTTTGGTCCCAACTTGTTCGACGAATGGCGCTACTTGGATGTCGGCTTTCCAGGCCAAGACCCTGCCAGCCGCAAGCCCAACCCGGACTTTGTGCTGAACCAGCCGCGCTACCAAGGCGCCAGCATTTTGCTGACCCGCAAGAACTTTGGCTGCGGCTCGTCGCGCGAGCATGCGCCTTGGGCGATTGACCAATATGGCTTCCGCTGCGTGATCGCGCCCAGCTTTGCCGACATCTTTTTCAACAACTGCTTCAAAAACGGCTTGCTGCCGATCGTGCTGCCCGAAGCCGTGGTGGCCGAGCTGTTTGACGAAGTGGCGGCCTTCCCGGGCTACCAACTCACGGTGGATTTGGAGCGCCAAGTCATCGTGCGGCCGCAGGGCCAAGAAATCCCGTTTGAGGTGCAAGCCTTCCGCAAATATTGTTTGCTCAATGGCTTGGACGACATTGGCCTGACCTTGCGCCATGCCGACAAAATCAAAGCCTTCGAGGCCGAACGTCTGGCCACCAAACCGTGGCTGGCCCACACCGCCGTCAACGCCTAACCCCTCAGGAACCCCATGAAAATCGCAGTCCTCCCCGGTGATGGCATTGGCACTGAAATCGTCGCCGAAGCCGTCAAAGTATTAAACGTCCTCGACCTCAAGTTCGAGATGGAAACCGCCTTGGTCGGCGGCGCGGCTTACGACGCCTATGGTCACCCCTTGCCCGAAGCCACGCTGAAACTCGCCATGGCCTCTGATGCTGTGCTGTTTGGCGCGGTGGGCGACTGGAAATACGACAAGCTGGACCGCCCGCTGCGGCCCGAACAAGCCATCTTGGGCTTGCGCAAAAACATGGGGCTGTTTGCCAATTTCCGCCCCGCCATTTGCTACGAGCAACTGGTGGGCGCCTCCAGCCTCAAGCCAGAGCTGATTGCGGGTCTGGACATCCTGATCATCCGCGAGTTGACCGGCGACATTTACTTCGGCCAACCACGCGGTCGCCGCGTGGCCACCGACGGCCACTTCCCTGGCGCAGAAGAAGCCTTTGACACCATGCGCTATTCCAAGCCCGAGATCGAGCGCATCGCCCACGTCGCCTTCCAGGCGGCACGCAAACGCAAAGCCGCCGGCAAAGAAGGCCGCGTGACCAGCGTGGACAAAGCCAACGTGCTCGAAACCTTCCAGTTCTGGAAAGACGTGGTCACCGAAGTGGGCCAACAGTACCCCGACATCGCGCTGGACCACATGTATGTGGACAACGCCGCCATGCAATTGGTGAAAGAGCCCAAACGCTTTGACGTGGTGGTGACCGGCAATATGTTCGGCGACATCTTGTCGGACGAAGCCTCCATGTTGACCGGCTCCATCGGCATGCTGCCTTCGGCCAGCTTGAACACCAAAAACCAAGGCCTGTACGAACCCAGCCACGGCAGCGCGCCCGACATTGCCGGCAAAGGCATCGCTAACCCGCTGGCGACCATCTTGAGTGCGGCCATGATGTTGCGCTTCAGCCTGAACCAAGCCGAAGCTGCTCTGCGCATTGAGACCGCCGTGCAAAAAGTGTTGGCGCAAGGTTTGCGCACCGGCGACATTTGGAGCGAAGGCACCACCCGGGTCGGTACCGCAGAAATGGGCGATGCAGTGGTCAAGGCGCTGGCCTAAAGCAGCGGCAGGTGCCGTCAGGAAATCTTCAGGCAGCATCTATTACAATATTTGTCATGTGCCACGCCAGCCCGTTCTCCCTGAACTTTGCAACTGCCTTTTCGGCTGTTGCTGGCGTGCGCGCAACTTCCACAAAAACCACGACCATTAAAGGCTGAACAGCCTGGTTCGTCGTGCGCCTCCCCGGCCAGACGAGCCGGGCAAACAGTCTGGTCATCCCCTGTTTATAAAACTGAAAAGGCGTTGATATGAGCAAGTTAGTAGGTTTGGTCGGCTGGCGCGGCATGGTCGGCTCGGTGTTGATGGACCGCATGATTCAGGAAAAAGACTTTGACCTGATCGAGCCCTTGTTCTTCTCCACTTCCAATGCGGGCGGCAAAGCCCCATCGATGGCCAAGAACGAAACCGCCTTGCAAGACGCCTTCGACATCGCGCAACTCAAGCGCTGCGACATCATCATCACGGCCCAAGGCGGTGACTACACCTCGGCCGTTTTCCCCAAGCTGCGCGCTGCCGGCTGGAACGGCCATTGGATCGATGCGGCCTCGACTCTGCGCATGGAAAAAGACGCTGTGATCATTCTCGATCCCGTCAACATGCCCGTCATCCAAAACGCGCTAACACATGGCGGCAAAAATTGGGTGGGCGGCAACTGCACCGTGTCCTGCATGTTGATGGGTGTTGGCGCACTGTACAAAGCCGGTTTGGTGGAGTGGATGAGCACCCAGACCTACCAAGCCGCTTCAGGCGGTGGCGCGCAGCACATGCGCGAACTGCTGACCCAATTTGGCACCCTCAACGCCGAAGTCAAAGCCCTGCTGGACGACCCGAAGAGCGCCATCTTGGAAATTGACCGCAAGGTGATCGCCAAGCAACGCGCCTTGACAGCGGCCGAAACCGCCAACTTTGGCGCCCCCTTGGGTGGCTCATTGATTCCCTGGATCGACAAAGACCTGGGCAACGGCATGTCCAAAGAAGAGTGGAAAGGCATGGCCGAGACCAACAAGATTTTGGGCATGGGTGAAGGCTTCAACTCGGCCGCCATTCCTGTGGATGGTTTCTGCGTGCGCATCGGCGCTATGCGTTGCCACAGCCAAGCCCTGACCTTCAAGCTGAAAAAAGACGTGCCCTTGGCCGACATCGAGGCCATGATTGCCGCTGACAACCCATGGGTCAAAGTGGTGCCCAACACCCGCGAGGCGACCCTGAAAGACCTGACGCCAGTGGCCGTGACCGGCACCATGACCATCCCGGTGGGCCGTCTGCGCAAACTGGCCATGGGCCCCGAATATCTGGGCGCCTTCACCATCGGCGACCAGTTGCTGTGGGGCGCGGCTGAACCGTTGCGCCGCATGTTGCGCATCTTGCTCGACGCTTGATCGCTTGCTGCGCATGAGCCCTCAGCACCTCAGCGCGCCGCATCACCCTGTCAGGTCATGGGCTGTGGCGTCGGTGCTGGCCTGCAGCAGCGTGTGGGCCCATGCGATTTCGCTGGGCACCGCGTCGGTGTCTTCCGGCATCGGCCAGCCCCTGCGGGCGGCCATCGCCATCACGCAATTCAAAGTCGAAGACCTCCGTCAGCTCCAAGTCCGTTTGGCCGAGTCGGCCAACTTTCAAAACGCGGGCATGCCTCGGCACCCCGCATTGCAGGGCTTGGAAGTTCGGCTGGAATTTCGCGGCAATGGCGAACCGGTTCTGGCTTTGTGGGGCCAAGTGCCAGTCACCGAGCCCTTTTTAGACCTGATTGTCGAAGCGCAATGGCCCTCAGGCCGATTGGCGATGAACTACACCTTGCTGGTGTCACCTGCGGGTGCAACGACCAGCACCCCCGACCCTTCCAAGGTGACACTATCGCCATCAGGCACGGCCCTGATGCCACCCGTGGTCGATCCCCAATCACTCACGCCCACCCCCGCTTTGGCGACTGCGCAAGCCGAGTCAAGCCCTGCAGGTGCAGTTCCTCTTGCCGCCGTTCTGTCGTCTGAAAAACCCAGCCTGACGGTGCAGCGCGGCGACACCGCGGCCAAACTGGCCTTGCGCCAATTGCCTGCAGGCGTCACGTTAGAGCAAATGCTGGTAGCCATGGTGCGGGGCAACCCCGAAGCGTTCATCGAGGGCAATGTCAATCTGTTGCGCGCAGGCGCTCAGATTCAGTGGCCCAGCGCACTCGAAGCCCGGCAAATTCCGCTGGAGGAAGCGCGGCAAACCGTCATCGCTCAAAACGCTGACTTTGCAAAATTTGCCCGCCGATTGGCCCAATCGGCACTGAAAGCCCAGGGCACGGCCAGCCGAGAGATGGCGGGCAAAATCAGCCCCGCGTCCCCCACAGCGCCGGCGGCCGCACCGGGACAAGATAAGTTGACCCTGAGTGGGAACGCTAAAGTCAGCGCCAACGCCAATGCCAACGCCAGCGCGATCACGCCGCACAGCGACGAAGCCCGTTTGGCGATCGAGCGCGAAATTCAAGAAAAAAGCGTGCAATTGGCGGCTCTGAAAAAAAACCTCGATGACCTTGCGGCTTTGTCGGCACAAACGAACGGCAAAAATACAGCCCACAGTGCTTCCAATTCTGCCCAGAGCATCGCTGCTGACTCTTCGCAAGCCCCCTCCGCAGTGGGCTTGGCGCCGAACACAGCGGCTCAGGACCCTACGCAGTCAACCACCTCCATGTCATTGCTCGCGCAACTCAGCCAACACCCCAGCCTGTGGCTGTGGATGGCGGCGCTGTTGGCCAGCATGTTCGGTTTGGCCGTAGGGGTTCGGCGTCGCCAGGCCAAACGCGTCGATTTTTTCGGCAAGCTCAGCGTGTTGAGTCCCGCGAATGAAGCGCCTCCAACACTCAGCACCCCTGATGCATCTCCCTCGGGTTTACCGCCGCAATTTGCCCACCTCGACCTGAACCTCACACCGAACCAAGTCGCCGCAAAGCCAACCGTTGAGAAGGGGAATCGGCCATGAGAATGGCTCTGGGCGTCAGCTACTCAGGCACGGCTTACCAAGGCTGGCAAAGCCAAAGCACGGGCCTCACCATTCAAGACAAACTTGAAAAGGCCTTGGCGCAGTTTTGTGATGTGCCGCGCGTCAGCACCTTGTGTGCTGGCCGCACCGATGCCGGTGTTCATGGCTTGATGCAGGTGGTGCACTTTGACACCGAGCTGGCACGCGAAGCCTCCTCTTGGGTGCGCGGCACCAACCGCTATTTGCCCTCCGACATTGCGGTGCAATGGGCGCAAGCGGTGCCCGACACCTTCCATTGCCGAGGCAGCGCCACGGGGCGTCGCTACATCTATATTTTGTTGGCCTCGGCCGTACGGCCCAGCTTAGAAGCCGGCCGAGTGGGCTGGGTGTACCGCCCCTTGGACGGCGAGGCCATGCGCCAGGCCAGCCTGCACTTGCTGGGCGAACACGACTTTTCATCCTTTCGGGCCAGCAGTTGCCAAGCCTTGTCGCCCATCAAAACATTGCGGCAAGTGAGCATCACCCAGCGCGGGGCCTATTGGCGATTTGAATTTGAAGGCAATGCCTTTTTGCACCACATGATTCGCAACATCATGGGCTGCCTGGTCACCATTGGCCAAGGCCATCAAAGCCCCGACTGGATGCGCGACGTGCTGTTGGCCAAAAACCGCGATGCCGCGGCACCCACTTTTTCGCCCGATGGTTTGTACTTTGCCGGCCCCATTTACGAGCCACAATGGGGCCTGCCCGAGACCACCCCTCCCTTTGACTGGCTGCCATGAGCACTTCCCAACGCACCCGCATCAAGATGTGTGGCTTCACCCGCGAAGCCGACGTGTTGGCCGCTACCGCCGCCGGGGCGGACGCGATTGGGTTTGTGCTGTACCCGCCCAGCCCCCGCCATGTGAGCCTGGAGCGAGCAGCCGAATTGGCCCGCTTGTTGCCAGCGTTTGCCACGCCCGTGCTGCTGTTTGTCAACGACACGGCCGAGCGCATTCAGGCCGCCTGCGCCGCGGTGCCAGGCGCCTTGATGCAGTTTCATGGCGATGAAGCCCCAGAATTTTGCGAGGCCATGAGCCGCGCCACAGGCCGCGCCCACCTGAAAGCCGCCCGAATCCCCCTGTCGGAGGTGGCCGATTTTGACTTGATAAAATTTGCCCACCTTCATTCACAAGCCCAAGCCCTGTTGCTCGACGCCCATGTCGACGGCTATGGCGGCGGCGGGAAAACATTCAATTGGTCACTGCTGCCAACAAACGTCAAAGCTCACCTCGTTTTGTCTGGTGGACTCACACCTGCAAACGTGGCCGATGGCATTCGGACCTTGCGCACGCATGGCCTGTCGCTGGCCGTTGACGTGAGCTCGGGCATCGAATCAGGCAAGGGCCTGAAAGACGCCGAAAAAATCCAGCAATTTGTCGCGGCCGTTCGAGCCGCCGATGCTGATCTCCCTTGAATTGACTGGCGGCCCCAATGCCGCCCCACCACCCATGTACGACTACCAGCAACCCGATGCCAAGGGCCATTTCGGCATTTATGGCGGCAGTTTTGTCAGCGAAACCCTGACCCACGCCATCAACGAGCTCAAAGCGGCTTACGCTCAATACCAACACGACCCGGCCTTCATCGCCGAGTTCAAGTCGGAACTGGCGCACTTTGTCGGTCGCCCTTCGCCCGTTTACCACGCGGCCCGCATGAGCCGTGAAATGGGCGGCGCACAGATCTTTTTGAAGCGCGAAGACCTGAACCACACCGGGGCGCACAAGATCAACAACACCATTGGCCAAGCCATGCTCGCCAAGCGCATGGGCAAGCCCCGCATCATTGCCGAAACCGGGGCGGGTCAACACGGCGTGGCCACCGCCACCATCTGCGCCCGCTACGGGCTGGAGTGCGTGGTCTACATGGGCTCTGAAGATGTGAAGCGCCAAAGTCCCAACGTCTACCGCATGAAACTGTTGGGCGCGACGGTGGTGCCCGTCGAGTCGGGCAGCAAAACCCTGAAAGACGCATTGAACGAAGCCATGCGCGACTGGGTGGCCAATGTGGACAACACCTTTTACATCATTGGCACCGTGGCCGGCCCGCACCCTTACCCGATGATGGTGCGCGACTTCCAAAGCGTGATTGGCGAAGAGTGCTTGCAGCAAATGCCCGCCATGCTGAAAAGCCTGCAAATGGCCGAGCAACAACCCGATGCGGTCATCGCCTGCGTGGGCGGGGGCAGCAATGCGATGGGTATTTTCCACCCCTACATCCCCTACGAAAAAACCCGTCTCATCGGCGTCGAAGCGGCCGGTGAAGGCATGCACACCGACAAACATTCTTGCTCGCTGCAACTGGGCAGCCCGGGGGTTTTGCACGGCAACCGCACCTATATTTTGCAAGACGAAAACGGCCAAATCACCGAAACGCACAGCGTGAGCGCCGGTCTGGACTACCCCGGTGTGGGCCCCGAGCATGCCTTTTTGAAAGACGTGGGACGCGCCGAATACGTGGGCATCACCGACCAAGAGGCGCTGGAGGCGTTCCACTACTTGTGCCGCACCGAGGGCATTATTCCGGCCCTCGAATCGAGCCACGCCGTGGCTTACGCCATGAAGCTGGCCAAAACCATGCGCCCCGATCAGTCCATCTTGGTCAATTTGTCTGGCCGCGGTGACAAAGACATCGGCACTGTGGCCGACCTGAGTCAGGCCGACTTTTATTGCCGCCCCAGCTGCCAAGGCCAATCGGTCAAAGGCGCAGAGCAGCCCGTGAACTTTGTGAAGTGAGAACAAAAACATGTACCCCCACGCCAGTCACTTCGTGTACTCGCTGCCCCCCGAGGGGGCTTTGCCCTTCTTGGGGCGGCCCTTCGGAGGCCAATCATGAGCCGCATCGACGCCACCCTCTCGCACCTCAAAGCGCAAGGCCGCAAAGCCCTGATTCCTTATGTCACCGCAGGCTTTCCAAAGCCCGGCACCACTGTGCCCCTGATGCACGCCATGGCCGAGGCGGGGGCCGACATCATCGAGTTGGGGGTGCCTTTTTCTGACCCCTCGGCCGACGGTCCAGTCATTCAAAAAGCAGGCGACCAAGCCTTGGCTCAAGGCATTGGCTCTGTGCAGGTCTTGGCCATGGTGCGCGAGTTTCGCCAAAACAACAGCACCACCCCCGTGGTGTTGATGGGCTATGCCAATCCGGTGGAACGCTATGACCAAAAACATGGCGTTGACAGCTTCATCCGCGATGCGGCTGCGGCCGGGGTGGACGGCGTGTTGATCGTCGATTACCCGCCTGAAGAGTGCGTCGAATTTGCCTCCAAATTACGCGCCCACAGCATGGACCTGATTTTTTTGCTGGCCCCCACCAGCACCGACGAACGCATGCAGCAAGTCGCCCGAGTGGCCAGTGGCTATGTGTATTACGTGTCCCTCAAGGGGGTCACGGGCTCGGGCACGCTCGACACCGATGCCGTAGAAGCCATGTTGCCGCGCATTCGCCAGCATGTGCAGGTGCCGGTCGGTGTGGGTTTTGGTATTCGCGATGCCGCCACCGCCAAAGCCATCAGTCGGGTGGCCGATGCCGTGGTGATTGGCAGCCGGCTGATTCAATTGATCGACGCCGCCCCGCCTGAGCAAGTGAATGCCGTGGCCGGAGACTTTTTGCGGGGCATTCGCCAGGCCCTCGACGCCTGAACGAATGGGCTTGGCGTTTCAACGATAATTTGCCGAACAAGGAGAACCCCTCATGAGTTGGCTCGAGAAATTACTGCCTCCTAAGATCCAGCACACCGATCCGGCCGACCGCCGCCAGGTACCTGAAGGCTTGTGGGTCAAATGCCCCAGTTGCGAGACGGTGTTGTACAAAACCGATCTGGAAGAAAACCAAAACGTCTGCCCCGGTTGCTCCCATCACCTGCGCATCGGTGCGCGCGCCCGCCTGAATGGCTTTTTGGACGGCGAAGGCCGCTATGAAATCGGGCAAGAAGTCGTGCCCGTGGATGCCCTCAAATTCAAAGACAGCCGCAAATACCCCGAGCGCCTGAAAGAAGCCATGAACAACACCGGCGAAACAGACGCCTTGGTGGTCATGGGGGGCTCGGTGCACAGCATTTCTTTGGTGGCCGCTTGCTTCGAATTTGACTTCATGGGGGGCTCGATGGGCTCGGTCGTGGGTGAGCGCTTTGTGCGCGGCGTTGAAACCGCCATTGAGCAAAAGGTGCCTTTCGTCTGCTTCACCGCCACCGGGGGTGCGCGCATGCAAGAAGGCCTGTTGTCGCTCATGCAAATGGCCAAAACCAATGCGGCCCTGACGCGCCTGTCGAAAAAAGGCTTGCCTTACATCAGCGTGCTGACCGACCCCACCATGGGCGGTGTGTCGGCAGGCTTTGCCTTTTTGGGCGATGTGGTGATTGCCGAACCCAAAGCCCTGATTGGCTTTGCCGGCCCCCGCGTGATCGAAAGCACGGTGCGGGTGACCTTGCCCGAAGGCTTCCAGCGGGCCGAATTCCTGCAGTCCAAAGGGGCGGTGGACTTCATTTGTGACCGCCGGGAATTGCGCAAAACCATCGCCAGCACGCTGGCGATGTTGCAGCGTCAGCCCGCCGACGCAGTAAGCTGACCGGCTGGTGGGCCCTCGGACAGGGTCTTGGCCAAGACCTTGTCAATGCGCCGCCCCTCCAAGGTGACCACTTCAAAACGCCACCCCGCCAAGCGAATCACTTGGCCCTGGGTGGGCAACTGACCCAGCGCATACATCAGCAAACCTGCCAAGGTGTTGTATCGGTTTTTGTCTTCGGCTGGCAACTCTTTGATGTCCAAGCGCGCCTTGAGCTCGTTCAGGGGCATGATGCCATCGAGCAGCCAGCTGCCATCGTCATTTTGAGTGGCCCAAGCTTCTGAGTGCGTATCGGGCTTGAGCTCTCCCGTGATGGCCTCCAACAGGTCCAAAGGCGTCAACAGCCCCTGCACCTCGCCGTATTCGTCCACCACAAACAACATGCGGCTCGACTGGTCTCGCATTTGCTCCAGCAACTCCATGCCGGTCAAGGTCTCGGGCACAAAATGAGCCGTTTGGGCATGTTCGGCCAGGGCGCGTGGGTCACTGGATGGCAGCGCCAGCAAATGCGAGAGACTGATCACGCCCACGATGTGCCCCAAGCCATCTCGGCACACCGGGTACCAAGAGTGGTTGCCTTCCTCGCGCATTTGATTGATACAGGCCAAGGCTTGCGCGGGTGTGAGGTGGGCTTCTAGCCACTGAATGTCGCTGCGCGGCGTCATCATCGAGGTCAACGCGCGGTCGTCCAAATGGAACACATTGCGCACCATTTGGTGCTCGTGCTCCTCGATCAAGCCCGCATCCACCCCCTCGACCAAACTGGCCGTGATTTCCTCTTCCGTCACTGCACGGCTGCCCTTGCTGTCAATGCGCATGAGCTTGAGCATGCCTTGTGTGGACAGCGACAACAATTTCACAAATGGTCCGGCGGCTTTGGCCAGCCATGCCATGGGACGGGCCACCCATCGGGCCACGGCTTCGGGGTAGAGCTGGCCAATGCGCTTGGGCACCAACTCGCCAAAAATGATGGTGGTGAAGGTGATCAAGGTCACCACAATGGCAGTGGCTGAAACACTGGCGACCGACTCGGTCAGCCCCCATTGCATCAGCTGAGTGGCCAAACCGTCGCTGAAAGCCGCCTCACCCACGATGCCGTTCAAGACCCCAATGGAGGTGATGCCTACTTGCACGGTCGACAAAAACTGGGTGGGCTCTTCGAGCAACTTGAGGGCCGCATGCGCCCCTTTGTCACCAGCCTCGTCCATGGCGGCCAATCGGGCTTTGCGGCTGGAAGCCAGCGCCAGCTCGGACATGGCAAAAAGCCCGTTCAACAGCGTGAGAAAAGCGATCAATAAAAAGTCCATGACCGCCATTGTGCCAAGAGTGGCTTGCCCTTTGTAAAAAGGCAGGACAATCGGAATGGAGAGGAATTTATGGCTGTTTATTGCGTCGGAGATGTGCAGGGTTGCGATGCGCCATTGGGGCGCTTACTGGCTGAAATTGATTTTTCACCCAGTCGCGACACCTTGTTTGTGCTGGGCGATTTGGTCAACCGAGGCCCGGCTTCGGCTCAGGTCTTGCGCCGCTTGACGGCCCTGGGACCCGCCGCGCAGTGTGTGCTGGGCAACCACGACTTGCACCTCTTGGCCGTGGCCGCGGGGGCTGGCCGGCTCAAGCCCCTCGACACACTGGACGAGTTGCTGCAAGCCCCCGACCGAGAGGCCATGCTCGACTGGCTGCGCCAGCAACCTTTGGCCATTTGGCAGCATGACGTGCTGATGGTGCACGCCGGCGTGCTGCCCTCATGGACGGTTGAGCACACCTTGGCCTTGGCCGCCGAGGTGGAGGCGGTCTTGCGCGGCCCCGACTTGAGCGACTTTTTGCACCATATGTATGGCAACACCCCCGCGGCCTGGCGCGATGACCTGACAGGCACCGACCGCTTGCGCGTGGTGGTGAACGCGCTGACCCGGCTGCGCTTTTGTTCGGCAGAGGGCGTGATGGAATTTGCCAGCAAAGAGGGCGCTGACTCAGCCCCCGCAGGCCACATGCCTTGGTTTGATGTGCCGGGCAGGCAAACAGCCCATGTCACGGTGGCTTTTGGCCACTGGTCTACCTTGGGCAAACTGCAACGCCAAGATGTCTGGGCACTGGATACAGGGTGTGTTTGGGGCGGTTGCCTGAGTGCTCTTCGACTCAGCAACACCGGCACGCCTGAAATCATTCAGGTGCGCTGTGAACAGGCGCAACGCCCCGGCTAAGTCGAGCCTGAATGGGTGAGGCGGTAGACAGCGAGGCCCAGCCACTCGTGCAAGGCGACTTGCCACAGCATCACGCTGCGCGCCAACGAATACTCGGTCCATGGCGTGGTCTGGCCCGTCCTGAAGTCCACCGGGTAAGGCGTTATTTGGCAGCCCACCGCTTCGAACTCTGGGACAGAACGGGGCATGTGCCACGCCGAGGTGACCAACAACCACGGTTGCCGGCAACGCTCGCCCAACAGCGCGGCGACTTGGCGGGCATTTTCACGGGTGTTGCGAGAACCGCCCTCGAAGCTCAACCGACTTGGTTCGACGCCCTGCTGAGCGTAAAACTGCTGGGCCAGTACAGCTTCGGTCACGCCTGTGGCCAACAAGCGCCCCTCGCCGCCCGAGAAAACCAAGTGCAACTGCGGGTACTGTCGCAACCATCCCACCGGAGTCGACATGCGCTCAGCCGCTTCCCCCAAAGGCACTTGGCCGTGGGCTTGGTAAATGCCGGGGTGTTGGGTGGCACCACCCAACACGATGACGCCTGCATGACGACGGATCACCTCGAGGCTGGGCACAGGGTATTGGTTTTCTAAAGGACGCAACAACGCATGTGGCAAGGCCTCAAACCCCAACAAGCCCAACACCGCCAAGCCGGCCCACAGCATGCGCACCGCCGCACGCCGCCAGGTCGCCCAAAAGGTCATCAACAAAAGCGCCCCACCCCACCACAAAGCCAACCAGAACAGCGGCTGGGTGATGGCGGACAAAATTTTGGAGAGGATGAACATGACAATCTTCTCAAGCCGCCATCACCGCAACAAAGAAGTGGTGACTTTTTCGCTGCTCGTCATGAGAGGCCTCGCCCGGCCCCTTTGCCTCGGCGCGAAGCAAGAGAAACTCATCGCATTCAGGCAACGTTGTTTCGGCCTAAAGCCTTGCGCCAAGCGGCTTTGAGGGCGTGTATTTTGGGGGCGGACTCTGGGTTTTGACCCGCATTTCGCAGGGCTTGGCGGACAAACACAAAAAGCAACAATGCAAAACCCGTGGCCAGTGCGGCAATGACCGCCGTGAGGCTGCGTTTAGGTGCCACATGTTTGTTGGGCAAGGTTGCCTCTTGAATCAACACACTGGCATCCAGACCTTGCAGTTGCCGCTCAAATTCAATTTGGGAGTTTTGAGCTTCTTTCACGACCCCCATCAGTTGGCCGTAACCCTGCGCCACCGACAAAGACTGTTCGCCGCTGGCCTTGTCCAGCTTGATCGTCAGCCGTTCAGCGGCCTCACGGGCTTCTTTCTCACGGGTTTGGGCTTGAGCCAGTTGTTTTTCAAGGCGCATTTTTTCGCTGCCGCGGGGACGACTTTGAACAAAAGTTTGCGTCAACAGGGATTGGGCCAATGCTTGGGCTGCCTGGGGCGAGTTGGCCTGCGCAGTCAACGTGAGAAACTTGTCTTTGGCGTTGACACTGACTTTGATTTGCTCTTTGAGTTTGAGACGTGCATCGTCAACCGTCATCTGCGAGGAATAGCCCAAGCTCGCCGCGATCGGATCCAGCACCGCCGCACTCAGCATGATGCTGGCGGTGGTCTGGTCTGCCTGCAGCACCGCCGTGCTTTCATAGGTTTTAGGCCAAAAACTGGCCCCAGCCAGCGACAGCAATCCGACCGTGAGAGGCCCAATGACCAGCAAACGCAAATTTTCAACCAGCGTCTGTAACAGGTCGAGCAAGCTGATTTCGTCTTCTTCAGGGTAGTGGGAGAGTTCGGTCATTTTTTTTAGCAAAGGGGCAGATGAATAGGCATGAGACGGCAGGCAAGCAGGTTAACGGGAAAAGGATCACTTTAGCATTCCGACTCAGCAAGGGATTTGCCTACTTGGTCTTTGGCAGAAAGCGTGGGTTGTAAACCTGATGGCCAAGTGATGCCAATGGCCGGGTCGTTCCAGGCGATGCAGCGTTCGTGCTGCGGGGCATAGTATTGGGTGGTTTTGTACAAAAAGTCTGCACTGTCAGACAGCACCACAAAGCCATGCGCAAAGCCAGGAGGGATCCACATTTGTTTGTGGTTGTCTTCGCTCAGCTCCATGCCGACCCATTGGCCGAACGTGTTGGAATTCTTCCTGATGTCCACCGCCACATCGAACACCGCCCCACGCACCACCCGAACCAGCTTGCCTTGGGGTTGTTGCACTTGGTAGTGCAGGCCCCGCAGCACGCCTTTTGCACTGCGGCTGTGGTTGTCTTGCACAAAGTTGAGGTTCAGACCGGTGGCTCTGCTGAACTCTTGCTGGTTGAAGCTCTCAAAAAAGAACCCTCGTGCGTCGCCAAAAACTTGGGGCTCGAGGACCAATAAGTCAGGAATGGCGGTGGCGGTGACGTGCAAGGGCATGGGTTTACTTCAGCAAATGGAGCAGGTATTGGCCGTAGCCGTTTTTTGCCAAGGGTTGGGCCAGCTTTTGCAGGTCTTCGGCACTGATCCACTTTTGGTGGAAAGCAATTTCTTCGGGACAGGCCACCATGAGGCCTTGGCGTTTTTGCAAGGTGGCGATGAAGCCAGCCGCCTCCAACAAACTGTCGTGCGTGCCGGTATCGAGCCAAGCATAGCCACGGCCCATGATCTCGACATGGAGTTGGTTTTGCGCCAAATAGCGTTGGTTGATGTCGGTGATTTCGAGTTCACCCCGTGCAGAAGGCCGAATGTCCGCCGCAATGTCGCAAACTTGTTTGTCGTAAAAATACAAACCGGTGACGGCGAAATTGCTTTTCGGGGCCTTGGGCTTTTCTTCGATGCTCAAGGCACGTTGTTGGTCATCAAAGTCCACCACACCATAGCGCTCCGGGTCTTGCACGTGGTAGGCGAACACCGTGGCACCCGATGTGCGTTGGGTGGCGTTGTGCAGCAGCTTGACCCAGTCATGACCGTAAAACAGGTTGTCGCCCAACACCAGGGCGCTGGGTTGATTGGCCACAAAATCTTTGCCAATGATGAAGGCTTGGGCCAAGCCATCGGGGCTGGGCTGCACGGCATATTGAATATTCATGCCCCACTGGTGGCCATCGCCTAACAACTCGGCAAAACGGGGCGTGTCTTGGGGCGTGCTGATCAACAAGACCTCTCGGATACCGGCCAACATGAGTGTGGTCAGCGGGTAATACACCATGGGTTTGTCGTACACCGGCATGAGCTGTTTGCTGACCGCTTGCGTGACGGGGTACAGGCGTGTGCCCGAACCGCCCGCGAGAATGATGCCTTTGCGTGAGGTCATGGTGTGGAATGGGTGAGGTCAGAAAAAAAGCCGGGAAGGCGAAATTCACATGAAGAATACACGGCTTACAGTCCCCTCAAAGCGGCGCTGACGAGCCAAACCGCCTGTCACGGCCAGCAAACCAAGCCATGGCTTCTTTCAGACGCGCCGGAGAAAACTCAGGCCACAGATCGTCGGTAAAAAACATCTCTGCATAGGCGGCCTGCCAGAGCATGAAGTTGCTGATGCGCGACTCGCCTCCTGTCCGAATGAGCAAATCAACCTCGGGCGCATAAGCGGTGCTGAGGTAGGGTGCCAAACCGTCCTCGGTCATCTCGCGCACATTTTGTGCAGGGTGCGCCTGTTGCCAGGCCTGCGCGGCTTGCACCATGTCCCAGCGCCCGCCGTAGTTGGCACACACCGTCAAAGTGATGCGGGTGTTTTGCGCGGTTTGTTGCTCAGCCCGCGCGATGAGTTCTTGCAACACCGGTGCAAACCGACTTTTGTCACCCACCACCTTCAGACACACGCCGTTGGTATTCATGTCGTCCACTTCTTTTTGCAAGTAGGTGGTGAAAAGGCCCATCAAGCTGGAAACTTCGTCTTCTGGGCGTTTCCAGTTTTCGGTACTGAAGGCAAACAAGCTCAGATAGGGCACTCCCATTTCCGCACAGGTTTTGACGATGTCGCGCACTTGTTTGGCCCCCGCGGCATGACCCAAAGCGGTGGGCATGAAGCGTTTTTTGGCCCAACGGCGATTGCCATCCATGATGATGGCGATGTGCTGCGGCAAAGGATTAGCGGTGATGGATGTCAAGTGAATGCGTTAAACCGGGAAAGCTTGCAGATTTTATAGGGTTATGAAAAGGCGCTGCCCCCAGAAATACCCCTCACCACCTCGGCCTCATTGGCTGAGTTCGACCTGGTGATGTTCCAGTTGAACCACGGTAGGACGGCCCAAAATCTCAAGCAAAACTGCGACGCGCTTGCTGGAAACACTCTGGACAAACCCTTCCATGCCGGCCAACGCGGTGTGCTTGAGAAAAACCGTTTGACCCGCCTTGAGGTTGCTGAGTTCTTGCAGCGTGGCTTGATTGCGGTCGACTTCCAGCTGGCGAATGCGTTGCACCAACTCGTCGTTCACCAAAGCTGGCTCAAAGCCAAAGCGCACCAAGGTCGTGATGCCTTTGGTGCTGCGAACGGTGGAGATACTTTGCTCGGCGCGACTCGGACGAAACAGGATGTAGCGTGGAAACATCGGCTCGAACTGAGCCACCGGACCTTGCTCGGTTTTTTTAAACTTTTTATACAGCGGCAAATAGGTCTCAAAGGCCTGGTAATGCAAATGGGTTTGGGCGATGTGTTCCTGCCGGGGCTTGGTGTAAGCCAAATACCAGCGCGGACTGGGCGCAAAATCGTCCAACACAGTGTCAGCGATTTGAGGGTTTTGAGTCATGCCTGAACTTTAAACGAAAAACCCCGCCGAAGCGGGGTTGGAGGTCTGGTCATTCAGAGTGAACAGGTACTTTAGATTATGTCCACACTCTGAATAGGGAGGCCGATTAGGCGATCACGAATGGGGTGCGGTCTTTGCCTTCAATCCATTTAGGGGCTTTGCCGCGGCCTGTCCAAGTTTGACCGGTGGCGGGATCACGGTATTTGGCGGCCACTTTGCCCGCAGCAGCTTTGGTAGTGCCCGATTTGGCAGCGCGACCTGGGAAAACATCTTGTGCTGTCAAACCATATTCGGCCACCAATTCGCGGACCTTACTCACGGCAGCAGAGATTTCATTTTGACGCGCTTTGGCAATGGCTTGCTCGAGTGCTTCGCGTTGTGCCAATAATTCTTTGTAGCTGGTCGACATGGTCGTTCCTAATAATGGTTGAAAAGAATCCAGATTATAGGCCACCTAAAGTCCAGATAATTCGGATATTGAATAAATACTTGTCAAAAAGAGGTATTTATTTCAGCAGGCTATTTCTCTCAATATTCAAAAAATAACATTTAATCGACAAATAATCAAAGTCAAAACGGCATATTCATGAACAACAAAAGGCCCATACAAAGAGCGTGTGGATATCGTCCGCGTCGAATTAATCAGTTGAACAATCGGGCAGCATCAAACTCCGCCGACCATCCAATACATTTGCAATCGCGCCAACACCATACCGACCAATTGCAAGGCCAACAACAGGGCAATCGGCGACAAATCAATCCCGCCCAACAGCGGCACCACGCGTTGAAAAGGCCGCAAAAATGGTTGGCACAAGCGCACCACCAAGTTGTACATCGGGGCTCCCGGATTCACCCAAGACAAGACCGCCAGCACCAGCACCAGAGCACTCAAGGCAGACACCACCAATTGGGCCAGCCCCACCACACTCACAAGCGGCAACGCCACCAAAGCCACTTGCCCACCCATCAAGAGCCACAACAAAGCGTATTGCAACAACTTGATCAAATAAGCGGCCACCACACTCGACAGGTCCCAAGCGGAGACTGCGGGGATCACCCGACGCAAGGGCAAGACCAGCCAATCGGTCACGGCAAAGACAAATTGCCCCAAAGGTTGGTGGAAGGAAATGCGCTGCCATTGCATCAAAAAGCGCAGCAAGCAGGTGCCCGCGACCAAGCCCGCCAACACATCCAACACCATACTGACCATTTGAAAAACCATGCGCGTCTCCTGCTGCCGCGATGATACTCAGATGCCTGAATGCTTCGGCCATTTCCGCCAAATATTGGGGTTGCCCCGTGCATTCGGACAGATCGGCATTTCTTCCATTTCTGAGCCGCAGAATCCGCCCGCAAACTCTTAAAATAGAAAGCTTTGCGCACCCGCGCATCGATCAACCCCGGATTGATTGGCCCAGCGCCACCAAACCCAACCTCACCCGCCCATGTCTGACACGACTGCCAACGCCCCTGCCGCTCCCGCTCAAGATGAAAATCAACTGATTGCCGAGCGCCGCGAAAAACTCAAGGCCATGCGACAAGCGCAGTCGGAGGGCAAAGGCGTGGCGTTTCCCAACGATTTCAAGCCCGAGCACCACGCGGCCCAACTGCACCAAGCGCATGGTGAAAAAGAGGCCGAAGCCTTGAATGGCGAAGGGGTCAGCAAGACCACGGCCAAAGTGGCCGGCCGCATGATGCTCAAACGCGTCATGGGCAAGGCCAGTTTTGCCACCTTGCAAGATGCGACGGGACGCATTCAGGTCTATGTCACCCGGGACGATGTGGGAGAAGACCTGTACGCCTTGTTCAAGCACTGGGACTTGGGCGACATCGTGGGTGTGGAAGGCTATTTGTTCAAAACACGCACCGGCGAATTGTCCATCCATGCCACCCAAATCCGCATGCTCACAAAGAGCCTGCGCCCCATGCCCGACAAATTCCACGGCGTGGCCGACCAAGAAGTGAAATACCGCCAGCGCTATGTCGATCTGATGACCGACGAGGCGGCTCGCAAACGCTTCATGGCGCGCAGCAAGGCCGTGAGTGGCATTCGCGAGTTCATGGTCAAGCACGGTTTTTTAGAAGTCGAAACGCCCATGCTGCACCCGATTCCGGGTGGGGCCAACGCCAAACCGTTTGTCACGCACCACAACGCGCTCGAACAAGAAATGTTCTTGCGCATTGCCCCCGAGCTCTACCTCAAGCGTTTGTTGGTGGGCGGCTTTGAGCGGGTGTTCGAGATCAACCGCAACTTCCGCAACGAAGGCATTTCGGTGCGCCACAACCCCGAGTTCACCATGATGGAGTTTTATGCGGCGTACTGGAACTACCAAGACCTGATGGGCTTCACCGAGGCGCTGATTCGCGATGCCGCCATGACCGCCGCCGGCACTTTGAGCCTGACCTACAACGGCAAGCCTGTGGACCTCAGCCAGCCCTTCGCCCGCATGACCATCCGCGAAGCCATCGTCAAGCACACCCCAGCCGGTGAGCAAGTGGACGACGCTGCGTGGTTGATCCAGGCCCTCAAAAAGCTGGGCATGAGCGAAGAAAAAGACAAGTTGTCGGCCCGCAGCTTGGCCAGTTTGCAGGTCTTGTATTTTGAAGAAACCGTGGAAGACAAGCTCTGGGAGCCCACCTTCATCATGGAGCACCCGACCGAAATTTCACCTTTGGCCCGCGCCAATGACGTACGCCCTGAAGTGACCGAGCGCTTTGAGCTCTACATCACCGGGCGCGAATTTGGCAATGGCTTCAGCGAGTTGAACGACGCCGAAGACCAAGCGGCGCGCTTTCATGCCCAAGTGGCGGCGAAGGACGATGGCGACGACGAGGCCATGTACTACGACCACGACTTTGTGCGCGCACTCGAGTACGGCATGCCCCCAGCGGGCGGTTGTGGCATTGGCATTGACCGCTTGATGATGCTGTTGACCGACAGCGCCAGCATCCGCGATGTGATTTTGTTCCCCGCTCTGCGTCACGTGCAGGAATAAGCGGCCAACGATTACGGGCGCGGAGGCAAGCGGGGTGCGTCTTCCACCACCTCGCGCGCCTCGACATCCACAATGTCGCCGGTGGGGGTCGAGCCAAAACCGCCGGGAGATCCTGGCGCTGACCCATGCCCAGGCCCTTGCCCCCAACGCGCTGCCTTACGCATGGCGCTGAACTGCTGCCACACCAGCACCACTTGGGGCTTGCGCCCCGTGAGCAACCAACGCACCGTGGCAAAAACGGTGTACAGCGCCAAAGCCAGCAACAAACCCGCCAACAGACCGAGCCCCATCAGGCCCATGAAAATGCGTGCAATCCAGTTCATGGCAGTGTCCTGTTCGGTTTAGGGCAGACGGTCCAATGCCTGCATGTAGTCGGCTGAGCGCATCAACTCGTCCCAAGGGCGCGCGGGCGCGCGGGGCAACAAATTCAGTCGCCGTTCTTCGCTGATCTCACAGGGTATCCAACGGCCCTTGAGTTGGGCTTCGGCCAATTGGTCGAGCACCTCATCCAGCTCACGTCCACCATCCACAGAGGACCGGTTGCAAAGCAAGGCCAAGTCGCATCCCGCTTGCAAGGCGGTGATGACGGCTTCGGTATAGCTGAGGGTGCGGCCCTCCAATTGGCGAGCCGCTGCCATGGACAAATCGTCGGTACACACCACGCCCTGAAAACCCAGCTGGCCACGCAAAATGTCTTGCAACCAGCGCGGCGAAAAGCCGGCGGGGCGGCTGTCGACTTGGCGGTAAATCACATGCGCGGGCATGACGGCGGTGAGCACGCTGCCCAACCAACGGTAGGGCTGGGCATCGTCGGCCAAAATAGTTTTGAGGCTGCGTTTGTCTACTGGCAAGGCCACATGCGAGTCGGCTTTCACCGCGCCGTGGCCCGGAAAATGTTTGCCGCAGTTGCCCATACCGGCTAGCAACAGACCTTGCATCAGGCTGCGGGCCAACAGGCTGACCACGCGTGGGTCTCTGGCAAAGGCGCGATCGCCAATCACGCCGCTTTCGCCGTGGTCCAAATCAAGCACCGGCGTGAAGCTGAAGTCCACGCCACAAGCGCGTAACTCACTGGCCAAGACAAAACCAGCCGAGGTGGCGGCCTCACAGGCCTTGAGCACGCCCGACCCCGTTTGGCCTTTTTCGTCTTGCCCCCACAGCGCGCCCAAGGCGCGCATGGGAGGCAAATGCGTGAAACCATCGTTGCGAAAGCGTTGCACCCGACCCCCTTCGTGGTCGACCGCAATGAGCATGTCTGGCCGCAGGCCCTTGACCTCGGCACACAGCTCGGCCAGTTGCGTCCGGCTCTGCCAATTGCGGCCAAAAAGAATCATGCCGCCCACCAAGGGATGGGCCAAGCGACGGCGGTCCACATCGGTCAGAGTGGTCCCGGCAATGTCCAAAATCAGGGGGGCGTGCAGTGTCATGGGGTGTTTCACTCAAATGGGGGGCAATGGCGCCGAATCAAGAGGCCGTGGGCCCACGCGTCTCGACCACGCAAAAACTGGCGGCGTATTCGGATTCGTCCGTCACAGTGATGTGGGCCGACAAGCCCTTGGCTTCAAACCACACCTTCAACTCGCCATGCAACACGATGAAAGGCTGCCCACTGGGCCGTTTGCCGATCTCGCACAAGCGCCACGTCATGGGCATGCGCATGCCCAGGCCAATCGCTTTGCTGAAGGCTTCTTTGGCCGAAAACCGCGTCGCCAAATACCGCACACCGCGCTCTGGCCAACGCTCACTGCGGGCTTTCCATGTGGCCATCTCGGCCTCACTCAATACTTTGGCGGCAAAGCGCTCGCCATGCCGATTCAAGCTGGCTTGAATGCGGCGGATGTCGCAAATGTCGGTGCCAATGCCGTAGATCATTTTTTCAGGCAATCCAGATAGGCCTGCACCGTGGCGGCGTAGCCCAACTCCAGCGCATCGGCCATGAAGGCGTGGCCAATCGAGACCTCTTGCAAGCCCTGCACCGCGGCCACAAAGTCGGGCAAGTTGTCGCGGTTCAGATCGTGCCCCGCGTTCACGCCCAAACCCACTTGCAAGGCCGCAGCTGCGGCATCGGCATAGCGCTGCAGCTGGGCAGATTGGTCGGCTTTTCCCCAACTGGCCGCATAGGGTTCGGTGTAGAGCTCGACACGGTCAGCGCCCACGGCGCGGGCCTGAGCCATTTGCTCAGGCACAGGGTCCATGAACAAACTGACCCGCACGCCCAAGCCCTTGCACTCTTCAATCAAGGGCTTCAAGCGCTCAGCGTCTTGCGGAAAAGTCCATCCGTGGTCGCTGGTGAACTGGCCTTCGCTGTCGGGCACAAAGGTCACTTGGTGGGGACGCACCGCACGCACATGGTCCATGAGGTTGTGAAACGGGTTGCCTTCGATGTTGAACTCGCGCTCTGGCCAGTCCGCCATCAACAGCGTCAATTCAGGTACATCCGTGGCCCGAATGTGGCGCTCATCAGGCCTCGGGTGGATGGTGATGCCCTGCGCCCCCGCTTGCAAACACAGCAGGGCCGCACGCGTCACGCTGGGCAGTCCCAAGTGGCGAGAGTTGCGCAGCAAAGCCACTTTGTTGACATTGACAGAAAGCGCCACGCGGTGGAGAGGTGAGGTCATAAGGTTTGCAAATCCAGCATCATTTGGCGGGTGCGCAAAGCGCCCACGCCGCAATGGTAGTTGAGTAACAAGCGCAAAGGGCGCTGCAATGGCCCGAGCAAGTCGGCACATTCGCGCAGCAATGCGGCCAAGGGGCTGGGATCGTCCAGCGCCGCTTGCAAGGCCAGCCATTGCGCCCCGCGCAAACTGCTTCGGCTGTCGCCTGCAACCCATTGCATGCCCGCTTCGGGCAACAAGGTGTAGCGGTCTTCTGGAGACAGCGGAGAAAGGGTCAAAGTCTGGGAATTCAAGGCAGGCAACAAACCGGTGTGCTTGAGCAACAGCAACTCAAAGCCACGCAAGGCCCATTGCAGGGCCTCGGGGTCGCCGCTGGCCAGCAAACGCACCGCCGCTGCATACACATCAAACAACTGGGGGTGAGGATCGTCACGCGCCGTCAAACGCATGAGCAGTTCATTGAGGTAATACCCCGAGAGCAAAGCTTCACCGGTGGGCATGACATGACCGCCCACCCACTCGGCCGATTTCAGGGTGCGTATGTCGCCGTCACCGCCAAAAGCCAATGACAAAGGTTGCAGCGGCAAAAGCACTGGCCTGAAACTGGAAGTGGGCCGCTTGGCCCCTTTGGCGACCAAGGCCACCCGACCATGGTGGCGGGTGAACACCTCCAAGATCAGACTGGTTTCACTCCAGTCGTAGCGGTGCAGCACAAAAGCTGGCTCGTCTGCAATCCGCTTGGTGGCCATGGACGAGCAGCTTATTCGTAGCCAAAGCTGCGCACGCGCGCTTCGTCGTCGGCCCAACCCGAACGCACTTTCACCCAAAGTTCGATGAACACTTTGGCATCCAGCAGTTTCTCCAACTCCAGACGAGTTTCGGTGCCAATGCGTTTGAGTTTTTCGCCTTTGTCACCGATCACCATGGCTTTGTGGCCTTCCCGCTCGACCACGATGGTGGCGGCAATGCGCAGCATGCGCTTGGCAGTTCGACCGGCCTCTTCTTCAAACTTGTCGATGACCACCGTGGAGGTGTAGGGCAACTCATCCCCGGTCAGTCGAAAGAGTTTTTCGCGCACCATCTCGCTGGCCAAAAACTTTTCGCTGCGGTCGGTCAACTCGTCTTCGGCATGCCACCAAGCTTGCTCGGGCAGGTATTTTTCGCAGATGCCCAGCAGCCGCTCTATGTCTTTGGGCTGCTTGGCCGACATCGGGACAAACTCGGCAAAAGCATGGCGCTCTTGCATGCTTTGCAACCAAGGGGCGATGTCGCCACGGCGGTACACGTTGTCCAACTTGTTGGCCACCAACAAGACCGGAATCCCCGGTTTCAGCAAAGCCAGCACCTTGGCATCGGCGGGTGTGAAGCTGCCCGCCTCGACCACGAACAGCACCAAATCGACATCGCTCACGGCGCCGACCACGGTTTTGTTCAGTGATTTGTTCAGGGCTGTGCCATGCACGGTCTGAAAACCGGGGGTATCGACAAACACAAATTGTGCGGCCGCTTGGGTTCGGATGCCGGTGATGCGGTGGCGCGTGGTTTGCGCTTTGCGCGAGGTGATGCTGATCTTTTGGCCCACCAACGCATTGAGCAAGGTGGACTTGCCCACATTGGGCTTGCCCACAATGGCCACCAAGCCGCAGCGTTGGCCCTGCACCGGAACAGGCGCCGAGGCGATTTCGGCCGGCAATGACGCTGTCTCTGAAGCATCGCGCGGCTGGATGGTCACGCCCGCAATCTGAATGGGACGGCGCTGGGCTTGCTCTTGCGGCAGGCGTGCCGTTTCGGCATCAGAAGGGGGGGAGGATTTCTCGGTGCTCATGCGGCGCTTTCGGATTTCAAGATCTGCAGCATGGCGGCGGCCGCTGCTTGTTCAGCAGCGCGACGCGACGCGCCCGAGCCTTGTTGGGTTTGGCGCAATTCCGTCACTTCGCAAGAGACCTCAAATTGCTGGCGGTGTGCGGCACCCGAGGTGCCCACCACGGTGTATTTGGGCAAGGCGAACTTGCGGCCTTGCAACCATTCTTGCAACTCGGTTTTGGGGTCTTTGCCCACCGCCTGCATGTCGGGCTTGATGTCCACCTGGACAAAAAGGCGCTCGACCAAGGCTTGCGCGTCGGGGTAACCCCCATCCAAATACACAGCGCCAATGATGGCTTCGAGGGCATCGGCCAAGATCGAGGGGCGGTTTTGACCGCCTGAACGCATTTCGCCCTCGCCCAGCCGCATCACCGACGACAAATCGAGCGTTTTGGCCAATTGGTGCAAGGTGTCTTGCTTGACCAAATTGGCCCGTACGCGAGACAAATCGCCCTCAGGCAGACGGGACAACTGCGCGTACAACAAGTTGGCCACGGACAAGTTGAGCACCGAGTCCCCTAAAAACTCGAGGCGCTCGTTGTGGTCGGCGCTGAAGCTGCGGTGCGTGACCGCTTGTTGCAACAAACTGGTCTGGCGGAAGGCATAGCCCAGCCGGATTTGCAGCTCAGACAATGCAGATGAAACCGCGGAAGATGTGGCCACACGCACCTCAGTCAAACGCGCCAATGCGCTTCAAGTTGCCAAAGTTCATCCAGACAAAAAAGGCTTTGCCCACGATGGTGGCATCGGGGACAAACCCCCAGTAACGTGAATCGAGCGAATTGTCGCGGTTATCGCCCATCATGAAATAGTGGCCTTCCGGTACTTTGCAGGTCACGCCTTCGACGGTGTAATTGCAATTTTCACGGCCCACAAATGAGTCAGCGCCGGGAATGAAAGAGTGGCGCTCGTCGTCCAAAATGATTTGGTGAGGCTTCGCCCCGAGTTGCTCACTGCGGTGCTTGAAATACCGCATGGTCGAGTCGTCAAAAAAATCAGGCAAAGGCTGGATGGGCAAAGGCTTGCCATTGATCGAGAGCTTTTTGTTCAGGTAAGACACTTCGTCGCCCGGCAATCCGACCACACGCTTGATGTAGTCCACCGAGGGTTTGGGAGGGTAACGAAACACCATCACATCGCCGCGCTGCACGGGCTGACCATCGGTGAGTTTGGTATTGGCCACCGGCAAGCGGATGCCATAGTGAAACTTGTTCACCAAAATCAAGTCGCCAATGTGCAGCGTGGGAATCATCGAGCCGGAGGGAATTTTGAAGGGCTCAAACAAGAATGAGCGCAGCACAAAAACCACCACGATGACGGGAAAGAGGCCGGCCGTCCAATCCAACCACCACGGCTGCATCAACAACTTGCTGCGGGCTTCTTCGTTGTCAGGTTCGACTTTGTCGATGCCCATTTTGCTCAACTCTGCACGCCGTTGGGCGGTTTCGGCCTCGAGTTGCAGCACGGCCTTTTGCCGCTGGGGCAAGAAATAAAAGCGTTCGGCCAGCCAATACACCCCGGTGACCACGGTGGCCATCAACAAGAGCAACGCAAAATTGCCCTCAATGAAGCCCAGGTACCAACTGCCGGCATAGCCGACAAAAGCGGCCAGCACCAAAGACGTCAAAAACTGCATCAATCTTCCACCTGCAAAATGGCCAGAAACGCCTCTTGGGGCACTTCGACCGAGCCAATCTGTTTCATGCGCTTCTTGCCCGCCTTTTGCTTTTCAAGCAATTTGCGTTTGCGCGTGATGTCGCCACCATAGCACTTGGCCAACACGTTTTTGCGCAAGGCTTTGATGGTCTCACGCGCAATGATATTGGCTCCAATGGCGGCTTGGATCGCCACATCAAACATTTGTCGGCTGATGATTTCGCGCATTTTGGCGGCCACTGCGCGTCCTCGGTATTGCGCCTGCGTGCGGTGCACGATGATGGACAAAGCATCGACCTTTTCGCCGTTCAGCAGAATGTCCACTTTGACCACATCGGAGGCGCGGAATTCTTTGAACTCGTAATCCATCGAGGCATAGCCCCGGCTGACCGATTTGAGTTTGTCAAAGAAGTCCAACACGATCTCGCCCAAGGGCATTTCGTAAGTCAGCATGACCTGACGGCCGTGGTAAGCCATGTTGATCTGCACGCCGCGCTTTTGGTTGGCCAGCGTCATCACCGGGCCGACATAGTCTTGCGGCATGTACAAATGCACCGTGACAATGGGCTCACGGATTTCTTGCATCTTGCCCTGATCGGGCATCTTGGACGGGTTCTCCACCATGACGACTTCACCGTCACCTTTGACCACTTCATAGACCACACTGGGGGCGGTGGTGATCAGGTCTTGGTCAAATTCGCGCTCGAGACGTTCTTGCACAATTTCCATGTGCAACAAGCCCAAGAAACCGCAGCGGAAACCAAATCCGAGGGCCTGAGACACTTCGGGCTCGTAGTGCAGCGAGGCGTCGTTGAGCTTGAGCTTTTCCAGCGCATCGCGCAGGGCATCGTATTGGTTGGCCTCGGTGGGGTACAGGCCCGCAAACACTTGCGGCTGAATTTCTTTAAAGCCGGGCAAGGCCTCTGAAGCCGGGCCCAAATTGTTGGGCAACTTCTTTTCCAGGGTGACGGTGTCGCCCACCTTGGCCGCTTGCAATTCTTTGATGCCTGCAATGATGTAGCCCACTTCACCGGCGCGCAACATTTGGCGCGGTTCGTTGGCGGGGGTGAAGACCCCCAAACTGCCCGCTTCGTAAACGGCATTGCTGGCCATCATGCGAATGCGCTCATTTTTAAGCAATTGGCCATCGATCACGCGCACCAGCATCACCACGCCCACATAACTGTCAAACCAGCTGTCGATGATCATGGCGCGCAGCGGCGCATCGGGGTTGCCTTTGGGTGGTGGAATACGGGCCACCACGGCCTCCAAAATCTCTTCGATGCCCATGCCCGTTTTGGCAGAGCAAGGAATGGCGTCGGTCGCATCGATGCCGATCACGTCTTCCACTTCGCTGCGCGCGTTGTCAGGATCGGCGTTGGGCAAATCCATTTTGTTGAGGACCGGCACCACCTCCACACCCAAATCGAGCGCGGTGTAGCAGTTGGCCACGGTTTGGGCTTCCACGCCTTGGCTGGCGTCCACCACCAACAAAGCACCTTCGCAAGCCGACAAAGACCGCGACACCTCGTAAGAAAAGTCGACGTGGCCAGGGGTGTCAATCAAGTTGAGGTTGTAGACCTGGCCATCTTTGGCTTTGTAGTGGAGCGCAGCGGTTTGTGCCTTGATGGTGATGCCCCGCTCTTTCTCGATGTCCATCGAGTCGAGCACCTGGGCTTCCATTTCGCGCGCTTCGAGTCCACCACACCGTTGAATCAAGCGATCGGCCAGCGTGGATTTGCCATGGTCAATGTGAGCAATGATCGAAAAATTTCTGATGTGATTCATCAAGCAACATCTGCAAGTATTTGTGGATCAAGGATCCGTAAAAGAAAAAAGGGCGCGTCTGGTGTTGACGCGCCCTGAACCAACAATCTATGGCAACTGCGATAGTTGGGACTTCATTGTAGGCAAATTGGCCCACTCGAACAGCCCCAAAAACTCGTTTGGCAGGTCGTTGCTGCTTTGCAACATGGTTTTTATCCACAGCTTATTCACAATGCACATAACATCTTACTGAACAACTTGTGGGCCATCTGTGGATCAACGGTGGACGCCGGACTGGAATCTCGCATCGTGAACTCACCCCTGCGCTTTATGCCATCAATGAAGGGTCAAGACCCCAGATTTTAGCCAAATTCGTTATGAGAGATGAATAAAGTTAGTTGGTACAAACTTTAAAAATCTTTTGAAAATTTCTCAGATTTTTTTATTCCACCTCTCAAATAACCCCGAATTCCGGCCAATGACCTGAAAAACACCATGGTCACTTGACAAGCCCTCGCCTTCATTTTCCGGGACGAATCAGCACATATTGCGCCGCATCACCGCGGCGAATCAAGACACTGATTGGCCGCGTCTTGTCCACGCGGGCCAGGATCGACTCAAATTCCTTCAGCGAGGGCACTTCGGCATTGGCAATCGCCAAAATCACATCACCTTCACGAATGCCCGCGCGAGCCGCCGCCTCGGTGGCCGTATCCACCCGCACCCCTCCGCGCACACGGAGTTCACGCTTCTGGGCATCGTTCAAATCGCTGACCGTCAAACCCCAGGCTTGTGCCGTGTTGCTGGCCGGTGCTTTTTTCTCTGACTGCGTGGCCGCAGCCGCCACTTTTTCAGCTTCTACTTCCGCCACC
The DNA here is from genome assembly GCA_027488255.1 of Comamonadaceae bacterium. Lineage (GTDB taxonomy): Bacteria > Pseudomonadota > Gammaproteobacteria > Burkholderiales > Burkholderiaceae_C > Limnohabitans_A. The sequence continues at coordinate 65,252 of JAIYBZ010000001.1, read as the reverse complement.
GTGATGTTCAGATCTTTGAAGGCGCCCCGGCGGTAAACCGTGACAACCACTTTGCTGCCCGGCTTGGTATTGCCCACGGCGCGAGGCAAATCTGCCGGCTTGTCGATGGGCTTGCCATCAAACCGGGTGATGATGTCGCCGGCTTCTAAGCCTGCTTTTTCTGCAGGCGAACCTTCCTCAATACCGCGCAGCAAAACGCCCTGGCCTTTGCCCAAACCAATCGACTCGGCCACCTCTTTCGTCACCGGTGCAATCTCAACGCCAATGCGGCCTCGGCTGACCCGACCGGTGGTGCGCAACTGATCGCTCACCCGCATGGCTTCGTCCATGGGAATGGCAAATGAAATGCCCATGAAGCCACCCGACCGGGAGTAAATTTGGCTGTTGATGCCCACCACCTCCCCGCGCATATTGATCAGCGGCCCCCCAGAATTACCCGGGTTGATAGCCACATCGGTTTGAATGAACGGCAAATAGTCGCCGGTGTCTCGCTGCTTGGCACTGACAATGCCTGCCGTCACGGTGTTCTCCAGACCAAACGGAGAGCCGATGGCCATGACCCATTCACCCACCCGCAGGCGACTCACATCGCCAACTTTCACAGCAGGCAATCCGGTGGCCTGAATCTTGACGACTGCGACATCGGTGCGCTTGTCTGAACCGACAATGCGGGCCTTGAATTCGCGTTTGTCGGTCAGTGTCACCAAGACTTCATCGGCCCCCTCCACGACGTGGGCATTGGTCATGATGAAACCGTCCGAGCTCAAAATAAAACCAGATCCGACACCGCGTGGTTGTGCCTCTTCTTGGGGTCGGTTTTGCCGAGGTGCTTGGCGCGGCACATTGGGCATGGGCACGCCGAAGAAGCGGCGAAAGAGCTCTTGCATCTCTTCATCAGCACCACCCGATCGGGCATCCGCCGTGCGGGCTTTTTCCAAGGTTCGAATGTTCACCACCGAGGGCCCCACCTGTTCCACGAGTTCGGTGAAATCGGGCAGGCCAAGCACCGCTGCTGCGGCGCTTTGGGCCATTGCCACACCGGAAGGGGCCAGGCTCAAGCCGCCGAGCAGGCTCGCCAAGACCAGCAAGTTGGCCGCACTTTTTTGACCTTTGATTTGGAACACGTTGTCCTCCTGGGGCTTTTCAAAAAAACTGTTCAGCGGGTCACACATGGTGGCAAGTCGACCCAATTCAAGCACTCAAACCAGATCGTCCGCCGCAGCCACGGTTTTTTGCCCTGTGAACGGTGGCGAATATACCGCGCACCGAAAACCATGCCACATCACGGGCAAATCACTTTGCGACACCCAGACAAAGCGCCGCAACCCTGCGCGCTGGGAGCCTTGCGGGGTGAGCATCAAGCCCATCGCTGCCCCGCTGTCCCAGACCACCTTCAGCTTGATTTCCCACGCCTCATTGAGGGGGTCGCGCCAGAGCCAAACTTCTCCTGTCCAGGCCAGCGCCCCTGTTTTCCAATATTCCATTCTGGCAACTCGCCATGCCGCTGCGCACAACACCAGCCACAACACCGTCACTGCAAAGACCGCACCCATGGAGAAGCGTGCCCCTTGGAAATGAGAAGCCGCCAGCAAACCGGCCATACCGGTCATCGCAAGACCGCCCATGATCCAGCGGCCCCAAACAAAACGCCCCACCGGGAAAACCACAGGTGGGGCGTTGTGCATCAGGTCGACCTTGGACTCGGGCGGGTCAGATGCGTTTAAAAACCAAGGAACCGTTGGTGCCGCCAAATCCGAAGTTGTTTTTCAGGGCCACATCGATTTTCATGTCGCGCGCCGTGTGGGCACAGTAGTCCAAATCGCACTCGGGATCGGGGTTGTCCAGGTTGATGGTGGGCGGCACCTTTTGATGGTGCAGGGCCAAGACCGTGAACACGCTTTCTATGCCCCCCGCGCCACCCAGCAGGTGACCGGTCATGGACTTGGTGGAACTGACCACGGTTTTGTAAGCGTGCTCGCCCAATGCGGCTTTGATGGCATTGGTTTCGTTGATGTCACCCAACGGTGTTGAGGTGCCATGGGCGTTCAAGTAATGGACTTGATCGGCGTTGACCCCCGCGTTGCGCAATGCGTTCAGCATGGCGCGGCGTGGGCCATCCATATTGGGCGCGGTCATGTGCCCGGCATCGGCGCTCATGCCGTAACCACCCAACTCGGCATAAATTTTGGCACCGCGCGCCTTGGCGTGTTCGTACTCTTCGAGCACCATCACACCGGCACCCTCGCCCAGCACAAAGCCATCGCGGTCTTTGTCCCAGGGGCGTGAAGCCGCAGTGGGATCGTCGTTGCGTGTAGACAAAAAACGCATGGCGGCAAAGCCGCCCACGCCCAAGGGCGAGACGCAGCCTTCAGCGCCACCGGCCACCATCACATCGGCATCGCCGTATTCGATCAAACGACCGGCTTCGCCAATCGAATGCAAACCCGTGGTGCAGGCCGTGACCACCGACAGGTTAGGGCCTTTGAAACCATTGCGCATCGACACATGACCGGAGATCATGTTGATGATCGAGGCGGGAACAAAGAAGGGAGAGATGCGACGTGCACCGCGCGCGATGTATTCGGTATGGGTTTCTTCAATCAGCGGCAGCCCGCCGATACCCGAGCCAATCACCACGCCCATACGGCAGGCTTGGTCTTCGCTCAGGGCATCGCCACTGGGCAAACCGGCATCGCGGATCGCCTGCGTGGCCGCGGCCACACCGTAGTGGATGAACCGGTCCATCGTGCGTGCCTCTTTGACACCGATGTAGGACTCGAGATCGAAGTTTTTGACTTCACCGGCGAAGCGACAAGCGATGGCTGATGCATCAAAACGGGTGATCGGACCAATACCGGACTGACCGGCGAGCAGGTTGGACCATGCATCAGCAACCGTGTTGCCCACAGGGCTGACGCATCCCAAACCCGTGACAACAACGCGGCGCCGGGTCATCGTCGATCAGGCCTTCTTGCTTTGGGCGTAGTCGATCGCCGCTTGCACTGTGGTGATCTTTTCTGCGTCTTCGTCAGGGATTTCAATGCCAAACTCGTCTTCGAGTGCCATCACCAGTTCCACAGTGTCCAAGGAGTCTGCGCCCAAGTCAGCCACAAAGGCTTTTTCATTGGTCACTTGTGACTCTTCAACGCCGAGTTGTTCAGCAATGATTTTCTTGACACGTGCTTCGATATCGCTCATGGGGTCCCTCTGAGGGTTGTGAAAAATGAAGATTTTACCTGTCCGGAAGGGGTTTCCGAAAATCAGGCCATGAACATGCCACCATTGACATGCAATTCTTGGCCGGTGACGTAGCCGGCCTGTGTGCCTGCCAAAAAGGCCACCGCATGGGCAATGTCGTCAGGCTTGCCCAAATGGCCCAATGGGATCTGGCCCAAGAGTGCTTTTTGCTGCTCTTCGGGCAAGCTGGCCGTCATGTCGGTCTCAATAAAACCGGGAGCGACGCAATTGACCGTGATGTTGCGACTGCCCAATTCGCGCGCCAAGGCGCGGGTCATGCCGGCAACGCCCGCTTTGGCAGCGGCATAGTTGGCTTGACCGGGGTTGCCCGAGGCACCTACCACGCTGGTGATGCTGATGATGCGGCCATAACGCTGCTTCATCATGGGACGAATGACTGCACGACTCATGCGAAAGACCGCTTTGAGGTTGGTGTCCACCACCGCATCCCAATCGTCATCTTTCATGCGCATGGCCAAGGTGTCACGGGTGATGCCGGCGTTGTTGACCAGCACATGCAGGCCGCCGTGCTGTTTCACAATGGCGTCAATCAGGGCTTCACCTGCGGCCGCATCGTTCACATTCAAGTTGGCACCTCGGCAAGCCGGGAAGGCCGCCAACGCTTGGCTGATTTTGGCGGCGCCGTCATCGCTGGTGGCGGTGCCGATGACCGCATAACCTGCCTTAGCCAAGTGCAAGGCAATAGAGGCGCCAATGCCTCGAGAGGCCCCGGTGACCAGGGCAACTTGTTGTGCCGCTTCGCTCATGCGAGGAGTCCTTTCACTTCGGCCAATGTGCTGGGGTCATACAAGGCCACCCCATTCAATTCAGCATCGATGCGCTTGGTCATGCCCGCCAGCACTTTGCCGGGGCCACACTCAACCAAAGTGGTCACGCCACGGGCCTTGATGGCTTGCACACACTCCACCCACCGCACCGGACCAAAAGCTTGACGGTACAACGCGTCACGGATGCGATCGGCATCGGTTTCGATGGCGACGTCGATGTTGTTGATGACGGGAATTTGCGCCGCGCCCAGTGTCAGAGTGGCCAATTTTTCGCGCAACTTTTCGGCGGCAGGCTTCATCAGGCTCGAGTGAAAAGGCGCTGAGACAGGCAACAACAGGGCGCGCTTGGCTCCCAAACCCTTCAGCACTTCACAGGCCTTGTCCACGGCCGCTTTGCTGCCTGCGATCACCGTTTGTGCGGCGTCGTTGAAGTTCACGGCCTCGACGACTTCAGCGCTGCCGGCACCAAAGGTGGCTTGCGCCTCTTGACAACCTTCGATGACTTTGTCGGATGACAAACCCAAAATGGCCGCCATGGCCCCGACGCCCACAGGCACCGCCTCTTGCATGGCCGCGGCGCGCAAGCGCACCAAGGGCGCAGCTTGAGAAAGCGTCAACACGCCCGACGCCACCAAGGCCGAATATTCACCCAACGAATGGCCGGCGACAACCGCGGGCTGAGCCCCACCTTCGGCCAACCAAGCACGATAAGCCGCCACCGCCGAGACCAGCATCACCGGCTGGGTGTTGGTGGTCAAGGCCAAGGCTTCTTTGGGGCCTTCGTGGATCAACTTGGCCACATCTTCGCCCAGCGCTTCTGAGGCTTCCTGAAGCGTTTGAACCACGGCGGGGTGATCACCCCATGCATCCAGCATGCCCACCGATTGGGAGCCCTGACCTGGAAAAACAAAAGCAAATGTTGTCATGTGCAAAGTTTGAATCTGTGAAGTAAACGGGTGCAAGCACCCTTTATCAGTAGCGCAGCAGCACCGAGCCCCAAGTAAATCCACCGCCCACGCCTTCCAGCATGAGGGTCTGGCCGCGCTGAATGCGGCCATCGCGCACCGCCGTGTCCAGCGCCAGCGGAATAGAGGCCGCCGAGGTATTGCCGTGCTGGTCGACCGTGACCACCACTTTGTCGGCCCCCAATTTGAGCTTTTTGGCAGTGCTCTGCATGATGCGAATATTGGCTTGATGAGGAATCAGCCAGTCAATGTCGGCATCGGTTAAATTGGCCTTGGCCAAGCTGGCCCGCGCGGTTTCTTCGAGCACGCCCACGGCCAATTTGAAAACGGCTTGACCATCCATCTTGAGCACCGGGTCACCCAAAATTTGGCCCTTGTTCACATGGCCCGGCACACACAAGATGTCTTTGTATTTGCCGTCTGCATGCAAATCCGTGGCCAAGATGCCCGGCTGTTCGCTGGCCTCCAGCACCACGGCTCCCGCGCCATCGCCAAACAAGACACATGTGGTGCGGTCTTTGAAGTCCAGGATGCGGCTAAAAACTTCAGCACCAATGACCAAGGCGCGGCGCGCAGAGCCCGACTGAATCATCGCGTCAGCAATCGCCATGGCGTAGACGAAGCCACTGCAGACGGCTTGCACATCAAAAGCGGGACAACCGGCCGCGCCCAGTTTGTGTTGCACCATGGTGGCAACCGAGGGAAACACCATGTCCGGGGTCGATGTGGCCACGATGATCAGGTCGAGTTCATCGGCCGAAATGCCTGCTGCAGCCAATGCTTTTTTGGCGGCTTCGGTGGCCAAATCACTGCTGCCTTGTGTATCGGCCGCAAAGTGCCGCGCGCGAATCCCCGTGCGCTCCACAATCCAATCGTCTGAAGTCTCGACACCTTCTTGTGCCAGTTGGGCGGCCAGATCGGCGTTGGTCAGCCGGTTTTCAGGCAGGTAACTGCCCGTGCCCAGAATGCGTGAAAAAATTCTCATACAGGTGTGACCGCCGATTCGGCCCGCTCAGCCTGCGCGCCCAACAGCAATGGGGCAGCATGGTTGATGCGCTCACGAACACGGTCCAGCAATTGATTCCGGGACGCATCATAAGCCCGGCTGAGCGCGGTCTCAAAAGCGATCTCATCCGCCGAACCATGGCTCTTGAACACCAAACCGCGCAAGCCCAACAGGGCAGCACCGTTGTAGCGACGGTGGTCCACGCGGTTTTTAAACGCAGATAGCACCGGATAAGCAAAAATAGCAGCAATTTTCGTGAAGATATTGCGAGAAAACTCAGTTTTCAAAAATCCACTGATCATCGTGGCCAGTCCCTCGCTGGCTTTCAAGGCCACATTGCCCACAAAACCATCACAGACCACGATGTCCACGGTGCCTTTGAAAATATCATTGCCCTCGACATTGCCATGAAATGTCAAATCACCCGAATTAGCGGCAGATCGCAACAATTCGGCTGTTTTTTTGATCATTTCATTGCCTTTAATGGCTTCTTCACCAATATTCAGCAGACCCACCGTGGGGCTGGGCTTGTCTTGCAACACCGAAACCAAGGCCGAGCCCATGACGGCAAACTGCAGCAAGTGTTCGGGCGTGCAATCGACATTGGCACCCAAATCGAGCATGGTCGTACCGCCGCCTTTGAAATTGGGCATCTGCCCGGCGATGGCCGGGCGGTCAATGCCCTCCATGGTTTTGAGCACATAGCGGGCAATGGCCATCAAAGCCCCCGTATTGCCGGCAGAAACGGCGGCAGACGCTTTGCCGTCACGCACCAACTCGATGCTCACACGCATGGACGAGTCTTTTTTCTTGCGCAACGCGACCTCAAGGGGGTCATCCATTTCCACCACTTCAGTGGCCGCCACGATTTGCGCGCGGGGGTCTTCAAACCCTGCCAATGCTTCGGCGCGCCCAACCAGCAACAATTGGGCATCCGGGTGCGCGGACAAGAATCGGCGGCAGGCCGCCAGCGTGACGCGGGGACCGTGGTCGCCGCCCATGCAATCGACAGCCAATGTGATCGGGGTGGGCGAGGTCATGTAATCCTTGGACTGAAAACCGGGCCAGTAATAGTGAAGGCCATAAATGCAAAAGCCCGAGGCTACTCAAGAAGTAGCGCCGGGCCTGTGGAGGCTGAGGGGCAGAAGCCGATCAGGCTTCTGATTTGTTTTTCAACACTTGACGGCCACGGTAGAAACCGTTGGGGCTGATGTGGTGACGCAGGTGTGTTTCGCCAGTGGTGGGCTCGACAGCGATGCCGGGCACATTCAGGGCGTTGTGCGAACGGTGCATACCGCGCTTGGAAGGCGATTTTTTGTTTTGCTGAACAGCCATGATGGCTCCTTGGAAGCTGGGAGGCCGCGCAAATCTTGACGCAGCTTCTGGTTAATGAGAGTGTCACCCCTGTCAAAACAGGGCGAAGCCATAGATTATAGCCTAAGCCACACCCCTTGTGAAGTGCCGATTGGGGCACTATTTGGGGGTCCCGGTTTTCAGCCCGGCCAAAACCCCAAAGGGGTTGGGCCGCTCTGCGGCAGCCTCAAACTCAGGGTCAACGGCCGACATGGGGATTTTTTCAGGGCAAACCTCGTGCAAGGGCACCAAGGGCAAGGCCAAAATCAGTTCATCTTCGATCAGGGTCCAGGCATCAAAGTCGCGACTCAAGACCAAAATGTCTTCTTCTGCCTCATCGTCCAGAGCCGCCGCTGTCGCTTCATCGGCGACAAATCGAAACGAACGCTCGGCCTGCACCGTTTCCAAAACAGGGGTCAAGCAGCGCTGACATTGCATGGGCAATGCCACCGAGGCCTGCAAGTCCAACCATATTTGGTCTGCGCCGCCGGATTGAGGCACCGTTCGTCCTTGCAAACGCCACAACACGGGGCCAGCTTGCAAAACATCACCGTATTTTTCTTCGTCTAGACGCAAGCAGTCGGCCAGCGCGCCTTGCCCTTGCAGAACATGGCCATCGCGGGCAAAAGACAGCACATCCAAGTGCTGAGGGTCCAATTTTTTTTCCATGGCTGCAGTGTAAGAGAATCACTTGTTCAAATTTATCTTGGATTCTGCTTTGACCGCCTCATTTTCCTCTGCCAGCGCCCCCTTGACCGCCCAACGGCCTGTGGTGCTCGGCTCGAGCTCTCGCTACCGCCGTGAGCTGATGGAACGCTTGCGAATTCCGTTCAGCATCGCCGTCCCCAACGTGGATGAGACGCCCCAACTGGGGGAAACGCCACGAAATTTGGCCTTGCGATTGGCCTTGGCCAAAGCCCATGCCGTCGCCCAACGGCACCCTGAGGCGGTGGTGATTGGTTCCGACCAAGTGGCTGATTTGGCGGGACAAGCTCTGGGCAAACCTGGCGAACACGCCCGCGCGGTGCAACAACTGCAGCTGATGCGCGGCAAAACCGTGGTGTTTCAAACCGCATTGGCCGTGGTGTGCCTGAGCACCGGCTTTGAACAAGTGGATTTGGCCGAGGTTCGGGTGGTTTTTCGGGATCTGAGCGACGCCGAAATCGAGGCTTACTTGCTCGCCGAACAACCCTACGACTGTGCCGGCAGTGCCAAAAGTGAAGGTCTGGGCATTGCCCTGCTGGAATCGATAGACAACGACGACCCGACGGCCTTGGTCGGCCTGCCCCTCATTCGCACCGCACGGCTGCTGCGCCAAGCTGGAGTGAAGCTGCTGTGAACCCCTCTCAGACCTCACCAAACCGGCAACAAGGCCGTCTGGTCTTGGTGCCCACGCCCTTGGACTTTGGCTGTGCAGAACAAGCCCCCATCACCCAGGTCTTGCCCGAGGCCACTTTGGCCGCGGCCGCAGGGATTCAGCATTGGGTGTGTGAAAACGCCAAAACCACCCGGGCTTTTTTAAAGCGGGTCGCTGAAACGCATCCGCTGATTGCGCCACTGCCCGAGCAAAGCATCACCGAACTTCCCCGTCATGTGCACAAAAAAGGCGATCACCAATCTGGCTTTGACGGCAAGCCTTTGCTGGCAGCCGCTTTGCAAGGCCACACCGTCGGCTTGATCAGCGAAGCGGGCATGCCCGCCGTGGCCGACCCCGGCAGTTCGGTCGTGCGTGCCGCGCACGATCTGGGCATTGCTGTGGTGCCCTTGGTGGGTCCCGTGTCTTTGCTGTTGGCCTTGGCGGCCAGTGGTCTCAATGGCCAAAATTTTGCGTTTGTGGGTTACTTACCGCAAGACGCTGGCGAACGGGCCAGCCGTTTGAAGCAACTCGAATCTTTGGCCCAAAAAACGGGGCAAACGCAGCTCTGGATCGAAACCCCCTATCGCAACGCCGCCATGCTGAGCGGCCTGTTGCAGAGTTTGCAAGCCCAAACACGTTTGGCGATTGCCAGTGGCCTGACCCTGCCTTCCGCCCAAATTCAGAGCCACACGGTGGCGCAATGGAAAAAGGGCCTGAAAGGCCCTGATGGTCACACGCCCGCCGTCTTTGCCATCGGCCCCTGAGAACGCCAGTGGCCAGCGGCCCGGAGTTCTCTTGGGTCAATGACCATCCAGCAAGGCCGAATCAACGCAGCCCTGTGCTGTTGCGCAAAGCGCGCACTGTGCCCTCACCCACGGCGGCGCCAAAGCGCTTGACCAGGCGCTCGGCCACGTTTTCGCGCTGGGTGTAGTCGATCACATCCGGCGCCTTGACCACTTCACGCGCCACACCATCGAGACTGCCCAAACTGTCGGCCAGACCCAAATCTACGGCCTGCTGGCCACTCCAAAACAGGCCGCTGAACATCTCTGGCGTTTCTTTCAGCCGATCGCCTCGGCCTTTTTTGACGACCTCGATGAACTGGCTGTGAATTTGGTCCAGCATGGCTTGCCCGTGCTTGCGTTGCGCCTCTGTTTGTGGGCTGAAAGGATCAAGAAAACCCTTGTTAGCGCCGGCTGTCATCAAGCGGCGCTCCACGCCCAATTTTTCCATCAAGCCGGTGAAACCAAAACCGTCCATCAACACACCAATGCTGCCCACGATGCTGGCCTTGTCGACATAAATTTTGTCTGCGGCTGCCGCAATGTAATACGCCGCCGAGGCACAAGACTCTTCCACCACGGCGTAAATGGGTTTGTTGTGCAAGGCCCGCAGCCGCACGATTTCGTCGTTGATCAGCCCTGCCTGCACGGGACTGCCACCGGGGGAATTGATCAGCAAGACCAAGGCCTGAGAGCCGGGGTCTTCCAAGGCCAAGCGCATGGAAGACATGACATTTTCTGCGCTGGCTTCGGTTTCAGAACCGATTTCACCCACGATGGAAACCATAGCCGTGTGCGGCAAACTGGGGTGGTTGGTGGGTGAATTCAGACTGAACGCCTGCCAAAACACCACCGCAAACAAAACCAACCAAGCGACACGCAAACCGACTTTCCAGCGGCGGGCGGTTTTTTGTTCGTTCAAAGTGGCAAAGGCCAACTGCGTCAGCGTTTGCCGAGCCCAGCCTTCATCTGGCGTTGTGGGCGGCGCGGCTGCAGCATCTCTGGGCTCAGAGTGCGCCGGATTGGACTGAACGTCCTGAGGGTCTTGCATGGTCAAAATTCAAGGGGTTTTAAGTTGTAGGCAGTATGCCAGTGAACCACACCGTCCTGCTCGGAAAGGTCTATTTTCACGAGACCGCCGCGACAAGGTCCACCCGAGCAAGCCCCGGTGTCGGGCTGGTATGTGGCCCCATGCGTGGCGCACAACAACCAGCGTCCGGTGTCGTCAAAAAAGCGATCTGGCTGGTAATCCATTTCCATCGCGACATGGGTACAACGGTTCAGGTAAGCATGCACCTGGCCTTGGTAGCGAATGGCAAATGCACGGCAGGTCTGACCGGCATAAACAATGTCAAACGGCACCGCTCGGCCGCCTTGGACCAAATCGGCACTGCTGCACAAAGGAATCATTGACGCCATCGCCATCGTCTTCTCCTCTTCAAGCGTTTTGCAACAACCAATCGTGCAAATCGCGCACGCTGTGCGCCACATGGCGTGGCTGCAGGGCATGAAACGCTTCGGGCTCATGTGCCCCATAACTCACCCCCACACTGGCGCAACCGGCGTTCAGCGCCATCTGCAAGTCGTGTGTGGTGTCGCCAATCATCAAGGTGCGCTCGGGGTCTGCGCCAAACTCGCGCATCAACTCGTGCAGCATCCTGGGGTGGGGCTTGCCCGCCGTTTCGTCGGCGGTCCGCGAACCGTCAAACGTATTGCGCAACTCCACCGCCTGCAAGGCCTCGTTCAAGCCACGACGACTTTTGCCAGTCGCGACCGTGAGCCAGTGTTGCCGTGCTTTCAAGTCGTGCAACAAATCCAACACGCCTTCAAACAGGCTGATGTCGTTTTGGTGTTGTAGGTAGTGGTGGCGGTAACGCTCGCCCAAAGCGGGGTATTTCTCTTTGGGCACATCGGGCGCGGCATGGGCCAAGGCGGGCATCAGGGCCATGCCAATCACATACGATGCCGCCTCGCGCGTCGGCTCTTGTCCGCCCACATCGACCACCGCACGTTGAATGCAGCGGGTGATGATGGCGGTGGAGTCAAAAAGTGTGCCGTCCCAATCAAAGGCGATCAGGTCAAATTGGCGAGGCCTGGCTTCATTCTTTTGGGTGGACATGGTCGACAAACGCTTTCAATTCAGGAGGTAAATCGGCCTGCAAGGCGATCGGCTCGGCCGTGACCGGGTGTTTGAATTGCAAGCGCCAGGCATGCAAAAACATCCGTTTGAGGGCTGGACGGTCTGCCGATTTTTGCAGCTGTCGATTCCACTCAAAATCGCCATACTTGTCATCACCCGCAATCGGGTGGCCCTGCGAAGCCAGGTGCACCCTGATTTGGTGGGTGCGTCCGGTTTTGATGGTCACTTCCAGCAGCGTTGCGCCGGGCAAACGCTGCGACACCTTCACCAGTGTGATGGAGCGCATGCCATCGGGGTCTTCGGGCGTGGTCACCTTCACACGGCGCTCACCATCCGGCAACAAAAATTTGTGCAAGGGTTGGTCGATGACTTTGAGTTTCGCCGGCCAATCGCCCTGAACCAAGGCCAAATAGGTTTTCCCAGTTTCGCGTTCTCTGAACTGATCTTGCAGGTGTTTGAGGGCGCTGCGTTTTTTGGCGACCAACAAAATACCGCTGGTGTCTCGGTCCAGTCGGTGCACCAACTCGAGCAACTTGGCCTGCGGTCGGGCCTGCCTCAATTGCTCAATCACCCCAAAACTCACCCCCGACCCGCCATGCACCGCAACCCCTGCGGGTTTGTCGATGGCCATCAGTGCGTCGTCTTCAAGCAACAAGGGAAATTCGCGTCCCGGAGCAGGATTTGAGGCCTTTTCAGCGACTTTTTCAGAAATTCGAACCGGTGGCAGGCGAACTTCGTCGCCGGTCTCGACACGGGTCTCCGCAGAGGCCCGGCCTTTGTTGATGCGCACTTCGCCACTGCGGATGATGCGGTAAACATGCGTTTTGGGCACGCCTTTGAGATGCCGCATCAAAAAGTTGTCCAAGCGCTGCCCTGCCGAGTCTTCATCCACCTTCAACCATTTAACGGCAGGCGTCGCATCGGCAGACTTGGCCCCTATAATGTGATTCACTGGCAATTGGCTGTAAGTGGTTGATTCAAATGGAAATGAATTCCTGAAGACAGGAGTTTAGACCACCACCACCGCACCAAACCAGATGTTCGATGCCACCCTCGGCACGATTTTCAGACTGACGGCCAACGCCAACAGTGGTCAATCGCCCCAAGGGTCAGGCCGACGCCCAGAAACCCAGATACGGAATACCCCAAGTCCATCAGCCCCAGAGGCTGTTGGACGGATCAAAGCGAGATGGTTGTGTTGTTCGGAACTTTGCTGATGTACTTGGAGTGGCTCACGAAGCCAGGCTCCAGTGTCACGCCTCGTGCCCAACAATTTGTCTTAGACACCGGGGGAAGCCCCCGGCAGTGGACGAATCTTTGCATGCCTGTCCCCTCGCCCCATCCACGCGCCACGATCCCCATTCCTGTGCTCACGCGCAGTTGAATGTCGATCACTTTCGGCAATTCCCTTCGTTTCTAGCGTCAGCTCCGGCAACGTGGGCTTGGCGGTTCTCAGGAACCCCAAGCCGGTTGTGTAAACGGGTTCCAAAGCGCCGACTTTTTTCTGCGCAAGGATCCATGCTGATAAGAGAAGGAACGCATCATGAAACGGATGCTGATCAACGCCACGCAAGCTGAAGAGCGCCGCTTGGCCATCGTCGACGGACAAAAACTCCTCGACTACGAAATCGAAATTGAAGGTCGCGAACAACGCAAGGGCAACATCTACCAAGCGGTGGTGACCCGTGTCGAGCCCTCGCTCGAAGCCTGCTTTGTGGACTACGGTGAAGACCGCCACGGCTTCTTGCCCTTCAAAGAAATCTCCCGCCAATACTTTGCTGAGGGCGTGTCCGTCAGCCAAGCCCGCATTCAAGACGTGATCAAAGAGGGGCAATCTCTCTTGGTTCAAGTTGAAAAAGAAGAGCGCGGCAACAAGGGCGCCGCTCTGACCACCTTCATCAGTTTGGCTGGCCGTTATGTGGTGCTCATGCCCAACAACCCGCGCGGCGGTGGCGTCAGCCGCCGCATCGAAGGCGATGACCGGGCCGAGCTCAAAGAAGCGATGGACCAACTGGAATACCCCAAAGGCATGTCCATCATTGCCCGCACAGCAGGTATTGGCCGCTCTGCACCCGAACTGCAGTGGGATCTGAATTACTTGCTCAAGTTGTGGGCGGCGATCGACGGCGCCTCACAAGGCGGCAAAGGCGCTTTCTTGATTTACCAAGAATCGAGCTTGGTGATCCGCGCCATTCGCGATTACTTCAACAACGACATCGGCGACATCCTGATCGACACCGATGACATTTACGACCAAGCTCAGCAGTTCATGAGCCACGTCATGCCCGAATTTGCGGCCCGCGTGAAGCGCTACCGCGATGACGCGCCTCTGTTCAGCCGTTTCCAAATCGAGCACCAAATCGAATCGGCCTATGCCCGCACGGTGCAACTGCCCTCTGGCGGCGCGATTGTGATCGACCACACCGAAGCCTTGGTCTCGGTGGACGTGAACTCGGCCCGCGCGATCAAAGGCGGCGACATCGAAGAAACCGCCACACGCACCAACTTGGAAGCCGCAGACGAAGTGGCCCGCCAAATGCGTTTGCGCGATTTGGGCGGCCTGATCGTGATCGACTTCATCGACATGGAAGAGTCGAAGAACCGCCGTGAAGTGGAAAACCGCTTGCGCGATGCGTTGCGCCAAGACCGCGCCCGCGTGCAGTTTGGCTCGATCAGCAAGTTTGGCTTGCTGGAAATGAGCCGCCAACGCCTGAAGCCCGCGCTGTCCGAAGGCGCCTCTATTCCCTGCCCTCGTTGCGGCGGTGCTGGCCATATTCGCGATACCGAAAGCTCGGCATTGCAAATTTTGCGCATCATCCAAGAAGAGTCCATGAAGGACAACAGCGCCGCCGTGCATGCCCAAGTGCCGGTCGAAGTGGCGTCTTTCTTGTTGAACGAAAAGCGCTCTGAAATCGCCAAGATTGAATTGCAACAACGCATCAATGTGCTGTTGGTGCCCAACAAATCGTTGGAAACCCCGCACTACAAACTGGAGCGCCTGAAGCACGACGATCCGCGTCTGGACCGCATCGAAGCCAGCTACAAAATGGCCGAAGAGATCGAAGACGCCACCACGGTGACACGCCGCTCGCAAGAGCCCACCAACAAGCAAACACCGGTCATCAAAGGCGTTTTGCCCGATGCGCCTGCACCCGTGGCCACAGCCAAACCGGATGCACCCGCCACGACGGCCAAAACCCAGCGCAAGGCGGCAGACACTGCACCCGCGACAGCGGCAAGCCCTGCGGCCACCGGCGGATTCTTTGGCTGGTTGAAGCGCCTGTTTGGTGGCGGCAGCACAGAATTGGCGCCTTCAAGCGATGGCAAAAAAGACGAAAAGGACCGCACAAGCCGCAATGGTGAACGCCGCAACGAGCGTGATGGCGCTCGCGAAAGCGGACGCGAGAGTGGCCGTGAAGGGGGTCGCGATGGCCGTCGCGGAGGTCGCGATGGCCGCCGTGGGGAACGCAGCGAAGGCGCCAACGGTGAAATCCGGGCTCCGCGCGAAGGCGGCCGCCGAGGCGAAGCACGCGGTGAAAACCGCGGTGAAGGCCGTGGTGAAGGCCGCAACGAATTGCGTGAACGCACCGAGCGTCCAGCAGCTGAACGCCCCGCGCGTGAAGCCCGTCGCGAAGGTCGCCAAGAGCAACGCACGGACAACCGCCTTGACAAAAACGAAGGCGCCCCTGAGTTGAACGCCGAAGGCACCGAAGTTCGCGCTGAGCGTGCGCCTCGTGGCGAAGGCCGCCGTGAGCGTGGCGAACGAAGCGGCGAAGGTCGCCGTGAACGTGGCGAGCGCAGCAACGAACGCAACAGCGAGCGCACCAACGAGCGCAATGGCGAGCGCCGCCAAAGCGACGCCGCGAGCGGCGAAGCCAATGCCCTGGCCAACGACCAGTCCTTGAGCTCAGGCCAAGACGCACAAGCCGCCCCAGAAGGTGGCGCGACTGCTGAAAACCAAGGCGAACGCCGCGAACGCCGATCGCGTGACCGCTACGGCCGTGACCGCCGTGAACGCAACAGCGAAAGCCGCCCAGAGCAAGGGGGTGAAGAACCTCAAAATGCCTCTGGCGCAAACCCCGAAGGCGTAACGGCTACTTCTTGGGCCGCTGACGACACCGCAGAAGACCGCCCAGTGCAACGCTCTTACTTTGAGCGCGCACAGCAAGCGGCGGCAGCCTCTGCCGAAACAACGGCCCCAGTGACCGCGCCTGTCGCCTCAGAAGCGCCAGCCGCCGCTGCCGAACCGGCTGCAACAGCCGCGGCTCCTTCGGCTGCCGTGTCGACCCCGCGCGCAGGCTTGCCACGGGTCACCGGCTACACCTTGCAAATCGACAGCCTGAACCAAGTGGCGCAGAGCTCCGGTCTGATTTGGGTGAATTCAGATGCTGCCAAAGTCGCTGCGGTGCAAGCTGCGATTGCCGCAGAACCTCAGCCGGTGCGTGTGCCCCGTGAGCGTCCACCTGCCGTGGTCTTGAACGAAGGCCCCTTGGTGCTGGTGGAAACACGCAAAGACTTGAAAGACATGAACTTGCCTTTCTGATTCGTCTCTGCAAAGAAAAAACCGGGCTCCTGCCCGGTTTTTTTTCGCCTGCATCAGATCACGATAGCGTGGGCGAAGTGCCTGTACCCATCGCCTCAGCGATCTCACCCAAGGGTGCGGTTCAGACCAAGGCCGCTTGCTTCCAAGCCTGTGTAGCGGCTACCGTGTCTTGCCGTTGCTCAGCCAACTCAGCCAAGGCACACCACGCACGCCGCTTGAGGACGGGGGTCTGCAAACCTTTTACCGATTGAGTCAACAGACTTTGCGCCTTGCCCCAGAGTTGGTGTCGCATGCACACCATGCCGGCCAAGTACTGCAACTGCGCATCTTGCGGCTGCGCTTGTTGGGCCCCTTCCACTCGGGCCAACCATTGGCGCGCATCGCTGGTTTGCACGTCCCTCAAACCAGTCTCAATGGCTTGCACCATGCGCGCCAACTGGGCCGGCGTCCAATCGGTGGTGGCCTTTTGCAACGGCGCCCACAACGGCTCTAGCCACGGCCGGACGGCAGCAGCCTCGCCACCCAAGGCCACAAAGCGCAGCGCCGCCTCGGACGCCAAATCGGGCGTGGCCCGCAGCGCAGGGCTCAAAGAATTCCACCAACGCGCCAGCGCCTCGGCATCGTGAAAACGAGACAACCAATCCAGAATGAGGCCGCGTACCAAACTGTCGGCCGCTTCAGGAGAAAAAGCCCGGTGCTTGGCCAACAACACGGCCGTGTCCAAAGCCTGTGCAGGCTGGCCGGCCAAGCGGGCGGCCTTGAGTTGCAAACGCATCGCCACCATGCGCCGTGCCAATGCGTTGGGAAAAGACTTCAACAGATTCAAACTGCCTGTGGCGTCCCGGTCGTCGAGCAACCAACGCGCTGCGCGCAATTGCGCGCCTTCGGTCAACGCTTGACGATCCGGCGAATGGCCTTGCTTGGCGGTGTCCATCGCCTCTTGCCAATGCTTTTGACGCAACTCTCGGTCTTGCAAGGCATGGGCCGACTCAGCCGCCATGATGTGCGCAACCGCACGCAGAGAATCGGCATGGTCCAGTTTCAAGCCGGCTTCGTGCAACAAGGTCTCTTTTTGCAACGCCGATTCAGCGGCTTTTCGGGCACGCAAGAAACGCCCGGCCATGAAGTTGCTGAAGGACTCGAGCAATGCCGCATGGGCGGCGCGCTCTTTTTGTTGCAAACGCCACCGCTGCGCCTGCTTGGGCAAAGACAGCAAGGCCGACAAAGCTTGCTGCGCCAGCACCACCACCAGCACCACCAAGGCCAACACCAGCAGCACCAAGTTGAGTGACAGATCGACCCGGTAGGGCATCAAAAAAATCGCCACGGTCCCTTGGTTTTGCCACGCCAACCAGGCCGTGGCCACGGCCAATGAAAACAAGCTGATGAGCCAAAGAGCGGCGCGCATACCGTCTTACCTTCCTGCGGCCGCGGTGGCCAGGGCGGTCAGAGAACCGTCCAAACGAGGAATATCACTGGCTTTGAGTTGCATGCCAGATTGCTCTAACAACTGCAGCATTTGCGTGGTCTTGCGCGATGAGGCATCGGCATACCGGCGCACCAAAACGGCGGCAGAAGCCAGATCGGCCCGTGCAGCGTCTTTTTGCCGCGCCAACAAACCCAAACGGGCATTCAGCAGTTTGAGTTTCAGGTTTTCTCGCAAGAAAAAGCCCTGCTCGGGCGACAACAAAGCGGCCTCAGGGGCCTCAATGCGACTGACCCGGACCAAGCCTTTGATTTGTTCTGCAAACTGTTTCAAGCTGGCCATCCACCAAGACGGCGCGACGGAGGGGGTTCCGCTGTCTGCGACCGGGGAACTCACACCCGATACAGGCAAATTTTGATTCGCCAGCACCAACCCATCGACCAGAGCCACGCCTTCGTCCAACTTGATCAGCAAACCCGGCACATCAAAAGTGGCGGTGGTGCTCAGTCGGTCCAAGTCTTTTTCAAGGGCACGAAGCACCGGCGCCAAGCGGGGTTGGGCGGCTCTTTTCACCCGCTGTTGCGCCGATTTCAGGGCCGCCAACAAGGGCTCGATGCTGCCGGTCAACTGCGCCTGTTGTTGCGCCATGCGCAAAGCCGCTTCAATGTCCACCACCAAATTTTCATCGCGGGAACGGGACAAACTTTGGATCAATTCTTCCAGCTGCGCGCGTTGCAATGCCACTTCACCCAAGCGGGCCTCGAGCAGCGTCAATCGGGCCGAACTGTCTTTCACGGTGTCTTGGGCTTGTTTGGCCCAGGCTTTGGCTTCCAGAGATTGTTGGCCCGCATCGGCACTTTGCCGCGCCAATTGCTCTTGAATGCGAGACAGTTTTTGCCACAGCAAAACAGACAACAACAAAGCCAAGCCCGCCACACCCATGACCAGCCAACTGCCCCAAACACGAGATGCGGTCTTGGGCATTGCAGCCACGGGTTCGACAGCGGGAGATGCGGATTCAGGGGTGGGGGTCATGTCAGCGATTTTATAGACTCCGCCTGTGCTTTCAGGCCTGCTGGCACGGTTTCGACCCGGCCCCAACCTGCCGTTTTCAGTTTTTGGGCAATTCGAGGGTGGGTGGCGAGTGCGCAAGCTTGGGCCAGCTTCAAATCAGGGCAGGCCGTTTGCAAATACTGCGCGGCCTCGGAGCTGCTGAACAACCACCAACTGCCGTCCGTCATGGCCGCAAGGGCCCTCGTTTTTTGCGCGGCCGTGAGCGCTTGGGGCTGTCGCTGATACGCCACCGTGTGCCGCACCTGCACGCCAGCGTTTGTCAGTTGCAGCGTCAACCAGTCGCGTCCCGCCATCTGGCCACGGGCATCGGCACCCCGCACCACCAACACCGAGGGGGCAGTTACTCGAGCCTGAGCTTCCACTGAGTCTGCGACCAGAGACCACAGCGCTTCTGAGTCGAATTGCTGGGCCTCTGCAGCCGGCGAGTCAATCTGATCTTCTGGCCATCCGCAGGCCCGCAAAGCCGCCTGCGTTCCGGGCCCGGTGGACCATGCGCGGCAAGACTTCAAATCCAGCCCTGACGGACGCTCGGCCATGAAAAATCGGACCGCATTGGCACTGACAAACATCACCGCCATTTGCTCGGGCACCAGCGCCCAGATCTCGCGGAGTGCGGTGGTGTCCGCGAGCGGCTCGATTTGCAGGGGAGAGATGATTTCGGTGCGGATGCCGTGGGCTTGCAAGCCCTCAGACCAGACGGCGGCTTCGCGCTCAGGTCGTGTGACGATCACCACGGGGGCATCCGGCATGTCGCAGCACTAGCCTCAATGTGCGCCCGCTTGTCGCAAGGCTTGCGCCACGCTCAACCCCAAGGCTTCTGCAGCCTGTAAGCCATCAGCGGCCTCTTGGCCGTTCGCGGTCACCAACGTGCTGCTGCCTTCGGGGTCGCCCCATGCGGCACGCAATTTCAATACGCCATTGTCGATCGTGGCATGGGCTGCCAAAGGCATCGAACAGCTGCCGCCCATGGCGCGGCTCACCGCACGCTCGGCGGCGACTCGCCGCCACGAAGGCGCATCGGCCAAGGGGGCCAGCAAGGCCCGCAAATCGGCCCGGTGGCTGCAGATTTCAATCCCCAAGGCCCCTTGTCCCGCGGCGGGCAACATCTCGGTGCTTTCAAATATGTGGCGAATGCGCGCCTCTAAGCCCAGCCGCTTGAGCCCCGCAGCGGCCAGCACGATGCCGGCGTATTGACCTTCGTCGAGTTTGCGCAAACGGGTATCCAAATTACCGCGCAAAGGCTCAATCTTGAGATCAGGGCGCAATGCGCGCAACAACACGGTGCGGCGCAAACTGGAAGTGCCCACCACTGCGCCTTGGGGCAAATCTTCTAATCGCGCATGGCTGGGGGACACCCAAGCATCGCGCGGGTCTTCACGCTCCATCACACAAGCCAGCTCAAAGCCTTCGGGCATGTCCATGGGCACGTCTTTGAGGGAGTGGACCGCGATATCGGCACGGCCTTCTTGCAAGGCCACTTCGAGTTCTTTGACAAACAGGCCCTTGCCACCGACTTTGGACAGACTGCGGTCCAAAATTTGATCGCCTTGGGTGGTCATGCCCAACAAACTCACTTGGCATCCCCGCTGCTCGAGCAAGGCTTTGACATGTTCAGCCTGCCAAAGGGCCAAACGGCTTTCTCGGGTGGCAATGACGATGGCGGGAGCGGTATTCGAAGACACGTTGAATTTCTCGACAAATGGGCTTCATCAAGATGAAACCGGTTGGTAATCTGAAGGGCCATACGGATGCTAGCATGAGGCAAAGCGCACCCGCTCTCGAGCTCCCCTAGATTCACCCCATACCTTGATCTCCCGATGAAACAGGCCCCCAAAGTCTCCGTTGGCACGCTTCCCGTCAGTTCTGCCAAAGCCCGCAATGACAAGCGTGACAGCGAGCGGCCTTTGGTCGAGGACATTCGGCTGTTGGGCCGAATTTTGGGCGATGTGATCCGCACCCAAGAAGGCCCCGAGGCTTATGAGCTGGTCGAGCAAATTCGCAAGTTGTCCGTGGCCTTTCGGCGTGACGCCGACCATGAGGCGGACAAAGCCTTGAAAAAATTGCTGAAAGGCCTGCCCGGCGACCGGGCGGTGAGCGTCATCCGGGCCTTCACCTACTTTAGTCATCTGGCCAATTTGGCAGAAGACCGCCACCACATCCGCCGCCGCGCCATCCATGAGCGGGCCGGTCACACGCAAGAGGGCAGCATTGACGTGGCATTGCAGCGCTTGCGTTGGGCGGGTATCACCCCCAAAAGCATTTCGGACATGCTGGCCACCAGCTATGTCGCGCCCGTGCTCACCGCCCACCCGACCGAAGTGCAGCGAAAAAGCATTTTGGACGCTGAGCGCGACATTGCCCACTTGCTGACCGAGCGTGATGCCATCAAAGCCCGCGCCGCCGCTGTGAATGCCGCCAAAGATGCCCTGACCCCCAAAGAACTGGCGGCCAATGAACTGCAAATGCGCGCCCGCGTCATGCAGCTGTGGCAAACCCGCTTGTTGCGCTTTAGCAAGCTGACTGTGGCCGATGAAATTGAAAACGCATTGAGCTACTACGAAGCCACTTTTTTGCGTGAAATTCCCAAGCTGTATGCCGAACTCGAAGAAGCCCTGCCCGGCCAGCCCATTGCCAGCTTTTTGCGCATGGGCCAATGGATTGGCGGCGACCGCGACGGCAACCCCAATGTGACCGCCCAAACCCTCGAGCACGCACTGACCCGTCAATGCGACATGGCCCTGCGCCATTACCTGACCGAGGTGCATTATTTGGGCAGTGAGTTGTCGCTGTCGGCGATGTTGGTGCCATTTGATGCGGCCATGCAAACCCTCGCGGCGCAGTCGCCCGACACCAACCAACACCGCCAAGACGAGCCCTACCGGCGCGCTCTCACCGGCATGTACGCCCGATTGGCTGCCACGCTGAAAAACCTGACGGGTGGTGATGCGGCCCGGCATGCGGTGGCGCCGCAAAACCCCTACGCCAACGCCGAAGAGTTTTTGGCAGATTTGCGCACCATCGAAGCTTCACTGTGCCGGCAACACGCCGAAGCCCTCGCGGCGCAGCGGCTGCACCCCTTGATTCGAGCAGTTGAGGTGTTTGGCTTTCATTTGGCCACGGTGGACCTGCGCCAAAGCTCTGACAAACACGAAGAAGTGGTTGCGGAATTGCTGAGCACCGCACGGGTTGAAAAAAATTATGCCCAACTCGATGAACATGCCAAGCAAGCGCTGCTGCTGGGTTTGTTGAATGACGCGCGTCCGCTGCGCGTGCAAGGCGCGGTCTACAGTGACCATGCACGCTCTGAGCTGGCTATTTTTGAAACCGCCCAGCGCATGCTCAGCACCTTTGGCAAGCAAGCCATTCGCCACTACATCATCAGCCACACCGAAACGGTGAGCGACTTGATGGAAGTCTTGCTCTTGCAAAAAGAAGTGGGGCTCATGCGGGGCACGCTGGACAGTGAAGCGGTGAACGACCTCATCGTGGTGCCCTTGTTCGAGACCATTGAAGACTTGCGCAACGCGGCGCCCATCATGCGTGACTTTTATGCCCTGCCGGGTATGGCGGGCTTGGTGCATCGCTCGGGCAGCGAGCAAGACATCATGCTGGGCTATTCCGACAGCAACAAAGACGGCGGCATTTTCACCAGCAACTGGGAGCTGTACCGCGCCGAAATCGCCTTGGTGGAATTGTTTGACAAACTGCAACGCCAACACGGCATCACCTTGCGCATGTTCCATGGCCGGGGCGGGACCGTGGGCCGGGGCGGCGGCCCCAGCTACCAAGCCATCTTGGCGCAACCTCCGGGCACTGTGCGCGGCCAGATTCGCCTGACCGAACAAGGCGAGGTGATCGGCTCTAAATATGCCAACCCCGAAATCGGTCGGCGCAATCTGGAAACCCTGGTGGCCGCCACGCTCGAGGCCACGCTGTTGCAACCGACCAAGCCCGCCACCCGCGCCTTTCTGGATGCGGCCGCCGAGTTGTCTGAAGCCAGCATGGCGGCCTACCGCGGCTTGGTGTACGACACCCCCGGATTTACCGACTATTTCTTTGGCGCTACGCCGCTCAAAGAACTGGCCCAACTGAACATTGGTTCGCGTCCGGCCTCGCGCAAAGCGCTGCAAAAAATCGAAGATCTGCGCGCCATTCCCTGGGGCTTCAGCTGGGGCCAATGCCGATTGACCTTGCCGGGCTGGCTGGGTTTTGGCTCGGCCGTGCAAGCCTTCTTGGACAAGCCCGATGCGGCCGAGCGCAAAGCCGCACTGGCCTTGCTGCAAAAGATGTACCGCCAATGGCCGTTTTTCCGCACTTTGTTGTCCAACATGGACATGGTGCTGGCCAAAAGCGACTTGGCTTTGGCCTCGCGCTATGCCGAATTGGTCAGCGACACCCGTTTGCGCAAAAAAATCTTTGCGGCGATTGAGGCCGAGTGGCACCGCACGGCCGATGCTTTGGCCCAGATCACGGGCGAAAAGAACCGTTTGGCCAGCAACCCGGCGCTGGACCGGTCGATTCGCCACCGTTTTCCCTACATCGACCCCTTGCACCACCTGCAGGTCGAGCTGATCCGCCGCTACCGGGCCGGCTTGGCCGACGAACGGGTGCAGCGCGGCATCCACATCAGCATCAACGGGATCGCGGCGGGTTTGCGAAACACCGGCTAAGGCATTTTTGGGTCGGTGCGCCGCTGCCCGATAAAATCTTGTCCCTATGACAAACCAACTCGACAAAAAATCCCAGGCCTGGTCCGCGCTCTTTTCTGAACCCATGAGCGAGTTGGTCAAGCGCTATACCGCGAGCGTGTTTTTTGACAAGCGCCTGTGGCAAGCCGACATCCAGGGCTCGCTGGCGCACGCCGAGATGCTGGCCGCACAAAACATCATTGGGGCCAACGACTTGGCCGACATCCAACGCGGCATGGCGCAGATCACGCAAGAGATCGAATCGGGTGCGTTTGAATGGAAGCTGGATCTGGAAGACGTGCACCTGAACATCGAGGCTCGCCTGACCTCACTGGTGGGCGATGCGGGCAAGCGCCTGCACACGGGCCGCAGCCGCAACGACCAAGTGGCCACCGATGTGCGCTTGTGGTTGCGCAGCGAAATGGACTTGATCATCGCGTTGCTGACCGACTTGCAAAAGTCTCTGGTGGAAGTGGCCGAGCGCAACGTCGACGTCATCATGCCCGGCTTCACCCACTTGCAAGTGGCCCAACCCGTCAGTTTTGCGCACCACCTGTTGGCCTATGTCGAGATGTTTGCACGCGACGCCGAACGCATGAGCGACGTGCGCCGCCGCACCAACCGCCTGCCACTGGGCAGCGCCGCCTTGGCCGGCACCACCTACCCTTTGGACCGCGAGCGCGTGGCCCGCACCTTGGGCATGGTGGACGACAAGGGCGTGGCACAGGTGTCTCAAAACAGCTTGGATGGGGTGAGTGACCGCGATTTCGCCATCGAATTCACCGCAGCCGCCAGCCTGTGCATGGTGCACATCAGCCGATTTAGCGAAGAACTGATTTTGTGGATGAGCCAAAACTTTGGCTTTGTGCGCATTGCCGACCGCTTCACCACCGGCAGCTCGATCATGCCCCAGAAGAAAAACCCCGATGTGCCCGAGTTGGCACGCGGCAAGACTGGCCGCGTGGTCGGCCACTTGATGGGCCTTATCACTTTGATGAAAGGCCAACCCCTGGCCTACAACAAAGACAACCAAGAAGACAAAGAGCCGCTGTTTGATACCGTGGACACGCTCAAAGACACTTTGCGCATCTTCTGCGAAATGGTGGGCGGTCAACTCAATCCGGCCACTGGCCAAAAGGAAGGCGGCATCACCGTCAATGCCGAAGCCATGGAAGCGGCCGTGAAAAAAGGCTATGCCACCGCCACCGACTTGGCCGACTACTTGGTGAAAAAAGGCCTGCCTTTCCGCGATGCCCACGAGGTGGTGGCCCATGCGGTCAAAACCGCACAAGGCTTGGGCGTGGATTTGTCAGAACTGCCACTCGAAACACTGCAAAAATTTGACAGCCGCATTGAAGCCGATGTGTTCGGTCCCTTGAGCCTAGAGGGTTCGTTGAATGCCCGCAACACCTTGGGGGGCACCGCGCCCGCGCAAGTGCGGGCCCAAATTGCACGTCACCGCGCACGCTGGGCTTGATGCAGCGGGCCTGAGTTTCAGCGCCTGCTGTTCAGCCCCCAGCTGAACCCGGCGGCGGCACATCACGCCCCAACATGCGCTGCCCCAACCACTTCAGGCCTTCAGCCACGTTCATGCGGCGACTCGATTGCTCGGCCACGGGGTGAGACTCCCCCGCTTGCAGGGGTGGGCCGATGTCAAAAGTGAACACATAGTCGGGCTCTTGCCCCATCCGCAGATCGGTCACGACCAGATTTTCCTGGTGGCGCTGCACTTTGAAAAACCCATCGGTAAATCGCGCCAAACGCTGCAATTGCGGGTGTTGGGCATGTTGCGTGGCCAGTGCCCCGCCACGCTCATGGGCCACAAAACGGACCGTTCGTCCGCCATCTAGCAGGGCATAAAAACCTTCATGAAAGCGCTCTCCATCCAGCGCCACCACGCGCCAAACCAAAGTGCTCAGGGGCGCCGGGGTGACCAACACATGCTGGCTGGGCAAGCCCTGCGCCTGCAGCGATTGGCGTGCATGCTGCGTGACCCAAGCTTGCGCCAGCGCACTCCAGACCAAGTAGGCGGTGCTGAAGGCCAAAGCCCAGCCGTTGATGGCCAAAGCACGGCCCACTGTTTTGACGCACACCGCAGCCACCACCCCAACCAACAAGGGCACTGAATACAGCGGGTCAATGATGAACATGCTGCCCAATCCATAGGCTTCATCGGTGAAAGGCTGGAAAACCTGGGTGCCATAAATGGTCATCAGGTCCAACAAAGGGTGCGTGACCAGCGCCAACATCAGCGCCCACCACCATCGGCCATACAGCTGAGGCTGACGGTGGAGACGACTCACCCCCCAAGCCATCGGAAAAGCAAAGAGTGTGAGGAACAGCAAGGCATGGCTTTCAGCGCGGTGCCGAATCATGTTCAGGATCGGGTCGCCGTGGTCCATCAGCACATCCAGGTCTGGCAAGAGGCCCGCGACACCGCCCCACAAGGCGGACTTCCACAGCGCCGTGCGGCGCCCCATCACGGCCACACCGACCGAAGCGCCCAAAAGGATTTGTGTCACAGAATCCATGATCTTGTCTGTACCCGAACGTCAAAAACCACAGAGATTAATGCTTGGTTCATGCCCTGTCAGCTGGCAGGCCTTCACTTTGGCCACGTCGTTCGACCCCGGTGGCGATAAGGCTGAAAATGACGAGAGATAATCCGCATGAAGCCAACCCTCTTTTTCAGCATGTCACACAACGCCCAAGCCATTGCCGCCGCCCCTGCCCTGATGCCCTGGACCGACTCTCTCCAAACGGGCGATGCCCGAATGGACGAGACACACCAGGAGTTTGTGACCATGATCAACCAGATTTTGGCCACCCCAGAAGACCAGCAGTTGCCGCTTTACAAGGCCTTCTTGAACCACACGGTCGAGCATTTCGCCCAAGAAGAGCGCTGGATGCTGGCCACCGGATTTTCAGCCGACAACTGCCACGCGGAGCACCACGCCACCATTTTGGAAACCATGCGCGTGGTCGAAGCCCACTACCTGGACAGTGACAACACCATCATCACACGCATGGCCGAAGCGTTGGCCGAATGGTTCCCAGGCCATGCCAACAGCATGGATGCCGGCTTGGCCGCGCACCTGAAATCTGTCGGTTTTGACAGCGTGACCGAAACCCTCGCAGATCCCACGGCCATCAAAAATGTGACCATGTCGGGCTGCGGCAGCGTGAGCTGCAGCTAACGCTGCGACTCATACTGCACGAAGCGCCTCAGAACTCGCACTCGGCAGTGGTCCAGCGGCGCGCTTGCTCGCTGATGGACACGCCCAAGCCCGGCAAGGTGGGCACCAACATGCGGCCGTCCTGAATGGCGATGCGCTCGTTGAACAAAGGCTCAAGCCATTCGAAGTGCTCAACCCAAGGCTCTGTTTTGTAATGAGCCGCCAAATGAATGTGCAACTCCATGGCGAAGTGCGGCGCCAACATGACACCAGCATGTTCGGCCAATTGGGCGATCTTCAAAAATGGCGTGATGCCGCCGACGCGAGGCCCGTCGGGCATCAAAAAATCTGCCGCGCGGTGGCGAATCAAGTCCCAGTGTTCTTGCACGCTGGTGAGCATTTCGCCGGTGGCAATGGGCGTGTCAAACTGGGCGGCCAGCGCGGCATGGCCTTCGTGGTCATAGGCATCCAGCGGCTCTTCGATCCAAATCAGATTCATGGGTTCCAGACGCCGGCACATGCGCTGAGCGGTTGGGCGGTCCCATTGCTGGTTGGCATCCACCATGATGGGGAAGCGGTCCCCCAGATGTTGCCTGACAGCGCTCACGCGCTCGATGTCTTTGTCGCCATCCGGCTGACCCACTTTGAGCTTGATGCCCCCAATGCCTTTGGCCACAGACGCCGAGGCATTCAGCAGCAACTGGTCGAGCGGCGTGTGCAAAAAACCGCCCGATGTGTTGTAACAGCGCACGCTGTCGCGTTGCGTTCCCAGCAGTTTGGCCAGCGACAAATTCGCACGCTTGGCCTTCATGTCCCACAGCGCCACATCAAACGCCCCAATGGCCTGCACACTCAGCCCACTGCGGCCAACCGAAGCGCCAGCCCAACACAATTTGTCCCATAGTTTGGCAATGTCGTTGGGGTCTTCGCCGATCAAGATGGGGGCAATTTCTTTGGCATGGGCAAACTGACCGGGACCGCCCGCACGTTTTGAATAACTGAAGCCGACGCCCTCAGCACCGTCCCGCGTCTTGATTTCAACAAACAAGATGGCGATTTCGGTCATCGGCTTTTGCCGACCGGTCAACACTTTGGCATCGCTGATCGGGTTGGCCAGCGGCAAGGTGCAGGCGGACACCCGCACCCGAGAAATGGCATCGGACATGCGGGGCTTCTTTCTGAAGAGGTCTGCGGGTTTATTCGGGCTTGATGCCCGCGGCCTTGATCACGCGGGTCCACTGGTCAAGCTCGGCTTTGACAAAAGCCGTGTAAGGCTTGCTGCCCGTGGCAGGAATCACAAACCCGGTCGAGGTCAATCGCTGGCGGAAGTTGGCCGATTGCATGGCCTGCGCCATGGCGGCTTCCAGCTTGTCGACGATGGGCTGCGGTGTGCCTTTGGCCACCGACAAACCCGACCAAGACAGTGCTTCAAAGCCTTTGTAGCCCGACTCGGCAATGGTCGGCACATCGGGATAAAGCGGGTTCCGCTCTTTGCTGGACACGGCCAGTGCGCGCAACTTGCCCGCCCGGATGTGCGGCAGGGCCACATCTTGGTTCAGGAACACCATGGGAATGGTGCCCGCCAACAAGTCGTTCAACATGGGGCCGCCGCCTTTGTAGGGAATGCCCGTCATGAACACGCCGGCGGTTTGCTTGAACAACTCCATGGCCATGTGGCCCGAGGCGGCATGGGTGAAGCCATAGTCCAGCTTGCCGGGGTTTTTCTTGGCGTAGTCCACCAATTCTTTCACGGTCTTGAAGGGCTGCGCGGGATGCACCAGCAACACATTGGGGCCCGAATGCACCTGCGTGAGGTGGATGAAATCGGTCAAGGAGTTGTACTTGAGGTTGGGATCCAAGCCATGCGCAACGGCGTTTTGTCCCACGCCGGTTTGGATGATGGTGTAACCATCGGCCGGCAATTTGACGGCGCGGTCTGTGCCCACCACACCACCGGCGCCGCCAATGTTCTCAACCACCACTTGCTGTTTGAGGACTTTGCTCAACTCCTCGGCCATCAAACGGCCCATGACATCGCTGGTGCCACCGGGCGGAAAGGCGACGATCAGCTTGATGGGTTTGTTCGGGTAATCCGCTTGTGCCAAGGCCTGACCTTTACTCAGCAGACCCAGCGCAGCAATGCCCATTGCGATGGCTATTTGGCGTTTTTTCATCATGTTTGTCTCCTCGTGGGGTGGCGTCAAAAAATCAATTCAGTGGCTTCGAACATCAGGTGATCGGCGCGGGGTTGAACAACACCAAAGCGTTGTGCAGTTTCCAATGCTCGGCCCATGTTTTTTCGCCGCTGGCTGTTTTCAACAGGCTGTGAAACAGGGCCCAGCCGGCTTCCTCAATCGTCATCGCACCGTCGGCGATCTGGCCTGCATTGAAATCCATCAGATCATGCCAACGCCGCGCCAGATCACTGCGGGTGGCGACTTTGATCACGGGGCAGGCCTGCAAACCATAAGGAGTACCGCGCCCGGTAGTGAACACATGCACATTCATGCCGGCCGCCAACTGCAAGGTGCCGCAAATGAAATCGCTGGCTGGCGTGGCCGCAAAGACCAAGCCTTTTTGGTCGGCGCGTAATTTTTCGCCTGGCGGCAACACGCTGGCAATGCTGCCGCTGCCACTTTTGATAATGGAGCCCATGGCTTTTTCAGCGATGTTGGACAAGCCACCCGCTTTGTTGCCCGGCGTGGTGTTGGCGGTGCGGTCAGCCCGCCCACGGTCTAAATACTGGTCGTACCAGCGCAGTTCGCGCACCACATCCTGGGCCACGTCCGGCGTGGCGGCTCGGCTGGTGAGTTGCTCAACGGCGTCACGCACCTCGGTGTTTTCTGAAAACATCACCGTGCCACCCGCTCGCACCACCAAGTCGGTCATGTAGCCCACGGCAGGGTTGGCCGTGACGCCAGAAAACGCGTCACTGCCGCCACACTGCACGCCCACCACCAAGGCGCTGGCCGGCACCGTTTGGCGTCGGCGTGCATTCAGGCGCTCCAAGTGGGGCTTTGCGCGCTGCACGATGTCGTCGATCATGGACATGAAGCCCACATGTTCATCGTCTTGCAAGCACACCAAATCAGGGCCCGCGTCTGCACTTTTGGCATCGTGAATCGGGAAAGTGCCGGGTGGCAACAGGCGCGAAGGCTGCAGTTTTTCGCAACCCAAACTCACCACCATCACCTCGCCGCCAAAGTTGGGGTTCAGGCTGATGTTGCGCAGCGTGCGAATGGGGATTTCGGCTCCGGGTGCATCAATGGCCACGCCGCAACCATAGGTGTGCTCTAGGCCCACCACGCCATCGACATGGGGATAGAGCGGCAGCAGATCGCGCTCAATCCGCTCTACCGCCAACTGGACCACGCCGGCTACGCACTGCACCGTGGTGGTGATGGCCAACAGGTTGCGCGTGCCAACCGAGCCATCGGCGTTCACATAGCCTTGGAAAGTGTGTCCCTCTAGCGGTGCCCACTGCGGAGAGGGCACCGTGGCCATCGGCAGGTCTTGCAATTCGCGCGCCGCAGGAATCTCCAACAAACGCTCGTGCACCCAACTGCCCGCAACCAATGTCTCGCGGGCATAACCCACCGGCACGTTGTAGCGCAGCACCGCTTGACCTGCGGCGATGTCTTGCAAGGCCACTTTGTGGCCTTGTGGCACTTTGTCACGCAGTGTCAAGCCTGCGGCGGGGCCTTCGGGCATGACGGTACCGGCTGGCAGGCCCCCGTCGTTGGCAATGATGGCCACGTTGTCATGCGGATGCATGCGAATGGCCAGAGGAGGAAGTGTTGCACTCATATCAGTAACGAGGTTGTTTGCCTGTGAAAGTCGCATCGTACTTGCGCATTTGGCCCAAGTCATCGCGGTTGCGAATGCCGCAATGCAACCAGTTGTCGTGCAGTCGCAACAGGGCTTCGGGGTCAATGCGCACGCCCAAACCCGGGCCACGCGGCACGCGCAGACTGCCGTCTTCAAAATGCAGGCGTCCGCCCTGCACGATGTCATCGTCTTGCCAAGGGTAGTGCGTGTCACAGGCATACGACAGCAGCGGCACCGAGGCGGCCAAATGGGTCATGGCGATCAAGCTGATACCCAAGTGCGAATTGGAATGCATGGACAAGCCCATCTCAAAAGTCTGGCACAAACGCGAGAGTTGTTGAGTGGCGCGCAAGCCGCCCCAGTAATGGTGGTCGCTGAGCACAATGCGCACCGGGCAGCCCTTTTGCACATTCTGGGCAAACTCTTTGAAATCGGTCACCACCATATTGGTCGCCAGCGGCACATCGCACGCCCTGGCCACCTCGGCCATGCCCTCAAGGCCTGGGGCAGGGTCTTCGTAATACTCCAAAACGCCCTGCAGTTGCTCTGCTGCTTTCAGGCTGGTGGCCACAGACCAATTGGCATTGGGATCGATGCGCAGAGGCGTGCCTGGAAAAGCTTGGGCCAGTGCCAACATCGTGGCCACCTCTTGTTCGGGCGGCAAAACACCGGCCTTGAGTTTGAGGCTCTTGAAGCCATGGTGGTCCATCATGTGGCGCGCTTGCGCCACCAGTTGTTCGGGGCTCAAGCCCTCGCCAAACGGGTCTGGGCGATAGGGGGAACCGATGTGCTCGGCGTACTTGAAAAATAAATAACCACTGAAGGGCACGCTCGTGCGGACGGCGCCCCCCAACAAATCGACCACTGGGGCATTGGCCAATTGGCCTTGCAAATCCAGCATGGCCACTTCAAAAGCACTGATGACTTTGGCTACGTTTTTTGAGACATGGGTGCCCGGGGCCAAAGAAATTTGTTCACCCAAAAATTCAGAACGCGCTCCGGCAGGCTGCACAAGGGCCTTCACCCGAGCTTCCATGGCATTCAAGTCCCAAGGCGAGAGTCCCTGCAAGGCAGGAGCCGCCTTGGCCAACACCTCCAGCATGGCCTGTTCGCCGTAGGTCTCATTGATGCCGATGAGCGCAGAGTCGGTCTCGACCTCGATGATCGAGCGCAAGGCCCAAGGCTCATGAATGCCCGCCGCATTGAGCAACGGCGGATCGCGAAATGCGATCGGTGTGACGCGCACATGGCGGATGGTGTGGCGCATCACTCCGGCTCACATGACCAAGCCAGGTAACCACAGCGTGAATTGCGGCACATAGGTCACCAACAGCATGGCCACCGTCAAGGCCCCGTAGAAAGGGGCAATGGTGCGCATGACTTGCCCGACCGATATCCCCCCAATGGCACACCCGACAAACTGCACCGACCCCACCGGCGGGGTGTTCAGCCCCAAGGCGCAGTTGATCAACAGCATGATGCCGAACTGCATGGGGTCCATGCCGAAATGCATGGCAATGGGCATGAAGATGGGGGTGCAAATCAGAATGGTCGCGGCCATGTCCAGAAATGTGCCCAAAATGAACAACAAGACGTTGATCATCAAAAAGATGACCCAGGGATTGCTGCTGATCTTCTGCATCAGCTCACCGGTCATTTGAGGCACTTCATACAAGGCCAAGAAATAGCCAAAGGCATTGGAAATGCCGATCAGCAGCAACACCACGCCCGTCGTTTTACAGGCTTTTGCGCAGGCCTTCAAAAAGTTTTTGAAGGTCAGCGTGCGGTAGACGATCACCGTCACAAACAGCGCCCAAGCCACCGCAATGGAAGCCGACTCGGTGGCCGTGAAGGCCCCAGACAAAATGCCCACCAAGATGATGACGACCACAAACAATCCGGGCAAAGCCGCACCAAAAGCCTTCATCACCTCAAGCCAACCTGGGAAGTTGCCATGGGTGGGATAGCCGCGGCGCACAGCCACCCAATAAGCCGCGCCCAAATTGCACAAGGTGAGGATGATGGCCGGCACCAAACCCGCCAAAATCAGGCCCAACACGCTGACCGAAGCCAGACCCGATGCGGCCAAGGTGAAGATGATCATGTTGTGTGAAGTGGGCATGATGGCCCCCACCAACGCCGCGTGGGTGGTCACGTTCACGGCGTAGTCGGCGTCATAGCCTTCTTTTTTCATGAGCGGGATCATGACCGAGCCCATGGCCGAGACATCGGCCAATGGTGAGCCCGCAACGCCGCCAAAAATAGTGCAGCCCACCACGTTGCTCATGCCCAGGCCGCCCCGCACATGGCCCACCAAGCTGTTGGCAAAACGCACAATGCGATCCGCGATACCGCCGTACAACATCAGCTCGCCGGCAAAAATAAAAAACGGGATGGCCAAAAAGGAAAACACCTGCATGCCGCCGACCATCTTTTGGAACACCATGGCGATGGGCAAGCCCGCCGCGATGATGGTGGCCACAGACGAAAGGCCGATGGCAAACGCCACCGGGACACCCAGGATGAGCAGCAAGGTGAAGCTCAGAGCAAGAACAGTCAATTCCATGGCATCAATCCCAGACAGGCGCAACAGACTCACCGCGCAGCAGGGCCACGATGTGTTCAATTGAAAACAACAAAATCAGCGCCCCAGCGATGATCACGGGCACATAGTCAATGCCGTCAGGAACCGGCAACATGGGTTTCTTTTCACCCCATTTGGCAGAGGCCCAGAGCCAACCGCCCTGCACCATCAAATAACCAAACACCCCGACCAGGGCGTGAATCAAAATCTCAACGCGGCGCTGCCATTTTTTGGGCAACAAAATCACCAGCGACTCAAGGCCAATATGGCCCGCATCGCGAACGCCCACCGCCAAACCAAAGGCGGTGACAAACAGCACGATCAGCATAGCCAGTGCCTCGGCCCAAGTGGGCGTGTCATTCAAGACATAGCGACCCACCACTTGCCATTGCACGCACAAGATCACGGCAAGCAGGCCAATGACGGCCAAGACCAAACAGATCTTGGAGACCGTCGAACAAAATTTGGTGAACATCAAAAAAACTCCAGCCCCCGGCTTGCACCGGGGGCAATGGGAAAAGCCGATTACTTGGTGTCTTGAATGGCTTTGATTGCACGCTTCATTTCAGGCGTGGTCATGAACTTGTCATAGACAGGGCCCATGACGGCTTGGAACGAGCGCTTGTCCACTTCGACAATCTCAGCGCCAGCGGCCTTCACGTTGGCCAAAGATTTGCCCTCGGCTTCGTCCCAAGCTTTGCGCTGAACAGCCACCGACTCTTTGGCCGCCTGTCGCACCATGGCTTGCTCGTTGGCAGGCAATTTGTCCCAAACAACTTTGGACATCACCAAAATTTCTGGTGCCATGGAGTGTTCGGTCTTGGAGTAAACCTTGACGGCTTCCACGTGCTTGGCGGTGTCAAACGAAGGGATGTTGTTTTCAGCCGCATCGATCAAACCTGTTTTGAGGCCGGTGTAAACCTCGCCATATGGCATGGGGGTTGCGTTGGCGCCCATGGCACTCACCAAGGCCACCCACAGGTCAGACTGCTGCACGCGAATCTTCAGACCCTTGGCATCGGCCACGGTGCGGATAGGTTTTTTGGCATAAATGGAGCGTGCGCCGCTGTCATAAAAAGCCAGGCCCACATAGCCCACCGACTCGCAGCTCTTCAAGATTTCAGCACCGACTGGGCCGTCCAAAGATTTGCGCATGTGCTCGACCGAGCTGAACAAGAAGGGCATGGTGGGCACCATGGTCATGGGGCAAACGCCGTTCATAGGCGCCACGTTCACACGCACCATGTCCAGCGCGCCAATTTTCACTTGGTCAATGGTTTCTTTTTCAGAGCCCAAAGCCCCTTTGTTGAACACCTTGATCTTGTGTTTGCCGCCCGACAACTTTTCGAGCACGGTGCTCATGTGCTTGACCGCCACCACGGTAGGGTAGTCATCGGCGTTGTGGATATCGGCCGAGCGAAACTCGATCGCGTGGGCGGAAAAAGACAGCGTGGCGGCAATCGCCAGCAGGGTGGGCTTGAGTTTTTTCATGAGAGTCTCCAGGGTTAAAGGGGTTGGGAAAACACGGTTAAGAACTGACGGGGAAACGAGAAAAAATCGGTTCAGGCAGGCCACGCACACCGGGCTGCAGAGCGATCACCGCGCCACTCAGGCCTCGGTTTTCTGCGGCGGTGTTGGCCGGAATGATGGAAGTGACAAAAAGCTGGTCCAGCTCAGCGCCCCCAAACGCGCACATGGCCGGTTTGGGCATCGGCACCGAAAGGGATCGCACCCACTGACCATTGGCTTCAAACGCATGCAGCTGACCTGCGTCATTGCCACAAATCCAGTAGTGCCCTTGCGCGTCGACTGCCGCGCCATCGGGGCGACCGGGCCAGAGGTTCATGTCCACAAAAAGCCGTTGCTGACTCAGTTGGCCCGAAGCCAAATCCACATCAAAAGCCCAAATTTTTTGCACCTTGGGATGCGAGTCCGACAAATACAAAGTGCGTCCATCCGGACTCATGCCCAAACCGTTGGGCGTGAGCAGACCGCTGACATACGGGCCCGTGAGCCCGCGCTCGTCCAAGCAATAAAGGCCGCCCTGCGCAGAGCCCAATGACATGTCCATCACCATAGTGCCGACCCAAAAGCGCCCACTCGCATCACAACGGCCATCGTTGAAGCGCATGCCTTTTGCGGGATGGGTGATGCGAGCCAACCACTGCAGGCCCACGGTGGCGTCATCGGACAAATGCACCAGTGCAATGCCGGTCTCCATGGCGGCGATGAGTTGCCCCGGTGTTGCCGTCAAGGCGATGCACCCGACGCGCTCGGGCATGCGCCAAGACTGCCAAACCTCCGAAGCCGGCGAAGCCGACACAGCATTGGGCTGACAACGGCGAATAAACGGCCCTTCAATGTCCACCCACCACAAGCACTGCGCGCGGGCGTCCCAGACCGGCGACTCCCCTACGCGGTCTGCCGGATCGGCGATGGCTTGGTATGTGCTCATAAAAAAAGTGGTCACTCCGGGACTTGTTCTGATACATTGCAGAAACGCGCAGTAATCAGTTGTCGTACAAGGTGATTGTGAAATGTCCGGCAACATTTCGAAATGAGTATTTACCCGATGAACACCCTGTCATCCACCAGCCCAAAAAGAAAAACGCGCAGCTTGACCTTCGAATTGGTCGAGCAACTGGGGGCCGAGATTCAAAATGGCAGCCTGACCCAGGGCCAGAAATTGCCCACCGAAGCCGCCATCATGGAGCGCTTTGGCGTCAGCCGCACCGTGGTCAGAGAGGCCATCTCCAAACTCCAGGCCGCTGGCCTCGTGGAAACCCGCCACGGCATTGGAACCTTCGTTTTAGAACAAATCGACACCCCCGTCTTTCGCGTCAATCCCAACCAATTGGAAACACTGCACGATGTGGTGGCCTTGCTTGAGCTGCGCATCAGCATCGAGACCGAAGCCGCTGCCTTGGCCGCTGTCAGGCGCAGTGACGAGAATTTAAGGGTCATGCAAGAAGCCTTGATCGCCTTTTCAAACGCCATTGAAGGCGGTCGGGATGCCATTGCGGCCGACTTCCAGTTTCACCACGAAATTGCCCGAGCCACGCAAAACAACCACTTTGCGGACATGATGAATTCATTGGGATCTCAGGCCATTCCCAGGGCACGTCTGGCCACCGATGTCAGCCAAGATCCGCCCAAATTGAACTACTTGCGACGGGTGCACCACGAGCACGAAAACATCCTGAATGCCATCGCCGCGCAAGATGCCGAATCGGCCCGGGCCGCCATGCGCACGCACTTGTCCAACAGCCGAGACCGCCACAAAAAACGGGCCTCTGAGCAATCCTGACCCTCGTCCTGAGGGTAAATACGCATTTCTCAAATCGTCCTTAGTTGTACGATGTCTGCTCAATATTGAGTGTTTTACGCCATGCCTATGTCTTCCTCCACCCCCGTGGTCACCCGCATGCAAGTGGTTCCTGTTGCAGGACACGACGGCATGTTGCTCAACCTGAGTGGGGCCCATGGCCCTTTCTTCACCCGAAATATCGTCATCCTGACCGACTCGGCGGGCCGCACCGGGGTGGGCGAAGTGCCCGGTGGCGAAAAGATTCGCCAAACCCTGGAAGACGCCCGCGCCCTGATTGAGGGGCAAGCGGTGGGCAACTACAACCGCTTGCTGAATGCCATGCGCCAACAATTTGCCGACCGCGACAGCGGCGGCCGTGGTAACCAAACCTTTGATTTGCGCATCACCATCCATGCGGTGACCGCCGTCGAGAGCGCCTTGCTTGACTTGCTGGGTCAGCACCTCAATGTGCCGGTGTGCTCGCTGCTGGGGCAAGGACAGCAGCGCGCTCGGGTGCAAATGCTGGGTTATTTGTTTTATGTAGGCGACCGCACGCAAACCGACCTGCCCTACCGCAGCGAGCCCGAACAAAGCGACGACTGGTTGCGACTGCGGCACGAAAAAGCCATGACCGCACGCGACGTGGTGCGCTTGGCCGAAGCCGCGCAAGCGCGCTATGGCTTTCAAGATTTCAAGCTCAAAGGCGGCGTGCTGCGCGGTGAAGACGAGGTTGAGGCCATCGTGGCTTTGCACGAGCGTTTTCCCAAGGCCCGCATCACCCTCGACCCCAATGGCGGTTGGTTGCTGAAAGATGCGATTCGCCTGCTGCGTGACCACCGCGACACCATGGCCTATGCCGAAGACCCGTGCGGTGGGGAAGGCGTGTTTTCAGGGCGTGAAGTGATGGCCGAATTTCGCCGTGCCACGGGCCTGCCGACCGCCACCAACATGGTGGCCACCGATTGGCGTGAAATGGCCCACAGCATTCAGTTGCAGTCGGTGGACATTCCGCTGGCCGACCCGCACTTCTGGACGCTGCAAGGCTCGGTTCGCGTGGCGCAGTTGTGCCAAATGTACGACCTGACTTGGGGCTCGCACTCCAACAACCACTTTGACATTTCGCTGGCCATGTTCACCCACTGCGCGGCGGCAGCGCCGGGCAAAGTCACCGCCATCGACACGCACTGGATTTGGCAGGACGGCCAGTTTTTGACGCAAAACCCCTTGCAAATCAAAGAGGGCTATGTGGATGTGCCCCAAAAACCCGGCCTCGGCATCGAGATCGACCTGGTCGCCATAGAAAAAGCGCACCAACTTTATTTGCAGCACGGACTGGGCTCTCGAGACGACGCCATCGCCATGCAGTACCTGATACCGGGCTGGAAGTTCAACCCCAAGATGCCAGCGCTGGTGCGCTGATCACTCAACACCTCTTTCGCATTTGGAGAAACACATGAATCTGGGATTTATCGGTCTGGGCATCATGGGCAAACCCATGGCGGGCCACTTGATGGCCGCTGGCCACACGCTCTTTGTGCATTCACGCAGTGGCGTCCCAGCCGAGGTGCTGGCCCAAGGCGCACAGGCTTGCGCATCGCCAGCTGAAGTGGCGCAAAAAGCCGACATCATTTTCACCATGGTGCCCGACACACCGCATGTGCAAGAGGTGCTGTTTGGTGAACAAGGCATTGCCAAAGGTTTGAGCGCCGGAAAAACAGTGGTGGACATGAGTTCGATCTCACCCATCGCCACCAAAGACTTTGCGGCGCAAATCAACGCTTTGGGATGTGACTACCTCGATGCCCCCGTGTCAGGCGGCGAAGTCGGGGCCAAAGCCGCCAGCCTCACCATCATGGTGGGCGGCAGCGAAGCCACCTTCAACAAAGTCCACCCGCTTTTCGCGGTGATGGGTAAAAACATCACCCTGATTGGTGAAAACGGCAGCGGCCAGACTTGCAAAGTCGCCAACCAAATCATCGTGGCCCTGAACATCGAAGCCGTCGGCGAAGCCTTGCTGTTTGCCGCCAAAGCGGGTGCAGACCCCGCCAAAGTGCGCCAAGCCCTGATGGGCGGTTTGGCCACCAGCCGAATATTGGAGTTGCATGGCGAGCGCATGATCAAGCGCACTTTCAACCCCGGATTCCGCATCGAGCTGCACCAAAAAGACCTGAACTTGGCGCTGGAAGGCGCCAAGGCCATGGGCCTGAGTTTGCCCAACACGGCCAATGCCTTGCAGTTGATGAACACCTGTGTGGCGCACGGCGGCGCAGCTTGGGACCACTCGGGCTTGGTGCGCGCACTGGAGATCGCCGCCAACTTCCAAGTGGCCAGCCACTGATTCGCCAACGTTACTCAAAAAGCATTTTCCAACGACTTTCCCAACAAGAGATCCACCCCATGGACATGCCCCGCAACGCTTTCAAGCACGCTCTGCTTTCAGGCCACAAGCAAATCGGTCTTTGGTCGCACTTGTGCAGCAACATCAGCACCGAAATCTTGGCGCATTGCGGCTTTGATTGGCTGCTGCTCGACATGGAGCACTCGCCCAACGACATTCCCGAAATCTTGGCGCAACTGCAGGCCATGCAGGGCAGCCCCACCACCCCCATCGTGCGGCCGCCGTGGAACGACATGGTGACCTTCAAGCGCTTGCTCGACATTGGCGTGCAAACCCTGTTGGTGCCCTACGTGCAAACCGAAGAAGAGGCGCGTCAAGCCGTCTCTTACACCCGCTATCCACCGCACGGGGTGCGTGGTTATGCCGGAGCGCCGCGCGCCAGCCATTACGGCCGGGTGAAAGGTTATGCGCACCACAGCAGTGAAGAAATTTGCGTGTTGCTGCAAGTCGAAACCGTGCAAGGCCTGCAAAACATCGAGGCCATTGCCGGTGTGGAAGGCGTGGATGGGGTCTTCATCGGCCCCGGCGATTTGTCGGCCGCATTGGGCCATTTGGGCAACCCCAAGCACCCCGATGTGCTGAAGGTCATCGACGAGTCGATTGCCCGCATTCGGGCTTGTGGCAAGGCGGCGGGCATCTTGACGGGCGACGAAGCGCTGGCCAAACACTATGTTGCCCAAGGCTGCTTGTTTGTCGCGGTGGGCGCCGACCAAAACGTGCTGCGTGACAGCGCCACGGCTTTGGCCGGTCGTTTTAAATCTTAATGACGGAATCTCTCATGTTGAACCCCCTACCCTCTGGTATTCGATTTCCCCGTTTGTTGCTCACCGGTGCTGGTGGCAACTTGGGCCAAGAATTGCGACCCCGCCTCAAAGCTTATTGCGACGTGCTGCGCGTCAGCCACCGGCGCGACCTGGGCCCGGCCGCGGCAGGCGAAGAAGTGCAGATCGCTGCACTGGAAGACGCCGAGCAAATGATGTCGCTGTTGGAGGACGTGAGTGCCGTGGTGCACATGGGCGGCGTCTCCACCGAGCAGCCTTGGGCACCTATTTTGGCGGGCAACATTGTCGGCATGGTCAACCTGTACGAGGCGGCGCGGCTGAAAGGCGTGAAGCGCATTGTGTTTGCCAGCTCCAACCATGTCACCGGGTTTTACCGTCAAGACGAAGTGGTCAACACCCGCATGCCGCCCAAGCCGGATGGTTTTTATGGCCTGTCCAAAGCCTTCGGTGAAGACGTGGCCCAAATGTATTGGGACCGCTGGGGCATCGAGACCGTGAGCCTGCGCATTGGCTCGTCATTTACCGAACCGCGCGACCGCCGCATGTTGGCCACCTACTTGAGCTACGACGACCTCGAGCGCTTGGTGGTGGCCGCGTTGACGGCCCCCATCGTGGGCCACAGCATCATCTATGGCATGTCGGACAACCAAACCACTTGGTGGGACAACACCCATGCCCAACACATTGGGTATCGCCCGAAAGATTCGTCCGACATTTTCCGCAACGCGGTCGAGGCCCGCCAACAAACCATCGACACGCAAGACCCTGCCGCTATTTACCAAGGCGGCGCGTTTGTGAAGGCCAAGCCCCACGGCTGAGCCGCGCCCCGGGGGGGCTGAGGCCTGCAGCAGCCCCCACAATAAATTTCAAACGCTGTGGCGCAAGTTTCAAAGCGCCCGTGAATGGCTGCGGCTACGATGGTCCTTTTTTAACCATTGCCCCATTTCAGGAGTCTCCATGTCCGTGATCACCAACATCGAAGACTTGCGCGTTTTGGCCGAAAAACGCGTGCCGCGCATGTTCTACGATTACGCCGACAGCGGCTCTTGGACCGAGGGCACCTACCGCGCCAACGAAAGCGATTTTCACAAGATCAAGCTGCGCCAGCGCGTGGCGGTGAACATGGAAAACCGCACCCTCGCCACCAAAATGGTGGGCATCGACACCAAAATGCCCGTCTGCATTGCCCCGGTGGGCCTGACCGGCATGCAACATGCCGACGGTGAAATGCATGCCGCCATGGCGGCCAAAAAGTTTGGCATTCCCTTCACTTTGTCGACTATGAGCATTTGCTCAATTGAAGACGTGGCGGCGCACACGCAAGCCCCCTTCTGGTTTCAGCTGTACATGATGCGTGACCGCGAGGCCATGATCCGCATGATTGACCGTTGTAAGGCGGCCAACGTGAGCGCCTTGGTGCTCACGCTCGATTTGCAAGTGATTGGTCAGCGCCACAAAGACCTGAAAAACGGTCTGACCGCGCCACCCCGTCCCACCCTGGCCAACATCATCAACTTGATGACCAAGCCGCGTTGGTGCCTGGGCATGGCCGGCACCCGCCGCCACACCTTTGGCAACTTGGTGGGCCACGTGAAAGCCGTCTCCAATATGAAGTCGCTGGCCTCTTGGACCAACGAACAATTTGACCCGACCCTCAACTGGGAAGACGTGGCGTGGGTCAAAAAACAATGGGGTGGCAAACTGATTTTGAAAGGCATCATGGACGTGGAAGACGCCCAACTGGCCGTGGCCAGCGGCGCCGATGCCATTGTGGTCAGCAACCACGGCGGCCGTCAGCTCGATGGCGCACCCAGCAGCATCGAAGCCCTGCCGGCCATCGTGGCGGCGGTCGGTGACCAAATAGAAGTCTGGATGGACGGCGGCATCCGCTCGGGCCAAGACGTGCTCAAAGCCTGGGCCTTGGGCGCCAAGGGCGTGATGATTGGCCGGGCCATGGTCTACGGCTTGGGCGCCATGGGCGAAGCCGGCGTGACCAAAGCGCTGCAAATTTTGCACAAAGAACTCGATGTGACCATGGCCTTTTGCGGCCGCACCGACATCCAAACCGTGGACAAATCCATCTTGTTGCCAGGCACTTTTCCGACCGCCTAAATCTTGGCATTGGTCGTCTGAAAGGGGCCGCTGGGTGAAGAAGTGGCCCCGGCCACGCGCTATGCTTCTGGGGTGAGTGAAACCGCCGCTTCTTCCCCGCTGATTCGACGCATTGCGCACCTCGACATGGACGCTTTTTATGCGTCATGCGAGTTGCTGCGTTACCCGCAGCTCAAGGGCTTGCCGGTGGTCATTGGCGGTGGCCGGCGCAAAGAAGACGATCTGCTGGGCAAACTGCAAGCCGCCTACCCCGATGGGGACTGGACTGAAGATAGTTTTGCCGAAAAACTGGACCGCATCCCCGTTGAATTTTTCCCGCGCATCGAGGGCTACACCGGGCGCGGCGTGATCACCACCGCCACCTATGCGGCACGGCAATTTGGCATTGGCTCGGCGATGGGCCTGATGAAAGCCGCCAAGCTGTGCCCGCAAGCCATCTTGCTACCGGTGGATTTTGAGCGCTATCGGCATTTTTCACGCAGCTTCAAATCCATCATCACCGACATCGCGCCTGTCATGCAAGACCGTGGCGTGGACGAGGTTTACATCGACTTCACCGAGGTGCCGGGCGGCCAGCGCGAGGGCGGTCGGGTGTTGGCGCGGCTGATTCAAAAAAGCATTTTTGATGCGACCGGCCTCACCTGCTCAATTGGTGTCGCCCCCAACAAACTGATCGCCAAAATGGCCAGCGAGTTCAACAAGCCCAACGGCATTTCCATCGTGCACGAGGCCGACTTACAAAGCCTGATCTGGCCGCTGGCTTGTCGCAAGATCAATGGCGTGGGCCCCAAGGCCGATGAAAAACTGAAAGGCTTTGGCATCTACACCATTGGCGAATTGGCGGCGCGTGAGCCGCATTGGCTGGTGGAACACTTTGGCAAAAGCTATGGCGCCTGGCTACACGAAGCGGCCTGGGGACGCGATGACCGGCCACTGGAGACCGAGAGCGAGCCCGTCAGCATGAGCCGAGAAACCACCTTTGACCGTGATTTGCACGCCGTGCGAGACCGCGCCGAATTGGGTGCGGTCTTCACCCGCCTGTGCGAGCAAGTGGCCGCTGACCTCAAGCGCAAAGGCTACGAAGGCCGCACCATCGGCATCAAAATCCGGTATGACAATTTTCAAGCTGTGACGCGCGACCAAAGCATCGACGGCTACACCCACGACGCCCAACGCATTCGCCAAGTGGCGGGGCAATGCCTGAAACGCGTTGACCTGTCGCGCCGCATTCGGCTGCTGGGCGTGCGCGTGGGCACCTTGGTCAAAGCCGGGACAGCCCCCCACGCCGACAAGCCCTACATTGCCGCAGAGGAGACACCCTATGAACAAGCCGACCTGTTTTTCACTGACGACTGAAAGCCAGAGCGCAGCTTAGTGGCTGTGCAGTTTCTCTTGCAGCCAAACCTTGATGAGTGACTGGTAGGGCACATCCCGGGCATTGGCCGCCACCTTGATGCTGTCAAGCAAATGCTGTGGCAACCGAAGCGAAATCGTCTTGGTGGTGGGTTTCAAGTTGGGCAACTTGACCTTTTTTGCCTGTGTCCAGTCCACATGCACCGTGGAGTCATGCGTCTCCCAGTAGGCGCGCTCCTGTGCCTCTGTTTTGAATTTGGGAATCGGTTCTTTAACTGTCTGCTTGCTCATAAACACTGCGCTCCTTTCTTTGCATGTCCCGTGCTGAAATCACACGAATCAACTCGCCTGACCGGCGCAAAGTGAAGGTGATGTGCAATCGCCGCCCCTCATCCGTCGCACCCAACGCATGAAGCCGTGCC
Source organism: Comamonadaceae bacterium (assembly GCA_027488255.1). GTDB lineage: Bacteria > Pseudomonadota > Gammaproteobacteria > Burkholderiales > Burkholderiaceae_C > Limnohabitans_A. Next base: position 21,931 of record JAIYBZ010000001.1, on the reverse strand, counting down.
TCACTCTGGCTGTGCGCAACGTCGTCTAACAACAGCAGGGGCGCATTGAAGAAAACCTGTTCGGCTTCAGCCATGCTCACCCCATGTTTGTCATTCTTTCGCTCGTTGCCCGCATCCCATTCAAAGCCGACGATGGTTGAAAGATCGATCATTTTTTGTATATTACTATCATTTACAAAAATTAATCAACCACTACCAATTCGGTCAAAGCCGAGACAGCCCCCCACGCCGACAAGCCCTACATTGCCGCAGAGGAGACACCCTATGAACAAGCCGACCTGTTTTTCACTGACGACTGAGGGCCACATTGCCCATTTGGTGATGAATCGCCCCGAGGCGATGAACACCATGCACCCCACTTTTTGGCGCGAGTTGCATGAGGTGCTGACCGACATCCACAAAGCCGGCACTGCCCGTGCGCTGGTGATCTCCAGTACGGGAAAACACTTCAGCGCTGGCATGGACTTGCAGACCTTTGGCAGCGCTATTCAAATGGACGACAGCAGCGCCGAAGGCCGCTCGGCCGTGTACGACCTGCTGACCGACATGCAGCACACCTTCACGCTGCTGGAAGAATTGCGCATTCCGGTGATTGCCGCCATCCACGGCGGTTGCATTGGCGGCGCGGTGGACATGGTGACCGCTTGCTGCATGCGGTATGCCTCGGCCGACGCGTTTTTCTGCATTCAAGAAATCAATATCGGCATGGTGGCCGATGTGGGCACCCTGCAGCGCCTGCCCAAGCTGTTGCCCATGGCACTCGTCAAAGAATTGGCCTACACGGGCCGCCGCCTGAGCGCCGACAAAGCCCTGGCCCATGGCTTGGTGAACGAAGTGCTGCCCACCCAAGAAGCCACTGTTGCCGCGGCCTTGCAAGCGGCCAAAGAAATCGCCAGCAAACCGCCCGTGGCCATTTGGGGCACCAAGCAAGTGCTGCACTACGCCCGCGACCACAGCACCGAAGACAGCCTGCGCCACATGGGCTGGCTGCAAGGCGCCATCTGGAGCAACGCCAACGTGCGCGAAGCCATCAGCGCCATGCAACAAAAACGCGAGGCCAACTTCGCGCCGCTGCCTCCGCTCAAGGGGTTCAAAGAGTTCGGTTGAGTGACTGGGCGGAACCGCCCTCCAGGAATCAAGCAGATTTCGTCACGCCAAACGGATTGAACACCTCAAACCCCAGTGCCTGAAAATCCGCTGTATTCCGTGTGGCCACGGTCAGTCCGTGCACTTTCGCGGTGGCCGCAATCATGGCGTCTTCGTAGAGCGTGTCTGACTTGCGGTGCATGAGTTTTGCCCAAGCCGTGAACGCGGCCGCGTCCATGGGCAAAACGTTGTAAGCGCCCGCCACCAACACCAACCAATCCTCAATTTGCTGAGCCTTGTCGGGGTCTTGTTCGCGGGTCAGTTCGATCCCCGCTTGAATTTCACCACCCGTGACCGCAGAGATGCACAGCTGAGCGTCATCCAGCGATTCCAACCAAGCCAACACTTCGGCGTGCGGGCGTGGTTTGCGCAATTCTGATACCACGTTGGTGTCCAGCAAATAGCGCTGCGTCACTGCATTGGCCCTACAGGTCGACGTTTGGCTTGCCCTCGAGCCGGCGCGATCAAGTCAGCGCGGGCTTGGTCTGAGAGCAGCAGTTGTTTGAGTGAGGGGCGAGCTGCCGACTGGATGCGTCGCCATTCCTGCACCGACACTAAAACGGCAGCTTCGGCGCCCCGCCGTGTGACCATTTGTGGGCCCTCGACCAAGCAAGCATCTAGAAATTCACTGAAACGTGCTTTCGCGTCCTGTACTGGCCATGTCTGCATTTCAACCCCCTTTTGTCTAGTCATCTGTCTAGATTGACTTGAATTTTCACAGCTGTCAAATTGCAGACCGCCCCCCAGATGAACACTGGCACACTCACATTTCCACAAGCCAAAAACCCATGAAAATCTTCCACAACACCCGCCACGCTGAACACGCCGGCCGTCAAGAAATGTTTCGGGGCCGCTTGGTCGATTGCCATGAAGTGCCCGACCGTTTGCGCTTTGTGCTGGACGAACTGCAACGCCGCCCTGTGGGGCCGTTGTTGACGCCCGATGCCGCGCTGGAAGTGGACGCCGCCATGGCCCGCGTGCATGCGCCGGACTATCTGGCTTTTTTGGCCAGCGCCTGGCAAGACTGGGTGGCGCTGGACCCGAGCAATGCCGAGCGCGACGCCCTGCCCTCGGTCTGGCCGCTGGCCTCTCGACATGCCTTTCGGACCGACGCGCCACCACACAACTTTGCCGCACGGCTGGGGCAATATGCCTTTGACTCGGGCACGCCCTTGATGGCGGGCAGCTGGGCCGCAGCGCGCGGGGGCGCAGCTTGCGCACTGGCCGCCGCGCAGGCGGTGCTGGATGCAGAGCGTTTTGCCATGGCCTTGACGCGCCCGCCGGGCCACCATGCGGGCCCCAACTACATGGGCGGTTATTGCTTCATCAACAACGCCGCCGTGGCCGCGCAAGCATTGCGCGATGGGGGCGTGCAGCGCGTGGCCGTGCTGGATGTTGATTACCACCACGGCAACGGCACACAAACTTGTTTTTATGTGCGCAGCGATGTCTTCACTGTGTCCCTGCACGGCGACCCGCGCACCGAATACCCCTTCTTTTTGGGACACGCCGACGAGCACGGAAATGGCGCGGGCGAAGGCTTCAACCTCAACCTGCCACTGCCACGGGGCACCGGGTTTGACGTTTGGTGGGCCACGCTGCAAACCGCTTTGCAGGCAGTAGCCGACTTTGCGCCACAGGCGCTGGTGGTGCCGCTGGGGCTGGACACCTTTGAGGGCGACCCGATCTCGGGCTTCAAGTTGCGCAGCGCCGACTACTTGCAACTGGGCCGCGCCCTGGCGCAGTTGGGCTTGCCCACGGTGCTGACTTTTGAAGGGGGCTACGCAGTGGCCGATGTGGGCGTGAACACGGTGAATGTGTTGGAAGGATTGAAGGGCTGATCCCCCAGAAACAACCGACAGCGGCCAATTTGCCTGTGTGCCTCGGGCATTTCATTGACTTGGCAGAAAGCTATTTCAGCATTCCAGAGGTCTAATAAATTTAAAAAATAGAATACTTTCAGTTAATATCTGGGCTCAATTTGTGAGTACCAAATGGGTCTTAACTGGAACGAAATCAAATCCAGGGCATTGCTTTTCAGCAAGACTTGGGCCGATGCCTGCAACGAAGACAGTCAAGCCAAACCCTTTTGGATCGACTTCTTTGAAATCTTTGGCATCACCAACAAACGCGTCGCCACCTTCGAGCTGCACGTCAAAAAGCTCGGTGGCCAACGCGGCTTCATGGACTTGTTTTGGCCCGGCATGCTGCTGGTGGAGCACAAGTCGCGCAACGAAGACCTAGACAAAGCACTGACCCAAGCCCTGGGCTACCTGCACAACGTGCCCGAGCGCGAGCTGCCCCAGCTGGTGGTGGTGTGTGACTTTGCCCGCTTTCGGGTGCGCCGCCTGGCCACGGGCGAAACGGTTGAGTTTGAGCTCCAGCACCTGCACAAACACATCAAGTTTTTTGGCCTACTGGCAGGCTACAAGGTGCAAGACATCCGGGCCGAAGACCCGGTCAACATCAAAGCCGCAGAACGCATGGGCCGTTTGCACGACGCTCTGAAAGCCAGTGGCTACAACGGCCACGCCCTGGAGGTGCTGCTGGTGCGCCTGCTGTTTTGCCTGTTTGCCGATGACACCGGCATCTTTCAGCCCGCGCAATCGTTCAGAGACTTTGTTGAAGAGCGCACCGCGCCCGATGCCTCAGACCTGGGCTCGCGCCTGGGGCAACTGTTTCAAGTGCTCAATACGCACGAGGGCCAACGCAGCCCCAACATCGACGAACAACTGGGCCAGTTTGCTTACATCAACGGCAAGCTGTTTGAAGAAACCTTGCCCATGGCCGACTTCAGCACCACCATGCGCGAAGCCCTGTTAGACGCCTGTGCGCTCGACTGGTCGGCCATCAGCCCCGCGATTTTTGGCAGCCTGTTTCAAAGCATCATGGACGACAAGGCGCGCCGCAACTTGGGGGCACACTACACGTCTGAGGCCAACATCCTCAAGCTCATCAAACCGCTTTTTTTGGACGAACTGCAAGCTGAGTTTGGGCGCATCAAAGGGCACCGCAACAAACTGTTTGAGTTTCACAAAAAGCTGCGACAACTCACCTTTTTTGACCCCGCCTGCGGGTGCGGCAACTTCTTGGTCATCAGCTACCGAGAGCTGCGCGAGCTGGAGCTGAAAGTGCTGCGGGCCGACCACGAACTGAGCGCTCACAAAGGCCAGCTGACGGTGGACGTGCACGGCCTGATTGGCGTGAATGTGGACCAGTTTTACGGCATCGAGATTGAAGAGTTTCCGGCGCAAATTGCGCAAGTGGCCCTGTGGCTGGTGGACCACCAAATGAACCTGCGCGTGAGCGAGGAGTTTGGCCTTTACTTTGCGCGCATCCCGCTCAAAAACACGCCGCACATTCAAAACGCCAACGCGCTGCGGCTGGACTGGAGTGAAGTGCTGCCTGCAGAGCGGTGCAGTTATGTGTTGGGCAATCCGCCGTTCTTGGGCAAGAGCTACCAAAGCAAAGAACAAAAAGCCGACCTGGCTGCGGTGATGCACGGCATTCATGGCGCAGGCGATTTGGACTTTGTGTGCGGCTGGTATGTGCTGGCCGCGCAATACATGCAAAGCCGCTCGGGAACGCAAGCCGCATTTGTGTCGACCAACAGCATCACCCAAGGCGAGCAAGTGGCCGTGCTGTGGGGCGAAATGCAGCGCCTGGGCATACACATCCACTTTGCACACCGCACATTTCAGTGGACCAACGAAGCCAGCGGCAAAGCCGCTGTGCATTGCGTGATCGTGGGCTTTGGCCACGAAGACCAAGCGGACAAAACCATCTACGAATACGAAGACATCAAAGGCCTGCCGCATGCGGTGCCTGCCAAGCGCATCAATGCGTATTTGGTGGATGCGCCAGAGGTGTTGCTGAACAAGCGTCGCACTCCCATTTGCCAAGTGGCCGAGATGACCAATGGCAGCAAGCCCACTGATGGTGGGCATTTGCTGCTGGACGATGCCGAAAAAGAAAGCCTAATCAAGACAGAACCACAAGCCGCGCAATGGATTCGTCCATTTATGGGCGCAGAAGAATTCATCAATAAAACGGCTCGTTGGTGCCTGTGGTTGGTGGACTGTCCACCCAAAGAACTACGTCTAATGCCAGAGGTCATGAAGCGAGTTCATTCGGTCAAAGTGATGCGACTTGCCAGCACTAAAGCATCAACTGTTTTGTTATCCAGCACACCTTCATTATTTGGAGAAATTCGCACAACCAAGGGTAGCTACCTTTTGATACCACGCGTTAGTTCGGAGAAGAGAACATACATACCTATTGGATTCATTGATCAAAAAGTTATTGCTAGCGATGCAGTACAAGTCGTTTTCGATGCAGGTTTATTTGAATTTGGTATTACGGCCAGCGCAATGCACAACGCCTTCATGCGCTTTACATGCGGGCGCCTTGAAAGTCGCTTCCGCTATTCCAACACCATCGTCTACAACAACTACCCTTGGCCCGGCTTCGCAGGTGAGGCACTCAGCGACAAACACCGGAACGCAATCGAGCAATCAGCAAAAGGTGTGCTCGACGGCCGAGCCCAATTTGCAGACGCGTCCCTCGCCGACCTGTACGACCCACTAACCATGCCCCCGGCCCTGCTCAAGGCCCACCAAAAACTAGACACCGCCGTAGACGCCGCCTACCAACCCAGCGGCGGCAAGAAGTCCTACGCATCCGACGCCGAACGCGTGGCCTTCCTCTTCGATCTGCACCAACGCATCACCAGCTTGCTGCCTGGGCAAGCTAACAAAAAACGCGCAAACCTAAACCTGTAGAAAGATGCTTGCTATGACAAATCCGTTAATTACGTGTCGCCTACAAAAAATCTTTCCGCCGAAATTGACCCTTGGCAACAAGACGAGCCAGATTCTCGCATGCCGTATTTGTAGAAATAACTGAAAGTTGCACCGATCGAGTAGGGGATCTATATCGGCCATAAGCGAGCACCTAACTGACTGCCTAAATGCTGCTATGGGTCCCATATTTCAGGGATATAACCCGCACATAGCCGACTTTATTGCGGGTTAAGAGGATCCGAAATCAAGCGCTGTCCTCAGCACCACACCTTAAAAAAACAACTTACCTGCCAGGGAGGCAATCTTGGATTCAATATCATCGCTTACGATCAACTGGAACCGATCTCTCATCATCGACTCCACTATCGATGATCAACTCGTAAAGACACTGACACCCAGAATCCTTGAGTTACGTGCTCAGAGTTTAGACCCGATCACGATAGGAATTAACAGCCCGGGCGGGTCTCTCGCATCACTTGATGTACTCCTCGGTCTACTGACAGGACCTGACCAGAACGGCAAAAAGGCCGAGATAATCACAGTGGCAACTCACTGCGCTTATAGCGCGGCGGCCAATCTTCTAGCCTTCGGCGACTATTCAATAGCACAGAGCCACTCGAGGGTCCTTTATCACGACGTACGCTACGGGAAAATTGAGGACGTTACGCCTGAGAAGGCTAGGGGCACAGCAAGGTTTCTTCAGGCAGCAAACGACCGCTTCTCGCTCCGTCTAGCTAATGTGATCATCAAGCGACTTCTATGGATATACATTGACCTGAAAAGCGAGTTTGAAGTGACCAAGTCTAAGTTTCCGAAGACATACACAAAATACACATCTATCGTCGAGGCGTTTGCACCACCTGTCGATGCAGATAAGAGCGTTGATCTAGCTTGCTTTGCAACTTCGCTTTGGGCTAACCTATCGGTGCAAAACGACGAACTTATTACAAACGTTATGGAGCGCCTTAAAAGGTGGGTTCATTTCACTGGCATTGTGAAAGTCGTCCCTTCGTATCGAGCCAAGGGATCAAGGCACCCGGGCTTACTCGACGGATCGCGTCATCTTCACAATCTCTTCAGCGGCAAGCCAGGACATTTCGATTCCTGCGAGCCCGGACTAAAGCTCTTTCTCAGCTTGGCAATTGCTGACATCTCAGAAACAAAGACTGAACGTGTCAACTTTCCAGCTGCACTTGAGCGTGCGACGAGAGAGTTTGCAATTCTAAATTCCATGAATGATCCGAAGCACATACTCTATGCCACGAACCTGATGCTTTCTCACAAACACATATTTCTGCCAGGCGAATCAGAGTTGGATCTTGAAGGGCGACCTGAAGAAGAGCGCGCACAGATCCTCGCTACAGCCGCCCCGTATGCAACTCTGCTTTGGCATTTCTGCGTATTGCTATGCCGTGAGCTTTTCGAGGGTGAGCACACTCTTAACCCAAGAGACGCGCAACTACTTGGATTGGTCGATGAAGTAGCGGGTGGCGGACCAATTCAAAGTCGGCGCGATTTCATACTTGCGCAGGCCAAGTAGGAAGCAGAGGCAAAAGCATCGGGAGCCGAAGAGTAGCGCGTCCAAGCCCTAACCACTCGCTCAACCGATCCTTTAACGGCATGTCGCCTTCATTGGCCGGTTAAATCAAACGTTGGACGAATTTATCTCAAACGCTCGATTGACTGAAATGAGTAGGCCCTAGCCGGGCGCATTCTCGCAGTAATGATTTGCAACCTGCCTTAAGCCAAACTTCATAAACTTACATTTTTCGCACCTGATTGACGTATCCATCTCGTCGCAATAACCATCGTGAATTTAAGCCTGATTGCCCATCTCGTGAGCTGTCCTATAGCCCCCTCCCCCTTCACATAAGCCAGCAACTCCACAAAAAACGGATGCCTGCAAAGCGTGAACGAATCGCCCACCAGCAGCAGCTTGCGCCGTGCGCCGGTCATGCCCACGTTCATGCGGCGAATGTCAGACAGGAAGCCGTTCTTGCCTTGGGGATTGCTATGTATCTATGTGTTGAAAACGATGTCGCTCTCTTGCCCATTAAATGTGAATGTTTGATATGGGTCAGCGGCGCCATTTGCTCTCGCAACAAGTGGGGATTTAGTCACTCGGGTGCAGTCATCCTTGTTGCAACTTTTATTCTTGCTCATCATCCTTTATTGGATTAACATTGTTGCAACTTAAGGATGATCATGGAAATTGCAATTCGAACCATTGGAAACAGCAAGGGCGTGGTCTTGCCTAAGCCGTTGTTAGCCCAGGTCGGGCTGGACGGAGAGGCAACCGCGATCATCGAAGTTGAAAACGGCTCCATCGTTTTGCGAAAGCCCACCAAGGACGTTCGTCAAGGCTGGGCAGCTGCAGCTGCAGCCATGTCCTCAAAAGGAGGCGACGCTCTTTTGATGGGTGAGTTCGGCAACTTGGACGACGCGGAGTTGGGCTGGTGAAGCGCGGAGATATTTGGCTGGTGAACCTGGACCCGACCGTGGGCAGCGAAATAAAAAAGTCGCGGCCCTGCGTTGTGCTTTCACCGGCAGAACTGAATGACCACCTGCGAACCGTGATGGTGGCCCCAATGACCTCCAAGGGCTTTGCCGCTCCGTTCCGGGTGCCTGTCACCCATGCAGGCACCAAAGGCTTGATTGTGTTGGATCAACTTCGCACGGTAGACAAGGTGCGCTTGGTCAAGCGTCTAGGCGCTGTGTCCGCCAAGGCATTGACCGCCTCATTGATCACGCTGCAGGAAGTGTTTGTGCAGTAAAAAACTTGCGGCAGTTTGCTTCACTGCCGCGCCATGCGCACGTTCGCTGGCAATGCGCCGGGATGGCTGGTGCGCCAGGGGTTGATGTCCAGCCCGCCGCGCCGGGTGTAGCGGGCGTACACCGTCAGCTGTGTGGGTTTGCAGCGCGCCCAGATGTCCATGAAGATGCGCTCCACACATTGCTCGTGAAACTCGTTGTGGTTGCGAAAACTCACGATGTATTGCAGTAAGCCGGCTTGGTCAATCTGCGGGCCGCTGTAGGTGATTTGCACACTGCCCCAATCGGGCTGCCCCGTGACCAAGCAATTGCTTTTCAGCAAGTGGCTGACCAGCGTTTCAGTCACTGGCTGCTCTTGCGTATTGGCAGTCAGCAAGTCTGGCGCAGGTTGGTAACGCGAGCACTCGATGTCCATGCGGTCGAGGTTCAGGCCGTCCAACTCGTGCACCGGTTCAGCATCAAATTTTTCTTGCAACAACAGTTTCACGCCTGCGCTGGCTTGCACCACGCCGCCATGCCAGATGGCGGTGCTGATGTCGCGGCGAATCATCTCGCGCACCGCGTCAGCACTTTCCAAGCGGGTGTTGTTGAAGCTGTTGAGATACAACTTAAATGATTTGCTCTCCACAATGTGCGTGCTTTCGGCGGGCACGGTGATGTGCGCCAACGCCACTTGCGGCTTGCCTTTCAGGTTGAGCCAAGAGAGCTCAAAAGCGGTCCACAAATCGGCACCAAAAAACACCGGCTGGCCGGTGACGCCAATCTCGGCGCGCTTGGTGGCCCGAGGAATCGGGAACAACAAACTCGCGTCGTATTGGTCCACATAAGCGCTGGCCTTGCCCAGCTGCGATTGTTCAGGCGTGTTCATGGTCATGCGGTGAGTTGGCGGCGAAACACCAAGCGATCTGGCTCGGAAACTGCGGGGGCGTAGGCATAAGACTCTGCGTTAAAACCCAACAAGCCGTCTGGGTGGCTGATTTTGTTTTGAATCGCATAACGGGCCATCAGACCGCGCGCCCGCTTGGCGTTGAAGCTGATGATTTTGTATTGACCGCCCTTGAAGTCTTCAAACACGCACTCGATAACCCGGGCCTTGAGAGTTTTGCGGTCCACCGACTTGAAGTATTCCTGCGACGCCAGGTTGATGATGACCGGGGTTTTGTCTTGGGCCAGCTGGGCGTTCAGGTAGTCAGCAATTTGCGCGCCCCAAAATTTGTAGAGATTGCTGCCCTTGTCGGTGGCGAGCGCAGTGCCCATTTCCAAGCGGTAGGGTTGCATCCAGTCCAGGGGGCGCAGCACGCCGTAAAGTCCGCTCAAAATGGCCACGTGCTTTTGCGCCCAGTCCAGCTCTTTCAAGGTCAGGGTTTTGGCATCCAGCCCTTCGTAGACATCGCCATCAAAAGCCAAGACGGCTTGTTTGGCATTTTTCTCGGTGAATTTGGGGCGCCAAGCTTGATAACGGGCCACATTCAAGGCCGACAAGGCATCGGACAAATCCATCAATTCGGCGATTTGTTGGGGCGACTTTTGGCGCAACACCTCGATCAGCGCTTTCGATTGCGGCACAAACTGCGGCAGCGTGTGCGGCACCTCTTGCGTGAGGGGCGCATAGTCCAGCGATTTGGCGGGTGACAATAAGAACAACATGCTCGACATCCTTTACCTTGACGATTATCTTGCAGCCGTGACCAAACCGCCCGGCCTGCTGGTGCATCGCACCGGTCTGGATGCGGGTGAAACCCGTTTTGCCCTGCAATTGTTGCGCGACCAATTGGGCCGGCCCGTCTGGCCCGTGCACCGGCTGGACAAAGGCACCAGCGGCGTGCTGCTGTTTGCCCTTCACCCCGAGACGGCGCGGCTTTTGGGTGCGGCCTTTGAAAGTGGCCAAGGGCTGCAAAAAACCTACCAAGCGGTGGTGCGGGGCTGGCCTGCCGATGCCGGGCTGATTGACCACCCCCTGAAGCGCATGCCCGACGACATGCGCAGCGAAAGAGTTGAAACGCAAGCGGCTCAAAGCCGCTTTGCTACCTTACGGCGATTTGAGCTGCCGCTGCCCCAACAGGGCTTTGCCAGCACCCGCTGCGCCGAAGTGCGCCTAGAACCCCTGACCGGCCGGCGCCACCAATTGCGCCGCCACATGAAGCACGTGGCGCACCCGATTTTGGGCGATGCCACCCATGGCAAAGGGCCCCTGAACCGGGCCGTGGCCCAGCTGATTGGGGTGCAACGGCTCTGGCTGCATGCGGCCCATTTGCGCCTGCCCCACCCCGTGACCGGTGAAAAGTTGGACATCACGTCCCCCTTGCCCCCGGAGTGGGCGCTTTGGAAGTCTTTTCCTTGAGGCGCTCTGCAGCGCTGTCACGCAGCGGATAAAGTGCGCGATGTTCCTTGGCTAACATCGCGTTTGCCCTAAGCCCTCAATCCAAAGAATAAGCCCCATGAGCCTGCTTTTCTCACCCTTCACTTTCCACACGCCCGGTGGCCCGCTGACGCTGTCCAACCGCATTGTGGTGGCCCCGATGTGCCAATACGCATCCACCGAAGGACAAGCCAACGACTGGCATTTGACGCATTGGACCCAACTGCTCAACAGCGGCGCTGGCATGGTCACTTTGGAGGCCACGGCGGTTTCTAGAGAAGGCCGCATCAGCCCCGGCTGCTTGGGGCTGTGGGACGACGCGACCGCCAATGCCTTGGACGAACACTTGGCCCGCGCCAGCCGGTTGGCGCCTGCAGTGCCGGTGTGCATCCAGCTGAGCCACGCTGGGCGCAAGGCCTCGAGTGCTGTGCCTTGGGCAGGCGGCATGCTGCTCGATGCCGAGCACGGTGGCTGGACCACGCTGGCCCCCAGCGCTATTGCCCATTTACCGCAAGAAACAGCGCCACAAGAACTGACGCGCCAAGACATCGATCGCATCTTGAATGACTTTGTGCAAGCCGCGCGGCGCGCCAGGGCCATGGGCATCCAAGCCATTGAGCTGCACGCGGCACACGGCTATTTGTTGCACCAATTTTTGTCGCCTTTGTCCAACCAGCGCACCGACGCGTATGGCGGCAGCTTTGACCACCGCATTCGCTTTCCTTTGGAAGTGTTCAATGCCGTACGCAACGTTTTTAATGGCGCTTTGGGCATGCGCATTTCGGCCACCGATTGGGTGGAAGGCGGCTGGACGGTGGAAGAAACCGCCGAGTTGGCGCGCGTGCTCAAAGAAGCGGGCGCGCAGTTTGTGCACATCTCTTCTGGCGGTGTTTCGCCCCAACAAAAAATACCGTTGGGGCCCGAATACCAAGTGCCTTTGGCCAAGGCAGTCAAAGACGCTTCGGGCCTGACCACCTTTGCGGTGGGCCTGATCACCGAGCCGGCCCAAGCCGAAGCCGTGCTGCAGCGGGGCGATGCCGACTTGGTGGCGTTGGCCCGTTCATTCCTCTACAAGCCGCGCTGGGGCTGGGAAGCGGCTGTCGCCTTGGGCGGCACCGTGGATGCACATCCCCAATACTGGCGCAGTTTGCCCCGCGAGGCCAAGAACATATTTAACGACGCCAAGATCGGTATGCGCTGATTTCCAACCTTCCAAAACAAAGAGAGACAAACATGAACATTCGCCGCAAATTCACCCAACTGCTGGCCCTGACCAGCCTGTGCGCCCCCATGGCCCTGATGGCGCAGACCTTTCCCAGCAAATCCATTTCGCTGGTGGTGCCAGTGCCACCGGGCGGCTTGGTTGACACCTCGGCCCGCTTGGTTGCCGAGCCGCTGGGCCGCTTGATGGGCCAGTCCATCGTGGTGGAAAACAAAGGCGGCGCCAGCGGCAATTTGGCCTACCAGCAGGTGGCCCGCAGCCCCAAAGATGGCCACACTTTGTTGGTGTCGTACTCGGGCTATCACGTTGCGAACCCGATCCTCATGACCAAGCTGCCTTGGGAGCTTAAGGACTTGACCCCCGTGGGACTGATCACCGTGGCCACCAACGTGGTGGCGGTTCACCCCTCGGTGCCTGTGAACACAATGAAAGAGTTCATCGCTTACTTGAAACAAAACCCGGGCAAGCTGAACTATGCCTCGCAAGGCAACGGCTCGGTCTCGCACATTGGCACCGAAATCTTCAAACAACAAACCGGTGTGAACCTGATGCATGTGCCTTACAAAGGTTCGGGCCAGGCCATTGCCGATGTGCTGAGTGGGCAGGTGCAAGTCTTCATGACCACGCCACCCTCGGTGATGCAACATATCCAAGGCGGCAAGCTGAAGGCTTTGGCCGTCACCGGCAAAAAACGCCATGCCGGCATGCCCCAAGTGCCGACCATGGCGGAAGCCGGCTACCCCAACTTTGATCTGGAGTCATGGGTGGCTTTGTATGCACCTTCAGGCACCCCGACTGCCGTCATCAACCAACTGGCCGATGCCGTGAAACGCAGTTTGGACATGCCCGAGAGCAAGCAACGCGCCGATGCCGCCGGCATTGAAGTGCGCTTTGTGGCGCCCGCTGAGATGAACAAAATTTTGGACCGCGACATCGCCGACTGGACACAAGCCATCAAGGCCGCCAATATCCAGCTGGATTGATCAGCTGAAATTGAAAAGCCGGAGCGGGCCTTGCGGCCAGCTCCGGCTTTTTTGTGGGCAAAGTGCAGCTGCTTACTTCAAGTCGCCAGCCAAACTGGCCAATGTTTCGGCCGGAATGTCGACATGCGAGGGGTAATGCGTGTGGTCACAGCCCAGCTTGACGCCAGCGCCAACTTTGATGGCCGCGCACATGGTGGGGGTGAACTCAAAACGCACAAAGTGCACGGCTGAGGTTTTTTCTTCGGTTTCGCGGTCCAAGTCTTCGTCGGCAATGGCGTAAACGCGGCCATGGCCTTCCACCTCGACAAACAAGCGGTCTTCCACGCCAATGAGCTTGGCCAATTCGCGCTTGCGCTCGTGGATATCGACGTACTCGATCATCATGGTCGCCTTCCAGTTGCTGCCGTCCGGCACCAAGGGCGCATAAGCCTCGACCTCTTGCAAGATGCCTTCTTCTTCGAAGACTTTTTCAATGCGCAGCATTTCTTGGATTTGATAACGAATGGTGGTTTCGCTTTCAAACTGCACGTTGATGTGCTCGCCCAGCATGACGCTGCGAAGCTTGCGGTGCGCAATCACCAAGGGCTTGTTCACTTTGCGCCACTTGGTATAGGCCTCGAGCGACATCAGGGTCTCGGCGGTGATTTTTCCAGTCAGTTGCATGGTGAGTTTCCTTATTTGAGGCCGTAGGCTTTGCGCACGAGGGTCAGGGGGTGGTTCAATTCGGGGGTACCGAGGCCATTGACTTCAAAGCCCTGCGCGATGTGGTGTCCGCCCAGCGGGCAGTCAGAGCTGATGTAGTCGGGCTTGGAGCCATCTTTCATGGTGGCCATGGCTTTGAACACCGGTTTGCCGATCTTCATGGCCATCTCGTGCGAGCCTTTTTTAACGCCATAGGTCCCGGCGTGGCCAGAGCAGCGCTCGATGGTGTTGATCTCGGTGTCTGGGATCATCTTGAGCATTTCTTCGGTCTTCTTGCCGATGTTTTGCACCCGTCCGTGGCATGGGATTTGGTAGCTCACGTTGCCCAGTTTTTGCGGAAACTCGGTCTTCAACAAGCCATCTCGCTTGCGCGCCATGAAGTATTCAAACGGGTCCCACAGGGCCTCTTTGACCAACTGCGTGTCGCTGCAATCGGGAAACATCAATGGGATTTCTTGCTTGAACATCAGCGCACAGCTGGGCACCGCGGCAATGATGGCAAAACCGTCTTTGGCATATTTGGCCAGCACGGGAATATTGGCTTCTTTGGAGGCTTTGACCGAATCCAAATCGCCCAACTCCAGCTTGGGCATGCCACAGCACTTTTCTTTTTCGACCAAGACATACGGAATGTCGTTGTGGTCCAAAATTTTCAGCAAGTCGTGGCCAATGCCCGGCTCGTTGTAGTTGATGTAGCAAGTGGAATAGATGGCCACTTTGCCGGGTGTTTTTTCGCCGTCCACCACTTTGGAGGCTTTGGCCTCGGGCGTGTCTGAGCGGAATTTTTTAGTCGCCAGTGAGGGCAGCCAAGCGTTTTTGTCCACGCCAGCCACACTCTCCAAGACGTCACGGCCAAGAGCGGTTTTGTTGATGGCATTGACCGCCTGAACCACAATGGGAATGCCGGCGAAAGAGCCGTGCACATCGGTCGAGGCCAAGAGTTTTTCTGCCGTGCCCACTTCGCCCTTTTTGAACTTGATGGCTTTGGCCCGCAACATGGTGTGAGGGAAATCCAAGTTCCACTCATGGGGCGGCGTGTAGGGGCACTTGGTCATGTAGCAGAGGTCGCACATGTAGCACTGGTCCACCACTTTCCAGTAGTCTTTTTTGTCGACCCCGTCCACCTCCATGGTGCTGCTTTCGTCCACCAAATCAAACAAGGTGGGGAACGAGTTGCACAGGCTGACGCAACGGCGGCAACCGTGGCAAATGTCAAAGATGCGCTCTAACTCGTCAAAACACTTTTCTTCGTTGTAGAAGTCGGGGCTTTCCCAACCAAGGGCGTGACGTGTCGGCGCTTCGAGGTTGCCTTCTTTGGCCATGCTATTGCTCCTGCGTTATTTTTTTCGGGCTTTTCTGAGGGCTCAAGAAACTGAGGCCTGAGAAAAACCCGCTGTACACCACGGTACAACGGGCTTTTTCACCAGTGGATCAGTCCACCAGTTCGTTCAAGGCTTTTTGATAGCGGTTGGCGTGTGAACGCTCGGCCTTGGCCAAGGTCTCAAACCAATCGGCGATTTCGTCAAAACCTTCTTCGCGAGCGGTCTTGGCCATGCCGGGGTACATGTCGGTGTACTCGTGGGTTTCGCCCGCCACAGCCGAAGCCAGGTTGTCGCGGGTAGAGCCCATGGGCATACCGGTTGCGGGGTCGCCAGATTGCTCCAGGAACTCCAGGTGGCCGTGCGCATGGCCGGTTTCGCCTTCGGCGGTGGAACGGAACAAAGCGGCCACGTCGTTCTGACCTTCAACGTCGGCTTTGTTTGCGAAGTACAAATAGCGACGGTTGGCTTGGGATTCGCCTGCGAAGGCGTCTTTCAGACATTGTTCCGTGCGCGAGCCTTTGAGTGCTGCCATGAATATCTCCTTGTGGGTATCACGTTGATTGCCCTGGCAGGATCGCCAGAGAACCCTCAGGTTAGTCCTTATCTGCCGATTCGCCCAATAAATTGATGCAATGAAATGGATTTATGAAGGCTATGACCCCGAGGGTTTTCACCCCCCCCAGCGGTCCCAGCCCACCGCAGGCGCTCGGGTGAGCGGAGTCGGCTGGGTAAAATCGCCTTTTTGGGACCTGCACGGTCCTGCACGGCCACTCAAGATGTGCCGTTTTCTTCTTAGAAAAGACCCCGCCATGAGCAACGCACCTGTCACCCCGGCCCAACAGCCTGGCTTGGAGAGCCTGTCCAAATCGTTTGAACCTGCCGCACTGGAAGCCTATTGGGGCCCCGAGTGGGAAAAACGGGGCTATGGCGTGGCAGGTTTTCGCGGTACCGGGGCGCCCGCTGCCAAGGCCCCGGCGTTTGCCATTCAATTGCCCCCGCCCAACGTCACCGGCACCTTGCACATGGGCCATGCCTTCAACCAGACCATCATGGACTCGTTGACGCGCTACCACCGCATGTTGGGCCACAACACGGCCTGGATTCCGGGCACCGACCACGCGGGCATCGCGACCCAAATTGTGGTCGAGCGCCAACTGCAAGCGCAAGGCATCAGCCGTCACGACATGGGCCCCACACCCGCTGAAGCGCGCAAAAACTTTGTCAGCAAAGTCTGGGAGTGGAAAGAAGAGTCGGGCAACACCATCACGCGCCAAATGCGCCGCATGGGCGACAGCGTGGACTGGAGTCGCGAGTACTTCACCATGGACCCCAAGCTGTCCAAAACGGTGACCGAAACTTTTGTGCAGCTTTACGAGCAAGGTTTGATTTACCGCGGCAAGCGCTTGGTGAACTGGGACCCGGTGCTGATGAGCGCCGTGTCCGACCTGGAAGTCGAGAGCGAGGAAGAAGACGGCTCGATGTGGCACATCCGCTACGACCTGGTGGACCCAGATGGCAGCCTTGCAGCTGCGGGCTCTGGCTCACTCACTGTGGCCACCACCCGACCCGAAACCCTGTTGGGCGACGTGGCCGTGATGGTGCACCCCGAAGACGAGCGCTACAGCGCCCTCATTGGCAAGCAAGTCCATTTGCCGCTGTGCAACCGCACCATCCCCGTGATTGCCGACGAATACGTTGACAAGTCGTTTGGCACCGGCGTGGTCAAAGTCACACCGGCACACGACACCAACGACTACGCCGTCGGCCAGCGCCACAAGTTGGAGATGATTTGCGTGCTCAACTTGGACGCGACCATCAACCACAACGCGCCTGAAAAATACCGAGGACTCGACCGCTTTGTGGCCCGCAAAGCCGTGGTGGCCGACCTGGAAGCCGCCGGCGCCTTGGTGAAGGTGAAAAAACACAAGCTCATGGTGCCGCGCTGCGCACGCACCGGGCAAGTGATCGAGCCGATGTTGACCGACCAATGGTTTGTGGCCATGAACCAAGTCGGCAAAGGCGACGCCACTGGCAAAAGCATTGCGCAAAAAGCCATCGACGCGGTGCATTCCGGTCAAGTGAGTTTTGTGCCCGAAAACTGGGTCAACACCTACAACCAGTGGATGAACAACATCCAAGACTGGTGCATCTCACGACAGCTGTGGTGGGGTCATCAGATCCCGGCTTGGTACGACGAAGACGGCAATGTGGTGGTGGCGCGCGACGAAGCCGAAGCGCAAGCCAAAGCGCCGGGCAAAAAACTCAAGCGCGACGAGGATGTGTTGGACACCTGGTATTCCAGCGCCTTGGTGCCCTTCAGCACCTTGGGTTGGGGCAATGAAGCCCCACAAGGTTCTGACGACTACGACCTGTATCTGCCCAGCAGCGTGCTGGTGACCGGCTACGACATCATCTTCTTCTGGGTCGCCCGGATGATCATGATGACCACGCATTTCACCGGCAAGGTGCCCTTCAAACACGTCTACATCCACGGCCTGGTGCTCGATGCGCAAGGCAAGAAAATGAGCAAGTCAGAGGGCAATGTGCTGGACCCCGTGGACTTGATCGATGGCATCACGCTGGAGCCCCTGTTAGAAAAGCGCACCCAAGGTTTGCGCAAACCAGAGTCTGCCCCCAAGGTTCGCAAACAAACAGAAAAAGAATTTCCTGAAGGCATTCCAGCCTACGGCGCCGATGCACTGCGTTTCACTTTTGCAGCGCTTGCATCGCTTGGCCGCAGCATCAATTTCGACTCCAAGCGCTGCGAGGGTTACCGCAACTTCTGCAACAAACTGTGGAACGCCACGCGCTTTGTGCTGATGAATTGCGAAGGCCAAGACTGCGGCCTGAAAGAGCACACCAAAGCCGAATGCGAAGTGGGCGGACCGGTACACGGCTACCTGACCTTCAGCCAAGCCGACCGCTGGATCACCTCGCAGTTGCAGCGGGTCGAAGCCGAGGTGGCCAAAGGTTTTGCCGAATACCGCTTGGACAATGTGGCCAACACCATCTATGACTTTGTGTGGAACGAGTTCTGCGACTGGTACCTTGAAATTGCCAAAGTGCAAATCAATACCGGCAACGATTCGGAAAAGCGCGCCACGCGCCGCACGCTGATCCGCACGCTGGAAACCATCATGCGCTTGGCGCACCCGATCATCCCGTTCATCACCGAAGAGCTGTGGCAAAAAGTGTCGGTGGTGGCTGGCCGTTCTGGAGAGTCGGTCAGCATTGCGGCCTACCCCGTGAGCCAGCCCGAGCGCATCGACCCCCAGGCCGAAGCGCATGTGGCAAAACTCAAAACTTTGGTGGATGCCTGCCGCAACTTGCGTGGCGAGATGAACGTCTCGCCCGCCACCCGCATGCCGCTCTTTGTTTTGGGCGATACCCACTTTATGAAAAGCGCAGCGCCTGTCTTGCAATCGCTGGCCAAGCTGAGCGAAGTCAAGGTTTTTGAGTCGGAGGCCGAATGGGCTGCCGCTGCCCAAGCCGCACCTGTGGCGGTGGTGGGCGAGGCTCGCCTGTGCTTGTTCATCGAAGTGGATGTGGCAGCAGAGAAGATTCGTCTCACCAAAGAAGCCGCGCGTCTGGAAGGCGAAATCGCCAAAGCCACTGGCAAATTGAGCAACGACGCTTTTGTCGCCAAGGCGCCCCCCGCCGTGATCGAGCAAGAGAAAAAGCGCGTGGCCGACTTCACGGCCACAGTCGAAAAAATTCGCCAACAACTGCAACGGCTGGGCTGATTGGCCTCGCCTCAGAAAGTCACCATGAGCTCCACCACCATTCGCAAAGCTGTTTTCCCGGTTGCCGGCCTGGGCACCCGTTTTTTGCCGGCCACCAAAGCAGCCCCTAAGGAAATGCTGCCGGTGGTGGACAAGCCCCTGATTCAATACGCCGTCGAAGAGGCTTACAGCGCGGGTGTACGCCACATGATCTTTGTCACGGGCCGCAGCAAGCGCGCCATTGAAGACCATTTCGACACCGCTTATGAGCTCGAAAATGAGCTCGAAACTGCCCACAAGCAAGAACTGTTGGCCTTGGTGCGCTCAGTTCAGCCCGATGACATGGTGTGCGCCTATGTGCGGCAACCCCGCTCTTTAGGGCTGGGCCATGCGGTGCTGTGCGCCGAGGCCATGGTGAGCAACGAGCCTTTTGCTGTGTTGCTGGCAGACGATTTGATGGTGGGCATGGCGGGTGGCCCATCGGTGCTGAACCAAATGGTGGCGTCTTACCAGCAGCACGGCCACTCGATCTTGGCCGTGCAAGAAGTCCCGCAAGAACACGTCAAACGCTATGGCATTGTGGCGGGCGAGTCGGCCGGAAAACAGCTGATGCGTGTCCAGAAAATTGTTGAAAAACCCAGTCCTGACCAAGCCCCGTCGCGCATGGGTGTGGCCGGTCGCTACATTTTGACGCCTGGCATTTTTGAGGAAATTCGTAACCAACCGACCGGTGTGGGCGGCGAGATTCAACTGACCGATGCCATTGCGCGACTGATGCAGCGCGAAGCGGTGTACGCCTTTCAATATGAGGGCAAGCGTTACGACTGTGGCAGCAAAGAGGGCTTTTTAGAGGCCACTGTCGAGTTGGCCTTGCAGCACCCCGATGTGGGCACTTCTTTCAGAAACTATCTCAAAGGCTTGAGCCTTTGAGTGGCCAATAAGTGGCCTAAGAGTGGCCATTCAGTGGCGTTCAACGGCGTTTAAGAGCAAACACAAACGCCACTTCGGTCTTTTCTTGTAGCAGCAAATCGTTGCCGGTTTGGCGAGCAAACGCCTCAAAATCACGCCACGCGCCTGGGTCGGTGGCGGTCACTTTCAGCACCTGGCCGCTCTGCATGTCGTTCAAGGCTTTCTTGGCTTTCAAAATGGGCAGTGGACAGTTCAATCCACTGGTGTCGATTTCTTTGTCGATGTGCATCATGTTTCCTGAGGGTGATCTTGGCTTTGCTGTTCGCGCTCTTGCCAAGTCATGAAGGGGGGCTCTATGCCCTGGGTCCGCAGCCAGTCTGCCAAGGCGTATCCCGTGCCGGCGGGCCAACAAATCAAATCCTTGAAATCAAACATCTTGTATTCAGCCAACTCGGGCGACAAACGCACCTCCCCATCGGCCACGACATGGTAGGCAATGATGACTTGGTTCATGCGTTGAAAGTCATAAACGCCAATCAACTTCAGAGCTGAGACTTGCAAGTTGGTTTCTTCGGCAATCTCGCGCCGAATGCCGTCTTCAGGCGACTCTCCAGCTTCCATAAACCCTGTGATCAAGGCAAACCGACGACCCGGCCATGCCGCATTGCGCGCCAACAAAATTTGCTCACCCACTTGCACGATGCCGGCCAAAACGGGGGTGGGGTTGTTCCAATGCGTGAAATCGCAGGCCGTGCATCGCAGACGCAACACCTCGCCGCCATCTTCCATTTGAGACAGCCAGGCCAAGGGCGTGGCGCACTGCGGGCAAAAACGAAACTCAGCCATGAAGCATGCCGTTTTTAAGCGGGGAACACACCGGTCGACAAATAGCGATCTCCCCGATCGCAGACGATGAAGACGATGGTGGCGTTTTGCACCTGTTTAGAAATTTCTTGCGCCACCCAACATGCGCCGGCGGCCGAGATGCCCGCAAAAATACCTTCGCTGCGGGCCATTTGACGGCAAGTTTCTTCGGCGTCGCTCTGGCTCACATAAACCAATTCGTCGACTTGGCTGGGGTCATAAATTTTGGGCAAATACTCTTGCGGCCATTTACGAATGCCCGGAATACGCGAGCCCTCGCTGGGTTGCGCGCCGATGATGCGGATCGCAGGATTCTTTTCTTTCAAGTACCGCGAGACCCCCGTGATGGTGCCCGTGGTGCCCATGGCGCTGACAAAGTGGGTGACTTTGCCGCCGGTTTGCTCCCAAATTTCTGGTCCCGTGGTTTCGTAATGGATGCGAGGGTTGTCGGCGTTGGCAAATTGGTCAAGGATGCGCCCTTTGCCTTGCGCGGCCATGTTGTCGGCCAAGTCTCTGGCGTATTCCATGCCGCCACTTTTGGGCGTGAGAATCAACTCGGCGCCAAACGCTTTCATGGTCTGCGCGCGCTCAATCGACAAGTCTTCCGGCATGATCAAAATCATGCGGTAACCCTTGATCGCCGCAGCCATGGCCAGTGCGATGCCGGTGTTGCCCGAGGTGGCCTCAATCAAGGTGTCACCGGGTTTGATCTCACCCCGCTCCTCAGCACGGCGAATCATGGACAAAGCCGGCCGGTCTTTGACCGAGCCCGCTGGGTTATTGCCCTCGAGCTTGCCCAGAATCACATTGTTTCGCGCCGCTGCCTCGGCAGCGCCCAATCGCTGCAAAGCCACCAAGGGGGTTTTGCCAATGGCATCTTCAATGGTTGGATAAATCATGGGCGTACTTTGCCATAACTTGGTCCTTGGAGGCTTGGCAGAGGCTTGGGCTTGGGCCACCGAAATTTCAAATCAGGGGGCAAAATCGGCCAAAAAATATGCCATAATTTGCGTCTTCACAAATACCGCCCGGGTGGTGAAATTGGTAGACTCAGGGGACTCAAAATCCCCCGCCGCAAGGCGTGCCGGTTCGAGTCCGGCCCCGGGCACCAGACCAAAGCCGCAAGTT
>JAIYBZ010000028.1 GCA_027488255.1 Comamonadaceae bacterium | reverse complement strand
CGGCCGCGATGATTTTGTCGGCCACCAGATACGACTCGCGCGATGGCGCGGGGCCCAGCAACACGGCTTCGTCAGCCAGTTGCACATGGCGGGCTTCCTTGTCGGCTTCGGAGTAAACGGCCACGGTTTGGATGCCCATCTTGTGGGCAGTGGCGATGACGCGGCAAGCGATTTCGCCGCGGTTGGCAATCAAAATTTTCTTGAACATATGGAATCCTTTTATCTGTCATCCCGGGCTTGAGCCGGGATCCATGGCTAGCGGATCAAGTCCGACATGACGGGGTACCGATCAAAGTGGGATGTTCCCGTGCTTGCGCCAGGGGTTCTCGATCTTCTTGTCTTTGAGCATGACCAGCGAGCGGCAGATGCGCTTGCGGGTCTCGTGCGGCTGAATCACGTCATCAATGAAGCCGCGCGCGCCGGCCACAAACGGGTTGGCAAAGCGGGCTTTGTATTCGGCTTCTTTGGCGGCCAATTTTTCGGGGTCGCCTTTGTCTTCGCGGAAGATGATTTCCACGGCGCCTTTGGCGCCCATGACGGCAATCTCGGCATTGGGCCAAGCAAAGTTGACGTCGCCACGCAAATGCTTGGAGGCCATCACGTCATAAGCGCCGCCATAGGCTTTGCGGGTGATGACCGTGATTTTGGGCACGGTGCACTCGGCGTACGCGTAGAGCAATTTCGCGCCGTGTTTGATGATGCCGCCAAACTCTTGCGAGGTGCCGGGCATGAAGCCGGGCACGTCCACGAAGGTGATGACGGGGATGTTGAAGGCATCGCAAAAACGCACAAAGCGGGCCGCTTTGATCGAGCTCTTGATGTCCAAGCAACCGGCCAAGACCATGGGCTGGTTGGCCACGATGCCCACCGTCTGGCCTTCCATGCGGGCAAAACCAATCAGGATGTTTTTGGCGTAGTCGGGTTGCAGCTCAAAAAAGTCGCCATCGTCCACGGTTTTGACGATGAGCTCTTTCATGTCATAGGCTTTGTTGGGGTTCTCGGGCACCAAGGTGTCCAAGCTCATGTCCATGCGGCCTGAAGGATCGCCGCTGGGGCGCACCGGGGCTTTTTCGCGGTTGTTCAGCGGCAGGTAGTTGTACAGGCGGCGCAACATCAACAACGCTTCCACGTCGTTTTCAAAGGCCATGTCGGCCACGCCGCTCTTGGTGGTGTGGGTCAACGCGCCACCCAACTCTTCGGCGGTGACTTCTTCGTGGGTCACGGTTTTGACCACTTCAGGGCCCGTGACAAACATGTACGAGGTGTCTTTGACCATGAAAATAAAGTCGGTCAGCGCAGGTGAATACACCGCACCCCCGGCCGAGGGCCCCATGATCATGCTGATCTGTGGCACCACGCCACTGGCCATGACGTTGCGCTGGAACACGTCGGCATAGCCGCCCAGCGAAGCCACGCCCTCTTGAATACGGGCACCGCCCGAGTCGTTCAAGCCAATCACGGGAGCGCCCACCTTCATGGCTTGGTCCATGATTTTGCAAATCTTCTCGGCATGCGTTTCCGACAAGGCGCCGCCATACACCGTGAAGTCTTGGCTGAAGACAAACACCAAACGGCCATTGATCATGCCGTAGCCGGTGACCACGCCGTCACCCGGAATCTTGTTGTCTTGCATGCCAAAGTCGGTGCAGCGGTGCTCGACAAACATGTCCCACTCTTCGAAGGTGCCTTCGTCCAACAAGACTTCTAAGCGCTCACGGGCCGTGAGTTTGCCTTTGGCGTGCTGCGCAGCAATGCGCTTTTGCCCGCCGCCCAAGCGCGCAGCGGCACGCTTTTTTTCCAGTTGTTCGATGATGTCTTGCATGGTGGCTCTCTTTTCTCAAGGAAGATTTCAAATCAACTCTGCGCCCGGTAAGCGCTGAGCAGTTGACGGGCAGCCGTTGAGGCGGCCAATTGGCCGTCAGCGACTTGTTGACGCAGTGTGGGCAGCAGCGCTTGCACGCTGGGCTGTGCCCGAAAGTTGTGTTTCAAGCCGGCGTCGATGCGCTCCCACATCCACGACAGGGCTTGGTGTTGGCGGCGACTGGCCAGACGGCCGTTTTGGGTTTGCAAGTGTTTGAACTCGCTCACGGTTTGCCAAAACGCGTCAACGCCTTGGCCCAACAAAGCACTCAGCTGCACCACCCGAGGGTGCCACTGCGTGGTGTCGGCATGGGCATGGCCAGCGCTGCCGTGCATGCCCAGCAATTGCAAGGCACTGGTGATTTGCAACTGCGCCCGCGTGGCGGCCATGGCATCGATGTCGGCCTTGTTGATGACCACCAAATCGGCGATTTCCATCACGCCTTTTTTGATGGCTTGCAAATCGTCCCCGGCGTTGGGCAGTTGCATCAGCACAAACATGTCGGTCATGTTGGCCACCGCTGTTTCCGATTGGCCCACGCCCACAGTCTCGACCAACACCACGTCGTAGCCTGCAGCCTCGCAGACCAACATGCACTCGCGGGTTTTTTCGGCCACACCACCCAAGGTGCCGCTGCTGGGGCTGGGGCGAATGTAGGCCTGCTCGTGCACGCTGAGGTGCTCCATGCGGGTTTTGTCGCCCAAGATCGAGCCGCCAGAAACCGTTGAAGAAGGGTCCACCGCCAACACCGCCACCCGGTGACCTTGGCCAATCAAATACAAGCCCAGCGCTTCGATGAAGGTGGATTTGCCCACGCCGGGCACACCGCTGATGCCCAACCGAAACGACTTACCCGTGTGCGGCAACATGGCCGTGAGCAAGTCATCCGCCAACAGGCGGTGGTCCGCCCGGGTGGACTCCAACAGCGTGATGGCTTTGGCCATGGCGCGGCGCTGCTCAGCCGCTTGGCCTTGCAACAACGCCTCGATCAACTGGGCAGGATTCACCCGATGGCCTTCTTGATTTGTTCCAGCACGTCT
>JAIYBZ010000012.1 GCA_027488255.1 Comamonadaceae bacterium | reverse complement strand
TGCTGTTCCCGCAAATCGTGATGGTGCCAGCGCGCTGGTTCTACTGATTCCCGGCCTTGTTGTCTGACCGGGTACGCCAGACAACAAGCCTTCTGATGGCAAGCGTACGACCGATTCTTATTTTTGGAGATAACCCATGAAACGTGTTTTCATCAAGTCCCTGATTGCAACCGTCGCTTTGGCGGCTGTGGGCGTGGCATCGGCACAAGACAAAACCATCAAGTTCGCCAACCAAAACGCAGCCGGTCACCCGATTATTTTGGGCATGGAGAAGTTCAAAGAAATCGTTGAAAAGAACTCGGCTGGCAAGATCAAAGTCAACGTGTTCCCCGGCGGTGCTTTGGGCAGCGACCAAGCCAACGTGTCGGCCATTCAAGGCGGCTCGCTCGAGATGGCCTCGATGAACTCGGGCATCTTTGCCGCGCAAGTCAAAGAGTTCGCGATTTTCGACTTCCCCTTCATGTTCGGTTCGGGCAAAGAAGCGGATGCGGCCGTCGATGGTCCCTTCGGCAAAAAATTGCATGCCAAGTTGGATGAAAAAGGCATCATTGGCCTGGGTTTCTACGAGCTGGGTTTCCGCAACATCACCAACAGCAAGCGCCCCATCAACAAAGTGGAAGACCTGGAAGGTCTGAAGCTGCGCGTGATTCCTAACCCGATCAACGTGGACTGGGTCAAAGCCTTGGGAGCCAACCCCACACCGCTGCCATTCCCTGAGCTGTACGCTGCGTTGGACCAAAAAGCCGTGGACGGCCAAGAAAACCCTGTGGCCACCATCAACGGTGCCAAGTTGTACGAAGTGCAAAAGCACTTGGCCCTGACCGGTCACCAGTACAACCCCCAGTCGGTCATCATCAGCAAAAAGTTCTGGGAAAAGTTGTCGGCTGCTGAGAAAAAAATCATCGCCGATGCGGTCGCCGAGTCGTCTAAGTTTCAGCGTGAGAAAGCCCGTGCTCTGGAAGCCAGCATTCTCGAGAACCTGAAGAAAAACGGCATGCAAGTGACCCAACTGCCAGAAGCTGAAATGGCCAAGTTGCGCGACAAAATGCGCCCTGTGACCGCCAAGTACGGCGTGACCGTGGGCCAAGATTTGGTCAAGGAACTGCAAGGCGAAATTGAGAAAGTACGCATGGCAGCGGCAGCACCTGCCAAAAAATCGGGCAAATAAGGTCCCGTTCCCCGGCTTCGCTGCAGGTGCAGCGAAGCCGGTTAATCCACGAAAGGAAAAGTCATGAAAGTCTTGATGCTGCACGGCGTGAACCACAACATGTTTGGCAAACGCGACCCCCAGCAATACGGCACCATCACGCTGGATGAGATCAATGCCAGCCTGCAGGCCCTTGGCCGTGAGCTGGGTGCCGAGGTCGAGTGCTTTCAGACCAACCACGAAGGCGACATGTGTGAGCGCATCCACAAGGCCTATGCCGACAAGGTCGATGCGGTGCTGATCAATGCAGGCGCCTGGACCCATTACAGCTACGCCATCCGCGATGCCTTGGCCATCCTCACTTGCCCTGTGGTCGAGATGCACATGTCCAACATCCACGCGCGTGAAGAGTTCCGCCACAAGTCGGTGTTTGCCGAAATTGTGAAAGGACAAATCTGCGGCTTTGGTGCCGACAGCTATTTGTTGGCCTTGCGCGCGGGCGTCTCGGCTGCACGAGCGGCCTGATAGATTTTTTTCTGCACCATGATCAACGGCAACACCGAGCTCATCGCTCACATCGGATACCCCACGCACACCTTCAAGTCACCGATGATTTACAACCCGTACTTTCAAGAGGCGGGCATCAATGCCGTGGTGGTGCCGATGGGTTGCCAGCCGCACCACTACCCGGCGTTTTTGAAGTCGGTGTTCACGCTTGAAAACATTCGCGGCGCCTTGATCACCATGCCACACAAAGTCACTACGGTGGCTTTGTTGGACGAGGTGACCGCCACCGTGCGCGTCGCGGGGGCGTGCAATGCGGTGAAGCGTTTGGCCGATGGCCGCTTGGTCGGCGACATGTTCGATGGCGCTGGTTTTGTGCGCGGCGTGCAGCGCAAAGGTTTTGATTTGACGGGCAAACGCGTCTTGGTGGTCGGCACAGGTGGTGTGGGTTGCGCCATCGCGGCCTCGCTGGCCGGTGCCGGTATTGCAGCCATCGGTTTGTTCGATGTGAACGCCGCCAGTTGCGAAGCCTTGGCACAACGCCTGCGAGACAACTGTCCCCAGATCGAGGTGCGGACCGGCTCGAACGACCCCGTGGGTCACGATCTGGTGGTCAACGCCACGCCCATGGGCATGAACGACGGTGACCCGCTGCCCTTGGATGTCTCGCGTTTGTCGCCCGACACCTTTGTCGGCGAAGTGGTGATGAAAGCCGAAACCACCGCGTTTTTGGCCGCCGCACAAGCCCGTGGCTGCCGCACCCAGGTGGGCACCGACATGTTGTACGAACAAATCCCTGCTTACTTAGAATATTTTGGCTTGCCCACCACCACCGCCGAGGTGCTGCGCCGCGTGGCCCAATTGAGTTACTGATCCAGACTGGAGCTGAGTGATGCCGCTGAACAAAGTTGACCGCGAAGCCGTCCCCGACATGCCCAACCGCTTGGGCATCGCGGGCATTGAATTCATCGAGTACGCCACCAGCCGCCCGCAAGCGCTGGGCCAAGTGCTGGAAAGCATGGGCTTTCGTCCAGTGGCACGCCACCGCTCGCGAGAAGTCACGCTGTACCGTCAGGGCAGCATGAATTTGGTGGTCAACGCCAGCCCCGACGATGCGCGGGTGAGCAGCACCGTGGACGGCCAGCCGGTGATTTCGGCGGTCGCCTTTCGGGTGCAAGACGCCTTGAAAGCGCACAACCGCTGCATCGAGCTGGGGGCTTGGAGTGTGGGCAGCCACGCGCAGGCCATGGAGCTGCACATTCCGGCGATTCACGGCCCCGGCGGCAGTCGGTTTTATTTTGTCGACCGCTGGGAGGAGTTTTCGATTTACGACATCGACTTCAAGCCGATTCCGACGGTTGACCCGAATCCTCCCGCGCTGGCCGGCATGCGCTATTTTGGTGTGGTGCAGTACATCGGTGCCGATCGCAGTGCCGATTGGCAAACCTATTTCGAACACATGTTCGACTTCAGCAGCATTCCCGACCACGAGCGCTTTGGCATCTTGCCCAAAGGCAAATTGATGAAGAGCCCTTGCGGCACGTTTTTGTGGCAACTCATCGAGCCCGAGCCTTGGATGGACGCCGACGACAGCCCTGAGTGCCTGCAGCGCATTGGCTTTGGCGTGCCCGATGTGGCGGTGGCCGTTAAGGCACTCAAAGCCCAGGGCGTTGAGTTTGTCGAGTCCACCCAGCTGCACCCCGAAGACCGAGGTGCATTGACACGCGCCAGTTTGGGCTCGGTGGCTTTTGAGCTGGTGCACCAGTAAGTCAGGAGCCGTGATGAATTTGCTGAACGGCTATGGCATGGACACCATCACCCTGGCGGGCACCTTAGAGGCCAAATTGGCCGCCATGAAGGCCGCCGGTTTTTCTCAGGTGATGTTGATGGCGCGCGATTTGGTGACGCACCCCGGTGGGGTGGCGGCGGCGGTGCAAGCGGTGCAACAAAGCGGCATGCGACCCACAGGTTTTCAAGTGCTGCGCGATTTTGAGGGCCTGTCGGGCCACCTGCACAGCTACAAAATCGACATTGCCAAATCGATGCTCGAGATGTGCGCGGCCACCGGCAGCAAGGTCTTGTTGGCCTGCTCTTCCACCTCGCGCCATGCAACGCAAGACCTGGACTTGATTGCGGCCGATTTGAAAAAACTCGCCATGCTGGCCTTGCCCATGGGCATCAAAGTGGCCTACGAAGCGCTGTCTTGGGGCCGCACCGTGAACGAATTTCCCACCAGTTGGGATGTGGTGTGCCGCGCCGATTGCCCCAACTTGGGCATTGGCTTGGACTCGTTTCACATCTTTGCCGCCAAGACCGACTTGGAGGCCATAGAAGAGCTCGACCCGTCCAAGATTTTCTTGGTGCAATTGTCCGACTTCATGTGGCAAGAAACCCCCACTTTTGAAGAGCGCATGACCACCGCGCGCACCTTCCGCGTGTTTCCGGGCGAGGGCGTGCACAGCGAGCAATTGGCCGATTTGGTGCTGCGGCTTGACCGCATTGGCTACACCGGCGACTACAGCTTTGAAGTGTTCAACGACGATTACCAGCAGCTGCCCCTAGCGACCGTGGCCGAGCGCGCGCGCAAAAGTGCCACATGGTTGCACCAAGACGTGCTGCGCAAATCGGCCCCCTTGCCGGCGTGGACACGCGACACCGCCCCAGTCTGAGCCCTTTTTTCTGGCTTTTGAGGCTGCTGTTTTGCACGTATCTGTCTAAGATAGCGACATGAAAAATCGCCAACTTGCCTCCTTTTCCGTCAGTCCCCTCGGCTTGGGCTGCATGAACCTCAGCCATGCCTATGGCGCCCCGGTGTCGTTCGCACAGGCCGAGCGCGTCTTGCTGACGGCCCTCGACCAAGGCGTGACCTTTTTCGACACCGCCGCGCTGTATGGCTTTGGGGCCAACGAAACGCTGGTGGGGCAGGTGCTGAAACCACACCGCCACAAATTCACCTTGGCCAGCAAATGCGGCATGCAAGGCGTGACGCAAAGTGACGGCAGTACCGTGCGCGTGATCGATGGCCGACCCGAAACGCTGAAAAAAACCTGCGAAGACGCGCTGCGCCGGCTGCAGACCGATGTCATTGACCTGTATTACCTGCACCGCTGGGACAAGCGCGTGCCCATCGAAGACAGCGTGGGCGCCTTGAGCGACTTGGTGCGGCAGGGCAAGATTCAGACGATTGGTTTGTCTGAGGTGTCGGCGGTCACCTTGCGCAAAGCCCATGCGGTGCACCCGATTGCCGCGCTGCAAACCGAATATTCTTTGTGGACCCGCAACCCCGAAATTGCGGTGTTGCAGGCATGCCGCGATTTGGGTGTGGCCTTTGTCGCTTTCAGCCCGGTGGCTCGGGGCTTTTTGTGTGGCCCGATCGACATCGCCAATTTGGATGCCAAAGACATTCGCCGCAGCATGCCGCGATTTGCCCCTGAGCATTACGCCGCCAACATGCGCTTGTGGCCGGCCTACCAAGCCTTGGCGCAAGAGGCCGGGTGCAGCCCGTCGCAGCTGGCGCTGGCGTGGTTGCTGCACCAAGGGGAAGACATCATCCCCATTCCTGGCACCACCTCGCTTGCACATTTGCAAGACGATTTGGCGGCAGTGGATGTCGCCCTCGAGCCGGCCTTGATGGCCAAGTTAGAGGCCCTGATCAACCACCGCACCATTCAGGGCGACCGCTACAACGCGCAGGCCAACAGCGAGGTCGACACCGAGGTGTTTGCCTGAAGCATTCCCGGGCTGGGGGCTCAGGCGTCGGGTTGCACCCCGGGCGCGGCTTTTTGAAACGCCTCGAGTGCGTTGCAGGCTTTCTCAACTTCAGCAATGCGGGGCCAGCGTGACAGGTCGACCTTGAAGCGGCGTGCGCTTTCGATCTGCGGAATCAAATAGACATCGGCCAGGCTGGGTGCATCACCAAAGCTGAAGCGCCCGCGCCGGGGGTCAGCCGCCAGCAGGGCTTCGTAGGCGTCAAAGCCAGCCCCGATCCAGGTGCCACACCACGCGTTGATGGCGTCTTCGTTGGCGCCAAATTGATGGCGCAAGGTTTCCAAGATGCGCCGGTTGTTGATGGGGTGCACATCGCAGCCCACGATGGCGGCCAAGGCGCGCACATGGGCGCGGTCTTCAGGCTGGCTGGGCAAGAGCGCAGGGTTGGGGTATTTTTCTTCCAGCCATTCGATGATGGCCGGTGACTGAATCAGCACCTGCTCGCCCGTGTCCAGAGCCGGCACCAACTGTTGCGGGTTGACCGCTTTGAAGGCGTCTTTCAAGTGCTCTTCCACCCGCAAGTCGACGGCCACATAGTCGGTCGAAATGCCTTTGAGGTTCAGCGCGATGCGCAGGCGGTGCGAGGTGCCACTGCGGAAAAAGTTGTAAAGCTTCATGTGGTCACTCCGCCGCGCCGATGGTCAGTGCAATTTCGGCCACACCCTCCACACGGCCGGTGATGCGGTCGCCCGGCACCACCGCGCCCACGCCTTCGGGGGTGCCGGTGTAGATCAGGTCGCCGGGTTGCAAGTGGTAATAGGTGGACAGGTCGGCGATGATTTCGCGGATGTTCCAGATCAGCTTGTCCACGTTGGACGACTGTTGTGTGTGGCCGTTGACCTCCAGGGCAATGGCCCCGCGCTCGATCACCACGCCCGGCATGGGCACGATCTCTGAGCAGACCGAGCCTTGCTCAATGTCTTTGCCGGTGTCCCAAGGGCGGCCTTTGTCGCGCGCCACCAATTGCAAGTCGCGGCGTGTCATGTCCAAGCCTGCGGCATAGCCGTAGACCCACTCATGGGCCTCGGCCTCGCTCACGCGAAAGCCGGCTTTGCCAATCGCCAACACCAACTCCATCTCGTAGTGGTAGTTTTGCGTGCGCGGCGGGTAGGCCACCACGGCCACTTTGTCGGCGCTACTTTCCACCAAGGTCTGTGGCGATTTGGTGAAGTAAAAAGCCTGCTCGACGCTTTTGTCGACAGGGCGACCCATCTCGACGGCATGCGCGTGGTAGTTGCGGCCGACACAAAAAATGCGCTGGATGGGAAAGCGTTCGGTGCGGCCGCGGATCGACAAAGACGGAACGGCAGGGGGCGAAAAAAGGTAAGCGGTCATGGTGGGCTTTGATGGGTGAATGGGTCAGCCGCGGTTCTCGTACACACCCAGTTTGCGGTGCAGGGGAGACTCGTCAGCGATGAAGAGGAACGCCGCTTGTGTGGCGTTCAAGTTGGTGAGGGTCACGGCCTCGTAGCCGGGCGCGCAGCAGGTGTCGGCTTCGGCCAGCGTGAACTGGCGGTCCACGATGTGCGCTTGCACCGCGCCCTCAATCACATGGAACACCTGCGCCGGTGAGCGCGCGGGCAAACGCAAGGTTTGGCCGGGGCGCAACATCAGCGCATAAAAGCCCAAGATGTTTTCTGCATCGCCGCCGGTTTCGGGGTTGGTGTAAGTCACCTGCACTTGCTCGGGCGTGGCGGCGTCAGCGGCCAAGGCTTCAAGCGCCGCCTTGGCGTCTTTCCACGCATAGCGCAGCATCGGGTAGGCTTTTTTGCTGCGCTCAAACACGTGGCTGGGCACCACGCCGCCACGCGCGTATTGCTGGTCGCCTTGACCGGGTTGCACGGTTTGGCGGTCGCCATTGATGTGGTAACTCGCTTCCATGTAATAGACCAGGGGCAAGTCCAGCACATCCAACCAAATCACCGGCTCGGTGCCGTCGTGGCCATGCTCGTGCCAGAGGCCGGTGGGGGTGAGGATCAAATCGCCTCGGCTCATGGGGCATTTTTCGCCGTCCACGGTGGTCCAAGCGCCTTCGCCCTCGACCACCATGCGCACCGCATTGGGCGTGTGGCGGTGGCTGGGCGCCCACTCGCCGGGCATGAGCAATTGCATGCCCAAATACATGGCCGCAGAGGCTTGCATTTTGTCTAGGCCATGACCCGGGTTGGCCAACACCAAGACGCGCCGCTCGGCTTTTTCGATGGGCGTCAGCTCGCCCGCCTTCAGCAGCAAGGGCTTGATGTCTCGGTAGGCCCATGCGGTGGGCTGGGTCTGGCGTGTGGGTATCTTGGGCGGCAGCACGCCACGCAGGCTGGGCCACAGAGGCACCAAGTTCAGTTGGCGCAGGTCTTGCACGTAGTCTTGCGGCAAATCTTCCAGTCGTCCGAGGTCGTTCATGTGTGTCTCCAGGTCCTTCAGGCGTGTTGTGCGGCTTGCAGGCAATTGCCCACATTCCAGCCATAAAGCCATTCCATGGCATCGTAAAAACGCTCGGCATTGCGGCCGCGCCACAAGTCGTTGCGCACCAAACGCTCCACGCCTTTCGCATGGTAGATGCGACCCATCTCGCGGCTGGACAACACGATGCGCGCGGTGCGCGCGACTCGGGCGCGTTGGTACATGTCGAGGGCTTTGGGCCAATCATTTTGGTGCGTGCGCAAGGCCTCGCCCAAAGTCACCGCGTCTTCCATGGCCATGCAAGCGCCTTGCGCCATGTACTGCGTAGTGGGGTGCGCGGCATCGCCCAACAAGGTGACGCGGCCGTAGGTCCATTGCCCAATCGGCTCGCGGTCGGCGGTGGCCCAGCGTTTCCATGATTTCGGCAAGTCAATGAGTTGTCGCGCTTTGGGGCAAATGCCTTGAAAGTAGCTTTGCACTTCTTCTTTGCTGCCTTCGGTGACGCCCCATTCCTCTTGTTGGCGGCTGTGAAAAGTGACCACCACGTTGTACTGTTCGCCGCCGCGCAAGGGGTAGTGCACCAAGTGGCAGTGGGGCCCGACCCAGATGGCGGCCGCGTTCCATTGCAGATCGACCGGAAAGTCTTTTTTCTCGACCACTGCGCGGTACACC
Source organism: Comamonadaceae bacterium (assembly GCA_027488255.1). Classification (GTDB taxonomy): domain Bacteria; phylum Pseudomonadota; class Gammaproteobacteria; order Burkholderiales; family Burkholderiaceae_C; genus Limnohabitans_A. The sequence goes on along the minus strand of JAIYBZ010000012.1, from coordinate 84,741 downwards.
ACATGGCCAGTCACGCGGGCCGGGTCGCCCACAAATTGCTCGCGCACGACCGATTTGACGCCGTCGGCGCCAATCAAGGCCGTGCCCTTGAAGGCCTTGCCGTTTTGGTCCCAGACCGTCACGCTGTGCTCGTCTTGCTCGATGCGCTCCACGCGGGTGTGCGTGTGAAACTCAACCCGCCCGGTTTCTTGCGCGCCCTCCAGCAAAGATCGGTGGACATCGGCGCGGTGAATCACGGCATAGGGATTGCCAAAACGTTGGCGAAATTTTTCATCGGTGGGGATGAGGCCGACGCGGTATTCGTCGATGGCATCGTGCATGACCATGTAGTCGGTGTACACCGCGCGGGCCCGCGCTTTGTCGCCAATGCCCAGCGCATCAAAGGCGTGAAAAGCGTTGGGCCCGAGCTGGATGCCGGCGCCAATTTCGCCAATCTCGGGGGCTTGCTCGAGCACCACGACGTGAAAGCCTTGGCGCACCAAAGCCAGTGCGGCCGCCAAGCCACCAATGCCGCCTCCGGCCACGATGACGGGGAGTTGTGAAGATGCAGTCTGCATGGGGTCTCCAGCCGAAGAAGAAGGGATTGAGGCAGATTATAAGCATGCTTATTAATTGTGAGAAATGCCTTGGAAGCCCCATCTGATGGGTAGTTACCCTAGTCTTTGAGAGGCGACCCGCCGACCCCGAATGCGACTAGAATTTCCCGACCACGCGGTCGGTTAATTTGACGGCGCGTGATCTGACTCTTCAAGAAAGCATTTCTCCATGACCCAAGTCCTGCAAAGTTTCATCGGTGGCCAATGGCTGGGCCAACAAGGCGCACAAGCATTGCGCAGCGCCATTGACGGACAAACGCGCTTTCTCACCCACGCAGAGTCGGTCGACTTTGGCAGCGCGGTGCACTACGCCCGCACGGTGGGCTTGCCCCAATTGCTGCAACTCGATTTCCAAGAGCGGGCGCAGCGCTTGAAGGCACTGGCCAAATATCTGGGTGAGCACAAAGAACAGCTGTACGCCATTTCGGCCCACACCGGGGCGACGCGGGCCGACAGCTGGGTCGACATCGAGGGTGGTGCGGGCACCTTGTTTGCCTACGCCAGCATGGGCAGCAACGAGTTGCCCAGCGGCAACCTGATCCACGAAGGCCCGGCTTTTCCTTTGGGCAAAAAAGGCGGCTTTGCGGGCACCCACATCTTGGTGCCCCGTGGCGGCATTGCGGTGCACATCAACGCATTCAACTTCCCCATTTGGGGCTTGTTGGAAAAGTTTGCGCCGAGCTTTTTGGCCGGCATGCCTTGCATTGGCAAACCCGCATCGTCCACCAGTTATCTGACCGAAGCGATGGTGCGCCTGGTGCACCAATCGGGCATCTTGCCGGCGGGGGCTTTACAACTGGTGATCGGCTCGACCGGCGATTTGCTCGACCGCTTGAACGGCCAAGATGTGGTGACCTTCACCGGCTCGGCAGACACCGCCGCCAAACTGCGGGTGCACCCCAATGTGGTCAAGCACAGCATCCCCTTCAACGCCGAAGCCGACTCGCTGAACTGCGCGATCTTGGCGCCCGATGTGAGCCCGGACGACGAAGAGTTTGATTTGTTTGTGAAAGAAGTCGCACGCGAGATGACCGTGAAAGCCGGTCAAAAATGCACCGCCATTCGCCGCGCCATCGTGCCGCGACAGCACTTGGATGCAGTGGCCGAAAAGCTCAAGGCCCGACTGGCCAAAGTGGTGGTGGGTGACCCCGCGGTTGAGGGCGTGAAGATGGGCGCCTTGGCCTCGCACGCCCAGCAAGCCGATGTGGCCGAGCGGGTGGCGCTGCTGCGCCAGAGTGCCGAGCTGGTGTTTGGCGGCAACAGCGACTTCGCGCCGGTGGGCCAAGGGGTTGCCGAGGGGGCGTTTTTTCAGCCCACCTTGTTGCTCTGCCCCAAACCTTTGCAGACCGACAGCGTGCACGACCTGGAGGCCTTTGGCCCGGTGAGCACGCTCATGCCTTACGAGGGCATCGAAGAAGCTTTGCAGTTGGCGGCGCGAGGGCAGGGCAGTTTGGTCGGCACTTTGGTCACGCGCAACCCGCAAACCGCGGCCCGCATGATTCCGGTGGCGGCGGCGCTGCACGGTCGTTTGCACATCTTGGAGCGCGAAGCCGCGGTCGAGTCCACCGGCCACGGCTCGCCCTTGCCGCCTTTGAAACACGGCGGGCCAGGCCGCGCCGGTGGGGGTGAAGAGCTGGGCGGCATGCGCGCAGTCAAGCACCTGATGCAACGCACCGCCTTGCAAGGTTCGCCCACCATGATCGCGGCGGTCACCGGCGAGTACATGCGCGGGGCCCGTTTGATTGAGACCGAGGTGCACCCCTTCCGCCGGCACTTTGAAGACCTGCAGATTGGCGAGAGTTTGTTGACGCACCGCCGCACCGTGAGCGAGGCCGATATCGTGGCCTTTGGCGGACTGTCGGGCGATTATTTCTACATGCACTTCGATGAGATCGCCGCCAAAGATTCGCCCTTTGGCAAGCGCATTGCACACGGCTACTTTGTGCTGTCGGCGGCGGCGGGCCTGTTTGTCTCGCCCGCGCCCGGCCCGGTGTTGGCCAACTACGGCTTGGACACTTTGCGCTTCATCAAGCCGGTGGGCATTGGCGACACGATTCAAGCCCGGCTGACGGCCAAACGCAAAATCGATCGTCAAAAGAAAGACGCCAATGGCGTCGGGCAAGGCGTGGTGGCTTGGGATGTGGAAGTCACCAACCAATTGGGCGAACTGGTGGCCAGCTACGACATCTTGACGCTGGTGGCCAAAAAGCACTGAGCCCGCCGGGTCGAGCGCTTGGGTTGAAAATACACACTTCATCACCAAGAGGCTTGACTTGTTCACTTTGATCCGATGGCCATTGGCCGCCCTGAGCCTGTGGGCCGCTTTGTGGGTGACGCACCTGCTGGCTTTGGGCCAAGGTGTGCCGGCCGGCTTGGCCATGCTGCTGCCCACATTGGCCGGCATTGCGGCCAGCGCGCTGGCTCGCCTGCGTGGCATTTCCACGGCCAGAGCCGTGGCCTTGGCCTTGGGCTTTCCGGTCTCTTTGTGGTTTTTGGGCGTGAGCCAATTGCCCGCTTGGATTTGGCTGTTGCCCCTGGGCTTGGTGTTCTGGATTTACCCGGTCCATGCCTGGCGCGATGCGCCGGTATTCCCGACCCCTTTGCAGGCCCTTCAAGCGGTGCCTGCGCAGGCTCCGTTGCCTAAAGGGGCCCGCATTTTGGACGCAGGCTGTGGCGCCGGCGATGGCCTGAAGGCCCTGCGCTTGGCCTATCCCCAAGCACAATGCGTGGGCCTGGAGTTCAGCCGGCCCTTGAGTTGGGTGGCCCGACTGCGCTGCCCATGGGCGCAGGTGCGCTGCGCCGATATTTGGCAAGACAATTGGGGGGCCTACGACATGGTCTACCTGTTTCAACGACCCGAAACCATGCCGCGAGCGCTGGCCAAAGCACAATCAGAAATGAAACCGGGCAGCTGGTTGGTGAGCCTTGAATTTGAAGGCCGCGACTGCACCCCCACCGCCGTGGTCGAGGCCAGTCCCGGCCGGCCGGTGTGGCTGTACCAATGGCCGCGTACCGCTAAAATGGCCTGAACCCACGATTGTTAAAAACGCCATGGATGCTCCTCACTACACCGCCAAATGCCTGACCGAGCTGCGAAGCGCAGTCGCGGCGCTGGGCGGGGATGCCCACTCGCCGAGGCTGGAGGGCATTGCCGAGATGATCATCCAATCGATGACCGGGCCTTGGCGTTCATTCCACACGCCCGAGCACATTTTTGATGTCGGTGCCGGTGGCGCACCCGTTGAAGTGATTGCCGCGCTTTTTCACGACTTGGTCTATGCCCAAGTGGACTCGGGCATCCACGTCAACTTGGCGCGTTATGTGGCCCCCTACATCCGCGAAGGCGCCACGGGCCTGGTGATCGAGCCGATACAAGGCCAAGAGCAAGACCCCGAACTGCACATGACCATGGGCTTGTTTGGCTTCAAGCTGGGCCAGGTGCTGTCGCCCTTTGCGGGTCAAAATGAATTTCTCAGCGCCTTGTTGGCGGTGAAGGTGCTGGATGGCATCGTGCACTTGGCCGCGCGTGCGCAAATCGCGGCGTGCATTGAAGCCACAGTGCCTTTCCGCCCCGACGCGCCCGATGGCACCAGCTGCTCGCAGACCTTGCTGAACCGCCTGAAGCAAGCCAACACCGACTTCGCCTTGGGGCTGGACGATGCGGCTTGTTTGCAATCTGTGGTGATGGGGGTCAAGGTGGCCAACCGCGACATTGGCAACTTCGCCAGCATGAAAGCGGCAGACTTTTTGAGCAACACCTGGAATCTGATTCCTGAGACCAACCACGAGTTGGTCAACGCGGACACCTACACCATCAAAGGCTATCGGGTCTCGTTGCAAAAAATGGAAGGCTTCCTCAGTTTCTTGCAGCCTGCCGTTGTGTTCAGGCAGTTTGCACAAGAGCCCTCAGACTTGGAGCACCAGGTGCGTCTGGAGCTCACCCAACGCAATTTAGAAGTGGCGCGTTTGTACATCCGCCTCAAGTTGGTTTCCATCGCCTTGCTGGAGGCGCTCTCATTGCGCTTGGGCCAACAAGTGTCGCTGGCCACCATCATGGGCAAGTTGCCCGGCAAGACGATTTTTCCGATTCAGCTTGAAAACTATTTGCCCAGTGTGACAACGCCGTACAAGCCGGCGTCCAGCATCGAAGAAACGGTGATGGACATTCTGGAGACAGGCCGCTCGGAAGACTCGATCCATGACGCCCGTCACTCGCCTGTGGCCAGCTACTTGGTCAAGTCTTTGGGCATGCAGGCCTGCATGCATTTGCTGGAGCAATCGCGGCTTTATTTCGCCGACAAGCTGTCCCCAGAAGAATTGATTGCCTCGGCCGACAGCACCGTCATTCAGGGGCTGGAGCATGCGGTGTATTCGGTGTTTCATCACCATGCGCAGGCGTTTGTCGCGCACTGAGCCCGGGCAGCATGAGATCACCCATAGCCGTCGTAGACGTGGACCGCTGCGAAACCTGGACGCGCTACAAAAACGGCTTGTGTGACAGTTGCGCCGCCAATTGCTGCACCATGCCCGTCGAAGTGAAGCTGGCCGACTTGGTGCGTTTGGAGTTGGTCGACCCCTTTGAAGCGGAGCACGAAGACCCCAAGCAAATCGCCAAACGCTTGTCCAAGGCGGGCCTGATCGAGCACTTCAATTTCAAGAACAGCATCTTCAGTTTGGCCCGCAGAGCCAGTGGCGATTGCCAGTTTTTGGATGCCAAATCGCGCCGCTGCACGGTCTACGAAAAACGCCCCAACACCTGCCGACTGCACCCCCAAGTGGGGCCGCGCCCCAACCACTGCCCCTACGGCAACAAAGCCCAATCGCGCTGAGACGCTGAGACGCTGAGACGCTGAGACGCTGAAACAGCGGAATGGCGTAACGACAGAACACGGGAACACCCGTACACCGTCACACCGTTACACCGTTACACCGGCGTGGCGGAACAGTGCACCACTCCACTGTTTTTCGGCCGCAACCGTTCAAACGCCACCATGAAAAAAGCCCCCCGGCTGGTCAGCCAGGGGGCTTGGGCGTTGGCCCCGGATCAGCCCACTCACATGGTGTCGATGAAGCTGCGCAGTTTGTCGCTGCGGCTGGGGTGCTTGAGCTTGCGCAAGGCCTTGGCTTCGATCTGACGGATGCGCTCGCGCGTCACATCAAACTGTTTGCCCACTTCTTCCAGCGTGTGGTCGGTGGACATTTCGATGCCGAAACGCATGCGCAAGACTTTGGCTTCGCGCGGGGTCAGGCTGTCCAAAATGTCTTTCACCACATCGCGCAGACCGGCCTGCAGGGCCGCGTCAATCGGCGCGGTGTGCGTGCTGTCTTCGATGAAGTCGCCCAAATGGCTGTCGTCGTCGTCACCAATAGGCGTTTCCATCGAGATCGGCTCTTTCGCGATCTTCATGATCTTGCGGATCTTGTCTTCTGGAATCTCCATCTTCTCGGCCAAGATCGAGGCATCGGGCTCAAAGCCAAACTCTTGCAAGTGTTGACGCGAGATGCGGTTCATCTTGTTGATGGTCTCGATCATGTGCACCGGAATACGGATGGTGCGGGCCTGGTCCGCAATCGAGCGGGTGATGGCCTGGCGAATCCACCAAGTGGCGTAGGTCGAGAACTTGTAGCCCCGGCGGTATTCGAACTTGTCCACCGCCTTCATCAAACCGATGTTGCCTTCTTGGATCAAGTCCAAGAACTGCAGGCCACGGTTGGTGTACTTTTTGGCAATCGAGATCACCAAACGCAAGTTGGCCTCGATCATCTCTTTCTTGGCGTCGCGCGACGAACGCTCGCCGGTGTTCATGCGCTTGTTGATGTCCTTGAGCTCGTCCAAGGGCACCACCACTTGCGCTTGCAAGTCGATCAGCTTTTGCTGCAAGTCTTGCACCGGTGGGATGTTGCGGGCCATCACGGCGCTCCAGCTCTTGCCGGCGGCGGCTTGCTTTTCAATCCACTTCAGATTGAGCAGTTGCGACTCGACGCGCTTGCCGTTTTTGTCGCGGCCACTGAAATCGGCGATGAACAAATCTTGCGGGTAGCCGCATTTCTCCACGATGATGCGGCGCAGCTCGCGCTCTTTTTTACGCACATCGTCGACTTGTCCGCGCACCATGTCGCACAACTTTTCGATGGTCTTGGCGGTGAACCGGATGGTCATCAGTTCATCTGACAAAGCGGTTTGCACCTTGATGTAAGCGGGGGTGCCCCAGCCTTCTTTGTCGTACACCTTGTGCACTTTTTCAAAGTACTCGGTGATTCGGTCAAAGCGTTCCAAGGCTTGGTTTTTCAGCTCTTCAAGCTTCTTGGTCAAGGCTTTGGAGCCGCCTTTGCCATCGTCGTCATCGGCTTCGTCAAACTCGTCGAAATCTTCTTCGGCCACATAGTCGTCGGCCTCGTTCAGGTTGGCAAAGCCATCGACCACGGTCGAGATGACAACTTTTCCTTCGCGGATGTCGTTGGCCATGCGCAAGATTTCGGCGATGGTGGCAGGTGAAGCGCTGATCGCCGCCATCATGTCCATCAAGCCACCTTCAATGCGCTTGGCGATTTCAATTTCACCTTCGCGAGTCAGCAATTCCACGGTGCCCATTTCGCGCATGTACATGCGCACAGGGTCGGTGGTGCGGCCAAATTCGCTGTCCACAGTGGACAAGGCGGCTTCCGCGGCTTCTTCGGCTTCTTCTTCGGTGGAGCCGGTGGGCGCGTTGTCGGTGATGATCAGCGTTTCGGCGTCAGGGGTTTGCTCGTAAACCGCGACCCCCAAATCGTTCAGAGTGGCAATCACCACTTCCAAGGTTTCAGCGTCAACCAATTTGTCGGGCAAGTGGTCGCTGATTTCGCCGTTGGTCAAGTAGCCACGTGTCTTGCCCAGCTTGATCAGGGCTTTCAGACGGTCACGGCGCTGCTTCATTTCGGCTTCGGTCAGGACGGTTTCGTCCAAACCAAATTCCTTCATCAAGGCCCGTTCTTTGGCCTTGCTGATTTTCATGCGCAGAGGTTTGACTTTTTCAGCCGACTCCGAGCCGGCCTCGACGACGGGTTCGCCTTCGAGGTCGGACTCGATGTCCAAATCATCGTCTAGGCTCGGCGCAGCGATGCTGCCTTTTTTCTTGGGGCCGCGTTTGGCGCCGGTCACCACTTTTTTGGCAGCCGGTTTTTTGTCTTCGACCGGGGCAGCGGCTTTGGCTGCCTTGGCGGGTTTTTTCACTTCCGCTTCGACCGTTGCTTTGACAGCTGGGGCGGCTTTGGCAGCCGGTTTTTTTTCAATGACTTCAGATTTCTTGGCGGGCACAGAGGCGGCTTTCTTCACAGGCTTTGCAGGAGAGGGCCGGGAGGTCGTTGCTTTGACCGCTGTGGGAGCCGCTTTGCTGGCCGGTTTGGCGACCGTTTTTGTCACTGGCTTGGCGTTCGCTTTTGCGGACGCTTTCACTGGCGCTTTCACGGGGGCCTTCGCGGATGCTTTCGCGGGCGCTTTCACAGGGGGGTTGACGGCGGCTTTGGGCTTGCTCACAGGAGCAGGCTTTTTGGCGGTCACAGAGGGGCTTGCTTTTGGCTTGGCGACAGGCGCGGGCGCTTTTTTAGCAGGCGCTTTCTGAGCAACGGTTTTGGATTTGGCAGGGGCCTGGGCAGGCTTCTTCGACTTTTGAGCAGGCATGATCACCTCGGAACATCAAAACAGACAAGGAAACGGACACAGTCAGCGCCAAATACATCCCGGCGCGGGCTAGTAAGACACAAATCAACACCCCATTTGGGGCATCGGGTTTGCAATGGCAAGATGGTGGGCGATCATTTGGTGTGCAGTCCTTGCGGAACGGTGACCGGCCCGCATGGGGGCATCGCGCTGATGGCGGTGGTCTAGCCGGAGGTGCTGCTGTCGCTCTTGCCGAAAAACGTGGATTATACCCAAAGATAAACCGTCTGGCCGGGCGGGGTGGGACAGAGCCGGGCTGGACCCGGCCCGGCTGACGGCTTTGGCCGGCTGGACCCGGCTAGGGGGACTGGCAGCGCTGACTCAGCGCCCGGGACGGATGGCCGACTTGGGCCGAAACGCCTTGCACACCTCTGGCCGCGTTTCCATGTAAGGCCCGCCAATCAGGTCGACGCAATACGGCACAGCGGCAAAAATGCCGTGCACCACCGCGTTGCCAGCGTCGTCTTTCAGGCCTTCCAAGGTTTCGGCAATCGACTTGGGTTGGCCCGGCAAGTTGATGATCAGGCACTGCCCCCGAATCACGGCCACTTGGCGCGACAAGATGGCGGTCGGCACAAATTTCAGACTGATCTGGCGCATTTGCTCGCCAAATCCGGGCATTTCTTTGTCGGCCACGGCCAACGTCGCTTCGGGTGTCACATCGCGCAGGGCCGGGCCGGTGCCGCCGGTGGTCAACACAAGGTGGCAGCCCGCCTCGACCAACTCAATGAGGGTGGCACTGATGCGCTCTTTTTCATCGGGAATCAGTCGGGGCTCGAAGTGCAGGGGATTGAGCAGGGCGCGGCTCAGCCAGTCTTGCAGCGCAGGCAAGCCTTTGTCTTCGTAGACCCCTGTGCTGGCGCGGTCGCTGATGGAGACGATGCCGATGGTGATCGGGTCGCAGGGCAGGGGGGCGCTTTCGGGCTCACTCATCTTCGGACTCTTCAGGGGTGTTGTCGCTTTCGCCATCCGTCAAGATGCTGCGCACCAGTTTGAACATCTCGCGGTAGGCGCGGCTTTGGCGGGGCGCCAAACCTTGCGACACCGCCGCGTTGCTCACCGGCACGGCGTCTTTGCGGGCTTGGCGCACCAAGGCGCGCAGTTGTTGCACATCGGTTTGAGGGTAGTGCGCGATCCACTCGCCCACGGCCGCATCGTCGGCAATCAGGCGGTCGCGCCAGGCCTCGGCCAAGTGCAGGGCTTGGGTGTCTTTGGCGCTGCCCAGGCGCTGAATGTCCAGCGCTTCCCGCACGGCTTGCAGGGTTTCGGGGCTCAGCAAACGCATTTGTTTGCCGATGAATTGCATCTGGCGGCGCTTGCCCTCAAAGTTGGTGATGCGTTTGGCTTCGGCCAGCCCATCCACCAATTTGTCCGGCAGGCTCAAGCCGTTCATCAGGTCTTTGCGCAGGGTGAGCAGGGCGGTCCCCAATTCTTGCAGTTCGGTGCTTTCGCGCTTGAGCTCAGTGCGGCTGGGACCTTCCAGCCCGCCCTTGAGCTCTCGCTTGAACTCCAAGTCGAGTTCACTGCCTTCGGCCACAAACTGACCGCGGACGAAATAGCCTTTTTTAGGTTTACGGGACATGACGGAGGGGACTCGTTTTCAGATGCTGCGCTCGGGCAGGGTGGCAAGTATCATAGCGGCCACTTTGGGCAATCTGCCTGTCACTTGTTCTGAGAACCTTTCTGTGAAAAAAAACGCCTCCGCCTCAGTCTCTTCTGCACAAGCGCACGATGGTTTCAGCTATTCGCGTGACCATTTCGAAGCCTTGGTCGACTTGGCCTTGAAGCACGCTAAAAAGCTCGGCGCCACCAACGCCGGGGCCGAAGCGTCTGAAGGCTGCGGATTGTCGGTGAGCGTGCGCAAAGGCGAGCTGGAAAATGTGGAACGCAACCGTGACAAGTCGCTGGGGGTCACGGTGTATGTGGGCCACCGCCGAGGCAATGCAAGCACCTCTGATTTTTCAAGCGCCGCGATCGAGCGGACGGTACAAGCGGCATACGACATTGCCCGATTCACCGCCGAAGACCCCACCGCCGGTTTGCCGGATGAGGCCGACATTGAAACCCAGCAACGCGATCTGGATTTGTTCCACCCTTGGACCATCAACAGCGAAGAAGCCGCTCAATTGGCTTTGCGCTGCGAAGCGGCCGCGCTGAACACCAGCCGCCGCATCACCAACAGCGATGGTGCGGCCGTGTCGGCCCAACAAAGTCATTTTTTCAGCGCCCACACGCATGGCTTTCGCGGGGGCTACGCCAGCTCGCGGCACAGCGTGTCGGTGGCCCCCATTGCCAAGTTGCCCGGGCGCAATGCCGAGATGCAGCGCGATGCGTGGTACTCCTCGATGCGCTCGGCGGATGAACTGGCCTCGCCCGAAGCGGTGGGTCGCTATGCCGCCGAACGCGCTTTGTCGCGCTTGGGGGCGCGCAAAATCGCCACCACCGAATGCCCCGTTTTGTTCGAGTCCCCTGTAGCGGCGGGCTTGCTGGGCGGTTTTGTGCAAGCGGTGAGCGGCGGATCGCTTTACCGCAAAAGCAGTTTTTTGCTCGACTCTTTGGGCAAGGCCGTGTTCCCCAAACACATCGACATCGACGAAGACCCATTTTTATTGCGCGGCAAAGGCAGCTCGCCTTTTGACGACGAAGGCGTGCGCTCGGCACCCCGCAAGGTGGTCAAGGGCGGGCGCGTGGAAGGCTATTTTTTGAGCAGTTACTCCGCGCGCAAGCTGGGCATGAAGACCACCGGCAATGCGGGCGGCTCGCACAACCTGAGCCTGACCTCGCGCTTGACCCAGCCCGGCGACGACTTGGACGCCATGCTCAAAAAATTGGGCACCGGTTTGTTTGTCATCGAGTTGATGGGCCAGGGCGTGAACTACGTCACCGGCGACTATTCGCGGGGGGCCAGTGGTTTTTGGGTGGAAAACGGTGAAATCGCTTACCCGGTGCACGAGATCACCATCGCTGGCAACTTGAAAGACATGTTCATGGGCATTGAAGCGGTGGGCGCGGACACCTACAACATGGGGGCCAAAAGCACCGGCTCCATCTTGGTCAACCGCATGAAGTTGGCCGGCAGCTGAGGCCGGGCGCGCGGTGCAGCCGGAACTCCTTGCCGCGCTGGCCGCTTTCTCTTGGGCGGTGGGCAGTTTGTTTTCTGCGGCGGCGTCTAGCCAGATGGGCGCATTTGCCTTCACCCGCTGGCGCTTGTTTTTTGCACTCACCTTGCTGTGGGCGTGGGCCTTGTACACCGGGCATTGGCGCAGCCTGACCTCATCGGGTGTGGTGCTGCTGGCGCTCTCGGGCTTTGTGGGCATTTTCATTGGCGACACCGCGCTGTTCGCCTGCATGAACCGACTCGGCCCGCGCCGCAGTGGCGTGCTGTTTGCCACCCACGCTATTTTTTCGACGCTATTGGCCTGGCTTTTCTTGGGTGAAACCTTGTGGGGCTGGACCTTGCTGGGTGCCGCTTTGCTGATCGGCGGGGTGATGGTGGCCATCGTGTGGGGGCGTCGCGAAAGCGAAACCCATGTGTGGGAAAACACACAGGGCACCTTGTGGGTCGGTGTGGCGCTGGGCTTGCTGGCTGCGCTTTCTCAGTCGGTCGCCACCCTGATGATCAAGCCCTTGATGGCCTCAGGGGTCGATGCCGTGGCCGCTTCGGCGGTGCGCACCTCAGCCAGCTTTCTGGCGCATCTGGCCTTGCTCTGGGCGGGCCTGCGGGTAGCGCGGGTGCAGCAGCCGCTGACCCTGAAAACCCTCTTCAACACCTGGGCCAGTGCCGCGGTGGCCATGGCCTTGGGCATGACCTTGATCTTGCAGGCCTTGCACACCGGGCAGGCGAATGTGGTGGGCATTTTTTCGTCCCTCACCCCCATTTTGCTGTTGCCTTTGTTGTGGGGCGTCTACCGCCGCAGACCCGCCTGGGGCGCATGGGGTGGGGCGGTGATGGCGGTGGCGGGCGCGGCCTTGATCATGCAGGGCTAGCCTGCATGGGGGTCATGGCAAGCGGCTGGCAGGCGATTTGGCGATTTAACCGGCCAATGCCGCTTTGACTGCAGCGGACACTTGGCCCATGTCGGCCTTGCCGGCGAGTTGGGCTTTGACAGCGCCCATCACCTTGCCCATGTCACCGGGGCCTTTGGCGCCCAAGGCCGACACGATGGCTTGCACGGCCGCGGTCACTTCTTCGGCCGACATGCGCGCGGGCAGGTAGGCCAGCAGCACCGACATTTCGGCCTTCTCTTTGTCGGCCAAGTCTTGTCGTGCGGCTTGCTCAAAGGCTGCAATAGAGTCTTTGCGCTGTTTGATCAGTTTGTCGACGATGGCCACCACCGCCACGTCGTCCAACTCAATGCGTTCGTCGACTTCTTTTTGCTTCATGGCCGACAACAACAAACGGATGGTGCCCAGACGCTCCGTGTCTTTGGCCCGCATCGCGGCTTTCATGTCTTCGGTGATTTGTTCTTTCAGGCTCATGTGCAACTCCAGTGAGGTCAAAGTGGGGGCATAAACGACAAAGCCCGCTTGAGCGTCCTCCAGCGGGCTTTTTTGCAGACCTTTTCAGGCCGTACAAAAGAAGATCAATACATCTTCTTGGGCAACTGCATGCTGCGAACGCGCTTGTAGTGGCGTTTGACAGCAGCGGACTTCTTGCGCTTGCGCTCGGTCGTTGGCTTTTCGTAGAACTCGCGAGCGCGCAAGTCGGTCAACAGGCCGAGTTTTTCAATGGTGCGCTTGAAGCGACGCAGGGCGACGTCAAACGGCTCGTTTTCTTTCACGCGGATGGTGGTCATTGAATCAATTTTCCAAAAAATGTGCCGGCTGCAGTCAAAAGGGAGATCGGGCCCTTGAAACCCAGTTTCGGCGGTTCCCCGTCACGAACTAGTATTTGGCAGACGGGGGTTTGCCAGCAAAGCCTGAGATTATAGCGTCACAGAAGCGGGATAAGCCAAGTGGGCGGCCCCCAAAGGGCGTCTTTGGCAAAAATGAAACGAATCGGCGCTGTGGCCGCTTCAGCCCCGAGCGGGGAGCGGCAAAGCTTGGGCGCAGGCATGGCCGCTGGCCCAGGCCCACTGGAAGTTGTAGCCGCCCAGCCAACCGGTGACATCGACCACTTCCCCAATGAAGTACAAGCCGGCTTGCTTGGACTCCATGGTTTGCGACGACAAGTCTCGGGTATCGACGCCGCCCAAGGTGACTTCGGCTTTTTTGTATCCCTCGCTGCCATTCGGCGTCAAGTGCCAAGCGCTCAGGCCCTGTGCGAGTTGTTGCAATGCTTTGTCCGGCACCTCGGCAGAGGTGCGCTGCAGGGCCGGGTCTTGGCTGACCCAGGCCTCGGCCAAACGGCTGGGCACCCAGCTGGCCAATTCGTTGACCAAGCGTTTTTTGGAGCGCAGTTTGGCTTCTTGCAGGCGCAGGGGCAGGTCGATTTCGGGCGCCAGATTCAAGCGGATCGGGCTGCCGTCTTGCCAGTAACTGGAGATTTGCAAGACGCCCGGTCCGGAAAGGCCGCGGTGGGTGAAGAGCAAATCTTCGTCAAAGTGCATACGGGATTTTTTCTCGCCGGTCTCGATGCTCACGGGCAAAGCCAGCCCTGCTAATTCGGCATACGGGGCCCAAGCGGCGCCGTCAAAAGTCAGCGGCACCAAGCCCGGACGCCGGGCCACCAAGCGCAGACCAAACTGTTGGGCCAGTTCATAACCCCAACCCGAAGCGCCAATCTTGGGAATCGACAAGCCCCCCGTCGCGACCACCAAGGAGGTGGTGTGAATCGGGCCTTGCTCGGTGTCAAGGCGGTAGCGGGCTCCCTCTGCAGCCTCGGCGCCTTGTGATACCGAAGTGACCGACTTCACAGGGCTGCGGGTACGGATGTCCACTTGCCCCGCCGCACACTCCGCCAACAGCATGCGGATGATGTCTTCGGCAGAGTGGTCGCAAAACAGCTGGCCCTTGTGCTTTTCATGGAAAGCAATGCCGTGTTTTTGCACCAAATCGATGAAGTCTTGCGGTGTGTAGCGCGACAGCGCTGAGCGGCAGAAATGCGGGTTTTGGCTGATGAAGTGTTTTTGTGGCGCCGTGGCATCGAGCAAACGGTTGGTGAAGTTGCATCGGCCACCGCCAGAGATTCTGATTTTTTCGGCGATTTTGTCGCTGTGGTCCAGTAGCAAAACGCGCAGCCCACGTTGCCCGGCCATGCCCGCGCAAAACAAACCGGCAGCCCCGGCCCCCACGATCACCACATCCCAAGTCTTCATGGCGCAGGAGTGTAAGGGCATGGGGCTGAAAGGGTGCGCGCTTCAGGCGGGCACGCTTGGCGTCTTCAGGCTGCCCGCGATGGCTCAGGCGACGCGCAAATCGGCTGAGGTGGCGGCGCGGCTTTGCCAAGCGCGCGCGCCTTGCACCACATCGCCCACCACGATGACACTGGGGCTTTGCAGGCTTTCTTTTTGAAAGGTGTCGATCAGTTCGCCCAAGGTGGTCAAGACCTCTCGCTGTTGGGGCAAAGTGGCATGCTGCACCACGGCCACGGGGGTGTGAGGGGGCAGGCCTTGCAAGAGACCGTGGCAAATGTGTTCCAGGCTGCTCACGCCCATGTAAATCACCAAGGTCAGCTTGGCCTGCTGCGCGGTCTGGGCCAGCAGCGGCCATGAGGTGCCCGCGTCACCGGGTTTGGCATGGCCGGTCACAAAGACCACGCCATGCGCATGTTCGCGGTGTGTCAGGGGGGCGCCCAAACTGCTCATGCCTGCCAAACCGGAGGTGATGCCATTGACGACTTCCACCTCAATGCCTGCGGCGCGCAAGTGTTCGACTTCTTCACCGCCGCGGCCAAAAATAAAAGGATCGCCGCCTTTCAGGCGCACCACCTGTTCGCCCTCGTGAACGGCCGCGATCATCATCTTGTCGATGAAAGCCTGAGGGGTGCTGCTGCAGCCCCCGCGCTTGCCGACATGCACGATGCGCGCGTGGGGGGAGGCATAGGCCAATACCGCATCGTTCACCAGATCGTCGACCAACAACACGCTGGCGCTGGCAATCGCCTTGACCGCCTTGAGTGTCAGCAGATCGGGGTCTCCCGGGCCTGCGCCGACCAAGGTACAGCGGCCTGCTGAGGGGGTCTTGGTTTTCGATGCGACGCCAGATGGCAGATCAAGTCCCTGGGGCAAAGGGGGACGCGTCATGGTGTCACCTCGTTCAAGATGTGTTGGACTTGCAGCGCAATCGGCTGGGGCACAGGCCATTGGCCTTGCAAGACGTGTTGGATGTACTGGGCCGTGGCGGCGGCATCGGTGGTTGGTAACTCGGGTATTTGAGCCAATGAACCGGCATGTTGCTCTTGTACGCGCACGCTGCGCCCTTTGTTGAACACCTCCATCGCAGGTGTGCGCCGCGCATCGGCCACAGGCTCGCCCTCGGTGCCACGCAGCAACAGGGCGTGTTGGCCCGTCAGACTCAAGGTGTCCGACATCGAGGTCAGGTACTCGGGGTGGGTGTAACTGCTGACCACCAATACCGGACCTTCAGAGGCACACGGGTTCATCAGCTTGACCAAGCTGTGTCCTGGATTGCGCAAGCCCACACTGCGGCGCACGGCCAGCAAGCGCGCCAGCCCGCCGTGCAACACGCTGGTGCCCAAGAAGTGCACCTCTCCCGCCACGGCAGGCGCCACGCGTTCCTTGGCCGTGATGCCCAAGTGGGCCAGCACGGCCTGGCTGCTCACGCGGCTGTCTTCGGTGCTTTCACCATGCACCAGCACCGCCACACCTTGGCGCGCCAAAAGCAGGGCCAGCAAGGGTGTGAGGACGGGCAGTTTGCGTGCGCCGTTGTAGCTGGGCAGCACCACGGTGGGCACACGGCCTGTCGGGACTTTGTTTAACCGGGCATGGGTGGCGTCGAGAAAACCCGCCATTTCTTCGGGCGTTTCGCCCTTGACGCGCATGGCGATGCAAAAAGCACCCAGCTCGAGGTCGCTGACCTTTTGGTCCAGCACTTGCCCCATCAGGTCAGCCGCTTGCGCACGGCTCAAGGCGCGAGCGCCCTCTTTGCCACGGCCGATGTCTTTGATGTAATGGCTGATTCCCATGCAGGGGATTTTGCTGGAAGTCAGATAACCCGGGGTTATATGAATATGTCGCTCAAGCCGGGGCCATGCCGTGCCGCTCTTTGAGCGCCGCACAAGCCTCGGATTGCCAAAACTGCAACAAGGCGCGCAGGGCCTCGGGCTGTGCGCAACGCGTCGCCACACTGCCCGAAAACGTGGTGATGATCTCGACCGATGGTGGCAAACCGCCCACGATGCTGATGCCTGCCACCCCCAACATTTCGCTCAATTGCTGAAAGCCCAGCGCCACCTGACCCTGCGCCACCAAGGCGCCGACCGGCACGCCCGGCGGGGCCTGCACGATGCGCGCGGCAATGGTTTCGGAAATGCCCCATGCGGCAAACCGTTGGGCCAATTGCACGCCACTGGGGCCGGTGGAATAGCCCAAGCTGGGGGCCGCCAACACCGCCGCCTTGAGCGCAGCTTCGGTCGAGATGTCGGGCCAGGGCTGACCCGCCGGAACGGCCACCGCCACGCCTGAACGCACCAAGTCGGTTCGGCTGTCCGACAAGACATGGCCGCCGGCGATGAGTTTGTCGATCGCATCGCTGGCCAAAACCACGCCGTCAAAGGCCTCGCCGGCCTGCACCCGCTTGGCTGCGTCCACCCCGCCGACCGACTCGATGTGAATGGCAATGCCCGGGTGCTGGCTTTGGTACAGCGCCACCAGATCGGCCAGCAGGGCTTTGGTGGCCATGGATGAAATCAGTCGCAACGGGGTCATGGATAAAGTCCGATCAGGAAGAAACGGTTGCGCTGCATTATGGCCACCGGCCCAGCCCCCGAACAGGCCCCGCTTAAACTACCTGTTATGCGAATTTTGGGCATTGAATCTTCTTGCGATGAAACGGGTGTGGCACTGGTCGAAACGACCGGCAAGGCCATGCCACGGCTCTTGTCGCATGCCTTGTACAGCCAAATCGAGATGCACCAGGCCTATGGCGGAGTGGTGCCCGAGTTGGCCAGCCGGGACCACATTCGCCGCGTCTTGCCGCTCACGCGCCAGGTGATTGCGCAGGCCGGCGTGGGTTTGGCCGACATCGATGTGGTGGCCTATACCCGCGGCCCGGGTTTGGCCGGGGCTTTGTTGGTCGGCTCGGGGGTGGCCTGTGCACTGGCGGCTTCTTTGGGCAAGCCGGTGCTGGGGGTTCACCACCTGGAAGGCCATTTGTTGTCGCCGTTTTTGAGCGACGATCCGCCCGAATTTCCTTTCATTGCGCTGTTGGTCTCCGGGGGGCATACCCAACTGATGCGGGTCGATGGCGTGGGGCACTACGAACTGTTGGGCGAAACAATTGACGATGCGGCTGGCGAGGCCTTTGACAAGTCGGCCAAACTGATGGGGTTGCCCTATCCCGGTGGGCCCGGTTTGTCGCGTTTGGCCGAGCAAGGCAACCCCACCGCCTACAAATTGCCACGCCCTTTGTTGCACAGCGGCGATTTGGATTTTTCTTTTGCCGGCCTGAAAACAGCGGTGCTGACACAGAGCCAAAAGATCGGTCCGGCGGCGCAAACCGAAGGTGCGTCTGAGCGTGCTGATTTGGCCGCTTCGACCCAAGCGGCCATTGTGGAGGTGTTGCTCAAAAAATCCATGACCGCTTTGAAAACCTCGGGCTTGAAGCGCTTGGTGGTGGCAGGCGGGGTGGGGGCCAACCGCGAACTGCGTGCGCAACTCAATGCGGCCTGCCACAAGGCCCAAGTGCGGGTGCATTACCCGGAGTTGCACCTGTGCACCGACAACGGCGCCATGATCGCCATGGCCGCCGCCATGCGTTTGCAAGCCGGCGTGCAAAGCGCCGATGCGCGTTACAGCTTCGATGTGAAACCGCGTTGGCCTTTGCACGAACTGGTTTGAAGGTCAGCCGTTACACTGCGCGCCTTTGCTTTATTTCTCGATCGGTTCGAGACCCTTAAAAAAATGTCTTTGTTTGCTTTTTCTCGACGCTGCCTGTTGGGCGCTTTGGTGTTGTTGTGTCTGCACGGAGGTGTTGTGCGGGCGCAAACTTCAGCTCAATCTTCGGCACAGGCTTCGGCCCCAACTTTGGCCCCTATCAAGTTGGCCCTGATCGAAGGACTGAGTGGGCCTTTTGGCAACACCGGCGAGGCCGTGGTGCGCAACATCGTGTGGGCCATTGAGCGGGTCAACGCGCGTGGCGGTGTCAAAACCGCGCTGGGCACACAAAGGCTCGAGTTAGAACGCTACGACAGCAAAGGGCAGAGTGAAGAAGCCCTGTCGGCCTTGAAATCGGCCATTGACGACGGCGCACAAGTGGTGCTGCAAGGCAATTCGTCGGCCAATGCCGCCGCCTTGATCGACGCCATCAACAAGCACAACGAACGCGAGCCCAACAAGCGAGTCTTGTTTTTGAATTACTCGGCGGTGGATCCTATTTTGACCAACGAGAAATGCAGCTTTTGGCATTTTCGATTTGACGCGCATGCCGACATGCGCATGACGGCCTTGATGCAGGTTTTGGCAGAAGACAAATCCGTCAAATCGGCGTATTTGATTGGTCAAGATTACAGTTTTGGCCAAGCGGTGCTGCGCGAAGCCAAACGCCAGTTGGCCGAGCAACGCCCCGATGTGGCGGTTGTCGGCGAAGAGTTGCACCCCATGGGTCGCGTGAAAGACTTTTTGCCTTATGCCGCCAAGATCAAGGCCAGTGGCGCACAAGCGGTCATCACGGGCAATTGGGGCAACGACCTCACCTTGCTGGTCAAAGCGGCCCGCGAGTCGGGTTATGAAGGCAAGTTCTACACCTTTTATGGCAATGCGCTGGGCGCGCCTGCTGCTCTGGGCGATGCCGGGGTGGACCGCGTGATTGCGGTGGCCGATTGGCTGCCCAATGTGCCGGGCAAAGCCAGTGAGGCTTTTTACCAATCGTTTCGCAAGCGTTTCAGCAAACCCTCGGAAGACTATGTGCATGTGCGCATGCAACTCATGATCGAGGCCTTGGCGCAAGCGATTGAAAAAGCCGGCAACACCGACCCGGTCGGGGTGGCGCTGGCGCTGGAAAAATCGCGCGTCAGCATGGCGGGGCAAACAGGATTCATGCGCGCCGAAGACCACCAGTTTCAGCAACCCCTGGTGGTGGGGGTGATGCAACGTCAAGGCGCACCCGGTGTGCCGTTTGATGTGGAAGGGTCGGGTTATGGGTTCAAGGTGATCCGACAAATCAAGGCCGAGCAAGCGCGTCTGCCCAGCACTTGCAAGATGAGCCGCCCCCGTTGATGAAGGGCATGGCGTGCATGGCGAACATGGCGTACTTGACTTACGTGGCGCGCACAAACCGAGCAAAAAAAACGCCCCTAGCGGTGAACCGCGGGGCGTTGTTAAATGAAAAAGTCAGGCAACTGCAGGCAGCTTGACGCCCTCAGTATACTGTATAAAAAAACAGTCTTTATCGGTCAGTTGCCGATTTTTCTCTGCCCAAGCCCCCAACGCTGATGCCCAAGTCCCGACCCCTAGTTGCCGTTGAAAGCCGAGAGGCCTATGCCTATCCGCAGCACTTGCGCGAGGCCATCGAAGATGCACCGACGTCGGCTGGGGTGTACACCTTTCACGGTGAGGCGGGCGATTTGCCTTTGTACATTGGAAAAAGCATCAACATCCGTGCCCGCTTGTTGTCGCATCTCAGAACCGAAGACGAAGCGCGCATGTTGCGCCAGACGCGCCGCATCAGTTACATCCGAACGGCGGGGGAGATTGGCGCCTTGCTGTTGGAAGCGCAGATGATCAAGCTGCAACAACCCTTGTTCAACCAAAAACTCAGGCGCAACCAACAGCTGTGCAGCTTGCAATGGACCGAGCAGGGTCCTCAAGTGGTGTATGCCCGTGATGTCGACTTTGCCACCGCGCCCGATCTGTTTGGTTTGTATGCAAGTCGCCATGCCGCGCTGGAGGCATTGCGGGAAATCGCCGACCAGCACCGCTTGTGTTACGGGGCACTCGGCCTTGAAAAACTTGCGCCCGGTAAAGCCTGTTTTCGGGCGGCGATCAAGCAATGCGCGGGGGTGTGCCGAGGTGACGAAAGCCAAGCGGCGCACACCGAGAGGCTGCTTGCCCAGTTGAACGCATTGCGTGTCATGTGCTGGCCGCACACGGGCTGCGTGGGTGTGGTCGAGCAAGACGCAGAGTTCACGCAGATTCACGTGGTGCACCATTGGTGTTACTTGGGCAGTGCCCCTTCGCTGGAGGCCGCCCGCCAGTTGAGCCAGCAAGCGCGACACATGTCTTCGGGCTTTGATGCCGACGGCTACAAAATTTTGTGCCGTCCCTTGATGACACAGAGTTTGCCGATCGTGCCTTTGTGAAGCCTGCGCCCTCACGCCCGCTACGGAGTTTCAGACCCCGCTAAACTGGCTGCCTTGAACTTGCCGGCCCCATTGAATGGACATGAAGTCCACGGGCCGGCCTTTATTTATTGAGTCCATGAAATTCAAAATGTCTGAAAAGTCGCTCTTTGCGGCTTTGTTGCGGTCCCCTTGGTGGGTCAGTTTTCTGGTGATGCTGGCGGTGGCCTTGGTGGCGGGGGCGTTGTTGCCCGAGGACTACAAAATTCCTGGGATGTTGGGCGCCTTTCCATTTTTTGTCATTGGCGTCATGGCGGCTTGGCGACAGAGAAACGCCATTGGCACGGACCGCATCAACACCTTGGTCGAAGAGGCGCGCCAAATGGGGTGGCGAGATTTTTCGATCTTGGTCGAAGAAGGTTTGCGCTCGCAAGGTTTTGAAGTGAGCCGCATGGAACAAGGGCCGGCTGATTTTCAGATTCGCAAAAACGGGAAAACCACTTTGGTCAGTGCCAAGCGCTGGAAAGCCGCAACGCTGGGCGCAGAACATCTGCGCGACATGCTGGCGGCCCGGGAAAGCATGGAGGCGTTTTCATGCTCCTGCATGTGCCTGGGCATCTTCAGTCGGACCGCGCTGGACTTGGCTGACAAAACCCCCATGCAGTTATTGGGTCCCTCCAGCATTGCCCAGTTGATGCACGATGGGGCCAAAGCCCAAGGCATGCACCTGAAGTCTTGAAGGTGCTGGGCTTGGCTTATTTGGGCAGGTCGCGCGCACCGCTTTCGGGGCGGTACATTTTGAAGCGCTGTGTGGGCCCGATGGTGAAGTAATCGGCCGCACCGCCGCCGCGCAACAGGTGGCCAGCTTCGGCGGTGTCATAGACCCCGTCTTTGATGAGCCTAGGGTCAATGTGGATGCCCAGCACTTGGCCAAACACCATCCACGTGTCTATTTTTTGGCCTTGCAAATCGGTCAGTTGTACGATTTGTGTGCATCGGCATTCAAAGCTCACACGGCTCTCGGCCACACGCGGCACTTGCACGATGCGCGAGGCTTCGGGCGTCAGGCCTGCCAGCGCAAATTCGTCCACTTCGGGTGGCACAGCCTCGCAGGTTTTGTTCATCACTTCGGCCAGCTCGCGTGTCACCAAATTCCACACAAACTCACCTGTGGCCTCGATGTTGTTCAACGTGTCTTTGCGGCCGATGCTGGAAAACCCAATCACGGGGGGCACGTAATTGAAGGCATTGAAAAAACTGTAGGGCGCCAAGTTGAGCACCCCCGTGGCGCTCTGACTGGAAATCCAGCCAATCGGGCGGGGGCCCACGATCGCGTTGAACGGATCGTGTCGCAGGCCATGGCCCAAGTGGGGTTCATAAAAATGCATCATGTTTTCAATGTAAAGAATGGCCCATGGGCTGTCAGTCATGCAGCGGACTGTGTATCCCCAAAGTTCGTGTCCAAAGCTGTGGATAAGTACTTGAATAATCCCTCAAAAGGGCATGCCTGTTGGGTTGCCGGTCGATGCTTATTTTTTCAGCAGTTTTTAACAAGTCCGGCATCAAGAGGCAAATCCTTCGCAGGCCCCTGCATTTGGCTTGCCGCGGCACTCTCGCCAAAGGCGTTGGTCTCGCTGTGCGGGGCTTTCTGCAGAGCCTGAGACGGGAGGTTTTTTGGCGCCTTTGTTTTTTTGCGCCTTGGCCGGTTTATCGGTCTGGCTGAGGGCTTGAAAGGAGTCGGCGCCCTGGCTGGCAGAGCAAAACATCAAGCCGCCAAAGCAGCAGGCCCAACTGAAGTGCGCGATGCCCCGTCGGTGTGTCTTCATGTGCTTTCCTTGGGGCTGAGTGTGATGCAGCCTCATCATAGGCCGCTGGCGCTGGTGTGCAAGGGGAGACACGTTGGCCTCAGACAAGCCGTTACGATGAGGGCATGAATCTCAATACCCCTCCCTACATGCGTCAGTCCGTGATGGACTTGGAAGAGTCTCGAATTCGTGAAGTGGCCAATGCCGGCATGGGGCGCTCAGATGTGCTGGCTTTTTGGTTCGGCGAATCCGACGAAGTCACACCCGACATCGTGCGCCAAGCGGCGATCGACTCTTTGCAAAAAGGGGAGACTTTTTACGGACACAACTTGGGCTTGCCTGAGCTGCGCCAGGCCGTCTCCGACTACATGACGCAGTTGCACGGCCCCGTTGGGGTTGACCGTCTGGCGATCACCTCGGGTGGCGTGAACGCCTTGATGTTGGCGGCGCAAGCCCTGATCGATGCCGGCGACGAGGTCGTTGCCGTCACCCCCGTTTGGCCGAATCTGACGGCGCAAGCCTTGGTCATGGGCGCCCACTTGACGTGCGTGGCGCTGCAACCGGTGCAGGGGCAGTGGCAACTCGACATGGACACACTCAAGGCGGCCATCACGTCTCGCACGCGGCTCTTGATCGTCAATTCGCCCAACAACCCCACAGGATGGACATTGACGCAGGCAGAGCAAGCCGAGATCTTGGCACACTGTCGGCGCACCGGGACTTGGGTGCTGGCGGACGAAGTGTATGAACGCCTGTACTTTGAAAATGACACCGCCAATGGCTGTGCGCCGTCTTTTCTGGATGTGGCCCAAGACGACGACCGCTTGGTGGTGGTGCACAGTTTTTCAAAGAGTTTTTTGATGACGGGCTGGCGCTTGGGCTGGTTGGTGATGCCCGCCGCCATGACTCACCACATGGGCAAGCTGATCGAATTCAACACCTCGTGTGCTTCGGTCTTTACCCAGCGGGCCGGCGTGGTGGCTTTGCAAAACACCGTCGACATCACCCCCCGTGTGGTGGCGCATTTGAAAGCCTGCCGCGACACCTTGGTGCCCTTGTTGCAGGCGATACCCGGCGTGCAATTGGCGCCCGCCAAGGGGGGGATGTACGCGTTTTTCAAGCTCGAAGGCCATCCGGATGCGGTCACCACAGCCAAGCGACTGGTCACCGAAGCGGGCCTCGGCTTGGCCCCGGGTGAAGCTTTTGCCCCTGAAGCAGCCGGGTGGCTGCGCTGGTGCTTCGCCTCCAAAGACCTGGACAGATTGCGCCAAGGGGTCGACCGCCTCAAAGCCTGGATGGCCCAGCAACCCTCAAAAGCCCTCTGATCCAACGGATGAGCCTAAATTGGGATCTGACCCCAATTAGGGAGGTTATGGGTTGCCGAATTCACTGACTCAGGCGTGGCGGTGGGGGAGGGGGTGTGGAGGGCTGGGGTTTCGGGCTATAATCCGGCTGTTTTGCGATTTGCAAAGCGCACGCCATCGGCTTTTCCAGCGGGTGGCGCAAGTCAATAACCTCGCTTCAGCCCGTTGGGTGCAGAGCGAAATACAAGGAAAAAACCATGATTGCATCTTCAATCAAGGCCGAGGTCGTCAAGGCCAATGCCCGCGCCGCCAACGACACTGGGTCCCCAGAAGTTCAGGTGGCTTTGTTGACAGCCCGTATCAACGAGCTGACTCCCCACTTCAAAACACACGCCAAAGACCATCACGGTCGCCGTGGTTTGCTGCGCATGGTGAGCCGTCGCCGCAAGCTGTTGGACTACCTCAAGTCCCGTGATGCTGACCGTTACGTTGCTCTGATCGCCAAGCTTGGCCTGCGCAAGTAATCGTCTCTCCAGATGAAAAGCGCCTGAGTTAGTTCACTAGCTCAGGCGCTTTATTCTTTTTTCAGTCGGAATTTGTCAGGGCGATCTCGCGCTGTGTCATTCCACAAGGCTTTCAAAGCAAGGTTTTGTGGAATGGCATCGAGTTCAGAGCGTCAAATCCGGGCCCACGGTGCAGCCTCATGCGCCTTTGTAATCAGGAGTTCTGAACATGTCTATTTTTAACAAAGTCACCAAAACATTCCAATGGGGCCAGCACACGGTCAAGATGGAAACTGGCGAAGTGGCACGCCAAGCCGGCGGCGCCGTGCTGCTCGATATGGAAGGCACCGTGGTTTTGGCCACCGTTGTCGGCTCCAAAATCGCCAAAGCCGGTCAAGACTTTTTCCCATTGACCGTTGACTACATCGAGAAAACCTACGCAGCCGGCAAGATTCCTGGCAGCTTCTTCAAGCGTGAAGCCAAGCCCAGCGAACACGAGACCCTGACCAGCCGTCTGATCGACCGCCCCATTCGCCCGCTCTTCCCCGAAGGCTTTTACAACGATGTGCACGTGGTCGTGCATACCGTGTCTTTGAATCCTGAAGTGGACGCCGACATCGCGGCCATGATTGCCGTCTCGGCCGCTTTGTCCATCTCGGGCATCCCGTTCAACGGCCCCATCGGCGCTGCTCGCGTCGGTTACATCAATGGCGAGTACGTGCTCAACCCCGGCCAAACCCAGCGCAAAGACAGCGTGATGGATTTGGTGGTGGCCGGTACCGAAGCCGCTGTGCTGATGGTCGAATCTGAGGCCCTGCAACTGTCCGAAGAAATCATGTTGGGCGGTGTCGTGTATGGCCACGAGCAATCCGCCATTGCCATCAACGCCATCCACGAGTTGGTGCGTGAAGCCGGCAAGCCGGTGTGGGACTGGCAAGCGCCTGCCCGCGACACCGCTTTTGAAGCCAAGCTGGCCACATTGGCCGAAGACAAATTGCGCGCTGCTTACCAAATTCGCAACAAGCAAGCGCGTACCCACGCTTGCCGCGAAGCCTACGCTTCGGTCAAAACCGCTTTGTCGGACGAGGGCGTGGCCTTTGATCCGGTCAAGCTCGACAACCTGTTGTTCGAGATCGAAGCGCGCATTGTGCGCAGCCAAATCTTGGCGGGTGAGCCCCGCATCGACGGCCGCGACACACGCACTGTGCGCCCCATCGAAATCCGCAACAGCGTGTTGCCCCGCACCCACGGTTCGGCCTTGTTCACCCGTGGCGAAACACAGGCCTTGGTCATCACCACCTTGGGCACCGAGCGCGATGCCCAGCGCATCGATGCCTTGGCCGGTGAGTTTGAAGACCGCTTCATGTTCCACTACAACATGCCTCCCTTTGCCACAGGCGAAGTGGGCCGCATGGGCTCGACCAAGCGCCGCGAAATCGGCCACGGCCGTTTGGCCAAGCGTGCTTTGGCGGCAGTGCTGCCAAGCAAAGAAGAGTTCCCCTACACCCTGCGCGTGGTCTCGGAGATCACCGAGTCGAACGGTTCTTCGTCCATGGCTTCGGTCTGCGGCGGCTGCTTGTCGATGATGGACGCAGGTGTGCCGATGAAAGCCCACGTGGCCGGCATCGCCATGGGTCTGATCAAAGAAGACAACCGCTTTGCGGTGCTGACCGACATCTTGGGTGACGAAGATCACTTGGGCGATATGGACTTCAAGGTGGCCGGTACCACCCACGGCATCACCGCTTTGCAGATGGACATCAAGATCCAGGGCATTACCAAAGAAATCATGCAAGTCGCTTTGGCCCAAGCCAAAGAAGCGCGCATGCACATCTTGGGCAAGATGCAAGAAGCGATGAGCGAAGCCAACACCGAAGTGTCTGATTTCGCGCCCAAGCTCTTCAACATGAAGATCAACCCCGAGAAAATCCGTGACGTGATCGGCAAAGGCGGCGCCACCATCCGCGCCCTGACCGAAGAAACCGGTTGCCAGATCAACATCGCGGAAGACGGCACCATCACCATCGCCGCCACCGACGGTGAGAAGGCAGAAATTGCCAAGAGCCGCATCGAGCAGATCACCGCCGAAGTTGAAATCGGCAAGGTCTACGAAGGCCCGGTCACCAAGATCTTGGACTTCGGTGCACTGGTCAATTTGCTGCCCGGCAAAGACGGTTTGCTGCACATCAGCCAGATCGCCCACGAGCGTGTTGAAAAAGTGACCGACTATTTGAGCGAAGGCCAAATCGTCAAAGTCAAAGTGATGGAAACCGACGAAAAAGGCCGCATCAAGTTGTCGATGAAGGCTTTGTTGGACCGTCCTGCACAGGGCGCTCAATAAGCGACTCAGGTTTGCGGGGGGTGTGATGCCACCCGATTTAAACCTCAGGCGGATGCATGAACGTCATTGAAATCCAAGGCTACGGCGGACCCCAAGTGCTGGTGCCCGCAACCCGACCCGACCCCATTGCGGGGGCGGGGGAGTTGCTCATCCGTGTGTCGGCCAGTGGCATCAACCGGCCCGATGTGTTGCAACGCACGGGCAACTACCCTGTGCCACCGGGTGCCTCGGATATTCCGGGCCTGGAAGTGGCTGGCGTGGTGATGTCCGGCGACGCGGTGGCCATGGCCGCGGCAGGATTGTCGGTGGGTGACCGTGTGTGTGCCTTGGTCTCAGGGGGCGGTTATGCCGAGTTGTGCGTGGCCCCCATTGCCCAGTGTTTGCCCGTGCCCCAAGGCCTGAGTGACACCGAGGCCGCTTCTTTGCCCGAGACATTCTTCACCGTGTGGAGCAATGTGTTTGACCGGGGCCGTTTGCAGGCGGGTGAAACTGTGTTGATTCAAGGGGGCACCAGTGGCATTGGTGTGACGGCCATTCAAATGGCCAAAGCCGCTGGGGCCACGGTCATCGTGACGGCAGGTTCTGACGACAAGTGCCAAGCTTGTTTGGGGTTGGGGGCAGACCACGCCATCAATTACAAAACCACCGATTTTGTCGCTGAGGTCAAGCGTTTGACCCAGGGCTTGGGTGTGAACGTGATTTTGGACATGGTGGCGGGCGACTATGTGGCCCGCGAAGTCGAGGCCTTGGCCGAAGACGGTCGTTTGGTGATCATCGCCGTTCAGGGCGGTGTCCAGAGTGGCTTCAATGCCGGTTTGGTGTTGCGCCGCCGATTGACGATCACCGGCTCGACCCTGCGTCCGCGCCCCGTGGCGTTCAAGGCGCAGATTGCCCAATCTTTGAAGCAAACGGTTTGGCCGTGGCTGGCGTCTGGGCGCATTCGGCCCGTGATTTACCGTGAGTTTGGTGCCCTGCAAGCCGCAGGTGAATGGCCATCGGGTGCGGCGCAAGCGCATGCCTTGATGGAGTCCAACCAGCACGTGGGTAAATTGGTGGTGACATGGTGATGGACAAGCGCATGCCCTTGATGGTTGGCAACTGGAAGATGAACGGCAGTTTGTCGGCCAATGCCACCTTGGTCGCCGATCTCTTGCAGGGCATGGCCGGCGTCACTTGCCGAACTGCGGTGTGTGTGCCGTCTTTATACCTGTCGCAAATGCAAGGCTTGCTGGCCGGTTCGGCCATCGATTTGGGGGCGCAAGACGTTTCTGCGCACGCTTCGGGGGCTTACACCGGGGAGGTCTCGTCCGACATGTTGCGAGACTTTGCGGTGCGTTACTGCATCGTGGGCCACTCTGAGCGCCGTCAGTACCATGGCGAGTCAGATGCCATGGTGGCCACCAAAGTGCAGCGTGTCTTGGCCCAAGGGATGACGCCCATTGTGTGTGTCGGTGAAACCATGGCCGAGCGTGAAGCGGGGCAAACCGAAGCGGTGGTCAAGCGCCAGCTGGCCGCCGTGATTCATGCCAATGGCCATTGCATCAGCGAAATTGCCGTGGCGTACGAACCGGTTTGGGCGGTTGGCACGGGGCTCACGGCAAGTCCTGAGCAGGCGCAGCAGGTGCATGCCATTTTGCGCGCCCAGTTGCGCGCCGCGACAGCGCATGCGGATCGCGTGTCTATTTTGTATGGCGGCAGCATGAACGCTGCCAACGCCGCTAACTTGTTGGCGCAAGCCGATGTGGACGGTGGCCTGATTGGGGGCGCCTCACTGAAGGCGCCAGACTTTTTGTCGATGTTGAAGACGGCCTCTCGCTGAGCTGGCGGTCATTTTTGTTTTTTGGAGAGTTACAAATGAGCATGCTGTTGACTTTGATTTTGGTGGTGCAAATGCTGTCGGCATTGGCCATGATTGGGCTGATCTTGATCCAGCACGGCAAGGGTGCCGACATGGGCGCGGCTTTTGGCAGTGGCGGTTCGGGCAGTTTGTTTGGTGCGACAGGCGGCGCCAACTTTTTGTCACGCACCACTGCGGTCTTGGCCGCGGTATTTTTTGTCTGCACTTTGTTGCTGGCTTACTTCAGCAATGCACGCCCCGCAGCAACATCGGGCAGCGTTTTGGAAGGCGCGGCTGTGACGGCTCCTGCGGACAACAGCCCTGCAGCCCAAATTCCAGGCAACGCACCGGCCGCCAAGACCGACAACAGCGTCCCACCAGCGCCTGCCAAGTAAGCCGCCATTCAGCCGCGTGGCAGTACTCAAATTTCCTGAATTTTTAGAGGAAATGCAGGGTTTTTCAGAGTAAACTTCGGGATTGTCCGGAGAGCAAACGGCGCCATCGGCGCCCCTCATGCAATTCGGGCAAAAGTATCCAGCCGTCGTGGTGAAATTGGTAGACACGCTATCTTGAGGGGGTAGTGGCGAAAGCTGTGCGAGTTCGAGTCTCGCCGACGGCACCAGATAAACAGATTAGCGCAAGTTGTAAGGCTGGCGCTGCTCATTCGGTGATACCGTCGCTTTCAAGATGAACCTCGATCAATACCTCCCCATTCTCTTGTTCATTTTGGTCGGCATTGCTGTCGGCGTCATTCCCCAGGTTTTGGGCTACGTGCTTGGCCCCAACAAACCCGATGCGGAAAAAAACTCCCCCTACGAATGCGGCTTCGAAGCTTTTGAAGATGCGCGCATGAAGTTCGATGTGCGCTACTACTTGGTGGCCATTTTGTTCATCTTGTTCGATTTGGAAATCGCCTTCCTGTTCCCATGGGCTGTGGCCCTCAAAGAGGTCGGGATGGCAGGCTTTGTGGCCGTGGTGATTTTTTTGGCCATTCTGGTCGTGGGCTTTGTCTACGAGTGGAAAAAAGGCGCTCTGGACTGGGAATGACAAGCCCAATGACAACTCCATTCAGCCTCTAAGGACGATGCGATGATTGCAGGCGTGATGAAAGAAGGCTTCATCACCACGAGCTACGACTCTGTGGTGAATTGGGCCAAAACCGGTTCGCTTTGGCCGATGACGTTTGGTCTCGCGTGCTGCGCGGTCGAGATGATGCACTCGGCGACGGCCCGCTACGACTTGGCCCGCTTCGGCGCTGAGGTTTTCCGTGCCAGCCCGCGTCAAGCCGACTTGATGATCGTGGCAGGCACTCTGTGCAACAAGATGGCCCCGGCCTTGCGCAAGGTGTATGACCAAATGTCAGAACCCCGCTGGGTGATCTCGATGGGGTCTTGCGCCAACGGCGGGGGCTACTACCACTACAGCTACTCGGTGGTGCGCGGTTGCGACCGCATCGTGCCGGTCGATGTGTATGTGCCAGGTTGCCCGCCCACGGCCGAAGCCTTGATCTACGGCATCATCCAGCTGCAGCAAAAAATCCGCCGCACGCACACCATTGCGCGCGCTTGAGGGAACGACGATGACTGTTTTTGCTGTTCGCCCTGAAGACCTGCACAACACCTTGGCCACGACCTTGGGTGAGCGGGTTCAAAAAATTGAAGTCGCTTTGGGTGAGGTGACCGTTCATGTGAGCGCTGACCACTACCTGAGCGTGATGCAAACCTTGCGCGATACGCCAGGTTGCCAATTTGAGCAACTTATCGATTTGGCTGGCGTCGACTATTCGACTTACGGCGACATGGGCACGGAAGGCTCGCGCTTTGGGGTGACTGTGCATTTGTTGTCGGTCTCGCTGAACCAGCGTGTGCGCGTCAAAGTGACGTGTCCCGACGACGATTTGCCTTTGGTGGCTTCGGTCAATGACTTGTGGAATTCGGCCAACTGGTACGAGCGCGAAGCGTTTGACTTGTTTGGCATTGTTTTCGAAGGCCACAACGACTTGCGCCGCATCTTGACCGACTACGGTTTCATCGGTCATCCGTTCCGCAAAGATTTCCCACTGTCGGGTCATGTCGAGATGCGTTACGACGCCGAGCGTCAGCGCGTGATTTATGAGCCGGTGAGCATTGAGCCGCGTGAAATCACGCCGCGCATCATTCGTGAAGAACACTACGGAGGCCTGAACTGATATGGCCGAAATCAAGAATTACACGCTGAACTTCGGTCCTCAGCACCCCGCCGCGCACGGTGTGTTGCGCTTGGTGTTGGAGTTGGATGGCGAGGTGGTGCAACGTGCCGACCCGCACATTGGTTTGCTGCACCGCGCCACTGAAAAACTGGCCGAGAGCAAAACATATATCCAGTCCTTGCCTTACATGGATCGGCTCGACTACGTGTCGATGATGTGCAACGAGCACGCTTACTGCTTGGCGATTGAGAAAATGCTGGGCCTCGAAGTGCCCAAGCGCGCCCAGTACATCCGCGTGATGTTTGCCGAGATCACCCGCATCTTGAACCACCTCATGTGGTTGGGCTCGCACGGCAACGACTGCGGCAGTTCGACCATTTTGATCTACACCTTCCGCGAACGGGAAGACCTGTTCGACATGTACGAAGCCGTTTCCGGCGCGCGCATGCACGCGGCTTATTTCCGTCCTGGCGGTGTTTACCGCGACCTGCCCGACAGCATGCCGCAGTACAAGGTCAGCAAGGTCAAAAATGCCAAAGCCATTGCGCAACTGAATCAGAACCGCCAAGGCTCTTTGCTCGATTTCATCGACGATTTCACGCAGCGTTTCCCCAAGTGTGTGGACGAATACGAAACCCTGCTCACCGACAACCGCATTTGGAAACAGCGAACAGTGGGAATTGGCGTGGTGCCGCCAGAACGCGCGCTGAACTTGGGCATGACGGGCCCCATGTTGCGCGGTTCGGGCATCGCTTGGGATCTGCGCAAAAAGCAGCCTTATGACGCATACGACCAGGTGGAGTTTGATGTGCCGGTGGGCAAGACCGGTGACAGCTACGACCGCTACTTGGTGCGTGTGCAAGAAATGCGTGAATCGAACCGCATCATCCAGCAATGCGTGGCTTGGTTGCGTGCCAACCCTGGCCCGGTCATCACCGACAACCACAAGGTGGCCCCGCCTGCGCGCGAAGGCATGAAGTCCAACATGGAAGACTTGATTCACCACTTCAAGCTCTTCACCGAAGGTTTCCGTGTGCCCGAAGGCGAAGCCTATGCGGCGGTTGAGCACCCCAAGGGGGAGTTTGGTATTTACATGGTCAGCGACGGCGCCAACAAGCCGTACCGCTTGAAAATTCGTGCCCCGGGCTTCGCCCATTTGGCCACCCTCGATGAAATGGCCCGTGGCCACATGCTGGCCGATGCGGTAGCGATCATCGGGACGATGGACATCGTTTTTGGAGAGATTGACCGATGATCTCTGAGTCAACCAAAGCACGCTTTGCGCGTGAAGTTGCCAAGTTTCCTGCGGATCAAAAGCAGTCGGCCGTGATGGCTTGTCTGTCGATCGTGCAGCAAGAACTCGGCTGGGTCAGCCCCGACAGTGAAAAAGTCGTGGCCGAGGTGCTGGGCATGCCCGTGATGGCCGTGCACGAAGTCACCACCTTCTACAACATGTACAACCAAAAGCCGGTGGGCAAGTTCAAGTTGAACGTTTGCACCAACCTGCCTTGCCAGTTGCGCGGTGGCCAACACGCGATGGCCCACTTGGAACGCAAGTTGGGCGTGCATGCCGGCGAGACCACGGCCGATGGCCTGTTCACCTTGCAGCCCAGTGAGTGCCAAGGGGCTTGCGCCGATGCGCCAGTGCTCTTGGTGAATGACCGCCACATGTGCAGTTTCATGAGCCATGAAAAGCTGGACCAACTCGTCGACAGCCTGAAGAAAGCAGAGGCCGCCTGATGAAAGTCGAACAAATTCTCAGCCAGTTCCAAGCCACCGGCGTGGAAACCTGCTTCCATGATCGACACATCAACCCCCAAATTTATGCCGGTCTGAATGGCCGCAACTGGGGTCTGAAAGACTACGAGTCGCGCGGTGGCTATGCGGCCTTGCGCAAAATTTTGGGCAAAGACGGTGGCGAAGGCATGACCCAAGACCAAGTCATTGCCACGGTCAAAGAGTCGGGTTTGCGTGGTCGCGGCGGTGCGGGCTTTCCCACCGGTCTGAAGTGGAGCTTCATGCCCCGTCAGTTTCCCGGTCAAAAGTATTTGGTCTGCAACTCGGACGAGGGCGAGCCGGGCACTTGCAAAGACCGCGACATCATGGAGTACAACCCCCACACGGTGATCGAAGGCATGATCATCGCGGCTTATGCCATGGGCATCAGCGCGGGTTACAACTACATCCACGGTGAAATTTTCCACACCTATGAGCGCTTTGAAGCGGCTTTGGAAGAAGCCCGTGCAGCAGGCTACTTGGGCAGCAACATTCTGGGCAGCACCTTCAGCTTCCAGTTGCACGCCTCGCACGGTTTTGGCGCTTACATCTGCGGCGAAGAAACCGCCTTGCTGGAGTCGTTAGAAGGCAAGAAGGGCCAGCCCCGTTTCAAGCCGCCGTTCCCGGCCAGCTTTGGCCTGTACGGCAAGCCCACCACCATCAACAACACCGAAACATTTGCAGCGGTGCCTTGGATCATCCGCAACGGTGGTCAGGCCTACCTCGAGTGCGGCAAGCCGAACAACGGGGGCACCAAGATTTTCTCGGTCAGCGGTGACGTGGAGCGTCCCGGCAACTACGAAGTGCCGATGGGCACGCCGTTTGCCAAGCTGCTCGAGCTCGCCGGTGGCGTTCGCGGCGGTCGCAAGCTCAAGGCCGTAATTCCTGGTGGCTCTTCATCGCCCGTGATTCCGGCCGATTTGATGATGACGCTCACCATGGACTACGACAGCATCGCCAAAGAAGGCGGTTCAATGTTGGGTTCAGGGGCCGTGATCGTGATGGACGAGACACGTTGCATGGTCAAGGCATTGGCCCGACTGTCTTATTTTTACTCTCACGAATCTTGCGGCCAATGCACGCCTTGCCGTGAGGGCACAGGTTGGTTGTGGCGCATGGTTGACCGCATTGAAAACGGTCAAGGCCGCGCCAGTGATTTGGACATGCTGGACAGCGTGGCCGGCAACATCATGGGCCGCACGATTTGCGCCTTGGGTGATGCGGCGGCCATGCCCGTGCGCGGCATGCTCAAGCACTTCCGTCATGAATTTGTACACCACATCGAACACAAGACCTGCGTGGTCGGTGCCGATGTGTCAACGGTGAAGACCCATGGTTGAAATAGAACTCGACGGTCAAAGTGGAAGTTGCCGAAGGCAGCATGGTGATGCATGCCGCTGAAAAAGCCGGCACCTATATTCCGCATTTCTGCTATCACAAGAAACTCTCCATCGCCGCCAATTGCCGCATGTGCTTGGTCGAGGTCGAGAAGGCTCCTAAACCCATGCCCGCCTGCGCCACGCCCGTGACGCAAGGCATGATCGTGCGCACCAAGAGCGACAAATCGATTGCTGCACAAAAATCGGTGATGGAGTTCTTGCTCATCAACCACCCGCTGGATTGCCCCATCTGCGACCAAGGCGGTGAGTGCCAATTGCAAGATTTGGCGGTCGGTTACGGCGGCACTTCTTCGCGCTACGAAGAAGAAAAACGCGTGGTCTTCCACAAAGAAGTCGGTCCGTTGATTTCGATGGAAGAGATGAGCCGTTGCATCCACTGCACCCGTTGCGTCCGCTTTGGTCAAGAAGTGGCCGGCGCCATGGAGTTGGGCATGTCGCACCGCGGTGAGCATGCCGAGATCGAAACTTTCTTGGGTCAGACCATCGACTCCGAGTTGTCCGGCAACATGATCGACATTTGCCCCGTCGGTGCCTTGACCAGCAAGCCCTTCCGCTACAACGCCCGCACATGGGAGTTGTCGCGTCGCAAGTCGGTGGCTGCGCACGATTCTTCGGGTGCCAATTTGGTGGTGCAAGTCAAAAACAACCAAGTCATGCGCGTGGTGCCTCTTGAAAACGAAGACGTCAACGAATGCTGGATCGCCGACCGTGACCGTTTCTCTTACGAAGCCTTGAACGGCGCCGAGCGTTTGACACAGCCCATGCTGAAGCAGGGGGGCGAGTGGAAAACAGTGGATTGGCAGACCGCTTTGGAATACGTGGCCAACGGCCTGCGCAACATCCAGCGCGACCACGGTGCCAACAGCATCGGTGCACTGGTCAGCCCTCACAGCACACTGGAAGAACTCTATTTGGCCGGTGCTTTGGTGCGCGGCTTGGGTTCTGACAACATCGACCACCGCTTGCGTCACGCCGAGTTTGCAGCCGCTGACGGGGTCCGCACTTTGGGCACATCGATCGCTTCCTTGAGCACATTGCAGCGTGT
The DNA here is from genome assembly GCA_027488255.1 of Comamonadaceae bacterium. GTDB lineage: Bacteria > Pseudomonadota > Gammaproteobacteria > Burkholderiales > Burkholderiaceae_C > Limnohabitans_A. The sequence goes on along the minus strand of JAIYBZ010000012.1, from coordinate 49,853 downwards.
CTTGGTGGTGGGCTCGAACTTGCGCAAAGACCATCCGCTGTTTGCCTTGCGCATTCGCCATGCGGTGCGTCACGGCGCTCAACTGAACGTGGTGACCTCGGCTGCCGCCTTCAGCCATGCCGATGCTTGGGCCATGCCCGTGGCCCACGCCATGCTGAGCGACGCCTCCGCATGGGCGCAGGCGCTGGCCGATGTGGCCGCCGCCATTGCCGCCGAAAAAGGGGTGACCGCGCCTTGCGCTGGCACTGCCACGGCAGAGGCAAAAGCCATCGCCAAATCTTTGTTGGGTGGTGAGCGCAAAGCGGTGTTGTTGGGCAACGCCGCAGCGCACCACGCCAATGCGTCTTCGCTGTTGGCCTTGGCCAACTGGATCGGTGAGCACACCGGTGCCACTGTGGGTTACCTGACCGAAGCCGCCAACACCGTGGGCGCCCAGTGGGTGGGCGCCCAGCCGCAAACCGGTGGCAAACACGCCGGACAAATGCTGGCCGGTGGCTTGAAAGCCGCACTCTTGCTGAACACCGAACCCGAGTTCGACAGCGCTGCCGGCGCCGCCGCTGCAAGCACCTTGGCGCAAGCCGAAATGGTGGTCACCTTGAGCCCGTTCAAAGCCAACATGGCCTTCAGCGATGTGTTGTTGCCGATTGCCCCGTTCACCGAAACATCGGGCAGTTTTGTCAACGCCGAAGGGCGCTTGCAAAGCTTCCATGCCGTGGTCAAGCCTTTGGCAGAAACCCGTCCCGCTTGGAAAGTGTTGCGCGTATTGGCCAACTTGTTGGAAATCCCGGGCGTGGCCTTTGAAACTTCGCAAGAGGTGTTGGCCCGCGCGACGGCCAAACCCCTGGTGGCTTCCAATGCCGCTCGAACCGAAATTCGTTTGGCGGGCCCCGTCACGGCCCCCGTTGTGGCTTCGATTTACCAGCTCGATGGCATCGTTCGCCGCGCACCGTCCTTGCAGTTGACGGCAGACGCACGCCAGGAGGTGACCGCATGATCGACGCTTTGTACAACGGTGGCCTCCATCTGATCGCCGCCTCATGGTGGGCGACTTTGGTCTGGCCTGTTTTGTGGATCTTGCTCAAGATCGTGGCGATCTTGGCGCCGCTGATGGGCGCGGTCGCTTACTTGACGCTTTGGGAACGTAAGTTGCTGGGCTTCATGCAAGTGCGTCACGGCCCCAACCGGGTCGGCCCCATGGGCTTGTTGCAGCCGATTGCCGACGCACTCAAGTTGCTGACCAAAGAGCTGATCAACCCTTCTGCGGCCAGCTTGGGCTTGTTCCGTTTGGGCCCCATCATGGCGATCATGCCCGCGCTGGCGGCTTGGGTGGCCATTCCTTTCGGGCCTGAAGTCGCTCTGACCAACATCAATGCCGGTTTGTTGTTGGTGATGGCCATCACTTCTATCGAGGTGTATGGCGTGATCATCGCGGGCTGGGCGTCCAACTCCAAATACGCTTTCTTGGGCGCATTGCGTGCATCGGCCCAAATGGTGAGCTACGAAATCGCCATGGGCTTTTGCTTCTTGGTGGTCTTGATGGTCTCCGGCAGCATGAACTTGACCGAGATCGTCTTGGCCCAAGGCAAAGGCCAAATGGCCGAAATGGGCTTGGGCTTCTTGTCGTGGAACTGGTTGCCTTTGCTGCCCATTTTTGTCGTCTACCTGATCTCCGGTGTGGCCGAAACCAACCGCCATCCATTCGACGTGGTGGAGGGCGAGGCCGAAATCGTGGCCGGCCACATGGTCGAGTACTCGGGCATGGGCTTTGCCATCTTCTTCTTGGCCGAATACGCCAGCATGTGGCTGGTCTCGATCTTGGCGGTGATCATGTTCTTGGGCGGCTGGTTGTCGCCCATCGACAGCGCGCTGTTCAACATGGTGCCAGGCTGGATCTGGTTGGGCCTGAAAACCTTCTTGGTCGTTTCCATGTTCATCTGGATTCGCGCCACCTTCCCACGCTTCCGCTATGACCAGATCATGCGTTTGGGTTGGAAGATTTTTATTCCGGTCACCTTGGTGTGGCTGTTGGTGGTGGGCGCTTGGCTGTTCTCACCTTGGAACATTTGGAAATAAGCGGTTCAAGACCATGACCACTATGACTGCTTCTTCTTTTTCGATCAAAGACTTCTTCAAGAGCTTCATGCTCGTGGAGTTGCTCAAGGGCATGGCCCTGACAGGACGCTATGCCTTTGCCCGCAAGGTCACGGTGCAGTTTCCTGAAGAGAAAACACCTTTGTCGCCACGCTTTCGTGGCCTGCACGCCCTGCGCCGTTACGACAACGGCGAAGAGCGTTGCATCGCCTGCAAATTGTGCGAGGCCGTTTGCCCGGCCATGGCCATCACCATCGAGGCTGGCCAGCGCGAAGACGGTTCACGCCGCACCACGCGTTATGACATTGACCTGACCAAGTGCATCTTCTGTGGCTTTTGTGAAGAAAGCTGCCCGGTGGATTCCATCGTGGAGACGCACATTTTTGAATACCACGGCGAAAAACGCGGCGACTTGTACTTCACCAAAGACATGTTGCTGGCCGTGGGAGACCGTTACGAAAAAGAGATCGCCGCCGCCAAGGCTGCCGATGCTCCTTACCGTTGAACGGCATCTCGTCCTGAACATTTAAAAAGACAGACCTATGGACGTCAAGACCGGTTTCTTCTACCTCTTCTCGTTGGTGCTGCTGTTTGCAGCCTTCCGAGTGGTGACTGCACGCAACCCCGTGCATGCTGTGCTGTACCTCATGTTGGCTTTTTCGCAAGCCTCCGCCGTGTGGTTTTTACTGAACGCCGAATTCCTCGCCATCGTCTTGGTGCTGGTCTACTTAGGCGCGGTGATGGTGCTGTTTTTGTTTGTGGTGATGATGTTGGACATCAACATCGACATCTTGCGCAAAGGCTTTTGGAAGCACTTTCCGTTGGCGGCCACTCTCGGGGCCATCGTGGCCTTGGAAATGGCAGCGGTGTTGTTGTCGGGTTTCCGTTTGTCACAAGCGCCCGACATGGCCGCAGGCGCAGTGCCGGTCGACAACGGCAAGGCGTTGGGCATTTTGCTGTACACCGAATACCTGATGCCCATTCAGATTGCCGCCTCTATCTTGCTGGTGGCGATGATCGCCGCCATTGCCTTGACTTTGCGTGAACGCAAAGACAGCAAAGCCATTGACGCCTCTTTGCAAGTCAAGGTGCGTGCGGCGGACCGTTTGCAAGTGGTCCAGATGGCAGCGACCCAGGCGGCGCCTGCGCCTGCTCCTGCAGCCCCCGTGGAGGAAAGCAAATGATGACATTGACACTGGGACACTATTTGTCGCTGGGCGCCATGCTGTTTGCATTGGCCGTGATCGGCATCTTTTTGAACCGAAAAAACCTGATCGTTTTGCTCATGGCCATCGAATTGATGTTGCTGGCTGTGAACATGAATTTCGTGGCGTTCTCGCACTATTTGGGTGACATGCACGGCCAAGTGTTCGTGTTTTTTATCCTGACAGTGGCGGCTGCTGAATCCGCCATTGGTCTCGCCATCCTCGTGCTGTTGTTCCGCAACAAGAACAGCATCAACGTGGACGAACTCAATTCGCTCAAGGGTTAATAAGAATATGAGTCAAACCCTCAACGCAAGCACGCTGCTGGCTGTGCCGCTCGCGCCTCTGGTGGGCGCTATTTTGGCGGGTGTTTTTGGCACCCAATTTGGTGGCAACTGGATTGGCCGTCGCCTGACCCACGCCCTGACCATTCTGGGTGTGCTGGTGGCCTTCATTCTCTCGGCCATGACCTTGAAGCAGGTCATCGATGGCGCACGCTTCAATGAAACCCTCTACACCTGGATGGTGGTGGGCGGCTTGAAGATGGAAATCGGCTTTTTGGTGGATGGCATCACCGCCATGATGATGTGTGTGGTGACCTTCGTCTCGCTGATGGTGCACCTCTACACCATTGGCTATATGGAAGAAGACGAAGGCTACAACCGCTTCTTTGCCTACATTTCGCTGTTCACGTTCTCCATGTTGATGCTGGTCATGAGCAACAACTTGCTGCAGTTGTTCTTTGGCTGGGAAGCGGTGGGCTTGGTGTCTTATTTGCTGATTGGTTTTTGGTACAACAAACCGACGGCCATCTTCGCCAACATGAAGGCCTTTTTGGTCAACCGCGTCGGTGACTTTGGCTTTATTTTGGGCATTGGCCTGATCGTGGCCTACACCGGCACTCTCAATTACACCGAGTTGTTTGCCAAAGCCAACGAGTTGGCTGCCATCGATTTCCCTTGGTATGTCTTTGGTTTGGACGGCATGCTGATCACTGTGATCTGCATCAGCTTGTTCATCGGCGCCATGGGCAAGTCTGCGCAGTTCCCCTTGCATGTGTGGCTGCCCGACTCGATGGAAGGTCCTACCCCCATTTCTGCACTGATCCACGCTGCGACCATGGTGACCGCCGGCATCTTTATGGTGGCCCGCATGTCGCCATTGTTTGAGTTGTCCGACGCTGCGCTGAACTTCATCATGGTGATCGGGGCGATCACAGCCTTGTTCATGGGCTTTTTGGGCATCATCCAAAACGACATCAAGCGCGTGGTGGCTTATTCCACCTTGTCTCAGCTCGGTTACATGACGGTGGCCTTGGGTGCTTCGGCTTACTCAGTGGCGGTGTTCCACTTGATGACCCACGCCTTCTTCAAGGCCTTGTTGTTCTTGGGTGCGGGCTCGGTGATCATGGGCATGCACCACAACCAAGACATCCGTTGGATGGGTGGCGTGCGCAAGTACATGCCCATCACCTGGATCACGTCCTTGCTGGGTTCGCTGGCTTTGATCGGCACGCCTTTGTTCTCGGGTTTCTACTCCAAGGACAGCATCATCGAAGCCGTGCACCTGAGCACCTTGCCCGCCGCAGGCTTTGCCAACTTTGCGGTCTTGGCTGGCGTGTTTGTCACTGCCTTCTATTCGTTCCGCATGTACTTCTTGGTGTTCCACGGGGCCGAGCGTTACGACCAAAATCCCGATGCCCATCACGGCCATGACCACCACGGTCATGACGACCATGGCCACGACAAACCCCATGAATCGCCATGGGTGGTCACGGTGCCGTTGGTGTTGTTGGCCATTCCATCGGTGGTGATTGGCTTCATGACCATTCAACCCATGTTGTATGGCGACTTCTTCAAAGACGTGATCTTTGTCGATGCCGCCAAGCACCCCGCCATGACCCAATTGGGTGAGCTGTTCCATGGCCCTGTGGCGATGGCTTTGCACGGCCTCAGCACAGCCCCCTTCTGGTTGGCTTTGGCGGGTGTGGTGACCGCTTGGTACATGTACTTGATCAACCCGAAAGTGCCCGCGTTCTTTGCGCGCGTGTTGCGCCCCCTGATCGTGGTCATGGAAAACAAATATTTCATGGACTGGATCAACGAGAACATTTTGGCCAAAGGTGCCCGAGGTCTCGGACAAGGCCTGTGGAAGGTTGGCGACCGCGCCATCATCGACGGCTTCTTCGTCAATGGGTCATGGAAAGTCGTGGGCTTGGTTTCGGGAGTGGTGCGCTGGTTCCAATCCGGCTTCTTGTACCACTATGCCCTGGTCATGATTTTGGGCGTGTTTGTGCTGATGACGTATTTCGTCTGGCTCGCTTAACGATATTGAGGACGCGATAAAAATGGGATTGTTAAGCCTTGCCATCTGGACACCGATTGCATTTGGTGTCGTTTTGTTGGCCCTTGGTCGTGACAGCCAAGCCCGCGCGGTGCGCTGGTTGGCTCTTGTCGGCTCGGTGGTCAGTTTCTTGCTGACATTGCCGTTGTATTCGGGCTTCCAGCTCGGCACTTCGGCCATGCAATTCGTTGAAAAAGCGCCCTGGATTGAGCGCTTTAACGTCCACTATCACTTGGGGGTAGATGGCATTTCGCTGTGGTTGGTGCTGTTGACGGCGTTCATCAACGTGATCGTGGTCATCGCAGGTTGGGAAGTCATTACCCGCAAAGTCAACCAGTACATGGCCGCCTTCTTGATCTTGTCGGGCCTGATGATCGGTGTGTTCACGGCTTTGGACGGCATTTTGTTTTATGTCTTCTTCGAAGCCACACTGATCCCGATGTACCTGATCATTGGTATCTGGGGCGGTCCGAACAAAATTTATGCGGCCTTCAAGTTTTTCTTGTACACCTTGATGGGTTCATTGCTGACCCTGATTGCGCTCATTTATTTGTACACCGCATCAAACGGCAGTTTTGACATCCTGACTTGGCACCAACTGCCCTTGTCGGGCAACGTGCAGACCTTGTTGTTCTTTGCCTTCTTTGCCGCCTTTGCGGTCAAGGTGCCCATGTGGCCCGTGCACACTTGGTTGCCAGATGTGCACGTTGAAGCGCCCACCGGCGGCTCGGCGGTGCTGGCGGCCATCATGTTGAAGTTGGGCGCCTATGGTTTCTTGCGCTTCTCGATGCCCATCGCGCCTGATGCCGCGCGCGAGTGGGGCATGTTCATCATCGTGTTGTCCTTGGTGGCCGTGGTCTATGTGGGCTTGGTGGCCATGGTGCAGCAAGACATGAAGAAACTGGTGGCTTACTCTTCGGTGGCGCACATGGGTTTCGTCACCTTGGGGTTCTTCATTTTTAATCCGCTGGGCGTGTCCGGTGGCATTGTGCAAATGATTGCCCACGGGTTTGTTTCAGCCGCCATGTTCTTGTCGATTGGCGTGTTGTACGACCGTGTTCACTCGCGTGAAATCGCCAGTTACGGGGGGGTGGTCAACACGATGCCCAAGTTTGCCGCCTTCGCCTTGTTCTTTGCCATGGCCAATTGCGGCTTGCCCGGCACCGCCGGTTTTGTGGGCGAGTGGATGGTCATTTTGGGTGCAGTCAAATTCAATTTCTGGATCGGCACGCTGGCCGCATCGGCCTTGATTTTTGGCGCCGCCTACACCTTGTGGATGTTCAAGCGCGTCTATCTTGGCCCCGTGGTCAATGACGATGTGAAAGAACTGACCGACATCAATGCCCGTGAATTTTTGGTGATGGCCTTGTTGGCCGCCGCGGTCTTGTACATGGGGGTCTACCCCAAACCCTTCACTGACGTGATGGACACTTCGGTGGTCGACTTGCTCAAGCACGTGGCCCTGTCCAAGTTGCCTTGAGCCGCGGGCATTGAACGATTAGCCTGAACAGAAGAACAGAAAGAACACACATGATGGACACCGCCAGCTGGATGACGATTTATCCGGAGATCGTGTTGTTGGTCATGGCCTGCGTGATTGCACTGGCCGACCTCTACGTGAAAAGCCCCAAGCGCACTGCCACTTACGTCCTGACTTTGTTGTCTTTGGGCGGCTTGGCGGTGTTGCACGCGATGTACGCTGATGCGGGTCAAACCACCTATGGTTTCGGCCGGCTTGTGGTGAGCGACCCGATGGGCCATTGGCTCAAGTGCTTTGCCGCCATCGCGGTGATGGTCACCTTGGTCTATTCGCGTCCCTACGCCGCAGACCGCGACATGTTGCGTGGCGGTGAAATGTTCAGCCTGAGCCTGTTTGCGCTGTTGGGCATGAGCTTCATGATTTCGGGCCAAAACTTCATCGTGATCTATTTGGGTCTCGAGTTGTTGACGCTGTCCAGCTACGCCTTGGTGGCCCTGCGCCGAGACCACACCGCAGCCACCGAAGCGGCCATGAAATACTTTGTATTGGGCGCCATGGCTTCGGGTTTTTTGTTGTACGGCATGTCCATGTTGTATGGCGCGACCGGCAGTCTCGAGTTGTCCGAGGTGCTCAAGGCCATCGGCTCGGGCCAAGTCAATCACCAAGTGCTGGTGTTTGGTCTGGTCTTCATCGTCTCGGGTCTGGCCTTCAAAATCGGGGCCGTGCCCTTCCACATGTGGGTTCCTGACGTGTACCAAGGCGCGCCTACGGCCGCTACGCTGATGATTGGTGGTGCACCCAAATTGGCGGCCTTTGCCATCATGATTCGTTTGTTGGTCGAGGGCATGTTGCCGCTGGCCTTTGATTGGCAGCAAATGTTGTCTGTGCTGGCCATTGGTTCGCTGCTGATTGGCAACTTGGCTGCGATTGCACAAACCAACCTCAAGCGCATGTTGGCTTACTCCACCATCGCCCAAATGGGGTTCGTCTTGTTGGGTTTTGTGGCGGGCGTGATCAATGGTCAAACCACCTTGGCGGCCAATGCTTACAGCTCGGCCATGTTCTACATCGTGTCGTATGTGTTGACCACATTGGCCGGCTTTGGCGTGATCATGTTGCTGGCACGACAAGGTTTTGAAAGCGAAGAGATCACCGATCTGGCGGGCTTGAACCAACGCAGCCCCTTGTATGCCGGCGTGATGGCCATCTGCTTGTTCTCGATGGCGGGCATTCCCCCGATGGTGGGCTTTTATGCCAAGTTGTCTGTCTTGCAGTCCTTGCTGGTATCAGGGCAAACCTTCTACATCGGCTTGGCGATTTTTGCAGTCATTATGTCCCTGATCGGCGCCTTCTATTACTTGCGCGTGGTCAAGGTCATGTACTTTGACGAGCCCGTGACCGCCACCACCGTTTCGGCCGATGCCGATGTGCGCGTGGTCTTGTCGGTGAATGGCTTGTTGGTGTTGGTGTTGGGCATCGTGCCGGGCGCTCTGATGGCCCTCTGCGCGGATGCGATCGCCCGCATGCTCTCAATCTGATCGAGATCACACCGCCATGTCCAGCGATTTGCAAATTGGAATCTTGCTCGCCTTGGCGGTGATGGCTGCCAATTTGCCGTTTGCCAATCAGCGCATTTTGATGGTCGGCCCCCAACGCCCATCAAAATCTTTGTTTTGGCGTTTGCTTGAGTTGGTGGTGCTGTATTTTGTGGTCGGGGCTGTGGGTCTGGCCTTCGAAAACCATGCCGGTCAAATTGCCCCCCAAGGCTGGGAGTTTTATGCCATCACAGGCACCATGTTTGTGACCTTGGCGTTCCCAGGATTTGTCTACCGTTACCTCATGCACCGTCAGCATTGAGCGCCATCGGTGGGGACTCGACATGTCTGATGAGCACCTGATCGAGCACCGTGTCAGTCAACAAGAGTTGTTGCGCGGCCATTTTTTGCACGCATTCCGCGACACGGTTCGCCTGCCCAACCAGTCTTTGGCCACACGCGAATACGTCGTCCATCCCGGGGCGGTCATGGTCATTCCATTGCTCGATACCCCTGCGGGCTTGCAGGTGGTGCTGGAGCGCCAATACCGTTACCCCTTCGCACAAGTGATGATCGAGTTTCCGGCGGGCAAGCGCGATGCCGGGGAAGACGGCTGGCTGTGCGCACAGCGTGAATTGTGGGAAGAAACCGGCTACACCGCCCGCCAATGGGCCAGGGCAGGGGTGTTGCATCCGGTGATCGCGTATTCCACCGAAGTGATTGAAATTTGGTTTGCCAAAGACCTGAGTTTGGGCACGCGGCAATTGGACGCGGAAGAGTTCTTGGACGTCTTCACCGCCACGCCTTCGGACTTGATGACGTGGTGTCGCGAGGGGCAAGTCACCGATGCCAAGACGCTCACGGGTGCACTTTGGTTGCAAAACATGTTGGCAGGGGATTGGCCCCTGACGTGGCAAACCTTGGCTTGAGGTTTTGGGGCATGAAAGTCTGGGACCTCCAATGTTCACAGGGGCACAGCTTTGAGGGCTGGTTTGGCTCGCAGGAAGACTACGACGCACAACAAGCGCGGGGCTTGCTGACGTGCCCCCTGTGCAACGACACCGCCATCACGAAACTCTTGTCGGCCCCGCGCCTGAACTTGGGTTATGGTGCTGCCGATGGCCCCTCAGCCTCTGACAACGCGGCGCAGGCCCATCGGCACCCGCATGGCCCAGCCCAAGCCCAAGCCCAAGCTCTAGCCCAAGCCAAGGCAAAGCACCAAACCCAAACCCTTTCAGACACGTCATTTTCTGCACAGACCGCATCGCCGGCCAATTTGCCTGCGGATGTGCGCGGTTTGCAGCAGTTGCAAGCGGCCATGTTGACCATGGTTCGTCACGTCATGGCCCACACCGAAGATGTCGGCACCCAGTTTGCCGAAGAAGCGCGCAAGATCCATTACGGCGAAAAAGCAGAGCGCAACATCCGTGGCCAAGCCACCCGAGAGGAAACCGAGGCCCTCATCGAAGAGGGCATCGAGGTCGTGGCATTGCCGATTCCCGACAGCCTCAAAGGCCCTTTGCAATGAGCCCGTGCGCGGGTGTTGGGGTGTGAAACACCCCTTGCGCATCGACGAGGCTGAAGTCAGCTTGAGCGCCATCCGAGCCCAAGGTCCCGGCGGCCAACATGTGAACAAAGTGGCCACGGCGATTCAGCTGCGTTTTGATGTGGCCCAGTCTTCTTTGCCCGACGACGTGAAGCAGCGTTGGTTGCAGTCGGGTGACAGCCGCTTGACGCAAGAAGGCGTCTTTGTGCTGAAGGCGCAACGCCATCGCACCCAAGAGGCGAACCGCCTCGATGCCTGGGCCCGCTTGCACGAAACGTTGGACCAATACGCCCAGCCCCCCAAACGCCGCAAACCGACCCAGCCGACGTATGGCTCTGTGCAACGGCGCTTGGCCGGCAAGGCCCAGCAGGCCAAAGTCAAACAAGGCAGAGGGCGTCCCGCGGGGGACGATTAAGGGCACACCGCCTGACAAGCTTGCACCACCTGCTCGGTGGCCGATGTTTGGTCGGCGTGCACCACCACCCGCTCGGGCATGCTGCGCAGCCAAGTGATTTGGCGCTTGGCCAATTGCCGTGTGGCAAAAATCCCGCGGTCTCGAATTTCGTCCAGCGCCCAGCCTGCGTCCAGGCCTTCCCAGGCTTGTCTGTAGCCCACGCAGCGCATCGAGGGCAGGTCGGGATGCAGATCGCCCCGGTTTCGCAAGGCGTGCACTTCATCCAAAAAACCTGCGGCCATCATTTGCTCAAAGCGCTGTGCAATGCGCTGGTGCAACCACGCACGGTCTGAAGGTTCCAGACTGATGACCGGAATGCGCCACGTCGGTGCCGAGGCTTTGGCGGCTTCGTGGAAAGAACTCAAGGTGCGACCGGTGGCCGTCCACACTTCCAGCGCACGACCAATGCGCTGGCTGTCGCCCGGCGCCAGGCGAGCCGCTGTGACAGGGTCAATGCCCGCCAATTTGTGGTGCATGGCGGGCCAGCCGACTTCTTGGGCTTCTTGCTGAATGAGCCGACGCACTTCCAAGTTGGCGGCCGGCATGTCGTTCAAGCCTTCCTGCAAGGCCTTCAGGTAAAGCAAGGTGCCCCCAACCAACAAAGGCGTTTTGCCGCGGGCTTGGATGTCCAACATCAAGCGTGCAGCGTCTTTCGCAAACTCTGCTGCGCTGTAGCTTTGCAAGGGGTCGAGGGTGTCGATCAGGTGATGCGGCACGGCAGCCAACTCGTCGCGGCTGGGTTTGGCGGTGCCAATGTCCATGCCGCGGTAGACCAGGGCCGAATCCACGCTGATGATCTCTGCACCGCCCCGGCCTTGCAGGGCCTCGGCCAAGGCCAAGGCGGCAGCCGTTTTGCCACTGGCCGTTGGGCCGACGAGGGCGATGGCATCGGCGCGTTCAGGGTGCAGCCCGGGAGATGGTGTTGGGCTCATGGCGACTGTTTTGGCACCATGGCTTCGGGACGTCCATGCCGCTGCACGGCGGTCCAGGCCACCAAGGTGATGAACACGGCCCACAGCGACAGGCCATGCGCGAGTGCAAAAACCGGCTGGTCCATGTGCGTGCCCAACCAAGCACCCATGAAGAATGCGCCCAACATCATCAAAAAGCCGTTCAGAGCAGACGCGGTTCCGGCGCGGTGGGGGAATGGCGACACCGCCCCGCTTTGACCACAGGGTTGGTGCACGCCATGACCGAGCATAAAGATGTACATCGGCACCATCACCGCCCAAGCCCCATACCAATCTTTGCCTTGACCCAGATAGGCCAAAGCGGCCATGCTGAGCCCGCCGGTCAGCGTCAACAGGGCGGCGATGCCGACGGTGCGGTGCACGCTGGTGCGGCGCAACATCCAGCGGCACCAGAAGGTCCCCACGATGTAAGACAGCGACATGCTCAGCATGAGAAAGCCGTAAGCCGTTTTGCTGTAGCCCATGAAGGTGACAAACACAAACGAAGAGCTGGCCAAGAAAGTGAACAGGCCCAAGTAAGAGCCAGCCGACAGCGCGCACCAAGTCAGAAAGACGGGGTGGCGCAAGATGTCGGCATTGGCTTGCAAAAGCGGCCTCGCGCGCAGGGCATGCGGGTCGGGTCGGGTCAATGTTTCTTCAAAGCGCCATGCCAGCAAGCCCAAAGTGACGGCCCCAAACACGGCCAACATCAGCAGGGCATAACGCCATCCCAACGCATCGGTCAGCAGACCGCCCAAGGGCGCGCAAGCGCAGGCAATGATGCCCAAGCCCGTCAAGCCTTGCGACATGACCGTAGCGCCTTGGGCCGGTTGAAACAAATCGCGCACCACCGCGCGGGCCGCCATGACCCCCGCGCCCATGGCGATGCCTTGCACGGTGCGCCCCGCAATCAGCCAAACCATGTCGGGGGCAAACGCGCAAGCCACCGAGGCCAAGGTGTAGCCACTCATACCCCACAACAAAATGGGCCGGCGGCCATAGCGATCGGACAGCGGGCCCCAGACCAGCTGCGACAAACCAAAGGCCAACAACAATGCGCTGAGAGTGAGTTGCGCTTGGCCCATGCCCGCACCAAAACCTTGGGTCAAGGCGGGCAGGGCGGGTAAATACAAATCGGTGGTGACCGGCTGTAAACCCAGCAGCAGCGCTAGGAAAAGAACGATGAGTTTTTGCGGCATGCGGATCAAGGGAACGGGCGCGGTTGGCGCCATCGCGGTGGGGCCCATCAGCGACCCCGCAAAAACAGCGCATCCAGATCGCGCATCGTCATCTGACGCCAAGTGGGGCGGCCATGGTTGCACTGGTCCGAGCGTTCGGTCTCTTCCATTTGACGCAGCAGGGCGTTCATTTCTTCCAAGGTCAAGCGCCGATTGGCCCGCACGGCACCGTGGCAAGCCATCGTGCCCAAGATCTCGTTTTGCGCCCGTTGCACCACGGAGCTGGCGTCGTGTTGCGCCAGTTCGGCCAACACGCTGCGAGCCAATTCCACCGCATCGCCTTGGGCCAAAGTGGTCGGCACAGCCCGAACCGCCAAGGTTTTGGCCGACAAGGGTGAGATCTCCAGACCGAGTTGTTGCAAGGCCTCTCCGCAAGCTTCGGCCGTGGCCACTTCAGTGGGGTTAGCGGCAAAAGTGGCGGGGATCAACAGGGGTTGGCTTGGGATGCGTGAAGCCTCGCCATCGGCGGCGTTCAGTTGGCTTTTCAGGCGCTCGTAAACGATGCGTTCGTGCGCAGCGTGCATGTCGACCACCACCAGGCCTTGTTTGTTTTCGGCCAAGATGTACACGCCGTGCAGTTGTGCCACTGCGCGGCCAAGGGGCCAGTCGCCCTCGGGCAAGGGAGTGGCCGACGCGCCCGTTTCGGTGTGGGCGCCAGCCCCTGCGCGCCGATCCCCTTTGGCCCCGGGGTTGGTTTCCCAGATGCCTGCTGCCTCGGCGACCTTTGTGGTCTGTGCGGGCTGTGCGTGCAAAAGAGGCCCGCCTTTTTCATAGGGCGTGTCTTCTGACCCGGCATCTGCCGATGGCTGCCACAACGCCTTCAGGTCGGCCATGGCTTGCTCGCTGTCCACGCGGGTGCGCACAAAATCGGCCGGTTTATAGCTTGGGGCAGAAAAAACCGAAGGAGCGGGACGTTCAAAAGCCATGCCGCCTTGTTGCCAGTTGGCCGACTCGGGCAGGGCCTTGGGGGCGAGGGCTTTCAGATCAAAGTCACTGGCGCCGTTGGCGCCCTTTTCGCTCAAGTTATTCGAGCGGGGCGCGGCCAGCGCGTTTTCCAGCGCGTGCCGCACCGCTTGGTGCACCGCGCGGCTGTCGCGAAAACGCACCTCGATCTTGGTCGGATGCACATTCACATCCACCAGGGTGGGGTCGATCTGCATGAACAGCGCATAAGCCGGTTGCTTGTGGCCGTGCAAGACGTCTTCGTAGGCGCTGCGCGCGCCGTGCATCACCACTTTGTCGCGTACAAATCGGCCGTTGACATAAGCAAATTGGTGGTCGGGGCGCGAACGCGCAGCGTCAGGCAAACCGGCGCGGCCGATCACCCTGAGGGGTCCGGCTTGGTATTCCACCGCAATGGATTGCGCCACAAAATCTTCGCCCAACACATCGGCCAAGCGTTGTTCTAAACCTGCGGCACCGGGGTGCACCCGCCACTGCTCCACCAGCTTGCCCTCGTGCCAGATGGCAAAGCCCACGTCGGGGCGGGCCAGGGCGTGACGGCGCACCGCTTCTATGCAATGCGCCAGCTCGGTGCTGTCGCTCTTTAAAAATTTGCGCCGTGCGGGCGTTGAAAAAAACAGTTCTTTCACCTCGACGGTGGTGCCGACTGAACGGGCGGCAGGGCGGATTTCGCCAGTGCGGCCGTCCAAGGCAAACGCGGTCGCTTGGCCGTCGGTGCGCGAGAGCAAGGTCAGTTCAGACACCGAATTGATGGCGGCCAAAGCCTCGCCCCGAAAGCCCATCGTCATGACCGATTCGAGGTCATCGAGGTTGCCAATCTTGCTGGTGGCGTGGCGCTTCAAAGCCACGGGCATTTCGTCGGGCGCGATGCCTGCCCCATCGTCTTCCACAGCAATCAGCCGAGTGCCTCCGCCCATCAGGCGCAGAGTGATGCTTTGCGCCCCAGCATCCATGGCGTTGTCCACCAACTCGCGCACCACCGAAGCGGGGCGCTCAACGACCTCACCCGCCGCAATTTGGCTGATCAGTTCATCGGGGAGTTCGCGTATCGGACGGCGCGCGTTCGCCGGGCGGTTGGTAGAGATCACAGAGGCATTTTAGGGGCTCTGCTTGAAGGCATTTGCCGAGGATAATCGGGCCATGGACATCTTGCTGCAACTCGTCGATTTCATTCTGCATGTCGACCGCTATTTGGAAGCCTTTGTGGGGCAATATGGGGCTTGGGTTTACGCCTTGTTGTTCCTGATCATCTTTGTCGAAACCGGCATTGTGGTGATGCCCTTTTTGCCCGGCGATTCACTCTTATTCATCGTCGGCGCGATGTGCGGCGCGGGCCTGCTGAATTTGCCCTTGGTGATGGGCTTGCTGTTGGTCGCTGCGATATTGGGCGACCAGACCAACTACACCATCGGGCGTTACTTTGGGCCCAAAGTGTTTCAGTGGGAAGACTCGCGTTTTTTCAACCGGCAGGCCTTTGACCAAGCGCATGCTTTTTACGAAAAGTACGGCGGCATCACCATCATCTTGGCCCGCTTCATGCCGTTTGTTCGGACCTTTGTGCCCTTTGTGGCAGGTGTTGCCGAGATGTCGCGTCAAAAGTTCACCCTCTACAACGTGGTAGGGGGATTCATTTGGGTGGTGGGCTTGACGCTGGCGGGCTATTTGTTTGGCAATTTGCCCTTTGTTCAAACGCACCTGAGCAAAATCATTTGGGCTTTGATTTTGGTTCCCGGTTTGATTGCCATTTGGGGCGCTTGGCGCGCCCGTCGTGCCTCCAAGGCGGCGACTTAAAAAGCCAACACTTCGGCCCGTGTGGGCGGCTGGCAACCTTCGCGCGTGCAGTTGATAGCCGCGGCTTTCATCGACAACTCGAGCGTGCTGGCCACGCGCTTCTCGGCGCCCTCGGGCACCAAGGCCCAGTCGGCCAAGGTGTTGCCCCAAAAGGTGTCGCCTGCACCCACGGTGTCGGCCACCTGGATGCGCGGCACTGGCAATTGGTGGGTCTGGCCTGCCACGTCCAAGTGGGCGCCCTCGGCGCCAAAGGTCAAGGCCACTCGGTTCAAGGCAGCTGCTGCCACACCCGCACGCAATTCGCGCACCAAACGACCCGACTCGGCGATCGTGACCGACTGAAAACCCAAGGTTTCCAAGTCTTCGTCACTGGCCTTGAGCCAGTCGGTCAGGGCGATCACTTGGTGCAAGGCCTGCACATATTGCGGCAGGTCATGCGCCACCTTCGGACGCAAATTGATGTCCACACTGATGGTCCAACCCAAGGCTCGGGCACCCGCCAAGATGGCCAACACTTTCTCGTGCTCGGGGGGAATCAACAGCAGAGACCCGGTGTGAAAAATACCCGGTTGCGCCTGCTTTTTCAGCAGTGCCAAGATGCTGTCTACGCTGTAATCTCGGTCGGCAATGCCTTCACGGTAAAAGCCGTAGCTGGGTTGTCCCTGCGTGACTTGCACCACCGCCAAAGAGGTGGGCAAAAGGCTGCTGCCGCCCCACAAAGCCACGCCGTCTTTTTGCAGCAACTGGGCCAAGCCTTGGCCAAACAAATCGGTCGACAGTGGATTGAGATAAGTGGCTGGCGCACCGCGCAGCGCGGCGGCTCGGGCCATGTTGAAGGGGCTGCCACCCATCAGCGGTTTGAGCTGACCATCGGCTTGAGCGATGCAGTCCATCAGGGCTTCGCCCAGCACAAATATGGGAGTGGTCATGGCAATTCAAACGGCAGTTGAGATCCTGAGAATATCAGGCCGCAAGGTGTGTACGGGCAGCCTGAGGTGCAGCACACGAGGCTTATTTTTTCAGCAGATGCTTGCGGCGCACCACGTCAATCCAGACCGCCACAATCACCACCGCACCAATCGCCATCATTTGTTTGAACTGCGAGACCTCCATCAGGTTCATGCCGTTGCGGATCATGGTGATGAGCACCGCGCCTAACAAACTGCCCCAGATGCTGCCGCGTCCGCCAAACAGCGAGGTGCCGCCTAAAATCACGGCGGCAATCGCGTCCAATTCAAACATTTGCGCCATCTTGCCGCTGGAAGAATCCATGCGGGCCATCAGCACAATCGCGGCCAAGGCGCAGCACAGGCCGGAAATCACATACACCCCCAGCTTGTACCAGCGGATGTTGATGCCCACTTGGCGAGCGCCCATTTCATTGGAGCCCATGGCATAGACGTAACGGCCAATTTTGGTGCTGGACAACACGAAGGCCATCACCACGAAAAACACACCCGTGATCAAGGTCGGCATGGGCACGCCCAGCACATTGCCGTAACCAATGAAGGGCAGGGGATCGGGCAGGCCGGCGTTGTCAAAACCCCCGGTCATGTCGAAGGCCATACCGCGCCACAGGGTCAGTCCCCCCAAGGTCACGATGAAAGCTGGAATGCCCACAAAAGCCACCAAATAGCCATTGAAAAAGCCCACCGCAGCGCCGATCGCCAAAGCCAAGGCCATGGCCATGTAGGGATCCACGCCCATTTTGATCATCATGTGACCGGCCACAGCGCCGGCCAGTGCGGTCAACGCACCCACAGCCAAATCCACGCCGCCGGTCAAAATCACAAACGTTTGTCCACCCGCAAGCAAGGCGATGACCGAGGCCTGGACCAAGATGTTGGACAGGTTGCCCGTGGTCAAAAAGTAAGGCGAGGCGAAGGTGAGCAAGACGCCCAGAACGATCACCGCCACTAAGGCGCCGTACCACTCTTGTCGTGTGATGGATTTCATAAATTTCTCTGTCAATAAATCGTCGCTAGTGCAGAAGCCCACGCCTCTGAATACGCGTCGCTGATGTTCAGCAACCGCGTTCCCATAGGGGTGGACTCCTGCAAACTGAAGTCAAGCCCAGGCCCGAAGGCCCGGGCGGGCCATCACTTGCCCTTGACCTTCATGAACTGACCGACGCCAGAATCAGCGGCGAACTTGTCCACGTTGGAAGGCAACACCAAGAAGGAGCCAGTGTCGATACGGGCTTCCACTTTTTTGCCTTGTGCTGCAGCAATGGCTGTTTCCACGCCCACTTGGCCGATCTTGGCCAGCATTTGTGCGGCGTTGGCTTGTTGCCAGCCTTGCTTCATCATGTCCAGGCCGCCTGGGGAGCCGTCAAAGCCAGCAATCTTCACGTCGCCAGGCTTCTTGCCAGCGGCCATCAATGCGGCTTTGGCGCCCAAAGCACCGCCGTCCCATGCGCAGGCGATCACCTTGGCATTGGGGTTGGCGCGCAGAGCGGCTTCCACACCGTTTTGGGCCATAGTTTGGTCCCAAGTGGTGGGCACTTCAACGATCTTGACGTTCTTGCGGACGGCGTTCAAAGCATCGACAAAACCTTTCTTGCGCTCTTGACCGGTGGACTGGCCTTGGTCGCCTGTCACATAGATCACGGTGTCACCGTCTTTGATCTGCTCAGCGGCCCACTTGCCCTGCACGTTGGCGGCTTTGATGTTGTCGGTCGCGACATAAGAAGAAATCTTGGCACCCGTGATGCCAGTGTCCACGGCCACCACAGCGATGCCTGCGGCCATGGCTTTGTTGATGGCGGGGGCGATACCGGCCGAGTCAACGGGGGCAATTGCGATCGCGTTGACTTTGCGGGTGATCATGTCTTCCACGATGGCCAATTGGCGAGACAACTCGCCTTTTTCAGCGGCCAACTCGATGAACTTCACGCCTTTGGCTTGGCCGGCTTTCTTGGCGCCACCGTTGATCAAGGTCCAGCCTTCGTTGGTGTTGCCGTTGGTGATGTAAGCCACTGTCACGTCAGCCGCCATGGCCGAGGTGAACAAAGTTGCAGCTGCTGCAGCGATGGCCAAGCGGCCAAATGTGCGTTTCGTGATCATGGGGGTATCTCCGTTGTTGATGAAGTTGGGCCAAAAAACACTTTTCTGACCGCGAACGCATTGGAAACGAAAAAACCTATTAAGTAAACCTAGTAGTTTTACTAATGTCCAGATTTCAAGAATTCCTGCATGCTTCGTCCCATTCATTGTGAAAGCCGTTCCTATGTCCACCTCCACACCTGTTCTCGAAATCAAGCAACTCACCAAGCATTACGGGGGCGTGAAAGCCCTGACCGACGCCCAATTTCGCCTGTTGCCGGGTGAGCACGCGGCCATCGTGGGCGACAACGGGGCCGGCAAAAGCACCTTTGTGCGCCTGATCACCGGGGTGGAGCAGCCCAATTCGGGCGACATCTTGTTGGATGGCCAAAAAGTCAATTTCGAGTCGCCCTTGGATGCCCGCGAGCAGGGCATTGAGACGGTGTACCAAACCTTGGCCTTGGCCGAAGACTTGGATGTGCCAGCGAATATTTTTCTGGGCCGCGAGATCACCCGTCTGAATCTGGGGCCACTGTCCATCTTGAACCACAAGGCCATGCGCGAGAAATCGGCCAGCATGTTGTCGACCACCGGCGTGAAAATTCAGGACATGTCGGAAAGCCTGCGCGGCATGTCGGGCGGCCAGCGGCAGTGCGTGGCGATTGCCCGCGCGGCAGGCTTTGCCAAAAAACTAATCATCTTGGACGAGCCCACGGCCGCCTTGGGTGTGCAAGAGACCGCCCGCGTGGAAGAGATCATCAAGGGCCTGAAAAAGCAAGGCATCCCGCTGATCATCATCAGCCACAACTTGCGCCAAGTGTTTGACCTGGTCGACCGCATATGGGTTTTCCGCCAGGGCCGCATCATTTGCAGTCGCCTCACCCGCGAGACCAGCCCTGAAGAAATCGTGGGCCTGATCACCGGCGCCATCGACCCGGCCAGCCTGCGTTCAGAAGAGGCGGTCGCATGCTGAAAGGAATTGATCCGCTGCTCACCCCCGAGCTGCTGATGCACCTGTGCGCCATGGGCCATGGCGAATGGGTGGCGGTGGTGGATGCCAACTTCACGGCCGATTATTTGAGCCAAGGCAAACCGGTGGTGCGCATCCCGGGGCACAGCTTAGAGCGCGTGAGTCGCGCCGTGTTGTCGGTGTTTCCTCTGGCGGTGGATGTGGCCCAACCTGCCGCATTCATGCGGGTGTGCCACAGCGCAGAAGGGCACCGCACGCCCGCGCAACAAGCAGTCGTCGACTTGGTGGTGCAGGCCGGATTCAAGGCCGAGCAGGTGGAGTCGGTTGAGCGCTATGCGTTTTACGACAAAATCAAGGGCGCCAGCCTGATCGTGCAAAGCGGTGAGGGCACGGCCTACGGCAACGCCTTGTTTTGCAAAGGCGTGATTCTTGTTTGAACTTATCTCTGTCTGAGCGCCTTTTTTCATGAACTCTGCCACCCCCACATCCGCCATGCGCGGCTCCAACCATGTGGGCATGCGGCAGTTCAATGAGCGCACCGTACTGCAGGCAATTCGCCACCACGGCGCCATTCCCAAAGCCGATTTGGCCCGCTTGACGCAGTTGTCCACCCAGACCGTGGCCATCATCGTGGGGCGCTTGCTGGACGATGGTTTGCTGATCAAACAAGACCGCGTGCGCGGCAAAATTGGCCAGCCTTCGGTGCCTTTGTCGCTCAATCCGCAAGGCGCTTTCAGCGTCGGCATCCAGGTCGGTCGGCGAAACCTCGAGTTGCTTGTGGCGGACTTCATGGGGCGGCCCGTCGAACGCGTGGAAGTGCTGTACGACTATCCGGATCCCGATCGGCTTTTTGTGTCGATGGCGCAAGGCCTGCAGACCTTGCAGCAGCGCATGGGCGATTTGTGGCCGCGCACGGTGGGGGTGGGGCTGACCGCGCCATTGTCTTTGCACAAATGGGCCGATCTCATGGGCGGCCAAGCGGCCCAAGCTTTGGCCCGTTGGGAAACCATCGATTTGACGGCAGAAGTGCAAGGCCTGACCGATTTGCCCGTGGTCTTTGCCAAAGACACCACGGCCGCCTGTGTCGCCGAGTTGTTGCAAGGCCACGGCCGGCATGTGCGCAGTTTTTTATACGTCTTTGTCGGCACCTTCATTGGTGGGGGTTTGGTTTTGTCGGGCCACATCATGAACGGCGAACGCGGCAATGCTGGCGCCATTGGCTCACTGCCAGTGGGCTTGGCCAGCCATGCCTCACGGGACTTGGGGATGCCGCCGCAGCTGTTGCAAAAAGCATCGGGTTGGCAGCTGGAACAAGCCTTGCTGGCGGCAGGTCATGACGCATTGTTGATTCACCAAGACCGCATCATGGACGCCCCCTACAGGTCTATGACAGAGGCTTGGTTGGCCCAAGCCAGTCAGGCTTTGGCCATGACCGTGGCCAGCTCGGCCGCTTTGTTGGACTTGGACGCGGTGGTGATGGACGGCTCGCTGGGCGCGCCGTTGATGAGCGCCCTGATGACGGCCACGCAAGAGGCGCTGGCCCAATACCGTTTTGATGGCATGCACCAGCCCCAGCTTTTGGCAGGCCAAGTGGGGCCGCATGCGCGCGCGCTGGGGGGCGCTTTGTTGCCTTTGCACAGCCAGTTTTTCCCGGACAAAGACATCTTCCTGAAACAGGACAACCCGTGAAGCTCTACCTCGACTCCGCCGATGCCCGTCAATGGCTCTTGCCGGCAGGTTGCCCGACGGTGCAGGGCGTCACGACCAACCCAACCTTGGTCATGCAAGCTGGCTTGCCCGTCAGCCTCGCGGGCTATTTGCAGTTGGTGGCGCAGGCCGGCGAAGCCAAAATTTCTGAGTTGATGTTGCAACTGCCGCGCGCCGATGTGGGCGAGGCTGCGCAATGGCTGGAGGTGTTGTTGCCGGCCGCGCTGCAAGCCCGCGTGCGCCTGACCATCAAATTGCCTTGCCACCCCGACTGGCTGCCGGTCTTGCGCGAAGTGCAAGCCTGGGGCGTGCCCACTTTGCTCACCGGTTTGTCCAACCCGATTCAACTCATGTGGGCTCGGGCGCAAGGGGCGCACTACGTGGCGCCTTATGTGGGGCGCTTACAAGCCGATGGGCGCGATGTGTGGTCTTTACTCGAGGCCTGTGTGGCTCTGCAGGCCGATGGCCTGCAGTTGTTGGCCGCCAGCATCAAGTCGGCCGATGTGTTGTCGCGCCTGATGGCATGCGGCGCGTATGCGGTGACCGTGCGACCCGAATTTGCCGCTGCGATGGCCACCGACCCGCTGACCCTGAACGCCATGGCGCAATTTGAGCGCGATGTCCAGGCGAGTTTGAACAGCAACGTTTAGCCCACCTGAGCCCGATGGGGCCTCTGGCCTGATATTCAGCCCGATTTTTTCAAGGGCGAGTGCTGCTGCAAGACGTTGAGGTAGTTGTCGACACCGGCTCTTTCGCGTTCGAGAAAGCGCGCCACCGCCTCTGAAAAGGCCGGGTTGGCCAACCAATGGGCGCTGTAGGTGGGCGTGGGCAACAGCGCACGGGCCATTTTGTGTTCGCCTTGAGCGCCGCCCTCAAAACGATGCACCCCGTTGGCAATGCACCATTCAATCGGCTGGTAGTAGCACGCCTCAAAATGCAGGCAGTCGACCCGCGCCAATGCCCCCCAATACCGGCCATAGGCCACGCTCGGTTGGCCTTGTGCATTGAGGTGCAAGCCGATCAGGCTGATGCCGATGGCTTGCGCGCCATGTTCGGCCACAAACAACAGCCAATGCTCGGCCATGTTTTGGCGCATGGCGGCGAAGAAGCCTGGGGTGAGGTAAGGCGCATTGCCGTGTTCCCAATAGGTTTGCTGGTAACAACGCAGCAGCAGTTGCCAGTCTGAGTCGCTCATGTCGGGGCCGCGCACGGCCCGAAAGGTCACTCCGGCCTGTTGCACTTTGCGGCGTTCTTGGCGGATTTTTTTTCGTTTTTCTTGCTGCAAGCTGCCCAAGAAATCTTCAAAGTCGCGCCATCCTGCGTTTTGCCAGTGGAACTGGATTTGGCTGCGTTGCTGCAGGCCGGCCTCTTCGCAAGCGCGCTGGTCTTGGGCGCTGCCAAAAAGAATGTGCAAGGACGACAAGTCCCGGCTTTGGCAAAAAGACAGCAGGGCCGCCAGCAGGGCTTGTCGCGCAGCCGACGACTCAGCGAGCAAGCGGCTGCCGGGCACAGGCGTGAAAGGCGAAGCCACCAAAGCCTTCGGGTAGTACTCCAGGCCATGCCGGGCATAGGCATCGGCCCAAGCGTGGTCAAACACATACTCGCCACGCGAGTGGGTTTTCAGATACACGGGGCAGGCGGCCGCCAGCCGCGGTCCTTCGGGTGCATCGCGCCAAAGAGTGACCACCTGCAAGTGCCAACCAGTCTCTGGCGTGGCCGATTGGCTGGTCTGCATGGCCGACAAATAGGCATGCTGCATGAAGGGAGATGGCGCGTCTTGCGCCGCCAGCAAAGCGTCCCAATCTGAGGCGGGAATGGCTGCCAAATCATCCAGCACCCGGGTGACATAATTCAAGCTCACATTTTCCAGCACCTGTATGACTCTCCAAATTTGTGTGGCCCAACTCAACTTCGTCGTGGGTGACATGCCGGGCAACGCCCGCAAGATCATTGATGCGGCGAAAGGGGCCTATGCCCAAGGCGCACGCTTGTTGATCACCCCCGAGTTGTCGATTTGCGGCTATGCAGCCGAAGACCTTTTGTTGCGGCCGGCCTTCATTGATGCTTGCGATGATGCCTTGAAAACGGTGGCCCACGCCTTGGCTGGGTTAAAGGGCTTGCATGTGGTGGTGGGTCACCCAGAGGGCGGCGGGGTGCGCACCCGCAGCGTCGCTGTCACGCGCCGCCACAACCGTGCCAGCGTGCTGTGCGAAGGGCAAGTGGTCTGCAGTTACGACAAGCGCGAGTTGCCCAATTACCAGGTTTTCGACGAACGCCGTTACTTCACCCCCGGCAGTGGGGTGGGGGTGTTTGAGGTCGAAGGCGTGCGCGTGGGTTTGCTCATTTGCGAAGACGCCTGGTTTGACGAGCCGGCCCGATTGGCGCGTGACGCAGGCGCCCAAGTGTTGGCGGTCTTGAATGCCTCTCCGTTCCATGCGGGCAAAGGCGCTGAACGCGAACAACGCATGCGCGAACGCGTGAGCGACTGTGGCTTGCCGCTCATTTACGCCCACTTGGTGGGCGGACAAGATGAAGTGATTTTCGAGGGGCGATCATTTGCCCTGAATGCCGCGGGGCAGGTGGTGGCCCGCGCCGAGGGATTTCGCGAAGCCCTGCTCACCGTGCAGGCGGCCGCTCAACAGCAACCGCTGGACTTGGCGGCTTCTCAGGAAGCGGTGGTCCCTTTGGCCAGCGCGCAAGCCGAGTTGTGGGACGCATTGGTGCTGGGGGTCCGTGATTACTTGGGGAAAAATGGCTTCAAGGGTGCCATTTTGGGGTTGTCTGGGGGCATCGACTCGGCGCTCGTCTTGGCCATCGCAGTGGATGCGATCGGTGCCGACAAGATCCATGCGGTCATGATGCCGTCGCCCTACACCGCCGACATCAGTTGGTTGGATTCACGTGAAATGGTCAAGCGCCTCGGTGTGCGTTATGACGAGGTGGCCATTGCGCCGCTGTTTGATGGCTTCAAACAGGCCTTGGCAGGGCAGTTTGTCGGCTTGCCAGAAGACACCACCGAAGAAAACATCCAAGCCCGCATTCGCGGCACGCTGCTGATGGCCCTCTCCAACAAGACTGGAGCGATTGTCTTGACCACTGGCAACAAGAGCGAAATGGCAACCGGCTATTGCACCCTTTATGGCGACATGGCGGGGGGATTCGCGGTGATCAAAGACGTGGTCAAAACCCGTGTCTTTGAGTTGGCCCGTTGGCGCAATCTGAACGACCCCTATGGCACGGGCGCCCAGCCGATCCCCGAGCGCATCTTGACGCGGCCACCCAGCGCCGAGTTGCGGCCAGACCAGAAAGACCAAGACAGTTTGCCGGCCTACGAAGTGCTGGACGCCATCATTGCCCGCTACATGGAGAACGACGAAGGGGTGGAAGCCCTGATCGCCGATGGGTTTGAGCGAGCGGATGTCGAACAGGTCACGCGGCTGATCAAACTCAACGAATACAAACGCCGGCAATCGCCCGTGGGGATTCGCGTCACCCACCGGAGTTTTGGCAAAGATTGGCGTTATCCTATGACCAACAAATTCCGCGCTTAAAGTCGGCGCATTATTCTTAATTGAGGATTTTTTCCATGAAACAGATCACTGCGGTCATCAAACCCTTCAAGTTGGAAGAAGTGCGTGAAAGCCTGGCCGAATGCGGCGTGACGGGCCTCACCGTGACGGAAGTCAAGGGTTTCGGCCGTCAAAAAGGGCACACCGAGTTGTACCGTGGCGCTGAATATGTGGTCGACTTTTTGCCCAAGGTGAAAGTGGAAGTGGTGGTGAAAGACCAAGATGTGGACAGCTGTGTCGACGCCATCATCAAGGCGGCCCGGACTGGAAAAATTGGGGATGGCAAGATTTTTGTCACCTCCGTCGAGCGCGTGGTGCGCATTCGCACCGGCGAGCAAGACGAAACGGCCATCTGAGGCCCTGGCTGGCTCAGGCCAGCCCTTACAGCAGGTTGATTTTGGCGGGCAAAGCCAGGCCCGCAGACTGCACCAAACGTTGCAGCAAGGCCTCGCTGTCGTTGTCCACGGTGACCAGCGTGGTTTGCCAGTCGGACATAAATCCGTCGGCCACCACTTGGTCAATGAAGCCCAACAACGCGTCGTAATAGCCTTGGCTGTTCAAGATGCCCACGGGCTTGTCGTGGTAGCCCAGTTGGCGCCAAGTCCAGACTTCAAACAGTTCTTCGAAAGTACCAATGCCGCCGGGCAAGGCCAAAAAGGCATCGGCTTTTTCGGCCATCAGGCGCTTGCGTTCGTGCATGGTGTCCACCACATGCAACTCGGTGCAGCCATGGTGCGCAAATTCTTTTTCGACCAATGCGGTCGGAATGATGCCCACGACACGGCCACCGGCCGCCAGGGTGGCCTCTGCCACTACTCCCATCAATCCGCTGCGGCCCCCGCCATAGACCAGCTGTCCCCCATGGGCACCAATCCACTGGCCGACCTGCGAGGCCAGTTGCACAAATGCAGGGTTGTGCCCGGGCTTGGAGCCGCAATACACGCACAGAGAAAATGCGGGGCGGTCAGCAAGGAGGCTCATGCGTTCAAGCGAAACGTTGCCACAGGGCGCCTGTCCAGATGCCTAAAGCCAGCAGCAAGCTCAGCAAAACTGCGGCGCTGCCCATGTCCTTGGCGCGTTTGGACAGGTCGTGCCATTCGGGGCCGATGCGGTCGATGGCCGATTCAATGCAGGTGTTGAGCAACTCCACAATCATCACCAGCAGCACGGAGCCGGTTAACAAGGCGATCTCGATCCAGTTTTGTCCCAGCCAAAACGACACAGGCAGCAACACAAAGGACAGCATGGCCTCTTGCCGAAAGGCGGTTTCACCCCAGCCTGCGCGCAAGCCCTGCAAGGAGTACCCCGTGGCATACAAGATGCGATTCAGGCCTTTGCGTGCTTTTTGCGGGTTGACCGCTGATGCTTCGGCATTCGGATGTTCGGACATGGGCTTTGAAAATAGGGTCAGCGGGTGGTGATCAGGCGTGTGCCAACAAAGGCGTCGTGCAAGAACTGACGCTCGGGATGAAAGCGACTGAGCAAGGCCCAAATGGCAATCCAGCCCAGGGTCAAGACGATCACTTCGATCAGCGATAACTTCAACATCGCCGAGGCGATGATGGGGGGCATGAACCACAACCAGCTCGCGATGTAGCGTTTGAAGGCGACGCGGCGACTGATGTGCAGACCCTGTCGATCAACGATTTCAATGCGCCAAGTTTTCATGGCCAATGTTTGTCCGCGGTGCCACATCCACGTGAAGTAAATGCCCAAAACCAAAAAGCTCACGGCTTGCAAACCGGATTTCAGCTGGGGGTGGATTTTCATGTCGCCGGGAGCCAGCCCGGTCAGCCAATAAGCGGCAATGAAATAGGCCAAACCCGAAGTCACCATGACTCCAAACAGCAGCATGCCCTCGTAGAGCCAACAGGCCATTCGGCGAATCAGGGGAGGGGCGCTCAGGTCGGGTGGGGAAGAAGGGTTGGGTATGGGGCCGCTTTGAATCATGAAGGCGCAGTTTCTGTGGCTTGTCGCGAGGCGTCTGTGCTGGGGGCTGATTCTACGGGAGAGGGCTTGGCCACAGCTGGAGGCCGTGGCAACAAGGTTTTGCGGTTGATCTCGGGCTGGCGTGCGCGGGTTTCAGCAGGGACACCCACAGAAGACTCGACAAGCCGGTACGCGGGCAAGGGCTTGGCGGTAGGCGCTGCGCTTTTGGTGGGAGAAACGGCTGCGGCCGAGAGCAAACGTTTTTCCTCTGCGGACAAGGCTTGATAGGCCTCCCACTTGGCTTTTTTATCCTCTTTCGGCAAGCTTTGCAGCTTGTTGAAATTCAAGCGCGCCAAGTTCCGTTGACGTGGACTCAGGGACACCCAATCTGACATCCGGGCGTGCAGGGTGATTTGCTCGGATACCGACAACTGTGTGAAATTCTGCGAGAGCGCCAGCCATTTCTTTTGTTGCTGGCCAGACAAAGCGCTCCACTGCGCACCCAAGGGCGCAAGCGCTTGTTTTTGTAAGGCCGTTAGTTGTTGCCACGACTGTGACTGGGGCTCAGGCTGCGCAGGCAAAGGGCTGTTGTGGGCCGTCGAAGACGGTGCCGCAATGATGGCAAGGGGGGCGGCAGCGGGGGGTGTTTCCGTCGCTGGGGCCGAGGCGGTTTGAGCCATGCCTGCCGAGAGCGTCAGCGTCAGCAACAAGCCGCCGACCGTTTTCAGGCCAGCGGACAAAGACAAGCTCAGAGTGGAACGGGTCTCAGTCATTGGCGGCTCGGGTGTTGAGCCCTTTGCTCAGAAACTGGGCAAATCCGGGATCGGTGTAGGCGTCGGGCGGCAAATCGTCGGTCAGGAGGGCCGCATCTGTCGCCGCGATTTCAGCCGCGATGTGGTCCTGCTGAATCCATTGGATGGCCATCAGCCCTGCGAGCAAAACCAACAAGGGAAGCACCGACGCCAAAAAGCTCCAGACCGTCAAACCTTCGTCGGAGGGCGCGCTCAAACTGCCGTTGGACTGAAGCTGTGCAGTGGCGCTCAAGCGCGAACGCAGCAGGGGCTTGCGTTGGGCCAAGGCGGTTTGTCGAGCGATGCGCAAGCGCTCGGCGATGTCATGGGGCAATGGGGGCGTCGCCGAAGACAATTGGCTTGAAAAATACTGCCCCAAACGGTCCATGTCTTTTTCTGACTGCAAATTTTGAATTTTCATGGTCCGATTCCTTGTAATCCCAAGGTTTTACTCAGGGCTTGAATGGCCCGAGAACAATGGGTTTTGACGCTGCCTTCTGAGCAGCCCATCACTGCAGCGGTTTCTGCCACATCCAGTTCTTCCCAATAACGCAGCAAGAAGGCTTCCCGTTGACGCGCTGGCAATTCCATCACGGCAGCTTCGATGTGTTCCAGGGTTTGCACCCGGCCAATCCAGTCTTCTGCGCTCTCGGTGGAGGCTTCTTGGGCAGCGTTGGCATGGACTTCCAGCAAGTCAAATTCACCGGGGCCGTCTTCAGAGCCAAAGCCACTCAAGGGGGTGAAGAGGGAATTTCGGGTTTTTTGGCGCCTGAACCAATCCAACATGGTGTTGGACAAGATGCGCTGAAAAAGCAGGGGCAGTTCGCAGAGGGGCTTGTCGGCGTAGTGGGTGCACAGCTTGATCATGCTGTCTTGCAAGATGTCCAGGGCCGCATCTTCGTTCCGAACATGGAAAAAAGCGCGCTTGAACGCCTTTTTTTCCACGTTTTTCAGAAATTCAGAGAGTTCTAAATCGGAAGCCAAGTTGTTTCAACGCTCGCTAAAGCGGTGGTTTTGCCAGTTGAGGGGAGGGTGAGGCAAGCGCGCGGTCTGCGTCCCCGGGTGCCCAAAGGGCCGAGCGCCGGGAATTATGACACTGGCATGAAGTTTTTGCGCCCCTCCTCGAAGGCTCGAAAACTAATGCGATAATGCGCGGTTGCAATTGAAAAAAAGCAAACGGATCACCGTCCGGCACTTTTACAGTTTGGTGCCCATGTCTGTGGTCTTAAGTCCCAAAGCCACTCCACAAGAGTCGCGCCCAGGGGCACCCAAGGTTTTTCGTTAGAGAAATTCACAAAGGTTGAATATGGAAATGAACAAAGCCGAAACGGCATCCCCTCCTGCGGGCGCTCAAGAATTGCGCGGCGCAGAAATCCTCGTCAAAGCACTTCAAGCTGAAAACGTGCAGTACGTCTGGGGCTACCCCGGCGGCGCGGTGCTGCACATTTACGACGCTTTTTACAAACAAGACACCATCCAGCACGTGCTGGTCCGCCACGAACAAGCGGCCGTGCATGCGGCCGACGGTTTTGCCCGTGCGACGGGCGAAGTTGGTGTGGCGCTGGTCACTTCGGGCCCCGGCCTCACCAATGCGGTGACCGGTATTGCCACGGCGTACATGGACAGCATCCCCATGGTCATCATCAGTGGCCAAGTGCCCACGGCGGCCATTGGTTTGGATGCTTTCCAAGAATGCGATGCGGTGGGCATTACCCGCCCCATCGTCAAACACAATTTCTTGGTCAAAGACGCCCGCGACATGGCCGAGGTCATGAAAAAGGCTTTCCACATCGCACGCAGTGGCCGCCCCGGCCCCGTGGTGGTGGATGTGCCCAAAGATGTTTCTTTCAACAAGGTCATGTACACCGGCTACCCCGAGTCGGTCGAGATGCGCTCTTACAACCCGGTGCGCAAAGGCCATGGCGGTCAAATTCGCAAGGCCTTGCAGTTGTTGATGTCGGCCAAGCGCCCTTACATCTACACCGGCGGGGGCGTCTTGATGAGCGAAGCCTGTGGCGAATTGCGCGCCCTGGTCGACCTGCTCAATTTCCCAGTGACCAACACCCTCATGGGTTTGGGCGCTTTCCCAGCAACCGACCGCCGCTTCTTGGGCATGCTGGGCATGCACGGCACCTTGGAAGCCAACAACGCCATGCAAAGCTGCGATGTGTTGCTGGCCATTGGCGCGCGTTTTGACGACCGCGTGATTGGCAACCCCAAGCACTTCGCGCAAAACGAACGAAAGATCATCCACATCGACATCGACCCTTCCAGCATTTCCAAGCGCGTGAAAGTCGATGTGCCGATCGTGGGCGATGTCAAAGACGTGCTGACCGAGTTGATGGGCATGATCCGCGAGTCGGGCCAAAAAGCCGATCCCCAAGCGCTGGAGCAATGGTGGAGCACCATCGAAGGCTGGCGCAGCCGCGATTGCATGAAGTACGAGAACAACAACAATTTGGTGATCAAGCCGCAAAAAGTCATCGAAACTTTGTGGGAGATGACCAAAGACGCTGATGCGTACATCACCTCCGATGTGGGCCAACACCAAATGTGGGCGGCTCAGTACTACAAGTTCACCGAACCCCGCCGTTGGATCAACTCTGGGGGCTTGGGCACCATGGGCGTGGGCATTCCCTACGCCATGGGCATCAAGTTGGCCAAACCGGACAGCGAGGTGTTTTGCGTCACGGGCGAAGGCTCGGTGCAAATGTGCATCCAAGAGCTCTCCACCTGCTTGCAATACAACACACCCATCAAGATCGTCGCTTTGAACAACCGTTATTTGGGCATGGTGCGCCAGTGGCAAGAGATCGAATACTCCGGTCGCTACAGCCACAGCTACATGGACGCGTTGCCCAACTTCGTGAAACTCGCCGAGGCCTATGGTCACGTGGGCATCTTGGTTGAAAAACCCGAAGACGTCGAGCCCGCGCTGCGAGAGGCGCGCAGTCTGAAAGACCGCACCGTGTTCCTGGACATCCGCACCGACCCCACAGAAAACGTCTTCCCGATGGTGAAGGCGGGTAAGGGCATCACCGAAATGTTGCTCGGCTCGGAGGATCTGTAATCATGAAACACATCATTGCTGTACTGATCGAAAACGAGGCGGGCGCCTTGTCTCGCGTGGTGGGTTTGTTCTCGGCTCGTGGCTACAACATCGAGTCCCTGACCGTGGCCCCCACCGAAGACCCCAGCCTGTCGCGCATGACCATCCAGACCACGGGTTCTGACGATGTGATTGAGCAAATCACCAAACACCTGAACCGCTTGATTGAAGTGGTCAAAGTGGTCGACCTGACCGAAGGCGCCTACACCGAGCGCGAGCTGATGCTGGTGAAAGTGCGTGCCGTCGGTAAGGAGCGCGAAGAAATGAAACGCATGGCCGACATCTTCCGTGGCCGTGTGATTGATGTCACCGACAAAAGCTACACCATCGAGCTGACAGGTGACCAATCCAAGAACGACGCCTTTTTGGAGGCGATCGACCGCAGTGCCATTTTGGAGACCGTGCGCACCGGTGCGTGCGGTATCGGGCGCGGCGAGCGCATCCTGCGCGTCTAATCCCACTCATTGAACCTGTTTATTCCTAAGGAGAACCCTGTGAAAGTTTTTTACGACAAAGATTGTGATCTGAGCGTCATCAAAGGCAAAACGGTTGCCATCATTGGTTACGGCTCACAAGGCCACGCACACGCCCAAAACCTGAACGACAGCGGCGTCAAAGTGGTGGTCGGTCTGCGTAAAGGTGGCGCATCGTGGGACAAAGTGGGCAAAGCCGGCTTGACCGTGATGGAAGTCAACGACGCGGTCAAAGCCGCCGACGTGGTCATGATCTTGTTGCCCGACGAGCAAATTGCCGAGGTCTACAACAACAACGTGGCCCCCAACATCAAGCAAGGCGCTTCTTTGGCTTTCGCCCACGGCTTCAACGTCCACTACAACCAAGTGGTGCCCCGTGACGACTTGGACGTGTGGATGGTGGCCCCCAAGGCGCCCGGCCACACCGTGCGCAACACCTACACCCAAGGTGGCGGCGTGCCTCACTTGGTGGCGATTCACCAAGACAAGAGCGGCAAGGCCCGCGCTTTGGCTTTGAGCTATGCCATGGCCAACGGCGGTGGCAAGGCTGGCATCATCGAAACCAACTTCAAAGAAGAAACCGAGACCGACTTGTTCGGCGAGCAAGCCGTTTTGTGCGGCGGTGCGGTTGAGCTCATCAAGATGGGTTACGAGACCTTGGTCGAAGCCGGTTACGCCCCTGAAATGGCTTACTTTGAGTGCTTGCACGAGCTCAAGTTGATCGTCGACTTGATCTACGAAGGCGGCATTGGCAACATGAACTACTCGATCTCGAATAACGCCGAATACGGCGAGTACGTGACCGGTCCAGAAGTCATCAACGCGCAGTCGCGTGAAGCCATGCGCAACGCCTTGAAGCGCATTCAAACTGGTGAGTACGCCAAGATGTTCATCTTGGAAGGTAAAACCAACTACCCCAGCATGACCGCTCGCCGTCGCTTGACTTCGGAGCACTCCATCGAAGTCGTGGGCGCACAATTGCGCGCCATGATGCCTTGGATTGCCAAGAACAAGCTGGTCGACAAGAGCCGCAACTGATCTCCTTTTGGGAGTTCACCAAAAGGCCACTGCGGTGGCCTTTTTTATTGGGCGCGGGTGCTGGCTTAAACTCAGCGCCAAGAGATGTGAGCCCCGCCCTTGTCAACAGGATTTGAAGATGACCAACGAACTCGAAAAAGTCGAAGAATTGGACGGCCCAGCGCCTGTGCGTAAACCCTCCAAGGGCATCTACATGCTGCCCAACATGATCACCTTGGCGGCTTTGTTTGCGGGTTTTTATGCCGTGCTCATGGCCATCAATGGCCGCTTTGATCTGGCCACCGTGGGCATTTTCAGCGCCATGGTGCTCGACAGCCTCGACGGCCGCGTGGCCCGCATGACGAATACCCAAAGTGCCTTTGGCGAGCAAATGGACTCTCTTTCTGACATGGTCTCTTTTGGCGCCGCACCCGCGCTGATTGCCTATGTTTGGACACTCAAAGAGTTGGGGCGTTGGGGTTGGATTGCGGCCTTTGTCTACTGTGCTTGCGCCGCACTGCGCTTGGCCCGCTTCAATGTGAATACCGGTGTTGTGGACAAGCGTTACTTTCAGGGTTTGCCATCGCCCGCAGCAGCGGCTTTGGTCATGGGCTTTGTCTGGATCATGTTTGAAAACGCCGTACCCGCAAAAACGGTGGCTTGGGGCATGTTTGCCGTCTGCTTGTTTGCCGGCCTCACCATGGTGACCAATGTGCCGTTTTACAGTTTCAAAGACATGCACATGAAGAAAAGCGTGCCTTTCGCCACTTTGGTCTTAGTGGCCCTGGGGATTGCCGCGGTGAACATCGATCCCCCCACCATGCTGTTTGGCCTGTTTGTGGTGTACGGCTTGAGCGGTTATGCGCTCTACGTTTGGCGCAAGGTCAAAGGCCAGCCAACCAGCATGATCAGCACCTCCACCGACGAGCCTGAAGAGCGTGGCTTGCACCAGTGAAGCCCACGCCAGATCTGTGCATTTAAATTGTGCTAAAGTCTTTTTATGAATTTTTCTTTGTTTGCACTACTGCTACTGCCCATCGGGCGGGATGTGTAGCGCACGCAAACATTTTCCCAAAAGGCCCGTATGCCATCCGCAACGGGCCTTTTGCATTTATTGCTTGGACTTGCGGGTTAATGACCAGGAGTAAACATGACTGACAAATTGATTATTTTCGACACCACTTTGCGTGACGGTGAACAATCACCCGGTGCCTCCATGACCCGTGACGAAAAACTGCGCATTGCCCGTCAGTTGGAACGTCTGCGCGTGGATGTGATCGAAGCCGGTTTTGCAGCCAGTTCCAATGGTGATTTTGAGGCGGTCAAATCGATTGCGGACGCCATCAAAGAGTCCACCGTTTGCTCTTTGTCACGCGCCAATGACCGAGACATTGCGCGCGCCGCAGAGGCTCTGAAAGGAGCCAACAGCGGACGCATTCACACCTTCATTGCCACGTCGCCATTGCACATGGAAAAGAAGCTGCGCATGACGCCAGACCAGGTGTTTGAACAAGCCAAACAGGCGGTGCGTTTTGCCCGCAATTTGGTGGGCGATGTCGAGTTCAGCCCCGAAGACGGCTACCGCAGCGACATGGACTTTTTGTGCCGCATTTTGGAGGCCGTCATTGCCGAAGGGGCCACTACCATCAACGTGCCCGACACCGTCGGTTATGCCGTGCCTGAGCTGTATGGCAACTTCATTCGCACCTTGCGCGAGCGCATTCCCAACTCGGACAAAGCGATTTGGTCGGTGCACTGCCACAACGATTTGGGCATGGCCGTGGCCAACTCTTTGGCCGGTGTGAAAATCGGTGGCGCCCGACAAGTCGAGTGCACCATCAACGGATTGGGCGAACGCGCGGGCAACTGCTCTCTCGAAGAAGTGGTCATGGCGGTGAAGACCCGTCGTGATTACTTTGGCTTGGAGGTGGGCATTGACACCAGCCACATCGTGGCCGCCAGCCGCATGGTGAGCCAAACCACCGGCTTTGTGGTGCAACCCAACAAAGCGGTTGTGGGCGCCAATGCCTTTGCGCACGCTTCGGGCATCCACCAAGACGGCGTGTTGAAAGCCCGCGACACCTACGAAATCATGCGCGCAGAAGATGTGGGTTGGACGACCAACAAAATCGTCTTGGGCAAATTGAGTGGCCGCAATGCCTTCAAACAGCGTTTGCAAGACTTGGGCGTGACCCTCGACAGCGAAACAGAAATCAACAATGCGTTTGCCCGATTCAAAGAATTGGCAGACCGCAAAAGCGAGATTTTTGACGAAGACATTTTGGCGTTGGTCGGTGACGAGAGCGTCACTGCCGAAAATGAACAATATGGCTTTGTTTCCATGTCTCAACACAGCGAAACTGGCGAGCGTCCGCACGCCTCGGTGGTGTTCACCGTGCAGGGCAAAGAAATTCGCACCGAATCGGATGGCAATGGGCCGGTCGATGCCTCTTTGAAAGCCATCGAGTCGCACATCCAAAGCGGTGCCGAAATGGTGCTGTATTCGGTGAACGCCATCAGCGGCTCCACTGAAAGCCAGGGCGAAGTCACGGTGCGACTGCAAAACAGCGGCCGTGTCGTGAACGGTGTCGGCTCAGACCCCGACATCGTGGTGGCCTCCGCCAAGGCTTACCTGAGCGCACTCAACAAGTTGCAAAGCAAAGCGGAGCGCGTTGCAGCTCAAGGCTAGAAAGAACCCATAGGTTCTAAATTTTGGCTTCAATAAAGTCACGCAAGTTGTTGTTCTTGCGTGACTTTTTTATTTTGAGTACACTCCGTCGCATCAGCGCAAATAATTATTCTCAGATGCCCCACACGCGACTCACTTCCGTATTCAATTTCACAAGCCCCGGCCGTTGGGCAAAAGCGCTGGCCAGCTCCGTGACCGTTGCTTTTTTGGGCTCCTTGTTGGCCATGCCGCTGGCTTCACAAGCGCAAAACTCCAAATCTCCTTCTAAAAAGCGCGCGCCAATCAGCGTGTCTAAAGTCGACAAAAAGAAAAAAACCACTGCCGCCAAAACTTCTGGCAAGCGCGTCGCCGCCAAAGCCGTGCCGCAGCGTCCCTCATTCGGACAATTGGCCGGTCTGCATTCGGCCGCAGATCCTTTGGACTTGCGCTCCAGCGTGGCCCTGGTGATTGACCAAGACACGCGTGAAGTCTTGTTCCGCAAAAACGACAATGCGGTCTTGCCAATTGCCTCTTTGACCAAGCTCATGACCGGCTTGGTCATCTCTGAAGCCAATTTGTCCATGTCGGAAATGATCACCATTTCTCAAGCCGATGTGGACACCGAAAAGGGCAGTTCGTCTCGCTTGGCCGTCGGTACCGTGCTCAGCCGTGGCGACTTGCTGCACTTGGCTTTGATGTCCAGCGAAAACCGTGCCGCGCACGCCTTGGGCCGCACCTTCCCCGGCGGTCTAGATGCCTTTGTCTCGCGCATGAACGCCCGCGCACACGCCTTGGGCATGGTCGACACCCGCTATGTCGAGCCCACCGGTTTGTCGAGCCGCAACCAGTCCAGTGCCAATGACTTGGCGGTGTTGGTGGGGGCGGCTTACCAAGAGCCTGTGTTGCGCGAATTGTCGACTTCGCCCGGCCGAGAAATTGAAGTGGGCAGCCGCACGCTGCACTACAACAACACCAACCGCTTGGTCAAAAACCCACAGTGGGACATTGGCTTGCAAAAAACCGGCTACATCTCTGAAGCCGGCCAATGCTTGGTGATGCAAGCGCAAGTGGCCGGTCGGAAACTGATCATGGTGTTCTTGGACTCGGCAGGCAAACTCAGCCGCATTGCCGATGCCGAGCGTGTGCGCCGTTGGGTCGAAAAGTCCCCCGCCACTTCCATCATCAAACACTCGGCTTTGACTGAGCAAATGCCCAGTTAACGCTAGCCGTCGTCAGTCGAAAAAAAAGGCCTCAATTGAGGCCTTTTTTGTGTCTGTGAAATGTCGCACTGAAATCTCGCGCTGAAATGTCGCACTGTGAGTGTGCGGTGCGCGTGCGCGGTGAATGTCGGCGGGAGCGGGTGCCGGGCGGGGCAGGGCAGGGCTCAAGCGTGCCCGTGGTAACCCAAAGTTCTGGAGATCTCCAGGGCCGTGGCTTGCAGCTTTGGCAGCCAGCCTTCATCGAGTCGATCTGCCGGAGCCGAAATAGACAGGCCGGCCAATAACTTGCCCTGGTCATCGTAGATGCCAGCGGCAATACAACGCACCCCCAGCTCTAACTCTTCGTTGTCGCGGGCAATGCCATATTGCTTGACCCGTGCCAGCTCTCTCTCGAGCACTTGCTGTTGTGTGATGCTGTTGCGGGTTTGGCCCAGCAAGCCGGTGCGCGTGGCATAAGAGCGCACTCGCAAGGGGTCGTCTGCCGCCAAAAACAATTTGCCCACCGAGGTCAGGTGCAAGGGCGCGCGGCCACCAATGGCGCGGACCACCTGCATGCCCGAGCGCTCGCTGTAAGCACGCTCGATGTAGACGATCTCATCGCCTTGCCGCATGCTGAGGTTCACGGGTTGCTGAATTTGTTTGTGCAACTCGCGCATGGGCGTCAAGGCGGCATCGCGCACATTCAGGCGCCCTTTGACCAGATTCCCAAGCTCCAACAGGCGCATGCCCAAACGGTAATTGCCCGCCTCAGGGCGATCGACAAATCGGCCTGTGGCCAGATCATTCAAGATTCGGTGTGCCGTGGAGGGGTGTAAACCTGTTTTTTCACTGATTTCTTTGAGCGAGATGGCTTCTTCACGGGAGGCCAAAACATCGATCAGCGTGAACATGCGCTCAATGACCTGAATCGTGGGGGTCTGAGAGAGGGCGGGGTCTTTTTTCATGGTGTCCGTTGGCGTTCGGTAAATTTTACACTGTGAAAAGATGAGAGCTTCAACTCAGGGCTTGCCACTGCCCTTGGACCAAGATTTCACAAGGGGAAAACCGCGCTTTGTAGGCCATTTTGGCGCTGTCCTCAATCCAGTAGCCCAGATAAACGTAGTCCAAACCCAATGCCGCCGCCTGTTCGATTTGCCAAAGCACGCCATAAGTGCCGTAGCAGGCTGCGTCATCGGGCTCGAAAAATGTGTACACCGCCGACAAACCGTGGTCCAAGACATCCACGATGCTGACCATTTTGAGGCAGCCCTGTTGGCCCTCGGGCGCAGGGCTGCGAAATTCAACCAAGCGGGAGTTCACGCGGCTTTGCAGCAAAAACTGGTTGTATTGGTCCACGCTGTCATGGTCCATGCCCCCGCCGGGGTGGCGGCGGGTCTGGTAGCGCAAATACAGGTCGTAGTGCTCGGCATCAAATTGAAGGTCAAGCACCCGCGCTTGCAAATCTTGGTGCGTACGCCGCGCTCTGCGCTGGCTTCGGTCGGGTTTGAAGGCCTGCACCTTGACGCGCAACGCTTGGCACGCTTGGCAGCCATCGCAATACGGCCGGTAGGTGAACACCCCACTGCGCCGAAAGCCTTGGGCCACCAAATCAGAGTAGACCTCGTTTTGAATCAAGTGGCTGGGCGTGGCGACTTGCGACCGGGCCATGCGATCGGGCAAATAACTGCAGGCATAAGGTGCCGTGGCGTAGCACTGCAGCGCCTGAAATGGAAGTTCTTTGAGGTGGGTCACGAGGCAGAGTCCAAGGCCGTCAATTCGTCCCAGTATAAAGTTTGCTGTGCCCAGGGGATGACCGGTTTTTGACAGGCGAGTTGAACCCCTGCGATGAAACCAGTGCGGGGTATTTCCCTCGCACCCAGAGAAGCCAAGTGGCGGGTGTTTTGCTGGCAGTCGATCGATGCAATGCCAAATTTGCGACACACGCTGACCAAACTGGCCAAAGCCATTTTGGAGGCATCCGGGGCGGTGGTGAACATCGACTCGCCAAAAACCGCTTGACCCAAAGCCACAAAGTACAGACCCGCAATCAGTTCGCCGTCGCGCCACACTTCGGCACTGTGCGCGTGACCAGCTTGGTGCAAATTTTCGTAGGCCGTGACCATCTCTGGAACAATCCAAGTGCCATTTTGTCCGGCACGGGCAGAGCTGCTGCAGCGCTGGATGACCTGGCTGAAATCGCGGTCAAAAGTCCACTCAAAGTGCGGCTCGCGCATGTGGCGCTTGATCGATTGGCGCAGTGAGCGGTGCAAGCGAAAACCGCTCACCTGCAGCACCATTCGCGGGTCGGGGCTCCACCAAAGTACCGGCTGGCCCGGGCTGAACCAAGGAAAGATGCCTTGACGGTAGGCCTCAAGCAGTCGCGGCACCGACAAATCTTGGCCCGCCGCCAGCAATCCGGGCGCAGGCGAGTCCGCGCCCCAAGCCTGGTGGGCGGGAGGCAATGCTTCGTCTGAGTCAATCCATGGGAGAGCCGGCATAGGTGCATTACACATGAAGTGATGCCATTTTCTCGTTGCAAATCATCGGCAATGTTGATTTTTTGGGTTTATCCTTGACCGCTGAGCGAGGCGCTTGGCGGCTATTTTTATTGAGCTTTCACCTCGTCCCACCACTTTCCACCACGCCCATGACCTTGATTCCCGAGCATTGGTTGCAACCCGACTGGCCGGCGCCCCATCGCGTTCGGGCGGTCATGACGGACCGTCACGGCGGACTGTCCGGTGCACCTTGGGACAGCATGAACTTGGGTGACCATGTGGGCGATGTGCCGTCGCATGTTGCCAGCAACCGCCATCGCTTGCGTGAGGCCATCGGGACGCCCCCTGTGTTTCTGAAACAAGTCCATGGCGTGCAGGTGCTGCCAGTGCATGCCGGTTTGGCAGATGGCACCGAGGCGGACGCGTGTTTCTCGCAGCAAGCTGGCGTCGCGTGCACCATCATGGTGGCCGATTGTTTGCCGGTCTTGATGTGTGACGCCGCGGGGCGTTGGGTCGCCGCTGCGCACGCCGGTTGGCGTGGACTGGCGGGTGAAGTGGTTGCGGGCGTTAAAGCCGAAACCGACGCTGGAACAGGAATTGGGCTCGGGGTGCTCGAGTCCTTGTTGAACACCGCACCTTTGTCCGGCACCCCTGTCCACGAGATTTTGGTGTGGCTTGGCCCCTGCATTGGCCCGCAAGCTTTCGAGGTGGGGCCTGAAGTGAAAGCGGCTTTTTGCCGTGGCTTGCCTGCCGCTGAGGCGCATTTCCAGCCCAATGGTCCCCACAAATGGTGGGCAGACTTGGCGGGCTTGGCCCGTCTTCGCTTGCAAATGCGGGGCGTGACGCAAATTTACGGCAACAACAGCCAGCCGCAGTGGTGTACCGCCAGCCAGAGCTCAAAGTTCTTTTCGCACCGGCGCGACAGCCGGCTGTTCGGGCAGTCCGGTCGCATGGCGGCTTGCATCTGGCTCGATCACTGATTCAGCCGGTGCTGTGGCTTGCTGCAACCGGGCTTCTTCTCGTTGCCGGGCTTTGCGGCGCATGGGTGTGCCCATGAGGTAGGCCACCAGCGACATTGGCAACAAGCCATACAAAAGAAATGTGATGATGGCTCCCAAAACGGTCCCTTGGGTGCTGAAAGCTTCCGCCAATGCCATGAGCAAGGTCACATAGAGCCATGCGATGATGATCAGGTACATTTTTTTGTCTTTGTAATTTAGGTGACATCAATTTGTCAGATACTGAAGGCAGTAGACATCATCAAAGCAATTTACTCGGAGAGAACGCATGAGTGCTACAACACCTGAATTTTGGACCCAGATGTCTGAGGGTTTTCAGCAAAACCTGTCCAAAAGCTGGGGGCAGGCCATGCAGCATTTTCAAACCATCGATCTCGGGGGGCTGAAAGCCGGTGCCGAGGCGGTCCCTCCACTCAAGTTCTCTGCCGACAAACTGCAGACTTTGCAAGGCCAGTATTTCAAAGACGCCTCAGATTTGTGGAACCAGAGCTTGCACAACAGCTTGCAAGTCAAAGACCGACGCTTTTCGGGTGAGGCGTGGTCGTCCAACCCGGTGGCCGCCTTCAATGCCGCCACGTATTTGCTGAATGCGCGCACCCTGATGGGCTTGGCCGATGCGGTCGACGCCGACGAAAAAACCCGCAACCGCATCCGTTTCGCCATCGAGCAATGGGTGGCGGCCGCAGCGCCCAGCAACTTTTTGGCCTTCAATGCCGAGGCCCAAAAGAAGGCGGTTGAAACAAAAGGCGAAAGCATCGCCAAGGGCGTCAAAAACCTGATGCACGACATTCAGCAGGGCCATGTCTCCATGACCGACGAAAGCCTGTTTGAAGTCGGTAAAAACGTCGCCACCACCGAAGGGGCCGTGGTTTTTGAAAACGAGTTTTTTCAGCTGATCGAATACAAGCCGCTCACAGCCAAGGTCTACGAAAAGCCGTTTTTGTTGATCCCTCCGTGCATCAACAAGTTTTACATCCTCGACTTGCAGCCCGAGAACTCGCTGATCCGCTATGCCGTCAGCCAGGGCCACCGCACTTTTGTGGTCAGCTGGCGCAATCCCGACGAATCGATGGCCCAAAAAACATGGGACGACTACATCGAGCACGCCGCCATCAAAGCCATCGACACGGTGAAAGCCATCACCGGAGCGCCCAAGCTCAACGCTTTGGGGTTCTGTGTGGGCGGCACCATTTTGTCCAACGCCTTGGCGGTGTTGGCCGCGCGTGGTGAAAAACCAGTGGCCAGCGCCACCTTCTTGACCACGCTGATCAACTTCACCGACACCGGCATTTTGGATGTCTTCATTGACGACAACTTCGTCAAGTTCCGAGAAATGCAAATGGGCAAGGGCGGTTTGCTGAAAGGTCAAGACTTGGCCT
The DNA here is from genome assembly GCA_027488255.1 of Comamonadaceae bacterium. Taxonomy (GTDB): domain Bacteria; phylum Pseudomonadota; class Gammaproteobacteria; order Burkholderiales; family Burkholderiaceae_C; genus Limnohabitans_A. Next base: position 8,885 of record JAIYBZ010000012.1, on the reverse strand, counting down.
CGACCTTCAGCTTTTTGCGCCCGAATGATCTCGTCTGGAACTACGTGGTCGGCAACTACCTCAAGGGCGAAACCCCACCGCCTTTTGATTTGCTTTACTGGAACAGCGACTCCACCAATTTGCCCGGCCCTTTTTATGCCTGGTATTTGCGCAACACCTACCTCGAAAACAACTTGGTCAAACCGGGCAAGGTCAAGGTTTGTGGCGAGCGCATCGATCTGAGCCAAGTCGACATGCCGGTCTACATTTATGGTTCACGCGAAGACCATATCGTGCCGATTGGCGGGGCTTATGCCAGCACCCAAGTGTTGCCGGGCAAAAAGCGTTTTGTCATGGGCGCTTCGGGCCACATCGCCGGGGTGATCAACCCACCCGCCGCTAAAAAGCGCAGCCATTGGCTGCACGAGGGCACCCGGTTCCCCGCCGATGTGAACGATTGGATCGCCAACGCCAAAGAAATGCCCGGCAGCTGGTGGACCGACTGGGCGCAATGGCTGAAGGGCCATGCGGGCAAACAAATTGTCGCACCCAAGACCTACGGTAAAGGGGCCACTTACAAGGCCATCGAAGCGGCTCCCGGCCGTTACGTGAAGGCCAAAGACTGATTCTTATTCATTCAAAGGAGACTACAAAAATGCAAGACATCGTGATCGTTTCAGCCGCCCGCACTGCCGTCGGCAAGTTCGGTGGCTCATTGGCCAAAACGCCCGCTACCGAGTTGGGCAGCATCGTCATCAAGGGTTTGCTCGAGCGCACTGGCTTGCCAGCCGATGCCATCGGCGAAGTCATCATGGGCCAGGTGCTGGCGGCGGGCGTGGGCCAAAACCCTGCGCGCCAAGCCATGATGAAGGCCGGTGTGGCCAAAGAAACGCCTGCGCTCACCATCAATGCCGTCTGCGGCTCGGGCCTCAAGGCCGTGATGTTGGCGGCGCAAGCCGTGGCTTGGGGCGACAGCGAGATCGTGATCGCGGGTGGCCAAGAAAACATGAGCGCCAGCCCGCACGTGCTGACGGGCAGCCGTGATGGCCAACGCATGGGCGATTGGAAAATGGCCGACACCATGATCGTGGACGGTTTGTGGGACGTGTACAACCAGTACCACATGGGCATCACCGCTGAAAACGTGGCCAAAGCCCACGGCATCACCCGCGACATGCAAGACGCCTTGGCCGCAGGCAGCCAGAGCAAAGCGGCTGCCGCTCAAGAAGCGGGCAAGTTCAAGAACGAAATCGTGGATGTGTTGATTCCTCAGCGCAAAGGCGATCCCGTGGTCTTCAACTCAGACGAATTCATCAACAAGAAAACCAGTGTTGAGGTGTTGGCCGGTCTGCGCCCCGCGTTTGACAAAGCCGGCAGTGTGACCGCAGGCAACGCCTCGGGCATCAACGACGGTGCAGCCGCCGTGATGGTCATGACGGCCAAAAAAGCCGCCGCGTTGGGGCTCAAGCCCTTGGCCCGCATTGCTGCTTTTGGCACCAGCGGCCTCGACCCCGCGCACATGGGCATGGGCCCCGTGCCCGCCTCGCAAAAGGCCTTGGCTCGCGCCGGCTGGAAAGCGCAAGACGTCGATTTGTTCGAGCTCAACGAAGCCTTTGCGGCCCAAGCTTGCGCGGTCAACAAAGCGTTGGACATTGACCCTGCCAAAGTCAACGTGAACGGTGGCGCCATTGCCATCGGTCACCCCATCGGCGCATCGGGCTGCCGCATCTTGGTCACCTTGCTGCACGAAATGCAGCGCACCCAAGCCAACAAAGGCTTGGCCGCTTTGTGCATTGGCGGTGGCATGGGCGTGTCGCTGGCCATCGAGCGCGTTTAATTTTTCACATCACTCATAACAAGGAGACACACCATGAGTCAAAAAGTAGCTTACGTCACAGGGGGCATGGGCGGCATCGGGACCGCGATTTGCCAACGCTTGCACCAAGAGGGCTTCAAGGTCATCGCCGGTTGCGGCCCCACCCGTGACTACACCAAATGGTTGGACGAACAAAAAGCGTTGGGCTACACCTTTTACGCATCGGTGGGCAACGTGGGCGATTGGGATTCGACCGTGGAAGCCTTCTCCAAGACCAAGGCCGAGCACGGCAGCATCGACGTGCTGGTGAACAACGCCGGCATCACCAAGGACCGCATGTTCTTGAAAATGAGCCGCGAAGACTGGGATGCTGTGATGAACACCAACTTGGACTCCATGTTCAACGTCACCAAACAGGTGGTGGCCGACATGGTGGAAAAAGGCTGGGGCCGCATCATCAACATCAGCTCGGTGAACGGTGAAAAAGGCCAAGCCGGTCAAACCAACTACTCGGCTGCAAAAGCCGGTATGCACGGTTTCTCGATGGCCTTGGCACAAGAAATGGCCACCAAAGGCGTGACCGTGAACACCGTCTCGCCCGGTTACATCGGCACCGACATGGTGAACGCCATTCGCCCCGATGTGTTGGAAAAGATCGTGGCCACCGTGCCTGTCAAGCGTTTGGGTAAGCCCAGCGAAATCGCATCCATCATCGCCTGGCTGGCCAGCGAAGAGGGTGGTTACGCCACCGGCGCCGACTTCTCCGTCAACGGCGGTTTGCACATGGGCTGATGCCCCAGCCTTCGGGCTGTGCCAAAGTGCTGAGCCTTTACGTTTACGGCTCACGCGCACAAAAAAACCCGCCTTGGCGGGTTTTTTTGTGGCCAAGGCTCAGGGCGTCTTTTTCTCAGGATTTGCTGGCCTGGCTGGCTTGGCTGGTGTGAATCATTTGCATGGCCGAGGCAATAAGGCCCGACACCTCGCTCATGTTGCCCGGCACGATCAGCGTGGTTTTGGCGTCTTGTGCCACTTTGCCGTAGGCCTGCACCGCTTGCTCGGCCACCTTCAGTTGAACCGCTTGCTCGCCACCGGGTTGGCGAATGGCCGAGGCAATGCGTTCAATGGCCTGTGCCGTGGCTTCGGCCATTTCGGTGATGGCCGCAGCATCGCCCTGGGCTTTGTTGATGGCGGCTTGCTTTTCGCCCTCCGAGCGGGCGATGAAGGCCTCGCGTTCACCCGTGGCGATGTTGATCTGTTCTTGGCGGCGGCCTTCAGAGGCCGCAATCAAGGCACGCTTCTCACGCTCGGCCGTGATCTGGGACTGCATGGCGTGCAAGATTTCGCTGGGCGGCGTGAGGTCTTTGATCTCGTAGCGCAGCACTTTTACCCCCCAATTGAGGGCCGCCTCGTCAATCGCCGCGACCACTTGGGCGTTGATGATGTCGCGTTCTTCAAAGGTTTTGTCCAACTCGAGTTTGCCGATGACGCTGCGCAAACTGGTTTGCGCCAACTGCGTCACGGCCACGATGTAGTTGGATGAACCGTAGCTGGCCAGTTTGGGGTCGGTGACTTGAAAATACAAAATGCCATCCACTTGCAACTGCGTGTTGTCCCGTGTGATGCAAATTTGGCTGGGCACATCGAGGGGGATTTCTTTCAGGCTGTGTTTTTGGATCACGTTGTCCACGAACGGCACCACAAAGTTCAGCCCGGGCGTCAGGCTGGCGTGGTACTTGCCCAGTCGCTCCACCACCCAAGCGTGCTGTTGCGGCACGACTTTGACGGTTTTGATGATGAACAAAACGGCGATAACCAAAAAAAGAATGGCGATTTCCATGTCAAGACTCTCCCTTTAAAAATACGGATCAAATTTTTTCGAGCACCAGGCGGTTGCCTTGAATGGCTTGAATTCGGTGCAAGCCCGGTGAAGGGGCTTGATCGCTTGAGCCGACGGCAGTCCAAGCGGCGCCACGGTGTTTCACTTGCGCTGTGCCTTGCTCTTCCCAGGCCTCGACATGCACGGTTTCACCAATGTCCAGATGCAGCTCGCTGGGCTCAGCATTGTCGCGGCGTAACCGGCTTTGCCGCCAAAGCACCACCGCCAAACCCCCAATCAAGGCGGCACTCGCCAGTTGTGTCGTCAAGTTGGCGCCGAAGTGCGCGGCAAGTGCGGCGGCCACTGCACCCAGGGCCAGCATCAAGAGATAAAAGGTGCCGCTCACCAGCTCGGCGACCACCAGCAGGCCGCCGACCAACCACCAGAGGGTTGCATTGCTCATGTTTTTCCCTGAAATGAAGTGAAGTGAATCGAATCGCATGCTACCTTTTTTGTGCAACCCTCAAGAGGGCCAAGGCAACTTGGGCAAGGATAATGGCTTCCATGCAATTTCCTGACTCCCAACGCTGGCGTTTGTCTGTCGCCCCCATGATGGATTGGACCGATCGCCACTGCCGGTTTTTCCACCGCCTGTTGACCCGCCACACCTTGCTGTACACCGAAATGGTGACCACCGGCGCTTTGCGCCATGGCAGTGTGCAGCGCCATTTGCGCTTCAACGCGGAAGAGCACCCGGTGGCGCTGCAACTGGGCGGCAGCGATGCGGCCGATTTGGCGTATGCCGCCAAGCTGGGGCAAGAGTGGGGCTATGACGAGATCAACCTCAACTGTGGTTGCCCCTCGGACCGTGTTCAACGCGGGGCCTTTGGCGCTTGCCTGATGAACGAGCCACAAACCGTGGCCGATGGTGTCAAGGCCATGCGCGATGTGGTGGACATTCCGGTCACCGTGAAGCACCGCATTGGCATTGACCGCATTGAAAGCTATGACTTTGTGCGTGATTTTGTCGGCACCGTGAGCGAGGCGGGCTGCCAAGTCTTCATCGTGCATGCGCGCAACGCTTGGTTGGATGGGTTGAGCCCCAAAGAAAACCGCGAAATTCCACCGCTGCGGTACGAGCTGGCCTACCAGCTCAAAAAAGATTTCCCCAGCTTGGTCATCGCCGTCAATGGGGGCATCAAAACCAACGAAGAAATCGCCAGCCATTTGGCGCATGCAGACGGGGTGATGGTGGGGCGTGAGGCCTATTACAACCCTTGGCTTTTAGGCACTTGGGACGACACTTTTTGGGGGGACGCGCACGAAGTGCCCAGCCGCGAAGCGGTGGAAGAGGCGATGGTGGCCTATATGGAGCGCGCCTTTGCCGAAGACGGCTGCCCTTGGTATGCCATCGCCCGGCACATGCTGGGGCTGTACCACGGGCAACGCGGTGGGCGCTTGTGGCGTCAGGTGTGGAGCGATCACAAACTCAAGCCCTTGCCGCCCCGAGAAGTTGCGCAATTGGCCCGCGCGGCACTGGCCCGCGGCGCGGTGGTCACCGACTGAACCCGTTCATTGCGCGGCTTGCAAGCCGTTCATGAAGTGCGCCGACATGCGCTGGGCGGCCAACTCGGGTTGGCGCTCCACCAAAGCCTGCACGATGGCTTGGTGTTCGGCCAAAGACTGCTCAATGCGGCCTTCTTTGAACAAAGAGCTGTGGCGGTTGAGCTTCATGACTTTGCGCAGATCCACCACCATTTGGTCGCGCCAACGGTTGTCGGCCAATTCCAGCAGCAAGAGGTGAAAGGCTTCGTTGATCTCAAAAAAGCGATCGCGGTCTTTTTGGGCGCGCTCCAAGTCGTGGTGCAGCGCCTGAATTTGGCCCATTTGCGCCGCTGTCGCGTTTTGAGCCACCACCCGCGCGGCATCCGACTCGAGCAAGGCCAGCAGGTGGTACACATCGCGCAGGTCTTTTTCAGAAACCTCGGTCACATAAGCACCCCGGCGCACCTTCATGGTCACCAAACCCTCGGCGGCCAGCACCTTGAGGGCTTCGCGCAGGGGGGTGCGGCTGATGCCCAGCGCCTCGGCGATGCGCAGCTCGTCGATCCAGCTGCCTGGCTCTAGTTCGCGCGCAAAAATGCGCTGGCGCAGGAGTTCGGCCACTTCTTCATACAGTGCGCGGGGGGCGAGAGACAAGGCGGACATGGTGCTGCGGGTGCGGTCGGTGGGCAAAAAATGCGCCAATCAAGGGGAATTCAAGTTGGGACAGATTGTAAGCCGGTTAAAATATTCTGCATCAATAATTATGAATCACAACGCGTGTCAGCAGTCGTGCCCGGTTCAACTGCCAAAATAGATACCCGTCATTTTTGTCCTGAAAGCTTTGCGCCATGACGTCCAAATCCTTTGAATTCAACGCTTCCAACCTCGAGGCTTGGCAAAAAGCCGCGGTCAAATCGGCGCCCAATGGCGACGTTAGCGCCCTCAACTGGAAGACGCCCGATGGCATCGTGGTGAAGCCGCTGTACACCGCGGCCGACACCCAAAACCTGCCCTACGCCAACACCTTGCCCGGTTTTGAGCCTTTCTTGCGTGGCCCGCAGGCCACCATGTACGCGGTGCGCCCCTGGACGATTCGCCAGTACGCCGGTTTTTCGACCGCTGAAGAGTCCAACGCGTTTTACCGCAAGGCCTTGGCTGCGGGCGGGCAGGGCGTGTCGGTGGCGTTTGACTTGGCCACGCACCGGGGCTACGACTCAGACCACCCGCGTGTGACGGGCGATGTGGGCAAGGCCGGGGTGGCGATCGACTCGGTTGAGGACATGAAGATTTTGTTCAACGAAATCCCGCTCGACAAAGTCAGCGTCTCCATGACCATGAACGGCGCCGTGCTGCCGGTGCTGGCCGGTTATGTGGTGGCGGCCGAAGAGCAGGGCGTCTCGCAAGACAAGTTGAGCGGCACCATTCAGAACGACATTCTGAAAGAGTTCATGGTGCGCAACACCTACATCTACCCACCCGAGCCGTCGATGAAGATCATTGGCGACATCATCGAGTACACGGCGAAAAACATGCCGAAGTTCAACTCGATCTCGATCTCGGGCTACCACATGCAAGAGGCCGGCGCCAACCAAGCGCTTGAGATGGCCTTCACTTTGGCCGATGGCAAAGAGTATGTAAAAACCGCCATCGCCAAAGGCATGGACGTGGACGAATTTGCCGGCCGCCTGTCTTTCTTCTGGGCGGTGGGTATGAACTTTTACTTGGAGATTGCCAAGATGCGCGCCGCCCGCCTGTTGTGGTGTCGCATCATGAAGGGCTTTGACGCGAAGAACCCCAAGAGCCTGATGCTGCGCACCCACAGCCAAACCTCTGGCTGGTCACTCACCGAGCAAGACCCCTACAACAACGTGGTGCGCACCACCATCGAGGCCATGGCCGCTGTGTTTGGCGGTACCCAGTCGCTGCACACCAACTCGTTTGACGAAGCCATTGCTTTGCCCACCGAGTTCAGTGCCCGCATCGCGCGCAACACCCAGCTGATCATTCAAGAAGAAACCCACATCACCAACGTCATCGACCCTTGGGCCGGCAGCTACATGATGGAAAGCCTGACCCAAGAGATGGCCGACAAAGCCTGGGCCATCATCGAAGAAGTCGAGGCCATGGGTGGCATGACCAAGGCCGTGGACAGCGGCTGGGCCAAGCTCAAGATCGAGGCGGCGGCGGCCGAAAAACAAGCCCGCATCGACTCGGGCAAAGACGTCATCGTGGGCGTCAACAAATACAAGTTGGCCAAAGAAGACCCGATCGACATCTTGGCGATCGACAACGTGAAAGTGCGCGACGGCCAGATCGAGCGTTTGAAAAAAATCCGCGCCACCCGCGACAACGCCAAGGTGCAAGCCGCGCTCGACGCACTCAGTGCTGCCGCCGAATCGGGGCAGGGCAATTTGTTGGACTTGTCGATCAAAGCGGTCCGCCTGCGCGCCACGGTGGGCGAGGTGTCCGATGCGCTGGAAAAAGCCTACGGCCGTCACCGCGCCGATACCCAAAAAGTGACCGGCGTCTACGCCGCGGCCTATGACGATGGCGAGAACGTGGGGGACACCATGGAATATTGGAACCAACTCAAGGCCGACATTGCTGCCTTTGCCGAGGCACAAGGCCGCCGCCCCCGCGTCATGATCTCCAAGCTTGGGCAAGACGGCCACGACCGCGGCGCCAAAGTGGTGGCCACGGCCTTTGCCGACTTGGGCTACGACGTGGACATGGGCCCGCTGTTCCAGACCCCTGAAGAGTGTGCACGCCAAGCCATTGAAAACGATGTGCACGCGGTCGGCGTGTCCACCTTGGCGGCCGGCCACAAAACTTTGGTGCCCGCCATCATTGCCGAGCTCAAGAAACAAGGGGCGGATGACATCATTGTGTTTGTCGGTGGCGTGGTTCCGCGCCAAGACTACGACATGCTTTACGAAGCCGGCGTGAAGGGCATTTACGGCCCGGGCACACCGATTCCGGTCAGCGCCAAAGATGTGCTGGAGCAAATCAAGAAGGCCATCGGGTGAACCCTGCCCAGTTGATCGAGGGGCTGTTGCAGGGCCACGCGGCCACGCAGCGCCGAGCCATGGCCAAAGCCATCACGCTGCTCGAGTCCACGCGGCCCGACCACCGGGCCTTGGCCGACGAGTTGTTGACGGCCTTGTTGCCGCACACCGGCAAGGCCTTTCGCTTGGGCATCAGTGGCGTGCCGGGAGTGGGCAAATCCACCTTCATTGAGGCGCTGGGCTTGCACCTGATTGGCCAAGGGCACCGTGTTGCGGTGTTGGCGGTTGACCCTTCTTCGACGGTTTCGGGCGGCTCGATCTTGGGCGATAAAACCCGCATGGAACACCTCAGCGTGCACGAGCAGGCCTACATTCGGCCCAGCCCCAGCAGCGGCACCTTGGGCGGTGTGGCCGAAAAAACCCGCGAGTGCATGTTGGTCTGCGAGGCCGCAGGCTACGACGTGGTGTTGGTCGAGACTGTGGGCGTGGGCCAATCGGAAACAGCGGTGGCCAACATGACCGATATGTTTGTGCTGATGCAACTGCCCAACGCCGGGGACGATCTGCAAGCCATCAAAAAAGGCGTGATGGAAATCGCCGATTTGGTGGTCATCAACAAGGCCGACATCGATGCCATGGCCGCCACGCGGGCCCAGTTGCAAATCACCAGTGCCTTGCAATTGCTGGGCATGCACGGCAGTGCAGGCCACGCCCATGCCGACAC
>JAIYBZ010000017.1 GCA_027488255.1 Comamonadaceae bacterium | reverse complement strand
TCTGTTTTCTTCTGAAGTTACCTATAGCCAATAAACTAGCTGCCAAATAAACCAAACATTCACCCATACCAGCACCGAAATACGGGCAGTTCATCAACCCCATCACAGCCGCAATGGCGGTGACGGTGGTCAAAGCTTGCCTGTCGTTGGTTGGCAAAGCTTGCGCGGCCTTGTACTGAGCAAACAATAAACCTAGAAAAAGTATGCAGCCAACTACCCCAGCTTCGACCAACCACAGCAAATACTGCTGATGGGGGTTTGAGGGTGCGTCTGCTTGCATTCCACCTAAACGGTGGTAGTTCATGCGCCAACTTCCAACCCCATGGCCAATCAGAGGTTTTTCTTGAACAGCCAGCAAGGAGCGATGCCAATAATCTAAACGTTGTCCTTGAGATGATTCAACACTTCCCTGTTGGTAGCTGATAACGTCTTTAACGACCTGGAAGGTTTTGGTTTGGAATCTTGGCGATACAACCATCATCAAGGCAGCAAGTACAAATGGCAAACCCAACACCAACCAGCGCCAACGCTTGGCTAATTGCCACCACACAGCCATCGAAATAAACACCAGCATGACCAAGAAGCCACTGCGCCCCGTCATCACAAAAAACACATTCAAAACGGTCAGAAGCAAAATGCCAATGGGTACCCAACGCCAGTGACCTTGCGGCCAATGATCTCGCATAAACCAGAGCACAACTGCCAAAAAAGTAAGCAGCACAGGTTGTTCCAAGGTGCTGCCATGCACTATGCCCAGCGAAGGCAGTTGTTTCGCCGTTGCCCAAGGCACTGGCAATCCAGCCACCAAGGCCCAAGATGACATCATCATCACCACCATGCCAGCCACAAACCATTTCAAGGTCAACAAAGACTGTTCTGGGCTTCGCAATAGATAAAGCACAGGTATAAACCACAGAATACGACTGTGCCTTCCCCATCCCGCCAAAGCATCAGTAGAACTTGACTCAGTCCACCAAAAACTCAGACTCATCCAAACCATGGCCAGCAATATCCACCATGTCATTGAGGGCCATAGTTTGAAAGAGGGAAAGCTTCGGTGTTTGACGTCAAAAAACAGTTGACCCACAACCGCAATTAGCAGCAACAGCTTGGCTATGGACACCATGGCAACGCCCAAACTCACCGATATGGCCAAGAAGGACACCGAGAACACCGCAAAACTTTGCCACCGTTGCTGCCAATTCATACTGCTTATATGCATGTCAATTCAATAAAAAGTGAAGCCCGCCGATACGCCGGATTCTGTGCATATTGGTTTCCCAATACGTGACCGTCATTCCTCTGGGCCGGGGGTCACCCACCCGGCTCGGTGCTACCTACCCGCCAACTCAGCGAACCGCCTCAACGTTGGCCTACTTGGTATTGCTGCGCGTAGAGATTGCCCGTTTCACCCACCTTGTGTGCTAGCACCCAAGTTGACTCGTCTCTGTTGCTCTGATCCTCACCTCACGGTGGAGAGGTGTTACCTCCTACGCTGTCCTGTGCAGTCCGGACGTTCCTCCAGTGCACCCTTTCGGGTCTTGCACCAGCGACGGTCTGGCGTGCTTCACGCGTCAGATTATCGCTTGCTATGCCCTTCGGCCCGGCGATAATCACGCCCACTTGCTTGATAACCACAAGCCACTGAGGTTGCCCATGATCCGTGTTTCTGAACTCAAACTGCCACTGGCGGCCTTGCCCGTCGAAGTGCGACGCGCAGCCGATGCGCCCAGCGAGACCGCTGAAGACCGGCTGCCCACCCCCCATCCTGAAGCGGCCTTGCGCCAATTGGCGGCAAGCGCATTGCAAATTGCCGTGACCGACATTGCCACGCTGCAGGTTTTCAAGCGCAGCTTTGATGCCCGCAAGGCCGAGCTGCTGGCGGTGTTCATCGTCGATCTCACGCTGACCCATCCCGAACACGAAAAGGCCTTGCTGAGCCAATGGGCCGCCCATCCGCACATTCAAGCCACGCCCGACATGACCTGGCGCGCGCCGTGCCAAGCGCCCGAAGGGTTTGGCTCGCACACTGGCGAGCGACCCGTGGTGGTGGGCTTTGGCCCTTGCGGCATGTTTGCGGCGTTGGCTTTGGCGCAAATGGGTTTCAAGCCCATCGTGCTGGAGCGCGGCAAAAAAGTGCGCGAACGCACCCAAGACACCTGGCGGCTGTGGCGCAAAAAAGAGCTCAACCCTGAAAGCAATGTGCAATTTGGTGAAGGCGGTGCGGGCACGTTTTCAGATGGGAAGCTCTACAGCCAAATCAAAGACCCCCGCCACTTGGGCCGCAAAGTGATGGACGAGTTTGTCAAGGCCGGCGCGCCCGCCGACATTTTGTATGCCGCACATCCCCACATTGGCACCTTCAAATTGGTGAAGGTGGTGGAAAACATCCGAGAACAAATCATCGCGCTCGGCGGTGAGATTCGTTTTGAACAGCGCGTGACGCAAGTGCTGCTGTCGCCCACGGCTGAAGGGCACCAGATGACGGGGCTGCAAGTGCAAGATCTGCGCACCGGCCAAATCGAGACCCTGCCCACGCGCCATGCCGTGCTGGCCTTGGGCCACAGTTCGCGCGACACCTTCGTCATGCTGCACCGTGCCGGGGTGGCCATGCAGTCCAAAGCGTTTTCGATTGGGGTGCGCATCGAACACCCGCAAAGCGTGATTGACCAAGCCCGTTGGGGCCGCCACGCGGGGCATCCGCTGTTGGGCGCGGCCGATTACAAGCTGGTGCACCATGCTCAAAACGGGCGAGCGGTGTACAGCTTTTGCATGTGCCCCGGCGGCACTGTGGTGGCGGCCACCAGCGAACCCGGCCGCGTGGTCACCAACGGCATGAGCCAATACTCACGCAACGAGCGCAACGCCAATGCCGGCATGGTGGTGGCCATCGAGCCATCCGACTACCCGCTGGACCGCGCCGCTTGGCAAGCCGCTTTTGGCCCAGAAGAAGGCTTGCAATTGGCGCAAGAAGCCGAGGCCATGGCACAACAGCACCCACCCGTGACGCACCCTTTGGCCGGCATCGTGTTGCAGCGCGATTTGGAAAGCCGGGCATTTCAGGCCGGAGGTGGCACTTACGAAGCGCCTGGACAATTGGTCGGTGACTTCTTGTCGCATCGGCCCAGTGCGGCATGTGGCCAAGTGCAACCTTCTTACAAGCCTGGGGTGAAGTGGGTTGATCTCGCCACCGTCTTGCCCGATTACGCGGTGGAGGCCATGCGAGAAGCGTTGCCGGTTTTTGGCCGCAAGATCAAGGGCTACGACATGGCCGATGCGGTCATGACGGGCATCGAAACGCGCACCTCTTCACCCTTGCGCATCCCCCGAGGCGAAGACCACCAAAGCACCAACACCCAAGGCCTGTACCCCGCAGGTGAAGGCGCCAGCTATGCCGGCGGCATTTTGTCGGCGGGGGTGGACGGCATCAAAGTTGCCGAGTCTTTGGCCCAGCACCTGCACGCGAGTGCTCGCCCTTGATCTGAAAAAGCCATGCAAGACCAGTCACCCGACCCCAAACAAGTGCGCAACCCGCTGCATGGCATCACGCTGGAAGCCATGGTGACGCAATTGGCCGATTATTTTGGCTGGGACGATTTGGGTGCTCGCATTCCAATACGTTGTTTCACCCACGACCCCAGCGTGAGTTCCAGCTTGAAGTTTTTGCGCAAAACACCTTGGGCGCGCGACAAAGTGGAAAGCCTCTACCTTTTCATGCTGCGCGAGCAAAAACGCCAGTCGCTTTAAGCTGCGCCCGATTGGTCTGGCGCTTCTAATTTGGCCAGCATCGTCCCACGGCATTTCTTGTTGCCACACCGACAGGCATAACGTGCCCTCAAGGCCTCGGTCATCGGCTCGTCGCTGAACAGGCTGTAATCAAATGTCAGCTCTTCGCCACGAAACACTGGCCTGCGCGTTTGAATGAACACACGGCCCTTCACTAAAGTGGGCTCGCAATTGGGGCGACACGAATGGTTGATCCATTTCGAATCATTCCCGCCAATGTGCGCGTCAATAACGCGACCGTCATCCATGTGGAAGTAAAACGTGTGATCGGGCTGCAAAGGGTCATGCGGATGGCGCCGCAGCGCCTCCGCCATGGTGATCACCTCACCCACATACTCGATGACCCGCTCGCCTGCGGCCATGTGGCGAGTGGCAAAGACGCCTTTGCCATGCACACGCGAGGTGAGAACTTCGATGTCACTCAACCGTGACACTCTTGGCCAAGTTGCGAGGTTTGTCCACATCCGTGCCGCGCGCACAGGCGGTGTGGTACGACAGCAATTGCAGCGGCACCACGTGCAAGATGGGGGACAAGACGCCGTAATGCTCGGGCATGCGAATCACGTTCACACCTTCGCTGCTTTCGATCTTGGTGTCGCCATCGGCCAGCACATACAGCACCCCGCCACGCGCACGGACTTCTTGCATATTGCTTTTGAGTTTTTCCAGCAACTCGTTATTGGGTGCCACCGTCACCACCGGCATGGCGCTGGTGACCAGCGCCAACGGGCCGTGCTTGAGCTCGCCTGCGGCGTAGGCTTCAGCGTGGATGTAGGTGATTTCTTTGAGCTTCAATGCGCCTTCAAGCGCAATGGGGTAGTGCGTGCCACGGCCCAAAAACAAAGCGTTTTCTTTGCTGGCGAACTCTTCTGACCAGCTGATGATTTGGGGCTCCAATGCCAGCACGGCTTGCAAAGCGGCCGGCAAGTGGCGCATGTCTTTGATGTGCTTGGCTTCTTCCTCTTCGCTCAAACGGTCTTTGGTTTGGGCCAGCGCCAGCGTCAGCAAAAACAAGCCGGCCAACTGGGTGGTGAAGGCCTTGGTGGAGGCCACGCCAATCTCGGCCCCGGCGCGCGTGACATAGGCGTGCTTGCACTCGCGCACCATGGCGCTGGTGGCGACATTGCAAATGGTGAGGGTGTGCGTCATGCCCAAACTTTGCGCGTGGCGCAGTGCGGCCAAGGTGTCTGCGGTCTCGCCGCTTTGGGTGATGGTGACGATGAGTGTTTTGGGATTGGGCACCGATTCCCGATAGCGGTATTCACTGGCGATTTCAACTTGGCAAGGCACTTTGGCGATCGCCTCAATCCAGTACTTGGCCACACAGCCGCTGTAATAGCTGGTGCCACAAGCCAAGATCAAGACGTTGTCGATGGCCTTGAAAGTGGAATATGCACCGTCGCCAAACAACTCGGGCGTGATGCCCTCCACGCCTTCCAGCGTGTCGGCGATGGCGCGCGGTTGCTCAAAAATTTCTTTTTGCATGTAGTGGCGGTAAGGCCCCAACTCGGCGGCGCCGCTGTGGGCGTGCACGGTTTTGACAGCGCGTGTGGTGGCTTTGTGCTCGCGATCAACGACCCAATATTTGCCCAACTGAAGGTCGACCACATCGCCCTCTTCCAGGTAAACGATTTGGTCGGTCACACCAGCCAAGGCCATCGCGTCGCTGGCCAAAAATGTTTCCTGCTGCCCCACACCCAAGATCAGTGGCGAGCCTGCACGTGCACCGATCACGCGGTGCGGTTCGTCCTTGTGAAAAACAGCAATCGCGTAGGCCCCATGCAATTGGCGCACGGCGGTTTTCACCGCCTCAAAAATATCGCCGTCGTACACGCTGTCGACCAAGTGCGCGATGACCTCGGTGTCGGTTTGGCTGAGAAAAACATAGCCCTTGGCTTGCAGCGTGGCGCGCAGTTCTTCGTGGTTTTCAATGATGCCGTTGTGCACCAATGCCACTTTGCCCGGCTTGGCATCGGCCGCCCCCGTGCCGTGGCTGAAATGCGGGTGGGCGTTGTGCACCGCCGGTGCGCCATGCGTGGCCCAGCGGGTGTGAGCGATGCCCGTGCCGCCCTGAATGTGGTCGGCCGTGACTTGGTCCATCAATTCGGCCACACGCGATGTGCTGCGTGCGCGTTGCAACCCACCCGACCCTCCGTGGAGGCTGACCGCGTGAACGGCGACACCGCAAGAGTCATAGCCTCGGTATTCCAAGCGTTGCAAACCTTGCACGAGGACAGGAACGATATTGCGGGAAGAAACGGCGCCGACGATGCCACACATGTGAAAACTCCGTGAGGGTTGCTTTGAACAAACTGGCGCGATGTTAGAGAGAAGCAAGAAAAATTATGAATCAATAAATGATTTATTTCGAAATAATATTTCTTGAATCTATACATTTGAAATTTTATTTCAATAAAATTCTCTTTATGGAACCCATCGAACTTGACCAGATCGATCTGCAGTTGTTAAACCTGTTGCAGCACGATGCCAACATCAGCAATGTGGCCTTGGCCGAAAAGGTCAATGTCTCGCCCCCCACCTGCCTGCGGCGCGTGAAGCGCTTGCTTGACGGCGGCTGGATCGAGCGACAAATTGCGGTGTTGAACACCGACAAATTGGCGGCCCTGCAAGGCCATGGCCTGACGGCCCTGATTGAGGTGTCGCTGGACAAGCAAGGCAGTGAAGCTTTGGATGCTTTTGAAGCACGCGCCGTCGCCCACGCGGCTGTGCAGCAATGTTGGCGGGTGTCCCCTGGGCCCGATTTCATGTTGGTGGTGCAAGCCCGTGACATGCCGCACTATTTGGCCATCAGCCAGAGCTTGTTCACCGAAGACGCCAATGTGCGCAATGTGAAGGCCTTCTTTTCAACCAAGCGGGCCAAGTTCACCACCACTTGGCCGGTCTTGCCGAACCGGCCCCACTGAACAACCTTGGTCAGCAACCCAAGCTGCAATGCCCAAGCCGTAAAGCCGAGGGGCTTATTTTTTCTTTTGTGGCCGCGCCCAGTTGGCAATGCTGATTTGTTTGCCGCGCGCCACGCTCAAAGCATCAGGCTCGGTGCTCTTGGTGATGGTGGAGCCACCGCCCACCGTGCCGCCGGCGCCGATTGTCACCGGTGCCACCAAGACACAGTTGCTGCCAATGTGCACATCGGCCTCGATCACGGTGCGGTGCTTGTTGGCGCCATCGTAGTTGGCCGTGATGCTGCCCGCGCCATAGTTCACACGCTCGCCGACCGTGGCATCGCCCAAATAGGCCAAGTGATTGGCTTTGGCACCTGCGGCCAAGGTGCTGTTTTTGACTTCCACAAAATTGCCAATGTGCACCTCAGCCCCCAGTTTTGCGCCGGGGCGCAGGCGCGCAAAAGGACCAACCAAGGCACCCTCGCCCACGCTCACCCCGAGCTTTTCACCGTCAATGTGGGTGAAGGGGTGGATCACGGCACCGGCTGCGATGTCGCAATTGGCCAACACGCAATGGGCCCCAACTTTCACGCCTTCGCCCAAAGCCACTCGGCCCTCAAAAATGCAGTTGACATCAATTTCGACGTCTTCCGCGCAAATGAGTTGGCCGCGCAAATCAAAGCGCGCCGGGTCTTTCATGCGCACCCCTTGCGCCATCAAGCGGTGCGCTTGGCGCAATTGGTGGGCACGCTCCAACTCGGCCAATTGCAAGGGGCTGTTGATGCCCGCCACTTGCACGGCGTCGGTGATTTTGTGCGCCACCACGGGCACGCCATCGGCCACCGCCATCTTCACCACATCGGTCAAGTAGTACTCGCCTTGTGCGTTTTTGTTGTCGAGGCGTGCCAACCACGCTTTGAGCAGCTTGGCCGGCACCGCCATGATGCCGCTGTAGACCTCTTGAATATGGCGCTGCGCCTCGGTGGCGTCTTTTTGCTCGACGATGGCTTGCACCGCATGACCTTGGCGCACGATGCGGCCGTAGCCGCTGGGGTCGGCAAACTCGATGGTGAGCAAAGCCAATTGCTGGCCCCCACACTGCGCAATCAAGGCTTGCAGGGTGTCCGCTTGCGTCAAGGGCACATCGCCCGACAACACCACCACCACGCCATCGTCGGGCAAAACCGGCACCGCTTGTTGCACGGCGTGGCCCGTGCCCAACTGCGGCTCTTGCCGCACACACTGCACCGCCAAGGCGGGGTTGGGCGCCAGCACCACCGGCTCGACTTGCTCTGCGCCGTGCCCCGTGATCACCACTGCCGAACGGGCGTTCAGTTGAGAGGCGGTGTTCAAGACATGCTGCACCAAGGGCACACCTGCCAAACGCTGCAAGACTTTGGGCAAACGGCTTTTCATGCGCGTGCCTTTGCCGGCGGCCATCACGACGACATCAATCTGGGGCTGTTCAGAGGTGGACATGCGGACAAACTTTCAAATGGCCACAGCGTTGTGGCGGTCTTCAAATACGCCACAATTATCGCCGCCCCTGTCCCGCATAAGATCGCCCCCACTCGGGACATTCTTCCCGCTGGGTCGCCGGGGCTTCTGGGCAAACGCCGTCAGGCTGCTCGCTCATGGAGCCCTCGGCCACAGGGCTGCAAGTCATCGGCCCCTGAGCACTTCGCTCAAGCCGTAACACGCCGACCCGCCAAAGAAAGCTTGTGATGATTCGACTCCTTTTGGCCCTCTCGACGCTCGTGTTGCTGCAGGGCTGCAGTGCCGTCAAATTGGGCTACCAGCAATTGCCCACCCTGTCGTATTGGTGGCTAGACAGCGCCGTGTCGTTCAACGACAGCCAGTCCACACGGGTCAAAGAAGCCTTGTCGCAAGTGCACCAATGGCATCGCACGCAAGAGTTGCCCACTTACCTGGAGTTGTTGCAACGAGGCATCGATCTCAGCCAAGGCCCCGTGCAGGCCAGCCAAGTGTGCGGGGTGTGGACCGACATTCAAACCCGCATGGACCGCAGCATGCGGGTCATGGTGAGCCAAGCCGCGCCAGTGGTGACCCAGTTGGGGCCTCGGCAATTGAGTCATTTGGCTCGGCACTTTGAAACCAAAAATGAAGCCTGGGACAAAGAATGGCTGCAAGGCAGTGCCGCCGAAAGGCTAGAGCGGCGGACTGAAAAAACCCTAGAGCGTTACCAATCTTTTTATGGCGATTTGACGGCCGCGCAAACCGCGCTCATCAAAACCCAAGTGAGCCAATCGCCTTGGCAACCCGAATGGGGTCGGCAAGAGCGTTTGCGGCGGGAACAAGAGTTGTTGACCGCTCTGCGCAAATTGGCCCAGAGCGATATGCCGCAAGAGCAAGCAGAAGCCGAGTTGTGGCGGGTCTGGCAGCGTTGGTTCATGCCGCCCAACGAAACAGACCGGATGGTGATGCAAAAAATGTCACAACAAGCCTGTGAAAACTTGACCCAACTGCACAACACCACCAGCCCCGAACAGCGCCAGCGTTTGGTGCGCAAAATGCGCGGCTATGAACGCGACCTGCGCGAACTCGTCAAGCCCTGAGCCCCAGCGAAAAACCCGCCAACAAGGGGCGGGTTTGAGGGTATCGGCAACGGGCCGGTAGCTTCAGCTTTGCAGGGCCTTCCACATTTCCATGTCCCGCTCGGCGGTCCAGATGCGGGGGTTTTTGATGCCGCTGGCTTCGTCATAAGCGCGGGTCACGTCAAACGGCAGGCAGTGTTCATAAATGAACACATGGCCAAAAACCGGGTCCATGCTCTTGCGGGTGTGGGCCATGGCCGCTTTCAAATCCATTTTGGCCGCCACGGCTTCTTGGCCGGCCTTGTACAGTGTCTCGACCCAGCGCTTGGTGTAGTCGAGCGCCTTGTTCACATTGGCGTTGCCCTTCATGGCTTCGCCCCGACCCGGCACGATGTACTCGGCCTTCAAAGCGCGCAAGGCTTCAAGCGTGGCTGGCCATTCTTCGAGTTGGGCGTCGCCGGTGTAGACCCCGGCCTCGTACTCCACCAAATCGCCAGAGAAGAGGACTTTTTCTTCTTCCACCCATGCAATGGTGTCGCCCCGGGTGTGCCCCGGACCGGGGTGCCAGATTTGCACCACCACGCCACCCAAATTGATGCTGAGCTTGCCGGGCACTTCGCCTTTGGTGGGATCACCCCCGCCGACCACCATGGTGGGCCACGTCAGACCGGGCACGCTGTCTGCGCCGCGAAACAGGCGTGGAAAACGCTCCATCTCGCTTTTCATGTCTTGCGCGCCGCGCTCTTTGATGAGGCCCAGCGTGCCTTCGCTCGCAATGATTTCGGTGGCGCCCTCGGCGGCATAGGCATAAGCGCCCAGCACACGCACCGCGTGGTAGTGCGTGAGCAGCACATATTTGATGGGCAAGTCACTGACGGTGCGGATCTTTTTGATCAAGTCTTGCGCCATGGCGGGCGTGGCCGTCGCATCGCTGACCATGATGAAACGGTCACCGATGATGACGCCCGAATTGGGGTCGCCCTCTGCGGTGTAGGCCCAGCAATGCGCGCTGAGTTGCTCAAACGTGATTTTTTTCTCGCTCAAGTCGGCTTGGCTGGCAAAGGCCTTTGCGGGGGCTTGGGGGGATGCTTGGGACATGAAAAAGACTCCGGTCAGTGGAATTTAAATTTTACCTAAACGAAATGCATTACGCATTGTTAAACGGCGGATGCGTTCAACCGAGGCCTTTTTCGAGCATCGAAATGACTTCTTCTGCAAATGCGGCGTAGCTGATGGGACCGCCCGGGCGCAGCCACGTGAACGTCCAGTTGATCATGCCCAACAGCATCATGGTCAGGGCGGTTTGGTTGGTGGGGGTCAAGCGGCCGGGGTAAGCGCGTTTCATAAACCGCGTCATGGCCGCGACGATGTCGCGCTGGCGGTTCAAGATCAGGTCGCGGGGCGAGACCAAGGCACTGCCCAGCGCCGGGTCGGGCGCGTCGCTCAAAAACTGCGTGTCGTTGAGCAAGGCCGCATGGCGGGTGGCCGAGGTTTCGTACTCTTGCAAAAACGCCCGCACCAATTCGTGCAGCGTGGCCCGGTCGTCCAGATTCTTGCGCTGCGCGATCGCCTCGGTCTGCGCAATCAATGCCAACAAGCGCTGGGTGTGGCGGTCCAACAGGTCAAAAAGAATCGCTTCTTTGCTCTCGTAATAGTGGTACAGCCGCGCCTTGGAGGTGCCACACGCCGTGGCGATCTCGTTCATGCTGGCCGCAGGGTAACTGCGCTGGGCAAAGCATTGCGCCGCGATGTCGAGGATTGCATCGCGCTTGATGTCGTGGGTTGCTGATTTGGGTCGGGCCATGGCGTTCAGCGTGGCCTTAAACCGGCCACACCACTCCGTTGTCGTTCAAGATCGCATCCAAAGGCTCGTCATGGTCTTCGGGTTCCAAGTCGTCGACAAAGCCTTGGGTGAAGCCCAAGCCCACCGTGAAGGGTTTGGGTTGCAGCGTGGCCAAGGTGCGGTCGTAAAAGCCACCGCCATAACCCAAGCGGTAGCCGCCCGTGCCATAGCCCACACAAGGCACAAACAACAAGGTGGGCACGATGACCTCGGTGTCTTTGGGCTTGGGAATGCCGTAAGCGTCTTCTTCCATGGCGCAGCCGGGATACCAAGTGTGAAAGGTCAGGGTTTTGTGCTGCTTGTTGACCACCGGCAAGCCGATGCGGCGGCGCTGCGGCTCGCCATTCAACTCACCGTCTTCTTTCCAGCGGTGCAGCACGGGCAAGGGATCAAACTCGCCCTTGATGGGCCAATAGGCGCCAATCACGGTGTCAGGACGGTCAAACAGCCAAATGCGCATGACGCGTTGCAAGGCCTCTGCCCGTGCCATTCGGTCGGGCAGGTTCAACCTTTCTTCTATCAAGGCTTTGCGCAGGGCTTTTTTTGCTTCGGCTTTGTCCATAATTGACCCATGAAATTCACACAGATTTTGACACTGGTTGGCGCCTTGGCTTTGACGGGCCTTTGCAGCACCGCAACACTCGCCCAAAACAAGGGCGATGACACCCTTTTGGACATGCAACAGGCCTTCAAACGGGGTGACAAAACCCGCTTGTCGGCTTTATTGCCGCAAACCCGGGGCCATGTGCTCGAGCCGCTGGCCGCCTATTGGGAAATGCGCGCCAAACTCGACACCGCATCCGAGTCCGACATCCGCAGTTTTTTAACCCGCTATGCCGGCACTTATTACGAAGACCGCTTGCGCAACGACTGGCTGCTTTTGCTGGGCAAACGCCGAGACTGGGCCACCTTCACCGCCGAGTACCCGCGCTACCGCATGCGCGATGACCGAGAAGTGCGCTGCTATGCCCTGGCCACCGAAGCCATGAACAGCAAAGCCAATGTTGCAGAAGAAGCCCTGCGCCATTGGTATGCCCTGCGAGAGGCCGATGACGGCTGCACGTATGTGGCCGAGCATTTGCATTCGGGCAAACAAATTGATGGGTTGGATTTGTGGCGCAAAGCCCGCATCGCGATGGACGCCAACCGACCCCGCGCCGCACAAGCCGCGGTGGACATCGAGGCCCCGCGACAGTCAGAACAAATCAGCCTGATCCATGCAGATCCTGCCAAATATCTGGACAAACGCGTCTTGGCCCTCACCCGCAGCCGCAAAGAGATGGCGGTGTTGGCCTTGATTCGCCTCTCGGCCAAAGACCCTGACGATGCCGCCGACTTGCTGAACCGGCGCTGGTCGATTCAACTCAGTCCCGAAGAGCGCAACTGGACCTGGGCCGTGATTGGCAAGCAAGCCGCCTTGAGGCTTCAAGACAACGCGGCCAGCTACTTTGCCAAGGTGCAAAAAGACAGCGATCTGAACGACGATCTGTTGGGCTGGAAGGTGCGAGCCGCTCTGCGCCAAGGCCAATGGCGTCAGGTGCTCACCGCCACGCAAGCGATGAGTGCCGAGTCGATGAAAGACCCCACTTGGGTGTACTGGCGTGCGCGCGCACTGATGGCCACCGCTTCGGATGCGACCCAGCGACAAGAAGCGCAAAGCTTGTTGCGCAACATCGCCAGCGTGAAAGGTTTTTATGAGCAACTGGCGCTGGAAGATCTGGGCCAGTCGATCACGGCACCCGAGCGCCCAAGCGCCTTGACGGCCGCAGAAAAAGCCAACGCCTTGGCCAACGCCGGACTGCAACGGGCCTTGTATGCCATCCAGATCGGTCTGCGGCCCGAGGGCATCCGCGAATGGAACTACTCCACCAACCTGCACACCCCGGGCGGCATGAACGACCGTGAGTTGCTGGCCGCTGCAGATTTGGCTTGCCAGCGCCAAGTTTGGGACCGCTGCATCAACACCAGCGATCGCACCAAAGAGGTGATCGATTTTGACCAGCGCTTTCCCATGCCATTGCGTGAGACCGTGGTGCGGCGCGCCGGTGAGATCAAACTCGACCCGGCTTTTGTGTATGGCCTGATTCGACAAGAAAGCCGCTTCATCATGGACGCGCGCTCGCACGTGGGGGCTTCGGGGCTGATGCAGGTCATGCCCGCCACCGCCAAATGGACCGCCAAGAAAATCGGCATGACCCAGTTCACACCCGAGCAAATCAACGACCGCGAAGTCAACGTGGCCATCGGCACGGCGTATCTGAAATTGGTGCTGGACGACTTTGAGGGCTCGATGCCCATGGCCACAGCGGCCTACAACGCCGGTCCGGGTCGGCCCCGCAGTTGGCGCAACGGCCCCGTGCTGGAAGCCGCCATCTGGGCAGAAAACATTCCCTTCAATGAAACGCGCGACTATGTGAAGAAAGTGTTGTCCAACACCACCAACTACGCCACCATTCTGACGCGCCAACCTCAGTCGCTCAAAGCCCGACTGGGCAACATTGGGCCGCGTCCGTCAGCCACCGCCGAGGTCAACAAAGAACTGCCTTGAGGCCAAAGGCGTCAGGCCCTGCCAAGACGCCCCAGCGCTCAATTCGCCGACTCGGGTCCGAGCAAATCGTCCAAGTTGGCGCGAATTTTTTCTTCGATCTTGCCGCTGTAAGCGCCCAGCAAAAACCCCAGCTTCAACTGCAAGTCAAAGCGGGTGGCCGTCACCGTCAATGAGCCGCTCACGCCACTGCGTTCGAAGTGCATGCAGTCCGTGGTCTCGCCCGGCTCAGATGTGCAGGTCATGCCCCACTCTTGTTCGGCCTGCTCGCGCCATTGCTCAGCAACGGCGCGGGCCCCGGTCAGGCCCAGTTGGTGTTGTCGCTCAATCTTCAATTCAGGCATGGCTTTCTTTCTTGGCAGGGGCGGCTACAAATGACGGATCGGGTGCCACCTCAACCAAACAGTCGTAGAAAACAGGCGCACGACCCAGATCGGTCAGGTGTTGGCTGGTCAACTCGTTCACATTGGTGCCATTCAAGCCCAACTTGCGCCACCAAATGCCCAAGCCATGAACCACGCCCGGCCGGGCCCGCTGGTTCAACCGCGCCCGGCAGTGGTAAACGCCTCGGTCGTTGAAGACCCGGACCACCACACCGTCCTCGATGCCTCGGGCCTGTGCGTCCTGCGGGTGCATTTCCAGCACAGGCTCGGTTTCGATGTCGCGCAAACTTTGCACGTTGACAAAGGTGGAGTTCAAAAAATTGCGGGCCGGTGGCGAGATCATGGCCAGCGGATAACGCCCATTGGGATCTGTCACTTCGTAATTGGGCACATGGTCCGGCAAGCCATCCAAACCTTGATCGGCCAAGCGCTGGCTGAAAAACTCACAACGCCCCGATGGCGTAGGGAAGCCGCCCTGCGCAAATGGCGCATCGGGCACAGGCAAAGAGGCAAAGCCATGCGTCAGCAATTGCGCAAAATCTTGCGCATCGCCGATGGCACTGCGGCACAAGGCCTCGTCACTGTCTAAAAAACACGGGTCGTCAAAGCCCATGCGCGCCGCCAGCGCACGGAAAATATCGGTGTTGGTGCGGGCCTGCCCCACGGGCGCGATGGCCGGTTGGTTCAACAGCACATCGGTGTGGCCATAGCTGGTGTGGATGTCCCAATGTTCGAGCTGCGTGGTGGCCGGCAAGATGAAATCGGCATGGTCGGCCGTGTCGGTCTGAAAGTGTTCCAAAACCACGGTGAACAGGTCTTCGCGCGCAAAGCCCTGCACCACTTTGCCTGATTCGGGCGCCACCGCCACAGGGTTGCTGTTGTAGACGATCAAGGCCTCCACCTGAGGCCCAAACTCGGCCGAAGAGGGTCGCAACAAATCGTCCCCAATGGTCGACATATTGAGCGTGCGCGGACGCCGCTCGCCCAACAAATCGGGCCGCTGCAAGGCGGCACGCCGCACGGGAAAATGCCCCGAGCTGCTGAGCAACAGTCCACCTGCACGGTGTCGCCATGCCCCCGTGAGCGCAGGCAAACAAGCGATGGCTCGGACCGCATTGCCGCCGCCGCGCACGCGCTGCATGCCGTAGTTGAGGCGAATGGCGGCAGGTTTGATGGTGCCCCAATCGCGCGCCAAATCTTGAATTTGCTTTACAGGAATGCCACACACCTCGGCTGCGCGTTCGGGTGGCCACTGCAAGGCACGGGCCTTGAGGGCCTCCCAGCCCAGGGTGTATTGCTCAAGGTAATCGGCATCCAGCCCATCGTGCACGATCAACTCGTGCATGAGCGACAAGGCCAAAGCCGCATCGGTGCCCGGGCGCAGGGCAATGTGCTCGTGGCATTTGTCGGCGGTTTCACTGCGGCGTGGGTCGATGCACACCAGCTTGGCCCCTTGGCGCTTGGCCTCTTGCGCCACACGCCAAAAGTGCAAGTTGCTGCCGATCGAATTGCTGCCCCAAATGACGATCAATTTGGATTCGGCAAAAAACGCCACTTTCATGCCCACTTTGTTGCCGAGGGTTTGCGTCAGTGCCTCTGCGCCAGCGGAGGCGCAAATCGTGCGGTCCAACAAGGAGGCGCCCAGCTGGTGAAAAAACCGCGCCGCAATCGACTCGCCTTGCACCAGTCCCATGGTGCCGGCATAGCTGTAGGGCAAGATGGCTTGTGGGTCGCGTGCGGCAATGGTTTTGAGCCGCGCCGCGATGGCGTCCAAAGCCTCATCCCAGCCCACAGGCTCAAACTGGCCCGACCCTTTGGGCCCTGTGCGGCGCAGCGGCTGCAGCAAACGCTCGGGGTGATAAGTGCGCTCGGTGTAACGGGCGACCTTGGTGCACAACACGCCATCGGTGGGCGCGTGTTCGGGGTTGCCCTGAACCTTGGTGGCACGCCCGTCTTCAACCGTGGTCAACAGAGCACAGGTGTCGGGACAGTCGTGCGGGCAGGCCCCTTTCACCAGGGTCGTATGGGAGGTGTTCATGGACATGGTTTTCAGGGCTTGGAGGAGGTGGTCACAGGCCGCCCAGCCACACATTGCCCGAGCTGCTGCTGGCCCCGTTGCCAACAAGGACTGGCCACGCGTTCGTTGCGCTCGGGAATGCCGTCCAAGCGAATCTGTGCCACATGGGTATGAAAGCTGCGCACCCCTTGTGAGTCCAGCTCGAGTTGCAACACCCAGCCCTGGCGCTGTTGCTCGTTGTCGGTCTCTTTCATGACGAAATTGCCCACGCTGTAGATGACAGGTTTGCCCTCGATGTGCTCAATGTCTTGGGTCACGTGGGGATGGCCACCGATCACGGCATCGGCGCCTGCGGCCACCATCACTCGGGCCAATTGGCGTTGGCGCTTGTTGGCTATCGGTTCGTTTTCCCAGCCCCAGTGCATGATCGGAATGACCAAGTCGGCCCGGTGCACTTGGCGCGCTTTGCGAATGTCGTCCACCACTTGTTCGTCTTCACTCCAAGCCACGCCGGGTGCGTTGTGATCGGCTTCAAAGCTGCGGGGCATGAATTCGTTGTAACTCAAAAACGCCACCCGCAGGCCATTTTTTTCGACCATCCAAGGCGCGTGCGCTTGCGACAAATTGCGGCCACCCCCCATCTGGCCCAGCCCGTTTTGCTGCAACAAATCCAACATTTCGGCAAACGCTTCGCGACCAAAATCGCCCGAATGGTTGTTGGCCAAGGCCACCGCATCAAAGTGTTTTTTCACCACCGGCAAGACACGCGGATGGGCCCGGAATGTGTAGTTTTTGTGGCCCGCATCGCCGCGTGTGGCGACCACGCATTCCAGGTTGGCAATGCGGATATCGGCTTGGGCGAACACTTTTGCAAAATCAGCAAAAGGGTCGCCGCCAGCGGCAATCAAGCGGCCCGCATCATCGTCCAACACGGTGTCGCCTGCGAACAGCACCGTCAAGGCTGGGGGCCGTGCGGCTTGCGCCCATACGCCGGCATGGGCCGCCAACCCCAGCAAAAGGCCCATCCATAAAGATCGCATCATGGCTGGACCCCCTCTAGCGTGCAGCTGTAGATCAGCTCGCGCTCCACCGGACCGGCATAGAGGTAATGCTGCCCCGTCAAATCCATGGCTTGGGCCGGGGAGCGCGCACCACCCGAAGGCGAGGCTTGAAAGGGCGGCAAATATTTGGCCTGATGCACCAGCACCGGGTGTGGCGATGCGTCCAGGTAGGTGTACAAAAGAATGCGCCGAATGTGTTGCCCCTGCCCCACCATGACCGCTTTGAACCAGAACCGCCCGCCAATATCGACCGAGGGCACGGGATAAGGGTCTTCGACCGGGCGGGCCGTCACGGTGTGCACGGTCCCTGCGTAACTGACTTGGCAGGTCAACAGCGGCGCCGCGGTCAGGCCCATCGACAAGCCGGCCAAGCCGAGGGCCAAGCCAGCGGCCCTCCAAAAGCGGGGGGTCAACACAAGGAGGGGAAAGCCCCAAAGGGGCGAAGCAATGAAACTGGGGGTCATGGAACTCGGATTTTGCACGCTCTGCATGCCTTTTTGCGGCCAGATAGGCCTCGTGAATCGTCCTCTTGGCAAAGATATTCAACTCCCGCTAGACTGCACTTTATGAAGCTCATCGATACCATTCTCACCGACGCGGCCAGCATCGCGGCCATTCGCAAAGACATTCACGCTCACCCCGAGCTGTGCTTTCAAGAAGTGCGCACTGCCGATGTGGTCGCCCAACAGCTGACGGATTGGGGCATTCCCATTCACCGGGGCATGGGCACCACGGGGGTGGTCGGCATTGTCCATGGCCGTGACGGTGGCGCTTGCGGCCGCGGCATTGGCTTGCGGGCCGACATCGATGCCTTGCCGATGCAAGAGTTCAACACCTTTGCGCATGCCAGCAAGCACCAAGGCAAGATGCACGCTTGCGGGCACGATGGCCACACGGCCATGCTGCTGGCTGCTGCCAAACATTTTTCGAAACACCGAGACTTTGACGGAACCGTCTACCTGATCTTTCAACCCGCTGAAGAAGGCGGCGGCGGCGCACGCGAAATGATCAAAGACGGCTTGTTCGAAAAATTTCCAATGCAAGCCGTTTTCGGCATGCACAACTGGCCGGGCGCCGCAGTCGGCACGTTTGCCGTCAGCCCTGGCCCCGTGATGGCATCGAGCAACGAGTTCAAGATCACCATTCGCGGCAAGGGCAGCCATGCGGCCCTGCCGCACAACGGGGTTGACCCGGTGCCGATCGCCTGCCAAATGGTGCAGGCCTTCCAAACCATCATCACCCGCAACAAAAAACCAGTCGACGCTGGCGTGATTTCGGTCACCATGATCCATGCCGGCGAAGCCACCAATGTGGTGCCCGATTTCTGCGAGCTGCAAGGCACGGTGCGTACCTTCAGCATTGAAGTGCTTGATTTGATCGAATCGCGCATGCGGCAAATTGCCGAGTCCATTTGCACCGCGTTCGAGGCCAAATGCGAGTTTGAATTTGACCGCAACTACCCGCCCACCATCAACAGCGCAGCAGAGGCCGAGTTTGCACGGCAAGTGATGGCCGGCATTGTGGGCGCCGAGCAGGTCATGGTGCAAGAGCCCACCATGGGTGCCGAAGACTTCTCCTACATGCTGCAAGCCAAGCCTGGGGCGTATGTCTTCATCAGCAACGGCGATGGCGCGCACCGTGAAATGGGCCACGGCGGTGGCCCTTGCACCTTGCACAACCCGAGCTACGACTTCAATGACGACCTGATTCCTCTGGGCGGCACCTATTGGGTTGAGTTGGCCACGCAATGGCTGGCCAAGCCCACCCCAACGGCTTGAGCCACATATGCAGCGCGTTCTGGTTTTGGGTGGCAGTGGTTTTGTAGGCCGTCAAGTGTGTGAGCAGCTGGCCCGTTTGGGCTGGCACATCACGGTGCCCACTCGGCGCGCCAGCCATGCGGCCCGTATTCAAGGTCTGCCAGGTTTGACCGTGCTCGAAGCCTCGGTGCACAAGGAAGCCGATTTGGCGAGATTGATGCCGGGGCACGATGCCGTGGTCAATCTGGTGGCGGTTTTGCATGGCAGCAATGAACGATTCGAGCAGGTGCACACCGAACTGCCTCGCAAGATCGCCCAAGCCATGCAAGTGGCGGGGGTTCAGCGTTTGGTGCATGTCAGCGCCTTGGGGGCCGATGCGCAAGGGCCCTCGATGTACCAGCGCAGCAAAGCGCGGGGGGAAGCTGTGCTGCAGCAAGCGCCACTGCAACTCACTGTGCTGCGGCCGAGCGTGATCTTTGGGGCCGAAGACAAATTTCTCAACCTCTTTGCCGACTTGCAAGCCCTCGCCCCGGTCATGCCCTTGGCGCGTCAGCAGACGCGCTTTCAACCTGTTTGGGTAGGCGATGTCGCTCGAGCGGTGGTGACCAGCTTGCAGCGGCCCGACACCATTGGCCAAACCTACGAGCTGTGTGGCCCCGAAGTGATGACTCTGGGCGAGCTGGTGCAAGCTGCCGGTCAATGGGCCGGCGTGAACCATGGGCGCGGCCGAAGCGTGGTGGGCTTACCGACATGGATGGGCTGGCTGCAAGCCATGGCCATGGAAATGTTGCCCGGCGAACCGCTGATGAGTCGGGACAATTTGGCCTCCATGAAAGTGGACAACATCGCCTCGGGCCAGTGGCCGGGCTTAGCCGATTTGGGCATTTCTGCGGCATCTGCATCGGGCGTGGCCCCGACCTATTTGGGCCATCGCGGCCCACGCAGTCGACTCAACCTTTGGCGCGAGCACGCCGGTCGATAGGCCCGGATTCTTTCCACCCAGCGGTCGAACGACAGTTCGAAAGAACGGGGCTCATTCAGTGCCCACAACAATGATTTCGACCGATTGATTCGGGCTTTCAGGCACAAAGCCCTGTGCGGCGCTTTCCCATGGCGAGGGAAGTGGCATTAACATCACCGTCATCACCCAGGAGATCCCCATGCTTGAGCTTTACATCGGCAATAAAAACTATTCTTCATGGTCCATGCGACCTGGGGTGCTCTTGCGCCAAGCCGGGATTGAGTTCAAAGAGGTCTTGGTGCGCTTTGACGGCTTTTCTGCCGACTCGGTGTTCAAAAACAAAATTTTGGCGCTCAACCCGTCAGGCAAGGTGCCGGTGCTGGTGCACGATGGGCTGGTGGTCTGGGATTCTTTGGCCATTTCCGAATATGTCGCCGAGCAGTTTCCCGAGAAAAAACTCTGGCCCCAAGACCGCGCCGCCCGCGCCCGTGCGCGCAGCATTTGCAGCGACATGCACAGCGGCTTTATGGGACTGCGCAGCGCTTGCCCCATGAACATCGAGGCGCATCTGCCGGAGGTGGGGGCACTGGCCCTGCGCGACAACGCCGCCTTGCGCGCCGACTTAACGCGCCTGTGTACCTTGTGGAGCAGCCTGCTGGCCGAACACGGCGGGCCTTTGTTGTTTGGCGACTTCAGCGTGGCCGATGCTTATTTCGCACCGGTCGTCATGCGCCTGAAAACCTATGCCCTGCCTGTACCCGCCGATGTGGCGGCCTACATGGACCGCGTGTGCGCTTTGCCGGGCGTGAAAGCTTGGACAGACGGGGCCTTGGCGGAACAAGACTTCATTCCGATTGAAGAACCCTTCCGACTCCACCGGTGACCACGCGCATGGCTGTTTACGTGGTGGGGGGAGCGGTGCGGGATGCGCTCATGGGGCTGCCCGTCAATGACCGGGACTGGGTGGTGGTGGGCAGCACCCCAGAGTCGATGACCGCCTTGGGGTATGTGCCTGTGGGCAAAGACTTTCCTGTGTTTTTGCACCCCCAGACCCGCGAAGAATTTGCCTTGGCCCGCACCGAGCGCAAAACCGCACGCGGCTACAAAGGCTTTGCCGTGCAAGCCGCGCCCGATGTGACGCTTGAAGAAGACTTGGCCAGACGCGACTTGACCGTCAATGCGATGGCCGTGCCCGAAGCACATGCACAGCAACCGGTCAGCGAATGGCAGCGCCACATCGTCGACCCCTATGGCGGACAAGCCGATCTGCTGGCCAAAATCTTGCGGCACGTGACCCCGGCGTTTGCCGAAGATCCGGTGCGCATCTTGCGATTGGCGCGATTTGCAGCCCGGTTCTCAGACTTTTCAGTGGCGCCCGAAACCTTGGCCCTCATGCGGCAAATGGTCGAGGACGGCGAAGTCGACCACTTGGTGCCCGAGCGTGTTTGGCAAGAAGTGGCCAAAGGGCTAATGACCGAAACGCCCTCACGCATGTTCGAGGTGCTGCGCGACTGCGGCGCCTTGAAGGTGTTGTTGCCCGAGTTAGACCGACTCTGGGGCGTGCCCCAACGTGCCGAGTACCACCCCGAGGTGGACACCGGAGCGCACATGCTGTTGGTGATGGACATGTGCGCGCGTCTGAATGCCCCACTGGCGGTGCGCGTGGCGGCCATGTTGCACGACTTGGGCAAAGGCACCACCCCGGCAGACGCGCTGCCTCGGCACATCGGCCACGAAACCCGCAGTGTGAAACTGTTGCAACAGGTGTGCGCGCGATGGCGCGTGCCCACCGACTCCAAAGAATTGGCAGAAGTGGTGGCGCGTGAGCATGGCCACATTCACCGCAGCGCTGACCTCAATGCCGAGGCCGTGATGCGGCTCTTGGAACGCTGCGACGCCCTGCGTCAGGCCGATCGTTTTGCGCACATTGTGCAAGCCTGTGAATGCGATGCGCGTGGCCGAAAGGGCTTTGCCGAAGCGGCTTATCCCCAAGGAGCCCGCTTGCTGCAAGCCCAACAAGCCGCGTTGTCGGTCAATACCGCCCCACTGGCTCAGGCAGCGGCCGCACAAGGCCTGAAGGGCCCTCAGATCGGGGCGCAAATTGCGGCTGCCCGAGTCCAAGCCATTGCAGAGTGCTTGTCCCGTTGGGACGATGCGCACTGAAAAAGATTCAAAGGTGTGAGCGCGTCCAGTCGGCGATATCGGCCGCTGTGCGAAAGGCGCCTGCTTGACGCGCCACTTCTTGGCCGTTCACAAACAAGGCCAAGGTCGGAATGCTCCGAATGTGAAAGCGCGCGGCGATGGCTTGTTCGTCTTCGGTGTTGAGTTTGGCCAGCCGCACTTGGGGCTCCAACAGGCCAGCAGCTTGCTCAAACGCCGGCGCCATCATGCGGCAAGGGCCACACCACGGCGCCCAAAAATCCACCAGCACTGGCACATGGCTGCGGCCAATGTGCTTGTCAAAGCTGGACGCATCGAGCGTCGAGGGGTGTTGCTCAAAAAGGGCTTGGTGACATTGACCGCAATCGGGTCCTTGCACCATATCGGCCACACGGACCCGGTTGGTGGTGTGGCAATGTGGGCAAACAATGTGCAATGCGTCTGTCGAACTGGTCATGAAATTCCCCTGTGTTGATTCACTTGGGGTTCATGTTGTGCGATTCAAGAGTCTGTTGAATTGACGCAGATCAACGCGGCCATTAACGGGTCGGTGGGCGGCGTGGGGCCATGGGGGCACGGCCTGCCAAGTGACGGAAGCTGATGCGGCCTTTGCTCAAATCGTAAGGCGAGAGTTCGAGCGTGACACGGTCCCCCGCCAAAATGCGGATGTGATTTTTACGCATCTTGCCGGCCGAATAAGCAATCAGTTGGTGGCCGTTGTCCAGCGTCACACGAAAACGGGTGTCGGGCAAAACTTCGTTCACCACGCCCATCAGTTCAATCAGTTCTTCTTTAGCCATTTAAAACGTCTTTCTCAAAGCAGTATCGGTTTGGCCGTCTGGCGCTCAACCCACAACAGTCCCTCATTGAGGGCATATTGGTTGGCGGCATCAGGCGTTGCAAATTCAGGCACAAAACGCATCACACGGTCGGTGCTGGCACTGCCACGGCCACTGGCCACGGAAACTTGAGCCCCGAAAGCCCCATTGGGCAGGACCCTGGAGCACGGTTGAATTCTGAATTTTCCCATGGAGATGGGTTGGTGTGAACAGTCTTGTTGTGTCATATATTTTAACGAAAGGGGTCTTGCCGCTCTGCTTGCCTCTTGGGACGTCGCTGCGGCGAAGTTCTTGGCATGTCCCGGTGCCAAAAAAAATGCCCCCGATGGACCGACCGCAAGGTCGGCCACTGAACATCACCGTGCAGAGGTGCGTCAAAAGGAAGCCATAAATCGTCTGAAACCAGCGCAAACTTGCATGGCGGTCGATGTGCACAGTGGAGGACAAGACTGGCATCCCTCTGCCGGGATGCGCTATCGGCTCAGAAAGAGCGAGAAGGCATAAGTCGCCATTGGCGTGCTGCACTGTAACACGTTAAAGCTGTTGTTTTTTTGAGAACCTTAGACCTCACAGCCAACGCGCAATGGCGGCTGCCAAGAGGCTGAGCAACAAGGTGCTGGTGATGGGAAGAAACCACTCTCGCCCAAACAGACGAAACCGAAAGTCCCCCGGCAAGCGACCAAAGCCCAGCTTTTGCAACCAAGGCTGAAGGCCACTGAAGACAATCAAGACCAACAAGACAACGATCAGCCAACGCAACATCAATGACCTTGCTGCCCTTAGAGGCGGTGTGATCGGTCCCCTTGGGAAAATCCCAAAGCGTCCCAATCGGCTGAGGTAGAAAACCCGATCACCTTGAACAACTCGCCCATTTCGTGTTCGTTGATCAGCCTTTGCGCTTGGCTGCGCTCTGCCAGTGAGGCCTTGGCCATCTGCTCGGCCAGGCCCAAGTTCAATAAAAACCACGCTTGGCTGGTGTAACCCAAAACTTCCAAGCCAGCGTTTTGTCCCGCCAAGGCCACGCCAGTGAAATTCACATGGGCGGTGATGTCTTTTTGGCCCACGTCGAGCAGCGGATTGTCGTCCGCTTGGTGCAGCTGATGGCACATGAGCGTGCCCATGTGGCGCTGGGGGTGAAAGTATTCGGCTTCCGGAAAACCATAGTCCAAGAAGAAGGCTGCGCCGCCTTTGCCTGCCAACATGCGCTCGGCCAAACTGGTCACAAAGGCCTCGGCCTGCGGATGAATTTCGGTGAGGTAATCGTGTGGCCCCTCGATCTCGACGGGCGGGCGCAAGTGCGTCACTTGGTCTTGCCAAGCGAAGCCCGTGCCAACGCTCACCACCCCGCGCTCATGCCAAACGCCATTTTTGCGCTGAAGCAATTGCACAGGCATCGCGTCCAACACTTCATTGCCCACCACGACCCCTTCAATGACCTCGGGCCAACTGTCCAGCCAGCGCACTTTGTCAGCGTATTCAAGCAAGGTGTCAGCTTGGCGGGCCCGCAGCGTGCCAGAGAGGTCGATGATGGTGTAGCGACCGATGGCATCGCCCAAACCGCTCAGCAGTTGCTTGGCCAAGGCGCCGGTGCCTGCACCAAATTCCCACACTTCTTGGGTGCCCGTGGCTTGCAAAGCCGCTTGGACTTGCACCGCCAACGTTTTGCCAAACAACGGCGACATCAAAGGTGCCGTGACAAAATCACTGCCCGATGCCGGCAGAGCGCCAAACTTCTGCAGCGCATTGGTGTAATAACCGCCCCCCGGCTCGTACAAGGCCATGGTCATAAAGCGGTCAAAACCCAGCCAACCGCCCGCTTGGGCAATGGCTTGGTGGATGCGTAGGGACAAATCAGAGGGTTCGGTCATGCGGGGCTGGCTCACGAGCGCAATTGTCGCTGAACCCGTTCGGGAATTTTGGGCACAGAACACGTGCGACCTTGATGGCTTGCCCGATAATTGCACTCTTTCCTCTTCATTGAAGCCGCCCTGCAGCTTGGCATGCACCGGCCACCGTCCATGAAACAAGTTCTGATCACCGGAGGCGCTCATCGCCTGGGCGCAGAGATCGTTCGCCAATTTTCGGCGGCGGGTTGGCGCGTCTGGTGTCATTACCAGCGCTCTGAGTCGTCTGCAAAGGCCTTGCAAACCGAGTTGCAAAGCCAAGGGGCTAGTGTTGAGTTGGTGCAAGCGGACTTGTCCCTCACCGCCGAGCTCGAGCGCATGATGACCGAGATCCATCGTCGGCATGGCCCGCTCGATTGCCTGGTGAACAACGCGTCGATGTTCGAGCCCGACACAGGTTTGGCGATGGACCATAAGGGCGCACGGCAACAAATCGAAGTGAACTTGTTGGCGCCATTGACCTTGGCCTCACTCATGGCGCAACAAATCCCGCAAGCCAGTCCACCCGGCCAACGCAGCGTGATTCACGTGTTGGACCAAAAGGTGTTCAACCTGAACCCTGACTATTTTTCGTACACCGTGTCCAAACTCGCACTCGAGCGCTCGGTGGCCCTGCAAGCCCAATCGCTGGCACCCACTTTGCGGGTTTGCGGTGTGGCGCCCGGGCTGATGTTTTTGAGTGGCCCGCAAACCCAAGAAAACTTTGACCGCGCCAGCCGAGTCAATTTGATGCAACACCCCATCGATGCCGCACAAGTGGCGGCGACCTGCCTGTTTTTGGCGCAAAACCCCTGCATCACCGGCACCACCGTGTGCGTGGACAACGGACAGCATTTGGTGCCGTTGTCGCGCGATGTGATGTTTTTGAGCGAACCCGGAGAAGCCGCATGACCGATGACCACCCCACGGCCATTGGCCTGTTGGCTCGCCATTGCCGCCGTTTGTTTTTGAAAAATCACACGGTGGACGTGCGCATTGGTGCACATGACTTTGAAAAAAATGGACCCCAGCGCATTGTTTTCAACGTGGAGTTGTTTGTGCCCTACAGCGCCTCAACGCCCGCGCACGACGATTTATCGGAAGTGGTGGATTACGACTTCATCCGCGAAGTCATTGCCCGCCGTGTGGCCCAAGGCCATATCGTTTTGCAAGAAACTTTGTGCGACGACCTGATGCGCGAGTTGCTGGCGCACCCGCAAGTGCATGCGGTGCGCTTGTCGACCTGCAAACCCGATGTGTACCCCGACTGCGAGGCGGTGGGGGTCGAAATTTTTCAAATCAAATCCGCACCATGAAAACGCCTGCCGGACACCAAACCCTGGAGCTCAGAGGTTTGCGCTTTGACGCCAATCTGGGCATCCTCGAACACGAAAAAACCGAGCCTCAACCCATTCAGGTCGATGCCGAACTGAACCTCGGCACACAACCCCTGTTGCCCAGCGACGACGACATCCACCATGTGTTGGATTACCGCAAAGTGCGCAAAATCATCATCGATGAATGCACCGCCGAGCACATCAACCTGCTGGAGACCTTGATCGGCAAATTGTCCAACCGCCTGATGCAATTGCCCGGCGTTTTGGGCGTGCGGGTGAAAATTGCCAAACTTGAAATTTTTGAAGACTGCGAAGTGGCCATTCGCATGGAAACAGGACAGTGGTGACCCCATGAACACAACCCAAGAAAAAACCTGGCTCGATGCCGATGCCGCCGATGCGGCCAAAGCCATCAAGATCGAGCGCGAAACCCACAAGCTCGAAAAACGCCTGTGCCGCCAAATGGGACAAGCCATTTCCGACTTCAATTTGATTGAAGCCGGGGACCGCATCATGGTCTGCATGTCGGGTGGCAAAGACAGCTATGGCATGTTGGACATCTTGCTCAAAATGAAGGCCCGTGCACCCGTTGATTTTGAGTTGGTCGCGGTCAACCTCGACCAAAAACAACCGGGTTTCCCGGCGCACATCTTGCCGACTTACCTGAAAGAGTTGGGCGTTGAATTTCACATCGAAACGCAAGACACCTATTCGATTGTGAAAGACAAAATCCCCGAAGGCAAAACCATGTGCAGCCTCTGCAGCCGCTTGCGCCGTGGCATTTTGTACCGGGTGGCGCGCGAGCTGAAATGCAACAAATTGGCCTTGGGTCACCACCGCGATGACATGTTGCAAACATTTTTCTTGAACATGTTTTTTGGCGGCAAGCTGAAAGGCATGCCGCCTAAACTGGTCAGCGACAACGGCGAGTTCATGGTGATTCGCCCCTTGGCCTACGTCGCTGAAAGCGATTTGATCCGTTGGGCAGACCATCGGCAATTTCCCATCATCCCGTGCACGCTGTGCGGCAGCCAAGAAAACCTGCAGCGCCTGCAAGTGGGCAATATGCTGCGAGAGTGGCAAAAGAAACACCCCGGCCGCATTGAAAACATGTTTGCCGCTTTGCAAAATGTGGTGCCCTCGCATTTGATGGACCCCAAGCTGCACGGCTTCAAAGACCTGAAGATCACGGGCATTGAATCCGACGACGGCGACAAGGCCTTCGACGAAGAAAGCTTCAGCGAACCGAGTCTGCCGGGCATTCAAGTGATTGCCATGTAAGGTCAGGACCGAGCCATGTTCAAGTGCACGCGACTTTTCTCATGGGCGCTGACCCTCTGGGTCATGGCCTTGTTGTCCGGTTGCGCCTCCATGCGCCTGATCGACAGCGATGTGGTGTCGATCGCCGCCGCCCCGCCCGGCATGAGTCTGCAAAATGCCGTGTACCGATTTGAACGCTTGCCCTCGCAACTGAACAACCCTGAAGCCGGACTGGCCGAACAGCAAGCCCAAGCCGCCATGGCCGCGGTGGGCTTGACCCGCAACGATGCGGCTGCCCAGTTGAGCGTGACGGTGGGCTTCAGTGGCACTCAGTATCCGGCCGATGCCTGGGGCCGCCCGGTGGGACCCGGTTGGACCCCTTATGGCAGCTTGACGATTGGCTCGGGTTTGAATTCGCACATGGGTTTGGGCTTTGGCATGCGTTTCCCACCCCCCATGCATTACCGCCGAGAAGTCAGCCTGATCATGCGCGACCTCAAATCGGGCCTTGTGGTGTATGAAACCCGCGCGGTTCACTCGGGTCCATGGCGGGACAGTGAGGCCGTATTTGGCACCTTGTTCAAAGCCGCATTGGCCCAATTCCCCAACCCTCCGGCTGGCGAGCGCCGGGTCAATATTGAACTGCCCCGTTGAGCCGGAATGCCAATGGAACCCACCCGAATTTTGGCCATTCGACATGGCGAAACCGCTTGGAATGTGGACACCCGCTTGCAAGGGCATTTGGACATTCCCCTCAACGACACGGGGCTGAGCCAAGCGCAGCATCTGGCACGCGCCTTGGTCTTACAAGAGACCATTGACGCGGTTTACGCCAGCGACTTGTCACGGGCGCTGGTCACGGCGCAAGCAATTGCAAAGCCGCTGGGCCAAACCGTAACGACCCATGTCGGCTTGCGCGAACGGCACTTTGGGGCCTTTCAAGGGCGCACCTACAAGGAGATCGAAACCGAGTTGCCGGACCACGCTTGGCATTGGCGAAAACGAACGCCCGATTGGACACCCCCCGGCGGCGGCGAATCGTTGTTGACACTGCGCGAACGCGTGGTGAACACCGTGAACGACATTGCTGCGCGCCACACCGGTCAAAACATGGTGCTGGTGGCCCACGGTGGCGTGCTGGACATTTTGTACCGCGCCGCTACGCGATTGGAATTGCAAGCCCCGCGCACGTGGCAACTGACCAATACCGCGGTCAACCGCTTGCTGTGGACACCTGAAGGGCTGACGTTGGTTGGTTGGGGCGATACCCAGCATCTAGAGACCCTGGGCAAAGAAGAAACCAGCACCTGAGTGTGCCGGCCCTCACTGGCCAAACGACTTGGGCGGTGTGACACCCAAATGCCTGAAGGCGGCCATTGTGGCCATGCGACCGCGCGGCGTGCGCTGCAAATAACCTTGCTGAATCAAATACGGCTCGATCACATCTTCAATGGTGTCGCGTTCTTCACCAATGCTGGCGGCAATGTTGTCGAGGCCCACGGGGCCGCCATCAAAGCGATGAATCACCGCCTCCAGCAGTTTGCGGTCCATCAAATCAAACCCCTCGGGATCAACGTCCAACATGACCAGGGCTTTTTGTGCCAACGCTTTGTGGATCTGACCATCGCCTTTGACATCGGCAAAGTCACGCACCCGACGCAACAATCTGTTCGCAATGCGGGGGGTGCCCCGTGAGCGGCGCGCAATTTCAAAAGAACCTTCGGCGTCGATGGGCGCTTTGAGCAAACCGGCGCTTCGGGTCACGATGCGGGTCAACTCCTCGGGCGTATAAAACTCGAGCCGTGACACGATGCCAAATCGGTCGCGCAAGGGGTTGGTCAACATGCCCGCACGGGTGGTCGCCCCGACCAAGGTGAAAGGCTGCAAGTCGAGCTTGATGCTGCGCGCGGCCGGCCCTTCGCCAATCATGATGTCGATCTGGTAGTCCTCTAAAGCGGGGTACAAAATTTCTTCGACCACAGGCGACAAGCGGTGGATCTCGTCAATGAAGAGCACATCGTTGCGCTCTAAGTTGGTCAGCAAAGCGGCCAGATCTTTGGGCTTCTCCAGCACCGGGCCACTGGTCTGACGCAGGTTCACGCCCAGTTCGGCGGCAATGATGTGGCTGAGCGTGGTCTTGCCCAGACCAGGCGGGCCGAAGAGCAGCACGTGGTCAAGCGGTTCTTGGCGCATCTTGGCGGCGCTGATGAAGATCTCCAGCTGTTCGCGCACTTTGACTTGGCCCACATATTCATCGAGCAGCTTGGGGCGCAAAGCCCGCTCAATCGCCTCTTCTTGGTGAGAGACGGGTGACGCCGAAATCACACGGGGCTCGGGCTGTGGCGCAAAGTCGTCGGTGCGGATGCTCATGGCTCAGTTATGTTTTATTTGTTCAAGGATTTGAGTGCCAACTTGATGCCCTCGCTCACCTCGACATCGGGCGGCAAACTCTTGAGCGCTGCGGCGGCTTCTTTGTCGCTGTAGCCGAGTGCCAACAACGCTTGCTGGATGTCGTTTTGTGCGCCACTGGTGTTCACGGCAAACAGGCCCCCGAGGTCGCCGCCCAGTTTGCCTTTGAGTTCCAACAACAAACGTTCTGCCGTTTTTTTGCCGATGCCCGGCACTTTCACCAAGCGCCCCACTTCTTGGGTGGTGATGGCCTGCGACAAGTCGGCCACGCTCATGCCCGACAGCACACTGAGGGCCGTGCGGGGACCAACACCCGAGATTTTGATGAGTTGGCGAAACGCTTCACGCTCGCTCAAGGTGGCGAAACCATACAAAATTTGCGCGTCCTCACGCACCACAAAATGCGTCACCAAAGTCACTTTTTCACCGGTGGCGGGCAAGTTGTAAAAAGTGCTCATCGGCACATTGACCTCGTAGCCCACACCCTGGCAGTCCACCACCACCTCGGGTGGGTTTTTGTCACTCAGAATGCCGGTGAGTTTGCCAATCATGAAGGGGCGCCCTTAAGTTGCACGGTATAGAGGAAAATCAGGGTTCAACGGCCCGCAACGCACCGCTCGAAACCACCACGAACAGGATTATCCACTTGATCGTCAGACACACCTTCACGCCGCACAACAATACCCGCTTGTCACACCTGTGTGGCCCCATGGATGCGCATTTGCGCACCATCGAAGCGGGCTTGCAAGTGAGCATTGCACACCGCCATGAGCAGTTCAAGGTGGATGGGCCGAAGGCGCTCGCGCTGCAAGCCATGGAAATTTTGCAGGCCATCTACGAACGGGCAGACCGTCCTATTTCGCCCGACATGGTGCAACTCATGTTGGTGGGCGACAGCCATGGCGAAGAAGGCCAACTGCCTGCATTGCAAACTCGCCGGGTCGACCTGAAGCCCCGCAGCCCGGTGCAAGCCGCTTATCTAGAAAGCATTGCCACGCACGACATCACCTTCGGTATTGGCCCTGCAGGCACTGGCAAAACTTATTTGGCGGTGGCGTGTGCTGTGGATGCTTTGGAACGCAGCAGCGTACAAAAAATTGTGCTCACGCGCCCCGCTGTCGAAGCCGGCGAGCGTTTGGGTTTTTTGCCTGGTGATTTGTCGCAAAAAGTCGACCCCTACCTGCGGCCCTTGTATGACGCGCTGTACGACCTGATGGGCTACGACAAAGTGCAAAAAGCATTTGAACGCAACGCCATCGAAATAGCTCCTTTGGCCTTTATGCGTGGACGCACGCTGAACCATGCTTTTGTGATTCTGGATGAAGCGCAAAACACCAGTGCCGAACAAATGAAAATGTTTCTCACCCGCATCGGCTTTGGGGCCAAAGCCGTGGTCACAGGCGATGTGAGCCAAATCGACTTGCCCAAAGGTCAGTTGAGCGGACTGATTGATGCCGAGCGCGTCCTCAAGCGCGTCAAGGGCATTGCGTTTACCCGTTTCAGCAGCGCCGATGTGGTGCGCCACCCCTTGGTGGCGCGCATTGTGGACGCCTACGATGCGCAAGGCAGTGCCGCGATGCGGGCCGGCGTGACCACCCGGCGCAAAACTTTGCCTACCGACGAATGAGCGACAAGGGCACGGGGATCGCGCCATGCCACACCTCGTCACACCTCGTCACACCTCGTCACACGTTGCCGCACTTCACCGCATCACCTTGAACCTGCAAAAATTCTTTCCACTATGGCCTTGAAACACCTTCAGCTGTCCCTGCAATTTGGTGACATTCCCAACGCCGCACGCCATCGGGCGGCCCTGCCGCGGCATGCGGTGACCCGCGCCATTCGACATGCACTGGCCCTTGAGGCGGAGATCACCGTGCGCATCGTGGGGGAGGACGAAGGCCGTGCGCTGAATCAGAGCTACCGCAAAAAGGACTACGCAACCAACGTCTTGACGTTTGACTACGCACAAGACCCCGTGGTGCTGGCCGATTTGGTGTTGTGCGCACCCGTTGTGGCGCGCGAAGCCAAAGAGCAAGGCAAAACTTTGGCCGCGCATTACACCCATTTGCTGGTGCATGGCACCCTGCATGCGCAGGGCTGGGACCACGAAACCAGCGAGGCCGATGCTGAAGAAATGGAGTCCTACGAGGTGGACATCTTGGCGGGTTTGGGCCTTCGCAATCCTTACCGCTAAAGGTCAGAGCAAGCGCACCTTCACGCTTTTTCCCTTGATCTTGCCGCGCGACAACTGCGATTCAACCCGTTGGGCCAAACTGGCCTGCACTGCCACATAGGTTGAAAACTCGTTCACATTGATCTTGCCCACCTGCTCACGGGTCAGGCCGCACTCACCGGCCAGAGCGCCCATGACGTCACCGGCACGAATTTTCTCCTTGCGTCCCCCCACAATCTGCAAGGTGCGCATGGGCGGCTGAAGCAAAGCGCCTTCGGCAGGCTTCAGGCTGGACAGAGGCTGCCATGCCGATTCTCGCCCTTGCATGAGTTCGATCTTTCCAACAGCACCCATCTCGTCCATGCTGGCCAATGTCAGCGCCAGCCCTTCGGCATCACCACGTCCGGTACGGCCAATCCGGTGGATATGAATTTCTGGATCGGGCGTCACATCGACGTTGATCACCGCTTCTAAACCTTCAACATCCAGCCCGCGCGAAGCCACATCGGTCGCCACCAGCACCGAGCAACTCCGGTTAGAAAACTGCACCAACACTTGGTCGCGCTCACGCTGCTCCAATTCGCCAAACAGCGCCAGCGCGCTGTAGCCCTGGGCCTGCAGCACCGCCACCAAATCACGGCACTGCTGTTTGGTGTTGCAAAAAGCCAGCGTGCGCTCAGGCCGAAAATGCGCCAACAATTTGGACACACTGTCCAGCCGCTGGTGATCGCTCACCTCATAAAAAATTTGTCGAATTTTGTGCGCACTGTGCTGCGCCTCGACCTTGACGGTCTGGGGGCTGCGCATGAACTGCGCGGCCAGTTTGGCAATGCCCTCGGGGTAAGTGGCCGAAAACAAGAGGGTTTGCCGGTCTTTGGCGCATTGGCGAATCACTTTGGCCATGTCGTCAAAAAAGCCCATGTCGAGCATGCGATCGGCTTCATCCAGCACCAGCGTATTCACTTGAGCCAGACTCAGAGAACCCCGCTCTAGGTGGTCCAAAATGCGGCCCGGCGTGCCCACCACCACATCGGCACCATGCTCGAGACTTGTCGTTTGGCCCCGCAAAGCGACACCGCCACACAAGGTCACCACTTTCACGTTTTGGCGCGCGCGCGCCAAGCGGCGAATCTCTTGCGTGACCTGGTCGGCGAGCTCGCGGGTGGGGCACAAAATCACCGCTTGAACAGCGGCACTGGGTGAACCGGTTGTGTACAAACGCTCGATCAAGGGCAGGCCGAAAGCGGCCGTTTTGCCACTGCCGGTGCTGGCCTGTGCAATCAGATCTTGACCCGCCAAAGTCAGTGGCAAGCTGGCCGCCTGAATCGGCGTCATCTGGGCGTAGCCCAGTTGCTCGAGGTTGTGAAGGGCAGCGGCAGTCAGCGTGAGCTGGTCAAAGCGAAGCGCGTTCGCGGCAAGAGAAGGGGCAGTCATGCCCCGATTATCGTTTGCCCGTCGCGCGGGCCTCAGCGCCCAGCATCACGGTAAATGCCCACCGAGTAGCCGCCCACCATGTCACGCCCTTGGCTGGTGGTCACGATGGCTTTGCCATCGGGGCTCACGGCCAAGCCCACCGTGAACGGGTCGACTTCGCTGCGGGCAACCACAGACCAAGTCGCCAGATCGACTTTGACCAATCGCGCCTCGTTGTTGATGGCCGCATACAAGCTGCGGTTGTCCGGACTCAACTCGATGGTGCGAACCCCGAGACCGACATTCAAACTTCGGCCACCCGGCCCAGCGACGCGTTGCGCACCGGCCGCTTTCAAGGCCTGCACCAATGCGGCCAGGTCATAGCGGCCGACCAAGCCGCTCTGATTGCCACTGACATAAAGTGTTTGGCCATCGTGGCTGATCACCATGTGGCGGGGATTGGGCACGATGTCGGTCACCGTGCCCAAGTAGCGGCCTGTCGCGGCCTCGAAACCCGCCACGCCCCCACCGCCCATGCGAGCGACCAAGACGGTCTGGCCATCGGGGGTGAACACGGTGCCTCGCAAGCAAAAACCGCAGTTGCTGTCGCGATTGCCTTTGATGCCCTCGGTGGGCAATTTGCGTTCGACCACCCAGTGACCGACGTATTTGAAATCGCGGGGGTGCTCGGCACTGATGTCCAAGGCGCCAACCGTGTTGTCACCCCAATGCGTGACCACGGCTTGCCGCGAGTCGGGCGAAATCGCCACGTACTTGGGCAAAGGCCCCGTGGGCATGACACGCACCAATTTGTCGGTCTGCATGTCAATGATGGCCATGGCCGAGGGCGAAGACGCATTCAGGTCAAAACTGCGCCGGTAATACGGCACCCAGAGGTATTTGCCGTTGTGCGACACCGCCATTTCGACAGGCTTGCCCAAAAAATGGTTGTACTGACCGGGCTTGCCATGGAAATACGGGTAAGCAAACACCGTGGTTTCATTTTGGAATAGCGCTGCATCGGCTGGCCCAAAGGTGTGGTCAATCGACTTCAGCGGCTGCAGTTCAGGGTAGCTGTAAACCAGCGTTTGTCCGCCTTCCAGTGCATTGATGTACAGCTTTTTGCCATCTTGCGAAAACAATGCCGACTTGGGAGATTGAATCCGCGTGTCATAAATATCCAGCGGCGCTTGGGGCATGTGGTTCTTGCCCAAAGCCTGAATGCGCGCCACACGGACCAACGATTCTTGCGCATGAACGCCCGGTGCGCCGCACAAGCTAGCCAAACAAAGGATCCAACCGATTGTTTTCATTTCACAAATTCTCAACAAGGAAGACGCTATTTTCCACTCAAGTGGACGAATCGCGCAGCGTGATCGGCACCGTCACAGGACCGTCATTGACCAAGGCCACCTGCATGTTCGCAGCAAAGCGGCCGGTTTGCACCTGGTGATGACTGCGCTTGGCGCGGTCGACAAAATAGTCATACAGGCGGCGCCCCTCGTCCGGTGCTGCGGCTTTTGAAAAGCCTGGGCGTGTGCCTGACGACACCTCTGCCGCCAAGGTGAATTGGCTCACGATGAGCAAGCCCCCTGAAACATCTTGCACGCTCAGGTTCATCTTGCCGTGCTCATCTCCAAAAATTCGCAGCTTGAGAATTTTGGCGAGCATTTTGTCGGCTACCGCATCGGTGTCGCCTTTTTCTGCACACATCAAAACCAGCAAGCCGTTGTCAATGCGGCCGATCAACGCGCCCTCAACTGTGACGCTGGCTTCGCTCACACGTTGCAGGACGACGATCATTTCAAGTCACGCGCATCTTGAAAATGCACTTCTACATCACTGGGCAGCAATTGGATCGTGGCGCGCAAACCGGGCACTTCGCTCATCAGCGCTTGCTCAACACTGCCGCGCAGGGCGGCTGCCCGTCCCAAAGTCCAGCTGGCGGGCATGTGCATGTGCACATCGACAAAG
Source organism: Comamonadaceae bacterium (assembly GCA_027488255.1). Taxonomy (GTDB): domain Bacteria; phylum Pseudomonadota; class Gammaproteobacteria; order Burkholderiales; family Burkholderiaceae_C; genus Limnohabitans_A. Next base: position 6,293 of record JAIYBZ010000017.1, on the reverse strand, counting down.
CGCCGCTGACCGGCTTTGCGGGTGTGCAGATGGTCAAAGCGGATGATCTCGGTTTCTCCACGCTGGTGGGCAAAACTGTCCAAGACTTTTTGAACGTCGGCCAAAACTTCGGGCTCCAGCGCTTCGTCCATCAGCCCTTGCGAGGACAGCCAGATCAGGTGCACGCCCTCTTTCAAAATATTCAGCGCTACCCCAATCGCCACCAGCGCATCCAACCACAGCCACCCGGTCACCCCCACCAGGCCGATGCCCACCACCACCCCCGCAGAGGTCCACACATCGGTCACCAAATGCCGGGCATCGGCCTCCAGCGCCAGCGAGCGGTTTTGTTTGGCGGCTCTGAACATCCACCAAGCCAGCAGACCATTCAAGGCGGAACTGGCCACCGACAAGGCCAGACCCCAGCCAACTTGTTCAATGGGTTGCGGATCGAACAGGCGATGGCCTGCGGCCCAAATGATGCCCAATGCGGCCACCACAATCAGAATGCCCTCGAAGCCCGAAGAAAAATACTCGGCTTTGTGGTGCCCATAGGGGTGCTCTTCGTCCGCGGGCATGGCGGCCACGGTCACCATCATCAAACCAAAAATAGCGCTGGCCAAATTGACCAGCGACTCCATGGCGTCGGACAGCAAACCCACCGAATCGGTCAGCCACCAGGCCAAGGTTTTCAAGCCGATGGTGATCAAGGCCACCAGCACCGAAAGCCAGAGCATGCGTTTGGGCGTCATCCAAGCTTCCCAAGTGCTCATGTGCCACTCACAATGGTCAGGGGGATGAAGACGTTGGCAGACATGGCGATGGGGGCAACACTGGAAAGAGCGCCGAATCAGCTCAGGATCACTTTGGCAAATTTGCGTTTGCCGACTTGCACCACATAGGTCCCGGCGTTCAGCTTCAAGCCTTTGTCGCTGATCACACTGGAGTCCACCCGCACACCCCCGCCGTCAATCAAACGCCCAGCCTCGGTGCTCGAGGGGGCCAGCCCCGCCGCCTTGAGCAAGGCGCCAATGCCCAATGGGGCGCCAGACAAGGCCACTTCGGGAATGTCATCGGGCACACCGCCCTTGCTGCGGTTGATGAAGTCTTGCTCGGCGGCATCCGCCGCGGCCGCGTTGTGAAAGCGTGTGGTGAGTTCTTTGGCCAACATCACCTTCACCTCTTTCGGGTTGCGGCCCGCCTCGACTTCTTTTTTCAACGCCTCAATTTCGGCCATCGATTTGAAAGAGAGCAAAGTGAACCAACGCCACATCAGCACATCAGAAATGCTGAGCACCTTGGCAAACATGCTGTTGGCTTCTTCGGCAATGCCGATGTAGTTGTTTTTTGACTTGGACATTTTGTCCACGCCGTCCAAGCCCTCAAGCAGGGGCATGGTCAAAATACATTGCGGCTCTTGGCCATATTCGGCCTGCAGATGACGCCCCATCAACAGGTTGAATTTTTGATCCGTCCCCCCCAATTCCAGATCAGATTTGAGGGCCACCGAGTCATAACCTTGCATGAGCGGATACAAAAACTCGTGCACCGAGATGGGGGTACCGGCCTTGAACCGGTCGTGGAAATCATTGCGCTCCATCATCCTGGCCACGGTGTACTTGGCCGCCAACTGGATCATTCCCATTGAACCCAGCGGCAGACTCCATTCGCTGTTGTAACGAATTTCGGTCTTCGCCGGGTCGAGCACCAGACTGGCCTGTTTGTAATAAGTTTCAGCATTCAGCTTGATTTGCTCAGCTGTGAGGGGCGGACGAGTGCTGTTGCGCCCAGAAGGGTCTCCGATCAAACTGGTGAAATCGCCGATCAAAAAGATGACCTGATGCCCCAAATTTTGCAACTGGCGCATTTTGTTCAGCACCACGGTGTGCCCCAAGTGGATATCGGGTGCGGTGGGGTCGAGGCCCAGCTTGATCCGCAGCGGGACCCCCGTCGCCTCAGATTTTGCTAACTTTTGTAACCAATCTTCCTTGGGAATCAACTCTTCGCAGCCACGCAAGGTGACTTCTAAAGCGTTACGGGTCTTGTCCGTGACCGGAAATTTTGTAACAAGCGCTTGATTCATAAGGGTTTTTTCTGAAGTCGATCCAATAGAGAGCGGTACAATGGCCGATCGTTTGAATTGCCCATTTTAGGGCTGCCCCGATTTCGCTAGTTGCGACGCCCCATCTTCTTTGGGATGCGGATTGCAAAAACACCCTCTTTGATGCAACTGATTGCCCGTTTTCAATCTCGGCTGACTTCGTCTTTCATCGGACTGTTGTTCCTGTGCGCTTATGCACTGGGCATCGTTCTCATGGCCATCCAAAAAGCGTTGGCATGGTTAGACGGACAACATCCGCAGTTGGCCGCCGCACGCCAAAGCGTGGCGCGGTGGTTGGGCCTGCACCCCAAAACCATCAGTCTGGCTTTGGGCTCGGTCTTGTTGGCGGGCGGTGGCGGGGCCTTTGCGATCGCCAATTTTGGCCCTGACATTTCGCAGCAACCGGTGGTGACCGTCACCGTCCCCATTGAAATTGCCAAACTCGAAGAGCAAGCCCAACAGCTGGACCAGGTCAACATGAACCTGCGTCGAACCGACAGCACGCGTTCATCGGACACCCCAGAAAGTTTGTTGCGCCGCTTGGGTATGGTCGATCCTGAAGCCGCCAATTACCTGCGCAAAAACGCCCTGACCAAACAGGCCTTGCGACAATCGGGCCGCTCTGTGGTGGCCGAAGCCGATGAGCAACAACGCCTGATCAAACTCCATGTGCGTTGGCTGAGCCACGAAAACGACACCTTTTTCCAACGCTTGGTGGTCACCCGTACTCCCCAAGGGCTCCAATCCACTTTAGAAACCTCGCCCATGAATGCGGCCATCCGCATGACCGGCGGCACAGTGGCCAGCTCTTTGTACGATGCGGCCGATGAAGCCCGCCTGCCAGACGCCGTGATTGGCCAACTGACGCAGATTTTTTCCAGCCAGATTGACTTCCACCGCACGCTGCGCAAAGGTGCACGTTTCTCGGTCGTCTACGAAGTGCTAGAAGCCGATGGCGAGCCAGTGCGCACGGGTCGCGTTTTGACGGCTGAATTCAATACCCAAAACAAGTCTTACCAAGCGGTTTGGCACCAAGAGCCTGGTCAAAAAGGCGATTACTACAGCCTTGACGGCAAGAGCTTGAGCCGCGCTTACTTGGCATCGCCAGTGGCGTTCTCGCGCAAGACCAGCGGCTTCAGCATGCGTTTGCACCCCATCTTGCAAACCATGAAAGTCCATTTGGGCGTTGACTATGCGGCCCCCACTGGCACTCCCGCCCTGAGCGTGGGGGATGGCGTGGTTGAATTTGCAGGGGTCCAAGGGGGTTACGGCAACACCGTGATCATTCGCCATGGGGGCAACCATTCCACCTTGTACGCCCACTTGAGCCGCATGCATGTTCAAAAAGGCCAGACCGTACAAAAGGGTCAAACCATTGGTGCCGTGGGCTCGACTGGCTTGTCCACTGGACCGCACTTGCACTTTGAGTTCCGCGTCAATGGCACCCACGTGGACCCTGAAAAAATCATTCAACAAGCGCAAAGCACGCCCCTCAGTCCGGCGGGCATGGCACGCTTCAAAAACACCTCCGCCACGGCCCGATCGCAACTGCAAGCCGCGGCCCTCATGCGAGAAGGTGCTGCGCAGTGATTCACAAGGGCCGCAAGGCCCTTTTTTGTGACTTCTTCTCTTGGGCTCCGATCAGCGGACTTCACTTCAGCCACACCCCATGACCGACTACTTTATTGGCCTGATGTCAGGCACTTCTTTGGATGGCGTGGACGGGGTCTTGGTGGCCATCGACCCAACAGGTCAGTTGCAAGTGAAAGGCCATGCCTTCACGCCATTTGAAGAGCCCTTCAAGGCAGATTTGTTGGCGCTGAACCAAACAGGTCCTGACGAACTGCACCGCGGGGCTTTGGCAGGCCACCACATTGCACAGCACTATGCCCAAGTGGTGCACACGCTGATGGCGCAATGCGGCATTGCAGCGGCGGACATCACGGCAATTGGGGCGCACGGCCAAACCGTGCGCCATCGCCCCTTGGCGTTCGATGCCGCTGCGGCACACGCACACACGGCGGTGGCTTACACCTTGCAACTGATCAACCCGGCGCTGCTGGCCGAGCTCACAGGAGTGGATGTGGTGGCCGACTTTCGCAGCCGCGATGTGGCGGCCGGTGGCCAAGGCGCGCCCTTGGTGCCTGCGTTCCACCAAGGTGTTTTTGCGCGTGCCGATGCCTGCGTGGCGGTTTTGAACGTGGGCGGTATTTCAAACATCAGCGTACTTCGACCGCATGACCCCGTCACCGGCTGGGACTGTGGGCCAGGCAATGCGCTGATGGACCATTGGTGCCAGCAGCACACCGGCCAAGCCTTTGACCGCGATGGCGCATGGGCCGCAAAAGGCCAAGTTCACAAGGCTTTGTTGGCGTCTTTGCTCGCCGAGCCCTATCTGCTGGGCCAGCCCCCCAAAAGCACCGGTCGTGATTTGTTCAACCCCTTATGGTTGGCCAAGAATTTGCAACAACACCCTGGCGTAGCGCCGGTCGATGTGCAGGCCACCTTGACCGAATTGACCGCCTTGGCCTGCGCCAACGATGTCAACCGCAGCGCCGCAGAAGCCCAAGCCTTGATCGTGTGTGGTGGCGGTGCGTTGAATGGACACCTGATGCGGCGACTCTCGCACCACTTGCCCCAACTCAGCGTGAGCAGCAGTGATGCGCATGGTTTGCCCCCCCTGCAAGTGGAGGCTGCGGCGTTTGCCTGGTTGGCGTACAAAACCATGCGCCGAGAAACAGCCAGCCTCCCCAGCGTCACGGGCGCCAGAGGCGCCCGTGTTTTGGGGGCGATTTACCCCCGCTGATATCAGGCGAGCTTTGCTCGCACGATTTTTAAGTCAAGTCGAGAAAGACGAACCGCAGCCGCAAGTGGAGGTGGCATTGGGGTTCTTGATGACAAACTGCGCGCCTTGCAGGTCTTCTTTGTAATCGATCTCGGCGCCGATGAGGTATTGGTAGCTCATGGCATCGATCAACAGGGACACGCCATTTTTGCTCATGGTCGTGTCGTCTTCGTTGGTGATTTCATCGAAGGTGAAGCCGTACTGAAAACCCGAGCAACCGCCGCCTTGAACAAACACGCGCAATTTCAAATCGGGGTTGCCCTCTTCTGCAATCAGGTCGGCCACTTTGGCTGCCGCACTGTCTGTGAAGACGATGGGGGCAGGCATTTCGGTCTGGACATTTTCAGCGACAGCGCTCATGGTGGATCTCCGAGTTCAATGACAAATAGTATAGCGCGATGGTCGGGAATTAGGCCAGCACGGCCGCAGTAACGCTACTGGGGTCATGGGCTTTTCGCGGGCACCACCCCCCACCCCCCAAACAAAAAAGCCGCCACGGCGAACCATTGCGGCTTTTTTTGGAAAGCAGTAAAGCGGATTAACGCTTGGAGAACTGCTTGCGGCGGCGGGCAGAGTGGAAGCCGACCTTTTTACGTTCCACTTCACGGGCGTCGCGAGTAACAAAACCAGCTTGGCTCAGCACAGGCTTGAGCGAAGCGTCGTAGTCAATCAGGGCACGGGTGATGCCGTGGCGCGAAGCACCGGCTTGGCCGGATTCGCCACCACCGTGCACGTTGATCATGATGTCGAAAGTTTCGGCATGGTTGGTCAACAAGAGGGGTTGCTTGGCAATCATGATCGAAGTCTCACGGCCGAAGTAGGCTTGGATGTCCTTGCCATTCACCGTGATCTTGCCAGTGCCTTTTTTCAGAAACACGCGGGCGACGCTGGATTTGCGACGGCCTGTGCCATTGTTCCATTCACCAATCATCTCAAGTCTCCTTAGATGTCCAGCACTTTAGGCTGTTGGGCGGTGTGGGGGTGCTCAGCGCCACCGTACACCTTGAGTTTCTTGATCATGGCGTAACCGAGGGGACCCTTGGGCAGCATGCCCTTGACGGCCTTCTCGAGTGCGCGGCCAGGGTGCTTGGCTTGCATGTCGCGGAAGTTGGTTGCAGTGATACCGCCGGGATAGCCCGAGTGACGGTAGTACACCTTGTCAGTGGTTTTGGTACCAGTGACTTTGAGCTGTGAAGCATTGATGATGACGATGAAGTCACCGGTGTCCACGTGAGGCGTGTAAATGGCCTTGTGTTTGCCGCGCAAACGGAGAGCAACTTCGCTGGCTACTCGTCCGAGGACCTTGTCGGTCGCGTCAATCACAAACCACTCGTGCACGACCTCAGCGGGTTTGGCGCTGAAAGTTGT
>JAIYBZ010000036.1 GCA_027488255.1 Comamonadaceae bacterium | reverse complement strand
TTGGCCAAAGCCCCTTCCGAGGGGTTGTTGGCGGCATACAAATACACATTGGGCAGTGCGCCAATCAGGCGGTCGGGCCAGCATTGCGCCGACAAGCCGGTTTGTTTGCCGGGCATGAACTCCAAGGCGCCGTGGGTGCCAAAGTGCAGCACCGCATCGGCGGCATAGTCGTCGCGCAGGTAACGGTAAAACGCGCTGAAGGCGTGGGTGGGGGCGCAGCCGGTTTCAAACAACAAGCGCATCGGGTCGCCTTCGTAGCCAAAGCCCGGTTGCACCGTCACCACCACTTGGCCAAAGGCCGCGCCCAAGACAAACAGCGATTGTCCGTTGGTCAGGTGCTTGCCGGGGGCAGGGCCCCATTGCGCTTCGATGTCTTTCAAATAGCGCTCGTGCTGCACATGGTGGGCGGTGTCTATGGCGTGCAGCACATTGGCCTGTGTGCCGTATTGGCTGGCGTTGCCTTGCAGCAGGCGCTGGCGCAAATCGTCCACGCTGTCGGGCATCTCGACGCGGTAACCCTCGAGCTGCAAGCGCTGCAAGGTGTTATACAGCGACTGAAACACCGACAAATAAGCGGCCGTGCCGACACTGCCCGCGTTGGGCGGGAAGTTGAACAGCACAATCGCCAGCTTGCGCTCTGCGCGCGGTTTGTGGCGCAGACGCACCCAGCGCTCGACGCGCGCGCTCAGCATGTCGGTGCGCTCGCTGCAGGTGAACATGTCTTGGCTGCGTGGTCCGCTAGGGAAGGTGCAGTGCTTGTCGCAGCCGTTGCAGGTTTGGCCAGCCGGGCCGGGGCGGCCGCCATAGACCATGGGCAAGATCGAGCCGTCCAGTTCGGGAATGGCCACCATGATGGTGTTTTCCACCGGCAGCAAACCGCGGGTGGAACTGCCCCATTGCTCGATCGATTGAAACTCCAGCGGGTGGGCCGCGATGTAGGGCACATCGAGTTCGCTCAAGGCGACTTCGGCGGCGCTGGCATCGTTGTAGGCCGGGCCGCCCACCAGTGAAAAGCCGGTCAATGACACCAGCGATTGGATCTGCGATTGGCCGCCATTTTTGAAAAAGCGGTCCATCGCCGGACGCGCATCGAGGCCACTGGCAAAAGCCGGAATCACGCGCAAGCCGCGCGCTTGCAAAGCACCGATCACCGCGTCGTAATGTGCGGTGTTGCCCGCCAGCAAATACGAGCGCAGCAACAACAAACCCACCGCGGGTTGGTCTTTGCGGCCATGGCCGGGCAGGTCGCTCAGCTGCTCGCTGATGCGGTTTTTCATCTGCGGGTGGTACAGGCCCACCTCGGGGTATTCGATCGGGTCTTCCGGCTTGGCCAAAGCGCGCAGGTGCTCGCGTGGACCTTGTGCGTAACGGTGCACCAAGGTTTGCACCATGTGCTCGATGTTGTGCTCTGAGCCGGCCAGCCAATAGCGCATGGTCAAGAAAAACAGGCGCAAGTCTTGTGCTGTGCCCGGAATAAAGCGCAGCAACTTGGGCAGGCGGCGCAGCATCGCCATTTGTTTGGCGCCGGCGTTGGCAGGGGCGCCTTTTTCTTCGCCCGTGTCTTTGTTTTTGGCGCTGGGGCGCAGTTTTTTCAGCAGGGCCATCAGCCCGCTCGACTCGCGGCCCATGACCAATTTGCCCATGCGGGTGAGTTGCGTCACGGGCGGGGCCGACATGATGCAGACCATCGCATCGCAGTGCTCGCGGCGCGCTTGCAGGGCGTCCAGCACCGGCAAGAAATGGTCTTCCATGAAGAGCATGGTGACGATCACGATGTCGGCTTGCGCCACCGCCGCCAAACACGCAGCCAGTGCACTCTCGCTGTCGCGCCAGGCCGAAGCCGAGTGGGTTTGCAGCTGCACACCGGGCAGTTGCCGGGCCAGTTTTTCACCAGCACTTTCTGCGGCACTGGCCAAGTGGCTGTCCATGGTCAACAGCACCACGCTCATGCGCGGTGTCAGGGGGTGGGCCTGCGCCTGCTTACCGGCTGAAGTGGGCTTTGGCATCGTAGAGCGTCTCCACGGTGATGGTCGCCACGCCCAAATCTTGGGCAAATCGTTCGGTGTTGCGGCGGGCTTTGCCCCGCACAAAGAACGGGATCTTGCCCAGCTCTTTCTCGGCTTCTTGGCTCCAGATGGCTTGGTTGGAAGCGGCTTGGGCGGGCACGGCCACGGCCTGCACACCCACGACCTGCACTCCCACGGCTGGCACACCTTGGAGGGTGGACGGGCTTGGCGGAGTCGGCTGCGGCTTGATGCCGGCTGTGGTGCCCGCTGTGGCACCCGTTGCCGTGTTTGTTGTGGCGTGTGTTGTGGCCATGTCGGCGGTGGGCGCTTGCGCAGATTTTTGCGCCACCAGTTCGGCCGCAGGGCGGTTGCTGCCCAGGTGCGACGGGGCGGCGCCGGCATGGAACTCGAAGTCTTCGCGGAACATGCCAATCAGGTGTTCTTCGAGGCCCATCATGAGCGGATGGACCCACGTGTCAAACAACACGTTGGCGCCTTCAAAACCCATTTGCGGGGCGTAGCGCGCTGGAAAGTCTTGCACGTGCACCGGGGCCGAAATCACGGCGCAAGGGATGCCCTGGCGTTTGGCGATGTGTCGCTCCATTTGCGTGCCCAAAATCAACTCGGGTTGCAGCGCGTTGATTTGGTCTTCGACTTGCAAGTAGTCGTCGGTGATCAGGGCTTCGATGCCGTGTTGCTTGGCACACTCGCGCACTTCGCGCGCAAACTCGCGGCTGTAAGTGCCCAAGCCCACCACCTCAAAGCCCATCTCTTGGCGGGCCACACGGGCAGCGGCCACCACGTGGGTGGCATCGCCAAAAATATAGACCCGCTTGCCCGTCAAGTAAGTCGAATCGACCGACTTGGCATACCAAGGCGCATGCGCGTGCTGAGGGTCTTGCGCCGGTGGGGTCAGCCCCGTCAGGCCGCATACCTCGGCCATAAAGTCGCGCGTGGCGTGGCTGCCCAGCGGGATGGTTTTGGTGTAAGGCTGGTCAAATTGGCGTTGCAACCACTGCGCTGCGGCCAGGCCCACCTCGGGGTAAAGCACCACATTGAAGTCGGCTTCGGCCAAGCGCTGAATATCGGCCACGCTCGCACCCATCGGCGCCACCACCGACACCTCAATGCCCAGACTGTTCAGCAGCTGGGTGATTTCTTTCACATCGTCGCGGTGCCTGAAGCCCAAGGCACTGGGGCCCAAGATGTTGCAACGCGGACGGCGTGGGGCGGCTTCAGGCGCAGCCCCTGCATCGCTCTCGGGCGTTGCGGCTGTCGCAGGCTGGTGCACCAAGTGCCGGCACAGTTGGTAAAAGGTCTCGCTGGCGCCCCAGTTTTCTTTGCGCTGGTAAGAAGGCAGCTCAAGCGGCACCACCGGGATCGGCAATTGCAGGGCTTGTGCCAGACCGCCCGGGTCGTCTTGAATCAGCTCGGCCGTGCACGAAGAGCCGACCAACATGGCGGCCGGCTGAAAGCGTTGCATCGCATCGCGGGCGGCATCTTTGAACAGCTCGGCGGTGTCGCCGCCCAAGTCGCGGGCCTGAAAGGTGGTGTAGGTGACGGGCGGGCGGCGCGGCAGGCGCTCGATCATGGTGAACAGCAAATCGGCGTAGGTGTCGCCCTGCGGTGCATGCAGCACGTAGTGCACATCTTGCATGGCGGTGGCCACACGCATCGCGCCCACATGGGGCGGTCCTTCGTAAGTCCAGAGCGTCAGTTGCATCGGGTGTTCCTGCGCGGGGTTAGGCTGCCAACTTCAGGCGGCGTTTCAGTGGGCGGCTGAAGAGGCCGGCCAAATCGGCGGCTTGTTCGTAGCCCTGAATTGGGGTGAAGACCAACTCGATGGCCCATTTGGTGGTGAGCCCTTGGGCTTCGAGCGGGTTGGCCAGCCCCAAGCCGCAGACCACCATGTCGGGCGCATCGGCCAGACAGCGCTCGAGCTGCAAATCGACGTCTTGGCCTTCGCTGATGCGGGTGCCCGCAGGCAGCCAAGCCAGTTCGGCGGCCATGTGTTGGCGGTGCAAATAGGGTGTACCCACTTCGACCAAGTTCATTCCCAATTCGCGGTGCACAAAGCGCGCCAACGGAATCTCGAGCTGCGAGTCGGGGAAGAAGAAAATGCGTTGGCCTTGCAACATTTCGCGTTGCACGGCCAAGGCTTTTTCGGCGCGTTGGCGGGGCGCGGCAATGGCTTGTTCAAAGCGCTCGGGGCTGACACCAAACTCGGTGGCTGCGGCTTGCAGCCACGCCGTGGTGCCCTCTACGCCCAAGGGGAAAGGCGCGCTCAGGGCCTTGGCGCCGCGCGATTGCAGGGCGCGCGCGGTGTCGGCCAAAAAGGGTTGGGCCAGCAAAAAGCGGGTGTTCGGGCCCACGGCGGGCATCGCTTGGCTGTTGCGCGGTGGGAAAAAGCTGACGTTCAAGCCCATCTTCTGCAGCAAATGGCGCAGTTGGTCTTCCACCACATCGGCCAAGGTGCCCACCACCAAGAGTGATTTTTCGGCGGCTTGGGCGTCATGGGTCAGCGCCGCTGCGGCGACGCTTGTGTCGGCGGGCAGGGTGGGCACCAGCGCCGCGAGGCAAGCGTCTTCGCCTTGGGTGAAGGTGGTCTCAATGCCACTGCCCGAGTAGTTGAGCACGCGCACCGCAGGGTGGTGCAGGCGGTTTTGCCTTTCGGCGGCGCGCGACAAATCGAGCTTGATGACTTCAGAGGGGCAAGAGCCGACCAAGAAAAGCAAGCGAATGTCGGGGCGGCGTGTCAGCAGTTGGCTCACCACGCGGTCGAGTTCTTCGTGCACATCGGCCAAGCCGGCCAAGTCCCGCTCGTCAATGATGGCCGTGCCAAAGCGGGGTTCGGCAAAGATCATCACGCCAGCGGCTGACTGAATGAGGTGTGCACACGTGCGTGAGCCCACCACCAAAAAGAAGGCGTCTTGAATTTTGCGGTGCAGCCAAATGATGCCGGTCAAGCCACAAAACACCTCGCGTTGACCGCGCTGTACCAAGGGCACAACGTCGGTACAGCCAGAGGCCGCGGCTTTGATCGGGATGACGGGGCTCATGGTTGCACCTGTGCGCCCGCAGGGGGCGAAATGGAAAGGGGTTTTTGCAGGCGCGCCATGCGCAACTTGCGCAGGTATTGCGCGGCGTTGATGGCATAACTGCCATAAGCGGCCAGGGCCAAGAGCAGCTGGTCGGTGGGGCTCCACACGCCTTGACACCAGACCCACAAATAAGCGGTGTGCAGGGCCAAAACGCCCATGCTGACCACGTCTTCCCAATAAAAAGCGGGGGCAAACAGGTATTGGCCGAAGACCACTTTTTCCCAGATCGCGCCGGTGACCATGATGGCGTAGAGCACCCCTGTTTTCAGCACCACCGAGCCCAAGGCCCAGTCGGTCAGCTTGCCGGTTTGCAGGCTGTGCACCACGAGGTAAAGGCTGACGCCAAAGATCAAAAATTGCACCGGGGCCAGCACGCCTTGAACCAGCGTCCAACGGCTTGCATCGCGCCGGGCGCGTTGCGCGGGCGTGTACAAAACCGGGGGTGACGAATCGGACATGAACAACCTGTGGGTGAGGGGCTTGGCTTTGAATGTAAATCTGGCAATACACTGTGTCAACATAAATTGACAATAAATTAATATACTAGGGTTTACACTGAATGCAAGATGCGTTCACCACGCTCACACTTGGGGCTGTGTTTTGTAGGGTCCAATCGAAACCCTGCTCCATGCAGCTCTTGCGAAAAACCGGTCATAGAAAAGTCGTTTTTCGCTGCTATAACCCTCTGATGATCGGTGTTTGTCATGGCGCAAAATAATCTGGAAAACGCGCAGTCCCCGCCTTCTGGGCCGGGACAAGCGGGTGCCTTGCCAGAGGCTTTGCGACAAGGGGCGCCCGTCAGTCCACGCCTGGTGGGGGGCACCACATTCACAGGCAAGTCGGCACTCGACTTGGCCCAAATCCAAATCTTGGCGCAAGCCTGTTTGCAGGGCTTGGATGCCGCGCGCCAAGTGGTGCACGGCTGGCAGCGCCAAGGGCAATCTTTAGAAGATATCTATATGCAGGGCATCACGCCCTGTGCCCGTTTGCTGGGGGATTGGTGGTGCTCGGACCGCTTGGACTTTTCCATGACCACCATCGCTTCGACCCATTTGCAACAGTTGCTGCACGACTTCAGCAGCGAGTTTTTGCAAGAAGCCCCGCACCAGTCGAACGGCCGTTGCGTGCTGCTCATGACCGAGCCGGGGGCCCAGCACAGCATGGGGCTCTTTATGTTGAGCGAGTTTTTCAAGCGAGCCGGTTACGCCGTGACGGTGGGCGTGCCCCAAGATGTCACCGAATTCAAGCGCTTGTTCCAGTCAGAGTGGTTTGACGCAGTAGGCATTTCGGTCAGCACCGACCGGCATTTGGACACCTTGCGCAGCCTTTTGCCCTCTTTGCGGCAGGCGGCCGACAACACCGATTTGAAGGTTTTTGTGGGGGGGCCGATGGCTTTTGTGGCGCCCGAGTTGTTGCAAGCTTGTGGCGCCGATGTGATCGCCCAAGATGCGCCCGCCACCGTGGCCATGCTGTCGCACATCTTGGACAGCCGTCAAAGCGTCTGGCTTTGACTTGGATCACACTTTTCCCTTTTTTGTGACAGGCCAAGTGATGGAATGGATGGTAAAAAGTCTATACTTACATGACAATTTCAAGTGTCAACTTCCTGATTCTTAAACGCACAAAATTTACACCATGAAGCTTCCCTCTTTGGAATCCTCCACATTTTCCCAGCTGCTGGGAGTGGTGTCGGATGTCTCCTTGGTCATGGACCTTCAGGGCGTGATCGAGGATGTCTCCACAGGGCGTGACACCTTGGCCGCTTTGGGCTGTCAAGCTTGGGTGGGCCGTTCGTGGATCGACACGGTGACCAGCGAAAGCCGCATCAAGATCCAAGAGATGCTGCAATCTCAGGGCGCCGCAGACACGATGCGCTGGCGCCATGTCAACCACATGTCGCCTTTGGGCAACGAGGTGGCCTTGCAATATGTGCTGTTGCCCTTGGGCGGCAAAAAATTGTTGGCCGTGGGCCGCGACTTGGAAAGCCTGGCCGAACTGCAACGGCGCTTGGTCGAAACCCAGCAATCGATGGAGCGCGATTATTTGCGCCTGCGCCACATCGAAGCCCGTTACCGGGTCTTGTTCGACACCTCTTCTGAGGCCGTTTTGATGGTCGACTCGGGCACCCAACGGGTGCTGGAGGCCAATGTCGGCGCGCAATCGCTGATGCGTGACGCGGGCAAGCGTTTGGTCGGCCGCGATGTGCGCGAATGCTTTGAGGCCGACAGCCAAGGCGAAGTGCAGTCCTTGCTGCGCATGGCTTTGGCCACGGGCCGCATTGAAATGTGCTCGGCTCAGGTGGCCGGTTTGTCGTCCGCCTGGACCGTCACTGCCACCGTGTTTCGGCAAGAGGGCGGGGCACAATTTTTGGTGCGCTTGGTGCCGCGCGAGGCCGCCTTGGCGCCAGCGAATGACACCGGCTCGTCTGCCGCCCTGAGCGCGGCCATGGAACATTTCCCCGACGGCTGGGTGCTGACCGACCCTGCGGGTTTGGTCAAAAGCGTCAACGAAGAAGGCATGGCTTTGTTGGGCCTGACCGCTTCATCGCAAGTGATCGGTCAAAGCCTGGAGCGCTGGTTGCAGCGCGGCGCGGTCGATTGGGGCGTGCTCAACACCAGCTTGCGCCAGCAGTTGCCGGTGCGCAATTTCGCCACCGAAGTGCGCACTTTGTCGGGCATGACCTTGCCCATCGAGATTTCGGCGGTCTACCTCAGCCGGCCTGAGCCCACCTATGCGTTTTTTCTGCGCGACATGGACCGCCGTTTGCAAGGCGGGGCCTCGGTGGCGCAGAGCCAGGCCAACCCTTTTGCCGACTTGTCGCAACTGGTGGGGCGCCGCCCCATCAAAGACATCGTGGGCGAAACCGTCGACACCATCGAGCGCATGTGCATCGAGGCCGCACTGGAGTTGACGCACAACAACCGCGCTTCGGCTGCCGAAATGCTGGGTTTGTCGCGCCAAAGTCTGTATGTCAAATTGCGTCGTTTTGGCATGGTGGCCGAGACCGAAGCTGAAAATCTTTGAAATCGTCACTTTAAGTTGACGATAAGTGTCAATCCTAGTTGACATTTTGAGCCATCTCCCCACAATGGGGCCATGGACACCCCGCCGCTGGCCCACACGCCCCCCCTTGCTGCAGCCGCTTCTGCCGCCGATGCGCCTGCAGCGCTGAAGCCCTTGCGTCGGCCACAGTGGCGCACCGTGGCCGAATTGCTCAAACCCATCACCTGGTTTCCCCCCATGTGGGCATTTGCCTGTGGTGCGGTGGCTTCCGGGCAAAGCCTGTCGGCAAATTGGCCCTTGTTGGTGTTGGGTCTGGTGCTCACCGGCCCCTTGGTGTGCGCCAGCAGCCAAGCCGTGAACGATTGGTTTGACCGCCATGTGGACGCCATCAACGAACCCCATCGCCCCATCCCCTCGGGCCGCATGCCTGGCCGCTGGGGCTTGGGTTTGGCCTGTGCGTGGACGCTGTTGTCGCTGGCTTGGGCGCTGCTCATGGGGCCGTGGGGCTTTGCCGCGTGTGCCTTGGCGATCGTCTTGTCTTGGGCCTACAGCGCGCCACCGGCGCGGCTGAAAAAAAATGGTTGGTGGGGCAACTCGGCTTGTGCCCTCAGTTACGAAGGCTTGGCTTGGTTGACCGGCACCGCCGTCATGTTGGGGGGGCAATGGCCCGGCCCGCACGCCGTGGCGCTGGCGCTGCTGTACAGCGTGGGGGCGCACGGCATCATGACGCTCAATGATTTCAAAGCCATCGAGGGCGATCGACGCATGGGCATTGCCTCGCTGCCGGTGCAGCTGGGCGCATCGGGCGCGGCCCGCATGGCGTGTGTCTTTATGTGGGTGCCGCAATGGGTGGTGGCGGCTTTGTTGCTGGTGTGGCAGTTGCCGTGGCATGCCGCTGCGGTCTTGGTGTTGGCGCTGGCACAAGCGCCATTGATGGCCAAGTTCATGCGCCAACCCGTCGAGCGGGCGCTGCAGGTCAGCGCTTTTGGCGTGCCCTTGTTTGTCAGCGGCATGATGGTCAGCGCTTGGGGTCTGCGCCACTGGCAATCTCAATTTCAGGCCATTCCAGGGCTAGGAGGCTGACATGGGAACCCCATTTGGTTGGTTGCAAATTGTTCGCTTGGGTCTGGTGCAAGCCTGTTTGGGCGCGGTGGTGGTGGTCACCACTTCCACCTTGAACCGCATCATGGTGGTGGAGTTGGCCTTGCCTGCGGTGCTGCCCGGCTTTTTGGTGGCCTGGCATTACGCCGTGCAAATGGTGCGGCCGCGCATGGGGTATGGCGCCGACAAAGGCCGGCGCAGCACACCGTGGATGATGGGCGGCATGTTGGTCTTGGGCTTGGGCGGCGTGTTGGCCGCAACGGCCACCATTTGGATGGCCACGCAAGCGCTGTATGGCGCGCTGTTGGCGATGTTCGCGTTCAGCTTGATTGGCTTGGGCGTCAGCGCGTGTGGCACCTCCTTGCTGGCGCTCATGGCCAAGCAAGTGCCCGAGGCACGCCGCGCGCCCGCAGCCACCACCGTGTGGCTGATGATGATCATGGGCTTTGCCATCACCGCCGGGGTGGTGGGCAAGTTGATCGATCCCTACACCCCTGAGTTGTTGTTGAAAGTCACGCTCGGCCTCAGCGTGGTGACCTCGGCGTTGACGGCCTTGTGCTTGTGGGGCCTCGAAAAACCGGTGTCAGCTGGCGATGCGCCAGCCGCTGTGGCATCACCTTTGCCATCCGACGCAAGCGCTTCTGCGGCGCTTGTCGAGCGCACGGCGCAATTGCAAAAACAAAATTTCAAAGAGGCCTTTCGCGAGGTCTGGGCCGATTCGGCGGCGCGCACCTTCACGGTGTTTGTTTTCATGTCCATGTTGGCCTACAGCGCGCAAGACCTGATCTTGGAGCCCTTTGCTGGCGCCGTGCATGGCTTCACCCCCGGGCAAACCACGCAACTCTCTGGCTGGCACCACATGGGCGTGTTGATGGGCATGTTGGCGGTGGCCGCCGCTGGTTCGCGCTGGGCGGCGGGGCGTTGGGGCTCGGTCCAAGCGTGGATGGTGGGCGGCTGTTTGTGCTCGGCCTTGGCCACGGTGGGGTTGGTCAGCTCGGCCTTGTCGCTAGATTGGCCGCTGCAAGCCAATGTGGTGTTTTTGGGGGTGGCCAATGGCGCGTTTTCCATTGCGGCCATCGCCACCATGATGCGTTTGGCCGGCGAGGGCCATGCTGGCCGAGAGGGCACACGCATGGGCTTGTGGGGCGCTGCGCAAGCAGCGGCTTTTGGCTTGGGCGGTTTGTTGGGCACGGCAGCCAGCGATCTGGCCCATGCCCTGTTGGGCGAACAACGCATGGCTTATGCCGCCGTGTTTGCTTTGCAAGGATTGATGTTTACCGGCTCGGCGTGGGTGGCTTTGCGCCTGCGCTCTGGGCCTGTTGTGGCCAGCAGGCCGCTGCATTTTGACAGCGCTGCTTGGATGAAAGAGGGGTCTCGTTCATGAAACCAACCGATTTTGATTTTGTCGTGGTGGGGGGCGGACCTTCGGGTGCCACAGCCGCCCATGACTTGGTGCGTCAAGGCTGGCGCGTGTTGTTGCTGGACCGGCAAGGCCGAACCAAGCCGTGTGGGGGCGCAATCCCGCCCCGCTTGATCAAAGACTTTGACATTCCAGACCACTTGCTGGTGGCCAAGGTGCGTTGCGCCCGCATGATCTCGCCCGCCGATAACCAAGTGGACATTCCCATCGACAATGGTTTCGTCGGCATGGTCGACCGCGATGAGTTTGACGAGTATTTGCGCGAACGCGCGGCCCTGTCGGGAGCGGTGCGGCGGCAAGCCATTTTTGACAAGCTGGAGCACGACGAGAGTGGCCAGTTGTGGGTGCATTTTGCGCCAGTCAATGCAAAAGAACATGCGGCGCAAGAGCACAGCCAGCCGGTGAAAGTGTCCACCCGCATGGTGGTGGGGGCCGATGGCGCGCGCTCAGAAGTGGCGCGCCAAGCGATTCCCAACGCCCACAAGACCAAATATGTTTTCGCTTATCACGAGATCATTGAGGCCCCTGTGGGGCAGCCAGGTTATGACGCGGCGCGTTGCGACGTGTATTACCAAGGGGAGGTCTCGCCCGATTTTTATGGCTGGGTTTTTCCGCACGGCAAAACCATGAGTGTGGGCATGGGCAGTGCCGACAAGGGCTACTCGTTGCGCAGTGCCACAGCGCGCTTGCGCGCGATTGCGGGCTTGCAAAACGCGCCCACCTTGCGCCGCGAGGGCGCGCCCATTCCGCTCAAGCCTTTGCCGCAATGGGACAACGGCCATGATGTGGTGGTCATTGGCGATGCCGCAGGGGTGGTGGCACCGTCCTCTGGCGAGGGCATTTACTACGCGATGGACTGCGCCAGGCGCGTGGCGCAAGCGGCGCATCAAGCCCTCAAAACTGGCAACCGGGCCTGCCTGAAACAAGGCCGAAAAAGTTTCATGAAACAACACGGTCGGGTGTTTTGGATCTTGGGGGTGATGCAGTACTTCTGGTACCAAAACGACCGCCGCCGCGAAAAGTTTGTCAAGATTTGCGAGGACCGCGATGTGCAGCGCTTGACGTTTGAGTCGTACATGAACAAAGAGCTCGCCCGCAAAGACCCGATGGCGCATGTGCGCATCTTTCTGAAGGACATGGCGCACCTGTTGGGCTTGGCGCGCACCTGACCTCGAAACCCCTTGGGGCGTGCGCAAAATAAACGTGCACGCTGCCCCATGAAGGGAAGTCTAGGACAATGCCCTTCATGGAAAAACAAGCACGCATCTCTTTGGCATGGGCCTTTGTGTTGAGCTATGCCACCGCAGGCATTGGCGGCGCATTGACCGAGCTGGGGCCTTGGTACTTTGCCCTTCAGCACCCCAGTTGGAAACCCCCGGATGCCGCATTTGGCGCGATCTGGAGCCTCATTTTCACGCTGTGTGCCGTGAGCGCTTGGCTGGCTTGGCGAGCGGCCCACAGCCCGTCGCAGCGCCTCACCGTGGCACTCTTGTTTGGCGTGAATGCGGTGCTCAACATTCTTTGGAGCGCGCTGTATTTCAAGTTGCAACGGCCAGACTGGGCGTTGTGGGAGGTGGTGTTTTTGTGGCTGTCCATCTGGGCCTTGGTCGTCGGCCTTTGGCGTCTGTCCCGCTGGGCCAGTGTGCTGTTGTTGCCCTATGCGGTGTGGGTGAGCATTGCCGCTGTGCTGAACTGGGAAACGGTGCAGCTGAATGGCCCGTTCAGTGGTTTGTAAAGTGGGCTCGGTGCGAACTTAGTGCGGCCTCGGCGGAGCCTGGGCTGGGGCGCGGCAAATAAAAATCATATAAACCGAGCTAACTCGGTATTAAAAATGAAAATTTAAGTATTCGCACCTAGGGTTTTTAATGCTTGTCGCTGCCGGGCAATGATTTTATAAAGTCACTGCAACAGCGGACCGGCAAGCTATCTCGCTGGCGAATCGTCGCCCCGGTTTTCAACTTTTCAGAGGTTGACACGCTCGTGTGGCTAGGAACGCTCATGTCTGAGTCCGGTGGTTTCTCTGATGATTCAAAGGGTGCGAATCAGGGTGTCAACCTGAGGGATTACTGCAAGGACTCGTTGTTGGGCGTCATCGAAGAGCAGATCATTCCGCGGCTGCTCAATGTGCAAAGATTTTTCTCGGCAAGGCCCGAAACTTCCAATGACGACGTCTTGTACGCAGAGTTGCCCGAGGTCCCTGTTTTTTCGCAGTATTGCCTGAATGGGGACAGCCTGCAGGCCAACCAAATCGTGGATGCCTTGCTCGACCGGGGTGTGACCCAAGACCGTATTTTCTTAGAGTTGATCACCCCCGCTGCGCGTCATTTGGGCGTCTTGTGGGAGCAAGACCTGTGTGACTTTACCCAAGTGACCTGTGGCTTGGCGATCATGCACCAGACGATTTACAGGCTGGGTTACCAAGCCTCGGCGGGGCAGCGCACTGCTGGGCTCAGCCAGCGCATCATGCTGGCCTGCGCGCCGGGCTCGCAGCATTTTTTGGGCTTGACCATCGTGGCCGATTTTTTTCGACAAGCTGGCTGCGAAGTGGTTTTGGAGATCTCGTCTTCCGAATCAGAATTGCTGCGGGCCGTGGCCAATGAATGGTTCGATGTGGTGGGCATTTCGGTGGCCTTGGAAGCCCAGTTGCCCACGCTGCCCGGCCTGATTGCACACCTGCGGGCCAGTTCGGGCAATTCCAAAGTGCGCGTGGTGTTGGGCGGACCGGTCTTTTTACTTCAAGAGCACAGCCACAACACATGTGGCGCTGATGCGGTTTTCACCGACGCGCGCGAAGCCGTGAGCGCCGTCCCGCACTTGTTGCGCGAGGGCTGAGGCCAGGTCTGAAGTGGGGCTGAACTGAGAGCTGAGGGGGGCCTCTTGGCCCGATTTATTGCCCGCTGCTTGCCGATGGTTCAGCGCCGACCGCACCAATTGAGCAAGTGCTGCACCGTGCCCAGCGGGTCTTGTTCGTGCGCCAGATGGCCCAATCCCGGCTGCATTTGGTGCCGCGCTTGCGGCAGCTTTTGACACGCTTGCTGGGCCAAAGCGGGGGGCACGGTTTGGTCTTCTGCACCGATCAGCAGGCACACCGGTTGGCGCAATTCGTGTAGTCGAGCGGCCAAGGGCTTGAGCTGCCAAGCCGCCATCATCGACAAGACGCCATGCACATGGCCCGAGTCGCTCAAGACGCGGGTGTACAAGTCAAGTCCTGTTGCATCGAGGGTGGATCCGGTGCGTGCCATCCACTCGGCCACGGCACCCGGTTTGGCCGCCATCTTGGCGGTGGCCCAGGCGGACAAAGGGTTCAAGGCCGCCAGTTTGGCCGCAGGGCCAAACAGCCACGAGGCCACGCCGGGCAACGGCAACCATGCGGGGTTCAGCCCGATCAGGGTGGTGCCCGACAAACTGCTGAAGTGCAGCGCCATGTGCGCGGCAATGGCGGCGCCAGCCGAGTGCCCAACGATGACTTGCGGCGTGAGGTTCAGTTGCAGCATCAGGGCGCGCAGACTTTCGGCCATGCCGGGCAACGACAAAGCGCCTTCTGGGCCACGGCTGCTGTAGGCATGTCCCGGCAAGTCGGGCGCGACCACGGTGAATTGCTCTGCCAGCGCGGGCAACAGGCCCCGCCAACTGAAGTTGCCCGAGCCGGTGCCGTGCAACAACAACATGCAGGGGCCTTCCCCCATGATTTGCACATGCCATTGGATGCCCCCGGCGGAGACTCGGCGGCTGTAGGCCGCATGGGGCCAATGCGCCGGGCGTTCGTCCCAAGACATGCCGGGATAAAAGCGGTCAAACATGGCGTGTCAGGGGCTGGGGTTCTGCAGCCTTTGCATGGCCTGGGCCACACGTTGGGCTTGCACTTGGGGCATGGGCACATAGCTTGCGCCCATGGTGCTGGCCAGTTGTTGTGCCTGGGCATCTGGCTGTGCAGAAGTGTCGATCCACAAAGCGCGGTGACCGCTCAGGCGCCACTGTTGGCCCCAGCTGTGTGCATCGGCTTGGGCTTGTGTGCGACCGCCCAGCCCTTGCAGAGTCACGTTGGCGCGGCCATCGCTCAGAACCACCAAGATGGGGGTCACGCCCTGGCGTTGCAATTGCAGGGCTTGTTCGTGCGCCATTTTGAGGGCCCCTGCCAAGGGCGTGCCGCCACCACCGGGCAGGCCGGTCATGGCGCGTTTGGCACGCACCAGTGAGCGTGTCATGGGCAGCAGCAGCTGCGCTTGCGCACCGCGAAAAGACACGATGCACACGCTGTCGCGCCGGGCATAAGACTGCTGCAACAGCAACTCGACGGCGCCCTTGGCCTCTGCCAAGCGTTGCAGCGCGGTCGAGCCCGACGCATCGAGCGCCAAAATCAAGCAGCTGGAAGTCCGTTGCTGGTAGCGCTGAATGTGAAAGTCTTCGGCGCGAATGGCCACACGTCCGCTCTGCTGGGCTTGCCGCAAGCGCTGTTTGGGCGCGGCGGCGCGCAAGGTGGCCAAGATGTGCAGACGCGCATGACCGCCGGGGCGGCCGGGCCGTGGGGGCAGGGGGCGGCCACGTTGCGAGCCCGAGCGGTGTTGCCCACTGCGCCCCGATGTCTGGCGGCTGTCGGCACCGTGACGGGTCATCAGGGCGTCCAGCATGTGCGGCGGCAAACTGGCCAAGGCCGCCGCGACCATCCTCTCTTGCAGATCTTCGGCGTTGGGTTCTGCTGGCGCTTTTGAAGGGTCTGGTGCTTGCTCGTTTTCTGAATCTTTTTGTGGCGGCTCTGCAGATGCGTCTGTCGCCGATTCAACTGGAGCGGGAGGTTCTGCAGGGGTCGGATGCTCGTCTTCGGGGGGCGGTGAGGCTTCTGCAGCATCGGCCGGCCATTGCGTGGCGCGCGGGGCCAGCACCGCGCGGGCGGCAAAGCCCAGATCGTCGTCGTTCAAGGTGTGGCGACCATTCAAGGCCGCATGCCCAGAGGCCACGCGCAGCGCCAAACTGGGCACGCGCAGAGAGCCAATTCCCAGGCCCTGCGCGGCAGCGCACAGCGCGTGTATTTGAGCGTCTGTGGCCTGCACCTGCGGCAGATGCGCGCGCGCATGCGCCAGTGCGCCGGGGCTCAAGCCCACACCTTCATCCCACCCCATGGGGGTCGAGGAGTGGGTGGCCTCCGCCCCGACCATGGAGAGGTCAGCGGGGGACATGTCGCGCAGGTCCAGCCAGAGGCCCAAACGCTCGGTCAAGGCCGCGCCCACGCCCGGCTCGTCGGGCAAAGACTCGTCCAAGGCCACCACGCCAAAGCGGCTTGGGGTGGACGGCTGCAGGCCCCGCTCCATCGCTTGGACCAAAGGCGCCAGCAGGCCTGGCGAGAGGCGTTCGGCCATGGGCAAACACACCACACCTTGGTCGGCTTGTTGCAGCAAACCGGCTTGCTGGTGCAACTGGCCGGTTTGCAGCGTCAGGGCCAAATCGATGCCGCCCAACAAGCGCTCGTGGTCTGTTGAGCCAGGGACTTTGACGAGGCTGAGCCGCAGACTGGCCAGCGCTTGCAACCATTGATCGCGCACCGGGCCATGCGGGGCGCGCAGACAAATGCCGCCAAAACCATAGGGGTCGACGTGCAGCAACTGCAGTGCGGTGAGCGCGTCACTCCAGCGCTCGAGGGGTTCGGGGTGGGCGTTGTCGCGGTGCATGCGAGCAGCCCACTCAGGCGGCCAGCACTTCTTGCAAGCTGCGCTGCACGCGCGCGCCCGAGTCGGTGTCGTCCAGCGGGTTGCGGCGCAGGCGGTGTCGCAGGGCGAGCGGGGCCATGCTTTGCAAGTGTTCGGGCTTGACGGTCTTGTGGCCAAGCAGCGCGGCATAGGCGCGGGTGGCGCGCAGCAGGGTCAGCTCTGCGCGCAGGCCATCGGTGCCCAGTTGTTGGCACAGGCGGGTGCACAGCATCAGCAGGTCATCGCTGACGTCCACTTGGTTCAATGCCTCGCGCGCTTTCAGGATGCGTTTTTGCAACTTTTGGTTGTCCTTGAGCCACAGTGCTTTGAAGGCGACAGGGTCTTTGTCGAACGCATCGCGGCGTTTGATGATGTTCACGCGCAACGCCAAGTCTTGCGGCGTGCGCACATGCACCGACAAACCAAAGCGGTCCAGCAGTTGAGGCCGCAACTCGCCTTCTTCAGGGTTGCCACTGCCTACCAAAACAAAGCGGGCAGGGTGCCGCACGCTCAGGCCTTCTCGCTCAACCAAGTTTTCACCCGAGGCGGCCACATCAATCAACAGATCGACCAAGTGGTCGTCCAGCAGGTTGACCTCGTCGATGTACAAAAAGCCTCGGTGCGCTTGGGCCAGCAGGCCGGGGGCAAAAGACTTGACGCCTTGCGACAGGGCTTTTTCCAGATCCAGGGCGCCAACCACGCGGTCTTCGGTGGCCCCCAAGGGCAAATCGACCACAGCCACGCTTTGCTTTTCGGTGCTGATTTTGCTTTTGGGGTCTCGGGCTTGGCACACCGGGCAAGCGGCGGCGGGTTGCTGGGGGTCGCAACGGTAAGGGCAACCTTTGACGACCTGAATGGGGGGCAACAGGTCGGCCAAAGCGCGAACGGCCGTCGATTTGCCCGTGCCCCGGTCGCCTAAAACCAATACGCCACCAATAGAGGGGTCGACTGCCACCACTTGGATGGCGAGGGTCATTTCATCTTGACCAACTATGGCCGCAAAAGGGAAGGTCAGTGCCATGAGGGGGCGTCTCGAAAACGGGTATGGCCCATCATCCAAAAGACGCGGCAAAGTGTCAAGTTAAATTTACAGTTTGGCTGTCGGCGCGTCCCCTTTTTCAGCCCTTTGGGGGGGCTCGGGGTGCAGGCCATAGCGGGCGGCCAAATCCCAAACATGCTGGGGCAACATGTTTTTGATGCGGGCGGGCGCTTCGCGGCGCAAATGCAAGATGGCTTCAAT
Source organism: Comamonadaceae bacterium (assembly GCA_027488255.1). GTDB lineage: Bacteria > Pseudomonadota > Gammaproteobacteria > Burkholderiales > Burkholderiaceae_C > Limnohabitans_A. The sequence goes on along the minus strand of JAIYBZ010000036.1, from coordinate 10,598 downwards.
GGCCTTCATCTCCACCCGGGCGCGTGCAAACTCGAGGCCGCGGGGCCCCACTTTGGGCATGAGCCAGTTGACCAGGGGTTTCAGCCAAGCAGGCATGCGTCTGAGAGGCAAACCCCCAGCGGCGCGCTCGGTGTTGGCCATGAATCCGCGCACCGGGCCCTCGCGTTTGCCCAGACTGATGGGCGGGGCGGTGACCAGTTGGTGGCCAATGCCGTCCAACACCGATTGGCCCCGCGCATTGCGCACCAGCAACCACTGCTGGCCGTGCCCGCCCATGTAGCCCACCGTGATGTCCGACAGCACATTGGTGTAGTCCACACACGTGCGGCAGGTCAGCGGGAAAAAGTCGGGGGGCAAAGTCGACAGCGGCAGATTCAAAAAGGGGATCAGCCGTTTGTGGCCTTGGTCGGTGCGCACCTCGACTTTGTAGTCGGCACGAAATTCGACATAGCTGATGTCTTGCGGTCGGTCTGAAATCAAGCCCAAAAACTGGTGGAAGTTTTCGGTGGTGGTGTTGTCGGAACAAGGGGTCCCGATCACAAACAGCTCTTGCAGACCTTGTTCGCGTTCGAGTTGTGGCTGGATGGCGCGCAGCGCATAAATCTGACAAGGAATGCCGATCACAGCCAGCCGCTTGTAGCCTTGCGCCAGCGCGGGCTCGACCAAACTCAGCAGGGGCGCATAACCCATGCGCATGCCGCGGCATTGGGCCATGTCTGCTGCTTGGGTCACCAACACCGGGCGCGGACGCCAACGGTCATGCGGGTCGGCGGCCATCGCGATCACCGCATCCACCCGACCTTGTGCCAACAACTCTTCGGCCAAGCGCGTGGTGATGCCGGTCCATTGCGCGCCAGTGCTGGGCGGGTCAAGGCGGGCACTGAGGATGTTTTGGTAAGGCCCAAAAAAGAGCTCGTCGGCTTCTGCCGTTTGGGTGGCGCTGGCCTGCTGCCGAGTGCGGCCATGGACGCGTTGCTCCAACCCCGGGTAGTCGGGCTGGATGAATTGACACGCTTGGCCGCAACGCTTGGGATCGTTGGTGCGCGAGAGCCCGCAATCGGTACACAGCTTGCGCACGGGTGCGCCTGGGTCGTGTGGCACCGGTGCGCCAGTGTCGTGTGCCACCGGTGCGCCTGGGTCGTGTGCCACCGTTGCAATGTGCTCGGTCATGGGGTCTTCGGCCCGCGTGTGTTTAGACAGCCTGTTTTCGGACAACGTGTGTTCGGACAGCGCGCGTTCAGACGGCGCGTGTGAAGGGCATCACCCCCACCAACCACAGGTGCAAGCCCCCCATCAAAAAGGCCGCCCACACGCCCGTGCCAACCCCCACCGCGAGCAGGGTGCCCAGCAGATGGCCTTCGGGTCCACTGTGTTGTTGCCGCCGATCACGCTGTCGCGCGGCGCGGAACAACAGCACCGACCACAGCAAAAATCCACCAAACAACAGCACTTCGGCCAAGTTGCCGTTGGACAACAGATGGCCCAGCGCCCAGACCTTGACCGACAAGGTCATGGGGTGGCGCAGTTTGGACCGGATGTGGTTTTTCGGCACATAGGTGCTGACCAACAACACCATGGCCAGCCACATCAGCAAGATGGTGGCGTGCTGCATGCCTCTGGGGGGCGACCACAGCACCACGGGGTCGAGCCTGGCCTGGCCATAGCCTTGCACCAAAAGGTACAGACCCACCAGCGAGAAGACGCTGTAGACGCCCTTGAAGGGCAAAGCCCCCCAACGCTCTATGGCGTTTTGCCGCCACTGGGGCGCCAGGCTTTGCAATGAGTGGATGCCTAAAAAGAGGACCAATCCCAGGAGCAGTTGCGACATATCGGCCTTTGCAAAAGAGCAGTGAAGAAGATCGGGGGCGACCCGCGGCATTTTGACATGGGTGTGTCCATCGCAGTTGACAATTCACCCCCGGGTATTCCTGTGTGAATTTATCAAGTATGTTGTTTTCAATGACAAAGTGACCGCAGTGGCGCACAATGAACTGTCCAGTATTTCCTGGCTGTCCCCCATAAGGAGTTGTCCATGTCCCGTTTTACCCCTTCCCCCTCTAACCGCCGCGTCTTCATGATGCAAGTGGCCACTGCCGCCACCGCCGTGATGGCCGTCAGCGAGGCCTCTGCCCAAGCCATGGTCGACGAAAAAGACCCCCAAGCCGCCGGCTTGGCCTACAAAGCCGACGCCACCAAAGTGGACAAAGCCAAGAACCCCAAGTACGCCGCAGGCTCCAACTGCGCCAATTGCGCTTTGTTCCAAGCCAAGGCCGGTGCCGCTGCAGGCGGTTGCCCCTTGTTCCCCGGCAAGCAAGTCTCGGCCAAAGCCTGGTGCTCGGCCTGGGCCAAAAAGGCCTGATGGCCTATGGCCTGAGGGTATCGGCAGACCCCGGTCTGTTGCCCCGGCAAAACCGCCTTCGGGCGGTTTTTTTACGCCCATCCCCCCTTGAAGCTTGGGGCTTACCCTGATTTTCTCGGTTTTGTGGCGAGATTGAAGACACAAAGTGTCAATCTAACATTACACTTTGACTTGTCTTCAACCGACCAGAAAGCCTTTTCATGGCGTCTTGGGTGCTCACAGCAATGGACTTGGCCTGCCAAAAGGCCCAGCGGACTCTGTTCGAAGGCGTTAGCTTTTCCGTCCCAGCGGGCACTTGGCTGCACATTGAAGGCAGCAATGGTTGCGGCAAGACCAGTTTGCTGCGCATGGTGTGTGGCCTGTCGCCGGTTCCACGCGGCCGCGTGATTTGGCCCAATGCGGAATCTTCGCCTTCGCCTTCATCTTCGCATTCGCCTGCGGCACGTCCAGACCGGTCGATGCTGCACTACATCGGCCATGCCTTGGGGCTCAAACCCGATCTGAGTGCTTGTGACAATTTGACCAGCGATGCGCATGTGGGCGGGTTGCCCTTGAGCCGCGCGCAAGCCCTTGAGGCGCTGGCGGCGCAGGGTTTGCAAAGCCGTGCACATTTGCCCGTGCGCGTCTTGTCGCAAGGTCAGCGCCAAAGTGTGGCATTGGCGCGCTTGCGCTTCAGTCCGGCTTGGTTGTGGGTGCTGGACGAACCGCTGGTGGGCCTCGACGCGCAAGCCACGGTCAGGGCGCGCCATTTGTTGCAGTCGCACCTCGAGGCCGGCGGCGCTCTGATCATGACCAGTCACCACGATGTGCAACTGCAAGGCCCCGGTGCTCGGTTGCAACTTGGCCGCGAGGGCCATCAAGCATGAGCACCGAAGCCCTCGCAACCGGCGCTTTGAGCGCTGCACCGGTGGCGCCTTGGGCGGCACCGGGCACACCGCTCAAGCCCAGCGCGGGCGTGGCTTTGCGCGGCGTGTTGCAGCGAGAGTTGAAGCTGGCGTTGCGGCGCAAATCGGAGTGGTTGAGCGCGGTGTTTTTTTTGGTTTTGGTGGCGGCCATGTTTCCGTTGGCCATTGGCCCAGAGCCTGCCACGCTGCGGCTGATCGGGCCAGGCGTGTTGTGGGTGGCGGCCTTGCTGTCGAGCATGTTGAGTTTGGGCCGCTTGTTCGAGGCCGATCACCAAGATGGCAGTCTGGAACAAATGGCCCTGTCGGCCGCGCCCCTGTCGTGGGTGGTGGCGGCCAAGTTGTTGGCCCATTGGTTGGTCTCGGGCTTGCCTTTGGTGCTGTTGGCACCGCTGTTGGGTGTGCAGTTTGGCTTGGGTTGGGAAGCTTTGGGCATGCTGACTTTGAGCCTCTTGATTGGCACGCCCGTGCTGTCTTTGTTGGGCTCGATTGGCGCGGCATTGACCTTGGGGGTGCGGGGCAGCGGCGTGTTGCAGTCGCTCTTGCTGTTGCCGCTGTATGTGCCGGTGTTGGTGTTTGGTACCGGTGCGGTCGATGCGCAAATGCGAGGCTTGGGTGCCGAGGCGCATGTCTCGGTGTTGCTGGCGCTGTTGTGCGGTTCGGCGGCCTTCAGCCCATGGGCGTGTGCGGCCGCTTTGCGCTTGGCACTCGAATGAAGCGCCACCGCCCAAAAAGGTCTGACCCATGACGCTCTTTCACTACGCCGCCCCACAACATTTTTATGCCTTGGCGGGTCGCCTGTGGCCTTGGCTGGCGGGCCTGGCCAGTGCCCTGGCGCTGGCCGGTTTGTGGGTGGGCTTCATGCTGGCGCCTTCCGATGCACAGCAGGGTCAGGCCTATCGCATCATTTATGTCCACGTGCCGGTGTCTTGGATGGCCATGCTGATTTATCTGGCGATGGCCTTCTGGAGCGTGTTAGGCTGGGTGTTCAACACCCGGTTGTCGGGCCTGATGACGCGAGCGCTCGCGCCCACCGGGGCTTTGCTGGCCTTTTTGTCGCTGTGGACCGGGGCCTTGTGGGGCAAGCCCATGTGGGGCACGTATTGGGTTTGGGATGCGCGTCTGACCTCGATGTTGATCTTGCTGTTTTTGTATCTCGGCTACATCGCCTTGACCTCGGCCATTGAAGAGCCGCGGCGCTCGGACCGGGCGGGGGCCTTGGTGGCGATGGTGGGCGCGGTGAATGTGCCGATCATTTATTTTTCGGTCAAGTGGTGGAACACCTTGCACCAGGGCGCCTCGGTCTCGTTCACGCAATCGCCGCGCATGGCCAGCGTGATGTTGACCGGCATGCTGCTGATGAGTTTGGCGATCTGGCTGTATGCCATTGCGATCGCTTTGTGGCGCGTGCGCAGCTTGATTTTGTTGCGCGAGAGCCATGCGGTTTGGGTTCAACAATTGCCCGAAGTGTTGTCCCATCGGGCCTATCGGGTCCAGCGAGGTGCCACATGATCTGGTCCAGTGCCACCGAGTTTTGGGCCATGGGCGGCTATGGCATTTATGTCTGGGGCAGCATGGGCGTGACGGCGGCGCTGTTGGCACTGGAGGTGCTGGGCGCGCGCATCGGCCGCCAGCAGGCCCTGGATGCGGTGTGCGAAGAGATGGACGCGGCCGCAGTACACGAGAACGGAGGTGCGCCATGAAAACACGCCACAAACGCCTCTTTGGTATTGGCTTGGGCTTGCTGCTCTTGTGTGGTGCGGTGTATTTCGTGCTGAATGCTTTTCAAAGCAATCTGGTGTTCTTTTTCACGCCGACGCAAGTGGCGGCGGGTGAAGCCCCCACAGAGGGCCATTTCCGGGTGGGCGGCTTGGTCAAAGAAGGCAGCATCCAGCGAAAAGACTTGGCGGTTGATTTTGTGGTGACCGACACCCACCAAGAAGTGGCGGTGCGTTATGTGGGCCTGTTGCCGGATTTGTTCAAAGAAGGCAAGGGCGTGGTGGCGCAAGGCCGCTTGGATGCCGGCCGTGTCTTTGTGGCCAGCGAAGTGTTGGCCAAGCACGATGAAAACTACATGCCGCCCGAAGCCCAGCACGCGCTGGACGAGGCCGCCAAAACCCGCATGGGCACGGCGGTGGTGCGATGAATCGCGGCACGCTTCAAGGGGCCTCGCATGTGGCCTGAGATCGGACATTTGGCCTTGATCATGGCGGCCTGGGTCGCCTTGATGCAAGCGGTGTTGCCGCTGTGGGGCAGTTTGTCGCCCCGTCGCCAGCATTGGCAAGCCTTGGCCAGACCTTTGGCACTCTTGCAATGGGTGCTGATCGTGCTGTCTTTTGTGGCGCTGTGGCAGGCTTTTTATGTCCACGATTTCAGCGTCAAGTATGTGGCCCACCACTCCAACACCTTGTTGCCCACGCCTTACCGCTTGTCGGCCATCTGGGCCGGGCACGAGGGCTCGTTGTTGTTGTGGGTCTTGATGTTGGCGCTCTGGTCGGTGGCGGTGGCCGTTTTTTCAAAGCGCTTGCCCTCGGCCATGGTGGCGCAAGTGTTGGGTGTGATGGGCGCGATCTCGGTGGGTTTTTTGACCTTCATTCTCATGCTCTCCAACCCCTTTGAGCGGCAGTTCCCCGCGCTCTCGGAAGGACGCGACCTCACGCCCTTGCTGCAAGACCCGGGCTTGGTCATTCACCCGCCCATGCTCTACATGGGTTATGTCGGTTTGTCGGTGGCGTTTGCCTTTGCCATGTCGGCGCTCTTGTCGGGGCGGCTCGATGCCGCTTGGGCACGCTGGGCACGCCCTTGGACGGTGGCGGCATGGGGCTTTTTAACCTTGGGTATCGCGCTGGGTTCTTGGTGGGCCTATTACGAATTGGGTTGGGGCGGCTGGTGGTTTTGGGACCCTGTCGAAAACGCCTCACTCATGCCTTGGCTGGTGGCCACCGCGCTCATTCACTCGCTCATGGTCACGGACAAACGCGGCCAGTTCAAGGCCTGGACGGTGCTGCTCGCCATTGGCGGGTTTTCGCTCAGCTTGTTGGGCACATTTCTCGTGCGCTCGGGCGTGTTGACGTCGGTGCACGCCTTTGCCACCGACCCGGGGCGAGGCCTGTTTATCTTGCTGTTTTTGGCGCTGGTGGTGGGCGTCTCGCTGTTGTTGTTTGCGTGGCGCGCGCCGCAATGGGCCACCCCGTCAACCCCTGTGGTGGGCTCACGCGAATCGTTTTTGTTGCTCAACAGCGTGTTGCTGGTGGTGGCCATGGCCGCGGTCTTGCTGGGCACCTTGTATCCCCTCATCATCGATGCGCTGAACCTGGGCAAGCTGTCGGTCGGGCCGCCTTACTTTGACCGCGTGTTTGTGCCCTTGATGGTGCCGCTGTTGCTGGCCATGGTGCCGGGCACCGTGGTGCCTTGGCATGTGGCGCGTTGGGCCGCACTGCGCGCATTGCTGGTGCCCGCGGCCTTGGCGCTGCTGTTGTCCAGCGCTTGGGCCACATGGGGTGGGCCGCCTCTGGCGGAGGGACGTGGCGCTTCATCGCTTGGCTGGCTCACCGTCATGGGCGGCACGTTGGGGGGCTGGATTGCACTGTCGGGGGCTTGGCAAATCGCGCAGCGTTTGCGCTTGCCCGGCTCACCCGGCTGGTCTTGGTGGGGCATGCAGGTCGCGCACTGGGGCGTGGCTGTGCTGGTGCTGGGCATCACCGGGGTCAAGTCGTTTCAGGTTGAACGCGATGTGCGCTTGGGCCTGGGTGATGCGGTCACGGTGGCCGGCGTGCGTTACCAATTGCTCGGAGTGGACAACCATTTGGGGCCGAATTATTTGGCCTTGCGTGCCCAGATCAAGATGTTCGAAGGGCCGCCGGGGCAAGAGCGTGAGGTGGGCATTTTGCAGCCCGAAAAACGCCGCTATGTCTCGAGCGCCATGCCCATGACCGAGGCGGCCATTGACCGCAACATTTGGCGCGACCGCTATGTGTCACTGGGCGAGCCCTTGGCGAGCGAGCCGCCGCAATGGAGCTTCCGCGTTTACCACAAGCCCTATGTGTCGTGGATCTGGTGGGGCGCAGTGTTCATGGTCTTGGGCGGTGGCTTGGCCGCTTGGGATCGGCGTTACCGGCAGACGGCGCTCAAACCCTTGGCGGGCAGTGCCTTGTCGGCGCAAGGGGTTCGGGCATGAGCGGCGCGCACTCGCGGTCATCACCCGCGCGCCTGCCGCGCTGGGTGTTTTTGCCATTCGCTTTGTTTTTGGGCATGGTGGTTTTTTTGGCGGTGGGCTTGCAACGCAACCCGCAAGAAATTCCGTCCCCACTGATTGGCCGGCCGGCACCTTCGTTTGAATTGCCGAGCGCACAGCCGGGGCAACACTTCAGTGGCGCGCAATTCAAGGGGCAGCTCACCTTGGTCAATTTTTGGGCCACTTGGTGCGCCGGCTGCAAAGAAGAGCACCCGATATTGATGGCACTGTCGCGTCAGCCGGGCCTGCAGATGTTGGGCATCAACTACAAAGAATTGCAGGCTTCGGAGTTGTCGGGCGAGCGGCCACACAGCGCCGAGTCGCTACAAAAAGCCACCTTGCGCAGCCAAGCGTGGTTGCAAAAAAACGGACAAGCTTTTGCCATGAACCTGATGGACATGGACGGTCGGGTGGGCATGGATTTTGGTGTCTATGGTTTGCCCGAAACCTATTTGATCGACCGCCAAGGCGTGGTGCGTTTCAAGCACGCAGGGCCCTTGACCCCCGACGTGGTGCAGCAGCAATTGCTGCCGCTGATGCGGAGCATGCCGTGAGCGCGGCCGGGCTTTTGTGGCCAGCGGCCAAGGCTTGGCGGCTTGGCGAGCGGGCGCTGAATTTGTCTTTGGCCTTGTCCGTTGCATTTTCCGTTGCATTGTCCGTGGCCTTGTCTTTTGCTTTGTCTTTAGCCTTGACGATGGCTCTGCCTAGCCCGGTGTCCGCACAGGGCCTGCGCCCCGCAGGCGAGGCCTCTGCTACCAGTGCGCCCAGTGTGCTGCCCCAAAGCGCTGCTTTGCCTGAGGTGGCAATGATGCCCAAAGGGCCGTCCGAGGCGCCCATGTCGCCCTCGACCCAAGCCCGCTGGGACCACATCGCAGCGGAGTTGCGTTGCTTGGTGTGCCAAAACGAATCGCTCGCCTCGTCCAATGCCGAACTGGCGGTGGACCTGCGGCGCGAGGTGCGTCTGCTCATCGAGCAGGACCAAAGTGATGCCGACATCCGCCGTTTTTTGGTCAGCCGTTATGGCGACTTTGTCTTGTACAAGCCCGAGGTCAAGCCGGTGACTTGGTTGCTCTGGTTTGGGCCTTTTGTCTTGTTGGCGCTGGCGCTGGCTGTGGCGCTGCGCCTGATGCGCCGACCTCCTGCGCTGCCCCCGCCATTGACCGACCGTGAGCGCGAACGCGTTCGCCAACTGCTGGAGTCTTGATGTCCTCTTTGCCGCCTTGGTTGGGTCTGATGGGTGCAGGGCTGCTGTTTGGTGCCTTGGCGGCCGGGCTGCTGCGTTATGGTTTGCGCAAACAAGCGATTGAAGCGGCCAGCAAAAGCAGCAACAGCAGCGGCATCAGTAACAACAGTAACAACACCAGCACGATCACCGATCAAGATGTTCAGGCCGAAGCCCAACGGCGCATCCAGCAGCAACACCTGGCCGATCTGGCCCAGGCCCAAAAAGACGGCCGTTTGAGCGACAGCCAATATGCCGCGGCCCGCGACGAGTTGATGCGTCAGGTTTTGGCAGACCAAGCGGATGCGGCCTTCGCTCAGCAGCACAGCGATGGCGCTACCCGCAGCGTGCGCTGGGGCTGGCTGGTGGCGCTGTTGTGCGCACTCACGGCGGTGAGCTATGTGCAGCTTGGGGCATCTTCGGCTTGGTGGCCCTTGCCCTTGAGTCAAAGGGTGCAGATCAGCGCCACAACGCCCGAACAACTGGCCGAGCAAACCCGTGTGTGGCAACAGGCCACCGAGTCGCGCCCGCGCGATGCCGAGGCTTGGCTGACCCTGGCGCGCTTGCAGGCCGCGCAGCAAGCGCATGCTTTGGCCGAGCAAGCGTTGGCCCGCGTCGTGGCCTTGTCGCCCGAGCCTGATCTGTGGATCGAACGGGCCCAGATGAAAGCATTCAGTGCAGGCGGCGTGTACACCGGCGAGCCTTGGGCGTGGATCGAGCAGGTGTTGCGCGAACAACCCCAGCACCTGAATGCCTTGGTCTTGGCGGGCACTGCCGCTTTGTCAGAACAGCGGGCGGCGGTTGCGCAAGGCTATTGGCAGCGCGCATTGGCCTTGGTTCCGGCCGACAGCGAGGCGGCGCAAGGCTTGCAGCAGGCCTTGTCACAAGCTGCGCAGCAGGCGATTTCACAAAATTTGAAGCCCGTGGCCCGCGACAGCCGCCGGGACAGTCCCTCCGCTAACCCGCCAGACATCGCCTCTGGTGGCCAAGCTGATAGCCCCGTTTTGATTCAGGGCGAGGTGCGTGTGGCTCAGGCACTGCAAAGCCAAATTTCACCCGGGGCCCGTTTGTTTGTCTATGCCTTGGCCGAAGGCGGCTCGCGCCGACCCGTGGCCATTTGGCGCGGCTCGCCCAGTGGGTGGCCGGTGCGCTTTGCCTTGAGCGACAGCATGGGCATGGGGGCGCCTCCGCTCTTGTCATCGTTGTCGCAAGTGCGTTTGGTGGCCCGTATTTCTCAATCGGGTTCCGCGCAGCCGCAAGAAGGCGATTTGCAAGTGGAATTGCCGGGCGTGAAAACCGGGGTGCAAGGCGTGGTGTTGCACATCACCGCGCGCTGAGCGCGCAAGCCACACGCGCCTTTGGGCTGGCCCGTGTGGTGCCTTGCGCCGCCTTGGCTGGCCCTCCGGCTTGGCTGGCCTTTCGCCTTGGCTTGCCGTCAGCCTTGGCTTGCCGTCAGCCTTGGCGCAATTTGCGTGAATGGCTGTGCACCGCCTCCACCAGCGCCGAGACATGCTCGGGCGGGGTGAACTGGCTGATGCCGTGGCCCAGGTTGAAGATGTGTGTGGGCCCCGTGGTGCTCGGGTCGGTGTGCGGTGTGCCAAAGCTGTCGAGCACGCGGCGCACCTCGGTGGCAATGTGCTCGGGCGGGGCAAACAACACATTCGGGTCGATGTTGCCTTGCAGCGCTTTGCCGGGCCCGCCCACAGAGCCGCCCACCATTGCCCGTGCTTTGCCCAAGTTCATGGTCCAGTCCAGCCCCAAGACTTCGCAGTCAAGCTGGCCCATCTCGGGCAGCCACAGGCCGCCGCCTTTGGTGAAGACGATGCGCGGGATGCGCACGCCCTCGTGCTCGGTCTTGAGCTGGGCCAACACGCGGGCGGT
>JAIYBZ010000003.1 GCA_027488255.1 Comamonadaceae bacterium | reverse complement strand
TCGAAGTAGCCAGCGCCGACTTCTTGCTGGTGTGACACGAAGGTGTAACCCTTGTCGCGTGCTGCGAATTCAGGCTCTTGCACCATCTCGGTGTAGTGCTTCATGCCTTCGCCGCGGGCATAGGCGTGGGCGAATTGGAAGGTGTTGAACCAGTTGATGTGGATACCCGCCAAGGTGATGAACTGGTACTTGTAACCCAAGGCAGACAAGTCGTCTTGGAAAGAGGCGATCTGGCTGTCGTTGAGGTTTTTCTTCCAGTTGAACGAAGGCGAGCAGTTGTAAGAGAGCAACTTGCCTGGGCAAGCGGCGTGCACAGCTTGCGCGAATTCGCGGGCAAAGCCGATGTCGGGCACGCCGGTTTCGCACCACACCAAGTCAGCGTAAGGGGCATAAGCCACACCACGGCTGATGGCTTGCTCCAAGCCGTTTTTGACGCGGTAGAAACCTTCTTGCGTGCGCTCACCGGTCAAGAATGGCTTGTCGTTGGCATCGTGGTCGGAAGTGATCAGGTTGGCGGCTTCGGCATCGGTACGGGCCAACACGATAGTGGACACGCCCATGACGTCGGCGGCGAAACGCGCCGAGATCAGCTTTTCGCAGGCTTCTTGGGTTGGCACCAACACTTTGCCGCCCATGTGACCGCACTTTTTCACCGCGGCCAATTGGTCTTCGAAGTGAACGCCGGCAGCACCCGCGGCAATCATGTTCTTCATCAATTCGAAGGCATTCAGCACACCACCGAAACCGGCTTCTGCATCGGCCACGATGGGCAAGAAGTAGTCGATGAATTCTTTGCTGCCGGGCTCAATGCCACGACCCCATTGAATTTCGTCAGCGCGCTTGAAGGTGTTGTTGATGCGGCGAACCATGGTGGGCACCGAGTCATAAGCGTACAGCGACTGGTCGGGGTACATGGTCTCGGAAGTGTTGCCGTCAGCGGCAACTTGCCAGCCCGACAGATACACCGCTTCCAAGCCGGCTTTGGCTTGTTGCATGGCTTGGCCAGCGCTGATAGCGCCGAAAGCATTGACGTAACCTTTTTTGGCGCCGCCGTTGACTTTTTCCCAGAGTTTTTCGGCGCCACGCTTGGCCAGCGTGTGCTCGATGGGCATGCTGCCACGCAGACGCACCACATCGGCTGCGGAATAACCGCGTTTCACGCCTTTCCAGCGGGGGTTGGTGGCCCAGTCTTTTTCGAGGGCGGCAATTTGTTGTTCGCGGCTCAGTTGTTGCGTGATGTTGGCTGGCATGGTGAGACTCCTGAAGTCAAGTTGAAATCGGGCGATGTGGGCAGCGAATTCTGCTTTGTCGTTGACGCCATCTTAACTCTTATACAAGAGTGATTACTCATCTTATGTCTTATACAAGACATATTTTTATTCGTTTAATTTCAATGACTTACAAAGCTTATTTCACAATACAGAAATCTATCTTCCATATTGAGAAATTATGCGGCGGTGCAGCAACGCAATATTTCAAATTATGAAACTCAAAAACAATTTATGAAATGTGCAAAGGATCGGGATTGACCACCATGCCATCGCGGTCGGCATACAGCCAATCGCCCGTGCGAACGGCCACGCCCAAAATCTCTATACGGCCCCCGGTTTGGCCTTGGTCAGCACGCACCGTGGGCATCGGGTTCAAAGCCAGTGCACGAATGCCAATGGGCAAGGCGGCAAGCTCCGCGTCGTCTCTGACACAGCCGTACACCACCACACCCGCCCATCCCTTTTGCGCCGCAGAGGCCGCCAAGTTGCCCCCCAACAAAGCACGACGCAATGAGCCGGCGCCATCCACCACTAACACGCGACCATGCCCCTCTGACTCCACCGCTGCTTTGACATGGCTGTTGTCCTCAAAGCATTTGACCGTCAGCACCTGGCCATAAAAACTGTTGTGGCTGCCGTAGTCTTTGAAGACCGGAGGGAGAACACGAAAGCGACCGGACTCGTCCGATTTGTGCGCATCACAAAAATCACATGTCGAGATCACAAGTGAGGGGTTCATGGCCAGTATCCTGCTGAAAAATTTGCACAAAAAACGAGTGGAGTCGATGCGACTTACACAAGGCATACGCAGCACGGCGCACGGATACGGTGCGTCACTGGCCTCTGGCTCGAAAAAAACAACGCTACAAAGACAATATCAGCAACAACCCCTATAGAAAAATAAGGTTTGCGCTTGGAAAGTGGCTGTTTCTCCAGTAGCATCCGCTTAGCTGAAAACAAACTGTTCATCAGCGTTGAACCCACTTCCGATCAAAGGAATTTTCACCATGGCAACTGCGAAAAAAACCCCGGCATCAAAAGCTGCTCCCGCTAAAAAAGCAGCACCGGCCAAAAAAGCTGCTCCTGCTAAAAAAGCTGCAGCACCCGCTAAAAAAGTAGCGGCTAAAGCCCCTGCGAAAAAGGCAGCTCCTGCCAAAAAGCGCACCCCCAACCCCGCTTTCATGAAGGCATTGACCCCCAGCGCCGCTTTGGCCGCTGTGGTGGGTTCTACCCCCCTGCCCCGCACTGAGGTGGTCAGCAAGATGTGGGTTTACATCAAGAAAAACAATTTGCAAGACAGCGTCAACCGCCGTGCCATCAATGCCGATGACAAGCTCAAGGCCGTGTTTGGCAAAGCGCAAGTCACCATGTTTGAAATGGCTGGCCTGATCGGCAAGCACCTCAAATAATTGAGACTCTGCTCACACAAAAAAAACCCGCTTCGGCGGGTTTTTTTTATGGGCTGGCGCTTTCAACCGGTCACATGCGTCGCTCAGCGCTTGCGTCAGTGCCCCACCGCATCAGGCCGCGCGTTTGGCCAATGCCGCTTGTGTCAAGGCCGACAAGGTGCCGCGGGTGGTGATCACCTCTGGGTCAAGCATGACCTCAATCAACGTCCCTTGGCTGCGGCCGAGTGCCGCCAGCAACAGATCTTCAAATTGCGCGGTCTTTTCTAGCCGCACGCCCCAATAGCCATAGGCCTGGGCCAAAGCCACAAAATCTGGATTGTGCAGGGACGAGCCTGTGACATGGTTCGGGTATTCGCGCTCTTGGTGCATACGGATCGTGCCAAACATGCCGTTGTTCAAGAGCAAGATGATGCTTTTGCCGCCGTGTTGCACGGCGGTGGCCAACTCTTGACCGTTCATCAAAAAATCACCATCCCCTGCAATGGTGAATGCGACACGCCCTGTCAACAGATTGGCGGCAATGCCAGCAGGCACGCCATAGCCCATGGCACCGGCGGTAGGGGCCAGTTGTGTCTTGTGCCCCTTGACCCATCCATGATGTTGAAAAAAGCGATGGATCCAACTCGCAAAATTGCCTGCTCCGTTGCTCAACACCGCATCCACCGGCAAGTGCTTTTGCAAAGTCGCAACAATCGATGGCATGTCCACCGCCCCCGGTAATTGCTGCGGTTGCAAATTGCCCAAATACGCTTGGTGTACGCGCTCTGTCCAAGCCGTCCAAGGCAATTTGGGAGGGGCCGTTAAAACTTCCAAACTGCGCGCAGCCGCATTCATGGTGGCCGAAATGGCCAAATCGGCTTGGTACACACGGTTGAGCTCTTCGGGACAGCTGTGGATGTGTACCAACTTTTGCAAGGGGCGCGGCGCTTGCAGCAGGGTGTAGCCGCCCGTGGTCATTTCCCCTAAACGAGGCCCTATCGCCAAAATCAAATCGGCGTCTTTCACACATTGCGCCAAAGCCGGGTTGATGCCGATCCCGACATCACCGGCGTAGAGGGAGTGATGGTTGTCAAAGGTGTCTTGAAACCGAAATGCATTGGCCACAGGCAATTGCCAATTTTCTGCAAAGCGTTGCAGGGCTTGGGCCGACTGCGGGGTCCAGCCTCCGCCGCCACAAATGACCAAGGGTTGGCGGGCCGACAGCAGCATGGCCCTGAGTTCACGCAATGCGCCCGGATCACTCCAGCCCTGAACCGGCTCCACGCGCGGCAAGGCTGCTGCAGTTTGAATGGGGGTCGTCAGCATGTCCTCGGGCAACACCAAGACCACAGGGCCTGGCCGGCCATTCATGGCAGTGGCAAATGCGCGCGCCACATACTCTGGCAAGCGTTCGGCATCGTCGATGCGCTCTACGCGCTTGGCCATGCCTTTGGTGGAGGGGCCAAAAAAATGGGTGTAGTCCATTTCTTGGAAGGCCTCTCGATCGCGTGTGTCACTGGCCACATCTCCCACAAACAACACCATCGGGGTGGAGTCTTGAAACGCCGTGTGCACACCGATCGAGGCGTTGGTCGCCCCGGGCCCTCGGGTGACAAAACAAATGCCCGGACGGCCTGTCAATTTGCCTTGAGCTTCGGCCATGAAGGCGGCCCCGCCTTCTTGTCGGCAGGTGACAAATTGGATCTTGTCTTGGTGCAGGTGAAAGCCGTCCAAGACGGCCAAATAACTTTCACCCGGTACGCCAAACGCATGGGTCACGCCTTGAGCCAACAGGCATTCAACCAAAAGATGGCCCGCAATTTTTGTGGTCATGTCTTTATTTTGCACACAGCAGGTGTCTGCAACTGTCACCCGCGTTCGCCGAGTGGCTCTGCAGAGTCAGGCAAGCGCCCCGGTCCGCCGCCCCACGCCCAATGCGGCGACAACACTGAGCAACAGCACCAAAGCCGCGCCCAGCAATGTGGCGCTGTACCAGCCTTTGTCCATCATCACGCCAAACAAAAGGGGGGACAGCGCAAAACCCACATCCAAACCCGAATAAACCAAGCCATAAACCCGCCCGGTAGCGCCTTTGGGCGTGGCTTTTTTGATCATCAGGTCACGACTGGGCCCCCCAATGCCAACGGCAAATCCGGTCAGGGCCAAGACCCACAAGGTGCCGGTGTGGCCAAACACGCCGCTGGCAGAAACGGCCATCAATACAGCCGCGCTGGCCATGCAAATGGCCACGATGCGATCACTTGAAGCGGCAAATTTGGCCGCCACAAAGCCCCCCATCAACATGCCCAAAGCGCCAAACAGCATGTAAGCCGTCAAAGTCATGGAAGCCACTTCCAGGCTGACCCCATGCAAGGCTTTCAGGATGGGCACTGAAAAATTCTGCACCACCGCCAGCGTGACCGTGGACAACAAGAAAAATCCAAAACACCACCAGACCACAGGCAAGCGCATGAACGAAAAGTCATTGCCCGCCACCGGCTGGCTGGACCCGCGTGGGGTCCAGGTGGTCCGCAAATGGACTCTGTTCCACCACAACACCGCCAAGACCAAGGCGTAGACCCCTGCTGCGGCTAAAAAAGCCTGGCGCCAACCCCAAAGCGCCGTCCCCAAGGTGAAAAATGCCGGCGCGATGGCCCAACCCAAATTTCCCGTCAAGCCATGCACGCTGAAGGCATAGCCCAACCTGGGCGTGGAAACACGCTGGTTCAAAATGGTGAAATCCACCGGGTGAAATGGGGCGTTGCCCAAGCCGGCCAAGATGGCCACGACCATCAAAGCGCCATAGCTGGTGGCGGTAGACGCCAAAACGCAAGCCGTGATGAACAGCAATTGCGAGGCAAACAAGACGGGTCTCGCGCCCCAACGGTCCACCACAAAACCCGCACACGCTTGGCCTGCACCCGAGACCACAAAAAACAGCGTGCTGAGCAAGCCGAGCTCAGAAAAGCTCCAACCAAAATCCCGCATGAACACAGGAAACATGAGGGGCAATAAGAGATGGGAAAAGTGCGAACTGGCATGCGCCATGCCCACCAGCCCCATGACCTTGGCGTCATCGCGCCAAGGCAACACTTCGCTTGTTGAACCCATCTGCATCCCGCACCACAATTCCGTGGCGTTGGGGCTTGCTCGTTCTGAACATGAACACAATCACCCCGCCGCTCGGAAGGCAGTTTAGCGCGTAAAAACCCAAGGGCGCGAGGCCCTGGTACGGCGGGTATCCCCTTTAGGCAGCGGCTTGCACCACCTTGAATTCAAATTGCCCTGGATTTCGAACCGGGTCGACGGACACTTGAATTTGGCATTTGGGCGGAAAACGTCCCTCAAGCAACAAGCGCGACAAGGGGTTCTCCAGCCGCTGTTGAATCGCCCGCTTCAATGGACGCGCGCCGAACACCGGGTCAAAGCCGACTTTGGCCAATTCAGCCAAAGCCGCAGGCGTGACCTCCAAATGCAAATCCATGCGCAACAGGCGATCCCGCAGCACTTGCAGTTGGATCGAGGCAATCGATGCGATGTGCTCAGCGTCCAAGCCATGGAAGACCACGGTTTCGTCGATGCGGTTTAAAAATTCGGGACGGAAGTGCGCTTTCAGTTCATCCCAAACCGCTTCTTTCACATCGTCATCGGGCTTGCCCACCATCGACTGGATCACGCGCGAGCCCAAGTTGGAAGTCATGACGATCACGGTGTTTTTGAAATCCACTGTCCGACCTTGGCCATCGGTCAGTCGTCCGTCGTCGAGCACTTGCAGCAAGATGTTGAACACATCGGGGTGGGCTTTTTCGATTTCGTCCAGCAACAGCACGCTGTAGGGTTTGCGCCGCACGGCCTCGGTCAAGTAGCCGCCCTCTTCATAGCCCACATAGCCGGGAGGCGCACCAATCAAGCGGGCCACCGAATGCTTCTCCATGAACTCACTCATGTCGACGCGAACCATGTGGTCTTCGCTGTCAAACAAAAAGCCAGCCAATGCTTTGCAAAGCTCGGTTTTGCCAACGCCTGTCGGCCCCAAAAACAAAAAGGAACCGGTGGGTCGGTTCGGGTCTGACAGTCCCGAACGCGAGCGGCGAATGGCGTTGGCCACCGCTGAAATGGCGACATCTTGACCCACCACGCGTTGGTGCAACTTGGCTTCCATGAGCAGCAGCTTTTCGCGTTCACCCTGCATCATTTTTGACACAGGAATGCCAGTGGCACGCGACACGATTTCGGCAATTTCTTCAGCCCCGACTTGGGTGCGCAAGAGCCGATGCACCGGTTTTTCACCGGGCAAAGCTTCTTTGGCTTGCACTTCCTTGAGGATTTTTTCCAAGGCCGGCAACTTGCCGTATTGCAATTCGGCCACTTTGTTGAAATCGCCTTTGCGGGTGAGGTCCTCGATCTGTTGGCGCATCTGGTCAATTTGCTCACGCACCTGTTGGCCCCCTTGGGCTTGCGCCTTTTCGGCATGCCAAATTTCTTCCAAATCAGCCGCTTCTTTTTTGAGCTTGGTGATTTCTTCCTCAATCAAGGCCAAGCGTTTTTGTGACGCTTCGTCGTGCTCTTTGCGCACCGCTTCCCGCTCAATTTGCAATTGAATCAACCGCCGATCGAGCTTGTCCATGACTTCGGGCTTGGAGTCGATTTCGATTTTGATCTTGGCCGCAGCCTCGTCGATCAAATCGATGGCCTTGTCCGGCAAAAAGCGATCGGTGATGTAGCGATGGCTCAATTCGGCCGCCGCCACAATGGCCGGGTCGGTGATGTCCACGCCATGGTGAATTTCGTATTTTTCTTGCAGCCCTCGCAAAATGGCAATGGTCGCTTCAACGGTGGGTTCGTTGACCAAGATTTTTTGAAACCGCCGCTCCAACGCCGCATCTTTCTCGATGTATTTGCGGTACTCGTCGAGGGTGGTGGCCCCCACGCAATGCAACTCACCGCGGGCCAAAGCCGGCTTGAGCATGTTCCCCGCGTCCATGGCGCCTTCGGCTTTACCGGCTCCCACCATGGTGTGGAGTTCGTCAATGAACAAAATCGTTTGGCCTTGGTCTTTGGAGAGTTCATTCAAGACCGACTTGAGGCGTTCTTCGAATTCGCCTCGGAACTTCGCGCCGGCCAACAAGGCCGCCATGTCCAGTGACAACACACGCTTGCCCTGCAAAGAGTCGGGCACTTCGCCGGCCACGATGCGTTGCGCCAAGCCTTCGACGATGGCGGTTTTGCCAACACCGGGTTCACCAATCAGCACCGGGTTGTTTTTGGTGCGCCGTTGCAAGACCTGAATGGCGCGGCGAATTTCGTCGTCACGTCCAATCACTGGATCCAGCTTGCCTATCCGCGCACGCTCGGTCAGATCAATGCAATATTTTTTCAGGGCCTCGCGTTGGCTTTCAGCATCGGCATTGCCCACCGTCTGACCGCCGCGCAACGCATCGATGGCCATTTCAAGCTGCATGCGCGTGAGACCATGCTCTTTGACCAGACGCCCCATATCGCCCTTGTTGTCGGTCATCGCCAACAAAAACAATTCACTGGCAATAAAGGCATCGCCGCGCTTGATGGACTCTTTTTCTGCCGCTTGCAGCAACTTGGCCAACTCCGGGCCCACTTGCACCTGGTCTTGTCCCGTCACTTGGGGCAGTCGCCCCAGCGCCGCTTCAGCCGCCATCGTCAAGCCCTGCACCTGGACTCCCGCACGCATGAGCAAGGCTTTTGGACCGTCCTCTTGCTTGAGCATGGCCAACAGCACGTGGACCGGTTCAATGTAAGCGTGGTCGCGCCCCAGGGCGAGGGATTGCGCGTCCGACAGGGCTTCGTGAAATTTGGTGGTCAGTTTGTCAAGTCGCATGAAAATTCTCCGTTCAACCCTATTTTGGGGATGATGGCCCATTTTCAAGGCTTGGTAGAAAGACCGGGCTTGCCTAAAATCAAAGAATGAACATTCACCAGTTGTCCGTCAGCCACGATGAGCGCCAAGACCGCCTGTTGCTCAGACTCAACACCTTGGCGAATGAGGAATTTCGCTTTTGGCTGACGCGCCGAATGGTTTTTTTGCTGTTGCCTGCCCTGACACAAATGGTGGCGCGACTCGAGGCCGCACAACCGGGCCTCGCTACCAGCGACGCCCAAGCGCAATCTTTGTTGACCGAATTGAAGCGGGATGCTTTTTTACAAGAAGCCGACTTTGCAACGCCCTACGCGGTAGAAGCACCGCAAAGGCCGCTGGGCGAAGAACCGCTGTTGATCACCGATGTCCAGCTGAATCACACCGCCCAGCAGAGCCTGGAGGTCATTTTTTTGAACACTTCGGCGCAGCCTCCATTGGCATGCACGCTCAATTTGCAAGCGCCTTTGGTGCATGGCCTGATTCATTTAATGGCGCAAACCGCAAGCCACGCCAACTGGGCCCTGCCCCCTGCAAGCGACCGCCTCGGCGCCAACCTCCATCCAACCGCAGGCACCAACGCCGACCCTGACCCTGCGGCGACACCACGCTCCCTGATGCACTGAGCGTTTGCAGCTCAGGCGTTGTCGGCTTGGATGCCCCAGCGCGCCAAAGCCGCGTCGTCTGAGACACGGGCGTCCACCCATTGGGCGCCTTGAGGCGTTTGCTCTTTTTTCCAAAAAGGCGCTTGCGTCTTCAGATAGTCCATCAGGAACTCGCAGGCCTTGAAACTCTCACCTCGGTGCGCCGAGGTCACCGCCACCAAAACAATTTGGTCGGCTGGCATCAAACGTCCCACACGGTGCACCACGCGAGCCGCGTAAAAGTCGAAACGGCGATGGGCTTCTTCGATCATGGCTTCGATCGATTTTTCGGTCATGCCCGGGTAATGCTCCAGCTCCATCGACTGTATTTCGTCAGCGGCTTGGCCGGTCAAGGCGCGCGTGTCGCGAACTGTTCCGACAAAGCTGCAAACAGCGCCCACTCGCAAGTCGTGGGCTCGCAAGGCTTGCAGCTCATGCGCCACATCAAAATCTTCGCTTTGAATCGATACGCTTTGAAACACGGGATCACCCTCCGGTGACAGGCGGGAAAAACGCCACTTCACAACCGTCTTGCAAAGGTGTCTCGTCCTGTGCCATGAGCTGGTTAACAGCCACGCGGACGGGTCGTTGGCTGGCCAAAGCTTCTGCATAGGCACCGCCGCGCTCTTGCAGCTGACGGCGCAGATCGCCCACATTGTGGGCCTCGGTTTCTACCCCTTCTTGGGCCACCCCGATGTTCTCGCGCAAAGAGGCAAAAAAACGGACTTGGATCTTCATGACAACCACTCCGACATGGGCCAAAAATTCACCGTATCGCCACGCGCAATGGTGTGGCCCGCCGGGTTGTCCACCACCCCATCGGCCCAAACCATCGAGGTCAAGACGCCAGAGCTTTGGTTGGGAAACAGGTCCAGGCCCCCTTGGGCATTGCGGCGCACGCGCAAAAACTCACGCCGCTTGTCGGCTTTTGGCCAATCAAAATCAGCCCGCAAGGCGACACTGCGCGGAGCCGAATGGGCAGCCCCTTGAAGGGCCAAGATCAGGGGTTTAACCAACAGCAAAAAAGTCACAAAACTGGACACGGGGTTGCCGGGCAAGCCCACGAAATGGGCTTGCTCCGTTTGCCCTGCTCGGCGCACATGGCCATAAGCAAAGGGTTTTCCGGGCTTCATGGCAATTTGCCACAGCGACAAAGCGCCCAAGGCCTGCACGGCCGGTTTCACATGGTCTTCTTCGCCCACCGACACACCGCCACTGGTGACGATCAAATCGTGCTGCTCAGCAGCCGTTTGCAAGGCGGCCTCAGTGGCTTCGCGGTTGTCAGGAACAATGCCCAAATCACTCACCTCGCAGCCCATGCGCTGCAACAAGGCGCGCAAGAAAAACCGATTCGAGTTGTAAATGGTGCCAGGGCGCAGATCGGCTGGGGCCACATCACCGGGCATGACCAACTCGTCACCGGTAGAAAACAGCGCCACTTTCGGGCGTGCTTTCACCCAAAGTTGCGCCATCCCCAAGCTGGCGGCCAAGCCCAGGTGCGCCGGGCCCAGCTTTTGGCCGTGCATCAACACCGTATCGCCACTGCGAATGTCCTCACCGCTGTAACGCACCCATTGCCCCGCTTGCACTGTCGTCAATATGCGCACACGGGTGGTGTCGGCTTCGGTCACGGCCTCGGCTTGCTCTTGCATCACGATGGCGTCCGCGCCGGGCGGCAAAGGCGCTCCTGTGAAGATGCGTGCGGCTTGTCCGGGCAACAAAGGCTGACCAAAATGACCCGCCGGTATGCGTTGCGTCACCTTCAATTCAACACCTGCTGTAGGCACATCTGCACTGCGCACGGCGTAGCCATCCATCGACGAATTGTCAAAGGCAGGCACTTGCAATGGCGATACCAGATCTTGCGCCAACACGCGCGTGTCGGCGTCCCAGGTGGGGACCGACTCCGCCCGATCCAGCGGGCTGATGTGCGACAACAGGGCCTTCAGCGCGTCGTCGAGCGACATCAAGGGGGCACGTGGCGCAGTGGACATCGATATCAATCGCAGTGTTGTTGGATAAATGCTTTCACCAGATTCACATCGGCTTTCATGACATGAACCCGCTTGGGCAAAGCTTCAATGCCTTCAAATTGTGGCGGACGATCCGGCTGGCGGCCCAATGCCTGCACAATGGTCGCCGCAAACTTGATGGGCAAGGCCGTCTCTAAAACCACCATGGGGACATCGGGCTTCAAGTGTTCTTGAGCCACTTTCACCCCGTCTGCTGTGTGGGTGTCGATCATCACGCCGTAGTTTGCATACACCTGCTGAATCGTCTTCAAGCGATCGCTGTGGGTGCTGCGCCCGCTTTCAAAGCCAAACACCGCTGCGGCTTTTGCAAAGCGCGGGTCAGCCGACAAATCGAAGCAACCCTTTTGTTGGAGACCCGCACCAAAAATCTCTTTCGTGGTCACGCCATCGCGGTCCAGCAGGTCAAAAACAAAGCGCTCAAAGTTACTGGCTTTTGAAATGTCCATCGAGGGACTGGAAGTTTCGTGCGTGTCGGCCGTGCCGCGTACCCGGTAAACACCGGTTCTGAAAAATTCATCCAGCACGTCATTTTCATTGGTGGCCACAACCAAACGGTCAATTGGCAAACCCATCATGCGGGCGACGTGACCGGCACACACGTTGCCAAAATTACCGCTGGGAACGGTGAAACTGACTTTTTGCAGATCGCTTTGGGTGGCTTGGAAATACCCCGCAAAGTAATACACCACCTGGGCCAGCAAGCGCGCCCAATTGATGGAGTTCACGGTGCCGATTTTGTAGCGCTGTTTGAACGCCAAATCATTGGACACGGCTTTGACAATGTCTTGGCAGTCGTCAAAGACACCTTCGATGGCCATGTTGTGGATGTTTTCGTCCAACAAACTGAACATCTGCGCTTGCTGAAACGGGCTCATGCGGCCGTGCGGACTGGTCATGAAAACCCGCACACCTTTTTTACCGCGCATGGCGTATTCGGCAGCGCTGCCGGTATCGCCCGAAGTGGCGCCCAAAATATTCAAGGTTTCGCCACGGCGCGCCAACTCGTACTCAAACAAATTGCCCAGCAACTGCATGGCCATGTCTTTGAAAGCCAAGGTCGGCCCGTTCGACAAGGCCTCAAGCAACAACTCGGCTTGGCTTTGACCCGCTCTTTTCAGGGGCTTGAGCGGCACGATTTCAGGGGTGCCGAAAACCGCCGAGGTATAGGTCTTTTGGCAAAGGGCCTTCAGGTCGTCGCGGGGAATGTCGTCGATGTAGAGCGACAGAACTTCAAAGGCCAACGCCGCATACCCTTGGCTTTGCCAGACTTGACGCAAATTTTGCAATTCGGCCGGTCCGAGCTGGGGATAACGCTCGGGCAAGTACAAGCCGCCATCCGGCGCCAAGCCCTCCAGCAAAATTTCACAAAATTGTTTGCGGTCGGCATGACCACGGGTAGACAGATAACGCATCAGTTCAACTCTTCTTTGCGAATGCGCACAATCGGCGCCATGACGGTAGGAAGGGCTTGCATGTCGGCCAAGACAGCGTTCAGCGTGCCTTCACGGGTGTCGTGGGTCAAGATGATCACATCGGTTTGGTTTTCGCCTGCTTGGCTCACCTGATCGGCTTCGCGTTGCAACACCGCATCGATGCTGATATTGGCTTGGGCCAACAAGCCCGTCAATTTGGCCAAAACGCCGGCTTGATCAGCCACCCGCAAACGCAGGTAATAACTGGTCACCACTTCGGACATGGGCAACACCGACAAACTGCTCATGGCGCCGGGCTGGAAAGCCAAGTGAGGCACGCGGTTTTGTGGGTCGGCCGAGTGCAATCGCGCAATGTCCACCAAGTCGGCAATCACCGCACTGGCGGTCGGCTCAGATCCTGCGCCCTTGCCGTAATACAAAGTAGTGCCAACGGCATCGCCTTGCACCATGACCGCATTCATGGCCCCTTCGACATTGGCAATCAGGCGTTGGGCGGGCACCAAGCTGGGGTGCACGCGCAATTCCACGCCGTTGGCGGTACGTTTGGTGATGCCCAGCAATTTGATGCGGTAGCCCAGTTGTTCGGCGTACTTGATGTCGGCTGCGCCGAGTTGGGTGATGCCTTCCACATAGGCTTTGTCAAACTGAACGGGAATGCCAAAGGCAATGGCACTCATCAAGGTGACTTTGTGTGCGGCATCCACGCCTTCGATGTCAAAGGTCGGATCGGCTTCGGCGTAGCCCAAGCGTTGGGCTTCTTTGAGCACCACACCAAAATCCAAGCCCTTGTCGCGCATCTCGGACAAGATGAAGTTGGTGGTGCCATTGATGATGCCGGCCACCCACTGGATGCTGTTGGCGGTCAGGCCTTCTCGCAGTGCTTTGATGATGGGAATACCACCGGCCACAGCCGCCTCAAAGGCCACCATCACCCCTTTGGCCTGCGCTGCAGAAAAAATCTCCGTGCCATGCACGGCCAACAGCGCCTTGTTGGCGGTGACCACGTGTTTGCCGGCTGCAATCGCCTCCATGACCATGGTTTTGGCGACGCCGTAGCCGCCGATCAACTCGATGACGATGTCGATGTCGGGGTTGGCAATGATCTCGCGGCCATCGGCCACCACTTGCACGCCCTCGCCAGCCAAGGCCTTGGCACGCGCAACATCCAAGTCGGCCACCATCGTGATTTCGATGCCGCGACCGGCACGGCGTTGAATCTCTCCTTGGTTGCGCTTGAGCACATTGAAAGTGCCACTGCCCACGGTGCCCATGCCCAACAGGCCAACTTTGATCGGTTTCATTGCTTTACTTCTTTACTACATGTGGCCCGCAACACGCGGGCGGAAAAAATGGATTTCAGGCCACCAACGCCTCGGTGCCAAAACGCTTTCGGGCGCCCTGTAAAAAACGCGCCACGCGCGCAATGGCTTCCCGCAAATCATCTTCATGCGGCAAAAATACGATGCGGAAATGGTCGGTGTCGGGCCAGTTAAAGCCGGTGCCTTGCACCAGCATGACCTTGGTTTCTTCTAGCAATTGCAAGAAAAAGTCTTGGTCGTCCTTGACGGGATAAATGACTGGATCCAATTTGGGGAACATGTACAGCGCCGCCTGCGGCTTGACACAACTGACCCCGGGAATGGCGGTGATCAGTTCATAGGCCAAATCGCGTTGCTTGCGCAAGCGACCGCCCTCACCCACCAATTCATTGATGCTTTGGTGCCCCCCCAAAGCCGTTTGTATGGCCCATTGACCGGGCACATTGGCGCACAAGCGCATGTTGGAGAGCATGTTCAGGCCCTCAATGTAGTCGCGTGCGTTTTTCTTGTCGCCCGAAATCACCATCCAGCCCGCGCGATAACCGCAAGAGCGGTAACTCTTTGAGAGCGAATTGAATGTCAATGTCAAAACGTCTTGCGACAAACTGGCCAATGGGGTGTGCTTGGCACCGCCGTACAACACTTTGTCGTACACCTCATCGGCAAAAATGACCAAGCCGTGTTCACGCGCAATGGCCACAATGCCCTGCAACAACTCGACCGAGTACAGCGCACCTGTCGGGTTGTTCGGATTGATCACCACGATGCCCTTGGTGCGCGGTGTCACTTTGGCCCGAATATCGTCCAAGTTGGGCATCCATCCGTTGGCTTCCTCGCAGTGGTAGTGCACAGGAGTTCCACCCGACAAACTGGCCGCCGCGGTCCACAACGGGTAGTCGGGCGTCGGCAGCAGCAATTCATCGCCGTTGTCGAGCAGGCCATTGGTGGCCATGACGATCAATTCGCTGGCCCCATTGCCCAAATAAATGTCATCCAGCGTGACCCCCAAAATGCCCTGCTTTTGAGTTTCATGCATGACGGCTTTGCGCGCTGCAAAAATGCCCTTGCTGTCGGAATAACCCGCCGAATTCGGCAGGTTGCGGATCATGTCTTGCTGGATTTCTTCAGGCGCATCAAAGCCGAAAACTGCCAAGTTTCCGATGTTCAATTTGATGATTTTTTGCCCGTCTTCTTCCATTTGACGGGCGCGGTCCATGATGGGTCCACGAATGTCATAACAAACGTTGGCGAGCTTGGCAGATTTTTGAATGGGCTTCAAAGTGCCTCCAAAGGCAGTTGCGAGAGAGGAAAACTTATAATTTGACCACAATTCAGGGCCAATTCTCCCCTCGCAAACTGAGCAACGCCTCTAATGCGCCACAGAAATCGCCCGCCCACCTGCACCTCTTCATGAAACTACAACCCGACAAATCCAACAGCCTGACGATCAATGCCTACGGCGAGGGTTGGATCGAGGTCAATGGACAGCGTTTTGAGCACTCCTTGATCGTCAGCAGTTTGCCCGGCGCGACGCCCGAGGCATGGCACATTCCCGCGTTTGAGGCTTTAGAACCTGCAAATTTTGATGTTTTAGGCTTAACCGGTGCCGAATTGGTGATTTTTGGCAGTGGCAAACGCTTGCGGTTCCCCAAGCCCAGTTGGCTGCAATCGTTGGTCGGAAAAGGCATCGGCCTCGAAACCATGGACACCGCAGCGGCTTGCCGCACTTACAACATCTTGGCCAGCGAAGGCCGGAAAGTGGTGCTCGCCGTGCTGTTGGAGAGCTGAAGAGGCGAATTCAAAGGGCCCCTGAATCCTGATCAAGGATCTGCCAGGCGTCCGCATTCAGAGTAAAATCGACGGTTGCCAAGGCCAATGGCCTCTAGCGACACTGACACTTCCGGGTGTTGGTCATCGCTCAACCCGTCAAGTGAGATTTAAGTTTTATGGCGATCGTTCTTAACAAACCCCTTCCCGAATTTGAAGCGAACGCAACCAGCGGCCTGAAAGTTTCGAACGTCTCTCACCTCGGTCAACCGGTGGTTTTGTTTTTCTACCCCAAAGACAACACCCCAGGCTGCACCACTGAAGCCATGCAGTTTCGTGACAAATACAAAGATTTCGTGAAAGCCGGCGCTCTGGTTTTGGGTGTCTCACGCGACAACATGAAGTCCCACGACGACTTCAAAGCCAAATTGGAACTGCCCTTCGAGTTGATTGCCGACACCGAAGAAAAAATGTGCCACATGTTTGGCGTGGTCAAAAACAAGATCATGTACGGCAAAAAAGTCAAAGGCATTGAACGCAGCACCTTCTTGGTCGGCGCAGACGGCACCCTGAAACAAGAGTGGCGCGGCCTGAAAGTTCCCGGCCATGTGGAAGAAGTGCTCAAGGCCGTCAAAGACCTGAAAAAAGCCGCCGCAGTGGCCTGATCTCCCCGAAGGAATTGTCTTTTGGCTCGTGCATAATGTTTGCATGCCGCTGAAACCCAGCCCCCTTCATTCCCCACAAAAAGCCGCCTTGGCCTCCAGGCGGCTTTTTGTTTTTTGACGCATTTTTTCATCCTCAAGAGACCACTGTTCATGCCACTGCCACCCGCACCGACCCAACGCGCCAGCCGATTGACCCACACCGCTTTTGAGACCCCCGAGCCCACTGACGAATCACCCGCCGCCGAAGCCACCTACAAAGCCGCCAAAGCCCCGAACAAAGCCGAGCGTCCCAGCGCAGCCAACAAGTCAAAAACGAAACCCGCCGCAAGAGATCGCTCTTCTGCCGTGACGGCATTGCCCGCTGCGGCTGAACCCACCCCCCAGGCGCCACAACGCGCCGCCTCGGCCCCGAGTCGGCCGAAACGCCCTTCAGGTCCCCGCAAATTGTTTGTGCTGGACACCAATGTGCTCATGCACGACCCCATGAGCCTGTTCCGGTTTGAAGAGCACGATGTCTTTTTGCCCATGATCGTGCTGGAAGAACTGGACGGCCACAAAAAAGGCATGACCGAAGTGGCCCGCAACGCCCGACAGGCCAGCCGCTCACTGGACGCGCTGGCCTCGGCTCAAGGCTCAGACCTCGGCAAGGGCTCACCGCTGAACACCACTGGCCATAACGATGCGACCGGGCAATTGTTTTTTCAGACACAGGCGCTCGACCTGACCCTGCCACTGGCGCTGCCACAGGGCAAGGCCGACAATCAAATCTTAGGCGTCGTCAAAGCCCTGGGCCAAATGCAAGCGCCCCGTGAAGTGGTGCTGGTGTCGAAAGACATCAACATGCGGGTCAAAGCGCGGGCCTTGGGTTTGCAGGCCGAGGATTATCAAAACGACAAAACACTGGAAGACGGCGATCTTTTGTATCCCGGGTCTTTGGCCCTGCCCGCTGATTTTTGGCTGAAAAACGGCAAGACCGTTGAAAGCTGGCAACAAGGCACGCACACCTACTACCGCATCAGTGGGCCCATCGTGCCGAGCTTGTTCATGAACCAGTTTGTGTATTTCGAAGCCCCCGGCGAGCCCAGTCTTTACGCCCGTGTGACTGAAATTCGCGGCAAAACCGCCGTGCTGAAAACGCTGAAAGATTTCAACCACCAGAAAAATGCCGTGTGGGGCGTGACCACTCGCAACCGCGAACAAAACTTCGCGATGAATTTGCTGACCGATCCCGATGTGGACTTCGTCACTTTGGCGGGCACCGCGGGCACCGGCAAAACACTGATGGCGCTGGCGGCCGGTCTGACGCAAGTGTTGGACGATCGCCGTTACACCGAAATCATCATGACCCGAGCGACCGTCAGTGTGGGTGAAGACATCGGTTTTTTACCCGGCACCGAAGAAGAAAAAATGGGCCCTTGGATGGGCGCGCTGGACGACAACTTGGAGTTTTTGGCCAAAGGCGATGGTGGCAACGCCGGCGAATGGGGCCGTGCTGCCACCAACGAATTGATCAAGAGTCGCATCAAGATCAAGAGCATGAACTTCATGCGAGGCCGCACCTTCATGAACAAGTACGTGATCATCGATGAGGCACAAAACTTGACCCCGAAACAGATGAAAACGCTGATCACCCGCGCAGGGCCCGGCACCAAAATCATCTGCATGGGCAACTTGGCACAGATCGACACGCCCTATCTGACCGAAGGCTCTTCGGGTCTGACCTATGCCGTTGACCGCTTCAAGGGCTGGGCCCATGGGGGTCATATCACCTTGGCACGGGGTGAGCGCTCTAGGTTGGCTGACTTTGCCAGCGAAGCGCTGTGAGCATCGGCCTGGCGGCGCCAGGTCTCAGTAATCGTCGCTGAGACCTGAAGCCAGGCTTTCAAACCGCGTGAGGTTCTTCAGGAAGGTCAATCGGACCGTGCCTGTGGGGCCGTTACGCTGTTTGCCGATGATGATTTCAGCGACGCCCGGGTCTTTGGAGTCTTTGTTGTAGTAGTCGTCGCGGTAAATGAACATGATGATGTCGGCATCTTGTTCAATCGCCCCCGATTCGCGCAAGTCACTCATCATTGGCCGCTTGTCGGTGCGCTGTTCAACGCTTCGGTTCAGCTGAGAGAGCGCGATGACCGGGCATTGAAGCTCCTTGGCCAGCATTTTCAAGCCGCGAGAAATTTCTCCCAGCTCGGTCGCACGGTTGTCGCCACCCGAGCCGCCAGAGCCACTCATCAGCTGCAGATAGTCCACCACAATCATGCCCAACTTGCCGCACTGCCGCGACAAGCGGCGGGCATTGGCGCGCAACTCTGAGGGCGTCAGACCCGGGGTTTCGTCGATGTGCAAAGAAACCGTGCGCAGTTTCTCAATGGCTTCGGTCAAACGGGGCCATTCATCGTCGTGCAGTTTGCCCGTGCGCAAACGGCCTTGGTCGATGCGGCCAATCGAACCCACCACACGCACGGCCAATTGAGACGCCCCCATTTCCATTGAGAAAACGGCCACGGGCAACCCTTCATTCAAGGCCACATGCTCGGCAATGTTGATGGCAAAGGCGGTCTTGCCCATCGACGGTCTGGCGGCCAAGACCACCAAATCGCCCGATTGCAAACCGGACGTCATCCGGTCCAAATCGTAAAAGCCGGTGGGCACACCCGTGATGTCGTTGGGGTTGTCGGCCATTTCTTGAACGCGGTCGAGCAACTCCACCACCAAGGTGTCCATCGACTGAAAGCCTTGCTTCATGCGCGAGCCTTCTTCACCGATGTTGAAGATTTTTTGCTCGGCCTCATCCAATATGCGGTCAATCGCCTTGCCTTGGGGGTTGAACGCGTTGGTGGCGATCTCGTCACTGGCCGAGACCAGTTTGCGCAAGATGGAGCGCTCACGAACGATCTCGGCGTAGCGGCGAATGTTGCTCGCGCTGGGCACATATTGCGCCAATGAATTCAAGTAGCCAAGGCCGCCCATTTCGGCCGTTTTTCCTTGGTTTTGAATGTACTCACTGACCGTGATCACGTCGGCGGGCTTCGAGGCATTGATGAGCGCCCCGACGGCGGTGTAAATCAAACGGTGTTCGTGGCGGTAAAAATCGGAATCCACCAACAAATCACCCACGCGGTCCCAAGCGCCGTTGTCCAGCAACAAACCGCCCAAAACACTCGACTCGGCTTCGATGGAATGGGGCGGGACACGCAACTTCGCCACTTGACTGTCCGAGGACAGATCAGCAGGAAATTCACTCATGGGGATAGAAAAAACAGCAGACATGGAGGACCAGCAATCAAAAGGCCATGTTAGCGCCCGAACGCCTGCTCGTCATGGGACAACCCTGTGGATAATCATGGGGAATCCGGTGACCAACTGCGGACAACTCGGCTTGGCAAACAAAGTGATGCGCCAACGAAAAAGCCCTTCCAAAGGAGGAAGGGCTTGGCAAAAATTTGGGGTGGCTGATGGGGCTCGAACCCACGACAACAGGAATCACAATCCTGGACTCTACCAACTGAGCTACAGCCACCGTAGTGAAAAGATTATAGCCTGAAGCTCAGGACTTTTTAGCGTCGGACTCGGCCAACTTTGCAGGTTTTTGAGTTCGCACTTCTACTTTGTATTTGGCTTTCAAACTGGCCAAATAAGCTTGAGCCTCGGCTTGACCCCAGAGTTGCGCAAATTGCAGTCGACTCTGTTGTGCCAGTGAAGCACTGGCTTCGGGACGCGGCACCACTTTGTTCACCCGCACCACGGCGAAACCTTGGGCCCCCAAGTCCACACCCACCAGCACCGGCATTTTTTCGGGGCTGGCCCGCAAGGCGGCATCCACCACGGCTTGCGGCAGGTTTTGCGATTGGTCACGCGAAACCGTCAAGGCAGCGCCCAGGCTGGCCTCACCGGCATTGGCGGACCACTCTTTCAGCTTGTTTTGTCCCTCGGCCTTGGCCAAGTCTGCGGCTTGGCTGGCCAACATGCGCTGGCGAACTTCGGCTTTGACTTCTTCAAAGGGACGGACCGCCGCAGGACGATGGGTCACGATTCGCGCAGACACCAAGGTGTTGGGCGCCACTTCGATGGCGGCGGTGTTGCGGCGTTTGCCGATGGCGTCATCCGAGAAAAGCGCTTGCAACAATTTGGGGTTGGCCAAATAGCCCTGCACACCTGCTGCAGGCATGGCGGTCACGCCTTGGGCTTTTTGCAAGGTCAATTTCAAGCGCTCAGCCACAGGAGCCAAGCTGTCGGCTTGTTCGTAGACGCTGTTGCTGAAGGTTTCCGCCATTTCAGCAAATTGGCGCTGGGCTTGCTGCTTGCGCAAATCGGCTTCCAATTGCGGCCGCATCGATTCGAACGAAGGGACTTTCGGCAATTTGATGTCGGTCAGTTGAATGATGTGGAAACCAAAATCAGATTCAACGATGCCGCTGATGCTGCCTTTTTGCAAAGCGAATGCCGCGTCTTCAAAGGGCTTGACCATGGCACCGCGGGCAAAAAAGTCCAAATCACCCCCGCGGCTGGCCGAACCTGAATCGTCCGAATTTTTACGTGCCACATCGGCAAACGATGCGGGTGCTTTGCGCACCGTCTCCAACAAGGCTTCGGCTTTTGCGCGGGCTTTTTGTTTTTCAGCGGCCGGCAAATCTTTGGCGGCATTGACCAAAATATGGCTGGCTCGGCGTTGCTCTTGCCCAGCGAGACGCTGCATGTTTTGTTCGTAATAGGTCTTCAGGTCTTGCTCAGGCAATTCCACGCGCTTTTGCAATGTGGCCACATCCAAGACCAAATATTCCACATCGGCGTTTTCTACCGAGCGGAAACGCTCTGTGTTGGCTTGGTAATAGCCCTGCAAATCGGCATCGGCCAAAGTGACTTTGCCTGCGAAATCTGCAGGCAACCAACGCTTCACTTGCACTTCGCGGCGTTGCAAATAGGCATCCAAAGCCATGTCGGTTTGCCGTTGCGTCACCAACACAGAGCCTTGCAAGCCGGCCAAGACTTGCTGATTGGACAAGTCACGGCGCACCCGGGCTTCGAGCATTTCAGGGGTCATGCCCTGGCTGGCCGCCAACTGGCGGTAACGCTCCATGTCGAGCTTGCCATTGGCATCGCGCAAGCCAGCGATAGAAGGATCTTGTTGCAGGTAGCGCGCCAAACGCTGGTCGCTGGTGATCAAGAGTTGTTGCTCAGAGGCCAAGGCGATCAGACGGTCGTTCACCATCCGCTCGAGGGTGGCGTAACGGGCTTCAGGCGCATCCAACAGCTTGGGATCCAGATTGGGCACCGAAGCGCGAATGCGGTCCACCTCAACTTGGTGCGCGGCATCCCATTCAGACTGGGTGATTTTCTGGCCATCCACCTTGGCAACGACCGCCCCTTTGTCTTCAAACTGGGTATAGCCCTCGATACCGAACAGCACAAAAGACGGTATCACCAACAAAAACAACAACCCCATCAAGATTTTGGAGTGGTTGCGAATGGAATCAAACATGTCTGAGGTCTCGTGTTGTCAAGAAAAAGGCGAACACAGGGTTCGCCTTGACTTTGTAGGGTGGTGGGCGCTGACGGTCTCGAACCGCCGACCTACTCCGTGTAAAGGAGCCGCTCTACCAACTGAGCTAAGCGCCCCACCTGAAAAGTGTGATCAGTTCAAAGCATCCTTGAGGGCTTTGCCCGGACGGAATTTAGGAACTTTGGCTGACTTGATTTTAATCGCTGCGCCGGTGCGCGGATTGCGGCCCGTACGGGCAGCGCGTTTACCCACGGCAAAGGTGCCAAATCCGACCAAGGACACCGTGCCACCTTTTTTCAAGGTGGTACGCACTGCGCCAATGGTGGCCTCCAAAGCCCGGCCTGCTGCGGCCTTGGACAAGTCAGCTTGTTTTGCAATGTGTTCGATCAGTTCTGTTTTGTTCACAAGAAACCTCTTGAAGTGACATACCGGAAACACCGGCACTGGACATGAATTGGGGCTCACAGATCAGACTGTGGGGCTTGAATTCTAGCCGCGAAATCACAAGCGGGTGAGACGCAGCCGAGATTTTCAGAGGGGGTAAACACCGAGCAACTGGGCTCAAAGCGCCTCGGCAATGGCACGGCCCACATCGGCTGTTTTGGCCTTGCCTCCCAAATCGGGGGTTCGCGGGGCATCGGCACCAGCAGCCAAGACCTTTTCAATGGCAGCCAGCACAGCATCGTGTGCGGCCTTGTGACCCAAAAACTCCAGCATCATGGCGCCGCACCAAATTTGCCCTATCGGGTTGGCAATGCCTTTCCCAGCGATGTCAGGCGCCGAGCCATGCACCGGCTCAAAGAGCGACGGGAATTTGCGATCGGGGTTCAAGTTGGCACTCGGCGCAATGCCGATAGTGCCCGTGCAGGCGGGCCCCAAATCGCTCAAGATGTCGCCGAAAAGATTGCTGGCGACCACCACATCAAAAAAGTCAGGCCGCTGCACAAAGTGCGCGGTCAAGATGTCGATGTGAAATTTGTCCACCGTAATACCGGGAAATGCTTTCGCCATCTCGGAGACACGCTCATCCCAATAGGGCATGGTGATCGCAATGCCGTTCGATTTGGTGGCACTGGTCAGGTGTTTTTTGGGACGCGTCTGGGCCAGCTCAAAGGCAAACTTCAGCACCCGATCAACCCCAATGCGGGTCATGATGGACTCTTGCATGACGATCTCGCGCTCGGTGCCCGGAAACATGCGCCCCCCCACACTGGAGTATTCGCCTTCGGTGTTTTCACGCACGATGTACATGTCGATTTCACCGGGCTGGCGCGGGCTGCCATCGCGGCGCACCACGGGCGCGATGATGCCCGGCATCAGGCGCGCTGGACGCAGGTTGATGTATTGGTCGAACTCACGCCGAAACAACAGCAAAGAACCCCAGAGTGAGACATGGTCGGCGATTTTTTCGGGCCAGCCCACCGCGCCAAAATAAAGCGCGTCATGCCCCCCAATTTGGTCTTTCCAGTTGTTCGGCAACATCTGACCGTGCTTCTCGAAATAATCCCAACTGGAAAAATCGAAATGGTCAAAGTGAAGATCGATGCCAAATTTTCGGGCCGCTGCGTCCATGACGCGCAGGCCTTCAGGCATGACTTCTTTTCCGATCCCGTCTCCTGGAATCACGGCAATGCGGTGTTGCGTCATGGATGCACTTTCAATGTCAATCAATCAAGACCGCCAGAAGCGGCGTTATCGGTCAAGAGCTTACTGATATGCCCGCCAAAGGGCTTTCACTTACGTGACGGTCGCACCACCAAACTGACCCCCAAAGCGGTCAAGGCGGTTCCGGCCAATGTAGCCGCGGTGATGGTTTCACCAAACAACACCCACGCAATGAGTGCGGTCGTTGGCGGTACCAGGTACATGAGGCTGGTCACCGAAGCGGCAGCGCCACGCTGAATCAGCAGGTACAGCAGCGAGCTGCCGCCCAGCGTGAGCCCCAACACCGACCAAGCCATGGCCCCCATCAATTCGGGGTTCCATTGGATGGCCTCGGGCTCTGCCAAAGCCAAGGGCAAGGTCACAACAAAAGCGGCGAGCAACTGCACACTGTTGGCCGAGCGCACATCGCAGGGTTTGACAAACCGCTTTTGGTACAGCGTGCCCACCGTGATGCTGAACAAAGCACCCAAAGCAAACGCCATGTTGACCGGAGTGACGTGGTCCATTGGCGAACCCAAGGTCAACTTGCGCCACACCACCATCAGCAATCCGAAAAACCCCAGCCACAGTCCTAACCACTGCCGCCGCGAGACTCCGGGCTGATCGGCGCCGCGCAAGCTGTACGACAACCAAATTGCCGTCAAGACAGGCTGGAAACCGACGATCAGCGATGACAAGCCCGAGCCCATGCCGGCTTTGACCGCCGCCCACACACCGCCCAAATAGCCCGCATGCATCAAGATGCCCGTGACCGACAAATGCCACCACTGCGCCCGGTCACGCGGCCATGCCACGCGTGCCCAGACAATCCAAATGCCAAAACAGAGGATGGACAGCAAATAGCGGATGGTTAAAAAACCGAAGGGAGGGGCATGGGGCATGCCGTACCGCGCCACGATGAAGCCGGTGCTCCAAATGAGCACAAACACCACCGGCATGGCCTTGATCCAGGCCGTCGCGTCTTCGCTGGCGCTCATTTCACCCGTGCCCGAATTTCAGGCAGGGCCTTTTGCATGTAGTAAACCATCGACCAAATGGTCAGGACCGCCGCGATGACGATCAGCACCGCGCCCCATTGGCGCGTGTCGATAACGCCGAACAGCGATCCGTCGTAAAGCAAAAAGGGAATGGCCACCATTTGCACCGTCGTTTTCAGTTTGCCGACCATGTGCACCGCCACACTTTTGCTGGCGCCAATTTGGGCCATCCACTCCCGCAAAGACGAAATAGCGATCTCTCGGCCAATGATGATCAGCGCCACCAAGACATGCACCCGGTCCAGCTGCACCAACATCAACAAAGCGGCGCAGACCAAAAACTTATCGGCGACAGGGTCTAAAAAAGCGCCAAAAGCTGAGGTTTGGTTGAGCTTGCGGGCCAAGTAGCCATCCAGCCAATCGGTGATGGCAAACAAGACAAACATGACCGTGGCGATCAGGTTTTGCGTTTCAAGCGAGAGGCTCTTCAGGTAGTACACGCCAATGATCAAGGGGATCGCGACGATGCGCGTCCAAGTCATGAAGGTGGGTATCGTGAAAAACATGGTGTTGATTGTGGCATGCCCGACAAGAATTTCAGCCCCTCTCGGGCCAAGATTTCAGTGCAAGGCGTTGTAAATGCTTTCGGCCAAGTCGCGTGAAATGCCCTCGACGCTCATCAAATCTTCCACGCTGGCGCTTTCGACACCCCTGACGCCGCCAAATCGCTGCAACAATTTGGCCCGTTTGCGGGGGCCAATGCCGGCAATGTCTTCGAGTTTGCTGCCCCCCATGCGGACTTTGGCGCGCTGTGCGCGCATGCCCGTGATGGCAAAGCGGTGCGCCTCGTCGCGAATCTGTGCCACCAACATCAGCGCCGCCGAGTCTTTGCCCAAATAGACCTTGTCGCGGCCGTCGGCAAAGACCAGTTCTTCCAGGCCCACTTTGCGGCCCTCGCCTTTTTCCACGCCCACGATGCGGGACAAATCGAGGCCCAGATCGGTGAAAACCTCGCGGGCCATCGAGACTTGACCTTTGCCACCGTCAATCAAGACCAAATCGGGCAAACGGGCCGTCCCTTCGGCACTCCGCAGAGCCTCGGCCAATTTGCCGTAACGGCGCATCAACACTTGGCGCATGGCGGCGTAATCGTCGCCCGGCGTGATGCCCTCGATGTTGTAGCGGCGGTATTCGCTGCTTTGCATTTTGTGCTGACGAAACACCACACAAGACGCTTGGGTGTTCTCTCCCGCGGTGTGGGAGATGTCAAAACATTCGATGTGCAAGGCGTCTAAATCGTCGGGCGCCAGATCCAGGGCATCGGCCAAAGCACGGGTTCGCGCTTGTTGCGAACCCTCTTCGGCCAACAAACGAGCCAGCTGAATATCGGCGTTTTTCTCGTTCATCTCCAGCCACACTCGGCGCTGCTCGCGCGGGTTGTGCACGGCGGCAATCTTGTAGCCGGCCTGCTGGGAGAGGGCCAGCACCAGGTTTTTATCGACGGCCACATTGGTGATCAAGGCCGCGGGCACAGGAATGCCGATGTAATGCTGCGCCATAAAGGCTTCCAGCACCTGAACCTCTACCGACAAGGGGGGCGCACCGTCCTCTTCAGCCCAGGCCAATGCATGGGCATCGTCCACATGCGCCGGGAAATAAGCGCGATCGCCCAAATGACGGCCCCCTCGCACCATGGCCAAATTCACACAGGCGCGCCCGCCTTGCACCCGCACGGCCAAAATATCCACATCGGTGTCGGTGCCGGTGTCCACCGATTGTTGGTGGAGCACGCGCGACAGCGCCGTGATTTGGTTGCGCAACTCGGCGGCCAACTCGAACTCCAAACGTTCTGAGTGGGCCATCATTCGCGCTTCCAGTTCTTGCAACAAGGCCTGCGTCTCGCCCTTCAAAAATCGTTCCGCGTGCTGCACATCGTCGGCATACGCCTCGGGGCTGATGAGGTTGACACAAGGCCCCGAGCACCGTTTGATTTGGTAAAGCAAACAAGGCCGAGTGCGGTTGGCAAAAACGGTGTCTTCACAGGTGCGCAAGCGAAAGACTTTTTGCAAGAGTTGAATCGACTCCTTCACCGCCCAAGCACTGGGGAACGGGCCGAAATAACGGTGCTTTTTCTCAACCGCCCCGCGGTAATAAGACACCCGAGGAAAATTCTGCGCTTCAGGGGAACCGTTCTTGGCTTTCAAGCTCAGGGTGCCATTGCCGGTGAGTTTCAGATAGGGGTAAGACTTGTCGTCCCTGAACAAAATGTTGAAGCGCGGACTCAAAGTTTTGATCAAGTTGTTTTCGAGCAGCAGCGCTTCGGCCTCTGAGCGCACCACCGTGGTTTCCATGCGGGCAATCTTGCTGACCATGTGGCCGATGCGCGTGCCCCCATGGTCTTTGTGAAAGTAACTGGAGACCCTCTTTTTCAGCTGCTTGGCTTTGCCCACATAAAGCACTTGATCTTGCGCGTCAAAGTAACGGTACACCCCCGGCAAAGCCGGCAGTGCAGCGACCTGTGCCAACAAAGATGCGTCGTGTTCAAACTTCATGCCCGGTATTGTCGGGGCAAGCGACAATACCAAGCATGGCTGGCCGGCAACTCTGGGATATTTTTTGTACCGTTATTGACAACCACGGCGATCTGGGTGTGTGCTGGCGCCTGTCTCGCCAACTGGCCGAAGCCGGCCATGCGGTGAGATTGTGGGTCGACGACGCGTCCGCGCTGACCTGGATGGCCCCAGAAGCCGTTCGCGCCCAGTGGCCACACTTGCAGGTCTTGCCCTGGAATGCGGCCAGCGACCCCCTGCTACTGGCCCGTTTGGCCCCCGCCGAGGTTTGGATCGAAGCCTTTGGCTGCACCCTGCCTCCTGCTTTTGTGGCCCACGCCGCCCAAAGTCGCGCACAGCCGCCTGTCTGGATCAACCTCGAATACCTGAGCGCCGAAGACTGGGTGCCCCGTCAGCATGGCTTGCCCTCACCTGTGATGAGTGGTCCCGCCAAAGGCTGGACCAAATATTTCTTTTACCCCGGTTTCAGCCCCGAAACTGGCGGGTTGTTGCGGGAAAAGCAATTGGCACAAAGGCAAGCCACTTTTGACCGCAGCGCTTGGCGCAAACAACACGCCCCAGACTTGACCGCCGAGGGCCGGCTGATCAGCCTGTTTTGTTACGAGCCCGCTGGCCTGCCCCAATTGCTGCAAGAAATGTTGCCCCCCTTGCAACACCCACTGCTGCAGCCAGAGGTCGCCAAACCCCAGCACCTGCTGGTCACCCCCGGTCGACCCCTGGCGGCGGTCAAAAACGCCCTGCTGGCCATGGCACAAGCGCCACGTTGGAGCGCCCTGCCCTACTCCGACCAAGAGGGCTTTGACGAGATGCTTTGGGCGTGTGATCTGAACTTTGTGCGGGGCGAAGACTCTTTGGTCCGGGCCATCTGGGCAGGTCAACCCTTCATTTGGCACATTTACCCGCAAGACGACAACGCCCACCACGCCAAACTGGAAGCTTTTTTGGACGCCTTGCAAGCCCCTGCCAGCCTGCGGGCCGCACACCACAGCTGGAACGGGATCGGCACCGTGCCATGGCCAGCGCTGGATGACACCATGCTGGCCGAATGGGCGGCTTGCACCCAAGCTGCCCGGAAAGTCTGGTGGGCACATGACGATTTGCAGTGCCAACTCAGCCGATTTGTATCGTTGAAGGCGCCCCCGAAGGTGCCCCCTCACAACCCGCCATAAGTGCAATCCCCCTTTTTGAGGCCTTGGGCGGCCTTATCTTGGGAGGCTTGGCGCCAGGGGCGACGGCGCGAGATTGCGCGCCCATCCGGGCGTGGGTCTCACTGGCCGGCCTCCAGCGGTTAGAATATTGGGCTTGGCCTCAGGCCATTCCCCCTCTAATCCAGATTCAAATCTTATGAAAACCGCTCAAGAAATCCGCGTTGGCAACGTCATCATGCACGGCAAAGACCCTATGGTTGTCCTGCGCACCGAATACCAACGTGGCGGTCGTGGCTCGTCCACCGTGCGCATGAAGTTGAAAAGCCTGATCGCCAACTTCGGCACAGAAATCGTGTTCCGCGCCGACGACAAAATGGACCAAGTCATTCTGGACAAAAAAGAGTGCACCTACTCTTATTTCGCCGATCCGATGTATGTCTGCATGGACACCGACTTCAACCAATACGAAGTTGAAGCCACCAACATGGGCGATGCCTTGAACTACCTCGAAGACGGCATGGAGCTGGAAGTGGTGTTCTACAACGAGAAAGCCATCTCGGTCGAATTGCCCACCAGCGTGGTGCGCGAAATCACTTGGACTGAACCCGCCGTCAAAGGCGACACCTCTGGCAAAGTGCTCAAGCCCGCCAAAATCGCTACCGGCATGGAAGTGCCTGTGCCTTTGTTTGTGAGCCAAGGCGACAAGATTGAAATCGACACACGCACGGGCGAATACCGCAAGCGCGTCTGATCTCCCCGATCACCCTCACCAAAAAGCCCCGTCAGGGGCTTTTTTATTGCTTTGTCGACAACGCAAAGGATCTGCGATGCCCGACAGCCAGAAATACCGGCATGCGGGATTAAGGAAATCCTGAAAAACAGGCATCACGGCACAATCACCGCATGACCTCGAAACCCAATCTCCAATCCCCCTCACTGGCCCATGCGTGGGCGGATTCACCCACCGCATTTCACGATGCCGGATGGTTTGAGCCTGAGGCCGGTCGATTGGCTTTTGCCGACCCAGAATTTTTAATGCGCCGAGAAACTCGGGGCATTCGTTTTCAGCTGGAAATGCTCAAGCCCGATTTGGCTCAAACCGCGGCCGGCATTGAACACACCGTGGTGGTGTTCGGCAGCGCCCGGTTTTCAGACCGAGAGACGGCAGAAGCGGCGCTGCAAAAAGCCACCGAAAGCGGCGACGCCGACGCCGTGGCGCAGGCCAAGACGCGCTTGCGCAATGCACAGCACTACGAAAATGCACGCGCCTTTGCGCGCATGGTCTCTCAGCGCATCGCAGGCATGCCGCAAGACCAAAAATTTTATATTTGCACGGGCGGAGGGCCCGGCATCATGGAAGCGGCGAACCGAGGGGCACAAGAAGCCGGCGCGCCTTCGGTGGCCCTCAACATTGCCCTGCCCCACGAGCAACACCCCAACCCGTATGTCACGCCCGAGTTGAGCTTTAAATTCCACTACTTTGCCCTGCGCAAAATGCACTTCATGATGCGCGCAAAGGCCTTGGTCGCTTTTCCAGGCGGCTTTGGCACGCTGGACGAATTGTTTGAAGTCATGACACTGGTGCAAACCCAGAAAGCCCGACCAGTGCCTATTTTGTTGTTTGGCACGGACTATTGGAAACGCCTGATCCACATGGATGTGCTGGTCGAAGAAGGCACCATCTCAAAGGAAGATTTGGACCTCATTCACTATGTCGACACGCCTGAATCGGCCTGGCGCATCATCTGCGACTTTTATGACATGAACCTCCCGCAAGCCTGAATGCTTGGGCCTCAGTGCGGACCGTCTTGAGAGGAAGTTGTAGAGGAAGTTGAAGGGGAAATAGAGGAAGTGGAAGACCCTGCCGGGGGCGGACGCAAACGCCACGCGGCCCGCGCGCCCCAGCCCACAGCGCCGCCCACGACCCAAAACACTGGGGCAACCCCGGCAATAGCGCCTGCGGCGCCAAACAAAATGGGCATCAGCACGCTGGAGGCGTTGATGCTCATGAGGCGCAAACCCAGCGCCTCGCCCTGACGGTGCTGCGGCGTGATCTGGTGCAAGGTGCTCATGATCATGGGTTGCACCGTGCCCAAGGCCATGCCCAACATGACCGAGCAAAAACCCATGCTCCAAGGGGTGGGCATGAAGGGGTAAAGCCCAAACAACACCGCCGTACAGAGCATCGCCCCGGTGATGATTTGGTGTTCATGAACATGGCGAAAAATCCATGGCAAACAGACCCGAATAAATGCCGCTGAAATGGCAAATGCGCCCAAGATGGCGCCCACCACCGAGGCACTGAAGCCCCGCTCATGGCCCAGCACGGGCACGACAAAGGTGTGCACGTCCCAACACGACGAGAGCAGCCAATTGACGCCCAACAAACGCCGCATCATGGGGTCAGCCAACAGGTCTAAGGCGCGGCGCGGCGCATTCGCGTCCGGCGCCTTCGAAATTTCAAGCTCTGGCACCTTGCGCACCCAAAACCATGTGCCCAATGGCAACACCGCCAAACACAAAAATGCCCATTGAAAGCCCGACAGGTGTGCCGGCTCGGGACCGGCATAGTCAATCAGCAAACCCGCCATCACCGGACCTAAAAAATTGGAAATAGCGGGGCCAATAGACAACCAACTGAACGCCACTTTCAGCTGTACCGGGTCGCTGGCCAAGCGGCCGACATGGCGCTGCAAAGAAATGACCGCCATGCCCGCCGCCC
Organism: Comamonadaceae bacterium; assembly: GCA_027488255.1. Lineage (GTDB taxonomy): Bacteria > Pseudomonadota > Gammaproteobacteria > Burkholderiales > Burkholderiaceae_C > Limnohabitans_A. The sequence goes on along the minus strand of JAIYBZ010000003.1, from coordinate 43,995 downwards.
CGCCAGTGGCCAAAGCACTGAGGCACATGACCGGAAAAATCGGCCAGATGACCGAAAGCCCTGCCCCCACCGAAGCCAGCACCACACTCAGCAACACGGGCTTATGGAGTCCCTTGCGATCGGCATAGCGTCCAGCGGGCAAAGCCAAAAAGACTTGGGTCAAGGCAAACAGCGCCAACAAAGCGCCAACGACCAAGGCACTGAAGCCTTGCTTCAAGGCCAGCAAAGGAATGGCCATGCGCATGCCGGCCATGCACGCATGCAAAAAAATCTGTCCTGCAATGAGCCGTGGCAGCGAAGACTTCATGTCCGGTCACGCGGCCCTGCGAGTCCCCTCACGCATCACCGCCGGGCAACAGGGCCTGGGCCTCAGGCTCAGGCAAGGCGTCGACCTGGCGCAAGGCACGGTGCATGACATTGCTGCGGGTCTGGGCCTTGTCCAGTGTGTTCAGCACCGTCTGGGTTTGCTCTTTGACTTTCGCCAGCACTTCACCAAACTTGCCAAACTCTGTCTTTACGGCGCCCAACACTTGCCACACTTCGCTGGAGCGTTTTTCCAAGGCCAGCGTTCTGAACCCCATTTGCAGCGCGTTCAGCATGGCCATCAAATTGGTCGGCCCCGCTAAGGTCACGCGGTGGTCGCGTTGCAGTGTTTCCATCAAACCGGGCCGGCGCAAGACCTCGGCATACAGCCCTTCGGTGGGCAAGAACAAGATCGCAAAGTCGGTGGTGTGGGGCGGCTCGATGTACTTTTCAGAGATCGATTTGGCCTCGAGTTTGATGCGATTTTCAAGCGCCTTGGCACACAGCTCGGCTTGCACGGGATCGGCTCGGCCCTGCGCCTCGAGCAGCCTTTCGTAATCTTCGTTCGGAAACTTCGCATCAATGGGCAACCACACGGGATCGCCCTGCTCCGAGCGCCCCGGCAAGCGGATGGCAAAGTCCACCCGGTTTTTGTCTCCTGGGCGCAGCGCCACTTGCGCGGCATATTGCTCGGGAGTCAAGACTTGTTCAAGCAAGGATGCCAGTTGCGCCTCGCCAAACATACCGCGGGTTTTGACGTTGGTGAGCAAGTGTTTGAGGTCGCCCACGCCTTGCGCCAAATGGTGCATTTCGCCCAAACCTTTGTGCACTTGCTCCAAGCGCTCAGCCACTTGCTTGAAGCTCTCGCCCAATCGCGCTTGCAGTGTGGCTTGCAATTTTTCGTCCACGGTCTGGCGCATTTCGTCCAGTTTGGCGGCATTGCTTTGCTGCAATTGGGCCAATTGGGTTTCCATGGTGCCGCGCATTTCAGTCAGGCGGCGGGCATTCGACTCTGACAAGGCATTGACCTGTTGCGCCAAGCTGTCGGTCAGGTTTTTTTGCAACAAGGCGAGTTGCTGGGCCAGCGCGTCAATTTGTTGGTTTTGGGTGCGTGTGGCTTCGGCGCTTTGTTGCAGCAGAGTTTGCTGAAACAGGCTCAAGTTTTGCATCGACTCTTGTCGGCCTTGCACCCCCGACTGCGCAATGTCGTTGCGCAATTCACGTTCCAGCCGTTCCGTTTGGGCCTGCACGGACGCAAATTGTTGTTGCTGCCAAGCCCGCTGCTCGGCCATGGTGGCGGCCTCTTCGGCTGAGGAACTGCGGTTGCGCCTCACCCCAAGCCAAACCCCAATGCACAAGGCCAACAGGTTCAGCACGGCCAGCGTCAGGCCCAGCCCCTCACTCATGCTGACTGACCTGCCAAGGTGTTGATCGGGGTCAGGGCTTGGCCTCGCGTCAGGTAAGCCACGAGGTTATCGGCGGCCAATTGGGCCATGGCGGTGCGGGTCTTCACGGTGGCACTGGCAATGTGGGGCGTCAACACCACATTGGGCACGGTCAACAGACCGGGGTGCACGGCGGGCTCGCCTTCAAACACATCCAGGCCCGCCGCTGCGATTTGGCGCGCCGCCAAGGCCTTGGCCAAGGCCGCATCGTCCACAATGCCGCCCCGTGCAATGTTGATCAAGGTGGCGCTGGGCTTCATCAAGGCCAACTCGGCCGCGCCAATGGTGTGGTGCGACTCGGCGCTGTAAGGCACCACCAACACCACATGGTCTGCGCTTTGCAACAACTCTTGTTTAGAGACATAACGCGCTTTGCATTCGGCCTCTAATTCGGGGCTGAGTCGAGAGCGGTTGTGGTACAGCACTTGCATGCCAAAGCCGTGCGCGGCGCGGCGGGCAATGCCTTGACCAATGCGGCCCATGCCCATGATGCCCAGCGTGGCGCCATGCACCTCGGCCCCGGCAAACATGTCAAAGCTCCATTTGGTCCATTTTCCGGCGCGCAAAAAATGCTCGCTTTCGGTCACGCGGCGTGCCGTGGCCATGAGCAAGGCAAAACCAAAATCAGCCGTGGTCTCGGTCAACACATCGGGCGTGTTGGTGGCTTGCACGCCCGCAGCGGTCATGGCCGGCACATCAAAATTGTTAAAGCCCACGGCCATGTTGGCCACAATTTTGAGCTGGGGATTGGCCTGCAGCAAAGCGGCGTCAATGCGCTCGCTGCCCGTGGTCAATGCGCCCACTTTGCCTTGCATGCGGCGGGTCAACTCGGCAGCAGACCACACGTCGTCGGCCTGATTGCTTTCGACATCGAAGACTTGCGTCAAAGCCTGCAGGACCTCGGGGAAGATGGCGCGCGCCACCAAGATTGAAGGTTTAGTCATCATTTGAACCATATAAAACTCATGATCACAAACAGGGGAATCAAGATCCCCCCCGACCACAGCATGTAGCCAAAAAAGCTGGGCATCTTCACGCCGCGGTCTTCCGCAATGGCTTTCACCATGAGGTTGGGTGCGTTGCCAATGTAGGTGTTTGCGCCCATAAACACAGCACCTGCCGAGATGGCGACCAAGGTGGGGGCCAAGGTGGTCATCAGCACCTGCGGGTCACCCCCGGCGGTATTGAAAAACACCAGATAGGTGGGCGCGTTGTCCAAGAAGGAACTCAAGGCACCGGTGATCCAGAAGTACATCAACACGTCCGGGCTGCCATCGGGCTGGGTCACTGCGGACACCACGGCACCGAACGGGCCGTTGACACCGGCCTTGAGCATGGCGATCACCGGGATGATGGTCAAGAAAATACCGGCAAACAACTTGGCCACTTCAGCCATGGGGCCCCAGCCAAATTGGTTGTCCGCGTGCACTTGAGCGGGCGTGATCTTGAGTGAGAGCAAGGTCACCAGCACCAAGCCGATGTCGCGCACCACACCGGGCAGGCCCACTTCGGTGCCGTAGATGTTGAAGGACACGGGTGATTTCCAAAACCCACTCATCAACACCAGGCCCACCACCATCCCCAAAAGGGCAAAGTTGATGGCCCCATCAAAGCCAATGCCCCGAGAGTCGGGCGTGGGGTCGCGCGACAGCATTTCTTCACGGCGGTGATAGAACCAGCTGTCGATGACATAAAAAATCACCAGCAAACTGCCCAACATGAACAGCGTTTCTGGGAAAAGGTTTTTCACCGTCCAGAAAAAGTCAACGCCTTTCAAGAAGCCCAAGAACAAGGGCGGATCACCCAGCGGGGTCAATGCGCCGCCCGCATTGGAGACGATGAAGATGAAAAAGACCACCACATGGGCCACATGCTTGCGGTTGTCGTTGGCACGGATCAGTGGCCGAATCAAGAGCATCGAAGCCCCTGTGGTGCCCATGAAGCTGGCCAAAAAGGCACCGATGGCCAAGATGGCGGTGTTCAGGCCGGGGCTGCCGTGCAAATTGCCTCGGATAAAAATACCGCCCGACACCGTGAACAACGCCGTCAGCAAGATGATGAAGGGAATGTATTCGGCGAAAAGCGCATGAACGACGTTGACACCTGCCGCAGCGGGCCCAAATGCGACCGCAAAAGGCAACAAAAATGCCAAGCCCCAAGCGGCGGCCACCTTGCCGTAATGGTGGTGCCAAAAGTTAGGCAACAACAAGGGCATGAGTGCGATGGACAGCAAAATGCCCGCAAAAGGAACGCCCCAGATGGGCGACAGTTGCGCGCCATCAAAGTCTGCGGCCCAAGCCCCAATGGGCAGCGTGAACAACAAAGGGACGGCCAGATGAACCATCTTGCACCACAGCGGTGTTTTCATCATTTGTCTTTCTTCAGTTTTCAATGGGAAGACATGTTAGCGGGGGAAGCAAAGCCACTAACTGCTTGTGGCAATCTCAAACACTTGGCGCAGATAGGCCAGGTATTTTTCGTCATCGCACATCCCTTTTCCAGGGGTGTCAGACAGCTTGGCGACCGGTTGACCGTTGCAACGCGTCATCTTGATCACGATCTGCAAGGGCTCGTAGCCCAGGTCATTGGTCAAATTGGTGCCGACGCCGAAAGCCAATTGGCAGCGGCCTTGAAACTGCTGAAACAACTCAATGGTCCGGGGAATGGTCAGGCTGTCGCTGAAGATCAGCGTCTTGGTTTTCGGGTCCACCCGGTTGTGCTGGTAGTGCGAGATCATGCGTTCACCCCAGCTGAAGGGGTCTCCGCTGTCGTGGCGCGCACCGTCAAAGAGCTTGCAAAAATACAGATCAAAGTCGCGCAAAAACGCATTGAAGCCATACACATCCGACAGGGCAATGCCCAAGTCGCCACGGTATTCTTTGGCCCACGATTCAAACGCAAAAATCTGGCTGTCGCGCAGCCGGGGCCCCAGCGCTTGGCAGGCTTGTAAATACTCGTGGGCCATGGTGCCCAATGGCGTCAAGCCCAAGACGTAGGCGTAATACACATTGCTGGTGCCGGCGAACTGGCCTGACGGACCTGTGCCCAAACGGGCAGAGAGCACACGCAAAACTTCTTCATGCCAAGCGCGCGAAAAGCGGCGGCGGGTGCCGTAGTCGGCGATTTTCAGCGTTTCCAAACTGGGCGCTTGCAGCTGCGCAATTTTGGTGTCCAAGCGGCGCCGGCCTTCCATGAGGTCGGGTACTTTTTGCGTGTTGCGGAAGTACACCTCATTGACGATGGCCAAAACCGGTATCTCAAACAAAATGGTGTGCAGCCAAGGCCCGTGAATCGTGATGTCGATCTCGCCCGAGGGCAAAGGCGTGACCTGAATGTATTTTTCGTTGAGCTTGAACAGGGCCAAAAAGTCAACGAAATCGCTCTTGATGAAACGCAAAGAGCGCAGGTACTGCAGCTCGCCCTCTTTGAACGGCAGACTGCACAAAGACAAAATCTCTTCGCGAATTTCTTTCACGAAAGGCGCCAGGGGCACGCCGGGGTTGCGGCACTTGAATTTGTATTCGACCTGGGCACCCGGAAACTGGTGCAACACCACCTGCATCATGGTGAATTTGTACAGATCGGTGTCTAGCAGACTGGTGATGATCATGGTGTTGTGTCTCTGGTGGCTTCAGGCCACTCATTTATTCCGCTCGTTTGTGCCGAGGTTGATGCCACTGAAGTGCGTCGCTCAGTGTAAAGGATGCCCATCCAGCAATCGTCCGCTGGACACCACCACCACCCGGTCGGCATGCGCGGTCAAAATGTTGTTTTGCTCAGACACCAGCAGGCTCAGGCCTTCCCGGCGCAATTGCACCAGTGCTTCGCGCAAGGCCTGCACCAAGACGGGCGCGATGCCCTCACAAGGCTCATCCAGCAACAGCAAGCGCGGCCCCGTCATCAAGGTCCGGGCGATCGCCAACATCTGTTGCTCGCCACCGCTCATTTGGCTGGCGGGTCGGTTGAGCATCGTCCCGAGCACCGGAAAAAGCGTCAAGACCCGGTCAAACTGTTGACCAACGGCCACCTTAGAGGCCCCTCGCGCCGCAATCCACAGATTTTCTTTCACCGAGAGCCCGGTGAACAAACGGCGGTCTTCGGCCACAAAGCCCAAGCCGGCTTGTGCCCTTTTGTGCGCCGGCCAATCCGACATGGCCTCGCCAGCCCAAACGACTTGCCCTGACACACGGGGCCCCAAGCCCATCAAGGCGAGCAACAAACTGGATTTGCCGGCGCCATTGAGCCCTTGCAACACCACCCATTCGCCCGCCTCGACATTCAGCGACACATCAAACAAGGCTTGGGCTTGGCCATACCAAGCGCTCAGGCGGGTCACTTGCAACGAAGCTTCAGACATGGCCACCCTCCGCGCTTGAAACCGGTCCCGGCGACGTCTTGAAGTCCATGCCCAAGTAGTGCTTCAGCACCTGCGGGTCTTGCGCCACGCGCTCAGGGCTGCCATCGGCCACCAGGCGGCCTTGCATCAGCACCATCACCCGGTCGGCGACGCCAAAAACGGCGTCCATATTGTGTTCGGTGTAGAGCACCGTGACGCCTTGCTCAGCCACTTGGCGCACCAAGGCCATCATTTCAGCACGCTCGGCCACCGCCAAACCCGCTGCGGGCTCATCCAGCAACAACAAACACGACGTGGGGTCAGCCGGCAAACCGGCCAGGGCCATGGCCAGCTCCAGCCTTTTTTTGGCGCCGTAGGGCAGATCGGTCACCCGGGCGTGCGCCAGGGCACTCAGCCCGGCTTGGACCAACAGGGTCATGGCGCGCTCGGGTTGACGTTGGCTCAAGCGGCCCAGCCACGACAAGGGCGCCGCATCGCGCAGCACCAATTGGATGTTGTGCAGGGCCGTGAGCGCCTCAAAAGTTTGCGCCACCTGGAAGGTGCGGGCGACACCCAGATGTTGGCGTTGCGCAGGGGTTTGCCCCTGCAAAGTTTGGCCGCGCCAAGTCACCTGCCCAGTTGTGGGGGTGTGCTGCCCGGCCAGGCATGCAAAACAAGTGGATTTGCCAGCGCCATTGGGCCCAATGAGGGCCACACATTCACCCGGCTTCACCTCAAAATCGACGCCGTCCAGCGCGTGCACGCCGCCGAAATGCTTGGCCAAGCCATGCACCTGCAAACCCGCGTGCGTCAGGGGAAGATTCATGGCACGGCTCTCCTGCGCAGACGGTTCAAGCCCCGTTGCCAACCGCCCAAAACGCCGCTGGGGGCCAGCACCATCACGACCATGATCAACAGGCCCAAAATACCGCGCCAATAGTGGAGGCCCTGCCCCAGCTCAGCGCCGCCCCAGACCAAGAGGGTGCTGCCCACGGCCGCCCCCCACAACTGGTGGACCCCGCCTAACAAAATCACCAACAAGGCATCGACCGAGGTGGCCACCGAAGCGACAGAGGGAAACACAGCGCCTTTGAAGGCGGCCCACAAGCCGCCTGCCAGCCCCGCCAACACGGCGCTGCCCACAAACACTTGGTAGCGCAAAACCTGCACTTTTAGGCCACTGGCCGCGGCCCGCAATGGGGCATCTCGCAGGGCTTGCAAAGCGGCCCCCTGACCCGACTGCACCACCCGCGCCATGGCCCATACGGCCAGCAAGGCCAACAGCGCCAGCAGGGCATCGGCCAACGGTCGGTTTGCGGCTTCGATCAGGCGCAGCCCGATCAAGCCGTTGTCGCCGCCGGTCAATGCCACCCATTGCGTGGCCCCGGCCCAGACCATTTGCGCCAGCGCCAAGGACAACATGGCCAGATAAACCCCGCTGCTGCGCACCACCAAAGCCCCAAACACCAAGGCCACCGCCAGCGCCAGCGCCATGCCCGAGAGCAGCGACAGGGCCCAACTGGTGCCCCAATTCAAGTGGGCCAAGGCCGCGCCATAGGCTCCCAATGCAAAAAAGGCGGCGTGGCCAAAACTGACCAACCCTCCCAGGGCCATCATCCATTGCAGGCTCAGGCCAAACAACATCATCACCATCACGTCTTCGGCCAAGCTGCGGCCATAGTCGCCCTGCGCCCAAGCCAGTCCGGTCAAGCCCACGAAGATCGCCAGCATCAGCCCTTGTCCCAAACGTCCTGCAGGCCACAAAGCAAAGAAGGGCACGCTTTCGCGTGGCTCGTGGTGGGCCGTCGATCCGGCCAGCCCTTGCGGGCGCGACACCAACACCACCGCCATCGTCAAAAACACCAAGACCAAAGTGGCTTGTGGGAAAAAGTTCAGCCCCAAGGCATGGATCACCCCAATCAACATGGCCGCAGCAAAGGCACCGCCGATGCTGCCCAGCCCGCCGGTGACCACCACCACAAAGGTTTCCACCACCACATTCACATCCATTTGCAAATGCGCTGGCTCGCGCGGCAACTGCAAGGCCCCCGCCAGCCCGGCCAGCCCGCAACCCAACATGACCACGCCCAACATGAGGGGGGCGGGGTTGACGCCCAAGGCGTCCAACATGTCGCGGTCTTGCGTGGCGGCTTTGACGCGCTGCCCCCACAGCGTGCGCGTGAGCAAGAGGTGCAAGCCCAACCACACCAAGGGCCCCAATAACAAGGTGAAAAGTTGCCAGGTTGGAAAGAAGGATTCGCCCAGTTGAATCGCCCCTTTCAGGCCCGGAAAGCGCGGCGCAAACACTTCTTCAGGGCCGAAATACCAGCGCATCGCATCGTGCAGCGCCAGCGTCAGGCCAAACGTCGCCACCAGTTGGTACAGCTGAGGGGCATGGCGCATGCGTTTCAACAACAGCACCTCGACCAGCGCGCCCAACAAAGCAGCCAGCCCCGCCCCGATCAACATGGCCAAGGCATAGGTCCAAGCCGACTCGCCCCATGCGGGCCACCAATTGGTCACGGCATGGGCTGACCACAAGGCCCCCAGCATGAAGAAGCTGCCATGCGCGAAATTGACGATCCGGGTCACGCCAAAGATCAGCGTGAGCCCCGAAGCCATCAAAAACAAGGTGGTGGCGTGGCTCAGTCCATTGAGCAGTTGCAACGCCAGTGCATCGAATCCCAAATCAAGCCTTTAATTCGACTGCGCTGGGGGTCACTCGACCCAGTGGGTGAAGTCTTGCGCCGAGACCCGGGTGGTCTTGAACGTGTTGACCAAGGCGGCTTCGTCGGCATAGCCGAGCGACATGCCACACACCACCATCTCGTTGTCACCTGCCCCCACGTGCGGCAAGATGATTTTGGAAAAGCCGTTCCAAGCCGCTTGCGGGCAGGTGTGCAGGCCGCGTGAGCGTGCTGCAATCATCAAGGTTTGCAAAAACATGCCGTAGTCCAACAGGCTGCCGCGACCCATGACTTTGTCGATGGTGAAGATGAGGCCCACGGGGGCATCAAAAAAGCGGAAATTCTGCTGCTGCTGTTGGTGCATGCGCTCTTTGTCGCCTTTGCCAATGCCCAACACACCATACAAACCAAAACCGCACTCACGGCGGCGGTCGATGTAGGGGCTGACCCATTTTTCAGGGTAATAGTCGTAGGCCTCGGCGTATTCAGCGGCCAATGCCGGGTTGGCGGCAATCGCGTCATGTGCGGCGCAGGTTTTGGCCACCAACTCGTCGCGCTTGGCGCCTTGCAACACATACACCTTCCAAGGCTGCGTGTTGGTGCCACTGGGGGCGCGCGCTGCCAATTCGAGCAATTCTTGAATCAGTGTGCGATCGACCGCTTTGGGCAGAAAAGCACGGGTTGAAAAACGGCTCAACACAGCGGCATCCACGCTGGCAGGGTCGTTCACGCGGGTGCTGACCTGAGGGCCGATGTTCAAAGTTTGCATGTCAAGGTCTCCAAAAAAGTTTTGAGTTCAGGGGGCAGCGGCACAGGTCGGCGGGTTTCACGGTCCACATACACATGCACAAAATGTCCACGGGCCGCGGTCATGTTGTCGCCTTGGGCAAACAAGCCCACCTCGTAGCGCACACTGGATGTGCCCAAGTGGGCGACGCGGATGCCCGCCTCGATGGTTTGCGGAAATGCCAAGGGCGCGAAATAAAAACACTGTGTTTCGACCACCAAGCCAATGGTCGAACCTGCGTGAATGTCCAAAACGCCCTGCTCTATCAGCGTGGCGTTGACCGCGGTGTCAAACCAACTGTAATAAACGACGTTGTTGACGTGGCCATAGACATCGTTGTCCATCCAGCGGGTGCTGATGGCACGAAAAGCGGCATAGCCGCTGCGGGCGTCAGGTTGGGGTTTCGCAGGCGCGATCATGGAAGGCGATTGTGCCAGCGTTGCCAATAGCTCATGGCCACTTGCCAAGTCTGCATTTGCACCTGCACCGTGGTCTCGATGTCGTGCCCATAGCCCCCGCCCATGCACATCACCACGGGCAGTTTTCTTTGCCAAGCCCAGTCCATCACCACCCGGTCACGGGCCTGCAGGCCATCGGCCGTCAGCTTGAGCCGGCCCAAGCGGTCTCCCTCATGCGGATCGGCCCCTGCCAGATAAATCACCAAGTGCGGCTCAAAGCGGTCTTGTAGGGTTTGCAAGGCTTGGTGCAAGGCCTCCAAGTAGGGCTCATCGGTGCAGCCATCCGGCAAGCCGATGTCGAGGTCACTGGGCTCTTTTCGGAAGGGGAAGTTTTTTTCACCATGCAAAGACAGGGTGAAGACGCTCGGGTCATGGCCAAAAATGGCCGCCGTGCCGTTGCCTTGGTGCACGTCGAGGTCGATCACCGCGACCTTCATTTTTTGCCGATGCAGTCGTCCATATTCGGCCTGCATCAGACGCGCGGTGACCGCAATGTCATTGAAGACGCAAAAACCACCCCCTTTGTCGGCATAGGCGTGGTGGGTGCCGCCGGCCAAATTGCCGGCCACCCCCTGTTGCAGCGCGTCGCGGGCGGCCGCCACGGTGGCCCCGACCGAGCGGCGAGCGCGCTCGGCCATGGCGGGGCTCCAGGGGAAACCAATTTCCCGCTGGATGGCGGGGTCCAATGTGCCGATGCTCACGCCCTGGATATAGGCAGGGGTGTGCACCAAAGCCAACTCGCCGTCGCTGGCGGCCGGGGCTTCTCGCATCTGAATACCGGGCACCTCGAGCGTCAATCGGTCACGCAAGCGGCTGTACTTTTGCATCGGAAAGCGATGCCCCTCAGGCAGGGGCAAGACAAAGTGATCGGCGTAATAGGCGTGCATGGGTCAAGCGGTGGGACCCGTGATTCTAGAAAGGCCACTCTAAACTGAGCAAAAACCCGGGGCATCCCCTTGCAATACTCGGTAGAAACCCTAAAATTCAACCCATGCTGCACTGCAACAAAGTTGTACGGCCCAGGCCAGTTTCGGCGCAGTCCTTTTGAAACCCTCTTAATTATTGATCTGGAGATCCTCATGATGACCGCTGAACAAATCGTCGCCTCGCACAAAGCCAACGTGGAAACCCTGTTTGGTTTGACCGCCAAAGCCTTCGAAGGCGTGGAAAAATTGGTTGAACTGAACCTGAGCGCTGCCAAAGCCGCTTTGGACGAGTCCGCCAACAACACCCAAGCCGCCTTGAGCGTGAAAGACGCACAAGACCTGTTGGCCATGCAAGCCAGCCTGTTCCAGCCTTTGGCTGAGAAAACAGCCGCTTACAGCCGCCACTTGTATGACATCGCTTCCGGCACCGGTGGCGAGTTCACCAAGGCCTTCGAAGCCCAAGCCGCCGCCGCACAAAAGCAATTTGCCTCTTTGGTGGACAGCGCTGCTTCCAACGCCCCCGCTGGCTCAGAGCAAGCAGTTGCCATGATGAAGGGCGCTGTGACTGCGGCCAACACCGCTTTTGAGTCGGTGCAAAAAGCCGTCAAACAAGCCACCGACATGGTCGAGTCCAACATGGCGGCTGTGACCCAAACTGCTGCGCCCAAAGCCACTGCCAAAAAGAAGTGATGGGTGTTTGCGCGGAGCAGGCTGGCAAAGGCCTACTCCCGCAGTGAAAAGTTGTCTCCTCGGATCTCTTTGAATTTCGTCAGGGAAACAGGGATCCCTTCAGGGCTGGTCGGAAGACCGGCCCTTTTTTTATGTCAAAGGGCCACCCCAGTCAGCGGCCCTGCTCAAAGTCGGACAGTTTGGTTTTGAGCGTGGGCAACAGCGCCTGCATGGCCACACGCCCTGCTTCGATCGACCGCATTCGGGCGCCAAAGTCGGCACTCTTGACCCCGGCCAGCGCCGGACGGACCACCAAATTGGCCTCTTTCAAAGCCAAAGTGTTGATGCTTTTGCCCATGATGGTGAAGGTCTGCAACAAAACCTGAAACGTGTCCCCTGCCGGGTTGCCATCGGGGTCACTGGAAATGTCCACAGCGATGACGAAGTTGGCCCCCATTTCGCGCGTTTGGCGAACCGGGACGGGTGCCACCAAGCCGCCGTCTACATATTCGCGATCCCCAATGCGCACCGGCTGAAAGACCGCAGGAATGGCACTAGAAGCCCGCACCGCTGTCCCGGTGTTGCCGCGTCGGAATGTGATGGGTTCCCCGCTGCCCAAGTCGGTGGCCACGATGCCCAATGGAATCTTCATTTGCTCCAGATTGCGCCCGCCCACCTGGGTGTTGACGTACTTGGCCAGCGCCTCGCCCCGCAAAGCGCCCCGGTTGAGGATGGGCAAGATCCAATCGGTGATGTCGGCCTCTTGCATGGTTTCTGCCGCCCGCGTCAGTTCGGCCATGCTCTTGCCGCTGGCGTACAAGGCGGCAACCAAACTGCCCGCCGAAGTGCCCACCACATACTGGGGCGACAGGCCGGCCTCTTCCAGCACCTGAATCACCCCCAGATGGGCAAAGCCCCGCGCCGCGCCGCCACCCAAGGCCAATCCCAGCTTGACCTCACGGCGTTCGGGTACGGCGGGGATGGGACTGGGCTCAAGCACGGGCTCGGCCACGGGCACCTTGGTGGCGGTGGTACAGGCCGACAACAGGCTGGCCAAGACCAAGGCCCATATGGCCCGCGAGCCGCTGAAACGCCTGGTGTGCATAAAAAACTCGCTCAACTTCATTTTTTCTCAAATCTTATTGATAATGATTCGCATTTGGATTACACTGGCGTCAATCCATTTCAAAAAAACACCCATGACACGCTCTATCACCCTCATTTCATTGGCTTGCCTGCTGACCGTCAGCCCCCTCATGGCGCAAGACAAAGTGCTCAACATTTACTCAGCCCGGCATTACCCGACCGACGAAGTGATGTACAGCGATTTCACCAAAGCCACCGGCATCAAGATCAATCGGGTCGATGCCGACGATGCCGGTATTCTCGCCCGTCTCAAGGCCGAGGGGGCCGCCTCCCCTGCCGACGTGATTTTGCTGGTTGACGCAGCCCGCTTGTGGCGCGCCGAAGTGGACGGCCTTTTCTTGCCCGTCAAATCGGCCAAGCTCGAAGACGCCATCCCCGCCAACTTGCGCGCCAAGCCCGCCGACAACGGCGGCACCGCTTGGTTTGGCCTGTCTACCCGCGCCCGCGTGGTGGTGTACGACAAGGTCAAGTTCAGCAAGAGCGATGTGGACAGCTACGAAAAATTGGCCGATACCAAATTCAAAGGCCAGTTGTGCGTGCGCTCGGGATCTCACCCCTACAACCTGAGTTGGGTCGGCGCCATGACCGAACATTTGGGGCCGCAAAAAACCGAAGTCTGGCTCAAAGGCCTGGTGGACAACATGGCGCGCAGCCCCAAGGGTGGCGACACCGACCAGATCAAAGGCGTGGCCTCAGGGGAATGCGGCGTGGCCGTCACCAACTCCTATTACTTGGCCCGCATGATGCGCTCAGGCAATGCCGCAGATCGCGCCGTGACCGAAAAAATCGGCGTGGTGTTTCCTAACCAAAACAACTGGGGCACCCACGTGAACATCGCCGGGGGCGCGGTGGCCCGGCATGCCAAAAACGCCGACAACGCCGTCAAATTTTTGGAATACCTGGCCAGCCCTTCCGCGCAAAACCACTTTGCCAATGGCAACAACGAATGGCCGGTTGCCAAAGGCGTGAGCTTTGACAACCCGGCCCTCAAAGCCATGACGGGCGGCAGCTTCAAAAGCGAGCTGATTCCAATCAGCGCCGTCGGCATGAACCAGATCAAGGTCCAACAAATGATGGACCGCGTCGGTTTCAAGTGACGGCGCAGCGTTTCGGTGCTCAGCTTCGGATCAGGTGGTCAAAGGCGCTCAGCGCAGCCTTGGAGCCTTCGCCTGCAGCGATCACGATCTGCTTGTAAGGCACGGTGGTGCAGTCCCCGGCCGCAAACACCCCGGGCACATTGGTGTGACCCTTGGCGTCCACCACGATCTCGCCAAACTTGGAGAGCTCGACCGTGCCCTTCAAAAACTCGGTGTTGGGCACCAAGCCGATTTGCACAAACACGCCCGCCAACTCCACGTGGTGCTCGGTGCCGGTCGCGCGGTCTTTGTAGCGAATGCCATTGACCTTGCTGCCGTCACCGGTGATCTCGGTGGTTTGGGCATGGGTGTGCACCGTCACGTTGGGCAAACTGTTCAGCTTGTTCACCAGCACCGCGTCGGCCTTGAGTTGCTCGGCAAACTCGATCACGGTGACATGCTCGACGATGCCGGCCAAATCAATCGCCGCCTCGATGCCCGAGTTGCCGCCGCCAATGACCGCGGTGCGTTTGCCCTTGAACAGCGGGCCATCGCAGTGCGGGCAATAGGCCACGCCCTTGTTTTTGTACTCGGCTTCGCCGGGCACGTTCACGTTGCGCCAGCGGGCACCGGTGGACAAGATCACCGTCTTGGCCTTGAGCGTGGCGCCGTTTTCCATTTGGATGTGCACCAAACCATCGGCCCCTGCAGGCGTCAGTTTGTCGGCCCGCTGCAGGTTCATGATGTCCACGCCGTATTGGCGCACTTGGGCTTCGAGTGCGGCGGCAAACTTGGGGCCGTCGGTCTCCAGCACTGAAATGTAGTTTTCAATCGCCATGGTGTCGTTGGTCTGGCCACCAAAACGCTCAGCGGCCACACCCACGCGAATGCCTTTGCGAGCCGCGTACACCGCTGCTGCCGCACCGGCAGGGCCACCGCCCACGATCAACACATCAAACGGGTCTTTGGCCTCGAGCTTGGCCGCCTCGCGAGTGGCCGCACCGGTGTCCAGCTTGGCCACGATTTCTTCCACATTCATGCGGCCAGAGCCAAACACTTGTCCGTTCAAGAAGACCATGGGCACGGCCATGATCTGGCGCTCTTCCACTTCCTTTTGGAAGGCACCGCCCTCGATCACCACCGTTTTAACCTTGGGGTTGAAGATGGCCATGAGGGACAAGGCCTGCACCACGTCCGGGCAGTTGTGGCAGCTGAGCGACATGTAAACCTCGAAGTTGAAGTCACCGTCCAAGTCTTTGATGCTGTCAATGATTTCGGGCTCGACTTTGGGCGGGTGGCCGCCGGTCCACAGCAAGGCCAACACCAAAGAGGTGAACTCGTGGCCCAGCGGCAATCCGGCAAAGCGCACGCCTTGAGTTTCGCCTGCTCGCACGACCTCAAAAGAGGGCTTGCGAACATCGTTGCCCGAGGTGTCCAGCGACACCTTGTCCGACAGGCCCACGATGGTTTCCAGCAGGCTCTTCATGTCGCGGCCGGTCTCGCTGTCGTCCAAAGTGGCGACCAAGCGAATCGGCTGGCGCAGCAAAGCCAGGTACTGCTGCAATTGGGCTTTGAGGGTGTCGTCGAGCATGGTGTTCTCCAGTTTCAAGGTGCAAACATTCAGGGCCCTGCTTGTGGCGAGGCCTCGAAAAAGGGTTTTTGGGGGAAATCGTTGAGGACAGCGCACACCCGGCTTGTGACCGTATTGCGCTGTGCTCAACGCCCTGCCAAGGCAGGGTGTTGGAAGACCTATCTCAAGGGCTTGTAAATATGGCCAGTCAAGAAGGCTGGCGGCCCAGACTTAGATCTTGCCGACCAGGTCGATGGAAGGAGCCAAAGTCTTGGCGCCTTCTTTCCACTTGGCAGGGCACACTTGGCCGGGGTTGGCGGCAGTGTACTGGGCGGCCTTCAGCTTGCGCAGGGTTTCAGACACGTCACGGGCGATCTCGTTGGAGTGCACTTCGGCGGTCTTGATCATGCCTTCGGGGTTGATGATGAAGGTGCCGCGCAAAGCCAGGCCTTCTTCTTCGATGTGCACGCCAAAAGCGCGTGTCAAAGCGTGTGTGGGGTCACCGATCAATGGGAACTTGGCCTTGCCGACGGCAGGCGATGTCTCGTGCCAAACTTTGTGCGAGAAATGGGTGTCGGTGGTCACGATGTAGACCTCGGCACCGGCTTTTTGGAACTCGGCGTAGTTGTCCGCCGCGTCTTCGATTTCGGTGGGGCAGTTGAAGGTGAAAGCGGCGGGCATGAAAATCAGCACCGACCACTCGCCCTTGAGGGTTTCGTTGGAAACTTGCACAAACTTGCCGTTGTGGAAAGCTTGGGTCTTGAAAGGCTGGACTTGGGTATTGATCAAAGAGGACATGGTGATTTCCTTGGTTGGTTTAAAAAAACTATCGAATGAGAAAACTCATTGGTAGCAATCATAATTCAACCTAGGGTTTTTACTCATGAGTTGTTCCTATCAGCCCGATAGCGAAAAGCTTCGGTCAAGGCCTCTTGATGGAGAAAAAACAAATCCCCACCCTTCAAGCCTCCCGGGGACTGAGTGGGAGTTGACCTCACTGACCGGGGCTGTCCGCCCCCGCGGCCTTGAACGCTCCTACAGCCAAGCACAGCCAAGCCAGAATCCAAGCGCCACCGCCCCAGGGTACGGCTGCGCGCAGGGTGTCCCATCCCCAAATGTTCCGGGCATAAAGATTCAGACTGAACAACAACACCCCTCCCAGCATCAGCCCCCCCGCCACAAGCAACCAACGCGATGGGCCCCAACACGAGACCGCCAATGCCACCAGCAAGATGCCCAGCGAATGAAACTGCTGTTGGGTCAAAGCGGTTTGCACCATCACCGGCATGCCGCCACTGAAAACGGGCAAATGGGCAAAAGCCGCACTGAACACCACACTGGCCCCCGCACTCAATGCCCCCAAAACGCCCAAAATGCGCGCCGAGCGGGGTGCTGCTGAAAAAACAGGTGGTGTCATTGTGTGTGTCCTTGTGAAAGACCCATCAGGGTTAAGCAGTTTCCTTGGAGCCCAAGGGAATCCAAGGGGGTCCGTTGGGGACCATTAGAGACCATTGGCGGCCTTTTGAAGCACTCATTTTCGGCGATCCCTGTGCATAATTGACGTTGACGTAACGTCAATCAAATTTTGGAGATCAAGATGGACATTCAAGGCAAGGTTTTCATCGTCACTGGCGGCGCATCGGGCTTGGGCGAAGGCACCGCCCGCATGCTGGCCGCCAACGGGGGCAAGGTGGTGATTGCCGACATGCAAGTCGAAAAAGGCGAAGCCATCGCGAAAGAGCTGGGCGGCGCATTTGTCAAATGTGACGTGAGCCAAGAAGCCGACGGCCAAGCCGTGGTGGCCAAGGCCGTGTCGATGGGCAAGCTGATGGGCTTGGTCAACTGCGCGGGCATTGCGCCGGCTGAAAAAACCGTGGGCAAAAACGGCGCCCACAATCTGGCCCTCTACACCAAGACCATCATGGTCAACTTGGTGGGCAGCTTCAACATGATCCGCTTGGCCGCCGAAGCCATGGGCAAAAACGAACCCGAAGCCACTGGCGAGCGCGGTGTGTTGATCAGCACGGCCAGCGTGGCGGCTTACGACGGCCAAATTGGCCAAGCCGCTTATGCCGCCTCCAAGGGCGGCGTGGTGGGCATGACACTGCCGATCGCCCGTGACTTGGCGCGCAATGGCATTCGCAACATGACCATTGCGCCCGGCATCTTTGGCACGCCCATGTTGTTTGGCATGCCGCAAGAAGTTCAAGACGCTTTGGCTGCCGGGGTGCCCTTCCCCAGCCGTTTGGGCACGCCACAAGACTACGCCAAATTGGCTAAACACATCATTGAAAACGACATGCTCAATGGCGAAGTGATCCGCCTAGACGGCGCCATTCGTCTGGCACCCAAGTGAGCGCCCGGGGCACAGTCACGGCAAGCCGACTGTGCCCATCACACTCAAGCCCACCCACGCGGCCACATAGGCCGCGGTGAAGAGCAGCAGGCCTGCCTTCGCCAGCCCTTGCCCCACGCCTCGGGCCAGCCGATGGGCCAGCAGGCCCGCCAAGGGAATGAACTGCTGCGCGTGCACCGCCAAAAAATGCGCCGGACGGACATCGTGCGCCCCATGCCATCCCACCACCGGCAGGCCCACGCCAGCGGGCGGCTGGAGCCCGCCCAACATGAAGCCACTGATGGTGGACAACACACAGGTCAAGACCAAACCCATCAGCACAGCCAGAGTCAAGGGCGTCAGGGTTGAGGTGGCCGCCTTGGGGGCGGTCTTGAGGCATTGCCTAATGGCCCAGGCCAGCCAAGCTTGTGAAGCCACCAAGGCCACGGCCGCCACGGCCATCAGGCCAAACAGAAATGCGTGCAGCGGGTCGCGGGTGTTGTAGTGAGAACCCTCGCCCAAGGCCGCCTGCACGCCGATGTAAACCACCTCAAACAAAGAGGTCACGATGATCAAGGCGGTGATGCCCAGAAAAGCCCGCCCCTTGCCCAGCTGACGCATGGGATGCCCCTGCCCCTGCTCCCCCGCCACGGCCCGGCTCAAGACCACGGTGGTCGCCGCAAACAAGGCGGTCGCGGCCAAAAACTTCATGGGCTTGGCCCAAATGCCCACTTCGCGCCATGTGCGCTCGTCCCACAGCGACACGGCATAGACCCCGATCAGCCCCAACACCATCAGCGCCGCATAACTGCACAACACTTTTTCAGCGGCGCTGAAGTCGGACCACAAAGTCTCGGCTAAGGATTTTATTGATGGGTTCATGTTGAAAGGGGGTGATGGGGTTTTGTCGGTCCCCTGTTCCGATTAAACACGCTTTGGCCGAAGGCTCGGCGATGGGCACAGCGAATATAGGTCGTCCTGCTCAAGCCATCCTTGGCCCTTCCCCTTCCCCTTCGCTTTCCCTTTCCCTTTCCCTTTCCCTTTCCTTTCCCCTAGCCTTAACCCTGATTGCATTCCCAGCACAGCTCAGTAAGCTCATCCCCATCGCTCTTGTTGTTTCTGATCTCTCACCCCCCTCAAAATCGACCTCATGACCCCCTATCAAACCCTGACCCGTCTCACCCTGGTGCTGATCAGCGCGGGGCTGTTGACCGCTTGCAGCGTGCTCAACACAGCCAGCAGCCCCAAAAACCCGTCCGCATCGACTGCTGCAGCCGGCCAATGGCGCTACAGCGTGCCCGAGCAACCCGAGGCTGCCAGTGGCAACACCGTCAAGCCGGGCTGGGCCTATGCACGCCAAGCGGTGGCCGCGGCCAATCCGCTGGCCACCGATGCAGGTCACCAAATTTTGCGTGCAGGTGGATCGGCCTTGGATGCCGCCATTGCGGTGCAGATGGTGTTGGGCTTGGTGGAGCCGCAATCGAGCGGCCTCGGGGGCGGCGCTTTTTTGCTGCACTTTGACGGACAAAAAGTATCGGCCCACGATGGCCGCGAAACCGCGCCTGCCGGCGCAAAGCCTCAGCAGTTTTTGGCGGACGATGGCAAACCCCTGTCCTTTGACGAAGCCCTGCAAAGCGGCCATGCGGTGGGCGTGCCCGGTGCGGTGCGCATGCTCGAAGCGGCCCATCGACAACACGGCGTTTTGCCTTGGTCTCAACTGATGGCCCCCGCCATCACTTTGGCGGAACAGGGGTTCAAAGTCAGTCCGCGTCTGCACACCCTGCTGCAAGCCGACCCGCACCTGAAAAAAGACCCCGTGGCCCTCGCCTACTTTTACAACGCCCAAGGACAGGCCTGGCCAGTGGGCCATGTGCTGCGCAACCCCGAATACGCGCATGTGATGCGGCGCATCGCTTTAGAGGGCAGCCGCGCTTTGCACGAAGGTGCAGTGGCACAAGCCATCGTGCAACGCACGCAATCGGCGCCACGCCCCGGCAGTTTGAGTCTGCAAGACTTGGCCCAATACCAAGCCCGCGAACGCGAGGCCTTGTGCTTTGACCACGCCGTGCAAAAACGCAACTACCGCATCTGCGGTTTTCCACCACCTTCCTCTGGGCAAATTGCCATCGGTCAAATCTTGGGAATACTGGCCCAAACCACTGCCAAAGGGCCCGACTTGCAATATGGCCTGCCTGCTCCCGACTGGTTGCACCGCTACACCGAAGCGTCGCGCTTGGCTTTTGCCGACCGCGCGCAATTTGTCGCCGACCCCGACTTTGTCAAACCCCCAGCGGGCGATTGGCGCAGCCTGTGGGACAAGGCCTACTTGAAACAACGCAGCCAATTGATCGGGGCCCAATCCATGAAGGTGGCCACCGCGGGACAGCCGGGAGGGGCTCGCACCAGTTTTGCCCCCATGCCAGCACAAACCGAATACGGCACCAGCCACATCAGCGTGGTCGATGCTAAAGGGCGAAGTGTGGCCATGACCACCACCATTGAGGCGGCCTTTGGCGCACGCCGCATGGTCACCACCGATGCGCAACGCCCGGGTGGATTTTTGCTGAACAACCAATTGACCGATTTCAGCTTTGCCCCCGCCGATGCCCAAGGTCGCCCGATCGCCAACCGGGTTGAGCCCGGCAAACGGCCTCGCTCGTCCATGTCGCCCACCTTGGTCTTCGACAAGGCCACAGGCCAATTGGTATTGAGCGGCGGCAGCCCCGGCGGGGCGCTCATCGTGCACTACACCGCCAAGGTGTTGGTGGGTACTTTGCATTGGGACATGAACGCCCAAGACGCGGTCAACCTGCCCAACTTTGGCTCGCTCAACGGCCCCACCTTGTTGGAAGCCCAACGCTTTCCAGCGACGACCCTCGAGGCCCTGAAAGCCCAAGGGCACGAGGTGCGTGAAATGGAGATGACCAGCGGTTTGCAAGCGATTGAGCGCACCCCCCGTGGCTGGTTTGGCGCTGCCGATCCGCGCCGCGAAGGGGTGGTTCTGGGCGACTGAGCCGAGCGGGCAAACGCCCCTCAGCGGCCAAAGGCCAAAGTGGCCAGCCCGCTGGCCCTTCTGACTTGTCGGCCGATGGCCTCGCCCAGCAAGCCGGCTCGGGGCTCGACCAAGGTCAGGTGTTCTTTGGCCCGCGTGATGCCGGTATAGACCAGTTCACGCGTCAACATATCGCCACCGGAGTCGGGCAAGACCACCACTGCATGGGCAAATTCAGAGCCCTGACTTTTGTGGATGGTCATGGCAAAAGCCGTCTCCACATGGGCCAACCGGCTCACACTGACGGAGCGCAGGGCGGCGCCCTCTAAAAACCAAACGCGAAGGGCTGTGCTGGTGGCACCTGGCAACACCACCCCCACGTCGCCATTGAAGACGCCCAGCGCTTTGTCGTTGCGGGTGACCATCACGGGGCGGCCGGCAAACCATTCGCCCTCGGGTTTCAGCAAACCCGCTGCAGCCAAGGCGCGTTGCACTTGCAGATTGAGGTTTCGGTCCCCCCAATCGCCATCATGGACAGCGCACAAAATGCGAAACCTCTCAAAGGCTTGCAACACCTGCACCACCCACTGGGCATGCGCTGCCATAACGGGGTCTTGCGCTTGGTCTTTCTCGAGGCCTTGTTCACTTCGCAGGATCGCTTGCGGCCCCAATTGCATGATCCGCAAGTAATCGGCATAACACGTGGGCGCATGCGCGCGCCCGTGCAGCGCCAGTTGCACCACCTCCTCGGGTTTGAGGGGGCCCGTCATCCCCACCACTTTGCCGACATCTGGGCCGTCGCTGGCTTTCGCCACATCGGCTTGCGGCTTGCCCCGGGCCAACAGCTGATAAGCCCCCAAGGGGGCAGGCATGTCAAACAAGTCTTGCGGTGCCGCGCGCGTGGCCACGCCCATGTTCACGGCTTTGGCCAATTCGCCAATGGCTGAACCAAAGCGGTGGCTGTGCCGCAACATCACGGTTTGTTGGTCCAGCGGGCTGCTGTCTCGAGGAGAGGCTTGCAGCACCTCACCACAGGTCGCTTGCAAATAGTCGCAGGTGTCTGCGTTGTAAAGGTTGTCTTGCGCTTGAAAGCACAAATCGCCCAACACCGAGCCCACCTCCACCGAGGCCAATTGGTCTTTGTCACCCAGCAAAACCAATTTGGCGTGTGCAGGCATGGCTTGCATCAATGCCGCCATCATTTCCAAATGCACCATCGAGGTTTCATCCACCACCAGCACATCCAAATCCAGCGGTTGCTGGGCATGGTGTTTGAACTGTCGGCTGCCCGCTTGCATGCCCAACAGCGCGTGCACCGTGCTGGCCTTGCCCATGCGGTCGGTCAGGTGCTTGAGGTCCATGCTGTCGCCCAAACTGACTTGCAAGCTGGCCAGCGACTGATCGATCGATTGCCGCAAGCGCGCCGCGGCTTTGCCGGTGGGCGCCGCCAATGCCACCCGAAGCTGTGCGGGGTTGGGGCTGGTGGCCAACAACAGCGCCAACAATCGGGCGGCGGTGTAGGTTTTACCGGTGCCGGGCCCGCCGGTGATGACAGTCAATCGGCTGCGCAAAGCCAAAGCACAAGCGATCTTCTGCCATGAAGGACCCGCAGAGGCGTTCGCTGGCGAAGGGGACACTCCGGCCAGAGAACTGGGCGCGGGAAACAAGCGGTCCAACCAGTACCGAGCGGCTGCGGTGTCCACGTCAGGCAAGGGCTTGGCGCGCTCGGCAACGGCGCGGGCCACTTGCTGCTCGTACACCCAATGGCGGCGCAAATAAAGCAAGGGCTTGTCGGGTGTGCCGCCCAACACCAAGGGCTGCCCCTCGTCTGGCGACAGCATGCCCTCGGGCGACAGCACGCTGCGCACCACACAGCTGCTGGTCAGGGCGTGCAGCCAATGTGTCAGATCTTTCGGCAGCTGAGCCCACAGGGTGCTCAGCGCGGTTTGCATGGGGTCGGGCCAAGCCAGCACCGATTGGGGTTGCCGCACCAATTCGCGCAAGGGCACACACACGTGGCCGCGACCTTCCATGTGCGCCAACACCGCACTGGCCACCAACAAAACCGGCGAAGCTTGTGCATCGTGGTGCGCCGCAAATTGGGCCATGGCGCTGTCTAACCGGCGCAGCGCGCCCTGCTCTGACCAAGCCTGCAGGGTCTGCAAAGTCGACATCGCATCGAGTGGCAGGCTCATTCAGACCCCTCGGTGTGTGCGGCAGAGCTATCGGCAGCGCTATCGACAGGGTTGTCCAACATGGCATCCAGAGCCGCCAACATTTCGCTGGGAAATGTCAGCGTGCAGGTGCCACTGGCAGGCCCGTGGATGCCACGCAAAAAGAGGTACACCGCACCGCCCAAATGTTGTTCGGGGCGATAGCGATCGCCCAAACGGCTGTGCAGCAAGCGGTGCAAAGCCAAGGCATAAACAGCGGCTTGCACGTCATAACGGTGCTCGGCCATCGCCGCGTGCAAACGCTCGGTGCTGTAGGCCGCATCGTCTTGGCCCAAAGCGTTGGACTTGTAGTCCAGCACCCAATAACGGCCTTGGTGCTCAAACACCAAGTCGATGAAGCCCATCAACATGCCGTGCAAGGTGCTGCTTTGCAAACGCGGGCGCGGCACGCCCGGCAACAGATATTTTTGGCACAACTGGTCGAGTTGCTTGACCGGCAAACTTTGTGCGGGCAACCAAAACTCCATCTCAGAGCGCACGGTTTGCAAGTCGGCCAAGGCCACACCTGAATGGGCGCTCATACTGGAATTCGAGCTGGAGCTTGTGCCCGTCGCCAAGCCGGGTATCGGGTGTTGCACCACCGCCGCCAACCAAGCAGCAATGGCAGGGGCCGAAGTGGGATAGTCCCGTTCACAGCGGGCTTGCAATCGGCTCATCAGCGCGGGTTGGCTGGCCAATTGAAAGCCTTCCGAAGACAGCCAATCCAATTGTTGGTGCAACCAATTCCCAGTCAATGGCCCGCGCTTGAAGGTGTGCCAAATGGCTGGCGCCCCACCCTCCGCTTGTGCCGACGCCGGTGGCGGCTCATCGTCGGCAGGTCGCATGATGTGCAAAGGTGACAAGGTCGGCAAGGTGGTCTGACTCGGCGATGCCTGACCTGTCGGGCTCGGGGCCTTGAGATCTCGGGTCAGCCGCGAATAACTGGCAATGCCCCAACTGCGGTCAAAGTCGGCCTGGAAGTCGGGCGCCGCTTGCAAAGCGGGCAGCGGCTCACGCGGCGCCAAGGGGGTCACCGCCATGACCTCGGCCGCCGGCACCAATGCAATGCCCGAGCCCGATTCGGCCCAGCGTTGCAAAGGCACTGACCAGTCAGCCGCCTCACGGGGCTCTGGCCCGCCCAGCAACACGCCCAAGGCACTCAAGTGGGTTTTGCATGCGGCGCTGTTGCCGACTTTCACGGCAGAAAACCCCAGCCACAAAGCATGGCGTGCGCGCGTCATGGCCACGTACAAAAGTCGCAGGTCTTCGCGCAAGCGTTCTTCTTCAAATTGGGCCTTGGCCTCTTCGCTGATGTCCAGCACCAACCGCCGGCCTCCGGTTGCTTGGGGCAAGTAAACGTGTTTGTGGGTTTTGGCATCAAAGCCTCGGAAGCTGGTGGCGAATGGCAAGCACACCACCGGATATTCCAAGCCTTTGCTGGCATGAATGGTCACGATCTTGACCAAATCGGCATCGCTCTCCAGCCGCACCACTTGGTCTTCTGATTGAGGGGTGTTTTCGGCAATCTGGTTTAGTAACCAACGAATCAAGGCCTGCTCACCCTCCAGATCACCGCTGGCGTTTTGCAACAACTCTGCCAGATGCAAAAAATGCGTCAAGCTGCGTTCACCCCCCGGCTGAGCCAACCAACGCGCGGCCAAACCAAAGCGGTGCAAGGTCTGTCGCAACATGGCCAGCACGCCCTGGCTTTGCCAAGTCTGGCGCAACTGGCGCAGCTGTTCGACTTGCGCATCAAACGCTTCGTCGTCGGTGGCCAAACGGTTCAACTCGGTCAATGGCAAGCCCACACTGGCCAATGCCAATGCGGCGCGAACCAAAGCAGCGTCTTGCGGCATGGCCACCGCACGCAGCCAATGCACCAAATCGCGAGCCTCATGGCTTTGGTAGACCGAGTCTTTGTCGGACAAATAAACCGATGTGATGAGCCGCTTTTGCAAAGCCCGCTGCACTGCAAAGGCCTCTGCACCGGTGCGAACCAATACCGCAATGTCTTGCGGACGCAAGCGTTGCAGGCGCCCATCGGCGTATGCAAAGCCATTGTGAGGATCGTTTAACCAGGTCGCAATTTGTTCTGCACAACGTTCTGCAAAACGCCTGCGCGAGACCCCTGCGGGCAAGGTGTCCAACTCATGCACCAAGGTGATGGCGGGCATATCGTGGGCCGAAGTCACCCATCTTTCAGCTCTGCCCTTGGCTTCCACCTGCACAAACGGCAACAGGTTTTCACCGTCCGTACGCTTCAGCTGAAACGCACCTCCGGCATTTTGGCGCTCCGCCTGAACAAAGCCATGGTTGACCGCATCGACCAAGGCTTGCGTGGATCGGTAGTTGATGGACAAAGCGTAGTGCCGCCCTTCGGTGGCCTCACGCGCTTTCAGGTAGCTGTAAATGTCGGCGCCCCGAAAGCCATAAATCGACTGCTTGGGGTCCCCAATCAGCAGCAGTGCGCGCTCAGGGGCGCTGCTGGCCGTTTGGTAAATCGCATCAAAAATGCCGTACTGAATCGGAGCAGTGTCTTGGAATTCATCAATCAAGGCCACCGGGTAATGCTGTGCAATGCGCTCGCGCAAAAGGTATGCGTTGGGACCGTGCAAGGCGGCTTCCAAGCGTTCTTGTAAATCGGCAAAGCCAAAAGTCCCCTGTTGGCGCTTGAGCACTCGCAAGCGCTGGGCCACACGGCGCGCGGCATGTTGCCGCACCCCCGCGGCTGGGCTGGGCAATTGCTGCAAGAGGCCGGGCAAGACCGCAAAGGCCTGAAACACCTCCACTTGGCTGGGGCTCATGCTGGCCGTCACACCGGCCATCAAACCGTCTTTGCGGGCCTCGGCCCAGCCTTGCAGCGTCATGCGCGACCAGCCTGTCGCCAAAAGGGGCACGCGCGATTCGTCACGCCCCTCGGCCCAAGCTTGCAGGGTGTCCAGCCACCCGTTGAGACGGCTGATGACAAAAGCTCTGCCGTTCCAGCCTTTGGCGCTGGGCGGGTCTTGCGACAACACAAAGCTGCGCATCAACGGCACCCGTTCGCGCCACAGCGCTTGCAAAGCCTGCAACTGCTGGCGCTCTGCGGCTTTGCCCTGCGCCAACAACTCTGTGAGCGAGGCGCGATTTTCGTTGGGATCATCGGGCACTTTGCCCAACAAACCTTTCACATCTTCTTGCAAACGATTGACCGTGGGCCAGATTCGCAACACCTCTTGCAGGTCTTGCGGCGACAGGTCGTAGCACTGTTGACGCCAATAGTCTTGCACCGCTTGCATGAGCAAAGCTTGCTCATCGGCCACCAGTTCTTCGTCAAACAAGCTGCCACTGTCAAAGGCATGGTCACGCAACATGCGCTGGCACCATGCGTCGATGGTGTACACGCTGGCTTCGTCCATGCATTCAGCGGCGATTGACAAGCGCCATGCGTCTTTTCTGAGGTCTGCTTCGTGTGGGTAGGACGCTAAGAGTTCTTTCAAAAAGGCGTCATCGGCTTGTGGCTGCGCCTCTTTTCTGAAGCAACGCGCCGCTTCGAGCAAACGCGCCCGAATGCGCTCGGACAACTCACGGGTGGCCGCACGCGTGAACGTCATGACCAAAATATCCGACGGCATCAAGGGACGCGCAAATCGGGTGTCTTCGCTGCCATGGCCCAGCACCAAGCGCACATAGAGGGCGGCGATGGTCCAAGTTTTGCCCGTACCCGCGCTGGCCTCGATCAAGCGCGAGCCCCACAGCGGAAAACGAATCGCATCCAACTTGGCGGGCACGGCAGATGAATCAGCAAGTTCAGTCATGTGCGAGCGCTTCTTCATCGGTCTGTTGGGTCGCATAAGCCACGGCCGTCACACACTGGCGGGCCCAATCGTGCAATGGGCCATACACCGCCAAGGCCAACGATTGCAGCGTTTGCCCTTCGGGCCCGGTGGCTGAACACAAGGTCTCAAAGTCTGGGAAAACACGGGCCAAACACATCTCATTGACCTCCACCAGACCGTCCCCGTAGGTGTAGGCATCGTCACCGGCATAGGTTTTTTCAGCGTCCGCCAGCATCTTGAGGCGCGCCGCGGGGTCTTGCCCCTCTCCCCCTGCCGACATCACCAAAGCCGTCTTGAAGGGCAAAGGCAAGGGCGCGACTTGCCCTTGCAGCCAAACGGACAGCAGCCCGTCCAGCACCATACGTGCGGTCTCGGAGGACATGGGCGTGATCTGCAGCACGCCGTCTTGCCCCACCACACGGCCCTGCAATTCATGACCACTGGCCGCCGCCAGTAGCGACCACAGCCAAGGGCGTATCAGTTTTTCGGGGTCTGGCCCCCGTTGTTTCTGAATGGAACGGGTGATTTTTCGGGCCTCCAGCAGCACCCAGGTGCGTTGGCCCGATTCGTTTTGACACAAACCATCCAGCCAGTCGCGCACTTCCACCCCCAAGTGGCTGTGGCTCAGGGCCACGCGCTCAGCAGGCTGCGGAAAGTCTTGTCCCACAGCTGCCCAGGCTTGGGCCATGGCCGTCAAGGTGGCTTGAAGCTCACTTTTTTTCAGTTCCCCAAGACCCTTCATGGGCAAGCCACCGGCACGCTGCAAGGCCTGCAGTTGCTGCTCTATCGCGGCCTGCAAGGGATGGGCCTCTGTGGGCGCAGGCCAAGCGCGTGTTTGGCTTTGCACCAATTTGTAGTGCTCAAGCGGGTTGTAGTCAAAGACCTCGGTGTCGCCGGGCTCGTCTTCTGGGTGCCAGAAGACCACCCCCAAGCGTTCCTTGAAATACGCGGCAACAGGGTTTTTGAAAAACCGCTCCAAGCTTTTCACATCCAGAGGCGCCGAGACCTCCGGCACGCTCAGGGGTGCCTGCGTGCCAGTGGGCAAAGACGCAGGCGTCGCCACATGGGCCGCATGGGCTTGCCGCCATTCGCGCGCAAATGTGGTCAAAGTGCTCTTGGCATCAGGGCCTGCAGGCTCAAAGTAGCGGCGGCTAAAGGGCTGCAGCGGATGCTCTGTGGTGCGGCTGTGCAGCGCGGCTTCGCCCCAAGCCGACGCCACGTAGTCGCGCAACTGCGAGACCAGCACCGAGGGCGGTTGCGTGCTGTTGTCGCGCACGCTGCGCCCAGTCCAGCTGATGTACAGGGTACGGCGTGCCGACAACAAGGCCTCGAGCATGAGTTGCCGGTCGTCATGCTGGCGCGACCGGTCACCGGGACGAAACATCTGACGCGGCGCCATCAAATCAAAATCGCTGCGGTGGCTGCGGCGCGGGTAGTCACCGTCGTTCATGCCCAACAGGCAAACCACCTCGAACGGAATCGCCCGCATCGGCATGAGGGTACAAAACGTCACCCCACCCGCTCTGAATCGCTGGTTCAAACTGGGCTCTTGCAAGGCATCCATCCAGCCTTGGTGCAAGGCAGGCAAACCCAAAGCAGCCGTCAGCCCGGCTTGTTCACAAGCCCGTTGCCACTTTGGCAATGCCTCTTCCAATGCCGCCAAAGCCTGGGTGTCGGCCTCGTCCACGGGCTTGAACATGGCCGCCAACAACCCTCGCGCATGCTCGCACCACTCGGCCGGGGTCAAGCGCTCTTGGCTACGCTGCCACCAGCCGTTCAGGGTGTGAAAAAGGTGCGCCAAACTGCCGGCCAAGGCAGCGTCTAGTCCGCCCACTTCTGCATAAGGCTCAATGCCCTGCCAAGCCGAAGACGCTGACTCCGTCTCGGCATGGAACACCCCTGAGGCGTAGCCCAGCAACATGCGCTGCAGGCCAAACCAAGCCGTGTTTTGCTCACCACACGCCGCCAAATCCAGTTGTTCTCGCTGCGCCGCGTGCAAGCCCCAGCGGATGCCCGCGCCTGTCATCCACTGGGTGAGCTGCGGTATTTTTTCAGCCTCAATGCCAAAGCGCTGCGCCACCGCCGGCACCTCCAGCAGGTCCACCCATTCGCTCAGGCCGAAGCGGTGCGCCGGCAAAGTCAGCAACCAAGCCACGGTCTGAACCAAGGGGCTGCTGGTCTTGGCGCTCAGATCGGCAATGTCAAAAGGGATGTAACGCTTGTCGTGGCGCGGGTACTGGCCAAACACCGCGCGAATGGCCGCGGCCATGTCTTGCACATCGGGCACCATGACCACGATGTCTCTGGGCTGCAAGGGCTTGGCGTTTGCCGGCGGGGCTTGCGCCAACATGTCCAGCAATTGGTCGTGCAAGACCTCCAGTTCACGCACCGCGCTGTGCGCCACATGAAACACCACCGAACGGTCTGTCGCGGCCAGCAGCGCATCGTCATGGCGCACCGTCAAGGGCTCTAAATCGCGGATGCGCTGTTGCAGCCGCGTCAGCATGGGGGTGTCTGACGTTTCGACTTGTTCATCAAACAAATCGATGCGCAGCGATGGAAAAGCGTTTTGCGTGGCCACCGCATCGTCAAACGCATCAAGTTGCCGTACAAAATCGCGCCCTTGCCTGCCCCAGGCGGCCAGCAAGGGATGGGCATACAAGTGCATGTCTTGTAAATCAATGGCGACAGCCGTGCCGCCCCCTCGCCGCGCCTGCCGCTGCCGCTGGGTGCGAAAGAGTTCACGCCCCTCCATGATGTCGCCCCAATAAAAGCGGCAAGGATTGGGCACGGCCAAAATGATTTGACAGTGACGGGCCAAGGCGGCCAAGGTCTCTAAAAAAGAGGCCGGCATGTGGCTCATGCCAAACACCACGACGCGCCGTGGCAGTCGCTCTGTGAAATCGCCACCAGTTTCTAAATGGGCCAGCACCTGGCGGTGTAAATCGGGTCGGGTGGTGTTGCGCTGCTCAGTGCTCAGCGTGCCCAACAAAGCGCGCCACAGCTCGGGCTGCCAATGTTGCTCTGGCGGCAGCTTCTGGGTCTGGCCCTGGGGGTCGATCAAGACATCTTGACCAAGCGCCCAACTCTGCAGCCAATCGGTGCGGTAGTTTTGGTATTGGTCAAACAAATCGGCCAATTGACTGGCCAATTGCAACAAGCGCGTCTCGTCGATCTGCGGCACCTCGGCTGGCGACAAAAGACCGTCGGGACAGAGATAACGCGCCAGTGGGCCGAACTCAGGCCGGGCCAACAAGCCGGGCAACAAGGGCATGAGTCGCCAAGTCATGGGCAGCTTGTCCAGCGGAGACTCTCTGGGCACAGCCTGTGAGCCCAAGACTTGTCGGTATGCCCGCCAAATGAAGCGTCCCGGCAGCTCGACTTTGGCCGCCGAGCACACCCCCAATTGCTGGGCTTGGGTCATCTTGAACCACTCGGCCATGCCGCTGCTCTGCACCAAAATGACCTCTTCTTCCAGCGGGTCCAAAGGATGCTGGTTTTGCCACGCCAACACGGTTTGAGCCAACTCCTCGGACCGGTTGCCGTGCAAGACAATAAAGCCAGACTTCAAGGGTTGGGAACAGGACTGCGCGGACATGGGGACAAGTGTGGTGGCGGGGTCAACGGAGGTCGGTCGCGTTTATGAGAACAGTCAATCGGTGGCCCCAACAGGGGGCGAACAAGGAACATTGTTCATCAAAAAACACCGCCCTCAGGCATGTCCACTTAAAAATGAAAAAAGCGCCGCAAGCGGCGCTTTTTTTCGGGGGCTCAAGGCCTGATTATTGGGCCTGATCAACAGACCAGATCAATACGCCTGACCCAACTGACCCAAGATGGCTGGGTTTTCCAGTGTCGAGATGTCTTGGGTGATCTCTTCGCCTTTGGCCAGCGAACGCAACAGACGGCGCATGATCTTGCCGGAACGGGTCTTGGGCAAGTTCTCACCAAAGCGAATGTCTTTGGGCTTGGCGATCGGGCCGATTTCTTTGGCAATGTGATCGCGCAATTGCTTGGCGATGGCCTTGCCCTCTTCGGTGTTGGGCAAAGAACGCTTCAACACCACAAAGGCGCAGATGGCTTCACCGGTGGTGTCATCGGGACGGCCCACCACGGCGGCTTCGGCCACCAACTCGGTGCAGCTGACCAAGGCCGATTCGATTTCCATGGTGCCCATGCGGTGACCCGACACGTTCAACACGTCGTCAATGCGGCCGGTGATGGTGAAGTAGCCGGTCTTTTCGTCGCGAATCGCGCCGTCACCTGCCAAGTAGTACTTGCCTTTGAAATCGTCGGGGTAATACGACTTTTTGAAACGCTCAGGGTCGCCCCAGATGTTGCGAATCATCGAAGGCCATGGGCGTTTGACGACCAAGATACCGCCTTGGCCGTTGGGCATGTCCTCGCCGGTTTCGCTGACGATGGCTGCCTGAATGCCAGGGAAAGGCAAGGTGCAAGAACCGGGCACCATGGGCGTCACGCCAGGCAAGGGGGTGATCATGTGACCACCGGTCTCGGTTTGCCAGAAGGTGTCGACAATCGGGCAACGGCTGCCGCCCACGTGCTCGTAGTACCACTCCCACGCGGCGGGGTTGATGGGCTCGCCCACCGAGCCCAGCAAACGCAGGCTCGACAAGTTGTAGCTCTTGGGGTGCACGGCATCGTTGGCTTCTGCGGCCTTGATGAGCGAGCGGATGGCGGTGGGCGCGGTGTAGAAAATCGAGACCTTGTGGTCTTGAATCATCTTCCAGAAGCGACCGGCATCGGGGTAAGTGGGCACGCCTTCGAACACAATCTCGGTGCCGCCCAAAGCCAATGGGCCGTAGGTGATGTAGCTGTGGCCGGTGACCCAGCCGATGTCGGCGGTGCACCAGAACACGTCGTCTTGCTTCAAGTCGAAGGTCCACTTGGTGGTCAAAGCGGCATGCAACATATAACCGCCGGTGCTGTGCTGCACGCCTTTTGGTTTGCCGGTCGAACCCGAGGTGTACAACAAGAACAAGGGGTGCTCAGCGCCCACCCACTCTGGCTCGCAGGTGGTGGCTTGTTTGTCGGCCACGTCGGCCATCCAGACATCGCGGCCTGCTTTCATGGCGATCTCAGCGCCCGAACGCTTGACCACCAAGACGTTGCGAATGCTGTCGCAACCGCCCAAAGTCAGGGCTTCGTCGACGATGGATTTCAAAGGCAATTGCTTGCCACCGCGCACTTGGTGGTCAGCAGTGATAACGGCCACGGCGCCGGTGTCTTCGATGCGGTCACGCAGCGACTGGGCAGAGAAGCCCCCGAACACCACCGAGTGGGTCGCGCCAATGCGGGCACAGGCTTGCATGGC
Source organism: Comamonadaceae bacterium (assembly GCA_027488255.1). Lineage (GTDB taxonomy): Bacteria > Pseudomonadota > Gammaproteobacteria > Burkholderiales > Burkholderiaceae_C > Limnohabitans_A. The sequence continues at coordinate 11,899 of JAIYBZ010000003.1, read as the reverse complement.
GGCCACGCCGTCAATCGACATCGAGATGTAGATGACCACACGGTCGCCTTTTTTGATGCCCAAGCTCTTCAGCGCGTTGGCGTATTGGCAGGTTTTGGCCAACAACTGGCTGTAAGTGACTTTGGTGACCTCGCCGCCATCGGCCTCAAAAATGATGGCGGTTTTATCACCCAAGCCTTTTTCAATGTTGCGGTCCAAGCAGTTGTAAGAAGCATTCAGCGTGCCGTCTTCAAACCACTTGAAAAATGGTGCATTGGACTCGTCCAAGACCTTGGTGAAAGGGGTCTTCCAGGAGATCAGTTCTTTGGCCAAACGGCCCCAGTAACCTTGGTAGTCCGTCTCGGCTTCTTTGCAGAGCGCTAGGTAAGCGTCCATGCCGGCGATGTGTGCTTTTTTGACAAAGTCTGCACTGGGTTGGTAAATCGTGGCGCTCATCTGATTTGTCTCCTGAATGACATGGCGATTTAAAACTGACGCAAATGTCAGGCTTGGCTCTTACAAAGCACTGACTGACATCAGACTTGCACGGGAGTGGGCTGAAATGGGCCGTCTACCGCCTAAAATCCGACTAGAGCTGAAGTCTAGGATTTCAGCCAACTTTCTGGAACCCCCATGTCAAAAAATTCCCCATCTTCCAAAGGCCCAATGAACTCTTTGAGCAGCTTCATTTTTGCGAGCCGTTGGCTGCAACTGCCCTTGTATTTGGGCCTGATCGCCGCCCAAGCGGTGTACGTCTTCCACTTTTGGGTGGAGTTGGTGCACTTGCTCGAGGCGGCCTTTGGCAGCGAAACCGCCCTGCAAGCCTTGATCACCAGCATTGGCTACAAAGCCTCGGCGCCCATCACCTCCCTCAATGAGACGGTGATCATGTTGGTGGTGCTGGCCTTGATCGATGTGGTCATGATCTCCAACCTGTTGATCATGGTCATCGTGGGGGGTTACGAGACCTTTGTCTCGCGTCTGAACCTGCAAGACCACCCCGACCAACCCGAGTGGCTCGACCATGTGAATGCTTCCGTACTCAAAGTGAAGTTGGGCACGGCCATCATCGGCATCAGCTCGATCCACCTGCTCAAGACCTTCATCAACGCCGCCAACTACGATGAAAAAGTACTGATGTGGCAAACCATCATCCACATCGCCTTTTTGTTGAGTGCCATCGCCATTGCCTATGCCGACCGCTTGATGTCGCACCACGACAAAGCTGCGCATTGAGCGGCCGCAGCATCAGAGCCCCTTTCATTTGACCTGTTTTTGACTTTTTACCAATCGACACACCATGAGCACCTCGATCAAACAAAACGACCTCATTGAATCGGTGGCCGCCGCGCTGCAGTACATCAGCTATTACCACCCCGCGGACTACATCGCGCACTTGGCCAAGGCCTATGAACGCGAACAAAGCCCGGCCGCCAAAGACGCGATCGCGCAAATTTTGACCAACAGCAAAATGAGCGCCATCGGGCACCGCCCCATTTGCCAAGACACCGGCATCGTGAACGTGTTTTTGAAAGTGGGCATGGACGTGCGCTGGGAAGGCTTTACTGGCAGTCTGGATGACGCCTTGAACGAAGGCGTGCGCCGTGGCTACAACCACCCCGACAACACCCTGCGCGCCTCGGTGGTGTCTGACCCCCACTTCAACCGCAAAAACACCAAAGACAACACCCCGGCCGTGATCTTCACCGAGATCGTGCCCGGCAACACCGTCGAAGTGACCGTGGCCGCCAAAGGCGGCGGCAGTGAAAACAAATCCAAAATGATCATGCTCAACCCCGGCGACAGCATCGTCGATTGGGTCTTGAAAACCGTGCCCACCATGGGCGCAGGCTGGTGCCCACCCGGCATGTTGGGCATTGGCATTGGCGGCACCGCTGAAAAAGCCGTGTTGATGGCCAAAGAAAGCCTGATGGACGACTTGGACATGTACCAATTGCTCGAAAAATCGAGCAAGGGCGAGAAGCTCGACAACGTCGAAGAGATGCGTCTAGAGCTCTATCACAAGGTCAACGCTCTGGGCATTGGCGCGCAAGGCTTGGGCGGCCTGACCACCGTGCTCGACATCAAAATCAAGATGTACCCCACCCATGCTGCCAGCAAGCCTGTGGCCATGATTCCCAATTGCGCGGCCACCCGCCACGCGCACTTTGTGCTGGACGGCTCGGGCCCCACTTACCTTGAAGCGCCCTCGCTCGACCTGTGGCCCAACGTCAACTGGACCCCCAACACCCAAACCAGCCAACGGGTCGATCTGAACACCCTGACCCCTGCCGAAGTGGCCAACTGGAAACCCGGCCAAACCTTGCTGTTGAACGGCAAAATGCTGACCGGCCGCGATGCCGCGCACAAGCGCATTCAAGACATGCTGGCCAAGGGCGAGCCATTGCCGGTGGACTTCAAAAACCGCGTCATCTACTACGTGGGCCCGGTCGATCCCGTGGGCGACGAAGCCGTAGGCCCTGCCGGCCCGACCACGGCCACCCGCATGGATGGTTTCACCGAAATGATGTTGGCCAAGACCGGTCTGATCGCCATGATTGGCAAAGCCGAGCGCGGCCCAGTGGCCATTGAGGCCATCAAAAAACACAAGTCGGCATACCTCATGGCGGTGGGCGGTGCGGCTTACTTGGTGTCGAAAGCCATCAAACACGCCAAAGTGGTGGGCTTTGCCGACATGGGCATGGAAGCCATTTACGAGTTTGACGTGGTCGACATGCCCGTGACGGTGGCGGTGGACGCCGGCGGCACCAGCGCCCACATCACTGGCCCAACAGAATGGCAAAAACGCATTGCCACGGGTGAGTTCAAAGGCATCGGCGTTAACGCGGGCTAACACAGTGCAGCGGCGATGACCGAAGACCATCGCCCTCACCTCCTCCATGATCGACTCCCCCATCGGCGTTTTTGACAGCGGCATTGGCGGTCTCAGCATCTTGCAGTCGTTGCAACATGCTTTGCCCGCCGAACACTTTGTCTATTGGGCCGACAGTGGGCACGCGCCCTACGGGGAAAAGACCGATTTGTTTGTGCGTCAGCGCAGCTTGGCCATCACCCAGCACCTGATCGACACACACCACATCAAAGCCCTGGTGGTGGCCTGCAATACCGCCACGGCGGCGGCCATCCATGTGCTGCGCGAGCAATACCCTCAGCTGATTTTGGTGGGGGTCGAGCCAGCCCTGAAACCGGCTCTGAAGATCAGCGAAACCGGGCACATTGGCGTGATCGGCACCCGAGGCACTTTGGGCAGTGACAAATTTCAGCGGCTGCTCATGAGCGTGCAATCGCCGACAAATATAGCCAACCCAACACTTGACTCAAAGCCATCCAGCACCCGTTTCACGGTTCAGCCTTGCAATGGCTTGGCCTTGGCGATTGAAGAAAGCACCCATGCCGATTCGGCCGAGGCCTGCCAACAACGCATTGCCGACTTGTTGCGGACCTACACCCAAGCCATGGGAACTTTTGGTAAAGAGGCCGGCCAAATCGACACGCTGGTGTTGGGCTGCACCCACTATGTGTTTGCAGAACCGGCATTGCGCAGCTTGCTCGGGCCCGATGTCCATTTGGTCTCGACCGGCGACCCCGTGGCCCGGCATACACGTCGCCTGCTTGAAGCCGCTTCGCTGTTGCGCCGGGGCCCTGCTCCCCACGCTCTGTCAGCCCGCATGCAACTCATGACCAATGGCGATTTGGCGGGCCTGCAAGCGGCAGCAGCGCGTTGGTTGGGTCTGCCCCACGCGGCCTGCCAGCGCAGTGACTTTCAGGTTTGATCGGGTTTTGGGCCTAAGGCCATGCGGCGACCGCGCTCTAAATTGACGGGCATCAGCAGCAACAAGCCCAGCACAAACATCAAGGACGTGACCCCGATGGCCATGCGCTGGTTGCCATCGCTCAGCCAAGTGATCAGTCCATAACCCAAAGGCCCGACGATGCTGGCCAAGCGAATCGCAAATGTCCACAAGCCAAAAAACTCACCCAATCGTTCTGGCGGCGCCAACAAGCCGGCCATGGCACGACCCGCTGACTGGCTAGACCCCATGCACACGCCCGCAATCCCAGCGGCCCACCAGAACTGTTCTTTGCTGGTGGACAGTGCGGCAATCACACAGGTCACTGTCCAGCCGATCAAGGTCAAAGACAAAGCCAATTTATGCCCTAAGCGATCTTGGGCATAACCAAAGACAAAGGCACCCGCAAAAGCCGCGCTGTTCAAGACAAAGATCAACACCATGGTTTCTTGCGGCTTGAAACCAATCACCTGCTCGGCATAAATGGCCGCCAAAGCAATGGCCACCGCCACACCCGCCTGATAGGCCACGGCGCAGGCCATGAGTTGGATGAAATCTTGGTAAGGACGCGCGTCTTTGAAGGTGCGCCGAAGTGCGCTCAGGCTCTGCATAAAACCAACGGCTGGTGCGTTGATTTGCGGCGGCGAATGCTCTTTCAACAGGGCAAAAGTCACACACGCCGCAGCGCCATAGACGGCTGCCGTGATCCACATCGTGACCGGCACAAATTGGCTGCCGGACTCACCCCGGGCTTGCGCCGCCAAGACATAAGCCAAACACAAGCCCAAGGTCAACATGCCGCCGATGTATCCCAATCCCCACCCCCAACCACTCACGCGCCCCATGGCTTCGGGTCGCGCGAGCTCGGGCAAAAAGGATGCCGTCAAGGACTCGCCATAAGAGAAAAAAGTATTGGAGAGGACCAACAGCACCAGCCCCAAAACGATTTGCCCTGGGCCCACTGACGACAAAGCCGCCGTGCTGATGACGCAGGCCCCCGTGAACCACATGAGCAAACGTTTTTTGCCCGCCACACGGTCTGCCCAAGCGCCTAGACCGGGCATGGTCAACATGACAATCAAATAAGAGAGGCTGAGGCCCGAGGTCCAAGCCAAAGTGGCCCAACTCGCCCCTTCGGCCACGGCCCCCACAAAGTAGGCCGAAAAAACCGCCGTGATGACCACGGTGGCGTAACCCGAATTGGCGAAGTCGTACATCGCCCAACCCCACACCTCGCGCCCTCTGACGCCAGGCTGGAGTGCATCGCGAGAGAAAAAGGCGGCCATGGGGTCAGATTTCAGTGCAGGTGCCGTGGGCGACGACCACCACCGTGGCCACTGCCGGTCCCACCTGAGCCACGCGGGGGTTTGCCGAGCTCTAGCGAGCTGACCAGGTTGTCAAACCGTTGACTAAAGAGCTTGTCAATTTCAGCCACAACGCCTGTCAACTCAGAGCCATCGAAATGGCGCTCCATCATGTTCACGACATCGTGGATCAACAAATCGCGTTGGGCTTGCATGATGGCGGCCGGATCGGGGCCGACAAAGAGCATCACAAAATCGTCACGCGACTCGGCCCCATTGGCTTCGTCTTCGTCATCAAAATCGGTGTCGTAAAAAGTGACTTCAATCTGGGTGCCGGCGGATGACAACTCGTTGAGGTTCATGCACAGGTCTTCCATGACCATGCGAAAGTCGTCATCGCCCTTGACCGTCCAGCAGAGTTGCAAGCGGTTCAGGTTGGTGTCAAAACGAATGCCGGGTTCTTCTTCGTAGAGGCTGGGTGCGCCGTCGCTCAATGAACGGGCGCCCGCGTAATGCCAGAGCGGCTTGAGCGCTTCTTGAATCGCCTTGATGTCGGTGCCGGGTTTGATTGGCACATCACCATGCACATGAATTTCAAGCGGAGCGTTGTCGTTTTTCATGAGGGTGCTTCAATGTCTGTGGTGCCCCGAGCCGGAATCGAACCGGCACGCCCGTTATTCACGAAGCAACGGATTTTAAGTCCGGTGTGTCTACCGATTTCACCACCGGGGCAGAGACGCTATTGTGCTTGATAAAAGCTTCGGTTTTTGGCTTCAGCCGATCTGCAAGTTTTGCATGGCCAAGATGAAAAGTGTGATCACGCTGATATAGCCGACCAACCAAAAAAGTGACCGAAACAAGGCTTTGTCGGCGACATAACATGCCACATAAGCCACCCGTGCGGCGACAAAAAGAACGGCCAACAGATCGACCACGGTCGGGTCAACGCCCGTCAGCAATGCCAACACCACCCCGACCGCAAAAAATGGGAACGCCTCAAAGCAATTGGCTTGGGCCGCATTGGCGCGGGCTCTGAAACCGCTCTGCTGGGCCATCCAGGCACGGGGGTCGTGGTTGTTGTAGCTTTTGGCGCCTGCCTTGGCGATGCCCGCGCACACCACAGGCATGACACCCGCCATCAACACACATGCATAAGAAATCACCATTTCAGTCTCCCTTGAAAGCCAACAAAAAAGCCACTGAGGTTCAGTGGCTTGGGATGTCTTGAACGGGCGCAAGCCTGTTCAAAAGACTTTAACCGCCCTTTTTGGAGCGCTTGCCCGGATTTTTCTTGTTGCGGGTTGCCACACCGCGCTCCAAACTCACGCGTTGACCACGGCCATGGGTTGGCAAGGTCACGCCCGGCAGGGTGGGCAGCGGAGGGGTGAATTTACGGTCTGCTTCGGTCACAATTTTGTTGCCCATCACTGGCTCCAGATAAATAATGCAAACCGATATTAAGCCACAAGAATGGCCCATTTTGAGCAGCGAACCCCGCAAGTGACCCTGGATTTGAGAGGGAAGCGGCAAGAACTGACGATAAACTGCCTTGATGGAGTTCACCACTGTCCTGATCGTGGCTTATTTCGCCTTGTTGGCGCTCACCCTGCTCAAGCGGGGGGGCACCATCGAAGGGCCTTGGTTGTTTTTCTTCCGTGCCTTTTTCCCCAACTGGAAGTTCTACCACGGCATCAACCCAGCGCCACGTTTGTATGTGCGAGGCCAAACGGCTGACGGAACTTGGTCAGATTGGCGCTTGGTCTACCCCCGCTTGCCCCTGAAATGGAGGCACCTGCTGCACAACCCTGCGGTGAACTTGGCGCTGACCCACCAAAATTTTGTCGACCACTTGGCCAACGACATCAACAGCCTGCCAGACGGCGCCGATATCCAAGAAAAAGTCACCTACCAATTGGTCAGCCAACTGGCCCTGCAAGCTTTGCAAGGGGGACGCTGGGGCGATCAAGCCATGCTGCCCTCCTGCGCAAAAGAGGCGCCCGCCAATGCACCGGCTTTGGCGTTTTGTGCTTTCCAGTTTGAAATTCGCATGGAACAGCCGGGCAGCCACACCAGCGATCTCATGCTGCAATCGCCTAGGATCTCGACATGACGCTGGCCCTGGCCGTTCGAGCTTTTGAGTGTTTGTTGGGCTGGAGCTTGTTGCTGCAAACCCTGGAGTACCTGCGCATTCAAAAGATGGATCGCATCGGCGTGTGGCCGCTATTGCAGCGAGAAATACCGCCCCGCCCCGCGTGGCTGAAATCATTGCTGAGCACCTTGCTCATGCCTGCGCCCTACACTGCCTTGTTGGTTTTGCGCGGTTTTTTGGCTGTGGGCTTGATCTTGGGGCAGATTGAAGGGATCGGTGCGCTGCTGCTGTTTGTGCTGGCCTTGCTGCTGCTGTTGCGTTGGCGGGGCGCCTTCAATGGGGGCAGCGATTTCATGACCCTGGTGGCCCTGTCCGGCTTGTTGCTGGCACATGGGGTGGGCCACTTCACCGACAACGTCACCGGTTGGCGCGCCGGCTTTTGGTACATCACCCTGCACACCATCAGCTCTTATTTTGTGTCGGGATGGGTCAAGTTGCTGCGACCTGAATGGCGCTCTGGCCGAGCCATGACTCTCTTTTTAGACACCGGCGTTTATGGGCCACTGCCCGTGCGAAGTGTTTTTCGCCACCCCATCTTGGCCCGCTTTGGCGCTTGGTCGTTCACGGTTTGGGAAGGCTGCTTTCCACTGGCCCTGTTGAATGTGCGATTGGCTTGGCTTTTTTGCAGCGTGGCCGCTCTCTTTCACTTGTTGGTGTTTCGGTTTTTTGGCTTGAACCGTTTTTTTTGGGCGTGGCTCAGCACATTTCCTGCCGTGATTTATTGTGCGGGTGCGACTTGGTAAACCCCTGATGGCCCTGCCAGGTGGTCGAGGCGACAGCATTCTGCCACCTCGACCCACTGCATCAGATCAACACATTGTTCACCACCAAGTTTTGGTTGATCAACAACTGGGCGCTGTCGGTCAGGATGTTGGTATACACGTTGTAGTTCGCGCCATCGTGAGATGCAGTTCCGGTCAGCGCCCACGGGAAAAGGGTGTTGATGGCAGCCGCTGATTCCGTCAAACTCACTGAGCTCACGCCTCGCACATTGGACCCCGCACCATCCACTACCATTTGGTGATAAGCGGTGGCATGAATGCCATCAGCCGCATTGCTGAAAGTCCAACCACTAGAAGTGTTGAAGAGGTTGGTCCCGGCGTCCAACACATCGGCTGTGCTGAGTTTGAGGGTATTGCCCCCATACGTTCCCAAATCGACTTTGTCGATCGTGCTGGTGCCCAGCTTGGTGAAGTCCATTGTTTGACCATAGTGGGTGAGCGTCAGCGTATCAACACCTCCTGCAGAGGTCGTCATGGCCGTCAACTGACCGGTCTCGTTGGCTGTCACATTGACCGTCTGGGTAATGGCCGCAGGGGTTTGCTCCACACCGGCGGCGTTATAGAACTTCAAGGACAGGTTGTGGGACCCAACGCTCAGTTGAGGCACATTGATGGTGAAACTGTTGTCAGTGTATTGAGTGGCGTATTGAACTGCAATTTGATTATCACCGTCAAACACCTTGATGGTGCCTTGCTGAGCGACATCCAACTTGCCCGTGAGCACCAAGAAAACATCGTCCGTGCTGTCGCCAGATCTCAGGTTGCCCGTGAGTGCACCTTGGTTGTCGTTCAAGGTCAGCAAGGTGGCGGCATTGTCCACAACGGCATCGACCTCGATCCCAAAGTTCGCGCTTGATGCCCCTCGGTTGGCACCGCTCTCGACCCTGAAGGTCAAATTGTGGAAGCCTTCACTCAAGGGGGTGGTGGGCACAAAATTCCAGCTTCTGCCGTTGACCACCATGGTGCCTGTCAATGCGGTGGTACCGTCATAGGCCACGAGACTTTCTCCACTGCCTAAGTTCGAACTGAGCGAACCCCACACGCCCGGGGTGGTATCTGCAGATACCAAACTCTTCAAAGGATCGGCAACGCTCTGACCCGGCAGCAGATGGCCTGTGTAGGCAAAGGCGCCAGCAGTTTCCACAGCGCCCGACACTGTGACCCACTGTGTGGGAGAAGAACCCACCACAGTGACGCTTTGGCTGGCCCCTGCTGAGCCGACGTTACCCAACTCATCGGTCACTTTGGCGGTTAAGGCATGGGTGCCAAGACCCAGACCCGTTTGGTTAAAAGTCCAAATATTGCCCTTGGTCGAGGCATAGCCGAGCAAAACAGTTCCGTCGTACACGCCAAGTTTTTGGCCTGCTGCCAAGGGAGTTGAAAGGTCTCCTATGACCAGCAATGACCCCGCACCGGAAATGTTGGAGTCATAGGCGCTGACGACGTTCGCCGTAGGCGCCGCGCCAGGAATGCTGAGCCATTCCGTGGCCGTTGCTTTGACAATCCTACCGTCGAAACTTTCTATACGGGTCATCAAGTTATGTGTACCGGCGGATAAAGCCTGTCCAGCAGATACGGTGTAAGTCCATGCGCCGGTGCTGGCGTTGGTGATGGTGGCGTTACCTAAATAGGTGCTGCCGTCGTACACCGCCAGACGATCAGTGGTTGCAAGGTTAGAACCCAATGTGCCGCTCAGTGTGGGTGTGTTGTCGGAGGAATAACTTGCGCCTGATTTGAGCGTAGAGGTATCCACAGTTTGCACCAAACCACTTCCAAGTGTTGCGGCAAGCGTGACACCAGGGGCTGCACTCAGCGCCAACTCGGATTGGTAAGACACCAAGCTGGTGCCGGAGAGATAGACCTTGGCTGATGCCAAGGTGCCTCGCTCAGAAGGTGCGGTTATCTTGATGCTGTCGATTTGGTAAAAATCTCCCAAATCGATCTGTAAGTAACGAATGCCATTCACAATGTTGTCGTTGTATAGGTACGCTGAGCCCCAAAAAGTCGAGCCATCAACCGCTGCTGATGCCGGCAAATTCCCTTGGACAGCTGAGGCCCACCCTTGGCCAGATGTGGGTTTACCAAGCGCCACATTGACACCCCCGCTCATCACTTCAACCTCATTCAACATGAGATAGGCAGGGTCCGACCAATCACGCGCCACCATGACATAACGCACAGTTTGTGGACTTTGCGACAAGGTGCCGCTATCCACACTGAGTGTGATGTCGGGGTTTTGGACCAAGGCGACGCTCGCAGGACTGGCGGTACCGCCCAAGCCAGATACGGTGTTGACCACCTTTACAGTCAAGCTGTGACTTTGATAAGAAAGCGTCGGGGTTGTGAAGGTCCAGCCCCTTCCCGTCACGGTGGCTGTGCCGATCACGTTGTTCCCATCCAGCACTTGTACAACCTCTTCAGGGTTCAGGTTGTTCGAAAGGCTCCCCGCCAGACCGAGGGTGACATCGTCGGTGCTGCTCCCACTGAGCACCAAACCCGTTTGCACACCCTCATTGTCAGTTATGCTGGTAACGGCAGCTAAGGTGCTAGGTGTCGCGGCATCCACGCCAACCGTTTGGGTTTGGGAAATGCGCGCTGCGCCAGTGACTTTGTCTTCAACTTGCACTTTGACGGTATGGCTGCCTAAGGTCAAACTGCCAAGCGTGTATGTCCAACTCGTGTCATTTAAGTTAGCAGCGCCTTGGTAAACATCATCCACATAGATGCCAACCCGTTCATTGCCTGTTGCGCTGAGAGCCACCCCCAATTTGCCGCTGATTACTGCGTCAGTTTGAGGAATGACAATGCCCTGTGGCAAATTAAACGAAGGAAGGTTCAAACTTACTCCCGCAAGAGATGGTGCGACCTGCCCGATTAACTTGGCGCCATTTGCGCCGTTTTGCAAGGCTGACAATGTCGCAGAAGAAGCCATGCTCTGAGTGGACACGTAAGCCAAGGCGCCTGCATCCACATTGCCCAAAGCGATGCTCGTCAATTCATAAGCAGCCCCCAAATCGACCTGAATCCAGGCCCCGCTGGTAGGAGAAGCCGTGGTGTAACCAATTTCTGAGTAACGCGGGTTGTAGGTAAGGTTGTATTGGGGGTTAGAGGAACCATTGATAGACACCGGAACCTTTGAGGTATCACTGGTGGTCCAACTGATCCCAGGCATGTCACTCAGAACAGTATTGTTAGGGCCCAAAATTTTGATAAAACCCACATCAAATATTTCGGGACTAGCCACTGCCCCCTGATGCACCATGATGTAGCGAACAAACTGCCCACCTTTCGCGGCTCCACCTTGGGGTGAAAAACTCAGATCTGTCATGGACTGCACCAAAACGTTGGTAGACAGTGTGGCACTGGCATTGCCAGACGCAGCATTGACGACTCGGGCACTGAGCATGTGAGAACCGATGGTCAACGCATTCAGCGCAGTGGGCGTGAATGTCCAGTTGGTGCCGTTGACCGAAGCCGTACCCAAATAGGTACTGCCATCAAACACCTGCACCAACTCTCCGCTGACAAGTTCCGCGCTCAACCCACCCGTCACCGTGGGGGAGGTGTCATCGGTGCTCATGCCAGCAGTCACCGCACCTGTGGCGTTGCCCGCTTTGTAGAGGCTACCGTTGCTGCTGGTGCTTGAGTCGTCACTGACCGTGATCGTTGCCACCACCGTGCTGGGCGTGACATCAGAGCTCACAATTTGCACGTTCTGGGCGCGCGCCAAACTGGCCACTCCCGTTGCAAGGTCCTCAAGCCGCACCTCCAATGCATGCATCCCCAATGTCAAGCCACTTGCCGCATAGCGCCACGCCGCGCCTGACACGGTGGCTGCGCCCATCAACACGCCACTGTCATAAATGGCCACAC
>JAIYBZ010000011.1 GCA_027488255.1 Comamonadaceae bacterium | reverse complement strand
TGGTGGATGCCATCGTGCCTTGGCTGCGTGAGCACTTTGGCAACCCTGCATCGCGCAGCCACGCTTGGGGCTGGGAAGCCGAGGCCGCGGTAGAAAAAGCCCGTGAATACGTGGCCGACCTGATTGGCGCTGACCCGCGCGAAATCGTCTGGACCAGCGGCGCCACCGAATCCAACAATCTGGCCATCAAAGGCGCGGCGCAGTTTTACAAATCGCGTGGCAAGCACCTGATCACCGTCAAAACCGAGCACAAAGCCGTGCTGGACACCATGCGCGAGCTGGAGCGCCAAGGCTTTGAAGTCACCTACATGGACGTGCAAGCCGATGGCCTGTTGAACATGGACGCGCTCAAGGCCGCCATTCGCCCCGACACCATCTTGATCAGTGTGATGTTCGTGAACAACGAAATCGGCGTCATCCAAGACGTCACCGCTATTGGCAATTTGTGCCGCGAAAAAGGCATCGTGTTCCACGTCGATGCCGCCCAAGCCACAGGCAAAGTCGAGATCGACTTGACCCAGCTGCCCATCGATTTGATGAGCCTCGCCTCGCACAAAACCTATGGCCCCAAAGGCATTGGCGCTTTGTATGTGCGCCGCAAGCCCCGCATTCGCCTTGAGGCGCAAATGCACGGCGGCGGCCACGAGCGCGGCATGCGCTCGGGCACCTTGCCCACCCACCAGTGTGTGGGCATGGGCGAAGCTTTCCGCATTGCCAAGCTTGAAATGGCGCAAGACAACGCCAAGGCCCGTGCCTTGCACGACCGCCTGATCAACGGCCTGAGCGACATGGAACAGGTGTTTTTGAACGGCCACGCCACCCAGCGCGTGCCACACAACATCAACATGAGCTTCAACTTTGTCGAAGGCGAGTCCTTGATCATGGGCATCAAAGGCTTGGCGGTGTCGTCGGGCTCGGCCTGCACCTCGGCCAGCCTAGAGCCCAGCTATGTGCTGCGCGCCTTGGGCCGCAGCGACGAGTTGGCGCACAGCAGCCTGCGCATGACGATTGGCCGCTGGACCACCGAAGAAGACATTGACTACGCGATCAAGACCATCCGCGAAAACGTGGCCAAACTGCGCGAACTCAGCCCCTTGTGGGAAATGCACAAAGACGGCATCGACTTGAGCACCATCCAGTGGGCTGCCCACTGAAACCGGAGAAACACCATGGCATATTCTGAAAAAGTGGTTGACCACTACGAAAACCCCCGCAACGTCGGCTCTTTCGACAAGGGTGACGACACCGTGGGCACCGGCATGGTCGGCGCACCCGCTTGCGGCGATGTGATGAAGCTGCAAATCAAGGTCAACCCCCAAACGGGCGTGATCGAAGACGCGCGCTTCAAGACCTACGGCTGTGGCTCGGCCATCGCCTCCAGCTCGCTGGTGACCGAGTGGGTCAAGGGCAAAACGCTAGACGAAGCAGCAGCCCTGAAGAACAGCCAAATCGCCGAAGAGCTGGCGCTACCCCCCGTCAAAATCCACTGCTCCATCTTGGCCGAAGACGCCATCAAGGCGGCTGTGGACGACTACAAAAAGAAACACCTGAACTGACATGGCCATCTCACTGTCTGCCGCCGCGGCCCGTCACGTGACCCGCTACCTGGCCAAAAGAGGCTCGGGTGTGGGCGTGCGTCTGGGCGTCAAGACCACCGGTTGCTCTGGCCTGGCCTACAAACTCGAATACGTGGACGAGATCGCCCCCGAAGACGTGGTCTTTGAAGGCCATGGCGTCAAGGTCTTGGTCGACCCCAAAAGCCTGGCCTACATTGACGGCACCGAGCTCGACTTTGTGCGCGAAGGCCTGAACGAAGGTTTCCGCTTCAACAACCCCAACGAACGCGACCGTTGCGGCTGCGGTGAGTCTTTCCGCGTGTGATCTCGCTGCAAGCCAACGACTTTGAGCTGTTTGATGTGCCGGTCCAGTACGCCCAAGACCGGGCGCAACTGGACAGCCGTTGGAAAGCCCTGCAACGCGAAGCCCACCCCGACCGTTTTGCCGCCGAAGGTGCCGCCGCCCAGCGCGTGGCCATGCAGTGGTCGGTGCGCATCAACGAGGCTTACCAGCGCCTCAAAGACCCCCTGAAACGCGCCGCCTACCTGTGCGAGCTGCAAGGCGCACCGGTGCAGGCCGACAACAACACCGCCATGCCCGCTGCATTTCTCATGCAGCAAATGACTTGGCGTGAAACCCTGGACGACACCCACAGCGCCCCAGCCCTCGAAACGCTGGCCGATGAAGTGACCGCCGAGCAGCGCCAAGTGCTGCAAGAGCTCGCGCGTTTGCTCGATGTGGCCAAAGACCCCGCGCAAGCTGTGGGGCAGGTGAGGGCGCTGATGTTCATTGAACGTTTCATGCAAGAAGTGAACGCTAAACTCGACCGATTGACTTGACCTGACTGGTTCTGATTACCCATGGCCTTACTGCAGATCTCCGAACCGGGCCAATCGCCCGATCCCCACCAGCGACGCATCGCCGTGGGCATCGACTTGGGCACCACCCACTCTTTGGTGGCCTCGGTGCGCAACGGGGTGGCTGAGTGTTTGCCTGACGACGATGGCCGTGTCATCTTGCCCTCGGTGGTGCGCTTCATGTCCGGGCAGGGCCGACAAATTGGTTTTGACGCAGTGCAATCTGCCGCCACTGACCCGGTCAACACCATCGCCTCGGTCAAGCGCTTTATGGGGCGCGGCCTGAACGACATCGCTGACCGCAGCAAATTGCCTTACCAGTTCAGCAACACCGACACCGGCATGCTTAGCATCGAAACCGTGCAGGGCCCCAAATCGCCGGTGGAGATCAGTGCCGAAATTTTGGCCACACTGCGCTACCGGGCAGAAGACACCTTCAACGACGACCTGTATGGCGCGGTCATCACCGTGCCCGCCTACTTTGACGACGCCCAGCGCCAAGCCACCAAAGACGCCGCCCAACTGGCCGGCTTGAATGTGCTGCGCCTTATTAACGAGCCCACCGCAGCGGCCATTGCCTACGGGCTAGACAACGCCAGCGAAGGCGTTTATGCCGTGTTTGATTTGGGCGGTGGCACCTTCGACATCTCGGTGTTGCGCCTCACACAAGGCGTGTTTGAGGTGCTGTCTACCGGCGGCGACTCGGCGCTGGGGGGCGACGACTACGACCAAGCCCTGGCCGACTGGGCCATGGCCCAACAACCCGCCTTGCAGGTGGTCACGGCCGAAGACAAAACCGTGCTCAAAGCCGCCGCCCGCGCCGCCAAAGAAGCCCTGACACAAGCCACCTCAGCCAGTTTGTCGGTGGCTTTGTCCAGCGGCACTTTGGCCGTGCAAGTAAGCCGCAGCGACTTCGAGCAAGCCACCCAAGCCCTGACGGCCCGCTGCCTCAGCGCCGTGCGCAAAGCACTGCGCGACGCCCAACTGGGCAAAGACGATGTGCAAGGCGTAGTCATGGTCGGTGGCTCCACCCGCATGCCGCAAATTCAGCATGCGGTGGCCGAGTTTTTTGGCCAAGCCCCCTTGAACAACCTCAACCCCGACGAAGTGGTGGCCCTGGGCGCCGCCATTCAAGCCAACCAACTGGCGGGCAACAACGCGGCCGGCGAGTTGTTGTTGCTGGATGTCATTCCCTTGTCTTTGGGCATCGAAACCATGGGCGGCTTGGTCGAGCGCATCATTCCGCGCAACCAGACCATTCCCACCGCCATGGCGCAAGACTTCACCACCTACCAAGACGGCCAAACCGCGCTGGCGCTGCATGTGGTGCAAGGCGAGCGCGATCTGGTGCAAGACTGCCGCAGCCTGGCCCGCTTTGAGCTGCGCGGCATACCGCCCATGGCGGCCGGGGCGGCGCGCATTCGCGTGACCTTCACGGTCGATGCCGATGGCCTGCTGAGCGTGGGCGCCAAAGAACAAATGAGCGGGGTTGAAGCCCGCATTGACGTCAAACCCTCTTATGGCCTGAGCGACGAGCAAATTGCCGCCATGCTGCAAGACAGCTTCAGCACCGCCCAAGCCGACATGAAAGCGCGCGCGCTGGTGGAGGCGCGGGTAGACGCCGACCGCATGCTGCTGGCCACCCGCAGCGCCCTGCAGGCCGACGGCCATTTGTTGCAAGCCCAAGAGCGCCAAGCCATCGACGCCCTCATGATGGCCCTGCAAAGCGCGGTGCAAACCGAGCAAGACGCACAAGCCCTGGAAGACTGCACCCAAGCCCTGGCCAAAGGCACCGAAGCCTTTGCCGCCGAGCGCATGAACCACAGCATTCAAAAAGCCCTGGCTGGACAAAATATCCAGGCTTTGTAAACACCACGGCCAACCCTCATTGAGCTGACCCCCATGCCCGTCATCAAAATCCTGCCCCACACCGAATACTGCCCCAGCGGCACCAGCATCACCGTGCCCTCGGGCACCAGCATTTGCGAAGCCCTGCTGGACAACCACATCAACATCGAGCACGCCTGCGACATGAGCGCGGCCTGCACCACCTGCCACGTGGTGGTGCGCGAGGGCTTCAACAGCCTGAACGAGATGGAAGAAACCGAAGAAGACCTGCTGGACCGCGCTTGGGGCCTCGAGCCCAACTCGCGCCTGAGCTGCCAGGCCTTTGTGGCCAAGCAAGACCTGGTGATCGAGATACCGCGCTACACCATCAACCACGCCAAAGAAAACCACTGAACCGACAGAGCCCCAAGACATGCGCCAAATCGTTCTGGACACCGAAACCACAGGCCTTTCCGCTGAGGGCGGCGACCGCATCATCGAGCTTGGCTGTGTGGAGCTGGTGGCCCGCAAGCTCACAGGTAACAACCTGCACTTTTATTTCAACCCTGAGCGCGACAGCCACGAAGACGCGCTGAAGGTGCACGGCATCAGCAACGAGTTTTTGCGGGACAAGCCCAAATTTGCCGAGCTGACCGAAGACATCCTCAACTACCTGAGCGGCGCTGAAATCATCATCCACAACGCCGCGTTTGACGTGGGCTTTTTGAACAAAGAGCTCGAGCGCGTGGGCAAAAAACCTTTCAAAGCCTATGTCAGCGGGGTGATCGACACCTTGGTCATGGCCAAAGAAATGTTTCCGGGCAAACGCAACAGCCTGGACGCGCTGTGCGACCGGCTGGAGGTGGACAACTCGGGCCGCACCTTGCACGGCGCTTTGCTGGACGCCGAATTGTTGGCCGACGTCTACATCAACATGACACGCGGCCAAGAGGCCCTGCTGATCGATGCCGGCGATGCCCCCGCCGATGCCCGCAACCCCGTGGCACCCGTCGACTTGAGCCGCTTTGAGTTGCCGGTGCTGAGCGCTAACGCCCAAGAATTGGCCGCCCATGAAGACGTGTTGGGCCAGCTGGACAAATCCAGCGGCGGCAAAACCGTCTGGCGCCAAGCCCAACCCGCATGATCCAAGCGCCTTCCTCAGGCGCCTTACCTACTGAGGCCATTTTGGGCAAAGAGGGCCATAAAAAGGCCAAAATTTGTGCCATAATTTGGGTCTTCGCCGAAACGCGATAGGGCGGTTAGCTCAGGGGTAGAGCACTGCATTCACACTGCAGGGGTCACAAGTTCGAAACTTGTACTGCCCACCAAAAATACCCAGTGAAATCAAGCGCTTAGAGGAAACTCTAGGCGCTTTTTCTTTGTGGCTACGCCACCACCAACTGCGGCAAGCCATCGCGGACCGCCCACACAAAAGCGCAGAGGATCACGACTCATACGGGGCGAGCTTCTGCAATGACTGCTTGACGGAATTTGTCTGGTAGCGCTGCTGGTGTCAACACATCCACTTGAACACCCAGCAAGTTGCGAAGCTTGT
Source organism: Comamonadaceae bacterium (assembly GCA_027488255.1). Lineage (GTDB taxonomy): Bacteria > Pseudomonadota > Gammaproteobacteria > Burkholderiales > Burkholderiaceae_C > Limnohabitans_A. Next base: position 7,449 of record JAIYBZ010000011.1, on the reverse strand, counting down.
ACCTAATAGCACCCAGGTCAAAGAGTGTTGTGTCTTCTGTAGTGTCCACGAGGATGTCGAGATCGCTTTCATCGGTGTCCGATCCGTGAACCACTGAACCGAAAACGTGGGCATTCGAAGTCCTATGGGAGAGGACAATCTCGCGAATTTCGTTGCGGTAAGTAGCTAAGGCGTCGGATGGTTTCATGAAATGTATGTTTAGAGAGTTTTAAATTTTACGATCAACCCCTGTTCTTGCCAATCTAAGTCGCTTGGAGTCTTATCCCTATGGGCTCTTAGGCGTTGGCCGTGCCCGGATACTTTGAATACTGTCTATGTGTTTAGCCGCATCCCCTCCGGCTGAGTTTGTCCGGCTCATCAACACCACCCGAGCGTTTGAGAGGTGAGCGGATGTCCAAGATCATTCGGCTGTGTCAATAAAAATGTCCAAATAAATCTGTCACTTTTATGTGACATTGATTTAGGATCTCGACCTGAGGTCAGGCAAACCGCCCATCCAGACGGCCCTGTTCGTTCTCATCAGGAGATGGTCGTGAACATTTACATCTATCTTTTCCTCGTCTTTGGCGCAGTCTTTGGTCTCTCGACGTTTTCATTCCGGCACATGTTCAGCGAGGGGCCGCAGCAAGTCGAGATGTCAGAGGAGGGCGCCACTTGGCGTGCCCGCGTTTTGTGGGCCATGGTCTGCACTTTCTTGTGGCCCATCATGGTCCTCACCGGCCTCAATTCCCTGCGCATCATGGCCAAGCGCAAGCGCCAATCGGCACTGTGAATTGACTGCTAAACAAGTCATTTTCAGAAAGGAATAAATTACTAAAAACTAAGTAAATACCCTTTGAGCGCTTGACGCAAAAGTTCATTGAAGGAACAATGAATGCGCTTTCATAAAAAGGAGTATTTGTGAAAAATACAGTAATTTTTTGGCTTTGTGCCCTCTCGATGGGCATGGCCACTGCTCAAAAAACGAGCATCACGGTTGCGGCATTTCCTGCCGTCGATGAGATCGTCAAAGCATCACTCCAAGAGTGGCAAAAGAAAAATCCCAATGTGGAAGTGAAGGTGGTCAGCCGGGAATACGCTGACCATCACACGGCCATGACCACTGCGCTGGCCACCGCGACGGGGCTGCCCGATGTCATGACCATTGAGTACGGCTATTTGGGCCGATTTGCCCAAAGCGGTGGCCTGGAAGATTTGGCCAAAGCGCCCTACAACATGGGCCAGCATGTTTCAAAAATGGTGCCTTATGCAGTGGCTCAAGGGCTTTCTGCCACCCACGGGCAAGTGGCTGTGCCAACAGACATTGGGCCGGGCGCGATGTTTTACAGACTGGATTTGTTGACCAAGGCCAAGGTCAATGAAGCTGACCTGACTCAGTCTTGGGAAAGCTTTATCCAGAGCGGTCAAAAAATCAAAAAAGAAAGCGGCGCTTACTTGGTGGCGCACGCCCGCGATGTCAAAGACATTGTGATCAGAACCGGCATTCCAGCCGGCCAAGGTGTTTACTTTGACGAGCAGGGCAAGTCGGTCATCGACACTTCACCCCGATTCAAGCGAGGTTTTGAAATCGCGCAGCAGATCAGAGCCAAAGGTCTGGACGCCAAAATCAACGCGTGGTCGAACGAGTGGGGCGAGTCCCTGAAGCGCGGCACGGTGTCGGTGCAAATGATGGGCGCTTGGTTGGGTGGGCATTTGCAAAATTGGCTGGCCCCCAACACCAGTGGCCTTTGGCGTTCAACAGTTCTGCCCGAGCGCATCGCCACTTCTTGGGGCGGCACTTTTTACGCCATTCCGCGAAATGCGGTGAACAAGGACCTGGCGTGGGATTTGATCCAGCACTTGGCCTTGAACAGCAAACAGCAACAAATGGCGTTTGAAAAATTCAACGCATTCCCTGCTTTGATCGAGGCGCAAAACGGTGAATTTTTCAACCAACCCGTGGTCTTTTTGGGCGGACAAAAAGCCAGGCTCGATTGGAAAAACACAGCGGCCCAAATCAAACCCACCATGGTTTTTAAGAACGACAGCGTGGCCGAAGAAATCGTCAATGCCGAGTTGGATTTGGTGTTGACCAAAAACAAGCCGATTGACCAAGCGCTCAAAGACGCACACCGTTTGGTGCAAAGACGAGCGAGCCGTTGATGAAACCCTTGTTGACCCCCGCATTGGCACCCTATGTGCTGATCAGCCCATTTCTGCTGCTCTTCTTGGTTTTTGGACTCTTCCCCATTGTGTTTTCCTTCGTGTTGATGTTTCACATGTGGGACCCCGTGCAGGGGCTTGGGTCGATGAAGTTTGTGGGGCTTGAAAATGTGATCTTCGCCATCGAAGACCCCTTGGTGTGGACTTCTCTGAGCAACACCTTGTGGATGGCCTTTGTGTCGGGTATGCCGCAGCACCTGGTGGCCATTCCTCTGGCGTATTTGATCAACGAAAAAATGGGTCGCTGGCGTAATGCGGCCATGGGCGCTTATTTCTTGCCCTACATCACCTCCACGGTGGCGATTGCCATCATGTTCAGCACCTTGTTTTCTACCGACTACGGCATGGTCAATGCCGTCTTGGCAGAGATGGCGCAATGGCCGTGGCTGGGTGCAGTGATGCCCGAGAAAAACATCGATTGGCTGGGCAGTCCAGAGGCCATCAAACCGGTGGTCTCTGCCGTGGTGTTTTGGCGTTACTTGGGCTTCAATGTGATTTTGTACGTTGGCGCCATGCAAGCTATTCCGCGCGATTTGTACGAAGCGGCGCGCATGGACGGCGCTAAAAACTGGCAGCAGTTTTTGTACATCACCTTGCCGCAGCTCAAGCCCATGATGTTCTTTGGTGTCACCTTGACGGTCATTGGAGGGTTGCAGCTTTTTGAAGAGCCTTTCATTTTGACGGGCGGCAAAGGGGGACCTGAATATGCCGGCATGACCACTGCCATGTACATGTACCGCACGGCGTTTGACTTCAATGACTTTGGTCTGGCCAGCGCGATTTCTTGGATGCTGTTTGCCATCATTTTGGTCATGACCTTGATCACCAACAAAGCGTTTAAAAGCAAAGAAGGTCAAGCATGAGCACGACGTCAGATACCAAACCCACACTGGGCGTGGTGGGGTGGATTTTTATGGTGCTGGGCGCCTTGTTGATGCTGGGCCCGTTTTACTTCATGTTTGTTTTCGCCACGCAATCGCGGGCCGACATTTTCAGTGTGCCGCCGCCCTTGTTTTTTGGTGATCAGTTTTTCGAGAACATGAAAATCTTGATGGCCAAAATTCCATTTTGGAAAAACTTGGGGTGGTCGCTGTATGTCGGCTTGATGGGAACGGTACTGACCTTGTTGTTTTGTTCCATGGCCGGTTTTGCCTTTGCGGTGTACGAGTTTCGCTACAAAAAACTGTTGTTTGCTCTGGTCATGGGCACCATGCTGGTGCCCTCGTTTTTGGGCATGATCCCGACCTTCTTGATCATGGATGCGCTCAACTGGATCGACCAGCCTCGCGCTCTGTATCTGCCCGGCGCGGCCCCGGCCATGGGCATTTTCTTGATGCGCCAGTACATCGGTTCGGCCATTCCCAAAGAGTTGATTGAAGCGGCCCGCATGGACAACTGCGGTGAATTCAGAATTTACTGGAGTGTGGTCGTGCCTTTGTTGGGGCCCGCCTTTGGCACGCTGGGCCTGATCGCCTTTATTGCATCTTGGAACAACTTCATCGGCCCCTTGGTGGTGATGCGTTCACCCGAGATGTACACATTTCCCTTGGCGCTGCGCAGCGTGCAAAGCCCGGTGGATACCGAGTGGGGCGCCTTGATGGCCGGTTCGGCCATCGCGGTGATCCCTTTGTTGATTATTTTTATCTTCTCTTCGCGTCGATTGATCGCCGGCCTGACTTCAGGCGCCGTGCGTGGCTAAAAAGATTTTCTTACCCATGAGCAACATGACCGTCTCTCGAGACCATTTCCCCAAAGACTTCAAGTGGGGTGTCGCCACCTCCTCATTCCAAATAGAAGGCGCACATGACCGCGATGGCAAAGGCCCATCCATTTGGGACGCATTTTGTGAGATCGATGGCAACATTGCAGATGCCAGCAACGGGCACGTGGCCTGCGACCATTACGCCCGGTGGCCTGAAGACATTGAGCTGATCAGCCGCTTGGGCGTGAATGCTTACCGTTTTTCGATGTCTTGGCCGCGCGTGCAGCCCGATGGGCAGGGGACCTGGAATGAAGCAGGCTTTGCCTTTTATGACCAGCTGATTTCGGCATTGGCCGCGCGCGGTATTGAAATGCACCTGACGCTGAACCATTGGGATTTGCCGCAGGCGCTGCAAGAAAAGGGCGGTTGGGCCAGCCGCGAGGTGTGCGCGCATTTTGAACGCTATGCCGTCGAAGTGGCGCGCCGTTTTGGTCACCGAGTGCACAGCATTTGCACACACAACGAGCCTTGGGTGATTGCCATTTTGGGCTATGAGCAAGGGATTTTTCCGCCAGGCATGCAGTCTAGAAAACAAGCTATGCGAGCGGTGCACCATCTGTTGCTGAGCCATGGCATGGCCGTGAAAGCCATGCGTGGCCTGGGGCTCACCACCCCCATGGGCATTGTGCTCAACCTGTCACCGATCTATCCCGCAAGTGATGACCCGCAAGACGTGGCCAAATCAAAAATAGACGATGGCCTGATCTTGCGCTTGTACATGGACGCCTTGTTCAAAGGCGAGTACCCACAAGATGTGATCGATCATTTGGGCGACGATGCTCCCCCCGTGCAGCCGGGGGACCTGGCCACCATTGCGCAACACAATGATTTTTTGGGGGTCAATTACTACACCCGAAATTTTTCATCCAGCGGCAACCCCTGGGATGTGTCCAGCACCGGCAACACCGTCACCGACATGGGGTGGGAGGTTTACCCCCAAGGCTTGACCGAATTGTTGTGCCGCTTGCACCACGACTACCAGCCAGAAAGGCTGTGGGTCACAGAAAACGGATCCGCCTTCAAAGACCAAGTGATTGACGGTGAGGTGAACGACCCGCAGCGTTTGGAGTATCTGCGCGACCACATTGCGGCCACGCACCAGGCGATGGCGCAAGGCGTCCCGGTAGAGGCCTATTTTGCGTGGAGCCTGATGGACAACTTTGAATGGGCCAGCGGCTACGCCAAGCGCTTTGGCTTGGTGCATGTGGACTTTGCGACACAGAAAAGAACATTCAAAAACAGCGCACTGTGGTATCAAAATTTTTTATTGGGGAATTGACATGGCAGCGATCGAACTCAAAAGCGTCACCAAGCATTTTGGTGAGACCGTGGTCATTCCCGGGCTGGACTTGCATGTCCAAGATGGTGAATTCATGGTGTTCGTCGGCCCTTCGGGCTGCGGCAAATCCACCATGCTGCGCATGATGGCCGGTCTGGAGACCATGTCGGGTGGCAGCATCCACATTGGTGGCGATGACGTCAGTGCCAAGGGGCCCTCAGACCGCGGGGCCGCGATGGTGTTCCAAAGTTATGCGCTGTACCCGCACATGACCGTGGAAGAAAACATGGGCTTTGGCTTGCGCATGTCGGGCACACCGAAGGCCGAAGCCGCCAAACAGGTCAATGACACGGCCGAGCGCTTGCAGCTGACCCTTTTGCTCAAGCGCTATCCCAAACAGTTGTCAGGCGGTCAACGCCAGCGCGTGGCCATCGGCCGTGCCATTGTGCGGCGACCCAAGGTGTTTTTGTTTGACGAGCCTTTGTCCAACCTGGACGCTTCGCTGCGGGTGCAAATGCGCATCGAACTGGCCAAGCTGCACGCCGACTTGAAAACCACCATGATCTACGTCACCCATGACCAGACCGAAGCCATGACGCTGGGCAATCGGATTGCGGTGTTTAACCAAGGGCGCATCGAGCAAGTGGGGGCGCCGGTGAGTTTGTACCAGTCGCCCGCCAACACCTTTGTGGCGCAATTTTTGGGCTCCCCCAAGATCAATTTGCTGCCTTACCAGTGGGATGCGGCGAACTCAAAAGTACAGCTCAGCCCTGTGCTGGCTTTGTCCCCCGATTTCTTTCACGCCCCAGCATTCCGATTGGCAAAGGGGGCTTTCATTGGCTTGCGGCCAGAGCATTGCAGCATCTCAGACCAAGAGACCGGATTGATGGGGACAGTGGAGTTCATGGAGTACTTGGGCGACTCTTTGTTGGCCTACGTCCGTCTCGAGGGAGTGGAAGAGCTGCTGCGACTCAAGATCAACCAAGCCAGCACCCCTTTGATGGTGGGGCGCCGCATCAACATCGCCTACACGCACAGCGATCTGCTGATTTTTAACAGTGACGGAAAAGCGGTTTGATGGTGTTGGCTAACTCAGCCAACGCCTAAGCCTAAGCCAAGTAAAGCAAGGCAAAGCAAAGCAAAAAAGCATGGCGATGTGATCGCCAAGCCTTGACTCAAGAAGTGGCGTGGACCGCCACCTCTTGAGTCATTTCTTTTCTGGGGCTCAAATCACCAACGCGCCGTTATGCAGGTAGATGTTGTCGACCCACACGGTATCCCCAGTGCCAGAACCCGAGATGATCAATTGCGCCAGATGTGCACGGGTGCTTAACCCGGTCATTTCGCTCAACGGGATGTCCACGCTCACCCATTGATTGCCCGCCAAGCTGGGTTTTCCTGCTGTGTTGTAAATCACTTCGTGTTCGACGTCATCGTTGACTGCTCCTTGGTAGACGCCATTGGCGCCGAAGTCGACCAATTTGACCTTGAAGACACTGCTTGGGTTTTCTTTCCACACATCGAAATGCAGGTGCGTCATTTGCGTCGCATCCACCGGCGCTGAGGTGAACTCAATCCCTGCGAAGATCAGATTGGTGTACTTGAGGGCAGGGTTGTTTTCTAGCGATACCTTGGCGAAATCAGCTGCGTCCCAATCGGCCGACCATGTATCGACAGTCACGTTGTTGTAGTTGTCGCTGAAGAAAGACAGCACATCGTCAGCTGCCAAGGTGGGTGCAACCGGTGCTTTGGTCGGTGCTGTCGCCGGAGCCGCGGGGTCGGTGGGGGTCGTTGGGGCATCGGCTTTGGCAAAGTAGATGTTGTCGAAGTACATCTCTTTGGTGGTGGGCTGAATCATGGTATCGAGCTTGACCTGAAAGATCTTTGTTTTGTCGATCTTGGTGAAAGCGCTCAGATCAATGTCCACAGACTTCCAAGCGCCGGCGGTGGGGGTGATGGTCACGAACTCGCTATGTTGGCCATCAGAGATTACATACACATTAACGGGGGTGGCATCCTTGGACCAGATGTCCAGGTGCAGTTTGCCCAAGTTCTTGGTGTTGGCATCGAAGGCGTCGAACTGAAAGCCCTGGAAGGTGAAGGCATCGCCCATGAGCACGTGGTTGGAGGCGATGGTGGTGTCGCTAAGCAGCTTGCTGGGTCCCCATTTGGGCATGTCAAAACCGGCGGTGGTGGTGTAGACATC
>JAIYBZ010000031.1 GCA_027488255.1 Comamonadaceae bacterium | reverse complement strand
CAGCACGCACCAGCACAGCCAAGGGCACCACGCGATCACAGCGGGGCAGCACATCAGCCACAGCAGTGGGGCCAGCATCTTGAGCAGCGCGACCAAGCACATCCGTGCGTTTGCCAACCACGGGGTGAGGCTGATGGCGGGCAAAGACAAGGTGCAGATTCAGGCCAATGACAGCAGTATCGAAGTCATTGCCAACAAACTCATGCACATCATCGGCAAAGAAGGCATCACGCTGCGCTCAGACAAGTTGATTCGGCTGGGTACCGGCCCACACGCCATGCAACTCACGCCCGGTGGAGGAATTGAGCTCTTATCCCCGCAACCCGTGAAGGCGCACACAGCCAGCGTGAACATTGCCGGCGGTTTATCTGTCCAGCCCATACCAATACCCGCGTTGCTCGACTTCAAAACCAACGATTGGTTTGCTTTGAAATTTGTAGACAACACCCCGGTTGCAAATAAGTCCTACCAAATAACTTTTGAAGACGGACGCATCGTCAAAGGAGTTACCAACCCAGAGGGGCACACCTCACTGACCCCAGATGAAATGCTTCAGCCCTATGTGTTGAGCGTTTCTTGGATCACAAAAAAATCGGATTGACCCTATGCAAGCCATGGCGTCCATACGGAATGTTTTTGAAAGCGTAGCTTCAACCACGACAACCATGATTCAGTGCGCATTCAAGTTCATGGCAATGGCTTTGTGCATCGCTAGCGTGAACGTCCAGGCTGTCGCATCCGCCGCACCAACCCTGTCCGTGCCATTTGAAAAGAGCGAAGCCATGAGTTGGAAAACCGAATATGTAGGCCGCGTGCAAATGAACTTTCCGCTCGACCGCCCCCGCAGCTGGAGCAATGAATTTGACATGGCCGTCGTCAAGCGCTTGTATGAGATGCCACCCGAGACGTTTTGGCAAGGCGTTGAAGTTGTGCGCAAGCGCTATGAGAACCAAAAGCATCGCAAGGGCGGTACGCGTTTGGCATATTTTGAAAAGGTTGGCGACAACGCAGCACATATTTTCAATTACGACGACACATCGTATTGGGCACCCGATTTACATCGCTATGTCCACTTGGACAATCAACACGCATACGAGTTCAAAACAGGCGCGTTAGGTACAAAAGGTGTTGAACCCAGCCCCTCGTTATTCAAACCGTTCGTTGCAACTTACTCCCCCATATTCAGCCGCATTCACCCGTTGAAAGAAGGGCAAGCGCCAGAACGCGACGGCTTGGCCATTGACGGCGCGGTGGTCAGTGGGGAGACGGGGCGCAATGCCAAAGCAGGCCTACGAGTTGAAATCGCAACAGGTACATTTTTGTCGATTGCGTATCGAGAAAATCACTACCAAGTGTTACTCCGTAACAGCTTTGAAGAACTCGCAGTTGATGAAAATCTTGCAAAGAAAATGGCTGTCTATGACGAGCCCCGAGCGGTTCGCGAATTCAAAGTTCTACGTCGTCAAGAGCGCACCTTGGGAGGTATTTCGGGGCAGGAATTTATTGCCAAAACAACCCTCAAAAATGGGCATTCTTATTACCGCTTCAATTGGCAAGTGAAGGGGGCAAATGATGGCGAATTGCTAGAGCCAACAATTGCTATCAATTTAAATACACCCAAGTATCCAAAGGCACATCCAGGCAACCTTCCTTTCGCCGAGCTCCCCCCCGAAACTGAACTCATCAAGCTGTGGGAGTTTGCTATAGCCACTTTCAAGTGGCGCCCTGGCGCATTGCCTAATGGCCAAACCATCAAGGCGGTGAACTGACATGGCCGCCGACTTTGACCGCACAAACTTCCGTTCGACCTATGCGGCGGGCGAGCAACCCGATGGCTCATTTGTCTTCCACTCGGTCACTACGCCAGTGAGCGACACGCGTGGCTCGCTGGGCATTCTTCCTGGCGGTGCTGAGGTTGTACCGATCATTTTTGTGCCCGGCATCATGGGCAGCAATTTAAAGGCAGCAACGATCATCGTTGATCAAAATGAAAATCCATTGGCAGAAAAAAATGATGCCATCTGGCGCGTAGACAGCGGCATCCGCATGGCAAACGATTGGTTGTTTGCCAGCAAAGACAAATACCAACTCTTGCTGCAGCACGCCCAAGTGACGGTGGACGACGGTGGTGAGATCTCGCAAGGCTACACAACGCAGGACGCGAGCGAGTCGGGCCAGACGCGGCAAGTGCCCAGCGGGCGCACACCCTTGGCGCGTCTGAATGTGGACACTGCCCGTGCCCGAGGTTGGGGGCAAGTGGGGGCGGCGTTTTATTTTGAGTTTTTGGATTGGTTGGAATTCCAACTCAACAGCCCTGAATTTGATGGCCAACGGGACAATGCCGCGCTGATTGGCCTCAAGCACGCGCACCGCGACAACCCGCCCGGTGTGCAGGCCGACAAACCCGGTGCGCCCTTGAAGCCCGAAGACTTCAACAAACTGCTGTCGGTCTTTAACCCGGTGCACGCCTTTGGCTACAACTGGCTGCAAAGCAACGCGCAATCGGGCTCCCAACTCAATGAGCTGATTGACCGCCTGATTGCCCGCTATGACGGGGACGGACGAACCTGCAAGAAAGTGATTTTGATCACGCACAGCATGGGCGGCTTGGTGGCCCGAGCGGCTTGCAAGCTCCATGGTGCTGAGGCCAAGGTGGCCGGGGTGTTTCACAGCGTGATGCCCGCTGATGGCGCAGCCGCCACCTACAAGCGCATGCTGGCCGGCTTTGATGGAGAGACGCAAACGCTCAACCCGCTCAAGGCCATCAAAGACAGGGTGGCAGTCAAGGTGCTTGGGCCTACGGGTGACTACACCACCCCTACGCTGTCGGCCAACCCCGGCCCCTTGGAGTTGCTGCCCAACGCGCGCTACAACCAAGGCAAGCCTTGGCTGCATGTGAAAGACGCTGCGGGTAAAGCACTGCTGAGCTTGCCTAAAAATGCAGACCCTTACGGTGAGATTTATCTGAACCAGGGCAGTTGGTGGAAATTGGTCAATGAGCCGTGGATGAATCCAGCAGGGGTCAAAGAAGCGAGAACCATTGCCCAATTTAGATTGGTGATGGGTGATGTTCAAGCCTTCCACGAAGACCTTCAAGCCCAAGGCGACTTTCACGCCAATACCCACGCCCATTACGGAGACGATGCGTCTGACCACAAGGCCTATGGCGAAGTGACTTGGACCTTAGACCAAGCCGTGACCGAGGCGCAGCACACGCAGTTGCAACGCCAAGACTTCAACGATGCCGACATGGACATTGCCCTGCACGACCCCAGCCGTGGTGTTGTGGTCAACGCGCGTTTGTCCAAGCCCGAAGCCAGTGGCGACGGCACCGTGCCGGCCGCCGCCTCAGCAGCTGTTGTTTGCGCGGCTGTTAAGGCCGGCAATATTTTGAACAAAGGCTTTGCCTTTACCCACGACCAAAGCTACGCCATCACCAGCCGCAGCACAGGCCCCGCAGCCGCTTTGCAAGCGGTGGTGCGAATTTTGAAT
>JAIYBZ010000021.1 GCA_027488255.1 Comamonadaceae bacterium | reverse complement strand
GTGGTGCTGGAAAAAGACCCGCAATTTGGCGGCACCACCGCGTGGTCGGGGGGATGGATGTGGGTGCCCCGCAACCCCTTGGCCATTGAGGCCGGCATCGTTGAGCGCATCGAAAAACCGCTGTCCTATTTGCGCCGCGAATTGGGCGAAAAGTTTGACGAATCTCGGGCCATGGCTTTCTTGACCCAAGGTCCGCGCATGGTCGATTTTTTTCGTCGCCACACGGCCTTGCAGTTCATCGATGGCAATGCCATTCCCGACTTTCATGGCCAGACCCCCGATGCGGCCACCGGCGGTCGCTCGATTTGCGCGGCCCCCTTCGATGGCCGACAACTGGGCGCCCACTTGCACCGTCTAAAACCGCCGCTGCGCGAAACCACGCTGTGGGGCATGGGCATCGCGGCCGGGGCCGAGTTGCGCCACTTCTTGAATGCGCGTCGCCAGCCCGCATCGATGGTCTACGTGGCGCGGCTGTTGTGGCGCCATCTGCGAGATTTGTTGGTGCACGGGCGAGGCACTCGCTTGGTCAATGGCAACGCCTTGGTGGCGGGCTTGGCCAAATCGGCGCTTGACTTGGGGGTGGACATCCGGGTGAACCACCCGGTCGTGCAACTGCTGAAAGACGCAGAACGCGTCACCGGTGCCGTCGCACAAACCCCTCTGGGCCCCCAACACTTTTTAGCGCGCTGCGGTGTGGTCTTGGCCACTGGCGGTTTTCCGCACGACCCTTCGCGCCTGCAGCAACTGCTGCCCCACGCGCCCACCGGACACGAGCATTGGTCGGCCGGCAACCCCAGCAACACGGGGGACGGATTGCGCTTGGGCGAATCGGCGGGCGGACAAGTGGCGCACGACTTGGTGCAAGCCGCGGCACTCGCGCCGGTCTCGCGCGTGCCGCGCCCGGATGGCAGCGTGGCACATTTTCCGCACCTGATTGAACGCGCCAAGCCCGGCTTGATCGCGGTCACCGCGCAAGGTCGACGGTTTGCGAACGAAGCCAATTCGTACCACGACTTCATGCAAGACCTGCTGAAGGCCACGCCCGCCGGCCAACGCCCCGAAGCGTGGCTGGTGTGCGACCACGCCTTCATTCGGCAATACGGTTTGGGCGCGGTCAAGCCCGCCCCCCTGCCCCTCGGGCCGTGGCTGGCTAATGGTTACCTCCAACGCGGTCGCAGCTTGGCCGAATTGGCCAAAGCCTGTGGCATCGATGGCGCCTCGCTGCAAGCCACTGTGGCGCACTACAACGCGATGGCCCAAGAAGGCAAAGACCCCGACTTTGGCAAAGGCGAAACGGCGTACAACCGCATTCAAGGCGATGCCCTGAGCGCCGGCGCACGCGGTCTGCGCAACCCTTGCATGGGACCCATCGAGCACGGCCCTTTTTATGCGGTCAAAGTGGTGATGGGCAGTCTGGGCACCTTTGCCGGATTGCGCGTGAACGACCACGCCCAAGTGACCGATGCCCAAGGTCAAGCCATTGCCGGACTGTATGCCGGCGGCAACGACCTCAGCAGCATGATGGGTGGCCACTACCCCGCAGGGGGCATCACGCTCGGGCCCGCCATGACCTTTGGCTTCATTGCGGCGCACCATGCCGCAGGCCGCGACCCGGCCGCCACCGCCGAATTCCCACCCCCACACCCCGTTTCTGAACCTTCGAAAGAAAGCCCCATGTACTACGAACTCGCCACCCTCACCTTGCCCTTTGGCACCGCGGCCCAAGCGGCCCAAAACGTCCAGGCATTTGCCACCGCGCCCGATGCCCAAGGTGAATTGTTGGGCTGCTGGTTCAGCGACATTGGCGTGCTCAACCAGATGCTGGTGCTGCGCGGCTTTGCCACGTTGGAAGCGCTGCACGCCGAGCGCGAGCGCACCCAAAAACACGCCAGCCCATTTGGCTGTGGCGGTATTTTTCAAGCGCTGGAGCAACACAGCTACCGCGGCTTCCCCTGGATGAAACCGGTGCGCCCCAGTGCCGAAAGCGGCATCACTGGCCCGGTCTATGAAATCCGCACCTACGGCATCCAGACCGGGGGGGTGCAACCCACCATCGATTTGTGGGCGCAATACGTGCCCGCCCGCGACAAGCTTTCTCCTTGCGTGGTGGCCATGGTGGCCTTGGACGGACCCCTGCGCTTCACCAATATTTGGGCTTATGACAGCCTGAATGCCCGCAGCCAAATTCGCGCTGAGGCCGTGGCCCAAGGCATTTGGCCGCCCAAGGGTGGCCCCGCCCACTTGACGACCCAGATGGTCTCGACCATCGCCATGCCGACCGCAGTGTCGCCCTTGAAATAAACGGCATGCCCAAGTTGCCATGAGCACACGAGCCTATTCCCTCGCCTACCTCAGCTCGCACCGCTGCACACCCGCTGAAGCGATGCAAGTGGCCGCGGCCACCGGCTACTCTTTTGTGGGTTTGCGCTTGTGGCCCAATGCCCCCGGCGCCCCGCAGCAAGTGCTGTTGGGCCAAGCCCCGGTTTTGCAAGAAACACTGGCCGTGCAGCGCGACACCGGGGTGGGGGTTTTTGATTTAGAAATCATCCGCATCGGCGAACAATTTGACCCGCACACCTGGGACGCCCTGTACGACGCCGGTGCAGCCCTCAAGGCCCGGGCCATTTTGGTGGCTGGCGATGACACCGACGAAGCCCGACTGAGCGACAACTACGCCCGTTTGTGCGAAGTCATGCAGCCCTTTGGTTTGACGGCCGACTTGGAATTCATGCCTTGGACCGCTGTGAAAGACGCCAAGTCGGCCCTGCGCATTGTGCAAAAGGCGGGCCTGCCCAGCAACGCGGGCATCTTGGTCGATGCCCTGCACTTTGGCCGCTCAACCACCACGCTGGACGATCTGCGGGCCATCCCACGAACCCTGTTGCACTACGCCCAGATATGCGATGCCGAAGCCGGCTTGCATTTCAGTACCGAGCAAATGATCCACACTGCCCGCTGCGAACGCAGCCTGCCCGGTGAGGGCACGGTGGATTTGCGCGGCCTTTTCGACGTGCTGCCCCCCGACTTGCCGATCAGCGTGGAAGTGGTGAACTTCCCACGCGAAAACACCTGCACCCCAAAGCAATGGGCACAAACCTGCCTGAGCGCCAGCCGACCCTTCACTGACTGATGCGAGACACCCCATGGAATTTTCTCTGAACGACGAACAAAAAATGTTGATCGAAACGGTGCGCCGTTTCATCGCCGAAGAACTCAAGCCCCTGGAAGACACCGTCGAAAACCAAGGTTTTTTGGACAACGCGACCGCCCAAGCCCTGCACGAAAAAGCCAAAGCCCTGGGCTTGTACGGCATGAACATGCCGATCGAATTGGGCGGCGGCGGCCTGTCCCATTTGGACCGCATTTTGTGCGAAGAACAATTTGGCCACACCACCGATATTTTGATTCGGCGCGCCTTTGGCAACGTTTACGAACCCCTGCTGCACTGCCGTGGCGAACAAATTGAGCGCTGGCTGAAACCGGCAGTGGCCGGCACCCGCACCTGCGCCATCACCATCACCGAGTCGGGTGCTGGCTCGGACGCGGCGGGCATCAAAACCCACGCCCAAAAAACCGATACCGGCTGGGTGCTGAACGGCAGCAAACACTTCATCAGCGATGGCGAGTGGAGCGACTTTTTTCTGGTTTCGGCCAAAACCGGCGAAAAAGAAATCTCGATGTTCATGGTGGACAAAGGTCTGCCCGGCTTCACTGTCGGCAAAGACCAAAAAATGATGGGCCTGCGCGGTACCCCTCACTTGGAATTGTTTTTTGACCAAGTGCCCCTCGACAACGCGGCCCTGCTGGGCGAAGTGGGCCAAGGTTTCAAGCTGGCCATGGGCGCACTCAATGTGGTGCGGCTGGCCCAAGTGGGTGCCCGCGCAGTGGGCAAGGCCAGCCATGTCTGCGAGCTGATGCTGCAGTGGGCGCAAGAACGCCAGCAATTCAACACCCCCATTGGCAACTTTCAAATGGTGCAACAAATGCTGGCCGACAGCGTGATCGAGATCAACGCCGCGCGCTGGATGGTCTACCACGCCGCCTGGATGCTGGACCAAGGCCACGATGCCCGCGAACACATCGCCATGGTGAAAGTGCACGCCGCTGAAACCCTGGGCCGGGTGGTCGACCGTGCGGTGCAGGTCTATGGCGGCATGGGCTTTTGCAAAGAGTTGCCGATTGAGCGCTATTACCGCGATGCGCGCATCTACCGCATCTACGACGGCACCAGCGAAATTCACCGCGGCGTGATCGCCAAAAGCGCCCTCAAAAAAGGCGCAGCGCTGTTTGATGTGAACCGCTGAACTGCCGCTGCTTTCCTTGAATCCGACAAGACCCTCCATGCACAGCAAATTCATGAGCGCGGCCCAAGCGGCACAACTGATCCAAGACGGTGACACCGTGGGCCTGATGGGCGGGGGCGGCGGCTTGATGGAGGCGACCCACTTGTTTGAAGCGGTGCAACAGCGGTTTATAGACACACAGCGCCCGCGCAACCTGACCCTCATGCACGCGCTGGGCATTGGCGACAAAAAAACCAAAGGCATGAATTGCTTTGCCCACGAGGGCTTGGTCAAACGGGTGATCGGTGGCCACTGGGTGTGGTCGCCGGCGATGCAGCAACTGGCCTTGACCAACAAGATCGAGGCCTACATCTTGCCCGGCGGCGTGTCGAGTCAACTCATGCGCGAGATTGGGGCGGGACGACCCGGTCTGATCAGCCACGTGGGCTTGGGCACCGTGTGCGATCCCCGCCATGGCGGAGGGCGCATGAACGCCGCAGCGCAAGACGATTTGGCCGAGGTCATGCACATCGACGGTCAGGAATACCTGCGCTACAAGCCGTTTCCCATCCATGTGGCCTTGGTGCGGGCGAGCGCGGCCGATGAAGACGGCAACATCAGCTTTGAGCACGAAGCCGCCAATTTGGATGCGCAGTCTTTGGCATTGGCCGCGCGCAACAGCGGTGGCAAAGTGATCGTGCAAGTCAAAGAGCGTTTGCCCAAAGGCGCGCTCAAAGCCCGCGAGGTGCGCATTCCAGCGGCGTGGGTAGACGCGGTTGTGGTCGACCCCCACCAGTCCACCAGCTACGCCATCCCGTTTGACCCGGCTTTCAGCGGCGAGCTCACGGGCGAAGCTCGCGCCCAGAGCGAGGCCGAAGACCGTGCTCGCGAAGTGGCGGCGAGCCAAGAGGCGTTCAGCGAACGACAGGCCGTGGCACGGCGGGCCTATTTGGAGTTGTTCAACACCGGGAAGGCTCGGCCCATCATCAACTACGGTGTGGGGGTGCCCGATGCGGTGGCCAAACTGATCGCTGCCCGCGACGAACAACATCGGATTTACCAAACCATCGAACACGGCACCTACGGTGGCACCTTGATGGATGGCGTGTTGTTTGGCTATGCACGCAACGCGAGTGCCATGCTGGATGCGGCCACGCAATTCGACTTTTATGGCGGCGGCGGTTTGGACATTGCCTTCTTGGGCTTTGGTGAGTTTGACGAAGAAGGCAGCGTCAATGTCTCGCGCCTTGGCGGCGTCACGGTGGGCCCTGGCGGCTTCATTGACATCGCTCAAAATGCCAAAAAAGTGGTGTTCTGCGGCACCTTGGCAGCCAAGGGTGTGCAGCTGGCCACCGGCGATGGGCAGATGCTTGTGGTGGCCCAAGGCGCGGTCAAAAAATTGGTCAAAAAAGTCGACCAAGTCACGTTTTCAGGACCGCAAGGCCTCGTGCGTCAACAAGAGGTGCTGTACCTCACCGAGCGCGCCAGCTTCAGGCTCACCCCGCAAGGCGTGGAGTTGTTCGAAATCGCGCCGGGCATTGACCTGCAACGCGATGTGCTCGACCAAATGGATTTCACGCCCCGGCTGGCCGCACACATCCAGCAGATGGACCGCGCCCACTTTTTGGCGTGAAGGCCGAGGCGGTGTTAAACCAAGGGCACGTTCAGTTTTTGAATCACCGCGGCGGTGTCTGGGCGCACACCACGCCACCAAGCAAAGGCTTCAGCGGCTTGCTCGGCCAACATGCCCACGCCATCGGCCAAGTGCCCTGCACCGGCTTGCTGAGCCAGCTTCAAAAAGGGCGTGAGGCCTTTGCCATAAGCCAATTCATAGGCCAGGCAAGCCGGCGCAAACACCGTGGCCGGCAGTGGCGGCAACTCGGCCGTCAGGCTGGCCGAGGTCGCGTTGAAGACCACATCAAAAGTCTGCCCAGCCAGCTCGTCATAGCCCAGCGCCCGAATCGGCACCGCCCCGGTGTGGTGTTGCTGCGCCAGGCTTTGCAAGGCCTGCGCCTTGGCCACGGTGCGGTTGACAATCACCAATTCGGCCGGGCCTTGCGACAACAAGGGCAGCAAAGCGCCCCGTGTGGCCCCACCCGCGCCCAAGATCAAGACCCGGCGACCCTGCAAAGGGCATTTCAGGTTGTTGACCACATCGCGCACCAAACCCACGCCGTCAAAATTTTCAGCGACCACCGTGTCGCCGACAAATTTCAAGGCGTTCACCGCCCCGGCCATTTGCGCGCTCGGAGCCAACTCGGTGGCATAAGCAAAGGCGTCCATCTTGAAGGGCGCGGTCACATTCATTCCCTTGCCGCCCGCAGCACGAAATGCGTCTACGGCCGCGGCAAAACCGCCCAAAGGCGCCAGCAGCTTGGTGTACGCCAGGTCTTGTCCGGTTACCTCCGCAAAGGCGGTGTGGATCAAGGGCGATTTGCTTTGTTCGATGGGGTTGCCAATGACGGCGTAACGGTCGGTCATGAGAATTTCCAGCTGTGGATACGCCGATCTTATCGCTGCTTGGGGCCAAAATTCGGCTCGCAAGCCGCACAATGGCCCCCTGTTTTCCACCTGACCCAAGAGAGTGCCGATGCTGCCCGCGATTGACTGCCACGTTCATGTCTTTGACCCCGCGCGTTTTCCTTATGCGAGCGATGTGGCCTATGTGCCCACCCCCGCCGAAACGGGCACGCCCGCCCTTCTAGATCAGGTGCTGGACGCGCATGGCGTGAAACATGCGCTGCTGGTGGGCCCCAACTCAGGCTACGGTCTAGACAACCGCTGCTTGCTCGACACCTTGGCTCGCGGCCAAGGGCGCTACAAAGGGGTGGTGGTGGTGCCCAACACCATTTCGCGCGCTGAATTGCAAGCATTGCAAGCCGCGGGCGTGGTGGGTGTGGCCTTCAATGCGGCCCTTTTGGGCACCGATTTTTATGCCGACACCGCGCCCTTGCTGCAACACCTGCGCGACTTGGACATGTGGGTCCAAGTGCAAGTTGAAGGCGACCAACTGGTGGCGCTGAACCCTCTGCTGCAAGACAGTGGAACACGGGTCTTGTTTGACCATTGCGGTCGGCCCCAGGCCAACGCAGGGCTGGGCCAAGCCGGCTTCACCACCTTGCTGTCTTGGGCCGGCACGGGCCGCGCTTGCGTCAAGCTGTCAGGCTGCGCCAAATTTTCGCGCCAGGCTTTTCCCCATGCCGATGCCCGGCCCTATGTCAAAGCCCTGATCGAGGCCTTTACCCCCAAGGCGCTGGTGTGGGCCTCGGACTGGCCTTTTTTACGCGCCCCTGCGCGCATCGACTACGGGCCGCTGCGGGCACAGGTGAACGACTGGTTGCCCAACGCCGAAGACCAACAAGCCGTACTGTGGGACACGCCCAAAAAGTTGTTGGGGTTTGGGCTCTAAGCCCCTCGGTGTTTGCCCACCAAACGCTGCACCACCAGCCCCAAACCGGCCACGCCCAAGGCCGCCAAAGTGAAGGCGTAGGGCAACCAACCACGGTCCACACTTTCGGCCATGATCAGCACCCCACTCGACTGGCCAAAAAACAGCAAGCTGGCAAACAAAGTGACCGCCGTGCCGCGTGAGGCCGGTGCCATTTGAGTGGCTTGCACTTGCAAGGTGTTGTGCAACATGTAAAAACCAAAGCCGGTCGCCAAGCAGGCCAACATGCCCAAGATCGGCTGATGGGCCCAGGCCAACAACAACATGCCCAGCACAATGCTGGCCGCACCCGTCCGCACCAAGCCCCGCTCACCGCCCAGCCATGTGAGCCAGCGCCGGGCCATTTGGCTGTAGAGCAAGCCGCCCACGCCATAAAGCATCATGACCGAGCCCGCCACCAGCACACTCAGCCCAAACTGCTGGTGCAAGTGGGTGGGCACAAAGGACATGGCACCAAACACCAACGCGCCTTCGATGGCCGTGACGGCCAAGACCTGACGCACACGCGGCAAGCGCAGCATGGCCCAGGTGTTCGCCAAATAAGCCGCCATGCTGAAGGCGGGCGCATCAGCCACCGGGGGTTCCAGCGCTGTGTTTTGTGCCGTCTGTTGTGCCGTCTGTTGCAGCTTGCGCCACAACAAAAATGCCGCCACGGCAAACACGCCCGAAACCACCGCCAAGGCCGTGCGCCAACCCAAATGCTCGGCGGCAAAGCCCCCAAACCAGAGGCCGACCATCATGCCGCTGACGGTGTAGCCCATCAATTTGGCCAAGGTTTCTTGTCGGCGGTCATAGGCCACTTGATCGCCAATCCACGCCATCGACAAGGGGATGATGCCCGCCGCCGCCGCGCCCATGCAACCGCGCAGCAACACCAGCCACTCGAAATCAGCGACACGGCTGGTGAGGGCACTGAAGACCGCACAGGCCATCACCGCCAGAAAAATGACCCGCAGTTTGCCAAAGCGATCGCCCAAGGGGCCGTACACCAGTTGCGACAGCCCATACGACACCGCAAACACCGAGACCACCCGAGAAGCCTCGCCGGTGGTGACCTGAAACTCTTGCCCCAACACCACCAACATCGGGTCGCACATGCGCATCGAGGCCATGCTGGCAAAGCCCGCCAGGCCCATCACGCGCAAGCTGTTGCGCTCAGCTTGCGAGGGGCTCATGTTTTAGCTGTTCAGTTGTTGCTCCAGGTCGTGCAAGACCTGGTAGCACGGCAGCACTTGGGCAATGCTGGAGTTGGGCTCGCGGCCTTCTCGGATCGCGGCAAAAAATTCGCGGTCTTGCAACTCAATGCCGTTCATCGACACGGCCACTTGGGACACATCGATCTTTTCATCCTTGCCGGTGTACAGGTCGTCATATCGGGCCAGATAAGTGCCGGTGTCACCGATGTAGCGGAAATACGTGCCCAAGGGACCATCGTTGTTGAAGCTCAGAGACAAAGTGCAGATGGCGCCGTTGGCGGCTTTCATCTGGATGCTCATGTCCATGGCGATGCCCAACACCGGGTGAATCGGGCCTTGCACCGCATGGGCTTTCACGATCGGGCTGCCGCACTGGTAGGCAAACAAATCCACCGTGTGCGCGGCGTGGTGCCACAGCAAATGGTCGGTCCAGCTGCGCGCTTGGCCCAACGCATTGGTGTTGGTGCGGCGGAAGAAGTAGGTCTGCACATCCATCTGCTGGATGTTGAAAGCACCGGCCTTGATTTTTTGATTCACCCACTGGTGGCTGGGGTTGAAGCGGCGGGTGTGGCCCACCATCGCCACCAAGCCCGTCTCTTTTTGCACGCGCAAAACTTCTTGGCCCTCTTTGTAGACATCGCACAGCGGAATTTCCACCTGCACATGCTTGCCTGCTTTCAAGCAAGCCAAGGTTTGGCTGGCGTGCATTTGCGTGGGCGTGCACAAGATGACGGCATCGACTTCTTTCAGGGCCAAGGCTTCGTTGAGCTCTGTCGTGGCATGGGCAATGCCGTATTGGGCCGCCACTTCTTTGGTTTTTTCGATGTCACGGCTGATCAGCGAGACGACTTCCACGCCCTCGATGTTTTTGATGCCGTCCAGGTGTTTGATGCCAAAGGCACCCGCGCCCGCCAAGGCGACTTTGATGGTTTTGCTCATGCTGAGGTCCTCTTATGCGTTTTCTAAAATCGCGTGTCCCACCGCCGTGTTGCTGGCGGGCACATGGTAAAAGCGGTGGCGCAGCGTGGGGGCCGCGCCCTTGACTTGGCCGTTTTGGATGTCGCTCATCGCCCCACGGGCGATCAGCCACATGACCAACTCAATGCCTTCGCTGCCCGCTTCGCGCACGTAGTCGATGTGCGGTGTCGCGGCGCAGGCCACCGGGTCTTGAATCAGTTTGTCCAGCCACGCGTTGTCCCATTCGCGGTTGATCAAGCCGGCGCGTGCGCCTTGCAGTTGGTGGCTCATGCCGCCCGTGCCCCAGATGTGCACGTTCAGGTCTTCGTCGTAACTCTCCACCGCTTTGCGGATGGCTTGGCCCAAATTGAAGCAGCGCTGGCCACTGGGCACGGGGTACTGCACCACGTTCACCGCAAAAGGAATCACCGGGCAAGGCCAAGCGTCTTTCACTGGGTCGAGCTCGCCGCACATCAGCGACAGCGGCACGGTGAGGCCGTGGTCGACCTCCATTTTGTTCACGATCGTCAAATCAAAATCTTGCTGAATGACCGACTGTGCGATGTGCGAGGCCAACTCGGGATGGCCCTTGACCACGGGCACGGGACGTGGGCCCCAGCCTTCGTCGGCCGGCTTGAATTCGGCGGCGGTGCCAATCGCAAAAGTGGGGATCAGGTCCAGGCTGAAGGCCGTGGCATGGTCGTTGTAGACCAAAAAAATCACATCGGGCTTGTTGTCTTTCATCCACTGCTTAGAAAACTCGTAGCCCTTGAAGAGTGGCTTCCAGTAGTCCTCGTGGGTTTTGCCCAAATCCATGGCCGCGCCAATGGCGGGCACATGCGATGTGAAAACAGATGCGGTAATTTTTGCCATGCTTATGCCTTCTTTCCTGCCGCGCCTTGCGGTTGGTTGTGCGCTTGCGCGTCACCGTTTTCGCCGATGTAGCGGTTGCCTTCAATGCGACGGCCGCCGTTGATCATCATGTGGCGGTATTCCTCTTCGGTCATGCCGGTCATCGAGCCCGCCATTTGCTGGAAGCTCTTGCCATCGGTGGCTCCAATTTTGGCGAGGAAATAAATATTGCCGCCCGTGCGCATGCACCAGTTCAAGTCGCGGGCCTGCACCGCTTGCTTTTGCTCTTCGGTCATGGGCCATTCGTCCAAATACGCACGCTCGTTGGCTTTGAAGCGTTCACGGTTTTCGGCCTTCATGAGCGACATGCAAAACTGGTTGATCCAGTAGCCTTTGCGCGATTGCTCGGCATCAAAAATGATCGTGCCGGGCACGTCGGTGTAGGGTTTTTCAAGTGCCATTTCAGAGCTCCTCAGGCCAATACAAACGCATCGGGTTGTCGACCAGCAGTTTTTGCTGCAATTCGGGGGTCGGGGCGATGTGCGGAATAAAGTCGACCAACAAGCCGTCGTCGGGCATGTGGTCTTTCAGGTTGGGGTGCGGCCAATCGGTGCCCCACAACACGCGGTCGGGAAACGCTTGCACGATGCGTTTGGCAAAGGGAATGACATCGGCATAGGCGTTTTGCTCGCCGTGCAAAGCCTTGGGGCCCGTGACCGACAAACGCTCAGGGCAAGACACCTTGCTCCAGACATTGGGGTGCTCGCGCATGAACTTTTCAAACAACGCAAATTGCGGGCCATCGACCGGCAGAGACACGTCGGGGCGGCCCATGTGGTCCACCACCACCGTGGTCGGCAAGGCGGTGAAAAAGTCCCACAGTTCGGGCAGGTCAACGGCTTCAAAATAGATGACCACATGCCAGCCCCATTGGGCAATGCGACCCGCAATTTCCATCAACTCGTCTTTCGGCGTGAAGTCGACCAAACGCTTGACGAAATTGAAGCGCACGCCGCGCACGCCGGCATCGTGCATGGCCTGAATTTCTGCATCGGTCACGCCGCGCTTGACGGTCGCCACGCCACGCGCCCGGCCACCTGAGCTCAGCAAAGCGTCGACCATGGCGCGGTTGTCCGCGCCGTGGCAGGTGGCTTGCACCACCACATTGCGTGCAAAGCCCAAGTGGTCGCGCAGGGCAAACAACTGGTGCTTGGAGGCATCGCACGGCGTGTATTTGCGCTCGGGTGCATAAGGAAACTCAGCGCCAGGGCCAAACACGTGGCAATGCGCATCGACCGCACCGGCAGGCACTTTGAACGTGGGTTGCGCAGGGCCGGTGTACCAGTCCATCCAGCCTGCGGTTTTGGTGAAATCACCGGTGGTGGGTTTGCTCAAGTTTTCTCTCCATTCAATCTAATTTCATGCCACTGGCTTTGACGACTTCACGCCAGCGCGGCAACTCGGATGCGATCAATCGGCCGAACACTTCGGGGCTGCCGCCGATCGGCACCGCGCCCTCGCTCAACAAAGACTTGAGCACCTCAGGCTGCTTCAGGCCTTGGTTGGCCGACTCGTTGAGGCGCTTGATGACGGCAGCCGGGGTGCCTGCCGGGGCCAGCACGCCGTACCACTGGTCGGCTTCAAAGCCCGGGTAGCCCGACTCGGCCACGGTGGGCACCTCGGGCAAGCTGGGCAGGCGCTGCGTGCTGGACACCGCCAAGGCGCGCAGCCGGCCGCTGCGGATGTGCGGCAACAAAGCGGGTGAGCCGGTCATGGTGGTGTCCACATGGCCCGCGATCAAATCGTTGATGGACGGCGCAGCGCCGCGATAAGGAATGTGCGAGACAAAAATCTTGGCGCGCATCTTGAGCAACTCAAAGGTGGCATGGGCCGCGCTGCCGTTGCCCCCCGACGAATACGTCATGTGGCCGGGGCGCGCCCGGGCCGCGTCCACCAGGTCTTTCAGCGACTTGATGTCCGACTTGGCCGACACCACTAAAACATTGGGCACACGCGCCACGCCCATCACAGGCTCAAAACTCTTGATCGGGTCGTAGGGCAATTTGGGGTACAGCGCGGGGTTGATGGCCAAGGTGCCAATGTGGCCCATCAACAAAGTCAAGCCATCGGCTTTGGCCTTGGCCACCAGCTCGGCCCCAATGCTGCCCCCTGCCCCGGGTTTGTTGTCGATGATGGCGCCTTGGTCAGCGGTGTTGCCCAAGTAAGGGCCCATGGCGCGCGCCAAGATGTCGGTGCTGCCGCCAGGGGTGAAGGGCACCACCAAACGCGCCGTCGCGTTTTGCGCCCATGCCCAACTGGGCAGGCCCGCAGCCATGAGGCCGGCCAAAACGGTTCTGCGGTCGGGGTGGAAATCAAACGATTGGCTCATGGGGTGCTCCTGCTGAATGGCTTTGTAAAGATGAGGCGTTTAAAAAAGCGTTTGTAAGAAGCGTTTGAAGGAAGCGTTTCAAAGAGGCCCGTCGGCGCGTCAGTCGATGTACTTCAAACCGGCTGCCGCCAAGGGCTCGCGCATTTTGTACATGTCGAGGCCCAGCACGCCTGAGGCCAGCTTGGCGCGTTTTTCACCTTCGAAGCTTTCGCGTTTTTGCGCGGCTTCTAAGGTTTGCGCGGCGCGCGCAGCGGGCACGCACACCACGCCATCGTCGTCGGCCACGATCACATCGCCGGGCGTCACCCACATGCCGGCGCACACCACCGGGATGTTCACCGAGCCCAAGGTCGCCTTGATGGTGCCTTTGCTGGAGATGGCTTTGCTCCAGACGGGGAAGTTCATTTTTTGCAGTTCTTTGACATCGCGCACCCCGGCGTCGATGACCAAGGCGCGCGCGCCGCGGGCCTGAAACGAGGTGGCCAACAGGTCGCCAAAATAGCCGTCGGTGCAGTCGGCGGTGACCGCGGCCACCACGATGTCGCCGGGCTGGATCTGCTCTGCGGCCACATGCATCATCCAGTTGTCACCGGGCTGCAAGAGCACCGTGACGGCCGTGCCCGAGACTTGCACGCCCGGATAAATGGGGCGCATATAGGGCTTGAGCAAGCCGACACGGCCCATGGCCTCGTGCACCGTGGCCGAGCCCAAAGCGGCCAAGCCATCGGCTGCAGCGCGATCTGCGCGGGTGATGTTGCGGTAAACCACGCCAAGTTCGTACATGTTTTTTCCTTGATGAATACGGGGGTTCGAGATCAGCGGCCTTTGGCTTGGAGTTGGTCGTCCAAGCGCTTGAATACGCGGCGGGCATTGCCTTCATAAACCCAATAACGGGCCTCGTCGTTCAAGTTGCCCGTGGCTTGCACATAGCGTTTGGTGTCGTCGAAATAGTGGCCGGTTTCGGGGTCGATGCCGCGCACCGCACCAATCATTTCAGAGGCAAACAAAATGTTTTTGACCGGGATCACCTTGGTCAACAAATCAATGCCGGGCTGGTGGTACACGCAGGTGTCAAAGAAGATGTTGTTCAGCAGGTGCTCGCTCAGCAAGGGCTTTTTCAGCTCTTGCGCCAAGCCACGGAAACGGCCCCAGTGGTACGGCACGGCACCGCCGCCATGCGGGATCAAAAACTTCAGGGTGGGGAAATCTTTGAACAAATCGCTGGTCAGGCACTGCATGAAGGCGGTGGTGTCGGCGTTCAAGTAGTGGGCACCGGTGGTGTGAAAACAGCTGTTGCAGCTGGTCGAGACGTGGATCATCGCGGGGATGTCGTACTCCACCATCTTTTCATAAATGGGGTACCACGATTTGTCCGACAAAGGCGGCGAGGTCCAGTGGCCGCCGGAGGGATCGGGGTTCAGGTTGATGCCCACGTTGCCGTACTGCTCGACACATTTCACCAATTCAGCAATGCTGGTGGCGGGGTCCACGCCGGGCGATTGGGGCAGCATGGCGGCCGGCACAAAGTGGTCGGGAAACAACTGCGCCACGCGGTAGCAGAGCTCGTTGCAAATGGCCGCCCAGGTGGACGAAACCTGAAAGTCGCCAATGTGGTGTGCCATGAAACTGGCGCGCGGGCTGAAGATGGTGATGTCTGAGCCGCGCTCTTTCATCTTGGCCAATTGGTTGGTCTCGATGCTTTCGCGCAACTCGTCGTCGCTGATCTTCAGCTCTGACACTTTGGGCATCATGGCCGGGTCTTTGATGCCGGCAATTTGCCGGTTGCGCCACTCTTCCAGCGCTTTGGGCGCAGTGGTGTAGTGGCCATGCACATCGATGATCAGGGGTTGGCTTCGGCTCATGGGGGTTCCTAGAGGTGGCAAATGACTGCCAAAGATTGTGCAGTCAGCCCCTGCGCCATCCCAGCCCTTGGGGCCACTACCAGTTAGAACAATTTTGCATAACCGAGCCTTGGATATGACAAAATTACCGCTTCTGAAAGGGCGCCATGGACCTCAAACAGCTGGAATATTTTGTGCGCGTGGCCGAGTTGGGCAGCTTCACCCGAGCGGCGCAGGCCCTGAACGTGGCCCAACCCGCGCTCAGCCGCCAAGTGCGTTTGCTGGAAGTCGAGCTTCGGCAAAACCTGTTGGTGCGCAATGGCCGTGGCGCCACCCCCACGCAAGCGGGGCAATTGTTGCTGGAGCATGGCCGGGGCATCTTGCACCAAGTCGAACGTGCACAAGAAGAGTTGGGGCGCGTGCGCAGTGGCTTGTCGGGCCGAGTGGCGCTGGGCATGCCGCCCAGTGTGGCGCGGGTCTTGACCGTACCCTTGACCCGCGCCTTCCGCCAACGCATGCCCGAGGCGCAACTGTCGATCAGCGAGGGTTTGTCGACCGCCATGCAAGAAAACCTGCAAAACGGGCGCTTGGACATCGCGGTGCTTTACAACCCCAACCCTGCGGCGGGCATCGAGCACACGCCCTTGGTGCGCGAAGAACTGCTGTTGGTGCAACCGCGGCCACCGGGTCTGCAAGAAGACCCGCCACCGCCGCCAATCCCCTTGCGTGAGGTGGCCCAGTTGCCGCTGGTCATTCCGACCCGGCCCAACGCCATCCGCATGCATGTCGAGTCTGAAATGGCGGCCATCGGCTGCCGCCCGCACATCGCGCTGGAGATCGACGGCGTCAGCGCCATCTTGGATTTGGTGGCCGATGGCGCAGGCTGCGCCATCTTGTCGCGCAATGCGGTGATGCGTTCGGTGCGGCCCTCGGCGTTTGCGGTGCGGCCCGTCTCAGAGCCGGCCCTGACCATCGCCTTGACCACCGCAGTCAGCTCTTTGCGGCCCACCACCCTGACCCAACAAGCCACCCTGGCCTTGATCACCGAGGTGGCCAAAGAATGGCTCACGCCCTGAAATTCACCCGCCCGGTGCGGCTTACAGGGGGTGGTGCTGCAACACCCACAGCAAGCCGCTGAGCGTGAAGAACGAGACCACCGTGGTCACCAACACAGCGGCGGCACTGGTCGCGCCGTGACCGTGGCGCTGGCTCAAGATGGTGAAGATGCCCAGCATGGGCAAAGCGCCGGTCAGCAAAGCGGCGGTGCGCAGCGCGGGGTCTTGAATGGTGACTCCCCAGCTCAGGACCAAAAACATAGCGAGGGGATGTAAAAACAACTTGCCCCCTACGATTTGGCCCACTGTGCCCCGCAGGCCCTCGACTTTCAGTCCCACCAGCGAGCCGCCAATCACAAACAGCGACAAAGCCGCGCTGGCCTGTGCAAACAAATCGACTGTGCGACCCACTGGGGCGGGCAATGTCCAACCGGCCAAAGAAAACAAAAAGCCTGCGCCAATGCCCCAGATCATGGGGTTTTGCCCGAGGTTTTTTAAGCTTTGCCACAGCACCTGTTTCCACTGCCCGGGCCGCCCGCCCTCGGCATCGGCCACGGCCAACAGCAAGGGAATCAAGAGCAGGTTTTCCACCACCATATTGAGCGCCAGCGCCACACCCGCCACAGGGCCCAAAGTCAACAGCATGATCGGGTAACCCACAAAACCGCTGTTGGGGCACGACATGCCCATGGCCATCATGCTGCTGTAGCTCAGGCTGTGGCCTTTGACTTTGCGGGCCCAAAACAGCCCACCCAACAACACCGCCATCGAGCCCAAGGCATAGGCCAGCAGGTATTGGGCATTCAAAATTTCGCCGATGCTGCGCTGCGACAAGGCGTTGAACAGCAAAGCCGGCAAGGCCAAGTTCAGGGTGAACTTGCCAAACACCCGCATGTCGGCGGGCTCAAACACCCCTCGGCGCGTGGCCAGATAACCCAGCGCAATGGCCAGGTAAATCGGGCCCGTGATGCCCAGAATGGTGAAGATGGCATCCATGCCGATGGGGCTTCAGCCGGTCAGCGGGTGAACAGTTGGGCGACCATCCACAAGCTCAAACTGGGCACCATCAGCAACACCGCGAGACGCAAGATGTCCCACACCAAAAATGGCGCCAAGCCTTTGTAGGTCTCGCTCATGGGCACATCACGCGCCAAGTTGTTGACCACATAAACGTTCAGCCCCACGGGCGGCGCGATCAAACCAAAGCTGACGGTCATCAGCACCAAGATGCCAAACCACAAGGCCTTGAGCTCGTAGCTGAGGCCCCACAAATCGAGCGCCATGACGGCCGGGAAAATGACCGGGATGGTCAGCAGCAGCATGGACAACTCGTCCATCACGCAGCCCAACAAGATGTACAGCAACAGCACCGCCGTCACGATGCCCAAAGGTGGCACCGGCAAACCGGCGACCCAAGTGGCCACCATCTTGGGCATTTCGGTCAAGGCCAAGGTGGCATTCATCATGTCGGCGCCCAAGAAAATCATGAACACCATGGCAGTGGTTTCTGCGGTGCTGAGCAAGGCTGCTTGCATGCCCGAGAGCTTCAGTTCTTTCTTGAACAAGCCCACCAACAAAGTCATAACCGCGCCCACCCCCGCGCCTTCTGTGGGCGAGAACACGCCGCCATAAATGCCGCCAAACACGACGAAAAAGACCGCCACGATGGGCCAGATTCTGAAAATGGCCGAGATTTTTTCAACGCCGGTAGAGGCTGGCGTCAAAGGCGCCATCTCGGGCCGCGAGCGCGCATACAGGCCAATCACCACGATGTAGCCCAACATGGCCACCACGCCCGGCACGATGGCCGCGGCAAACAGCTTGGCGATGTTTTGCTCGGTCAAGATGGCGTACACCACCAAGGGCACCGAAGGCGGAATCAAGATGCCCAAGGTGCCGCCCGCCGCCAAAGACGCGGTGGACAGACGGCCTTGGTAACCGTGCCGGCGCATTTCGGGATAAGCCACTTGGGTGATGGTGGCCGAGGTCGCCACCGACGAACCGCAAACCGCGCCAAAGGCCCCGGCAGACAACACCGAGGCCATGGCCAAGCCGCCCCGCACATGGCCCACCACCGCGGCTGCGGCCTTGAACAAATCGCGGCTCAAGCCCCCTTGGGTGGCAAATTGCCCCATCAACAAAAACAAGGGAATGACGCTCAACTCGTACACCGTGAGGCGCGCGACCGCACTGCCCTTGAGAAAATTCAAGGTGTTGGTGCTGTCGGTCATGAGCCAATAACCCACCAAGCCGGGGATGAACATCGACGCGGCGATGGGCACGCGCACGGCCATCAAAAGCACCATGGCGACAAACATCGCCAAGCCAATTTGGGGAGCCCACTGCATCATGCCGACACCTCTGCCTCGGACACCGTGGAGCCCTGAAAAATTTGTACCAAAGCCACCCAAGCGGCCAATGCCAAACCGGGGGCCAAACAAGCGTAGGCCCACCACATGGGCAGGCCAATGATCATGGTAGTTTCACCGGCCTCGCGCACCGAGACGGCGCCGACACTCGTGCGCCAGGCCAACAAGACATACAACAACACCAGCATCAAACTGCCAATCGCATCGAGCACTCGGCGCGTGCCATCGGAAGACTTTTGCGTGAAAAAATCCACAATGATGTTGGCCTTTTGCAATTGGCAATACGGCAGACACATCGAGATCGCAAAGGCGATGCCCATCTGCGTCATCTCGACATCACCCGAGATGGGTGTGGACCACAAGGCCCGCATGATGACGCTGACAAACGTCAAAAAACCCGTTGCCAGCGCCACAAAAGCGCCCACCACACCGAAGGCCCGACAGAGCGGCGCCATCAACCAAAAAGAATGCATGTCCAGACCTTACGCAGTTGTCTCTCAGAGCTGGCTGTTGCAGCCCATGGTGGCACTCACCTGCCCCTCCAGCCGGAGGGGCAGGATTGCCCTTAGCGGTTGTATTTTTTGATCAGGTCTTTGGCGTCTTGCAGCATTTGCTTGCCGGGCAAACCGCGTTTGTCCATCTCAGCCACCCACTCGTCGTACAAAGGCGCAGAGGCCTGAATCCAACGGTCGGTTTCAGCCGCGCTGATTTTGTTGAACGTGTTGCCACGGTCTTGTGCGGCTTTGCGGCCGACCGCAGTGGACTCATCCCAATAACGGCCAATGGTGCGCGACATGGTGGCGCCGCTGTGCTTGTCGATGATGCTCTTCAAGTCGGCGGGCAAGCTGTCGTATTTGGCTTGGTTCATGGCCATGACAAAACCGGCGGTGAACATCGATGGGCGGCTGGCCTCGATCTCGGTGTGGAACTTGCTGACCTCGTGCAACTTGAAGGAAGGGATGATTTCCCATGCGGTCAAAAAGCCATCGATGGTGCCTTTGGTCATCGCATCGGCCACTGGCGGAATGGGCATGCCCACGGGCGTGGCGCCCAACTTGGCCAACAACTTGGTGGACTGGCGGCTGGCGGCACGGATCTTCAGACCGCGGAAATCGTCCATGGTCTTGATGGCTTTGTTGGAGGTGCTGACAAAGCCTTCGTCGTGCACCCAAGTCGCCAAGATCTTGGAGCCGGTGAACTCTTTGGCACCGTACTTGACCATGTAGTCCCACGCGGCGGCCGAGGCCACTTCGGCGGTGTTGGTCATGAAGGGCAACTCAAACGCTTCCATGATGGGGAAGCGGCCGGGCGTGTAGCCGGGCAGCGTCAACACCACATCGTCCACGCCATCTTTCACCCGGTCGACCAATTGAGCGGGCGTGCCACCACCGGTCATGGCCGGCAAGATTTGGCAACGCATGCGGTTGTTGGATTCTTTGGCGATGGTCTCGCACCATGGCACCACCAAGCGCTGGTGCCCCATGGCCACGGTCGGCCACATGTGGTGCACCTTGAGGGTGACCTCTTGTGCTTGCGCGCTCACTGAGCTGGCCAAGGCCATGGCCATCAGGGCCGCACCGGTTGTCAAACGTTTTTTAAAGTTCATGGATGTCTCCTGGTTGTGATGTGAAGTGAAAGGGAAGGTGAAGGGAAATCAAAGGATATGAGGCTCAAGGGGCGGAAGACAGACCCGCCAACAGCACCTGCGCCACCGCTTGCGGCCGCTCCATGGGCGCCATGTGGCCGGCATCGGGAATGACCGACAACACCGGTTGGGCCAACAACTCGGCCATGGCTTGGTGCTGCGACACAGGCGACCACGTGTCTTGCGCACCGCACACCAAGTGCACCGGGCCGCGGATGTTTTGCAAAGTAGGCGAGGCA
This sequence comes from Comamonadaceae bacterium, assembly GCA_027488255.1. Lineage (GTDB taxonomy): Bacteria > Pseudomonadota > Gammaproteobacteria > Burkholderiales > Burkholderiaceae_C > Limnohabitans_A. Next base: position 10,773 of record JAIYBZ010000021.1, on the reverse strand, counting down.
TCGGGCCGCGCCAACAAGGCGCGAATTTGGCCCGCGAAATGCTGTGGCGTTTTGCGCGCAAACATGGCCACGATGGCCTCCATCAAGGGCGCGTCTTTCAAGCGATCGGGGTGCACCATGCCTTGGGCCCACGTGCGCGCCATGGCCGCCACACCTTGCTGCTCAGCAATTTCCAACAAGGCGTGTCGTTTGGCAGCTTCTGCCTCGCCCTCGGGGCCTGCGGGCCGGGGCAAATGGCCGGTGTCCATCAGCGTCAAATGGCACACCCGCTGGGGTGCCATGCGAACCATCTCCATCGCGATGCGCCCACCCATCGAGTGCCCCACCAGCGCCAAGGGGCCCGTGGTGGTGTCCAAAATTTGCTGCGCCATGCCGCTCAAGCTGTCGCACAAGCCGTGGTCGGGCACGGTCGCGCGGGGCGCCCAGTCGCCCAGGTGCGGCAAGACATCCGACCACACCGTGCGGTCGCACATCAGGCCAGGGATCAAGACCAAAGTGGCGCTGTGCATCTCAGAGGTCCAACACCAAGCGCGCGGTTTGGCTGCGCGAACAACAAATCAGCATTTGGTCATTGGCCGCTTGCTCTTCGGGCGTGAGAAACATGTCCCAGTGGTCGGGCACACCCGCCACCACGCGCGTGAGGCAAGTGCCGCAAATACCTTCAGAGCAAGAAAACGGCACATCGTGGCCCGCGTCTTGCAGCACTTTCAAGATGGACTGCTCGGCTTGGACGCGCAAAATTTTTCCACTTTGCTGCAGTTGCACCTCAAAGCTGCCATCGGCTGCCAGCGCTTGGGTGGTGAGTGGAGAGGTTGGTTCTGGGGCGTTCATGCGGAAGGAATTTAAGCAGAAAGGGTTGCGGAAGATGCCGCGCTGTTTTCTTGGGCCAACAAGCGGTCGATGATGCGCCGCGATTGCACGCCACCCGAGTCGATGTTGAGCATCAGCAGTTTGCGCTCGGGCCACGCGCTGATGTTTTTTTGTTGCAACTGCAGCATCTCCATGTCTTCGTTGAAGATCGCCCCTTGGCCTTGGCGAATTTTGTCGGTCAGCGCGGCATCGTGCGGCTTGAACTGCCGCGCCATGCCCCAGTGGTACCAGTGCGAGGTTTCGGTTTCGGGCGTGATGAAATCCACCACCACGCTGTAGGCCTTGTGTTCGGGAGCCGCGTCAAAACCGCCCTGCCCCGCCAGCGCCACCCCGACGTCGATCATGATGTGGCTGGGCGGTGTGAAGCGGCAAATCTGCCAGCGGTCCACTTTGGCTTGCGGGTCCAAGCCGTTGGCACTCATGGCCATTTGCCAAAACGGCGGGGCTTGGATGCCCGACATGTGGCGCTGCAAGATCACTTGGTCGCCCTCCACCGAGGTGGTGCAAGGTGTCTCGTCAATTTCAGGCTGGCCAATGCTGTTGGCGTGTACATAGGTCTCGTGCGTCAAGTCCATCAGGTTGTCGATCATCAGGCGGTAATCGGCTTGCACGTGGTACAGCCCGCCGCCATAGGCCCAAGCGGGGTTGTCAAAAAATTCGAAGACCGGCATCTTCGCCACATCGGCTTGGCTTTGGTCACCGGGCCAGACCCACACAAAACCATAGCGGGTGGTCACAGCAAAACTCTTGATGGCCGGAAAGCCGCGCACGCGCTGGCCGGGCATGTGCACGGTTTTGCCTTCGCAGCCCATCTCCAGGCCGTGGTAACCGCAGACCAATTTGCCTTGGCAGACCTTGCCCAAAGACAAGGGCGCGCCGCGGTGCGGACAAAAGTCTTCGACCGCCGCCACTTGGCCTTCCGGGCCTTTGAAGAACACCATTTTTTCGTTGCAAATGGTGCGGCCCAAAGGCTTGTCGTTAAGGGCAGCCAACTCGGCCACCGAACAGGCCACATACCAGGTGTTTTTAATGAACATGCTTCAAACTTTATTTCTAATGAGTTGCACACCGGGCGGAGCCGATTGCTGCGGGTTCAGCAAGGCCAAACCCAGGTTGTGTCGCGCCAAACGAGAGTGTTCTCGCATCAAAAATTCTGCTCTGCCGGCTTCGCGTTGTTCAATGGCTTGCAGCACTTGGCGGTGCTGGTGCTGCGCCACCAAAAACATATCGCGCGCATCGGCGGTGTGGGCCTGCACCCCCACAAAACCCGAAGCCGAGGCAAATGGCAGGCTCGAGGCCCGTTCAATTTCTCGCTCTAAAACAGGGCTCTCGGCCATCACCGACAACAGTTTGTGGAACTGGCCATTCAGCCGCACATAGACCGAAAACCCCTCGTCGTCCAACGCGCCTTGGCGCAACAGTTGGTCAATTTCGTCCAAGCAATCCGAGGCTTGTTTCATCAGTGCCGGACGCACGCCCCGCTCGGCGGCCAAGCGCGCGGCCAGCCCTTCTAAGGTGCCACGCAGCTCAATCGCATCGGCCACATCGCGCTCTGAAAAAGTACGCACCGCATAACCGCCGCCGGGCAAAGAGGCCAACAAACCTTCTTGCTCCAAACGCATCAGGGCGGCGCGGATGGGGGTGCGCGACATGCCCAGTCGGTCGACCAAACCCAATTCGGCAATGCGGGTGCCCACAGGCAAGTCGCCCGCCAAGATCCATTCGCGCAAGCGTTGTTGCGCTTTCACGGCTTGTGAGCTGCCTTCGTCGCCTGTGTCAGGCTCGGGGATGCGAACAGAAGTGGCCAACATGGGAATTCAATAAAAATGACATTTAACCACCGCAGGGCGCCGCCTTGTATACAGAAAATCCCCTAGTGGCGATGAATTGCTCAAAAAATAAGCAAATTAAGCCTTTCCTGTATTCACCACCCCCTTCAAGCGACACTGCCGGGAGGCGACAATCGCTCAAGACGGAGCCTCCATGAATTTGCAACTGCTGGACTTTGACTGCACCGAAGACGCCGACGGCGTGGTCTGCTGGGACGCCTTGGCACAGCCCGAGGCCCGGCACAATGCCGCGCTTTTGCAAGAGGTGTCCCAGGTCTTGGTCTGGGCTTTTGGCTTTGACCCCCGTGGGCCCGGCGCACTGGAAGACGGCGCCAGCTGGGACTGGGATTTGCAAGCGTGTTGGCACCGCTCAGGCTCCGACTCCGGCTCCGGCTCCGGCACTGCAACTGCGAAGGCCTCAGGCCACATAACCCACGCACTGCCAGTGCCCGCCCACCTGCGTTTTAACCCCAGCACCGGCCAATTCGACCCCTTTGAAAGTCCGCCCCATCACCGACTGGAATTGAGTTTGAGCTTGAGTGGCACGCCCGCTTTTGCGCACGCCTTTCGTGACCAATGGGGTGCGCCATGACCGAACGGAAAAACGCCACACCCGTCCCCATAGGTGACCCCACAAGCACCCCAAAATCAGAACGCATGGCCACCCCAACCACCACGACCACCACGACCCCTTCGAAAACCGAGGCCACCGTCATGAGTCCGGTGAGCTTTCGAGAAGCCCTCGCGTTTTGGTTCAAGTTGGGTTGCATCAGCTTTGGCGGGCCTGCCGGACAAATTGCCTTGATGCACCAAGAGTTGGTGGTGCGCCGCCGCTGGATTTCTGAGTCGCGTTACCTGCACGCCTTGCACTACTGCATGCTGTTGCCCGGCCCCGAGGCGCAGCAACTGGCCACCTACATGGGCTGGTTGATGCACGGCACGCGTGGCGGCATTGCGGCCGGGGCCCTGTTTGTACTGCCCTCTTTGCTGCTGTTTTTGGTCTTGGGCTGGGCCTACACCCAGTGGGGCCAACACCCTTGGACACAAGCGCTTCTGTGGGGCCTGAAGCCCGCGGTCACTGCGCTGGTCTTGCACGCGGCGCACCGCATGGCCAAGCGCACGCTGCATGCGCGCTGGCTGTGGGTGCTGGCCACCTTGTCTTTGCTGGGCATGCTGTGGGGCGTGCCTTTCCCGGTGATCATTGTGGGCGCGGCCGCCGTGGGCTATGGCCTGGCCCAATCAGGCCGCTGGGCCCCCGGCCCATCGTTTGCCAGTGTCATGCCCTCGGTGGCCACCACCGCCACAACAGACACCGCCACCACCGCCTCAGACACCACAGACGCCAACCCCTCCACTTCCGCCAGCCCCGCAAACCGAGCTTGGCTGAACGAGCACGACCCCTCCCCCGCGCACACCCAATTTAGCCGGCAGCGCGTGGGACGCGCTTTGGCCGTGGGGCTGGGCTTGTGGGGGATCACTTGGGGCCTGCTGGCGGTGGTGATGGGCCTCGGTCACACCCTCACGCAAATGGGCAGTTTTTTCACCCAAGCGGCATTGCTGACTTTTGGCGGCGCTTATGCGGTGTTGCCGTTTGTGACCCAAGCGGCAGTCGGTCAATTTGGCTGGCTCAGCGCGGCGCAAATGATGGATGGCTTGGCCTTGGGCGAAACCACGCCCGGGCCGCTCATCATGGTGGTGGCATTTGTCGGCTATTTGGGTGGCCACAGCCAAGCCGTGTTTGGCATCCCGTGGCTGGGCGGTTTGGTGGCGGCTTGCGTGGCAACTTGGTTCACGTTTTTGCCGTCGTTCATTTTTATTTTGGCGGGCGGCCCGTGGGTCGAACGGACGCGCCAAATGCCCTCGCTCACCGTGCCTTTGCAAGCCATCACCGCCGCCGTGATCGGTGTCATTTTGGCGATGGCGGGTGTGTTCGCCCGGCAGACCTGGTTGCCCGGCGGTTGGCACGCCTTGCCAGACCTCAGCGCCCTGGCCTTGACGCTGTTGGCAACTTGGGCCTTGGTGAAAAAAGACACCCCCGTGCTGCACGTCTTGGGCGCTTGCCTGGCGCTGGGCGTGCTGAGGTTTGCTGTGTTGTAAGGGGCCGCTGCCGTGCGCGGTTTTCAGTGGGAAGCATTGAACTGCAGCGCGGCCAGACTGGCGTACAGCCCGCCCTTGGCTTGCAGTTCGGCATGGCTGCCTTGCTCGATCAAACGCCCACGCTCCAGCACCCAAATCACGTCGGCACGTTGCACCGTGGCCAAGCGGTGCGCAATGACCAAGGTGGTGCGCCCGACCATGGCTTTTTCAAGCGCCGCTTGCACCATTTGCTCGCTTTGTGCATCCAGCGCGCTGGTGGCTTCGTCCAACAACAAGAGCGGCGGGTTTTTCAAAATGGCACGTGCGATGGCAATGCGCTGGCGTTGCCCGCCTGACAAACGCACACCCCGGTCGCCCAAGTCGGTGTCAAAGCCTTGCGGCAAGTCACGAATAAAGCCCATCGCATAGGCCGCCTCTGCGGCCGCTTCCACCTCGGCTGTTGTGGCCTCGGGCTTGCCATAGCGGATGTTTTCCATCACGGTGCCTGAAAAAATCACCGGCTCTTGCGGCACGATGGCCATGCGTTGGCGCAGCGCTTGCAAATCCATCTGATCAATGGGCACGCCGTCCAGCACAATGCGGCCAAACTGCGGGTCGTGAAAGCGCATCAGCAAATCAAACAAAGTGGTTTTGCCCGCCCCACTGGGGCCCACCACCGCCACGGTTTGACCGGCTTGAATGTGACCACTCAGTTGGTCCAAGGCCCACGTGTCGGGGCGCGAGGGGTAATGGAAACGCACCGACTCGAGTTGCAAAGAAGAGCCGCCTTGCGGCCAAGGCGCTTGCAGCGGTTGCGCTGCCAAGGTCAGGTTGGACTCGGTGCGCAGCAACTCCATCAGGCGCTCAGTGGCCCCGGCCGCGCGCAACATGTCGCCATACACCTCGCCCAACACCGCGAAGGCGCTGGCCAGCAAGATCACATAAAACACCGTCTCACCCAATTGGCCCGCCGTGCTGGTGCCGGCGCGCACGGCCAAGGTGCCCATATAAAGGCCCCACAACAAGACCGCACTGGAGGCCAAAATAATGAAGCCCACCAGAACAGCACGCGCGCGAATGCGGCCCAAAGCGGTGCCCAGCGCGCGGGTGGTCGAGTCGATGAAGCGGTGGGTTTCGCGTCCTTCGGCGGTGTAACTTTGCACCACACTGATGGCGTTCAACACTTCTGAGGCGATGGCACTCGAGTCGGCCACCCGGTCTTGGCTGGCGCGAGAAAGTCGGCGCACGCGGCGGCCCAAATACACGCTGGGAAAAATCACCGCCACCAACACCGCCACCACCTGCAACATGAGCAAAGGATTGGTCCAGACCAACATGCCCAAAGCGCCTGCGCCCATGACCAAATTGCGCAAGCCCATCGAAAACGAAGAGCCCACCACGGTTTGCACCAAGGTGGTGTCGTTGGTCAAACGCGAGAGCACTTCGCCCGACTGTGTGCTTTCAAAAAAGGCCGGGCTTTGCTTGAGCACATGGCCATACACCGCGTTGCGCAAATCGGCGGTGATGCGCTCGCCCAACCAACTCACGGTGTAGTAGCGCCCCGAAGAAAACACCGCCAAAGCGGCAGCCACACCAAAGAGTTGCAAGAAGTGCCCAGACAACTGGCTGGCCGACTCGCCCTGCGTCAGGCCTTGGTCAATCAACTGCCGCAAGACCCAAGGAAATGCCAAGGTGGTGCCCGCCGCCAACAACAAGAACAGTGCGGCGACCACCAAGGCCACACGATAGGGCTTTAAAAAAGGAACAAGACCCGTGAGGGATTGGGGAGAGGCGGCCATAAACATTCAAAAAGGAAAGCGATACAAAACAAAGGGGATGCCGTGCCAGCATCCCGTGACCATCTTACAACTGTGCCTCTGGCGGCTTTTTTGGCTGCAGTCCCTTCAGCCTCACCCTGTGCCTCCTCATGGCCATTCATTCGTTTAAAAAAAAGTGTTTCACCGCCACCACCGCTTTTTCTCTTTGGTCGCTGGTGGGGTGATTCAATTCGCGCATGGGCCCGTTCAGCATTTTTTTCATCAGCCCCATCGACAAAGACTCCAACACGCTGTCGATGGAATCGCCTTTTTCAAAGCGTTTGCGGGCCCGCATCAATTCGGTTTGGCGCCAGGTGTCGACCTGAAGGTTCAACTCTTTGATCAAGGGCACATGGCTGCGCTGGTCTAACCACGCCATGAATTTGTTGACGCCTTGGTCGATGATGATTTCGGCCTCGGCCACCGCTTCTTGGCGATAGGCCTGGCCGGTTTGGATGACTTGTTGCAAATCGTCGACGGTGTACAGGTACACCCCCGACAAGTTTTTGACTTCGGGCTCAATGTCTCGGGGCACGGCCAGATCGACCATGAACATGGGTTTGTTTTTTCGTGCACGCAACGCCCGCTGCACCGCCCCAAGCCCGATCAAGGGCAAGGTGCTGGCGGTACAACTGATGACCACATCAAATTTTGGCAACTGCGTGGGCAACTCGGCCAATGAAAGGGTCTGCCCGCCATGCAAAGCCGCCAGCAAATCTGCCCGGTCGGCCGAGCGGTTGGCGATGGTGATGGAGCGGGGCGATTTGGCAGCAAAGTGCGCCACGCACAACTCGATCATCTCCCCTGCCCCGACAAACAAGACATGGGCATCTTTGATGTTTTCAAAGATTTGCGACGCCAAGCGAACGCTTGCAGCCGCCATGCTGATGGAGTGGGCACCAATGTCGGTGGCGGTGCGCACCTCTTTGGCCACCGCAAAAGAACGTTGGAACAACTGATTCAGGGTGGTGCCCAACACCCCAGAGTCTGCGGCCACGCGCACCGCGTTTTTGAATTGCCCCAATATTTGCGACTCGCCCAAGACCATCGAGTCCAAACCACTGGCCACCCGGAAAGCGTGCCGGGCCGAAGCCCCACCCTCCAGCCGATAAATGTGCGATTGCAAGCTCTCGACCTGGGCCTTGCCGGTTTCTGCCAACCAATGCAGGGTCTCGCGCCACTGCACTTGTTCTCCGGCGCAGTAAATTTCGGTGCGGTTGCAGGTGGACAAAATCGCCACCTCTTTGTGTGACTCCAAGCGGCTGCACAGGCCTTGCATCGACAGGCTCAACTGATCGGATGCAAACGCAAACCGCTCGCGCAACTGGATCGGCGCGGTGCGGTGATTGAGACCGAGGGTCCAAACGGCCATTCAAGCCACCACTCTGAGGGCCGGGGCCGCATGCCACTGCGGCCACGCTTGGGCGATGCGGTGCTGAATGCCCGCAGCCGTCAGCCCGTAGTGCGCCATCAGCGCCTGGGGCTCGCCGTGTTCCGTGAAGGCATCTTCAAAGCCCATCACCAGCACCGGCTTTTGCAGCCCCATGTCTTGCAAGGCCTCTAACACCGCGGCGCCTGCACCTCCCATGCGGACACCGTCTTCGAGGGTGACCAATCGTTCGTGCTGTTGGGCCACCTGTTGCAGCAAGGGCAGATCGAGTGGCTTGGCCCAGCGCATGTTGACCACGGTGGCGTCACAGCTTTCGGCCACCTTCAAGGCTTCGTAAAGCAATGGGCCAAAGGCCAATATGGCCAAGCCACGGCCCGATCGCACCACCTCGCCACGCCCAAAAGGCAGGGCGTGCAAATCGGTGCCCACCGGCTGACCAACGCCTGCGCCTCGGGGGTAGCGCACGGTCACGGGGTGGTCTTGCGCGTAGGCGGTGCTGAGCAATTGGCGGCACTCGGCTTCGTTGGCTGGACACGCCACGCTCATGTGGGGAATGCAACGCGTGAAGGCAATGTCAAACATCCCCGCATGCGTGGGGCCGTCGGGCCCGACCAAGCCCGCACGGTCCAGCGCAAAAACCACGGGCAAGTTTTGCAAGGCCACATCGTGAATCAATTGGTCATAGGCGCGTTGCAAAAAAGTCGAGTAAATGGCCACCACGGGCTTGAGGCCTTCGCAGGCCAAGCCCGCCGCAAACGTCACGGCGTGTTGCTCGGCGATGCCCACGTCGTGGTAGCGCTCAGGAAAACGCTGGCTGAACGCCACCATGCCCGAGCCCTCGCGCATCGCAGGCGTGATGCCGACCAAGCGCTTGTCTTGGGTGGCCATGTCGCACAGCCACTGACCGAACACTTGGGTGAACGTCAACGGGCTGGGTTTGCTGGGTTGCAAGCCCACCGCAGGGTCAAACTTGCTCATGCCGTGGTAGGCCACGGGATCGGCCTCCGCCGGGGCGTAGCCCTGACCTTTGCGGGTCACCACATGCAAAAACTGCGGCCCCTTGGCTTGCGAAATTTTTTGCAAAGCCGCCACCAAACCCAACACGTCATGACCGTCAATCGGTCCGGTGTAGCTGAAGCCCAGCTTTTCAAAAATCGTGCTCGGCTGGATGAAGTGCTGCGCTTGTTGCTCCAACTGTTGCGCCAGCGCAAACAAGGGCGGTGCATTGCGCAAAAGCTGTTGGCTGATTTTTTTCGCCTGGGCATAAAAACGGCCCGACATCAACTCGCCCAAGTAGTGGTTCAGCGCCCCCACGGGCGGACTGATCGACATGTCGTTGTCGTTCAGCACCACCAGCAAATCGCAGTCGCTGGTGCCGGCATTGTTCAGGGCTTCGTACGCCATGCCTGCCGTCAAGGCGCCATCGCCAATGATGGCCACCGATTTTCTGGCGCTGCCCGTCAACTTGGCGGCCACCGCCATGCCCAATGCCGCCGAGATGCTGGTCGAGGAATGGGCGGTGCCAAAGGCGTCGTACTCGCTTTCTTGGCGGTGCGGAAAGCCGCTCAGGCCCCCGCGTTGACGCAGCGTGTGCATGCGGTCCATGCGGCCCGTCAGCATTTTGTGCACATAGGTTTGGTGGCCCACATCCCAGACCAAGCGGTCTTGTGGGGTGTTGTACACATAGTGCAGCGCCAGCGTCAGCTCGACGGTGCCCAAGTTGGAACTGAAGTGACCGCCGGTTTGCGCCACCGACTGAATGAGGCGCTGACGCAATTCCTGGGCCAAACCCGGCAAGCGCTCAAGCGCAAGCGCTCTCAGCTGTGCTGGCGATTGAATCCCTTCGCGCAAGGCGTCCATGTCTGGCCTTCAAGTTGTCTGGTCCGGGCTTGAATCTACAGAGATTTGACAAAATGTCAAGCTAGATTGACACTTTGCAAAATATCAATAGTTGACAGCCTCCTCGCCACCCCTTCAAAAGCACAAAAAGTCCCCCCTGTATGACCCTTCAAAACGACACTTTCCTGCGCGCCTGTCTGCGCCAAGCCACTGACCACACCCCCGTCTGGCTCATGCGCCAAGCCGGGCGCTACCTGCCCGAGTACCGCGACACCCGCGCCAAGGCCGGCAGCTTCATGGGCCTGGCCACCAACGTCGACTTCGCCACCGAGGTCACCTTGCAGCCCCTGGATCGCTACCCGCTGGACGCCGCCATCTTGTTCAGCGACATCTTGACCGTGCCCGATGCCATGGGCCTGGGCCTGTCGTTTGCCCTGGGCGAAGGCCCCAAATTTGCCAAAAACGTGCGCGACGAAGCCGCCGTGGCCGCGCTGGCCGTGCCCGACATGGCCAAGCTGCGCTATGTCTTTGACGCCGTCACCAGCATCCGCAAAGCGCTCAACGGCCGCGTGCCCTTGATCGGGTTTTCGGGCAGCCCCTGGACGCTGGCGTGCTACATGGTCGAGGGCGCTGGCTCTGACGACTACCGCCATGTCAAAACCCTGATGTACAGCCGCCCCGATTTGATGCACCGCATCTTGCAAATCAACGCCGATGCCGTGGCGCTGTACCTGAACACCCAAATCGAGGCGGGCGCGCAAGCGGTGATGGTCTTTGACAGCTGGGGTGGCGTGCTGGCCGATGGCGCGTTCCAAGAGTTCAGCTTGGCCTACACCGCCCGCGTGTTGGCCCAGCTCAAGACCGAGCACGAGGGCGTGCGCATCCCGCGCATCGTCTTCACCAAAGGCGGCGGCCTGTGGCTGCCCGAGATGGGCCAGCTTGACTGCGAAGT
>JAIYBZ010000027.1 GCA_027488255.1 Comamonadaceae bacterium | reverse complement strand
GCCAAGACCACACCGCAGCGAGCCACAAAGTGTTGGGGGCCGCGGGGTGTTTGCGCCACGGCGCCGGTGACGCGGTCGCGGTCTTTGAGCAATCGCACCACCGGGTGGTTCACACGGATGTCCACCCCCAAGTCAAGCGCCGATTTGGCCAAACCCGCCACCAAGGCGTTGCCATTGACCAAGCGTGTGCCTCGTCCGTGCACCAGCAAATCGCGCACATGGCGCAACAACAGGCGCGCCACATAGAGCATGGAAGCAGGTTGTCGCCGCGCATTCAAGAAATGACGCAACTCGGCCCCGGCAGCGATGCCCATGCCCCAAAGCGTGGTTTCGTGCAGCGGCGGTTTCAAAAGGGGCAGGTGGGCGCCCAGTTGTCGGCCATCAAAGGGGGCCGCGCAAATCGAGCGACCGCCGGTGGCGGCATCGGGGGTGTGGCCATGAAAGTCGGGAATGGCATTGCCATCGATGAATTGCAAGGCCGTGTGGCGTCGAAAAAATTCGACCATGCGTGGACCTTGGGTCAAGAATGTCATGACCCGAGATTCGTCAAACTTTTCGCCCAATTCGCGGCGCAAATAAGACAGCGGTTTTTCAAGGCGCTCAACGATGCCGGCCTCGATGGCCAAGGGGTTGCGGGGCACCCACATCCATCCCCCCGACCACGCGGTGGTGCCGCCAAATTGCGGGTCTTTTTCCAGCACCACCACGCGCAGGCCCAGATGGGCAGCAGTGACGGCCGCCGACAGCGCACCCGCCCCCGAGCCCACCACCAGCAGGTCGCAGTGTTGGGGCTCCAGTGCAAGCCCTGGGGAAGCGCTCATGGGGGGCATGTCACACCGCGTAAATGGGTTTGCGACCATCCGCAGGTTGGGTCGTGCCGGTTTCTGCCGTGAGGCTGAAAAACGGCGAAGCACCACTGGAGGCAGCCAATTGCTGTGCGGTGCTGAGCAGCTCGGGGGCAAGCTCGGTCATTTTTTCTGCGGTGAACCGCACCGTGGGCCCGGCAATCGTGAGCACGCCAAACGCGGCTTGACCCGCAAAACGCACCGGTGCCGACAGGGCCGACAAGCCTGCGGTGTAGGTGTCGGTGGTGATGCTGTAGCCGCGCTGGCGGGTCTCGGTCACTGCGGCCATGACGGCTTGCAAAGTAGCGGGGGCGGCGGGGCCAAATTGATCGGGCATGCCCAAGCCTTGCTTGGCCACCAAGGCCATTGCAGCGTCATCGTTCAAGGTTGATAAAAAAGCCCAACCCGATGACGAGCATGACAGCCGTGCATCGCTGCCCATGTCGGGGTCATAGCGCAAACCTTGCCGCGCGCCTTGCGCACGGGCCACCCATGTGAGGCGCTCGCCATCGACCACCGACAAACGCACCAACTCGCCAGAGACTTCGGCCAGTCGGTTAAGCAGCGGTTGCGCGATGTCAACTATGCCGCTGTTGCTCAAATAACTCAGCCCCATGGACACCAATTTGGTGGTCAGCAAGTAGTCGCCGTGGCCGCGCGTTTGGCGCACATAGCCCAAGCGCACCAAATCGCTGAGCAGGCGGTGTGTGCCACTGCGGGGAATGTCCAAGCGGTCGGCGATGGCGCCAAGCTCCAGGCCTTCGCCGTGTTGGGACAACAATTCCAAGATGCTCAAGGTTCTTTCGAGGACACCACTCATGGGATTTCTTTCAGGCTGAAAAGGCAGGGCAGATTTGGCGTTGGCCGGTTTGGGCCGCTTGCACCAGTGCTTGTGTGGCTTGCAGGGTGCGCCAGGCCTCCAGCGAGGAGCACAGCGGCGGGTCTTGTCGTTCGGCGACCGCGCGAAAGTGCCGCAGTTGCTGCACATAGACATCGGTCTCGTGCACACGGCTTTGCGCGCATTGCAATTCATGGTGCCAATGGCGCTCGCCGGTGTATTGCCAGAGCGCCAGATCGGGCAAGGACAAGGCGCCGTGCGTGCCGGCCAAATAGTGCGAGGCCACGGCTTGCCGGGGGTATTGGCTTTGTTCTCCGGCACACAAATCCCAGCACCAGGGGGAGACTGTGGTGTCCGAGACGGTCATCACCGCTTGGGTGCCGCAGGAAAATTCGAGCAAAGCCGAGGCACTGTCTTCGACCTCGAAGCCCCGTACCGTGTTGGAGGAGTGCGCTTGCACGGCCCGCACTTCGCCCAACAAATACACCAGCATGTCGATGTCGTGGATCAGGTTGATCAACACTGGACCGCCGCCTTTTTGGCGGCGCCAGGCCACATCAAAGTAGGCCGTGGGCTTGTAAAAGTTGGCCATCACATGGGCATGCACCACATGTCCAAGACGGCCCTCATCGATGATTTGGCGTGCCCGCTGCAAGATCGGGTTGTGTCGGCGATGGTGCCCCACCAAGACCGGCACTCCGGTTTCTTTTTCCAGTTGAATCAAGTGCTCGGCGGCGGCCAAGGTGTCGGCCACGGGTTTTTCAATCAACACCGCAATGCCCTGTGCCATGCAGTCGGCGGCCACGGACACGTGGCTGGCGTTGGGGGTGGCGATCACCACGCCTTGGGGCCGGGTGGTGTTGAGCAACTCGGTGTGGGTGGCAAACACCGCAAGGCCTTTTGCCTGGCACCACTGCTGTCCCGCCGCGCTGGGTTCGGCCACACCCACCAAGTCGAACTCGGGCATTGCCAGCATGCGCTCGATGTGGGTGCGCCCAATCACGCCCGCACCGATCACGGCCAAGGGGAACTTCTGCATGGGAGGGAGCCACTTTGCTAGGGTTGGAATGCACGAAGTATAGTGATTTTTGGAAATAAATTCAAAAGTGGAATTAAATTCCATTTTTATGTATGATGCGCGCCATGACCTTGATCAAGCCTTTGAATGTGGACGGTGCCTCGCGGGTGTATTTCATCGTGGGCGACCCGATTGCGCAGGTGAAATCGCCGGCCGGAGTGAGCCAAGCGTTCCAAGATGCCGGTTTGAATGCCCTTTGCATCCCGGCCCATGTGGCCCCGGCCCATTTGGCGGCTTGGACCGCTGGTGTGTCTTTGGCGCAAAACGTCGACGGCATCATCGTCACGGTGCCGCACAAGTTCGCTTACTTTGACCTTTGTGCGACCACCTCGGAGCGGGGGGCGTTTTTGAAATCCATCAACACTTTGCGCCGCAACCCCGATGGCACTTGGCATGGCGACATGTTTGATGGCTTGGGTTATGTGAAGGCCTTGGCGTTGAAGGGCTGCCACTTGGACGGCCAAAAAGCTTTGTTGGTGGGCGCAGGTGGCGCCGGTTCGGCCATTGCCCATGCCTTGGCCACAGGGGGCGTGAGCGAATTGGCCATCCATGACGAAGACACCCAGCGGCGCGATGCTTTGGTGCAGCGCTTGGCCTCGTTAGGGACTTGCCGCGTGGTGGCGGGCAGCCGCGATCCCAGCGGCTTTGACATCGCCATCAACGCGACCCCGGTGGGCATGAAAGCGGGCGATCCGCATCCCATCGATTGCAGCCAATTGACCCCGCAGATGTGGGTCGGTTGCGTCATCACCGCGCCAGCAGTGCCGCCCATGATCGAAGCTGCGCGGGCCATCGGCTGCCCCACCTTGACGGGAGCAGACATGTTCGCTCAGGTGAAAGACCTGATGGTCGAGTTTTTGATGGGACATTGAGATGCAGGTTTACCCCCACGGCCTTGGCCCTGCAAGTTCCCTCCAACCCACGGGCAATGGCCTGGAAGACGGCTGCGAGTTTGACTGGGTGGTCATCGGTGCCGGCGGTGCAGGCTTGTCGGCAGCGGTGTTTGCGGCGATTGAGGGGGCCAAAGTGTTGGTGGTGGAGCGCACCGAATGGGTGGGCGGCACCACCGCGTGGTCGGCGGGCACCACTTGGGTGCCGGGCACGCACCACAGCGCGCAAGTCAACCCCTACGACACCTTGGAGCAGGCGGCGACTTATTTGAACCACGCCGTGGGCACGCAAGCGCCGGCCGTTTTGCGTGAAGCCTTTTTGCAGCAAGGGGCTCGGGCGGTCGCCAAAATCGAATCGCAGTCGTCGGTGAAATACCGGCCCTATCCCAAGCACCCCGACTACATCAGTGATTTGCCGGGCTCTACCTTGTGCGGCCGAGCCCTTGAGCCCGTGCCGTTTGATGGCCGTTTGCTGGGCGATTTGTTCTCGCTGCTGCGTCCACCGATTCCAGAGTTCACCGTGCTCGGCGGCATGATGGTGGACCGCACCGACATCAACCATTTGTTGGCCATGACCACCTCGTGGGCGTCGTTCAAACACGCGCTGCGCATCGTGGGGCGCCACCTGATGGACCGCTTGCGCTATCCACGCGGCACGCGCTTGGTGATGGGCAACGCGTTGGTCGCCCGTTTGTTGCATTCATTGGCGCAGCACCCGAAAGCCACGCTGGCCCTCAACACCTCGGTGGCCGAATTGGCGCAAGACGCCCAAGGTCGGGTGGTGGCGGTGCACTTGAAAAACACCCGCGATGTCTCGGACAACACCAACGCCCCGGTCTGCCGCGTGCGGGTCAAGCACGGCGTGGTCTTGGCCAGTGGCGGCTTCAACCGCGACCCTGTTGGGCGCGCACAAAAATTGCCCGGCATCCCCGCCGAATGGTGTCCCGCTGCACCCGGTCACACAGGTGAGGCGTTGGCACTGGCGCGGGGCTTGGGGGCGGTGGAAGGGCAGGGCGCGCAAAGCCCGGCCTTTTGGGCCCCGGTGTCCTTGCGCGCGCGGGCCGATGGCAGCACTGCGGTCTTTCCGCACTTTGTGATGGACCGGGCCAAGCCCGGCATGATCACCGTCAATCAACGCGGAGAGCGCTTTGTCAACGAGAGCACGTCTTACCATTTGTTTGCCTTGGGCATGCAGTCGGCACCGCAGGCCTCGCCTGCCTATTTGATCGCCGATGCCCAAGCCCTGCGCCGCTACGGGATGGGCATGGTGCGTCCAGGCGGCAAAGGTTTGGGGCCGTTTTTGGACGATGGCTACTTGACCCAAGGCGCAACCTTGGACGAATTGGCACACAAGCTGGGCATTTCTGCCGAGGGCCTGAAACAGTCGGTGGCCCACAACAACGCTTGCGCCAAAACCGGCGTGGACACCCAATTTCAGCGCGGCGTCACGGCGTATCAACAGAACATCGGCGATGCCACGCTGGGCGGGCCGAACCCCAACTTGGGCGAGTTGCGTGAAGGGCCGTTTTTCGCCGTCATGCTCTACCCCGGCGACATTGGCGCTGCACAAGGACTGCAAACCAACCAACACGCGCAAGTGCTGAATGGCGAGGGCCAAGCAGTGGCCGGTTTGTACGCCGTGGGCAACGACATGAACTCCATCATGGGCGGGGTTTACCCCGCGCCAGGCATCACGATTGGCCCGGGTTTGGTGTTCGCCTACCTGGCCGTACAGCACGCCTTGGCCCCGGCCGCAGGGCTCGGGTCTAACCCTTAATACGATCGATTATCGAACGAGCATGAGCGATTATCGAACATAACAAAGAATGCACTTGACTTGAGTTATGACTTTGCACACTACATTTTCATCACCTTGAGCAGCAAAGAAAAATGTTTTTTCAACCCCATGGCCGTGTGAATGGCCTGACGACAACCCCAAAGGAGACCTCTGTGAAAGCCACTCTGAAAACCCTCGCCGCATGTGCCGCTTTGGCCGTGTCGGGCTTGGCGCAAGCCCAAGACATCAAAATCGCCAACATCGTTGAATTGTCAGGTCCTGGCACCACAGCCGGCACCTTGTTCAAAAACGGCGTTGAACTGGCCATCAAAGAAATCAACGCCTCGGGCGGTATCTTGGGTAAGAAAATCACTTACACCACGGAAGACACCCAGACCAACCCTGGCGTGGCCAAGGGCTTGACCCAAAAGGCAGTGGACAACGATGTGTTCGCCGTTTTTGGTCCGGTTTATTCGGGCTCGATCATGGTTTCGATGGCCGAATCCAAGCGCGGCGAAACGCCCAACTTCACCGGTGGTGAAGCCGCTGCGATCACCGCACAAGGTAACCCCTATGTGTTCCGCACCGCGTTTGGACAAAGCATTTCTTTCCCCAAACTGGCCAAATTCATCAACAGCAAAGCCAAAACCTTGGCCATTGTTTATGTGAACAACGACTTCGGCAAAGGCGGTCGTGACACCCTGACCAAATTGCTCGAAGGCACCTCCACCAAAATCGTCGCCGACATCTCCACCGATGCCGGCCAGGTTGACTTTTCTGCCGCCGTCTTGAAAGCCAAGCAAACCGATGCGGACGCGATCTTTGTGTACACCAACGAAGAAGAATCGGCCCGTGCCCTGCGTGAATTCCGCAAGCAAGGCGTGAAGAAAATGCTGATTGG